>NZ_JAWQPU010000001.1:0-1419161 GCF_033741125.1 Mycolicibacterium sichuanense | reverse complement strand
GGCGAACTCGGCCAGCACAACGGCCTACCCGTCACCGTCATCGTCTCCACCACCCTGCACGACCTAGAAGCCGCCGCCGGCTCGGGAGTCACCGGGGGTGGGTCCGTACTGCCGATGGCCGACCTGATCCGGATGGCCTCCCACGCGATCCACTACCTGGCCGTCTTCGACCAGCACACCCACCAACCGCTCTACCTGGGCCGCACCAAACGCCTGGCCTCGGTCGGACAACGCATCGTGCTACACGCCCGCGACCGGGGCTGCACCAAACCCGGCTGCACCGTCCCCGGATACGGCACCCAGGTCCACCACGTCAACGGCTGGGCCACCGGCGCCCACACCAACATCGACGAACTCACCCTGGCCTGCGGCCCCGACAACCGCCTCGCCGACAACGGCTGGACGGTCCAACTCAGAGACGGGGTCGCCGAATGGATCCCACCCCCGCAACTCGACATCGGGCAAGCCCGCATCAACTACCACCACCACCCCGAACGCCTCCTCGCCCCACCCGAGGACGAACAGGGACAGCAGCCCAACGCAGCCTGACCGGCGCCCCGTCAGGGCGCCTGACGTCCGACGAGTTCCTCGAGTTCGGACTCGGCGAGGGTGGCCGCCGACAGCGCCGCGTCGCGCCGATCGGCCGCCGCTCGCTCGGCCTGCTCGGCCGCCGCGAACCGCTCGTCGGCGGCGTTCACCTCCTGCTCCGCGGCGTCCAGTGACTCGAGCAGCTTCTCGTAGCGGCGTCTAGCCTTGGCCAGCTTCGCCTTCTGTACGGCGGTGGCGTCGACGGCGTCCGCGTGCGCCTGCCGGGCTGCGTCTGCATCGCGCCGAGCAGACGCGGCGCGTTCCCTCGCGGCCGCGAGCTCGGCCTCGACCGCCCGAGGATCGGCGGCGGCGCGTGCGACCTCCGACGTCGCCGTGGACGTGGGCGCCCGCCCGACCGCGGTCACCGTGCCGAATTCACCGAAGCCCGACCATCTTTCGGCCTTCTCCAGGCGGCCCAGCCGGGCAGCGACGTCGGGATCGGCGACGGCCGCCTGCAAGGTGCCCACCACGTCGTCGCGCAGCGCCGCCGACGGCTGAGCCATTCCGACGGCGTCGAACCCCGCCCGCACCAGCTGGTCGATGAGCTTGCGTTGGGCCGCCGAGGACTCGCGGATGCGGGCACCGTCCATGGCCGCGTGCGCCGCCCGCAACCGCTCCCCCAGCTCGGCCAGCCTCGTCTTGGCAGTGTCATCGGCCCGCACCAGCGTGTTGACCACCCAGGCCGCGGTCGTCGGCCGTCGAACCGCCGCGATGGACCTCGCGTCGTCGGCATCCCCACGCCGCTTCGCTGCGGCGACCAGTTCACCGCGGCGCGCGGTGAACTCCGCCGGGTCAAGAGCGTAGAGCTCGTCGAGCGCGGCGTCGACGGTCACAGCGGTGAGGCTCCGCGCAGGTGCTCGAAGATCAGGGACGTCTGCGTGCCGGCCACGTCGGTATCGGCATTGAGGTTCTCCACGACGAACGATCGCAGGTCGTCGGTGTCGCGGGCGGCGACGTGGAGGATGAAGTCGTCCGCACCCGCCAGGAAGTAGACATCCATCACCTGGGGACGCTTGCGGATGTTCTGGATGAAGCTGCCGATCTTGCCGCGGGCGTTGGCCTGCAAGCTGACCGAGATCATCGCCTGCAGCGACAAGCCGATCGCGGCGGGATCGATGTCGGCGTAGAAGCCCCGGATGACACCGATCTCCTGGAGCCGTCGCACCCGGCCGTGACACGTCGATGGCGCGATGCCGACGAGGTCGGCGAGGGCGCTGTTGGAGATCCGGGCGTCACCGTGCAGCGCGGTCAGGATGCGCCGGTCGGTCTCGTCGAGGTCGGCCGGTCGAACATCCTTCGGCGGCATGAGCCTGGGCACGGCCACCTTCGATGATCGTTCTGACATAGAGGCATGTTAACGAATAACCATCGAACTGATTGCCAATCGCCCGAATCATCTTCACAATTTCCAGCAACGGAACACGACTTTAGGAGCCGTCATGCGCGTCGGAATCCCGACCGAGATCAAGAACAACGAATACCGGGTGGCCATCACGCCGGCCGGTGTCGCCGAACTGACCCGCCGCGGTCACGAGGTGCTCGTCCAGGCCGGTGCCGGCGAGGGCTCCGCCATCTCCGACAGTGACTTCAAGGCCGCGGGCGCCCAGGTGATCGACACCGCGGACGAGGTCTGGGCCGAGGCCGAACTGCTGCTCAAGGTCAAGGAGCCCATCGAGGCCGAGTACGGCCGGATGCGCAAGGGCCAGACGCTCTTCACCTATCTGCACCTTGCCGCCTCGAAGCCGTGCACCGACGCGCTGATGGCATCGGGCACCACGTCGATTGCCTACGAGACCGTCCAAACCGCCGACGGCGCGCTGCCCCTGCTGGCGCCGATGAGCGAGGTCGCCGGCCGGCTCGCCGCACAGGTCGGCGCCTACCACCTGATGCGCACGCACGGCGGTCGCGGCGTCCTGATGGGTGGCGTCCCCGGTGTCGCGCCGGCCAACGTCGTCGTGATCGGCGGTGGAATGGCTGGTGACAACGCCGCCGCCGTGGCCAAGGGCATGGGCGCGCGGGTCACCGTCTTCGATCTGAACATCAACACCCTGCGCAAGATCGACGCCGAGTACGGCGGCAACATCGAGACCCGCTACTCGTCGAGCCTCGACCTGGAGGACGCGGTCAAGCAGGCCGACCTGGTCATCGGCGCCGTGCTGGTCCCGGGCGCCAAGGCTCCCAAGCTGGTCACCAATTCGACCGTCGCCCAGATGAAGTCCGGCGCCGTGCTGGTGGACATCGCCATCGATCAGGGCGGGTGCTTCGAGGACTCCCGGCCCACCACGCACGACGACCCGACGTTCACCGTCCACGACACCGTCTTCTACTGCGTGGCCAACATGCCGGGCGCGGTGCCGCGCACGTCGACCTACGCGCTGACCAACGCCACCATGCCCTACGTGCTCAAGCTCGCCGACAAGGGTTGGCAAGCCGCCTGTGCTGCGGATCCCGCACTGGCCAAGGGCCTTTCGACCCATGAAGGTGCACTGCTGTCCGAGCAGGTCGCCTCCGACCTGGGCCTGCCCTTCAGCGATCCGGCCGATCTCCTCGCCTGACGGCGAATCCCCTCCATCGCCCGGCTGACCTCGCGTCGGCCGGGCGATGTGCGTCTGCCCCTTGAACCGACCGCCCGATGGCCGGACAATCCAGGGGCACTCACGAGACGGGGGACGCCATGGCCGTGCTGGTTTCGCTGAACGTCGGAATGCCTGCGGACATCCAATGGCGCGGCCAGACCGTGCACACGGGCATCTTCAAGGCCCCGGTCGACGGGCCCAGGATGGTGCGGCGGCTGAACGTCGACGGCGACGGGCAGGGCGACCTCGGCGGCCACGGCGGCGAACAGCGCGCGGTGATGGTCTACCAGACGGAGTCCTACGACTACTGGCGGACAGTCCTGGGCCGAGAAGACTTGCAGCCCGGTCATTTCGGGGAGAACTTCACCGTCACAGGTCTGACCGACGAGGACGTCTGCATCGGCGACCGATACCGCATCGGCGACGCCGAATTCGAGGTCACCCAGCCACGGGTCACCTGCTTTCGCGTCGGCATGCGCCTCGACGAACCCGACATGCCCAACCTCCTGGTGGCCCACCACCGGCCGGGCTTCTACCTGCGGGTGATCACCGAGGGCGAGGTCCGCGCCGGGGACGCCGTCGAGCGCACGCAGCGGGGCCGGCACGAACTCAGCGTGGCCGACGTCGATGCCCTTCTCTACCTGCCCGGCAAGGATTCCGACCTGCTGCGCAAGGTCGTCGACGTCCCGGCGCTCAGCCCGGGCTGGCAGCAGTCCTTCCGCGAGATGCTCGCCGCCGCCGATGCCGACGCGGCCGCCCCGCCGGTCGGGGTCGAACCGGGGTGGAGCGGTTTTCGCAACCTCCGCGTCACCGCGACCACCATCGAGAGCACCGACGTGCTGTCGGTCCACCTCGAGGCCGAGGACGGCGGCGCCCTGCCGAGGCCGCGCCCCGGCCAGTACCTGGTGGTCAAGGTCGCCGGCGCCGGCGACCCGGCCCCGGTACGCAGCTACTCGCTGTCGGCGGACCCGGCGGCCGACGGCTACCGGATCAGCGTCAAGCGGGAGGACCACGGCCGGGTCAGCGGGTGGCTGCACGCCCACCTGCCACCCGGCGCGGTCCTGGCCGCCGCCGCACCGCGCGGGGACTTCTACCTCACCGACGCCGCGACCCCCGTCGCCCTGATCTCGGCAGGCATCGGCGTGACGCCGGTCCTGGCGATGCTGCACGCGCTGGCAGCCGCGCACAGCGAGCGGGAGATCCACTGGTTTCACACCACCCGCGACGCCGGGAGCCACGCCTTCGCCGCGGAGACCGATGAGTTGCTTACGGAGCTGCCGAACGCGCACCGCCACGTCTACTACACCGCGGGTGACCCCGGGGCGGCGGGCGTCGTCCGCGGTCGGCTGAACGCGGACGTCATCGGCTCGGCGGCCCTGACACCGGATACCGATGCCTACGTCTGCGGGCCGCAGTCCTTCATGTCGGCGATGCGCGATGCCCTGACCGCGGCCGGCATCGCCGCCGACCACGTGCACGTCGAGCTATTCGGCGCGCTGCCGGCCATCAACCCCGGCATCGTCGCCGCACCACATCCGCCACCGCATCAGCCACCGGGCCCGCCCGGCAACGGACCGCGAATCACGTTCTCGCGCAGCGGATTGACGGTCGAATGGGCACCGGAGTACGGCACGCTGCTCGAGCTGGCCGAGGCCTGCGACGTCCCCACCCGCTACTCGTGCCGCAGCGGGGTGTGCCACACGTGCGTCACCGACGTGCTCGACGGCACCACGACCTACCGGCCGCCGCCTTTGGAGGAACCCGCCGCCGGCTCGGTCCTGATCTGCACGGCACAGCCGAGCAGCGACCTGGTCCTGGATCTGTAGGGCTAGCCCGCGATGCCGCGAAGTGCTTGCGGCAGTGACTTCTTCGAGCGATGCGGGCCGAGGATGGCCGCGCCGTAGGGCCGGTTCAGCAGCTGCTTGGCCACGGCGTTGACCTCATCGAGGGTGACGGCGTCGATCAGCGCGAGCGTCTGGTCGATGGTGCGATGCTCGCCGAAGTTCAATTCACTGCGGCCGATGCGATGCATCCGCGAGCCGGAGTCCTCCAGGCCCAGGACGAGCCCACCCCGCAACGAGCCCTTTGCGATTCGGCACTCGGCCTCGGTGATCCCGTCTCGAGCCACCTCGGCGAGCACGTCGGAGGCCACCCGGGTGACCTCGTCGAACCGCTCGGGCAGGCAGGCCGCGTACACCGACAATGCCCCAGAATCGGAGAACGTATCGACGGTCGAGTAGACCGAGTAGGCCAGCCCTCGGGTCTCCCGAATCTGTTGGAAGAGACGCGAACTCAGGCCGCCACCAAGCGCACCGTTGAGCACCGACAGCGCCCACCGGTGCTTCCAGTGCCGACCGGGGGTCCGGACGCCGAGGAACATGTGCGTCTGCTCGGCGTCCCGGTTCACCAGCTGCAGACTGGGCTTGCCCGGCACCCGGCCGGTGCCCTTGCGCGGCGCCACCGGTCGGTTGCCCTCGACCAGCCGCGGACCGAAGTAGTCCTCGACCAGAGCGACGACCTCGTCGTGGTCGACGTTGCCCGCCACCGCGACCACCATGCGCTCTGGTGTGTAGCGACGGACGTGGAAGGAGTGCAGCTGGGTCCGCGTCATCGTCGAGATCGACTCGATGCTGCCGATGACGGGACGGCCCACCGGATGGTCACCGAACATCGCCGAGAGGAAGACGTCACCGAGGGTGTCCTCGGGATCGTCGTCGCGCATGGCGATCTCCTCGAGCACGACGTCGCGTTCGACTTCGACGTCGTCGCTGGCACACCGACCGCGCAGTACGACGTCGGCCACCAGGTCGACCGCCAGCTCGAGATCGGTGTCAAGCACGTGGGCGTAGTAGCAGGTGTGCTCGCGGGCGGTGAACGCGTTCAGTTCACCGCCCACGGCATCCACGGCCTGCGCGATCTGAACCGCCGACCGGGTCGGCGTCGACTTGAACAGAAGGTGTTCCAGGAAGTGGGCGGCGCCGGCCACGCTCTGACCTTCGTCGCGTGACCCGACGCCCACCCACACTCCCACCGATGCCGAACGCACCGACGGAACGAACTCCGTGACGACGCGCAGCCCACCCGGAAGTGTGCTGCGCCGAACGAACTTAGCTGCTGACTGTCGCGGCATCGGCGGTTTCGGTACCCGAATCCGTCGTCGCGTCCGGAGCGTCAGCGGGTGCCTCGGTGGCCACGTCCTCGGCCACCAGCACCAGCGAGATCTTGCCGCGGTTGTCGATGTCGGCGATCTCGACGCGCAACTTGTCGCCGACCTTCACCACGTCTTCGACCTTGGCGATGCGCTTGCCGCGGCCCAGCTTGCTGATGTGCACCAGGCCGTCGCGACCCGGCAGCAGCGACACGAACGCACCGAAGTCGGTGGTCTTGACGATCGTGCCGAGGAACCGCTCACCGATCTTGGGCAGCTGCGGGTTGGCGATGGCGTTGATCTTGTCGATCGCCGCCTGAGCCGCCTCGCCGTTGCTGGCACCGACGAACACCGTGCCGTCGTCCTCGATGGAAATCGACGCGCCGGTCTCCTCGGTGATCGAGTTGATCATCTTGCCCTTGGGCCCGATGACCTCGCCGATCTTGTCGATCGGCACCTTGATCGTGGTGATCCGCGGTGCGTACGGGCTCATCTCGTCGGGCTCGTCGATGGCCTCGGCCATCACCTCGAGGATGGTGATGCGGGCGTCCTTGGCCTGGGCCAGGGCTCCCGCCAACACCTGCGAGGGGATGCCGTCGAGCTTGGTGTCGAGCTGCAGGGCGGTGACGAAGTCCTTCGTGCCCGCACACTTGAAGTCCATGTCGCCGAAGGCGTCCTCGGCACCGAGGATGTCGGTCAGCGTGACGAAGCGACGCTCGGTGCCACCGCCCTCGACCTCGACGTCGTCGGACACCAGGCCCATGGCGATGCCGGCCACCGGCGCCTTGAGCGGCACACCGGCGTTCAGCAGCGACAGGGTCGACGCACACACCGAACCCATCGACGTCGAGCCGTTGGAACCCAGTGCCTCGGACACCTGGCGGATGGCGTACGGGAACTCCTCGACGCTCGGCAGCACCGGCACCAGCGCACGCTCGGCGAGCGCGCCGTGGCCGATCTCGCGGCGCTTGGGCGAACCGACGCGGCCGGTCTCACCGGTCGAGTACGGCGGGAAGTTGTAGTGGTGCATGTAGCGCTTGGACGTCTCGGGTCCGAGCGAGTCGATCTGCTGGGCCATCTTCACCATGTCCAGCGTGGTGACGCCCATGATCTGGGTCTCGCCGCGCTCGAACAGCGCGCTGCCGTGCGCACGCGGGATGACGGCGACCTCGGCCGAGAGTGCGCGGATGTCGGTGATGCCGCGGCCGTCGATGCGGAAGTGGTCGGTCAGGATACGCTGGCGGACCAGCTTCTTGGTCAGCGAGCGGAACGCCGCGCCGATCTCCTTCTCACGACCGGCGTAGGTGTCGGCCAGCCGGTTCAGCACCTCGACCTTGATCTCGTCGGTGCGCGCGTCGCGCTCTTCCTTGCCCGCGATCTGCAGCGCCTTGGCGAGTTCCTCGGTGGCCACCGAGGACACGGCGTAGAAGACGTCGTCCTGGTAGTCCGGGAAGACCGGGTAGTCGGCGGTTTCCTTGCCCGCGGCGTCGTGCAGCTCCTGCTGCGCCTGACACAGCACGGCGATGAACGGCTTGGCGGCCTCCAGGCCCTCGGCCACGACGGCCTCGGTCGGCGCGCCCGCGCCACCGGCGATCAGCTCGATCACCTTGTCGGTGGCTTCGGCCTCGACCATCATGATCGCGACGTCGTCGGCCGTCTTACGGCCGGCTACGACCATGTCGAACACGGCACCCTCGAGCTGCTCGACGGTCGGGAAGGCGACCCACTGACCGTCGATCAGGGCGACGCGAACGCCGCCGACGGGGCCGGAGAACGGCAGCCCGGAGATCTGGGTCGACGCCGAGGCGGCATTGATCGCCAGCACGTCGTACAGGTCCTTGGGATCGAGGCTCAGGACCGTCACGACGACCTGGATCTCGTTGCGCAGACCCGAGACGAACGTCGGGCGCAGCGGCCGGTCGATCAGACGGCAGGTCAGGATGGCGTCGGTGGAGGGACGGCCCTCACGACGGAAGAACGAGCCGGGGATGCGTCCCGCGGCGTACATGCGCTCTTCGACGTCGATGGTCAGCGGGAAGAAGTCGAAGTGATCCTTCGGGCTCTTGCTGGCCGTGGTGGCCGACAGGAGCATGGTGTCGTCGTCGAGGTACGCGACGACCGACCCGGCGGCCTGCTTGGCCAGCCGACCGGTCTCGAACCGGATGGTGCGGGTGCCGAAGCTCCCATTGTCGATGACGGCGGTGCTCTCGAAGACGCCGTCTTCTATTTCAGTTGCAGACATACGTGTGTCAGGCCTCTTTGGTTCTCGTGTGGTGCCGTTTCGCACCAACTCTTTTCGTGCGCCACGCACATGAACCCGGGTAATCCCGACGGCCGTCGATCGAAGCGGCCGGACACCTCCAATGACGAGGAGGCTGGCCCGGCAGCCACTACCGAAGACCGCCCGTGTGATGACGGGTCCTGAGGTGACGCACTGGAACGGTGCACGCGGATGTGCGCGAACCGCACCGCATGTTCGAGCCCGAACGGGCTCAAAACACCTTCATGTTACACCGCGGCACTCAGCCGACCCGCAGGCGGGCCGACGGGCAGCGGCTCACGACACGTCCTCGACGCACACCGTGAACTGGCGTTCGTCGTAGGCGTAGCCGACTCCGGTGGCGCATTGGTCGACGTTGGCGACCTCGGCCATGATCTGGGCGGCCCGCTGGCGGTTGGGTGCCGACGCGTCGTTGCAGTCGACCCGCAGCGGATCCCGGTCGTGCTCTGGGTCGATGCTCATGCATCCCCCGACCACCCAGTCGACGTCCATGCAGATGGTCGACCCCGATCCGCTGAACGAACTACGCATCGAATAGTAGGAGTCGACGTCCGACGGGCACAGGTCCGAGGTGGACACGATGCCGACGACCTTGAAGTTGGATTCCGGAGAACCGCACCGCACCTTGGCGGTCTCTGGCCGATCCGGCGGCCCGCTGACGTCGAGACAATCTCCGACCTGCAGGTCGGCGGCGGCCGCGGAGGAACACGCCGCCAGACCTAGGGCCGTGGACACCATCGAGAACGCTGCAACGATGCCAGCGGTGCGGGACCGCAATCGGGTCAGCGGCGCAGGCCCAGGCGCTCGATCAGCGAGCGGTAGCGCTCCACGTCGACCGCGGCGATGTACTTCAGGAGGCGACGACGACGGCCGACGAGCAGCAGCAGGCCGCGGCGCGAGTGGTGGTCGTGCTTGTGCATCTTGAGGTGCTCGGTCAGGTCCGAAATGCGCTTGGTCAGCATCGCGATCTGCGCCTCGGGCGAACCGGTGTCGGTCTCGTGCAGGCCGTACTGGCCGAGGATCTCTTTTTTCTGCTCGGTGGTGAGCGACATGTGACTACTCCATCTATCGGTTCGCGAGGATTGACTGGGGCGCGGCCGCCGCGAACTGCAGCGCGCGCTGGGTCGCGAAAGAGTGTAACAGCGGGTCAGCGCGGGAAACGAATCGTCTCCCGGCCGGTGGCCCGCATCGTCGCAGGGCCGGCGGCCTGGCGAGTCAGGGCGCCGACAGGATGGTCCTGGCCCGCCCGGTGTCGCGCTCCATGGCCACGACGAGCTCGTCGACCGAGTCGAACTTCTCCTGGCCGCGGATGCGCGCCACGAAGTCGACCGCGACGTGCTGACCGTAGAGGTCGGCCTGGGTGTCCAGCACGAACGCCTCCACGGTGCGGGTACGCCCCGAGAACGTCGGGTTGGTGCCGACCGATACGGCGGCCTGATACCGCTCCCCCGGGATGACCGTGCCCATCACCGGTCCGTGGCCGAGCACGGTGAACCAGGCGGCATAGACTCCGTCGGCCGGGATGGCCGAGTACATCGGCGGCGCGACGTTGGCCGTCGGGAAGCCAAGGCCACGGCCGCGGCCGTCACCGCGCACCACGACGCCCTCGACGCGGTGCGGCCGTCCGAGCGCCTCGGCCGCGGCGACGACGTCCCCGGCGTCGACGCACGACCTGATGTAGGTGGACGAGAACGTGACCGTCTCGTCACTGCGCTCGCCCTGGTGGTGTTCGGAGACCAGCGACATGCTCTCGACGGCGAAGCCGGCGCGCTCACCGGCCTTGCGCAGCATGGTGACGTTTCCGCCCGCCTTCTTGCCGAAGGTGAAGTTCTCGCCCACCACGACTTCGACCACGTGCAGCCGCTCGACGAGCAGTTCGTGGATGTAGCGCTCCGGGGTGAGCTTCATGAAGTCCGAGGTGAACGGCATGACGAGGAAGACGTCGACGCCCATCTCCTCGACGAGTTCGGCGCGCCGGGTCAGGGTGGTCAGCTGGGCGGGGTGATTGCCCGGGAAGACGACCTCCATCGGGTGGGGGTCGAACGTCATCAGCACGGTCGGCACGTCCCGCGACCGGCCCGCCTTGACCGCGTGGTTGATCAGCTCGGCGTGCCCGCGGTGGACGCCGTCGAACACACCGATGGTGAGGACGCATCTGCCCCAGTCCGTGGGGATCTCGTCTTGGCCCCGCCAGCGCTGCACGAGACCAGCCTACGACGCGCCGCGACCGTGGGTAGCGCTAGCTCCCCGGTTGCCGGGGCGATTGCCTAAACTTCGACCTCATGAACGTCGACGACGGCCCGCGCGACCTGTCAGCCGTCGCACAGGACTACCTGAAGGTCATCTGGACCGCCCAGGAGTGGTCGGTGGACAAGGTGAGCACGAAGATGCTGGCCGAACGCATCGGCGTGTCCGCCAGCACGGCGTCGGAATCGATTCGCAAGCTGGCCGACCAAGGCCTCGTCGACCACGAGAAGTACGGCGCGGTGACGTTGACGGCGGCGGGCCGCACCGCGGCGCTGGCAATGGTCCGCCGGCACCGGCTGATGGAGACGTTCCTGGTACGCGAGCTCGGTTACGGCTGGGACGAGGTGCACGACGAGGCCGAGGTCCTCGAGCACGCCGTGTCCGACCGCATGCTCGACCGCATCGACGCCAAGCTCGGCTACCCGACCCGCGACCCGCACGGTGATCCGATCCCCGCCGCGGACGGCCGGGTGCCCACGCCGCCGGCGCGCCAGCTCTCGGCGTGCGAGAACGGTGACGCCGGAACCGTGGCGCGCATCTCCGACGCCGACCCGGAGATGCTGCGGTACTTCGACAGCGTGGGAATCAGCCTGGACTCGCGCGTGCGGGTGGTGGCCCGGCGCGACTTTGCCGGCATGATCTCCGTCGCCGTCGAGACCGCGGGAGCGCCCGCCAACCGGCGCGAGAGCACCGTCGACCTGGGACACCCTGCGGCAGAAGCGATTTGGGTGGTCTAACCGCCAGCTAGGACAGCGTCGACGGGCGGATCACGACGATCGATCTGGTCCGCGCGCCATCGTCGGCCAGCAACGCGATCACCCGGCCGTCCGATGCGGTGGCGGCGTAGACCCCGTCGATTCCGCAGGGCGCCAGGGCCCGACCGTTCGCGGCCGATTCCACCTCGGAGTCGGTGAGTTCACGCCGCGGGAAGCCCAGCAGACAGGCCTCGTCGAGGGTGAGGCTCAGCCGCGGTGCGTCGGCCAGCTGGTCCAGGGTGTGCGCCTCGGTCAGCCCGTAGCGGCCGACCCTGGTGCGCCGCAGTGCGGTGAGGTGTCCCCCGACGCCGAGGGCCGCTCCGACGTCGCGCGCCAGCGCTCGGACGTAGGTGCCCGACGAGCAGTCCACCTCGACGTCGACGTCGACGAGACCGTCGGGTGCGCGTCGCACCGCCAGCACGTCGAAGCGCTCGATGCGCACCCGTCGCGCGGCCAGCTCGACGGTCTTGCCCTCGCGTGCCAGCCTGTAGGCCCGCTGACCGCCGACCTTGATGGCGCTGACGGCCGACGGGATCTGGTCGATCTCGCCGCGCAGCGCGGCCACCGCGCGCTCGACGTCGTCGTCGGTGACGTGACTGGCCGAAGTCGTATGCAGCACTTCGCCTTCGGCGTCCTCGGTAGACGTGGTCCGGCCCAGCCGGATGGTGGCCGAATAGGACTTCTCGGTCGCGGTCAGCAGGCCGAGGATCTTGGTGGCCCGTTCGATGCCGACCACCAGCACGCCGGTGGCCATCGGGTCCAGCGTGCCCGCGTGGCCCACCTTTCGGGTGCCGAACAGCCTGCGGCAGCGGCCGACGACGTCGTGGCTCGTCATCCCCGGAGCCTTGTCCACGATGACCAGGCCGGGCTGGACCGGTTCGCGGGTCACAGCACGATCGCCACGAGCACCAGGTCCTTGGCGACCGACCACCGACCCGACAGCGCCGTCAGCGGCGGGCCGGATTCGGCGGCGGGATCGATCAGGATCTGCGAGCGGAAGCCGCCCGTGGTGCCGGAACCGTCCACGGTGAAGGTGATGTGGGCATCCTCGAAGCCAAGCCACCGGTGAGTCAGCGGGAACCACGCCTTGTAGGTGGCTTCCTTGGCGCAGAACAGAATTCGGTCCCAGTGGGCACCGCCGGGAAGCGCCGCGATCTGGTGCCGTTCGATGGGCAGGCTGATGGCTGGGAGCACGCCGCTGGGCAGCACGGCGTGGGGTTCGGCATCGATGCCGACCGAGCGCACCTGGTCCGCCCGGCCGACGACCGCGCCGCGGAAGCCGTCACAGTGTGCCAGGCTGCCGACCACCCCGTCGGGCCAACACGGTTCACCCTTGTCGCCCTTGAGGATCGGGGCCGGCGGCAGACCGAGCTCGCCGAGCGCCAGGCGCGCGCAATACCGTGCGGAGACGAACTCGTTGCGGCGCTTGGCCACCGCGCGGGCGATGAAGGGCTCCTCCTCCGGCAGCGGGGTCAGGTCGGGAGCGTCACCGTACAGCTCGGCCGAGGCCACGACGTCGGGCAGCACCCCGGACAGCAACCGTCCCGTCATCCTCGCCTGCTCCTGATCCGCTCCTGCATCTTCTCGGCATTGACCCGCATCTCCGGGGTGATCTCGAAGTGACCGCCGAAGTCGTTGAGATAGCCCGGGGGGTACTTCGGATCGGGCAGGATCTGGCGCATCCACCGATATGGCCTGCGGCGCCGCCACTCTCGGGGATATCCGACGGACACTTCCTCGAAGCGCACGCCGTCGTACCACGTGGTGCGCGGGATGTGCAGGTGACCGTAGACCGAGCACAGCGCGTTGTAGCGGGTGTGCCAGTCCTTGGTGGCGGTGGTGCCGCACCACATGGCGAACTCGGGGTAGAACATGGCCTCGCAGGGCTCGCGCACCAGCGGGAAGTGGTTGACCAGGATCGACGGGGTCAACCAGTCCAGATCCTCGAGCTTGTCGCGGGTCTGCTTGACGCGGTCGCGCGACCACGCATCACGGGTGGCGTACGGCTCGGCGGACAGCAGGAACTCGTCGGTGCCGACGACGTTGCGCTCGCGAGCGAGGGCCAGACCCTCGGCCTTGGTCGCGGTGCCCTCGGGCAGGAAGGTGTAGTCGTAGAGCAGGAACATCGGGACGATCGTGGCGGGGCCGCCCTCGTCGTTCCACACCGGGAATGGATGCTCGGGGGTGACGATGCCCATCTCGTCGCACATGTCGACGAGGTACTCGTAGCGGGCCTGCCCGAAGATCTGCATCGGGTCCTTCGAGGTGGTCCACAACTCGTGGTTGCCGGGCACCCAGATCACCTTGGCGAACCGCTTGCGCAGCAGATCCAGCGACCACCGGATCTCGTCGGTCCGTTCGGCGACGTCGCCAGCGACGATCAGCCAGTCGTCCGGCGAGGACGGATGCAGCGACTCGGTGACGGGCTTGTTGCCGGTATGACCGATGTGCAGGTCACTGATCGCCCAGAGCGTGGGGTGCCGGTGGTCTCGAGGCGGCCCGGAATCATTCGACGACGACACAACCGACCAGCCTACGTGCGTCCCGATCGACCCAGCGCCCGGCAACTAGAACATGTTCTGCTTTTCGGTCCGGACGGCGGGCGGGCACTTGTACACTCCCGGCAATGGACAACGAGCGCAAGAGGGGTGCCATGTTCGGCAAGATGCGCCTGCTGTCAGCCATGTGTGCCCTGATCACGGCGGTCGCCATCGTCTGGCAGACCGGGCCGGCGGCCGCTCCCGAGGCAGGGTCGGTGGAGCTGAGATCCACGTCCGCACCTCTGTCCGGGGTGTCCAGCAGCATCAAGTGGCCAGTGATCGAAACCACCGATCCGCGACCGTTCGACCCGTGCCAGGACATCCCCATCGACGTCATCGACGGCATCGGACTCGGCTTCACCCCGCCCGAGCCGGAGGACGGCCTGCGGTGCCACTTCGACGCCGGCAACTATCAGATGGCCGTCGAGGCGATCGTCTGGCGAACCTACGAGCAGACCCTGCCCGCCGACGCCGTCGAGATGGACATCGCCGGCCATCGGGCCGCGCAGTACTGGATCCTCAAGCCGTCGGACCGCAACAACCGGTTCTGGTTCAGCTGCATGATCGCGTTCGACACCAGCTACGGCGTGCTGCAGCAATCGCTGTTCTACGCCCCGGTCTACAGCGCCGACGACGTCGACTGCATGCAGACCAACCTCCAGCGCGCTCAGCAGCTGGTGCCGTACTACAAGTTCTGACGCCGCTCCCCCGCGCCGCGTGTGCGTAACGTGCAGGGCGTGGCTTCCTCCATGAGCGCCAAGCGCGTCGCGTCCCATGCCCTGAGCCGGATCTTGAAGTTGCCGGCCCCGACGACGGACTACACCGTGCGCCGCGGGCTGCCCGTCCGCATGCGCGACGGCGTCGACCTGGTGGCCGACCACTACGTGCCCGCCACCACCGCGCCGGCGGGCACCCTGCTGGTGCGCTCGCCCTACGGCCGCGGCTTTCCCTTCTCCAGCCTATTCGGCAGCGTCTACGCGGCGCGGGGCTATCACGTCGTGATCCAAAGCGTGCGAGGCACATTCGGATCCGGCGGTGAGTTCACGCCGATGATCCACGAGGTGGCCGACGGCGCCGACACCGCTGCCTGGTTGCGGGACCAGCCGTGGTTCACCGGCTCGTTCGCCACGATCGGGCTGTCCTATCTCGGGTTCACGCAGTGGGCCATGCTGATGGACCCGCCGCCCGAGCTGACGGCGGCGATCATCACCGTCGGCCCCCACGACTTCAGTGCCTCGTCCTGGGGCACCGGGTCGTTCAGCCTCAACGACTTCCTGGGCTGGAGCCAGATGGTCGCCCGTCAGGAGGACGGCAACCGACTGCTCGGCCAGCTTCGACAGGGCCGCGCCCGCCGGCGGGTGGCCCAGACCGCCAACCAGATCCCGATGGGCGCGGCGGGCCGGGCATTGCTCGGCGCCGGAGCACCCTGGTGGGAGTCATGGGTCGAGCACCCCGACGTCACCGACCCGTTCTGGACGCCGCTCAGGCTCACCGAGGCGCTCGATCGGGTCGACGTCCCGGTACTGCTCGTCAGCGGGTGGCAGGACCTGTTCCTCGAGCAGACCCTCGCCCAGTTCCAGCACCTGCGCGGCCGCGGCGTGACCACCGCCCTGACCGTCGGCCCGTGGACGCACACCGAGGTCATGACCAAGGGGGCGCCCGCCGTGCTCCGCGAGTCGCTGGCGTGGCTCGACACCCATCTCGGCGGCCGACCTGCCGCGCCCCGCAGCCCGGTGCGCGCCTACGTCAACCACGGCGACTGGCTCGAACTCGGCGACTGGCCCCCGACGATGCCCCGGCTGGTGTGGTATCTGCAACCGGCACACCGGCTTTCGCAGACCGAGCCCGGCGCCGATGGGGCGCCGTCACACTTCACCTTCGACCCGACCGACCCCACTCCCACCATCGGTGGCCGGCTGCTGTCCCCCGAGGGCGGATACCGCGACGACACCCGCCTGGCCCTGCGCGCCGACGTCGTCGACTACACCAGCGACCCGCTGCCGGCCGACCTCTACGTCGTCGGCAACCCGGTGGCGGAGCTCAGCCACGCCTGCGACAACCCGAACAACGACGTGTTCGTCCGGCTCGGCGAGGTCACCCCGGACGGCCACTCGACCAACGTCAGCGATGGCTTCGTGCGGCTGACCACCGATCACGGGGTGGTCCGGCTCGAACTCGACGCCGTCGCCCACCGGTTCCGTGCCGGCAACCGGCTACGGGTGCTGGTGGCCGGAGGGTCGCATCCTCGGTTCGCCCGCAATCTGGGTACCGACGAGCCTCCGGTCTCCGGCGCGACCACCAGGCCCGCCCGGCACACCGTGCACCACGGCGCGGGTGGCGTGTCCCGGCTGGTGCTGCCGGCCGGGCCCCAACCACCGTCAGCCGACTGAGGCCGCCACCCGCCTGGCGATCTCGGCGATGGCGGCATCATCGTGCACCGGGTCGGCCCAGGCCGGCGAGAGCGGCAGCTCGACCCAGCTCTTGCATCCCGCGAACGCCGAAGTTCGTTGCAGCACCATCGGTTCGACCAACGGCCGGGCCTGCACCACCAGCACCGTCAGCTGGTGTCGCGGTCGAAAGTCCAGCCGCTCGGTGCGCACCGATTCGGCAGTCCAAATGTGCGTGTCGGCCAGCTCCGCGAGCCCCTCGGGGCGGTTGACCGCCACCGCGGCGACGACCCTGGCCCCGGCACGCACGACGATGCGCTCGTCGGTGCTGTCGAGTGCCGCGGCAGCGAGCACGTCGCGGTGCTCGGGCCGGACGCGTTCGGCGTGCCCGTGCGCCACGGTTGGAAAGAACACGAACTCACCGGCGGCGAGGTCGAAGCGCTTCTCGTGGATGCCCCCCTTGCGCAGCAGTACGGTCTGGCGACCGTCGAGCATGGCGTGGACCGCTGCGCTCCACTCCTTGAGGGCGGTGCTCACGTCGCCGAGAGCCTGGCCCGAACCTCCGGGCGGCGCAGCGGCGGCACCGTCTTCGGCGGCTGCCGCCGCGGCGGGAGCGCCCTCAGCAGGCGCGTGGTGGTTTCGGTGACCTCGGCGACCGCGGCCTCGAAGGCCTCGGCGTTGGCCGCGGTCGGGCGGGTGACGCCGCTGACCTTGCGCACGTATTGCCGCGCGGCGGCTTCGATCTCCTCGTCGGTCGCCGCGGGTTCGAGGCCGCGCAACTCGGTGATGTTCCGGCACATGCCTTCACCATAGGTGGATACGGTGTTGCGATGCCGAGCACCGAAGCAGACGTCCTGGCGGTCGACACCACCGATCGCATCCGCACGCTGACCCTGAACCGCCCGCAGGCCCGCAATGCACTGTCCAGCGCTCTACGGCAACGGTTCTTCGCCGCCCTGCACGACACGGAGACCGATGACGGCGTCGACGTCGTCATCCTCACCGGTGCCGATCCCGTGTTCTGCGCCGGTCTGGACCTCAAGGAACTCGGAGACACCACCGAACTGCCCGACATCTCGCCCAAGTGGCCGGCCATGACCAAACCGGTGATTGGCGCCATCAACGGCGCCGCGGTCACCGGTGGCCTCGAGTTGGCGCTGTACTGCGACATCCTGATCGCCTCCGAGAACGCGCGCTTCGCCGACACTCACGCCCGCGTCGGTCTGTTGCCCACCTGGGGGCTCAGCGTGCGGCTGCCGCAGAAGGTCGGCGTGGGGCTGGCCCGGCGCATGAGTCTGACCGGGGACTACCTGTCGGCCGAGGACGCCCTGCGGGCCGGGTTGGTCACCGAGGTGGTCCCCCACGACCAACTGCTGGCGACGGCCCGGCGCGTCGCCGCGACCATCGTCGGCAACGACCAGAGGGCCGTGCGCGCCCTACTCGACTCCTATCACCGCATCGACGAGCAGCAGACCGGCGCCGGGCTGTGGCTGGAGGCGGCGTCGGCACGACGCTGGATGCAGGCCACCTCGGGGGACGACGTCGCGGCAAGCAGGTCAACGGTGATCGAACGCGGCCGCGCGCAGATCCGTTGAAACGATGAGCATTCCGCCGCCCGAGCGCGACGTGCCCGTTGCCGCACCGCGCCCATTCAGCACGCTGGACCTGGTGCTGACACCCGTCTTGAGCGTCGTGCTGCTGCTGTCGTGTGCGGCGGCCTTCGTCGTTTCCATGTTCGCGGCGATGGGTACCGATTCGTGCTCGTCGGATCGGTGCAGCGTCGCGCTGATCGGGCTGGCCTACGCCGTCGCGTGGGGCGGCATCGTCGCCGCGGTCCTCGTCGCAGGGGTGGGTGTACTGGTGTCGGCCCTGGCGCGCAGGACGATGTTCGGTTGGCCCATCACGGGATTGGTGGTGCTCCTCGTCGCGACGCTGCTGGGCGGGGTCCTGCTCGTCACGGCGGTCGGCCGCTGACCTGACGGCGCCGTCGGCTAGGGCAACTAACATGACGGGGTGCCGACGACCAGACGCGGGATCTTGCTGGCAGGTGGCCGGCCCAACATCCTGGTGGTCGTCGTCGACCAGATGCGCGCCCCGCAGTGGTTCCCCGCAACCCACGAGCTGGACGCGCTGCTGCCAAACCTCGCCCGCCTGCGGGCCGCCAGCGTCTCCTTCGGCGGGCACTACACCGCGTCGAACGCGTGCACGCCGTCGCGGGGAGTGATGACGACGGGGCTCTACTCCCACCAGACCGGGTGCCTCTACACCGGCGAGGGGCCCACCGAATCCAGCCTCGCCCCGCAGTTTCCAACGTGGGGCACGATGCTGCGCGAACGGGGCTACCGCACCTGGTGGTGGGGCAAGTGGCATCTCGGCGCCGCCGCCGACACGACGCCCGACGGCCTCGATGCCCACGGGTTCGGAGGTGGCACGTACCCCTCCCCCAACGGCGCACCCAACCAGGGGCTGCAGAAGGATCCCGGGATCACCGACCAGTTCGTCGAGTGGTTCGACGGGCACGCCGCCGACGGTCCGTGGTGCACGACGGTGTCACTGGTCAATCCCCACGACATCATGTGGTGGCCCAAAGTTCCTCTGCCGCAGGATGTTCCGCGCGTGTTCGACGCCAAGCCGGCCAACTTCGAGACACCCGAGGAGCTGGCGCGCCGCGGCAAGCCGCAGCTGCAGATCGACTACGTGGACTTCATCGCACCCCTGATGGCCGGCCGGCTGCCGTTCACCGGCCCGGACGTCGAAGAGCCCTGGGCTCGCGGTCTCGACGTGTACCTGTGGCTGCAGCAGCAGGTCGACACCCAGATCGGCAGGGTGCTGGACACCTTGGCGTCGCGTCCCGAGATCGACCGCAACACCGTCGTCGTCTTCACCTCCGACCACGGCGAGTACGGCGGTTCACACGGGATGCGCGGCAAGGGGGCCGCCATCTACGAGGAGGCGATCCGGGTACCGCTCTACGTCCGGGACCCGTCGGGTCGGCTCACCCCCGACCCCGGATCGGTCCGCACCCAGCTGACCTCGAGCGCGGACCTCGCCCCGCTGCTGCTGACGATCGGAACCGGTGGCAACGGCTGGCGCAGCGACGCCCGGTTCGCGCACCTGCAGGGCCGCGCCGACCTCGCCGCGATCGCCGAGCACGCGACGGCACCCGGCCGCCCCTGGATCGCGCACGTCACCGACGACATCTCCGTCGAGGAGATGGCGACGATGATGTCCTCACGGGGCATGCCGGCCATGCTCAGACCGACCACCGGCCTCGGTGAGGTGCCCACGTCGGCGCCCAGCCACATCGTCGCGGTGCGCACCCCGGACGCAAAGTTCGGGGTGTACTCGCACTGGAAGCCCGGCGGCATCGACGCCGACCCGGCCCGCGACGTCGAGCGCGAACTGTACGACTACTCGACGCCCGCGGGCCTGCGCGAGCTCGACAATCAAGCTGGCCGCAGCCCGCGGCAGCAGGGCCTCCAGGAGCTCCTCGACCACGAGGTGATGGCCGAGATCCGCGCTCCCCTGCCGGCCGCCCTGCAGCAGGCCCAGGAACAGGGCCTGGCGAACTTGGCACAGCTCATCTCGGCTCGCGGCGGCTGAGCTTCAACTCGTCCCGGGGATCAGCCAGCGGCCGGATAGCGCCCGCCACCCCACGAACGCCAGCCGCAGCACCATGAACGTGGTCAGACCGGCCCAGATGCCGAGCAGGCCCCAGCGCAGGATCAACGACAACCAGATCAGCGGCAGGAACCCGACGAGGGCACTCGCCAGCGTCGCGTTGCGCATGAACTTCGCGTCTCCCGCGCCGAGCAGCACCCCGTCGAGGGCGAACACCACCCCGGCAATCGGCAACTGTGCCACCAGGAACCACCACGGCACCCCGATGACGTCGAGCACCGAGTGGTCCGAGGTGAACAGCCGCGGGAACGCCGACGACCCGGCCGCGAAGACCGCGGCGAGCACCGCCGCCGCGACGGTCGAGAAGATCGTCACCCGCCACGCGACCGATCTGGCATGCGCCAGCTGGCCGGCGCCAAGGGCTGCGCCGACGAGCGACTGCGCCGCGATCGCCAGCGAATCCAGCACCAGTGCAAGGAAACTCCACAGCTGCAGCACTACCTGATGGGCGGCGACCGCGGCCGCGCCGAATCGGGCGGCGACCGCGGCGGCCGAGACGAAGCACAGCTGGAACGCCAGCGTGCGCACGACGAGGTCGCGGCCCATCACGACCTGCGCGCGCAGCACCGCCAGGTTCAGCCGCAGCGACACGCGCTCGGCCAGCAGCGCCTGGCAGAACAGCAACGCCGCGATCCACTGCCCGGTCAGGTTGGCCACCGCCGATCCGCTCAACCCCAGCCGGGGCAGGCCCAGCCAGCCGAACACCAGCGTGGGACACAGCACCGCGGACAGCGCGAAGCCGGCGACGACGTACCGCAGCGGTCGCGCGGTGTCCTGGACGCCACGCATCCAGCCGTTGCCCGCCAACGAGATCAGGATCGCAGGTGCACCGAGGATCGCCAGGCGCAGCCACGGCAGTGCGGTATCGGCGAGTTCACCGCCATCGGCGATCACCACCAGGATCGGCACCGCGGCGGCCTCGACGATCAGCACGACCAGCGTCCCCAGCCCGACGGCGAGCCAGGTGGCCTGCACGCCCTCACCGACCGCGGCGGCCCGGTCGCCGGGCCCGAAGAACCGCGCGGCCCGCGCCGTCGTCCCGTAGGACAGGAACGTCAGCTGCGAGGACACCAGCGACAGGATCAGCCCACCGATCGCCAGACTGGCCAGGGCCAGCGCGCCGAGACGTCCGACGACGGCGAGGTCGAACAGCAGATAGATCGGTTCGGCGGCGAGCACACCCAGTGCCGGCAGGGCCAGGCCCGCGATGCGGCGGCCCGTCGCCGCAACCGGTTGGGCCGCTTCAGCCAAGGTGCTCGGCGGCGGGGGCCGTCACGACCGGGGTATCAGCCGAGTACATCCGTCAACGCCTTCACCACGACGTCCGCCGGCCCGATCGCGGAGTAACCGGCCGCCAGCCGGTGCCCGCCACCACCGAAGGCGCTGGCGACGGTGGCCAGATCGACCTGCGACTTCGCGCGCATCGACACCGACCACCGTTGCGGCTCGATCTCCTTGAACACCGCGGACACCTCGGCCTGGGCGGTGGTGCGCACGATGTCGACGATGCTCTCGACTTCCTCGGGCCGCGCGTCGCACCATTCCCGATGTGTCACGACGGCGTACACCAGACCACGGCCGTCGACGGCGGCGGGCAGCAGCTGCGCCGAAGACAGCACGCGCGACAGCATCGAGAGCCAGGAGAACGGGTGAGTGTCCAGCAGCGTGCGACTGATCGATGCGTTGTCGACCCCGAGTTCGAGGAGTCGCGCCGCCAACCGGTGCGCACGGGCACTGGCCCAGCGGAACGAACCGGTGTCCGTGGTCAGACCCGCGTACAGGCAGTGCGCCACCGGCTCGTCCAGCGGCTTGCCCCAGGTGTCTAGCAACTCGGCGACGAGCATCGTCGTCGAGTCCGCCGATGGGTCGACGTAGTTGGCGGTGCCGAACAGCTGATTCGACGCGTGATGGTCGATGACGAGCACCTCGTGGCCCGCGTCGGCCAGCGCCCGCAGCGTTCCCAGCCGGTCGAGGCTGGGAATGTCGACCGTCACGACCAGGTCGCTGTCGTCACGCATGTCCTCGGGGTCGACCAGGAGGTGACCACCGGGCAGCGACTGCAGCGATTCGGGCAGCACCGACGGCGTCGCGAAGCCGACCTCGACTCGCTTGCCGGCCGCCTCGAGGACGAGCGCCAATGCCAGCCCCGCGCCGATGGTGTCCGCATCGGGGAAGACGTGGCACACCACGCTGACCGAATCCGCCGCGTCGAGCAGCTGTGCAGCTCCTCGACCATCGACGCGCATCGATGACCCAGATACCTCAGTCTTCGGGTCGATCGCGGTCATAGGTGTCCTCACGGTCGAGCTCGTCGTCTGGCTCCCCGCCGGTTTCCTCCGCCCCAGAGACACGGTACGGGTCCGCCTCGCCAGCCGGCGTGGCACCCTGCCGAATCCGCGCCAGGTCGGCATCCGCCTGCCTGGCGCGCGCCAACAGATCCTCCATGTGGGCAGCGGTGTCGGGCACCTTGTCCAGGACGAACGTCAACGTGGGCGTGAACCGCACACCGGTGGCCGCGCCCACCCTGGTGCGCAATGTTCCCTTCGCGCGTTCCAGGGCGGCCGCCGCACCGGCGTAGTCCGGTTCGTCCTGCAGCGTCTCGCCGCGGACCGTGTAGAAGATCGTGGCGTCGTGCAGGTCACCCGTCACCTTCGTGTCCGTGACGGTCACGAAGGCCAACGGGGGATCCTTGATCTCGAACTCGATCGCCGAGGCCACCACGGTGGCGATGCGCTTGGAGAGCTTGCGAGCACGTCCAACGTCGACCATTACGCGCGGGCCTTCTCCACGAGCTCGTACGCCTCGATGACATCGCCTTCCTTGATGTCGTT
Source organism: Mycolicibacterium sichuanense (assembly GCF_033741125.1). NCBI lineage: Bacteria > Bacillati > Actinomycetota > Actinomycetes > Mycobacteriales > Mycobacteriaceae > Mycobacterium > Mycolicibacterium sichuanense. Next base: position 1,396,127 of record NZ_JAWQPU010000001.1, on the reverse strand, counting down.
GTACGTCAGCGTCAGACCGCACTCATAACCGTCGCGGACCTCGGTCACGTCGTCCTTCTCCCGCTTGAGCGACGAGATGGTGACCGTCTCGGCCACCACGACGTTGTCGCGGATGAGGCGCGCCTTGGCGTTGCGGCGGATGATGCCCGAGGTGACGAGGCAGCCGGCGATGTTGCCGACCTTCGACGACCGGAAGATCGCCCGGATCTCGGCGCGGCCGAGCTCCTTCTCCTCGTAGACCGGCTTGAGCATGCCCTTGAGCGCGGCCTGAATCTCGTCGATGGCCTGGTAGATCACCGAGTAGTACCGGATGTCGACGCCTTCGCGGTTGGCCAGCTCGGTGGCCTTGCCCTCCGCTCGGACGTTGAAGCCGATGATGATCGCGTTCGAGGCCGATGCCAGGTTGACGTTGGTCTCGGTGACGCCACCGACACCGCGGTCGATGACGCGCAGCTCGACCTCGTCGCCGATGTCGATCCCCAGCAGGGCCTCCTCCAGCGCCTCCACGGTGCCGGAATTGTCGCCCTTGAGGATCAGGTTCAGCTGGCTGGTCTCCTTCAGCGCGGCATCCAGATCGTCCAGGCTGATGCGCTTGCGGCTCCGCGCGGCCAGCGCGTTGCGCTTGCGCGCACTGCGCCGGTCGGCGATCTGACGGGCGATCCGGTCCTCGTCGACTACCAGGAGGTTGTCACCGGCACCCGGCACCGACGTGAAGCCGATGACCTGGACCGGACGCGACGGGAGCGCCTCTTCGACGTCCTCGCCGTGCTCGTCGACCATGCGGCGGACGCGACCGTAGGCGTCGCCCGCCACGATCGAATCGCCGACGCGCAGCGTGCCGCGCTGGATGAGCACCGTGGCCACCGGGCCGCGACCGCGGTCCAGGTGCGCCTCGATCGCCACGCCCTGGGCCTCCATGTCCGGGTTGGCCCGCAGGTCGAGCGTGGCATCCGCGGTCAACAGCACCGCTTCGAGCAACGCGTCGATGTTGGTGCCCTGCTTGGCGGAGATGTCGACGAACATGGTGTCGCCACCGAAGTCCTCGGCCACCAGGTTGTACTCGGTGAGCTGCGCCCGGATCTTGCCCGGGTCGGCGCCCTCCTTGTCGATCTTGTTGACCGCCACGACGATCGGCACGTCGGCCGCCTGCGCGTGGTTGATGGCCTCCACCGTCTGGGGCATGACGCCGTCGTCGGCAGCCACCACCAGGATGGCGATGTCGGTGGCCTTCGCACCGCGGGCACGCATGGCGGTGAACGCCTCGTGACCGGGGGTGTCGATGAAGGTGATCGGACGCTCGTTGCCGTCGTGCTCGACGGCGACCTGGTAGGCACCGATGTGCTGGGTGATGCCGCCGGCCTCGCCCTCGCGGACGGTGGCGTTGCGGATGGTGTCCAGCAGGCGGGTCTTGCCGTGATCGACGTGACCCATGACGGTGACGACCGGCGGCCGGAACTCGAGGTCCTCCTCGCCGCCCTCGTCCTCGCCGTAGGTGAGGTCGAACGACTCGAGCAGTTCGCGGTCCTCGTCCTCCGGGGACACGACCTGCACGACGTAGTTCATCTCGCTGCCGAGCAGCTCCAGCGTCGAGTCGTCCACCGACTGGGTGGCCGTGACCATCTCACCGAGGTTGAACAGCGCCTGCACCAGCGAGGCCGGGTTGGCGTTGATCTTGTCGGCGAAGTCGACGAGCGACGCGCCGCGGGCCAGCCGGATGGTCTCGCCGTTGCCGTGCGGCAACCGCACGCCACCGACGACCGGCGCCTGCATGTTCTCGTACTCGGCGCGTTTTGCCCGCTTCGACTTGCGGCCCCTGCGGACCGCGCCGCCGGGACGACCGAACGCACCCGCCGCGCCACCGCGCTGACCGGGACGGCCGCCGCCGCCACCGCCGCCACCTGGGCGTCCACGGAAGCCACCTGCGGGGGCACCACCCGGGGCACCTGCACCGCCGGCGCCGCCGCCACGGTAGTTACCGCCGCCGCCGGCGCCACCGGGACCACCCGGACGGCCACCGCCGCCGGGCCGACCACCGGGGCCGGGACGCGGTCCACCGGGACGACCGACCGCACCAGGCCGCGCACCTGGCGGACGGGGAGGCATGTTGCCCGGCGTCGCGCCGGGACGAGGTCCACCACCGGGACGCGGGGGGCCGCCCGGACGGGGCGGACCGCCGGCACCCTGCGGCGGACGCGGAGCGGGCCGTTCGACCGGCTGCTGGGTGGAGAACGGGTTGTTGCCGACGCGCGGTGCGCGCGCGGCGGGCTTCGGCGGGCCCGGACGCGGACCCGGGGTGGGTCCGGCGGGGCTGGCCGGGTTGGCTGGCGCAGCCGGCGCGGCGGGAGCCGCCGTGCTGGGCGGAGCTGCCTGGACCTCGGGCTGGACCGGCGCTGGCGCGGCCACTTCTGGCACGACCACCGGCGGCGGTTCGGGCGCGGGGGCCGGCTTCGGCGCGGACGGCCGAGGGCCACCCGGCTTGGGCGCCGTGCTGGTGCCGCCGTTGGCGGAGCCACCACCGGAGCCACCACCGGAGCCACCACCGGAGCCATTGCCGGCAGCTGCCGCCGGAGACGGTGCGGGCGACTTCGCGGGTGCGGGCTTCGATCCGCCACCCAGCGCTTCCCGGAGCCGGCGCGCGACGGGTGCCTCGACGGTCGACGATGCTGATTTGACGAATTCGCCTTGCTCGCTCAGCCGAGCGAGTACTTCCTTGCTGGTGACACCGAGTTCCTTAGCCAACTCGTGCACGCGGGCCTTGCCTGCCACTAAATCTCCTGTCTAGGAGGCGACAGCAGTGGGCCGCGCCTCGGGTTTAGCTATGACGCATGGTCATCGGGACTTCACGGTGTGCTCATGTTCTTCGCTACCTGTTCTGTTGCCGGGCGGACCGAGGCTTCACCAGCTGTGAAGTACTCGACCACCGCGGAGGTGTCCGGCGAACCGGTGATGCGCAACGCTCGAGCGAGTGCCCGCCGCCTGATCGCCACGTGTAGACACTCCTGGTCGGAATGCAGCCACGCACCCCGTCCAGGAAGGTTACCCGCTGTGTCGACGACGACGACGTCTCCGCCATCATCACCGTGCACCGCGGCCACTCGAAGCAACTCGACGGCCAGCCCACGCCTTCGGCATCCGACACACGTCCGCACCGGTCCCTTGGGACTTCTGTGCTGACGCACGCGGGAAGCCGAACTCTCGCGCTGGATCACGGTTCAGTCTACCGTCACGATCACCGCAGAAAGAAACGCGTGTCCGCTACCCCTAGCGAGAGGCCTCCCGGGGCGCCTCGGCGTCCGGGACGGGATCGGCGTCGCTGCGGATGTCGATGCGCCAACCCGTGAGGCGGGCGGCGAGCCGGGCGTTCTGCCCCTCCTTGCCGATGGCCAGCGACAGCTGAAAGTCCGGCACGACGACGCGGGCCGCCCTGGCCGCCTCGTCGATGACGGTCACCGATACCACCTTGGCCGGGGAGAGCGCGTTGGCGACGAACCTGGCGGGATCCTCGTCGAAGTCGATGATGTCGATCTTCTCACCGGACAGCTCGCTCATCACGTTGCGGACCCGCTGCCCCATCGGGCCGATGCAGGCACCCTTGGCGTTCAACCCCGACACCCGCGACCGCACGGCGATCTTCGAGCGGTGCCCGGCCTCGCGGGCCACCGCGACGATCTCCACGGAGTTGTCGGCGATCTCGGGCACCTCCAGCGAGAACAGCTTGCGCACCAGATTGGGGTGCGTCCTGGAAAGCTCGATCTTCGGCTCCCGCGCACCGCGAGTGACCCCGATCACGTAGCAGCGCAACCGGTCTCCGTGTTGGTAGGACTCGCCAGGAACCTGCTCCGCCGGGCGGATCACTCCCTCGGAGCCCTTGGCCTCGGTGCCGAGTCGTACCACGACGTTGCCGCGGGTGTTCTCCCTGGCGTCGCGCTGGACGACGCCGCCGACGATGTCACCCTCACGCGCCGCGAACTCGCCGTACATCCGCTCGTTCTCCGCATCGCGGAAGCGCTGCAGCATCACCTGGCGCGCCGTGGTCGCGGCGACCCGCCCGAAACCCTCTGGCGTGTCGTCCCATTCGCTGATCACGTTGCCGTCGGCGTCGGTCTCGCGGGCCAGCACCCTGACGATGCCGCTCTTGCGGTCGATGTCGATGCGCGCGTCGGCCTCGTGGCCCTGGGTGTGACGGTAGGCGGTCAGCAACGCCGACTTGATGGTCTCCAGCAGTTCGTCGACCGAGATTCCCCGGTCCACTTCGATGGCATGCAACGCACCCATGTCGATGTTCACTCTTCACCCTCCTTGCCAGACACCCCGGCCAACTCGAGTTCGAGTGGATTCGGTGGTGAGAACTCCACCTGGACAACGGCTTTGGCAACGTCGTCGATGGAGAGTTCGTGAATGGTCGGCGCCTTGCGGCGATCGGCGACCACGAGTTGGAGCGTACGGCCGACGAGTTCGCCGACGCGTCCGCACAGCTGGGAGCCGTCGTGCAGCGTCACCTCGACCTTGCGCCCCCTGGCGCGTCGGTAGTGACGCTCGGCGGTCAGCGGCCGGTCCACCCCGCGCGAGGTGACCTCGAGCAGATACGGGGCCTCGTCGACCGAATCGTCGAGCTGGTCCAGCAGCTCGGATGCCAACCGGGACAGGGACGCCAGCGCTTCGAGGTCGAGTCCTTCGTCGCCGTCGGCGATGACCACGATGCGCGGCGGACGCGAGGCGGCGTCGATGGTGACGTCCTCGACCTCGTAGCCGGCGCGCGCGAACTCGCCTTCGAGCAGCTCGATCGCCTGCTGGGGAGACGGCAACCGCGCAGACCGTAGCGGATTCTCCGGTGCCACGGTGAGCTCCTCGTCTTGAGTTGTACGGACATGGTTCCGCCCTGGGTGGGGCGCAACCGAGTGTCAACGATACGCCAGCCGCAGAGGGGCAACGGGCAAACGTCCGGCAGCGCGGACCGGATCGAGGCGCGGCGGCATCGTGCGGGCGGGATGGCAGGATGTCGTTGTGCCGACCGCCCCAGCCACCGTCAGCCGACGGCGCGTTCTGGTCGGCGCGGCAGCGATGGCGCTGCTCGGGGGCACCGTCACCACCGCCTGCGGTTCGACGCCCCCGGTCGAACAGGTCGACGCACTGGTGGCTCAACTGCAACGCGCCAACGACGACGCCGGTCTCGCGAGCAAGGCCGCCGCCACGGCAGCACCGACGGTGTCGGCCGCCCTGACCGCGATCGCCCAGCAGCGCGCCGCGCACGCCAGCGCCCTCACCGACGAGATAACCAGGATCTCCGGTCAGACCCCGGTCACCTCGACGAGCTCATCCCCGACGAGCGCGACCCCCACGACCTCGGCACCTCCGCCGAAACCAACCACCGCCGCCGACGTCGCCGCCGCGCTGCGGCGGTCCGCCGACGGTGCCTCGCTGCTGGCGACCCAGCAGTCGGGATACCGTGCCGGGCTCCTCGGCTCGATCGCCGCGGCGTGCACGGCCGCCTACACCGTCGCCCTGGCGAACCTGGGACCGACGGCATGACCTCACCGGACCCCACGACGTCGGTGAACCCACAGCGGCCATCCGATCCCGCCGACGCCGCTCTGTTCGACGCGGTGGCCGCCGAGCATGCCGCCGTCTACGGCTACGGATTGGTGTCGGCGCACTCGACACCCGACCTCAACGACCTGGTGTCCGAATCCCTGGCCGGACATCGTGAGCTGCGCGAGGAAGGCATCGCGCGGCTGGCGGCCCGCAAGGCGCCGGCGCCGGTCCCCGCGGTCGGCTATCGGATGCCCTTCGACGTCGCCACTCCCACCGCCGCGGAGAAGCTCGCCGTGCGGATGGAGGAGGACTGCGCGGTCGCGTGGCGGGCGGTCCTCGAACAGGCCAAGGCGAGCGACGACCGCCAGCTCGCCGTCACCGCGATGACCCGGGCCGCGGTGACCGCCGCCAAGTGGCGCTCGGTGCTCGGCGTCGTGCCGAGCACCGTGGCATTCCCCGGCGGCTCGGAATAGCTAACCGGCGAGCCTGGCGGCGATCGTGGCCGCCGCGCCGTCGACCGCAATCTCCTCGACCTCGCCGGTGAACCGGTTGCGCAGCTCGACGACGCCGTTGGCCCAGCCCCTGCCGACCACGACGAGCCAGGGCACGCCGAGCAGTTCGGCGTCCTTGAACTTCACCCCCGGCGACATCTTGCGGTCGTCGAGCACCGGCTCGATCCCGAGGCGGTCCAGCTCGCCAGCCAATTCCGTTGCGCCGGTGCGGGCTTCGTCATCCTTGTTGGCGATGACGACGTGCACGTCGAACGGCGAGACCGCGGCCGGCCAGCGCAGGCCGATCTCGTCGTGGTTCTGCTCGGCGATCACGGCGACCATCCTGGACACGCCGACGCCATAGGAGCCCATGGTCAGCCGCACCGGCTTGCCGTCCTCGCCGAGCACGTCGGCCTTGAACGCCTCGGCGTACTTGCGCCCGAGCTGGAAGATGTGGCCGATCTCGATGCCACGGGCCGACACCAGCGGACCCGCACCATCGGGCGACGGGTCGCCGTCGCGCACCTCGGCGGCCTCGATCGTTCCGTCGGGGACGAAGTCCCGGCCGGCGACCAGCCCGACGACGTGCTTGCCCTTCTCGTCAGCCCCCGTGATCCACGCGGTCCCGTCGACCACTCGCGGGTCGACGAGATAGCGAACGCCGTTGGCCAGCAAGCCCTTCGGACCGATGTACCCCTTTGCCAGGAAGGGATTCCTGGCGAAGTCGGCATCGTCGAGCAGGGCGTACTCGGCCGGTTCGAGAGCCGCACCGAGCCGCTTGTCGTCGACTTCGCGGTCACCGGGCACGCCGACGGCCAGCAGCTCCCACTCCCCTCCCGGCTCACGCACCTTGAGCAGGATGTTCTTCAGCGTGTCCGCGGCGGTGACGGGACGGTCGGCGAACTCGGGCAGACCGGCGCCGTTGGCCCAGTCGACGAGGGTGGCGATCGTCGGGGTGTCACCGGTGTCGTGCACGACGGCAGGAGGCAGTCCGTCGAAGGGAATCGCCTCGGGCTGTGCGGTGACGACGGCCTCGACGTTGGCCGCGTAACCGGACTGCAGGCACCGGACGAACGTATCCTCGCCGACCTCGCTCTCGGCGAGGAACTCCTCGGACGCGCTGCCGCCCATGGCGCCGGATACCGCCGAGACGATGACGTAGCGCACCCCCAGGCGGGCGAAGATGCGCTGGTAGGCCTCACGATGGGCGTGGTAGGCCTGCTTGAGGCCGTCGTCGTCGACGTCGAAGCTGTAGGAGTCCTTCATCACGAATTCGCGCCCGCGCAGGATGCCGGCGCGGGGGCGCGCCTCGTCGCGGTACTTGGTCTGGATCTGGTACAGCCGCAGCGGGAAGTCCTTGTAGGAGGAATACTCCCCCTTCACGGTCATGGTGAAGATCTCCTCGTGGGTCGGCCCGAGGAGGTAGTCGTTGCCGCGCCGGTCCTTGAGCCGAAACAGCGTGTCGCCATACTCGGTCCACCGGTTGGTGGTCTCGTACGGCGCCCGAGGCAGCAGCGCGGGAAGCAGGATCTCTTGTCCGCCAATGGCATTCATCTCTTCCCGGATGATCTGCTCGATCTTGCGGAAGACCCGCAGGCCCAGCGGCAACCAGCTGTACAGACCGGGACCGATCGGGCGGACGTAACCAGCCCTGATCAGCAGCTTGTGGCTGGGAACCTCGGCGTCGGCTGGGTCGTCGCGCAGGGTGCGCAGGAAGAGTTCGGACATGCGGGTGATCACAGGCGACAACCTTAATCAGTCGCGACCCTCCCACGTGCAGACGCACACCTCGTTGCCCTCGGGATCGGCCAGCACCCAGAATGCGGGGGCGGCGTCGTCGGCGCGCAGCGTGCCCCCGGCCGCCAACGCCGCGGCGATGCGTGAGCGCGCGCATTCGGGCGGGACGTCGACGTCGAGGTGGATGCGGTTGCGCTGAGGCCGGGGCGCGTCCATCTGCTGGAACCAGATGGCTGGGCCGCGCCGGAGCGGGTCGAGCAGGGCGCCGGCGGGCAGGTCGGACGGCCCTGGCTCGTCGACGTAGCCGGTGACGGCCTGCCAGAACGGCCTGATAAGAGCGATGTCCATGGCGTCGATGGCGATCTCGACCAGCTGCGGTGCCACGCCCCCGATGCCCGGGGTCGTCCGCAGCCCGCGAGCCGTCAGGGCGTCGGTCACCCGCCGCGCGATGCGCAGATCGGCCTCGGTGACGGCACCGGCGGTCGAGGTGTGCAGCCGCAGCACCACGCGCTCGGCGTGCAGGTCGGCGCTCAGGTGGCCGTCGCCATCGGTGCCCGCGGCCGCGACCGCGATCGATGCGGCGTCGGCCGCGGCGGCCAGCGACGGGACCGCGACGTGGGTGACGGCGACGCCGAGGACCAGTCGCCAGCCAAGCGGATCTACGGCGTCGGAGATCTGCTGACGGGTGAGCGTGGCTGCCATGTGGTCACGCTAGCGGCGGCCGCCGACAACCGGGCGCTACAGTTCGCCAGCCTCGACCGCTTCCTTGGTGTGCTGCGCCCGGGCGATGTCGCGGGCCGAGAAACCGATCCAGAACGCGGCGATGCCGACCAGGATCGAGACGCCGGCGACCCAGAGCAGCGAGTAGGTGTAGCCGTAGCCGAGCGCGTCGAGCTGGGCCGGCGTCATGTTCTTCACCGGCCCGGTGGTGCCGCCCAGGTAGAGGGTGCGAGAGGTCTGCACGGCCATGATCACGACCAGGACCAGCGGGCCACCGAGGTTCTGCACCATCAGCGTGATGGCCGATACGGGGCCGATCTCGCGGGGTCCGACGCCGGCGACCGCACAGAGCGGCAGCACCACCGAGATGATGCCGATGCCGAAGCCCCCGATGACGATCGGCAGGAACAGATCCGGGAAGTACGGGATGCTGCGGTCCAGCGTGGACCCGTAGAGCATCGCCGCCAGCACGAACAGGCCGCCGCCGATGATCAGCCAGCGCGGCGCGATCAGCGGTGCGAGCTTGGTGGCAAGCACGTTGCCCACGCCAACGGCCACCGCGAACGGCAGGAAGCAGATCCCGGCGCGCAGCGCCGAATACCCCAGTACGTCCTGGGCCAGCAGGCCAACCATCACGGTCACGGTGAGCAGCACTCCGCCGCCGAGGAACCAGGCCAACAGCGTCATCACGCGGTTGCGCTCGTTGAAGATCGAGAAGGGCACCAGGGGATTCTCGGCACTGCGCTCGGCGAACAGGAACGACACGAAGAAGGCCACCGACGCGACGGCCGCACCGATCACCCACGGGTCGACCCAGCCGCGCGGCGGGCCCTGGGTGAACACCAGGACCGCCGACGTACAGCCCAGCGTGGCCAGCAGTGCGCCCGTGACGTCGAGCTTGAGACGTTCGTGATGGGTCTCCCCGATGCGCAGCCACGCGATGACGACGATCACGATGCCGATGGGGACGTTCATCAGGAACGCCAGCCGCCACGAGATGACGGTGAGCAGCCCGCCCAGCACCAGGCCTAGCACCGACCCGATGGCCTGCATGCCCGCCGACACCGCCATGGCCTGGTTCCTGGCTTGGCCGACGGCGTAGGTGGTGGCGATCAGCGCGAGGCCGGTGGGCGCGGAGACGGCGGCGCCGATGCCCTGCAGCGCCCTGGCGGCGATCAGCGTGTATTCGTCGTTGGCCAGTCCGCAGACCAGCGAGGCAATGGTGAAGACCCCGACCCCGGACAGGAACGCGCGCTTCTGCCCGATCGCGTCACCGACCCGTCCGCCGAGCAGCAGCAGGCCTCCGAAGGTCAGTACGTAGGCGGTGATGACCCAGCTCTTGCCGGCGTCGGAGAGATCGAGATCGGCCTGCATGCGGGGCAGCGCAACGATGACGATGGTGCCGTCGAGGGTCGACATGAGTTGCATGCCGGTGATGGCGACGATTGCGATGCCGAGGACGGACGACGCCAGCGGCGCTGTCGGGTGCTCGGTGGAACCTGGAGTACCGGGCATTTGCCGATCACCGTACCCAGCACCGCGAGTGGCGAAACCCGAATCGACCCCAGCGGGCTAGCCGATGTCGGCGGTCGCGGCGTTCTCGCGCTGCGCCGTCAGCTCGGCCAGCCTGCCCTGCAACGCCTCGGTGACCAGTCCCCAGGCGTCCGAACCCAGCACCAGCCGCCGGGGCGGATCGGCGGAGTCGACCGCCCGGACGATGGCTGCGACCGTCTTCTCCTGGCTGTCCACCATGTCGTCGACGGACAGCGGCGCGCGATCGGCGGGACCGCCACGGTAGGGCTCACTGAGCGGGACCCTGGCGGCGGCGTCGAAGAAACCGGTGCGCACGACGCCGGGCTCGACGAGCGTGGTCCGGATGCCGAACGGGGCGACTTCCTGCGCCAGCGCCTCGTAGAAGCCCTCGATCCCCCACTTGGTGAGGTGATAGAGGGAGAACGCGGGGAACGCGAGATGACCCCCCATGCTCGACATCTGGACGAGGTGGCCGCCACCCTGCGCGCGCAGGTGCGGGATGGCTGCCCTGGCGAGCTGGACGGAGCCCGTCAGGTTGGTGTCGATCATCTCGGTGATCTGCTGATCGGTGACGTCCTCGGCGACGCCGAACACGCCGAAGCCGGCATTGGAGACCACGACGTCGATGCGGGAATGCGACGCGAAGGCGGCGTCGACCACCGAGCGCACCGCTGCGGTTTCGGTGACGTCGAGGGCTCGCACCCAGAGCCGTTCGCCGTAACGGCCGGCCAGATCGCGGAGCTGGTCGGTGTTGCGAGCGGTGGCCGCCACGTGATCCCCGCGGGCCAGGAGTTGCTCCACGAGTTCGCGCCCCATTCCCCGCGATGCTCCGGCAATGAACCAGGTCTTCGACATCCCTCGTCTCCTTCGCCGTCCGATGGTTCCTCTGGGTAAACAGCCGCACCGGGCTGTGGCAATCCATGTCGGAGATGACGGTCTTGGATCGCAGCCATACGCTCTGGACATGTCTACGGCGCCGCGGATGGACGCGATGACGCTCACCGGGTTGCGGGTCTGCCGGGAGATTGCGCTCCTGGGGTCGTTCACGGCGGCGGCGCGGTCGCTGGGATATTCGCAACCCGCCGTATCGCGCCAGGTCTCCGCCATGGAGGCCGCGGCCGGCATGGCCCTGTTCGTCCGCAACGCGCGCGGGGCCAGCCTCACCTCCGCGGGCTGCGCCGTCGTCGCCCAAGCCGGGCGCATCCTCGCCGACGTCGACTCCCTGCGCCGCGATCTCGACGGCCTCGGCGACCGCCTGGCCGGCCAGGTGCGGATCGGAGTGTTCCCCACGGCGGCAGCGGTTCTCGCGCCAAGGGCGATCGCATTGCTCGCCGTCGAGCATCCCGGACTCACGGTGCGACTCGGTGAGGCGTCCACGCCGTCGCTGCTTCGCGACCTGCGGTCGGGCCGGCTCGCCGTCGCGGTGATCGGGGTCGGCGCCGGCCTGTCCGACTACGACCTCGACGGACTCGGCGTGCATCAGGTGTTCGACGGGGACCTGTGCGTCGCCGTTCCCGCCGACCATCGACTCGCCGCGGCGACGTCCCCCGTCACGGTCGGGGACCTGGCCGGTGAGCCCTGGGTGGTCGGCGAGGGTGGCCTCGGCGAGCCGCAATTCCATGCCTGGCCGACGTTGGCCGACCCCATCGTGGCCCACCGGACGCGAGGGTGGCCGGCCCGCCTTGGGATGGTAGCCGCGGGGCTGGGCGTCTGCCTGGTCCCCGAACTGGCTGCGCCGTCGGTGCCCGACGGCGTGGCGGTCGTACGCGTCGACGACCCGAACTGGTTGGGCCGTCGCACACTGGCGGTCACCGGCCCCGCGCCGGGCGGGGAGGTTCTGGCCGTGGTCGAGGCGCTCGCGGTGGCCAGTCGCGGCATCCGCGCCGGCGGACACTGATCCCGACGTCTCGCTGGGCGGCGGGCATCTCCGTCGCTCAGGCGGCAAACCGAACAGCCATGAGCTACTGCCAGCCGAAGTGTGCTGACATCACCGCGTCGCGCACGGCAGGGCACCGAGGCCGACGTGCCTGAATCACGAATAAATGCAGGTGAGTGCGCTGTGTATTTTGTGGCGATCGACTGGGAGTCGTGTCGGAAGGCAGCGCCTGGGGTAACCCGGAGCGCCGGGGTTGCGATAGAAGTTGCGTGATAGCAACGACGAGAAGGGAAGATTGGCCATGACGACGCTCAATCCATGGAGCAGGGTGGCGGCCAGTGCGGCCATCTCGGCTTCGCTGTTCGGATCGGCCCTTGGGTTGGTCCCGGCGTTGGCGCACGCCGCGCCGCCGCCCTGCCCGCCCGGCCAGGGTTGCCCCGGTGGGCCCGGCGACCAAGGGCCTGGCGGACCACCCGGCGGACCCGGTGACCCTGGCGGACCGGGTGGCCCTGGCGGACCTGGGTGGAACCACCCAGATGGACCCGGATGGCACCCAGACGGACCCGGATGGCAGCCGGGCGGACCGGGCGGGCCCGGCGGACCCCCGCCACCCGCGGGGTGGCAGCCGGGGCCCGTTCCTCCGCCACCGGCATGGCAACAGCCGATCGCGCCACCGCCCTGGGCTCCGCCACCACCGCCACCACCGCCGTGGCAGCCCGACGCACCCGTCGTATGGGATGGCGGGCAGAACGGGTGGGGTTTCTGGCTCGGCCCGATCTGGATTCCGCTCTGATCGATGCGTTCGTCACGACGACCGCGGCGGCGCTGATGTTCAGCGCCGCCGCGGTGTCGTCCTGGGTGAAGCTGTAGGCGATCAGATCTCGCCCGCGTCGATCGCTTCCTTGACTTCCTGCGCCTGAGCGACCTGCTCCGCGGTGTAACCGATGAACAAGGCCACCACGCCGACGATCACGGCCACCGCCGCGACCCACAGCAACCCGTAGGTGTAGCCCTGGTCGAGCGCGTGCAGCTGCGCGGCATTCATGTTCTTCACCGGACCCGTCGTGCCGCCGAGGTACAGGGTGCGCGAGGTGATGACGGCCTGGATGATCGCGAGCACGACGGGGCCGCCGAGGTTCTGCAGCATCAGCGCGATCGCGGAGACCGGGCCGATCTCGTCGAAACCGACGCCCGCAATGGCCGACACGGTCAGTGGCACGACGATCATGCCGATGCCGAAGCCGCCCACCGTGATCGGGATGACGAGATTCGGGAAGTACGGGATGTCGCCGTTGAGCGTCGAGCCGTAGAGCATCGCGGCGAGCACCGTGACACCGCCGCCGATCACCAGCAGGCGGGGCGGGAAGATCGACACCAGATATGACGACAGGCCCAGTCCGACGCCGAGTGCGATGACGAACGGGATGAAGCCGATGCCGGCGTGCAGGGCGCTGTAGCCCATGATGTCCTGCACGTACAAACCGATCAGCACGGTCAGCGTGAACATGATGCCGCCGCCGAGGAACACCGCCGCGAAGGTGGCGACCCGGTTGCGCTCGCGAAACAGGCTGAACGGCACGACGGGGTTGACCGCAGTGCGCTCGACGTAGAGGAACGCCCCGAAGAAGACGAACGCCGCCGCGCAGGACGTGACGGTCAACGCCGAGGTCCACCCCTTCTCCGGCCCCATCGAGAACCCGAAGACGGCGGCGGTGCAGGCCAGCGTCGCCAGGATCGCACCCGCGGCGTCGAGCTTCATCCGCTCCTTGTGCGTCTCGCGCAGCGTCCGGCGGGCGAGGTAGATCATCAGCAGGCCGACGGGCACGTTGACCAGGAACGCCCAGCGCCAGGAGAACTCCGTGAGGAACCCGCCGACGACGAGACCCATCACCGATCCGACGCCGGTCATCGCGGCGAACACGGCCGTGGCCGTATTCCGGGCGGGGCCCTTTGGGAACGTGGTGGCGATCAGCGCCAACCCGGTCGGTGAGGCGATGGCGGACCCGACGCCCTGCGCCAGCCTGGCGATGACCAGGGTCGTCTCGTCCCAAGCCACGCCGCACAGGATCGAGGCGATGGTGAACAGCGCGACGCCGACGATGAAGGTTCGCTTGCGGCCGATGGTGTCGCCGAGGCGTCCGCCCAGCAGCATGAGGCCGCCGAAGGTCAGGACGTAGGCCGTGATGACCCAGCTGCGGCCCGCGTCGGACAGGTTGAGCTCGTCCTGGATCTTCGGCAGCGCGACGATCGCGACGGTGCTGTCCATCGTGGCCAGCAGCTGCATGCCGCCGATCGCGATGACCGCCGCGATGAAACGGCGCGAGGGCAACCACGCCGGGTACCAACTGCTGCGCACGATCTGGGTCTGGGTGATGGGCATGGGGAGCGCTCGCTCACCGGCGCCTTCCGCATCACGTTCGATGGCGGCGCGCTCCGCGTCGTTGAGAGCCGTCATGACGGGTTACCTTACAGTAATCTTAGGAACCCTTTAATTGGCGAAGGCCGCCACCGCCCCGATCACGATGATTGCGGGAGGTCGAATGCCGTCCGCACGGATGTGTTCTGCCGCCTCGGCAAGCGTGGTGCGCAGTGTTCGCTGCGCGGCCGTCGTGCCGTGCTGCACCACCAGGACCGGCGTTTCCGCTGGTCGACCGCCTTCCAACAAAACCTTCGCGAACAGCTCGATCCGCTCGACGGCCATCAGCAACACGATCGTGCCGGTCAGCGCCGCCAGCGCATCCCAATTCACTAACGATTCGGGGTGCCCCGGCTTGACATGACCGCTGACCACCACGAACTCGTGCGTCACGCCCCGGTGGGTGACGGGTACGCCCGCAAGGGCAGGAACCGCTATGGCGCTGGTCACACCGGGTACCACCGTGACCGGGATGCCGGCGTCCACGCACGCCAGCAGCTCTTCGTGGCCACGGGCGAACACATAGGGATCCCCGCCCTTGAGCCGGACGACGAACTTGCCCGCGGTGGCGCGGTCGATCAGCACCTCGTTGATAGCGTCCTGCGCCATCGACCGGCCGTAGGGGATCTTGGCCGCGTCGATGACCTCGACGTGGGGCGGCAGTTCGGCGAGCAGCTCCTGGGGGGCCAGACGGTCGGCGACGACGACGTCGGCGCGGGCGAGCAGCCTACGGCCACGGACGGTGATCAGCTCGGGGTCACCGGGTCCGCCCCCGACGAGTGCGACTCCAGCGTGCTGGACTCCCGGTTCCCGAACGTCGCCAGCGGCGGCGATCACGCCCTGCTGCATCGACTCGCGGATCGCCGACCTGATCGCCGCCGAGCGACGGTGCTCCCCGCCGGCGAGCACCCCGACGCTGAGACCGTCGTACTCGAACGAGGCCGGTGTGACCGCGGTGCCGTCGCGGGCGACGTCGGCCCGCACGCAGAAGATGCGGGCGCTCTCGGCCTCGGCGACCACGGCGGCGTTGACCGCGGGATCGTCGGTGGCCGCGATTGCATACCAGGCCCCGTCGAGATCGCCGTCGCGGAACGCGCGCAGCTCGAGGGTGATCTCGTCCATCGCCTCCACCGCTGGCGTCGCCGCGACCGTGATCACGTGGACGTCGGCGCCGTTGGCCAGCAGCAGCGGGATTCGCCGCTGCGCGACACTGCCTCCACCGACCACGACGACCTTCCTACCGTCGAGGCGCAGGCCGACCAGGTAGGCGTTGTCAGAGGTCATGTCCTGCTCCTTGCGTGCGCGGAAGTTCCCGCTCCTCGCCTACGCGCCACCCGGCGAGCTTAGAGGTCGCCGCGGAGCCACCGCTGAGGCGACCCGCCGCCGCCGCCACGAACCGCGTCGCCGCCCCCGGGTGCGCCGCCGCGTGGGCGTGGAGGTAGGCCGCGTGCACACCGTCGCGGACCACACCGTCGGTCACGGCGCGTCCCGCACCGTCGCGGAAGCCCCAGGCGGACTGCGGCGTTCCGGCGAAATCGACTGCCGTGCGATGGAATTCGTGCCCTACGACCCGCGCCCCCGCTTCGTGCACCGGCGAGTCGGCCAGTGCCACGGCATCCCGGTAGCCCAGCGTCAGCCGCTCGGTGAACCGTGCCGAGCCAGCCAGTACACCGCACATCGGCGCGCCGTCGAGATCGTCGACCAGGTATGTCAGCCCAGCGCATTCGGCGTGGATCGGCGCCCCGCGGCCGGCCAGATCGGCGATCTGGCCGCGCACGACCGCGTTGGCCGACAACTCCGCGGTGAACTGCTCGGGAAACCCGCCGGGTATCACCAGGGCATCGGTCGCGGCGGGCAGCGACTCGGTCAGCGGGTCGAACGCGACGACGTCGGCGCCGGCGGCGGCAAGCAACTCGGCGTGCTCGGGGTAGCCGAACGTGAACGCCCGGCCCGCCGCCAGCGCGACCGTCACCGCGCCCGAAACCGGTTCGGCGAGCCGCGGCGTCCAGGCTTCCACGTCGACGTGGGAGGCGGCCATGGCGCCGACGGCGGCCACGTCGACGTGCCGGGCGACGAGGGTGGCCATCGCGTCGACGGCCTCGACGGCGAGCTGACCGTGCTCGGTCGCGGTCACCAGCCCGAGATGGCGTGAGGGCACCGACAATTCGTCGGCCCGCGGAATCACGCCGAGCACCGTAATCCCGGCGTGGTCGCACGCCTGCCGGAGCACCTCCTCGTGCCGGGCCGAACCGACCCGGTTGAGGATGACGCCGGTCACGCGCACCGACCGATCGAACGTCGAAAACCCGTGCAGCAGGGCCCCGATGCTCTGACTCTGGCCGCGCGCGTCGACGACCAGCACGACCGGCGCCCCCAGCAGGCCCGCGACATGCGCGGTCGAGCCGCGGGCGGGGATGGTGGCGTGCGCGTCGATGCGCCCGTCGAACAGGCCCATCACGCCCTCCACCACCGCGATGTCGGCGCCATCGCTGCCGTGTCGATAGAGGGGGCCGATCAGGTGTTCACCGACCAGGACGGGATCCAGGTTGCGCCCGGGCCGACCCGAGGCCAGCGCGTGGTAGCCGGGGTCGATGAAGTCGGGTCCGACCTTGAACGGCGCGACGACCCGGCCCGTCCGCCGCAGGGCGCCCATCAGACCGGTCGCCACGGTCGTCTTGCCGCTGCCGGAGGTCGGTGCGGCGATCACGACTCCGGGAGTGCTCACCACTCGATTCCGCGCTGACCCTTGCGACCCGCGTCCATCGGATGCTTCACCTTGGTCATCTCCGTCACTAGGTCGGCGGCGTCGAGCAACCGTGGGGGCGCGTCACGGCCGGTGATCACGACGTGCTGCGTGCCCGGCCGGGAGAGCAGGGTCTCGACGACTTCGTCGACGTCGACCCAACCCCACTTGAGCGGATAGGTGAACTCGTCGAGCACGTAGAAGGCGTGGCGCTGCTCGGCCAACCGGCGGGAGATCTCAGCCCAGCCATCGGCGGCGTCCGCCGCGTGATCGACCTCGGATCCCGGCTTGCGCGACCACGACCAGCCCGAGCCCATCTTGTGCCACTGCACGGGGCCCCCGATGCCGTGTTCGTCATGCAACCGGCCGAGCTCGCGAAAGGCGTTCTCCTCCCCCACCTTCCACTTCGCACTCTTGACGAACTGGAAGACCGCCACGTCGAAACCCTGGTTCCAGGCCCGCAGCGCCATGCCGAAGGCGGCCGTGGACTTGCCCTTGCCAGGGCCGGTGTGCACGGCGAGCAGCGGGGCGTTGCGACGCGCCCTCGTAGTCAGTCCGTCGACGGGGACGGCAACCGGTTGACCCTGTGGCATCGGGCTCAGCCCGCGCCGTGGAGACCGCTGCGCCGCAGCATCGGGATGTGCGGAATGCCGTCGTCGAGGAATTCCTCGCCATCGCGCACGAATCCGTGCTTGGCGTACATCTCCTCGAGGTAGGTCTGCGCATCGATGCGGCACGGGTCGTCGCCGACCTCGGCCAGCGCAGCCTGCATGAGGCGGGCGGTATGACCGTGCCCTCGCTCGCTGCGCTTGGTGCAGACGCGTCCGATGCGAAAGACCTTCTCGCCGGCGGGATGTTCCTCCATCAGGCGCAGCGTCGAGATGACGCGACCGTCGGCGTCCTCGAGCCAGAAGTGCCGCGTCTCGGCAAGCAGGTCGCGGCCGTCCAACTCTGGATACGGCGTGGCCTGCTCGACGACGAAGACCTCGACCCGAAGCTTGAGCAACTCATACAGCGTTGCGGCGTCCAAATCCTTGGCCCAGCTGCGGCGCGGCGAGATCGTCACGTCGTCACCGTCATACGGGAACCGCGGGGACGTCGGTGGCCTTCTGGTCGAGCTTGAGCACCTTCGTGCCCCAAGCCCAGACTTCCTCGAAGAGCTTGGGCTCCTTCGACAACTGGGTGCCGAACGAGGGGATCATCTCCTTGAGCTTGGGCTGCCAGCCCGGGAACTGGTCGGGGAAGCACCGCTGCATGACGTCGAGCATCGCGGGCACGGCCGTCGAGGCACCTGGCGAGGCGCCGAGCAGGCCGGCGATGCTGCCGTCGGCGGCCGAGAGCACCGTCGTCCCGAACTCCAGCACGCCACCGGCGCCCTTGCGACGGATGACCTGCACGCGCTGACCGGCGATGTCGAGCTCCCAGTCGGAATCGGCTGCGCTCGGCGCGAATTCGCGCAACGCCTCGACCCGGTCGGCCTCACTGAGCAGGAGCTGACCGACGAGGTACTTGACCAGGCTCATCTCGGTGAGCCCCACGCCCAGCATCGACGCCAGGTTGTTGGGCTTGACCGACAGGGGCAGGTCGGTCACCTTGCCCTGCTTGAGGAACTTCGGCGACCAACCCGCGAAGGGACCGAACAACAGCCACGACCGCCCGTTGATGACGCGGGTGTCCAAGTGCGGCACCGACATTGGCGGCGCGCCTAGCGGCGGAGCGCCGTAGACCTTGGCCTGATGTGCGGCAGCCAACTCGTGATTGCCCGAACGCAGCCACTGCCCGCCGACGGGGAAGCCACCGAAGCCCTTGGCCTCCTCGATGCCCGACTTCTGCAGCAGCGGCAGCGCACCGCCACCCGCACCGACGAAGACGAACTTGGCGTTGATCTTGCGCTTCGCGCCCGTGCGGCGGTTGGTCACCTTGAGCGTCCAGGTGCCGTCGGACTCCTTGTTCAGGTCGCGCACCTCGTGACCGAACAGCGTGGTCATCCCACGCTGCGTGCCGAAGCCGATCAGCTGCCGCGACAGCGACCCGAAGTCGACGTCGGTGCCGTCCTGGGTCCAGTTCAGCGCCACCGGCTCGGCGAAGTCGCGCTTGGCGGCCATCAGCGGCAACCGGCGAGCGAACTCGTCCTGGTCGTCGATGTACTCCATGGAGGCGAACAGCGGGTTCTGCACCAGGGTCTCGCGCCGGCGCTTGAGGTAGTCGAGGTTCTTGGCGCCGTGCACGAAGCTCACGTGCGGGATGGGGTTGAGGAAGCTGCGGACGTCGGGCAGCACCCCGTTCTCGACGGCGTGCGCCCAGAACTGGCGCGACACCTGGAACTGCTCGTTGACCGTCACGGCCTTGGCGATGTCGACGGTGCCATCGGAGCGCTGCGGCGTGTAGTTCAGCTCGCACAGTGCGGAGTGGCCCGTTCCGGCGTTGTTCCACGGATCGCTGCTCTCGGCCGCGGCGCCGTCGAGTCGCTCGATGAGGGTGATGGACCAATTGGGCTCCATCAACCTCAGCAGGGTGCCCAGCGTTGCGCTCATGATGCCCGCGCCCACCAGTACGACGTCGGTCTTAGCTACCTCAGCCACCAGTTCTCTGACCCTCCGTGGTCGCGCCCGCTGCTGCAGGCTTGCCGTGCCACCAGGTTATCCCCTGGACCAGGCGCCCAATCGACGGGCCGACACCCAGCCGCGTGCATCCGGTCACACGAGCCGGCCGCATGCCCTCCGCATACAGTGGGTCCGTGACACCGGAGGAACCTGGCCGGGAGCCCGCATGGGAACCCGACGTGCTGCCCGGCTACTGGCAGCAAACCCTTCCGCTGGGCCCCGATCCGGACGGCGAGGGCGAGCTGGTGGCCACGCTGGTGCGCCGCGGCGACGCGGCCGAGAGCGAGCAGGCCGTGTTGGCGTTGCACGGCTACACCGACTACTTCTTCAACACCGAGCTGGCCGACCACTTCGCCGAGCGCGGATTCACGTTCTACGCCTTGGATCTGCACAAGTGCGGGCGTTCCCGCCGAGAGGGTCAGACGCCGCACTTCACCACCAGCCTGCAGCGCTACGACGCCGAGCTGAACCGCGCCATCGACGTCATCTCCACCGATGCGGGCCGGCACGGACCCGTCCGGGTCTGCGTCTACGGCCACTCCGCCGGCGGACTCATCGCGTCGCTGTGGCTGGATCGGCTGCGCGAGCGCGGGCACGGGGCGCGCATCGGCGGGCTGGTGCTCAACAGCCCGTTCTTCGATCTGCACGGTCCGGCGATCCTGCGCACCGCGCCGACCTCGGCGGCGTTGGTCGCGCTCGCGCGGTTGCGCAAGCTGCAGGTGATCCGCAAGCCCACCCCGGGTGGTTACGGCACCACCCTGCATCGGGACTACGCCGGCGAGTTCGACTACGACCTGGAGATGAAACCGGTCGGCGGATTCCCAATCACCGTGGGTTGGATCAACGCGGTGCGGCGGGGTCAGGCCAAGCTGCACCGGGGGCTGGACGTCGGTGTGCCGAACCTGCTGCTGCGCTCGGACCGCAGCGTTCCCGAGAGCGGTCCCCGCTCGCGTGATCCCGAGGCCATCCAGCGCGGTGACGCCGTACTCGACGTCAAGCAGATCGCCCGCTGGGCCGGTTGTGTGGGCAACCACCAGACCATCGCCCCGATCCCCGACGCCAAGCACGACGTGTTCCTCTCACTCGCCGAACCGCGGGCGGCCGCCTACCGCGAGCTGGGGCGCTGGCTGGACCACTATCTGAGTTCTCGATCCCAAAGCAGCACAACGACTCCCGGACGGAGCTAGCCGCGTGGAACACTTCGATCTGGCGATCATCGGGACGGGTTCGGGTAACAGCATTCCCGACCCGGGCGTCGACGCCCGATACGGCCGGATGCGGATCGCGATCTGCGAGCAGGGCACGTTCGGCGGCACCTGCCTCAACGTCGGCTGCATCCCGACCAAGATGTTCGTCTACGCCGCCGAAGTGGCCGCGACCATCCGGCAGAGCTCGCGCTACGGCATCGACTCGACGCTGGACGAGGTGCGCTGGCCCGACGTCGTCCACCGCGTCTTCGGCCGCATCGACCCGATCGCGGTGGGCGGCGAGCAGTACAAGCGCAGTCTGGACAACGTGCGGGTGTACGCCAGCCACACCAGGTTTGGACCCACCCAGCCCGACGGGCGCTACACGCTGCGCACCGATGCCGGCGACGAGTTCACCGCCGACCAGGTGGTCATCGCCGCAGGCTCTCGCATCAACGTCCCACCGGCGATCGCCGGTTGCGGTGTCGAGTACGAGACCAGCGACACCATCATGCGGATCCCCGAACTGCCCGGGCACCTGGTGATCGTCGGGGGCGGCTTCGTCGCCGCGGAGTTCGCCCACGTGTTCTCGGCGCTCGGCGTGCGGGTGACGATCGTGGTCCGCGGGGATGGTTTGCTCACGCACTGTGACGACTCGATCTGCCACCCGTTCACCGACATCGCGTCCGCGAAGTGGGACGTACGTACCCACGAGAACGTCATCGGCGCGCACCACGACGACGGCAAGATCGTCCTCGAGCTCGACGACGGCAAGACCCTCGGTGCCGACATGCTGCTGGTGGCCACCGGCCGCATTCCCAACGGTGACCTACTGGATGCCGAGCTGGCCGGGGTCGAGGTGCGCGACGGGCTGGTCGTCGTCGACGAGTACCAGCGCACCACCGCCCGCGGCGTGTACGCGCTCGGCGACGTCTCGTCTGCCTACCAGCTCAAGCACGTCGCCAATCACGAGATGCGCGTGGTGCGGCACAACCTCCTGCTGGACTGGGACGACACCGCCGCGATGCGCGCCTCCGATCACCGCTTCGTGCCGTCCGCGGTGTTCACCGACCCTCAGGTCGCCACGGTCGGCATGACCGAGGCTCAGGCCGTGGCAGGCGGTTTCGACGTGGTGACCAAGGTGCAGCGGTATGGCGACACCGCGTACGGATGGGCGATGGAGGATGAGCACGGCATCGTCAAGCTGGTCGGCGACCGCGTGACGGGCAAGATCCTCGGCGCGCACGTGATGGGTCATCAGGCGTCGTCGATCATCCAGCCGCTCATCCAGGCGATGAGCTTCGGGCAGACCGCGAAAGAGGTTGCCACCGGCCAGTACTGGATTCATCCCGCCCTGCCCGAGGTGATCGAGAACGCGCTGCTGGGCCTGGTGTAGCGGGCCCAGCCTGCCGGCGGGCCGGTTTCACGAGAGGGTGGGACCATGACGCACGCCCACCCCCGCTGCCCGTGCTGATCGCCCACCTGTCGGATCCACACGTCCGGCCGCACGGCGTGCTCTATCAGGGCGTGGTGGACTCCAATGCCCGGCTGGCCGAGGCCGTCGCACGGGTGTGGGCCATGGACCCCCGCCCGGATCTGGTCCTGCTCGGCGGTGACCTGGTGGACCACGGCCAGCCGGCCGAGTACGCCGCACTGCGGGAAATCCTTGCCGCCCTTCCCATTCCGATGCTGGTGATACCCGGCAACCACGACGATCGGGAGAATCTGCGAGCGGCGTTCGCCGACCACGCCTACCTGCCACGCTCCGGGCCGCTGCACTATTGCGTCGACGAACATCCCGTGCGCGTCGTGGCACTCGATTCGACGGTGCCCGGCCACCATCACGGGCACCTCGACGAGGCCTCTCTGGAGTGGCTCGCCGCCACCCTCGCCAGGGACCCGGACAAGCCAACCCTGCTGATGCTGCACCACCACCCGATTCCGTGCGGCATCGAATACCTCGACGAGTACCGCTACTTCGACGGTGACGCACTACGCCAGGTCGTCGAGGGCGTCGACAACGTGGAGATCGTGCTCTGCGGACACGTGCACCGCTCGATGCTCACTCGATGGGCGGGCACCGTGCTCAGCAGCTGCCCCAGCACGGCGACCGAGATCGACCTGGACCTCACCGCCGACGCCCAGCCGTCGAGCCACGGCGGGCCAAGGGGTTTCATGCTGCACCGGTTCGACGCCGGCCAAGGATTGGTCAGCCACACCATTCAGCTGGGCGACTTCGGCCAAGCCCATCCGTTCGCGTGAGCCCATCCGTTCGCGCGAGCCCATCCGTTCGCACGAGCCCAAACCACGGTCAGGCCGAGGCGTCCCAGCGTTCCTCGATGCGGCCGAACCGCCAGACTGCCAGCGCCACCACCCACACGACCACGAAGACTCCGACGATGGCGAACCCGACCGACCCGAGATCGGCCGATCCGATGGCGGCCAACGGACCGGACTGGATGCCGAGCTTGTCGACCACCAGACCGGTCAGCACGATGCCGCCAATCACCAGCGCGACGAACACCGACAGCACGGTGACGGTGAGGTTGTAGTACACCTTGCGGATCGGCTTGAGGAACGCCCATCCGTAGGCCCGGGCCATGAAGACGCCGTCGGCGGCGTCGAACAGGCTCATGCCCGCCGCGAAGAGCACCGGCAGCACCAGCACGGCGTACCAGGGCAGCGTGAAGGCGGCCGTGCCAGCGGCCAGGACCAGCAGCGCGACCTGTGTGGCGGTGTCGAAGCCGAGACCCATCAGCAGTCCCACCGGGTAGAGGTGCCACGGCTTGCTCACGCGGCGCATCACCCGGCCGAGCAGCCTGGCCAGGAAACCGCGGCTGTTGAGCTGACGCTCGAGTTCGGCTTCGTCGAACGTTCCGCTGCGCATCTCGCGGAACACCTTCGCGATGCCGACCACGGCGACCAGGTTGGTCAAGCCGATCAGGATGAGAAAGGTCCCGGCGACCAGTGACCCGATCAGCCCGAGGGTCTGCAGCATCGCCGAGTTCTCGTCCTGCACCGGGCCGACCAAAGCCTTGACGCCAAGGGCCAGTAGGAAGGCGAGCCCGAAGACGACGCTGGAATGTCCTAGCGAGAACCAGAATCCGGCCGACAGCGAGCGCTTGCCCTCCCCCACCAACTTGCGGGTGGTGTTGTCGATCACCGCGATGTGGTCGGCGTCGAAGGCATGGCGCACGCCCAGCAGGTACGCAGTCATGCCGAGGCCGACACCGAAGACGCCGGTGGATCCCAGGGTGATGTGCTGCGGGGCGACGCCGAACACCAGCACACCCCAGCCGAAGAGATGCAGGAAGACGACGACACCGGCCATGCCCGCGATGGTCAGCCAATCGGTGCGGTCCAGCCGGCTCGCGACGGGCGGGCCGAGCTGAGGCTCCGATGACGTGCAGGCGACCACGTGAACTCCCTCGGGCTGCGAAAGACGGTGTGGATCGACCCTAGGCGGCACCAGATAATCTGTCTAGCTGTTCAGATGTTCAGGCCGACGACCCGTCCGAACGGGCAGGTCAACCGTGCGCAGCGCCTATCCAGTGCAGCAGGTCGTGAACGATCTCATCCTCGAGCCGGTAGGCCACCGACCGGCCGACCCGGGTGCTGCTCACCCAGCCCTGCTGCCGGAGCACCCGAAGTGCCTGGGAGACCGAATTCTCCGAGCGGCCCACCACGGTGGCGAGATCGCTGACGAAGATGCCCGGCGCCCGGTGCAGGCTGAGCAGGATCTCCAGGCGGTTGGGGTCGGACAACAGGTCGAAGCGCTGGGTCCACCCGGTGATGTCGACGTCGGCGAGCGCGGACGACGCATGTCGAACCATCGCCTCTCCGCCGTGCTCCATGACTGCAACTTAGTCCACCGCAGGGCCCGAGACACCCCTCATCGCCCGGCCGCGCCGGGCAGCCATCACCTCACCGCGAGTGGTCACGACGGGGACCCCGTCGCCACCAGGTTCACGCGCAAGCACGGTGGTGTCGCGGTGGACGCGCCGCAGATCTAGTCGTCGAGAAATCCGTGCAATAGCGACGCCGATCCCCACACGTGCGCCGTCATGGTCTCGGCCGCGCCGTCGGCGTCCCCGGCGAGGATCGCCAGCACGATCGCGACGTGCTGCTCGTCGGAGTGCACGATGTTGCGGGTGAGCAGCGGGATGTGGTCGAGCAGCTCGTTGAGTCGCATCCGGTTCTCGGCGACCAGCGGCACCAGCGACGGCGCGCCGGCAGCCTCGGCGATGGCCAGGTGCAGCCGCGAGTCCAGCCGGCGGTAGTCCTCCGGGTCCGCTCCCCTGACGTCGGCCAGCCGATTCCACAGCGTCTCGCGCTCGGCGGCGGTCAGGGTCCGGCCCGCCGCCATCCGGGCCGCCCCCACCTCGAGGATCTCGCGCAGCCGCAGTGTGTCGTCGATGTCGGCCCGATCGAACCGCCGGCCCGCACGTGGCGCGGGCAGGTCCTCGGCCAGGAACGTGCCGCCGTAGCGGCCGCGCCGCGACACCAGGTAACCGGCGTCGGACAACGACTTGATGGCCTCACGCACGGTGTCGCGGCTGACACCGAGCTTGGCGGCCAATTCCCGTTCCGGCGGCAGGGACTCACCGGGCGCCAGCAAGCCGAGACGGATCGTCTCGAGCAACCGGGCCACGGTGTCCTCGAAGGCATTGCCCAGGCGCACCGGGCGAAGCAACGCCTCGCTTGCCGGTGCCGCCTCGCTCCCGCCCTCCGGAACCGCCGTCATGTCGTCACAGCGGCGTCACGTAGTGCCCGGTGATGCCCCCGTCGACCAGGAACGTCGACCCGGTGATGAACGACGCGTCGTCGCTGGCGAGGAACGCCACCGCGGCGGCGAGTTCGGTGGGCTCGGCGAAGCGACCCATCGGTACGTGCACCAGCCGGCGCGCCGCCCGCTCCGGATCCTTGGCGAACAGCTCCTGCAGCAGCGGGGTGTTCACCGGGCCCGGGCACAGCGCGTTGACGCGAATGCCCTGGCGCGCGTACTGGATTCCGAGTTCGCGTGACATCGCTAGCACGCCACCCTTGGAGGCGGTGTAGGAGATCTGCGAGGTCGCCGATCCGTTCACCGCAACGAACGACGCGGTGTTGACGATCGAGCCCTTCTGCGCGGGGACCATGTGACGCAACGCCGCCTTGCAGCAGAAGAACACCGACTTGAGGTTGATGTCCTGCACCCGGTCCCACGCGTCGATGCCGGTGACGTCGATGAGATCGTCCTCCGGCGGGCTGATGCCCGCGTTGTTGAACGCGATGTCGACGCCTCCGTGCAACTCGACGGCGGTGTCGAAGAGGTTGTCGACCGCGGCCTGATCCGAGACGTCGACCTGGACGAAGCTGACGTTCATGTCGTTGGCGACGCTGTTGCCGGTAGCCGGATCGATGTCACCGATGACGACGATCGCGCCCTCGGCCTGCATGCGCTTGGCCGTGGCCAGGCCGATGCCACTGGCACCGCCGGTGATGACGGCTACCTTGTCCTTGAGCCGCTCGGTCAGGTCCATCTAGATTTCTCCGATCTTGAAGAAGACGTTCTTGGTTTCGGTGAAGTGCAGGGGCGCATCGGGACCGAGCTCGCGGCCAAGCCCCGAGGCCTTGAAGCCGCCGAACGGCGTGTTGTACCGGACCGACGAGTGCGAGTTGACCGACAGGTTGCCGGATTCCACGCCGCGCGACACCCGCATCGCCCGGGACAGGTTCTCGGTCCAGATGGAGCCGGACAACCCGTAGGGCGTGTCGTTGGCCAGCGCGATGGCGTCGGCCTCGTCCTCGAACGGGAGCACCGTGACGACGGGACCGAAGATCTCCTCGGCCACCGCACGGTCGGTGCGCTTGGGGGTGAGAACCGTTGGCGGGAACCAGTATCCAGGTCCGGTCGGGGCCGAGCCCCGGAATGCGACGGGGGCGTCATCCGGGACGTAGGACGCGACGGTGTCGAAGTGCGGGCGCGACACCAACGGGCCCATCTCGCTGTCCCGCGAGGTCGGATCACCGACGACCACGCCCTTGACCGCGGGCTCGAGCAGCTCCATGAACTTGTCGTAGACGTTGCGCTGCACCAGGATTCGACTGCGCGCGCAGCAGTCCTGGCCAGCGTTGTCGAACACGCCGTAGGGTGCGGTCGCGGCAGCCTCCGCCAGATCACAATCGTCGAAGACGATGTTGGCACTCTTGCCGCCGAGTTCCAGCGTCACCCGCTTCACCTGCTGGGCGGCGCCCGCCATCACCTTCACGCCGACCTCGGTGGACCCGGTGAACACGATCTTGCGGACGTCCGGGTGGGTGATGAAACGCTCCCCCACCACCGAACCCTTGCCGGGCAGCGTCTGGAACAGACCATCGGGCAGACCCGCGGCAAGGCCCAGCTCGGCCAGTCGCATGGTGGTCAGCGGGGTGATCTCGGCAGGCTTGACCAGCACGGCGTTGCCGGCGGCCAGCGCTGGCACGAACCCCCACGACGCGATGGTCATCGGGAAGTTCCACGGCGCGATGACCCCGACGACGCCGAGCGGCTCGTTGAACGTCACGTCCAGCCCGCCGGCCACCGGAATCTGCTTGCCGGACATCCGTTCCGGGCTGGCCGAATAGAACTGCAGCACGTCGCGAACGTGGCCGGCCTCCCATTCGGCGTTGCCGATGACGTGCCCGGAGTTGGCCACCTCCAGGGCCGCCAGCTCGTCGACGTGGGCATCGACCTGCGCCGCGAACGACCGGAGCGCAGCGGCCCGGTCGGCCGGCGCAAGCTTGGCCCACTGCTTCTGCGCGGACTTCGCCCGCGCCACCGCATCGTCGACACCGGCGACGTCGAGCATCTCGACGGTGCGCAGCACCTCCTCGGTAGCCGGGTTGATCAGGGTGGACGTGCTCACGCGGGGTTCCTTTCAGACGTGAATTGGGTTCTGCCCGAGGCGTGGGCGGCGGCCGCGGAGACGACACCGGCGAACAGCCGCAGGTCGTCCAGCCGCTCCTCGGGATGCCACTGCACCGCCACGACGAAGGTCGAACCGGGCAGCTCGACCGCCTCGATGACGCCGTCGGTGTCCCATGCGGTCGCCATCAGGCCGGTGCCGAGCTCGGCGATGGCCTGGTGGTGGTAGCACTGGGCATCGGTCGACTCGCCGATGAGGGCGGCCAACCGGGTGCCCGGCACGGTCTTGATCGACGAGGTGTTGAAGACCGCGTTGCCGAGCTGGTGCTGATAGTGGCCGACGACGTCGGGCAGGTGCTGGTGCAGGGTGCCGCCGAGTGCGACGTTGAGGACCTGGGCGCCGCGGCAGATCCCCAGCAGGGGCAGTTCGCGCGCCAATGCTCCTCGTACCAAGGCGAATTCCCACGCGTCACGATCACGTGCCGGTTCGTCGGTGCGTTCGTGCGGGGCCTGACCGTAGGCCGCCGGGTCGACGTCGCGGCCGCCGGTGACCACCAGCCCGTCCAGGCCGTCGAGCACACGCTCGACCACGGTGTCGTCGACCGGTTGGGGCGGCAGCAGGGTGGCGATGCCCCCCGCCAGCGTGACGCCCTCGAGGTAGACCGCGGGCAGGAAGCTGGCCCGGACGTCCCAGACACCGGTCTGAGCCTGCTGCAGGTAGGTGGTCAGCCCGACGATCGGGCGGCGCGGTGCATCAGAGCCGTTCGAAACCACGACGCCTCTCCCAGTCGGTCACCGCCGAGCCGAACGCGGCCAGCTCGACGCGGGCGTTGTTCAGGTAGTGCTCGACGACGTCGTCGCCGAACGCCTCGCGCGCCACGGTGGACTGTTCGAACAACGCGGCCGCCTCGGCCAGCGTCGTCGGAAGCCGGTCCGCCCCACTGGTATACGCGTTGCCCTCGCATGCCTCGGGCAGTTCCAGCCCCTGGTCGATGCCGTGCAACCCACCGGCGATCAACGCTGCCACCGCAAGGTACTGGTTGACGTCGCCACCGGGGGCCCGGCACTCCATGCGCATGCCGTGCCCGTGGCCCACCACGCGCAACGCGCACGTGCGGTTGTCCATGCCCCACGCCACGGCGGTCGGCGCGAAACTCCCGTCGACGAATCGCTTGTAGGAGTTGATGTTCGGGGCGTAGAACAGCGTCAGCTCGCGCAGAGTGGCCAGCTGGCCCGCGACGAAGCTGCGGAACATCGGCGACATGCCGAGCGGGTCTTCGTCGTCGGCGAAGACCGCCGTTCCGTCGTCGCCCCGGAACGACAGGTGGATGTGGCAGCTGTTGCCCTCACGCTCGTCGAACTTGGCCATGAACGTCAGGCTCTTGCCGTGCTGATCGGCGATTTCCTTGGCGCCGTTCTTGTAGATCGTGTGGTTGTCACAGGTGACGAGCGCGTCGTCGTAGCGGAACCCGATCTCCTGCTGACCGAGGTTGCACTCACCCTTGACGCCCTCGCAATACAACCCGGCACCCTCCATGCCGCGGCGGATGTCGCGCAGCAGCGGCTCCATCCGCGTCGAGGCCAGCATGGCGTAGTCGATGTTGTAGTCGGTGGCGGGCGTCAGCGCCCGATATCCCTTCGACCAGGCGTCGCGGTAGGAGTCGTCGAAGACCATGAATTCGAGTTCGGTCGCCGCGACGGCGACCATCCCCCGTTGGGCCAGGCGGTCGAGCTGTGCGCGCAGGATGCCGCGCGGAGCGGGCCGCACCGGGCTGCCGTCGTGCCAGCCGAGGTCGGCGGTCACCATCGCCGTGCCGGGCAGCCACGGGATCATCCGCAGCGTCGAGAAGTCCGGCGTCATCACCATGTCGCCGTAGCCGGCCTCCCAGCTCGACATGGCGTAGCCGTCCACGGTGTTCATGTCGACGTCGACGGCCAGCAGGTAATTGCAGCATTCCGCACCGTGGGCGATCACGTCGTCGACGAAGAGCCGGGCCGTGATGCGTTTGCCGGTCAATCTGCCCTGCATGTCGGTGAAGGCCACGATGACGGTGTCCACCGCACCCTCGGCGACCAGCTTCTCCAACTCGGGCAGCTGCAGCATCCCGGATCGCGCCGTTCCCTTAGTCACGTGCTCTGCCTCTCGAAGCCGACCAACTTGGGTGTGAGTCAACCATTGGACCACCTACACCCGGCATTCCCCCCGCAGATTTACACAACCGTCACCGCCAAAGGTAGGACACAAGTCCATTGCCACTCTATTGTTCCAACTCAGCGAGCGCTGTTCACCCGAGCGCTGCCTCGAGAAGGAGAACACCGTGCCAGAGGGTCACGAAGAACTATCCGAGGACGAGAGACACCTCGCCTCCCTCGGTTACACCCAGGAGCTGAACCGCACGTGGTCCAGCTTCAGCAACTTCGCCATCTCGTTCTCGATCATCTCGATCCTGGCGGGCTGCTTCACGTCATTCGGTCTCGGCTGGAACAACGGCGGCCCGGCCGCCATCGCATGGGGCTGGCCGATCATCTCGGTCTTCATCCTCATCATCGGGCTGTGCATGTCCGAGTTGGTGTCGGCCTACCCGACCTCCGGCGGCATCTACTGGTGGGCCAGCAAGCTCGGCGGCGCCAAGGCCGGCTTCTACACCGGCTGGCTCAACCTGATCGGCCTCATCGCCATCCTGGCGTCGGTGGCCTACGGCTGCGCCACCTTCCTGGACCTGACGCTCGGCACGTTCAGTGAGAGCTGGCTCGCCGGCTACAGCCTGACCAGGACGTTCATCATCTTCGTGATCATCCTGGTGGCGGTGGCCGTCATCAACATCTTCTCCAGCCACCTGCTCGCGGTGATCAACAACGTGTCGGTGTGGTGGCACGTCGCCGGTGCCGCGGCCGTCATCCTCATCCTGTTCCTCATCCCGCAGCAGCACGCCAGCTTCAGCACCGTGTTCGCGACGACGGTCAACAACACCGGCTTCTTCGGCGGTTCGACCTCCGGCGTCGGGTTCCTGTTCTTCGTGCTGCCGATCTCGGCGATCCTCACGCAGTACACGATCACCGGGTACGACGCCTCCGCCCACCTCTCCGAGGAGACCATGAGCGCGGCCGACGGTGCGGCCAAGGGCATTTGGCGCTCGATCTTCTACTCGGCCATCGGCGGTTACATCCTGCTGCTGGCCTTCCTGTTCGCCGTCCAGGACGTGGACGGGGTGACCAAGGGCGGTGGCGCGGTCGCGGTGATCTTCGCCCAGGCGATGGACTCCAAGTGGGTGGCGATCGTGCTGCTCATCTCGACCGCCGGCCAGTTCTTCTGCACCACGGCCTGCCAGACCAGCGCGTCGCGCATGCTGTTCGCGTTCAGCCGCGACCGGGCCGTGCCCGGCCACCAGCTGTGGTCCAAGGTCAGCAAGAACAAGATTCCCGCCAACGGCGTCGTCGTCACCGCCTCGCTCGCCGCGATCATCACGCTGCCCGCCCTGGTGCAGGTCGACATCAACGGCGCACCCGTGCCGGTCGCGTTCTTCGCCGTGGTGTCCATCGGCGTCGTGGGGCTCTACCTGTGCTTCGCGGTGCCGATCTACTACCGCTGGAAGGCCGGCGACGCGTTCCCGGTGGGCAAGTGGAATCTGCGGGGCCACCACAAGTGGATGGCGCCCGTCGCGCTGATCGAGATCATCGTCACCTCGATCATCGCGCTGTTCCCCACCTCCAACCTGGGTGCGCCGTGGGATCCGGGCTTCGAGTGGAAGTACGTGAACTACACCCCGATCCTCGTCGGTGCCGTGCTGGTGCTGCTGTTCATCTACTGGCACGTCTCGGTGAAGAAGTGGTTCACCGGGCCGATCAAGCAGATCGAGGTGGCCGACCTGACGTAGGTCGCGCGGCGCCCCAGACCCCCGGGCCCCTCGTGCCGTACGGCCGAGGGGCCCGGTGCCGTCGTCACCAGGTGCTGGTGCGCAGCACGATCTCAGCGGCCAGCTGCGCGGTCGACTCGTGGGCATTGCGCCGGCCGAGTAACTCGACCACCCGGTAGTCGCCGTACACGTAGCGCTGGCTGGCCCTGGCCACGTTCTTGGCGGCCGGGCTGCTGACCAGGGCGGTGGTGTTCACCTCCACCGGTGGGCAGCCGTCGTTGCGGACGACGCCGGCGTGATCGGGCACGCGGGGATGACCACGGTCCACCACCACCAGCCCGATGAACCGATCGAGCCGGGTGGCGGCCAGCTCCCAGGCCAACTCGCCCCCGACGCGGTCGCCCACCAGCAGTGCCCAGCGCACGCCGACGGAATCGAGGATCCCCACGACGCCCCTCGGGCTCAGCCTGGGATGCGGCGCGATGACGACGGTGCGCAGCGAGGCGGTGTGCAACCGTTCGCAGACCGCCTCGTAGGCCGACGGGCTCTGGTTGGCGGCGCCGATGAGGACGACGGCCGACCCCTTCTCGGGACCGGACACGTCGACGGTCGCCGGGAACCCGTCCACGGTCAGCACAGTCGAAGGCATTGCGCCACGCTACAGGGATCGGTGATCTTGAGTGCCGGTTTTCGGGGCCTTCGGACGTTTGCGCTGCGAAGCCCAGAAACGATTGCGGCAGCAGATCTTTGACGATTCGATCGACCGGCGTCCGACGCTAGTCCGGCAGCGTCAAGATCTCGGCGCCGTCGTCGGTCACCACCAGGGTGTGCTCGAACTGGGCCGTCCACTTCTTGTCGATGGTGGCGACGGTCCAGCCGTCGTCCCAGATCTCGTAGTCCAGCCCGCCCAGATTGATCATCGGCTCGATGGTGAACGTCATGCCCGGCTCGAGCACGGTCTCCACGGCGGGCTGATCGTAGTGAAGCACCACCAGTCCGTTGTGGAACGTGGTGCCGATGCCGTGCCCGGTGAAGTCTCGAACGACGTTGTAGCCGAACCGATTCGCATACGCCTCGATGACGCGGCCGACGACGGACAGCTGCCGTCCCGGCTTGACGGCCTTGATCGCCCGCATCGTCGCCTCGTGGGTGCGCTCGACGAGCAGGCGGTGCTCCTCGGAGACGTCGCCGGCCAGGAAGGTGGCATTGGTGTCGCCGTGCACCCCGTCGAGGTAGGCCGTGACGTCGATGTTGACGATGTCGCCGTCCTGTATCACGGTCGAATCCGGGATGCCGTGGCAGATGACCTCGTTGAGCGAGGTGCAGCAGGACTTGGGAAAGCCCTTGTAGCCCAACGTCGACGGGTACGCACCGTGGTCGACCATGTAGTCGTGGGCGATCCGGTCGAGCTCGTCGGTCGTCACGCCAGGTGCCACTGCCCGGCCCGCCTCGGCGAGCGCGTTGGCCGCGATGCGCCCGGCGACGCGCATCTTCTCGATCACCTCGTGGGTCTGCACCCACGGCTCGGTGCCTTCGCGAACCTCGGCCTTCCAGGCGTACTCGGGGCGCGGGATCGACTTGGGCACCGGCAGCGTCGGGGACAGCTCGCCGGGGCGAAGTGCGGTGCGAACGGACATCCTCCCAGCGTAACCGCTACTGCCCGACCATCGTCGCCGACGTCGACCTGGTGGGTCGGTGTCAGCGGCGGTTGAACAGCGACTTGCGCGGGCCGCGAATGTCGATCGAGCCACACACGCTGCGTCCGGTGAGGATCACGTGCGGCGAACCCTCCGCCGGCGCGTCCCTGCGGTGGTCGCGGGCACTGCCGACGAGCACTTCGACGTCGTCGATCGACGCGCTGGCCCCCTCGGGCAGGCGGATGTCCACCGACCCGAACTTCACGTCGAGCTCGATCACCACGATCGGCCCGGCGAAGCGGGCCTTGGTCAGGTCCAGGTCGATCGACCCCATCCGCCGCACCAGCGACAACCGGGTGGGCACGATCCATTCACCCTGGCGCTTCAACGAGCCGAGCACACCGCGCAGTTCGACGCGATCGGTGGCGGTCGTGACGATCGCGCCGGGGCCGGGCAGGTCCTCGACGAGCGCCCCGAGCTCGGAGTGCAGCCGGGCCTGCGAGACCGCCGCCGAGCGCTCCTCGAACTCGCCGATGTCGATGAGCCCCAGTGCCACCGCGTTGTGCAGGCGACGCAGGGTGCCGTTGCGGTCGGCGTCCGAGATGCGCAGCACGGTTGCCTCTACGCCCGTGTCCGAACCGATTCCCGAGTTGATGGTCATGAATGCCCGTCCTTCCCAGGACCAGGCTACTCAGGCCAGATAGTCCGGGGGCAGACCGCCGAGCATCTGCTTGCACATCCGCACGGCGTACTCCGAGCTGCCACCGCCGACGATCAGGGCGGCGAAGGCGAGGTCACCGCGGTAGCCGGCGAACCAGGCGTGCGATCCCCCGTTGAACTCGGCCTCCCCGGTCTTGCCGCGGACGTCGCCGCTGCCGTTGAGTTCCTTGGCCGTGCCGTTGGTCACCACCAGTTGCATCATCGGCCGCAGCCCGTCGACCATCTTGGGCGTGATCGTCGGGGTGTCACCGGCGACCTCGGTGTGGCTGCCCTCGATGAGCTGGGGCACGGGCGTCTTGCCCGCGGCGACCGTCGCGGCGGCCAGTGCCATGCCGAACGGGCTGACCAGCACCTTGCCCTGACCGAAGCCGTCCTCGGTGCGCTCGGTGAGGTTGACCGTCGGTGGCACCGATCCGGTGACCGTGGTGATGCCGTCGACGACGTAGTCGGTGCCGATGCCGTATTGCGCGGCGGCGGTCGTCAGGCCCCGCGGCGGCATCCGGCTGGCCAGCTCGGCGAACGTGGTGTTGCACGAGTTCGCGAAGGCCCGCGACATGGGCACCGTGCCGAGGTCGAAGCCGCCGTAGTTCGGGATGGTCCGCTGGCCGATGTCGATGTGGCCGGGGCAGCCGAGAAGCGTGTTGGGCGTTGCCATGTCGCGGTCGATCGCCGCGCCCGCGGTGATGATCTTGAACGTCGACCCCGGCGGGTAGAGGCCGGTCGTCGCGGCGGGTCCGTCGGCATCGGCGGCGGCGTTCTGGGCGACGGCCAGGATGTCCCCGGTGGACGGCTTGATGGCGACGATCATCGCCTTCTTGCCCACCATGTCCACCGCGTCCTGGGCGGCGTTCTGCACGGCACGGTCCAGGCTGATGGTCACCGAAGGGGCTGGGGCGCCAGGGGTTTCGTCGAGCACCTCGACGTCGGCGCCGTTCTGGTTGACGCTGACGACCCGCCAGCCCGCCTTCCCGTCGAGCTCGTCGACCACCGACTTCTTGACCTGGTTGATGATGTCGGGCGCGAACCGGTCATCGGTTGGCAGCATTTCGGGCCGCGGGGTGATCACGACGCCGGGCAGGTTGCCGATCGCCGGCGCCACCGCGTCGCGATCCGCCTGCCGCAGCGTGATCAGGTCGAGCGGCTTGGCCGACGAGCTCGCGGTCTCGGCCAGCCGCTGGGCGTCCATGGTCGGGTCGAATCGCCGCAGGGTGTCGGCCACGATCGTCGCCGTCGGCATCAGGTCACCGCCGGCCGCCTTGGCGTCGAGCGCGTAGCCGTACAGGAAGCCGGGACGCAGCACGTCGGAGCCGCCGCGTTCGTTGACCGACGCGCGGGGCGGGGCGTCGGCCCGCAGCGCGAACGTCTGGTTCTCCCCCAGGTTGGGGTGCAATCCCGTTGCGCTCCAACGAACTTGCCAATGCCCCTCGTCGCGGACCATGTTGAGCTGACCGTCGTAGGTCCACGTCCGGTTCTTGGGCAGGTGCCACGTGTAGCGGTAGGAGATGCTGCCGGTGTCCTCGGCGTACTTCGAGCCGAGGATCTGGGCGTCGAGCTTGGTGGCCTGCAGGCCCGCCCACGCCTGGTTCAGCGCCGTGCGGGCGACCTCGGGCCGGTCGCTGAGCGCGGCGGCGGCCGTGGTGTCCCCCTTGGCCAGCGCGGTGAAGAATGCCGTCGCGACCGGTTCGGGTCCGTTGGGTTTCGGGGTGCAGGCACTGAGGCCGCCAACGGCTGCGATGACGACGAGGACCGTCAGGAGTCCGGTCACCCGTGATGCGGATGAGGTTCGTGTTGCCATTGAGGCTGATGTTAGGAGGGCACGGACCGCAACGCGTGGAGGCGCACCGAGATCGGATCGTTATTGGCCCAGCGGGTTCGGCTCAGTCGAGCAGGATGGTCGCGAACGTGCCCACTTGGGTGAAACCGATGCGGTCGTAGGTCGCCCGTGCGACCGTGTTGTAGCCGTTCACGTACAGGCTGGCAGTGCGGCCGCTGCGCACGACCGCGCCCGCCAGCGCGGCGGTGCCGGCGGCGCCGAGTCCCCGGCCCCGCCAATCGGGGTGCACCCAGACCCCCTGGATCTGTCCGACCGACGGTGACTGCGAACCGACCTCCGCCTTGAACACCACCTGACCGTGTTCGAAGCGCGCCCAGGCCCGGCCCGCCGTGATCAGCCCGGCCACCCGGCGGCGGTAGCCGCGGCCGCCGTCACCCATGCGCGGATCGACGCCCACCTCGCCGATGAACATGTCGACGGCCGCCACCAGATAGGCGTCGAGCTCCTCGATGCGCACCGGGCGCACCTGCGGGTCGATGGGGCACTGCGGCGCGCTGGACAGTGCCATCAGCGGCTGGTGGTCCCGCACGTCACGCGCTGGCCCCCAAGCCCCTTCGAGGCGCTGCCACATCGGCATGACCAGCTCGGTCCGGCCGACCAGCGACGAACAGCGGCGCGCCGTGCTCATCGCCTTGTCCGCGAACGCATTCAGATCGTCGCGCGCACCGCGCAACGGAATCAGGTTGGCCCCGGCGAAGCAGAGCGAGTCGACGGGCCGGCGGCGGGTCCACATCTCGCCGCCGATGGCCGCTGGATCGATGCCGTGATCGGCAACCCGCGAAGCAACCATGCAGGAACCGACGGGATCCTCGTCGAGGACATGCCGCACCACCGCGGCATCGCGAACCACCGTGACGCGTCGCTCGTCGGCGAGACGAAACAGCGGAGGAGCGGACATCTGGTCCTTCTACGAGCCGATGGCGGTGACCCCGCTCACAGGGTCTACTTCAGCTTACGGTCACCACGGGCGAACCGCTGACATCATGGGAGTCTCGGTCGTCACCAATCTCGGCGGCGATGCGCATGGCCTCCTCGATCAGGGTCTCGACGATCATCTGCTCCGGCACCGTCTTGATCACCTCGCCGCGCACGAAGATCTGCCCCTTGCCGTTACCGGAGGCGACACCGAGGTCCGCCTCCCTGGCCTCGCCGGGACCGTTGACGACGCACCCCATGACCGCGACGCGCAGTGGGACGTCGAGCCCCTCCAGGCCTGCCGAGACCTCGTTGGCCAGCGTGTAGACGTCGACCTGAGCGCGGCCACAGGACGGGCAGGACACGATCTCCAGACCACGCGGCCGCAGGTTGAGCGACTCGAGGATCTGGTTGCCGACCTTGATCTCCTCGACCGGGGGTGCCGACAGGGAGACCCGGATGGTGTCGCCGATTCCCTTGGAAAGCAGGGCGCCGAAGGCGACCGCCGACTTGATGGTGCCCTGGAACGCCGGACCCGCCTCGGTGACGCCGAGGTGCAGCGGGTAGTCGCACTGCGCGGCGAGCTGCTCGTAGGCGGCGACCATGATGACCGGATCGTTGTGCTTGACGCTGATCTTGATGTCGCCGAAGCCGTGCTCCTCGAACAGCGAGGCCTCCCAGAGCGCCGACTCGACGAGCGCCTCCGGCGTCGCCTTGCCGTACTTCTTCATCAGCCGTGGATCGAGCGAGCCCGCGTTGACGCCGATGCGGATGGGGATGCCCGCGTCACCGGCGGCCTTGGCAACCTCCTTGACCCGGCCGTCGAACTCCTTGATGTTGCCGGGGTTCACCCGCACCGCGGCGCACCCGGCATCGATGGCGGCGAAGATGTACTTCGGCTGGAAGTGGATGTCGGCGATGACCGGGATATTGGCCTTCTTGGCGATCGCGGGCAGCGCGTCGGCGTCCTCCTGCCGGGGGCAGGCGACGCGCACGATGTCGCAGCCCGACGCGGTCAGCTCGGCGATCTGCTGCAGCGTGGCGTTGATGTCGTGGGTCTTGGTGGTGCACATCGACTGCACCGCGATCGGGTAGTCGCTACCGACGCCCACGTTGCCCACCATGAGCTGGCGCGTCTTGCGCCGCGGGGCCAGCGTCGGCGGGGGCGGTACCGGCAATCCCAGACCGACGGTCATGATGACTTCCTTCTCACGCTATTGGAACAACTTGATCGGATTGACCAAGTCGGCGGTGACGGTCAACAGCATGTAGCCACCGACCACGACGAGGACGACGTAGGTGGCGGGCATCAGCTTGAGGTAGTTGACAGGGGCGGCGGCGACCTTGCCGCGCGCCGAGCGAATCATATTGCGGATCTTCTCGTAGACGGCGATCGCGATGTGACCGCCGTCGAAGGGCAGCAGCGGAAGCAGGTTCACCACGCCCAGCACGAAGTTCAGCTGCGCCAAGAAGAACCAGAACATCACCCAGAGGCCGTGGTCGACGGTCTCGCCGCCGATGATGCTCGCCCCGACCACGCTGATCGGCGTCTCCTTGTCGCGCTCGCCCCCGCCGATGGCGTCGACCAGCGCACCCACCTTGCTGGGGATCTTCACCAGCGACTTGCCGAGCTCGACCATCAGGTCACCGGTGAAGGCGACGGTGGCCGGGGCCGCAGACAGCGGGTTGTAGTGCGTGGGCTCGAACTGCGCCGCCGCGATCCCCACGGCACCGACCCTGGTGGGCGCGGCGTCGGCGTCCTTGCCGAACCGCTGGGTCTGGGTGACGTCGACGGTGGTGGTGAACTCGGTGGTCTTGCCGTTCTCGGTCCGCTGCACGACGAAGGGCGTCGGCGCGTCGAGCTTGCGAACCGCAGCCACCATCTGTTCGAAGGTCGCCACGTCGGTGCTGCCGACCTTGACGACGGTGTCCCCCGGCTTGATGCCGGCCAGCGCGGCCGGCCCGGGTCCGGTGCACTCGCCCAGCTTGCCCTTGGTGACCTCCGGTGAGACGCACGCCGTCTCCCCGACGATCGCGGTGGTCGGCGGATGCAGGTTCGGCAGCCCCCACACGACGGCAATCCCGTAGACGAGCACCAGGCCGATGACGAAGTTCATGGCAGGCCCGGCGAACAGCACGGCGACGCGCTTCCACACCTTCTGGCGGTACATGGCGTACGGCCGGTCCTCGGGGGCGAGTTCCTCGACCGACGTCATTCCCGCGATGTCGCAGAACCCGCCGAGCGGCACGGCCTTGACCCCGTACTCGGTGTAGCCGAGCCGGTTGCGACGCTTGGTCGACCACAGTGTGGGACCGAAGCCGACGAAATAGCGACGCACCTTCATCCCGGTGGCCCGCGCCACCCACATGTGTCCGCATTCGTGCAACGCCACCGACAGCAGGATGGCCAGTGCGAACAGCACAATGCCCAGTACGAACATCATCTGGTTCCCAAGACCTCCCGTGCTGCCTTCGTCACGCCGCTCGCGGCCCGTGCCCGCGCCCAGTCTTGCGCGTCGAGTACGTCCTCCACGGTAGCCGGTTCCGCGGCCCACTGATCGGCAGCGCGCAGCACGTCACCGACGATCCGGACGATCGCGGGGAATCGGATCCGCCCGGCGAGGAACGCCTCGGCGGCCTCCTCGTTGGCGGCGTTGTAGACCGCGGTCAGACAACCGCCCCTGCTGCCGGCCTCCCGCGCCAGCGCGACGGCGGGGAACACCTCGTCGTCCAGCGGCTCGAAGTCCCAGGTGGAGGCCGTGCTGAAGTCACACGGACGAGCCGCACCGCGTACTCGTGCCGGCCAGCCCAGCGCCAGTGCGATGGGCAGTCGCATGTCGGGCGGGCTGGCCTGAGCGATCGTGGACCCGTCGAAGAACGTGACCATCGAGTGCACGATCGACTGCGGATGCACGACGACGTCGATGCGGTCGTAGTCGATGCCGAACAACAGGTGTGTCTCGATCAACTCGAGGCCCTTGTTCACCAGCGACGCCGAATTCAACGTGTTCATCGGCCCCATCGACCACGTCGGGTGGGCGCCCGCCTGTTCGGGGGTGACGTCTTCCAGCTCGGCCGCCGACCATCCGCGGAACGGGCCGCCGGACGCCGTGAGCACCAGCCGCGCGACCTCGTCGGCCGCCCCGCCCCGCAGGCACTGCGCCAGCGCGGAGTGCTCGGAGTCCACCGGCACGATCTGATCCGGCTTGGCGGCCTTGAGCACCAGCGGACCGCCGGCGACGAGTGACTCCTTGTTGGCCAGTGCCAACCGGGCCCCGGATTGGAGCGCTGCGAGCGTGGGACGCAGCCCGAGCGCCCCCACCAGCGCATTGAGCACGACGTCGGCCTCGGTGTCCTGCACCAGCCGGGTGGCCGCCTCGGGGCCCGAGAACGTCACGTCACCGATGCGGTCGGCCGCCGCGACCGACGCGACCGCGACGTTGGACACCCCGGTCTGGGCGCGCTGCTTGGCTAGCAGGTCGGGATTGCCACCGCCCGCGGCCAGCCCGACCACCTCGAACCTGTCGGGGTTGGCGGCGATGACCTCGAGCGCCTGGGTGCCGATGGAACCGGTGCTGCCAAGGATCACCACGCGCAGCCGCGCGCCGTGGCCCGAGTCGCTGCGCTCCTGCGCTTCGGATGTCACCGAACCATTGTGCCCCTGCGCTCGATGGCGACCGACGCACAGCACATTCCCACCGAATTGTGACGCGAAAGTGACGTACGGTCCCCCGGCCCATCCGGGATCAGCGTCACCGCGAATGCCCCATGAGGACGGCGGAACGGCGCCGGCCCAAACCACATTGGAGTGATCACGTCATGAACGCATCTCACCGCAAGGCGTTTGCCGCGGCAGGCCTGACCGCAGTCGCCGTGCTCGGCGTCTCCGCCTGTTCCAGCGATACCGCCAGTCAGACCGCAAGTGGTGTGTCCAGCAGCGCCAGCAGCATCTCCTCCAGCGTCATGAGCAGTTCGACGAGCTCGCCAGCCACGGCCGCTGCCGATCCCGCCGCCGACCTGGTCGGCTCGGGCTGCGCGGGTTACGCCCAGAAGGTTCCCGAGGGACCCGGCTCCGTGACCGGCATGGCCCAGGATCCGGTCGCGACGGCCGCGTCGAACAACCCGCTTCTGACGACGCTGACGTCCGCCGTGTCCGGCAAGCTGAACCCCGGCGTGAATCTCGTCGACACCCTCAATGGTGGAGAGTTCACCGTCATCGCCCCCACCGACGATGCCTTCGCCAAGATCGACGCCGCCACGCTGGAGAAGCTCAAGACCGACGCCCCGCTGCTGAAGAGCATCCTGACCTACCACGTGATCCCGGGTCAGCTCAGCCCCGCGCAGGTCGTCGGCACCCACAAGACCGTCGAGGGCGCCGACGTCACCGTCACCGGTTCGGGCGAAGGCCTCAAGTTCGACCAGTCCGGCCTGGTCTGCGGTGGCGTCCACACCGCCAACGCGACCGTGTACATGGTCGACACCGTGCTGATGCCGCCGGCGAAGTAACGCTTCCCTCAACCGATTTCACTCAACACAACCGAAAGTCGACATGATGAATCTGAACACCAAGAGGACCGTCACCGGCGCATCGATCGCAGCGATGGCCGTGGCCGCGTTGCTCACCTCGACCGGCGTCGCCCAGGCCGACCCCGCCGCTGGCCTCGTCGGCAACAGCTGCGCGGCCTACGCCAAGGAGGTGCCGACGGGACCGGGTTCGGTTGCCGGGATGGCCATGGACCCGGTCGCGGTCGCGGCGTCGAACAACCCGATGCTGACCACCCTCACCGCGGCGGTCTCCGGGAAGCTCAACCCGGAGGTCAACCTCGTCGACACGCTCAATGGTGGTGAATTCACCGTGTTCGCGCCGACCGACGACGCGTTCAAGAAGATCGACCCCGCGACCATCGAGAAGCTCAAGACGGACGCCCCGTTGCTGACCAGCATCCTGACCTACCACGTGGTGCCGGGCCGGCTGAGCCCCGCGCAGGTCGTCGGCACGCACGAGACGGTTCAGGGTGGCAAGGTCACCGTCACCGGGATGGGTCCGGATCTGAAGATCAACGACGCAGGTCTGGTGTGTGGTGGCGTGCAGACCGCCAACGCGACCGTCTACATGGTCGACACGGTCCTCATGCCGCCAGCGCCTCCGGCGATGTAGTCGACCGATCAGCAAGCGCTGACGAGGCGGTCCGGCCCAATGCCGGGCCGCCTCGTTGGCTTTCGCCGATGAGCACGAAAGACTTTGACCGACAACCGATCCGATACCTCCGCGGCAACGAATGGAAGACATGCTCACACTGATCGCGATCGGCTTCCTCGGCGGGTTGATCACCGGAATCTCCCCGTGCATCCTGCCCGTGTTGCCGGTCATCTTCTTCTCCGGCACCCAGGGCGTCGGCCCGTCCGCCGATCGCGGCGCCGTCGCGACCGTGGCGCCACCATCGCGGGCGCAGACCATTCGGCCGTATCTGGTGATCGCCGGTCTGGTGCTGAGCTTCAGCAT
Source organism: Mycolicibacterium sichuanense (assembly GCF_033741125.1). Lineage (NCBI taxonomy): Bacteria > Bacillati > Actinomycetota > Actinomycetes > Mycobacteriales > Mycobacteriaceae > Mycobacterium > Mycolicibacterium sichuanense. The sequence goes on along the minus strand of NZ_JAWQPU010000001.1, from coordinate 1,353,940 downwards.
CGTCACCCTGCTGGGCTCGGCGCTGCTGTCGCTGCTGCACCTGCCTCAGGATGCCGTGCGGTGGGTGGCGCTCGTCGCCCTGGTGGCGATCGGCCTCGGCCTGATCTTTCCGCGGTTCGAGGCGATTCTTGAGAAGCCGTTCGCCAGGCTGCCGCAGCGCCAATTCGGCAGCGGCAAGAGCGGTTTCGGGCTCGGTCTGGCGCTCGGGGTGCTGTACGTGCCGTGTGCGGGCCCCGTCCTGGCCGCGATCGTCGTGGCGGGAGCCACCGGGACCATCGGTGCCAGTACGGTGGCCCTGACGCTGGCGTTCGCCGTCGGCGCCGCGCTGCCGCTGCTGTTCTTCGCACTCGCCGGACGCCGGGTTGCCCAGCGCGTGGCCGCCTTTCGCAATCGACAGCGCCAGATCCGGGTGATCGCCGGGGTGGTGACGATCCTGCTCGCGGTGGCGCTGGTGTTCAACCTGCCGGCCGTGCTGCAGCGTGCCATTCCCGACTACACCGGGACCCTGCAGGAGAAGGTCGGCGGCGAGGATCAACTCCAGAAGCTGAACCTCGGCGGTCTGGTCAACGAGCAGAACGCCCAGCTGTCGAACTGCTCCAACGGTGGCAGGCAGCTGGAGAGCTGCGGAACCGCGCCGGACGTCAAGGGCATCACCGCGTGGCTCAACACTCCCGGCGGGGCACCGATCGACCTGAAGTCGTTGCGCGGCAAGGTCGTCCTGATCGACTTCTGGGCGTACTCCTGCATCAACTGCCAGCGTGCCATCCCCCACGTCGTCGGCTGGTACGACGCATACAAGGACAAGGGCCTCGAGGTCATCGGCGTGCACTCACCGGAGTACGGGTTCGAGAAGGTCGCCGCCAACGTCGCCAGCGGCGCCGCCGACCTGAAGATCGACTATCCGATCGCGCTGGACGACAACCTGTCGACCTGGACCAACTACCGGAACCGGTATTGGCCGGCCGAGTACCTCATCGATGCCACCGGCACCGTGCGTCACGTCAAGTTCGGCGAGGGCGACTACGACGTCACCGAGGGGCTGATCCGTCAGTTGCTCACCGATGCGCAGCCGAACGTCGACCTGCCTCCCGCCACCGACGGCCGCGACACCACCCCGACGGCACCGACGACGCCCGAGACGTACTTCAGCGTCGGCAAGGTGGTCAACTACGGCGGCCAGGGGATCTACGACAAGGGGGAGGCCAGTTTCGCCCTGCCCGCTCAGCTGGCCGCCGACTCCTTCGCCCTGCGCGGTCGCTGGGCCCTGGACTACCAGGGCGCCACCGCGCTCGAGGACGGCGCCGGCTTGGCGTTGAACTACCACGCCCGCGACGTCTATCTGGTGGTCGGCGGCACGGGCACCGTCACGGTGACGCGCAACGGCAAGACCACGACGATTCCGGTCAGCGGGCCGCCGAACATGCGTCAGATCGTCGCCGACGGCACCGGGCAGCCCGAGCACGTCGACGTGAGCCTGAGCAAGGGGCTGCAGGCGTTCTCGTTCACCTACGGTTGAGGGCAGCCGGGTCGGCGGTGGCCTCGATGCCGACCACCAGGCCGCCCCGAATCGTCAACGCCACGACCGCGAACAACCGGCCGCGGTCGAACGCCAGCAGCATCGGCCGTCCCGGCGGGCCGGACACCACCGTCACGGGGGTGCCCAGGTAGCGCATCAGGTTGACGGCCACCTCCTCGGGCCCGCGCAGCTCCTGGGGCGGCGGTGCGGGCTCGGCGAGCACGGTCCCCCGTCCCCACACGTCGGGATCGAGTACCGACGTCAGCGCACCGAGATCACCGTTGGCGCAGGCGGTGATGAAGGCCTCCGTCACGGATCGGTGCTCGGCGACGTCGACCGGGGCCGAGTTCGCCGCGGCGAACTTCGCCCGGGCCCGGCGCGCCAACTGCCGACAGGTACCGGCCGGCCGGCCGACCGTCTCGGCGATCTCGTCGAACGGCACCGAGAAGACGTCGTGCAGGACGAACGCCACCCGCTCGGACGGGCTGAGCTGCCGCAGCACCTCGAACAGGGCCGAGCTCACCTCGTCGTCGAGGGTGACGCGGTCCGCCGGATCCCCGATGACGTCGACGTCGACCAGGGCCGCCTCCTGTTCGGGTGCCATCTTGGTCTCGAGCCGGGCCCGCGCGGATCTCAGCTGGTCCATGCACAACCGCCCTGCGACGACGGTCAGCCAGGCGCGGACGTCGGCGATGTCGTCGGCGTCGGCGCGCGACAACCGGAGAAACGTCTCCTGCGCCACGTCCTCGGCCTCCCCCACGTCGCGCAGCATCTGATAGGCGAGATTGACCAGATAGGGCCGGTGTTCCCGCCAGGCCGCCGTGACGGTCCGGTCGGTCGGACGCCTTCGCTCCATACAGGTACGACGAACAGGGGGGTCGGAAAGTTACAGCGGCCTCCGCTGCAGACGAGGTAACTTTTCGGGCCGCCCACCCGTCCTCGTAGGTGAACACCGCAAGTACCGATGGACAAGGGAGGACGATCATGTCGAACGTACGGCCGCCGCGCTTCTTGAAGACGATGAACAAGGTGGTGATAGCCCTTCAGAGGTTCGGCGTCCCCACCGGACCGTCGATGGTGCTCACCGTGCCGGGGCGCCGCTCGGGGCAGCCGCGCCAGACGCCGATGACGCCGTTCGACCACGAGGGCGGCCTGTACACGGTGGCCGGCTACCCGCGTGCGGACTGGGCAGCCAACGCCAGGGCCGCGGGATCGGGGACCCTCGCACGCGGGCGGCACTCGCGACGGGTCCGGATCGTCGAACTCACCCCCGCCGAGGCCAAGCCCGTCCTACGCGCGTTCGCCGTCAAGGTGCCCGTCGGCGTCGGCTTCGCCAAGCGCAGCGGTCTGGTGACCGAGGGCACGCCCGACGAATTCGAGTCACTGGCAGGGCGATTGGCGGTCTTCCGGTTCGACCCGGCCTGATCACGCACACTCGAGGAAGGGGGCGGGGGCGGGTCAGGTGGTCGGGACGGTGCCACCGTCGACGACGAGGTCGGCGCCAACCACCGACGACGCGGCATCGGATACCAGGAAGCCGACGACCTCCGCGATCTCGGCCGGTCGGGCGGGTCGGCCAAGGGGTATGCCGCCGAGGGAGTCCATCAGCGTCTGCAGCGCGGCACCCTCGTCCGTGCCGGAGGCCGCGGCGATCCTGGCGACCAGTTCGTCGGCCGCTGTCGTCTGGATGAAGCCGGGCGACACCGTGTTGACCCGAACTCCCCTGGGCGCCAGCTCGTTCGCGAGTCCCTTGGAGTAGGTCCGCAACGCCGACTTGGCGGCCGCGTACCCCAGGGTGCCGTCGTACAGCGGCAGGCGGCTCTGGATCGACCCCACGTGCACGACCGCACCCGCCCCGGCGTCGAGCATGGCCGGCACCAGCGCCCTGTCCAACCGCACGGCGGCCAGCAGGTTCAGCTGCAGTTCGGCGAGCCAGTCGGCGTCCCTCAGGGCCGCGAATCCCCCTGCAGGAGAACTGGATCCGCCAGCGACATGGACCAATATCTGGGCACCACCAAGGGCTGTCACGTACCGGGCGACGTCCTGCGCACCGTCGGCAGAGGCGACGTCGGCGGTCACGAAGTCGGCGGCGTCCACGGGGGCGTGGCGCGCGACGGCGATCACACGCGCCCCGGCTGCCCGCAGGCGCGCCACCACCGCCGCACCCGCACCCTTGGTTCCACCGGTCACCACGGCCAGCCGGCCGTCGAGGTCGTCATGGGTCATGCCACCAGCGTGCGGTCTCCCCCCGCGGGAGAGTCCAACTCCACCGAAGCCGGTCAGGAACCTTGCGGCGGGAAGTGCTCGATCCAGTGTCTGGCCACGTCGACCCGCCGGGTGATCCACACCCCGTCGTGCGATTGGACGTGGTCGAGGAATCGCCCGAGCGCGGCGATGCGCGCGGGCCGTCCGACGAGGCGGCAGTGCAGCCCGACCGAGAGCATCTTCGGCGACCCGGCCAGGCCCTCGGCGTACAGCACGTCGAACGCGTCCCGCAGGTAGGTGAAGAATTCGGATCCGCTGGGGAAGCCGCTTGCCGAGACGTACTTCATGTCGTTGGTGTCCAGGGTGTACGGCACGACGAGATGGTCGGCGCCCCCGACGCGGGTCCAATAGGGCAGGTCGTCTGCGTAGGAGTCCGCGTCGTAGAGGAACCCGCCGTGTTCGACGACGAGCTCGCGTGTCTGCGGCGAGTCCCGGCCCGTGTACCAGCCCAGCGGTGCCGAACCGGTCAGTTCGGTCATGATGCGCACCGCCTCGGCCAGCTCGGCACGCTCGGTGTCGGCGTCGACCATCTGGTAGCTGCGCCACTTGAGCCCGTGGCAGGCGATCTCGTCGCCGCGCGCCTGGAACGCCGCAACCGCCGCGGGATTGCGGGCCAGCGCCGAAGCGACGCCGAAGATGGTCAGCGGCAGCTCGCGCTGGTCGAACAACCGCAGTACCCGCCACAGCCCGGCGCGCGAACCGTATTCGTAGAGCGACTCCATGCTCATGTGACGGTTCGGAAAGGCTTGGGCCCCAATGATCTCGGACAAGAACGTCTCGGACGCCTCGTCGCCGTGCAGCACGTTGTTCTCGCCGCCCTCCTCGTAGTTGAGGACGAACTGCAGCGCGATGTTGGCGCCACCGGGCCAGCGCGGGTCGGGGGGTTGAGGTCCGTAGCCCACCATGTCGCGGGGGTAGTCATCGGTCGTCGGCGTCACGAGTGCATTGTCGCAGCGAATCGCCTTACCGGGTTTTTCGGCGGCCGAATACGGGCAAGATCGATGCATGACCTCGCTGCTGTGGTTCCGTCGCGATCTGCGTCTGCACGACCTGCCCCCATTGCTCGACGGTGCCAGGGATGGCCAAGAGGTGCTCGCCTGCTACGTGCTCGACTCGCGCCTGAAGGCGAGCGCCGGCCCGCGCCGGTTGCAGTACCTGTACGACTCACTGCGGGAACTGCGTGACGGCCTCGACGGTCGCCTGCTGGTGGTGCAGGGACGTCCGGAGACCCGAATCCCGGCGATCGCCAAGCAGATCGAGGCGACGTCGGTACACGTGACGGAGGACTTCTCACCGTTCGGGCAGCGCCGCGACGACGCCGTCCGCGACGCCCTCGGCGACGTGCCGCTGGAGGCGTCGGGTTCGCCGTACCTGGTGTCACCCGGCCGGGTCACCAAGGGGGACGGCAGTCCCTACAAGGTGTTCACGCCGTTCTATTCGGCGTGGCGGGAACACGGCTGGCGCAAGCCCGCGCGGACCGACGCGAAGTCGGCGACCTGGATCGACCCCGGCGACGTCGACGGTGGCATCGACATTCCGGCCGGGGATGCCGAGCTGGACCACCCCGCGGGTGAGGCTGCCGCGCGCAGGGGCTGGAAGGATTTCGTCGAGAAGTCGTTGTCGGACTACTCCTCCGAGCGCGACCGGCCCGACCACGACGGCACCAGCCGGATGTCGGCGCACCTGAAGTTCGGAACGATCCACCCCCGCACGATGGCGGCCGATCTCGGCAGCGGCCAGGGCGCCCAGGCCTACCTGCGCGAGCTGGCCTTCCGCGACTTCTACGCCGGCGTCCTGTACTCGTGGCCGCGCAGCGCATGGTGGAACTGGAACAAGGCCTTCGACCGCATCGACGTCGACGAGGATGCCGAGGCGAAGAAGCGGTTCGAGGCGTGGAAGGCCGGCAAGACCGGGTTCCCGATCGTCGATGCAGGCATGCGCCAGCTCGCCGAGACCGGCTACATGCACAACCGGGTGCGGATGATCACGGCGTCGTTCCTGGTCAAGGACCTGCACCTGCCGTGGCAATGGGGAGCGCGGTGGTTCCTCGAGCAGCTCACCGACGGTGACATGGCCAGCAACCAGCACGGCTGGCAGTGGGCGGCGGGCTGCGGAACCGATGCGGCGCCCTACTTTAGGGTCTTCAACCCGACCACCCAGGGCAAGAAGTTCGATCCGGACGGCGCCTACGTGCAGCGATGGGTGCCCGAGTTCGGTGGCGAGGACTACCCCGAGCCGATCGTCGACCACGCCGCCGAGCGCGCCGAGGCCCTGCGGAGGTACGAGGCGGTCCGCTAGGACGTCTGCGCCCCCGATGATCGGGTGTGCCAGAATGATCGCGAGTTAAACCGGGAACCTGAGGAGCGAGCGTGGCGAACACCGAGGTCGAACGACACACCGGCGTCGACGTCGAGGAAGTGCCGTCGGCGAACTGGGGTTGGTCCAAGGAGAATCACCGCGCCATCCAGATCGGCGGCATCCTCTCGGCGATCTTCATGCTGTGCATGCTGCGCGGCAACCATCAGGGCCACGTGGAGGACGTCTTCCTGATCGGCTTCGCAATCGTGATCCTGGGGATCGCGTTCCGCGACTGGTGGCTGCGCAAGCGCGGCTGGACCCGCTAGCCCTCCGCCGCGAGTTGGCCGCAGGCTGCGGCGATTTCGCGGCCCCGGGTGTCGCGGACCGTGCAGGAGACCCCGCGATCGCGCACCTTCTTGACGAACTCGCGCTCCGCGGCCTTGGGACTGGCGTCCCACTTGCTGCCGGGCGTCGGATTCAGCGGGATGACGTTGACGTGCACCAGCGGACCCAGCGCACCGTGCAACTTCTTGCCGAGTAGATCACCCCGCCACGCCTGATCGTTGACGTCGCGGATCAGTGCGTACTCGATCGACACCCGCCGGCCCGTCACGTCGGCGTAGTAGCGCGCAGCGTCGAGCGCCTCGCCGACGTTCCACCGGTTGTTCACCGGCACCAGCGTGTCGCGCAGCTCGTCGTCGGGAGCGTGTAGCGACAAGGCGAGGGTGACCCCGAGGCGCTCGTCGGCGAGCTTGCGGATCGCCGGGGCGAGCCCGACGGTCGAGACGGTCACCGAGCGCGCCGAGATCCCGAAGCCGTGCGGCGGAGGCGCGATGATCCGCTTGACCGCCGCGAGCACGCGGTTGTAGTTGGCCAGCGGCTCACCCATGCCCATGAAGACGATGTTGGACAGCCTGCCGTCGTGTTCGTCGCGCATCGCGGCCGAGGCGGCGCGAACCTGCTCGAGGATCTCCGCGGTGGACAGGTTGCGCGTCAGACCGCCCTGGCCGGTAGCGCAGAACGGGCACGCCATGCCGCAACCCGCCTGCGAGGAGATGCACACGGTGTTGCGCTGGGGATAGCGCATCAGCACCGACTCGAAGGTGGTGCCGTCCACCGCCCGCCACAGCGTCTTGCGGGTCTCGGCCCCGTCGCATTCGATCGAGCGGACGGGCGCCAGCAGGTCGGGGAACAGCGCGCCGGCAACCTGCTCGCGCATGGCGGCGGGCAGGTCGGTCATGGCCCGGGGGTCGGCGATCAGCCGGCCGAAGTATTGGTTGGCCAGCTGCTTGCCCCGGAAGGCGGGCAGGCCGAGCTCGGCCACCACGGCGGCCCTGGCGTCGTCGTCGAGGTCGGCGAAGTGCCGCGGCGGCTTCGCTCGTCGCGGTGCCTCGAACACCAGGGGAATCTTCATGGTTCCGCTCATTATCAGGCCTGCTCACTCAAGACGTCGCGGACCGCCTGGTCGACGGCCTCCAGTACCTCGGGATCGACGCCGGAGCGCCCCCGGACGAACACCGTGGCCCGGCTGGTCGGGGCCAGTCCCTCGACCAGGCAGGTGCCGTCCGGCAACCGGCCGATCATCGGCAGCAGCGCGACGCCAAGACCGGAACGCACCGCGGCGAACAGACCGGACAGGTCCGAACTCTCGGCGGCGATCCGGTAGGGCACCCCGATGCGGTCCAGGGCGGCGAACGTGGGCTCGCGCAGCGTGCACGGTTCGGAGAACATCACCACGGGCAGCGGCTCGTTCCCGGGCATCGAGAACGTGCGACTAGAAATCCACTTCAGCGCAACGACTCCCGAGGCGTTCGCGGGGTCGAGGCCCGAACCGTCCAGCATCACCGCCACGTCGACGGCCCCATGCTCGATGGCGTCGGCCAGCATCACGTTGCGGTCCAGCCGGAACCGCAGCCGCCAGGCCGGCAGCCGGTCCCCCAGCGCGCCCGTCAGCCCGGGCAGCATGACGTCGGCGCCGTGTTCGGTGGCCCCGATCAGCAGGACCCGCTCCTCGGCCGCCCCGAGGTCGGCCAGCGCAGCGTCGTGGGCGGACAGGATGGTGCGCGCGTGCGCCAGCACCCGGTGCCCCAGCTCGGTGAAGGCAACGCCGCGGCCGGACTTCTCGACGACCGGACCACCGACGACGGCCTCGACCCGGCGCACGTGCTGACTGACCGCGGACTGCGTGAGGTTCAGCACGGTCGCAGCGCGGTGAAATCCGCCACAGTCGGCGACGGCCACCACACTGCGCAGGGGCGCGATGTCGAGGACCTGGGGCACCCGACCAAAGTACTCCGATCAGTAGAAACGATCAAAGATTCGTGTCGTGGCGCCAACTCGTACACCCTGCCGAACCGACCGATCAGCAATCACGATCGGTCATGATCGAAGATATTCGTTGGACGGCAGCCTCGGCGGCCCCCGACCATGAAGTCCATGACGCCCACCCGGATGCCGCTGCGTACTGCCTCGGCCGTCACGTTCTTCTATGCCCTCGGCTACCCGATCGGGAACATGGCCGTCAACGCCATGTCCCCGATGGCGGTGCTGGCCTTCCGGTTCGGCCTCGCTGCGGCCATCCTCGGCGCCTGGGCCCGCATCGCGCATGTGGCGATGCCGTCGGCGCGCAAGCTTGGCCACGTCGCGGTCGCCGGCCTGTTGATGCAGGCCGTGCAGTTCTGCGCGCTCTACCTGGCGATCGAACACGGCGCCCCGGCGGTGCTGTGCGCGGTGGTCGTCGCGATGAACCCCGTCGCGACCGCGCTGCTGGCCGCCACGTTCCTGCGCGACCGCCTCAACCTCCGGCGGATCCTCGCCCTGGTGCTCGGGGTTGCCGCGGTGCTGGCGGCCTGCGCCAGCCGTCTGATCGCCGAGAAGGGCCTGGACCCGGCGGTGCTACTGCTCCTGGTCGCGCTGATCGGCTTGGCGGCCGGCGGGGTCTACCAGCAGCGATTCTGCGCCGACGTCGACTTCCGCGCCTCGACCTCGATCCAGAACGCGGTGGCGTTCCTGCCCGCCGCCGTGCTGTCGCTCACCACCCACTTCGCCATCCACGATCCGGTGAAGGCGGTGTTCGCCGTCGCCGGCGTGGTGCTGCTGAATGCCACCCTCGGCGTCTCGCTGTACGTCCGCGCCATCAACCTGCACGGTGCCGCGGCGGTGTCGATGCTGTTCTGCGTCATCCCGGCCGTTGCCGGCGTGCTGTCGTGGCTGATGCTGGGCCAGGGCATCGACGTCGGCACCGGCGTCGGTCTGGCCCTCGGCGCCGCGGCGTGCTGGCTCAACGCCTCCGGTTCACGCCAGCAGCGTGAGGACGACCCAGGTGGCGACCGCCGACGGCAGGACGGAGTCGAGCCGGTCCATGAGGCCGCCGTGCCCGGGTAGCAGCGTGCCCATGTCCTTGATTCCCAGATCGCGCTTGACCTGGGACTCGATCAGGTCGCCGAGCGTCCCGGTGAGGACGAGCATCAGACCGAGCGGCACCCCGACCCAGGCGGGCTTGTCGAGCAGGAGGGACACGGCGAGCACCGAGGCCGCCGTGCCGAAGATCAGCGAGCCGGCGAAGCCCTCCCACGACTTCTTCGGACTGATCGCCGGGACCATCGGATGCTTGCCGAACAACACGCCCGCGGCGTATCCGCCGATGTCGGAGAAGACGACGCCGAGCATCAGGCAGAGCACTCGCCAGCGGCCGTCGTCGGGATAGACGAGCAGCGCGCCGAACGCGCCGAACAGCGGAATCCAGGCGGTGAGGAAGACCGTGGCCGTGACGTCGCGCAGGTAGTTCTCCGGCGCGTTCTTCAGTCCCCCCGACAGCAGACGCCAGATCATGCAGACCACGACGGTGGCTCCGAACGCACCGAAGGCACCGGTCGCCCCGAACGGCCAGGTCAGCCAGACGATCGCCTGCCCACCGACCAGTAGCGGAACGATGGGGATGGCGTACCCCGCCGTGCGCAGGCGACGGACGACCTCGTGGGTCGCGACGGCCATGGCCGCGGCGACGACGGGCACCCACCCCAGCGGGGCGAACACCAGGATGGCGATGACGCCGAAGCCGAGGAAGGCTCCGACGCCGATGGCGGCGGGAAGATTTCGCCCGGCCCGGCCCTGTTTCTTGGCGGGCTCGACGGGGTCAGCTCCTTCGGCGGGAGCCGTATCGGTGTCTGCCACCGTGCTGTTGCTGAAGGTCAGGTCTGACGGCGACCTAGACCTCCAGCAGCTCGCCTTCTTTGTGCTTCACCAGATCGTCGATCTGCGCGGTGTAGGTCTGGGTGCTCTTGTCGAGGTCCTTCTCGGCACGACCCACCTCGTCCTCGCCGGCCTCACCGTCCTTCTTGATGCGGGCGAGCTCCTCCATGGCCTTGCGGCGGATGTTGCGCACGGTCACCTTGGCGTCCTCGCCCTTGCCCTTGGCCTGCTTGACCAGTTCGCGGCGGCGCTCCTCGGTCAGCTGCGGGACCGAGATGCGGATGACGTTGCCGTCGTTGCTCGGGTTGACGCCGAGGTCGGAGTTGCGGATCGCATCCTCGATGTTGCGGAGCTGGCTGGCCTCATAGGGCTTGATGACGACGAGGCGGGCCTCCGGCACGTTGATGCTGGAGAGCTGGGTGATCGGCGTCGGCGAACCGTAGTACTCGACCTTGACCCGGTTGAACATGCCGGGATTGGCTCGCCCCGTACGGATGGAGGACAGATCGTCGCGCGCCACCGAGACCGCCTTCTCCATCTTCTCCTCAGCCTCGAAGAGGGTTTCGTCGATCAATTCATGTTCTCCCGTCGCCGGCGCTCACTCAGTCGTCCACCCGCCAGGTGGTGACCAGTGTGCCAATCCTCTCACCTGCCACCGCGCGGGCGATATTCCCGTCGGTGAGCAGGTTGAACACCAGCATGGGCATCCGGTTGTCCATGCAGAGACTGAACGCCGTCGAATCGGCGACCTGAAGCCCGCGGTCGATGACCTCGCGGTGCGTGACCGAGGTGAGCAGCACGGCATCCGGGTCCAGGCGGGGGTCGGCGGTGAACACGCCGTCGACGGCCTTGGCCATCAGCACGACGTCGGCGCCGATCTCCAGCGCGCGCTGGGCAGCCGTGGTGTCCGTCGAGAAGTAGGGCAGGCCCATGCCAGCACCGAAGATGACGACGCGACCCTTCTCCAGGTGACGCCGGGCCCGGCCGGGAATGTACGGCTCGGCGACCTGACCCATGGTGATGGCGGTCTGCACGCGGGTGTCGATGCCTTCCTTCTCCAGGAAGTCTTGCAGCGCAAGGCTGTTCATCACCGTGCCGAGCATGCCCATGTAATCGGACCTGCTGCGCTCCATGCCGCGCTGCTGTAGCTGGGCACCCCGGAAGAAGTTGCCGCCACCGATGACCACGGCGACCTGGACGCCGTCGCGCACGACCTCGGCGATCTGCCGCGCGACCAGCGCCACGACGTCGGGATCCAGGCCCACTTGACCGCCGCCGAACATCTCACCGCCCAGCTTGAGCAGGACACGCGAGTAACCGGACCGATCGGCCGGGTCTGCCAGGACCGTCTCCGCCATCAAACTCCTTCGGGTCACCCACCCGAGGCAGCCGCCCCGGCCTTGAAGTGCTCGGCGCCCCCAATCCTGCCAAACGGCTGGGTTGGGGGCGCCGAGGGGGGCGGGCCGCGTCAGGAGAACGTCGGTTCCTCGCGCGAGCGCTCGTCAGGAACGTCGGTTCCTCGCGCGAGCGCTCGTCAGGAACGTCGGTTCCTCGCGCGAGCGCTCGTCAGCCCAAGTGGGCCTGCAGCAGCCACGCCCCCACCGACATGCGCCCGTTGGGTTCGTCGCGCACGCCGGGGCCGGCGAATCCCGCGAAGTGTTCCCGGGCGGTCTCGGGAACCTTGGCGTGAATGCGGGCCGGCCGGATGTCGTCGATGACCCAGTACTTGCCGACGACGTCCCGCAGCTCTTGCTCGGTGACCGGGTTGACCGGACCGTCGGCGGGCAGGCTCGCACGGTCGAAGACCAGCACGAAGTACGACGCACCGGGTGCGGCCGCTCGCACGATGGACTGCTGATAGCCGTCGCGCAGGGCCACCGGCATGGAGTGGAACAGCGTGGAGTCGACGATCGCTCCGAAGCGCCCGTCATAGCCGGTGAACGCGCTGATGTCGGCGACGTCGAAACTCGCGTTGGTCAGCCCGCGCCTCGCCGCTTCGGCGCGGGCGAGTTCGATCGCCGTCGGCGACTGGTCCAGGCCGACCGTGGTGAACCCCTGCTCGGCGAGCGCCAGCGCGGTGGCTGCCTCGCCGCAGCCGGCGTCGAGGACGTCGCCGTGGAACGCGCCCGCTGCGATCAGCGCGGCGATCTCGGGCTGTGGCTCACCGATGCTCCACGGCGGTTTGGTGCCCTCGGCGATCTCAGGGGCCTCACCCCGGTAGGCGGATTCGAACATCGCGTCGGTCGGGTTCGTCATCCCTCCTGAATATCAACCTGATTGATATATGTCAAGATTATTGAGATGAGACACGACGAGGCCGACGAGCCGCTCGGTTACCTGCTGCACCGGCTGGCAACCGCGCTGCGGACCGAGGTCACGTCCATCGCGCTCGAACCCATGGGAGTGTCGTTCCCCCAATACATTTGCATGCGCATCCTGTCGCGCTGCCCCGGCCGGTCCAACGCCGAACTGGCCCGCGACGTGATGGTCTCGCCCCAGGCGATGAACATGGTGGTGCGCGGTCTGCAGGAACGTCATCTCGTCACCCGCCCGGCCAGCGTGTCGTCGGGCCGGTCGCTGCCCGCCGAGTTGACCCGCGACGGCAGGGCCCTGCTCGAACGGATCGACGACGGGGTGCGCGAGGCGGAGCGCCGCGTGCTCGAGCCGCTGACCCCGGCGCAACGGGCGGAGTTCAAGAAGCTGCTCGCCGAACTGAGCTGAGCAATCAGGCCTTGCTGACCACTGGCGGAACCCAACGACCGTCGAGAACCTCGGCCTTCGGTGCGTACAACCGCATGGTCACCCCCAGTGCGCCCAGTGGAGCCGGGAGCCAGTTGGACTCCCGCGGTGGCCCCGGATTCGCGTGCTGCAGATAGAGGGTCAGTGACCCGTCGGGACCGTAGGTCAGCGCATCACGATCGCCGATGGCGAAGCGATCGAGTTCGTTGGCGACCTGGTATCCCTCGGCGTCGTACATGGTCACCGACCAGAACGCCGACACCGGCGGCAACGCATCGGCCGCGAAGTGAATGACGTAGTCGCGGTCTCCGACGACGGGATCGCCGTCGGCGTCGACGGTGAGCAGCGGGTAGACCGCGTCCTCGGGCGGATTGGCGCCGAGGCCGACGAGGGTGACGACCGCGCGCTTGAAGTACGCATTCCCGTACACGCCGATTTCGTCCGTCATCACCGTCCAGCCGTTCACGCTGGTGCCGAGCCTAGGCAGTGACGCCAACATGTCCGCCAGCGCGTCGGCCTTGCCCGCCTCGATCTCGCGCCGCTCGTCGGCGGTGAAACGACTCGAGTCGAAGGGCTCTCCCCCGCGGATCCCCAGGTTGGCGATCCTGGCGAGTTGCGAGAAGTCGGTGGCGTGCGGCGGATTGACGGCGAGCAGGTCGGCGGCGTAGCGGAAGAAGTCCAGCGCGGCCATCCCATTGACCTTCTTCGACGGCTCGGTGGTGACGTCGTGGTCGGGATTCACCCGAAACCGGGGAGCGTCGACCATCGGGGTGATGACGTAACCGTCCTGCACCGCGTGGACGGCCGGATAGTCGGCCACGCCGTTGGTCTGGGTACGTCCGATGATCCACACGTGTGGGGTTGGCGCCGTGATCACCGGCAACCCTTCGGGCAGCTCCCCGTCCCACCCTGGGCCCACGACGATCCACTCCGCGGCCTCGGTCCCCGTCGTGCGCTTGCCCGGATTGGCGAACACGTCGGTCCACATGTCGAGGCACGGCAGCATGTAGTACCGGTCGTTCGTGTCCGGTGCCGTCAGCTTGACCGGCCCGGCGGTGAGGTCCAGCCACGCCGACGAGTACAGCGTGTCGAAGTTGGGCCGAACCACGGCGCGGAAGTCGGCCGTCGGAAAGGCGCGCAGGTGCGAGAAGCGATTGGGCGGTCCCGCTCCGGGTCCACTGCCCTCCGGCATGTTCAGCACCTGCAGCCGCGTGACGTCCATCGTCACCAGCGGATAGAAGTAGACGAATGCCTCGTAGCTCAGAGTCCGCAGGTCATCGGAAAGGGTGCTCACGGTCGCCTCCAGTTCCCTGACCCCCGCGATCGGAGGCCAGGGCACCGAAGATTACTACTCGATCAGGACTCCATCGCCCGTTTGGCCACCGGTAGTCCGGCATGGTGCGCACCGTGGCACGCCTTGGGCGGCGTCGGGGGCACGTCCAGGGCCGGGTTGCCGTCGAAGAACCCGATCGGCTTCAGGTGAAAACCCGTATACGCACAGGGCATTACGGGCCAGTCCTCCGGCCGCACGATGTGATGGGCCCCGAGGGTGTACCAGAGCACCACGTCGGTGTTCTCCAGCGGCGCATCGTCGGCGATGAACTCCGGCAGACCCTGCACGTCCGCGGACTGATACATGTAGTCACCCGCCGCGAACCTCTCCGCTTCGTCGTACTTGGTGACCCAGAGGTTGTGCTGCACGAAGCGGGCCCGGTCGTAGATGTAGGAACCCTCCTGCACCATGACGGGTACGATGTCCTTGGGCACCAGCTTGTATGCCGTCGGGCTGCCGAGCTCGTTGAGCTTCGACGGGTTGGCGATCTTCCAGTACCGGCCCGTCTTCCAGTCCCAGTCGCGCGCTCCCTCGGCCTCCGAGGCCACCAGCGTGTCCTGGGTGATCCAGGCGTTGTGGTGGGGATTCAGCGCCGGATCGGGCTCCGGAATCGAATCCACCTCGTAGACACTGTTTGCCGGCCCGTCGACGCTCATGTCGAGCCGGAAGTTGAAGAAGTGCTGATGGTTGGGACCGTAGATGCCCGGTGCCACCAACTTGCCCCAGCGCGGGGTCTCGCCGTCGGCGACCGCGCCGGTGGTGAGCACACCCGACAACTTGACCTCGACCTCGATCGAGGCGTCGTTGTAGAAGTACCAGAAGAACCCGTACTCGTAGTTGCCGACGGTGCAGATCATCGAGACGACCAACCGCCGCGACCGCCGGACCTCGACCTCTCCGGTACGGAAGTCGGTGTGCTTCCAGGAGATTCCGTAGTCCTCCTCGTGCATGCAGATGGCGTTGGGGATCGTCACCGCGTTGCCGTCGGAGTCGTTGACCGTACCGTCGAAGTAGTAGATCTCGCCGAGACAGTCACAACCGAGCGTCAGCGGGTTGGCGGAGAAGCCCATGCCCACCTCGCCCATGTCGAACACGTTCTTGTTCCAGTGGGTCGGTGACGTGTCGCCATAGGGCACCACCATCTCCGACAGCGACCCCCGGTACATGATCGGTCTCGTCACGCCACGGTCGGTGTAGGTCACCTCGTGGAGCGTGATGCCCTCGCGCGGATTGAATCCGATTCGCATGGACCACTTCTGCCACTCCACCTTCCAGCCGTCGACGGTGAAGCTCGGTCCCTCTGGCTGGGTGATCTCGATCGGCTTGACGCCGTCCCGGAACTCCGTGAACGCCGGCCGGTTGTCCTCGTCGAACATGAAGCGCGGATCGTAGTTGCCAGCCTTCGGCGGCAACGGGATCACGCCGTGATCCTCGATGTCGAGGATCTCCATGGCGTCGAGATCGAAGGTGACGATCAAGCCCTCGACCGGCCTGGCGTAACCGTGCTCCGACGGTGCGGCGCGCATGAAGGTCAGCGGCCGGCAGATCAATGGCGAATTGTCGTAGTGGTCGCTCTGGCCGTAGTAGCCGGCCGGCCACGGATCGATCATCGCCAGGTTGAAGTCGGTGACGCCACGCTTGCGCATCGCCTCCTGCCAGCGCGGGTCCTCACGTACCTTCTCCTCCACCCCGGTCATGTGCTCGACGAGGTAGGAGGGGAACCGGCCGGGAATCGCCTTCCAGGACTCGATCACCCGTGCGCCGAGGTCGACGACCCCCTCGTACACCATCTTCGCCGCACCGTCGTACATGGTCGCGAAGGCACACCGCGGGACGTCCAAGCCTTCGAAGCTCAGCTCCGCGGTCTTGGCCGGCTCGGCCAGCTGAATCATCACGAACTTCAGTGTCGGCGAGGCGTATTCGGAGGCCATGACGATCGCCGCAGCGCTCTGGATTTCCTCCCCGGTGAGCGGGTCGAGCGGGTAGTCGCTCTTACCCGCGGTCGCATCCGCACGAATCGTGGTGCTATGCAATGTCATGTCGTCAGCTCTCAGCCTTCGTCGAGTCGGTCTTGGTCAGATCCAGCACCGCCAGATGCGCGAGCGCATCCTCCGCGGAGGTCTTGTGTGCGGCCCGCCGTCCGAAGACGTAGACGATCACGCCCAGTGCCACCATGCCGAGCGAGATGCCACCGGTCCACGTCATCCACTCGCTGTCCGGGACGTCCTTGATCCATGACTTGGCGAACGAGTAGTAGACGCCGCCGATCGTTCCCACGGTGCCGACGACGACGGTGATCCACACGCCGACCGACCCACCGGGGATGCGCCAGAACTTCTCCGAGGCATAGCGATCGGCATACTTCTTGCGCGCGATGATGACTGGGAACAGGAAGAAGATCCCCGAGATCAGCCACACCGTGGACAGGCCGCCCTGGATGAAGATGGTCACGTTCGCCATGCTGCTCTGCGAGTACAGGCCCACCAGGATCAGCGAGGACAGCACGCCCTGGATCAGCACCGCGGTGACCGGATTGCGGGTGCGCGGGTTGAGGTGGGTGAAGATGCGCGGCAGGTGGCGCTCCAGGCCCGAGACGAAGATCAGCCTCGAATAGGCGATCTGGTAGGTCACCAGGGCGACGAAGATGATGCATGCCAGCACGACGGCCGCGACCTCCATCACGCCCTTGGGAGCTGCCACGCCGAGCATCCCGATGACACCGGTGACGGGGTCGATCTGGTCGGACGGCAGCGCCAACATGGTGCCGATCGTGGTCAGCAGATAGATCGCGACCAGCGCGACCGAACCCCAGATCACCATCTTCGGGCCGCTCTTGCGGACCGAGAGGAATTCCGCGCCCATGTTGTAGGGGGTTTCCACACCCAACAGGTAGAGCAGCACGGTGCCGTACAGGAAGCCAGCTCCGACGAAGTCGGGAACCACCAGATCGTGCGCGCGGAAGGGTGTGGCCGACCCGTTCTTGAGGGCGTAGACCAGACCGGAGACGAAGATGACGGCGGTCAGCACCCCATAGATCATGAACACGCCGTTCATGATCTTCTGGTTGGCGGCGAGCTTGGCCAGGGCCAACCCGATGACGGCCCAGAGGATCACCAGCTGCAGGATGATGCTGAGCGTCAACCCGAGCTCGGCGTGAAAGGCCAGCAGCAGGAACTGCACCACGACCGCCGGTGAGGAGGCGGCGTTGAGGATCACCGGAATCCACGACAGGTAACCGCCGATGAAGCCCCAGGTCTCGCCCATGGTCCGGGTGGCCCAGATGTACACCCCGCCTTCACCCGGCCACAGGTTGCCCAGCTCGGCCACCGCCATGCCGGCCGGGACCAAGAACGTCAGGATGCCGAGGATCCACATCGGGATCGAGCTCCAGCCGCCGGCCGCGATCACCGACGAACCGGTGATCCAGCAGATGATGAAGACATAGGTGGCGACGAGGCCGAACGTCGTCATCACCTTGGGCAGGACTTGTTCGGGGACCAGCTCGGTGGTCAGAAGCTTGTCGCGGTCCGAAGGCCGCGTCGCTTCCATTTCTTGTGTCATTGCTTTTCTCCCAATCAGATTCGAGTCAGTTGACAATCTGTCCGTCTCGCATGCGGATCACACGGCTCGCCTCGTCGGCGACGGTCGGGTCATGGGTGCTGGCGACGACGGTGACGCCCATGGTCGAGCACAGGTCGCGCAGCATCCGCACGACCGTCTCACCCGTCTTGTGGTCCAGATTCGCCGTCGGCTCGTCGGCCAGGACCAGCGTCGGATTGCTGATCAGCGATCTGGCAATCGCGGTGCGCTGCTGTTCACCACCGGACATCTTGGTCGGCTGGTGGTTGATGCGATGGCTCAATCCGACGAGCTCGAGCAGTTCGGTGGCGCGCTTGCGCAACGCCTTCCGGTCATAGGGCTCGAACATCAGCGGCAGTTCCACGTTCTCTACCGCGGACAGGAACGGGATCAGGTTGTAGCTCTGGAAGATGAAGCCAATGGTGTCGTGCCGCAGGGCCGCGAACTGGCTCTCGGTGAGCCGGCCGGTGTCCTTGCCCGCCACCTTCACCGTGCCCTTGGTGGGCCGGTCGAGACCGCCAATGATGTTCAGCAGCGTGGACTTGCCACTGCCGCTGGGACCCATGAGGCAGACGAATTCGCCCGGCATGACTTGCAATTCGGCCGCCACCAACGCCTTGACGACCTCGTCGCCCAGCTTGTGCAGCTTCCAGACATCGGATACTTCGATGACCGGTGACGCATCGGTGGCCGGCCCGGAGGCAGGCGCCCCGGCGTCGGCGACCTCGGTGCTGTCGTCGGTGTCCTTGATGACCGTCACGTGGTCAGCCTCCCGCGGAGAGTGATTTGATCGGTGGCCGCGACGCTGCGGTCCACGTGGGCACGATGCTGGTCGCCACGGCGGCGACGACGCTGACGCCGATGGCGATGCCGGCGCCCAGTAGGAGTCCACCGACGGCGACGCCGGTGGGTACGAAGCCGGTAGCCCCGAGCACCATCGCGACGGCAACGGCGACGGCCGCTCCGGCGACGGCGCCGAGGACCGCGGCGACGACGGGTTCGACGAGCAGCGCCGCGACCACTGGTTGGCGGGGCACGCCATTGGCGCCGAGTACGCCGAGTTCCTTGGTGCGGTGCGCGACGGTCCTGGTGGTCGCGACGGCCACCTCCACGACGCCGACCAGCAATACCGTCACCGCGATCAGCACGACCGCGCGGCCGATCTCGTCGGCGTGGCCCAGCGAGGCCGACTGCGCCCGGATGCCGTCGGACATGCCGAAGACGATGACCACCAGGAAGGCTCCGGTGGCGGTCGTGACGACCGGCAGCACCATCTCACCGATGCGTCGGCGGGCCGACAGCCAGCCATACGCCAGTCCCTTGCTCAGCATTGCCTTCGTCTCCCCTGCGTCCGTTCTTCCCCGTCGCTTCGCTCGCCCCCGGATAATCCCCCGTCGCTTCGCTCGCCCCCGGATAATCCCCCGTCGCTTCGCTCGCCCCCGGATAATCCCCCGTCGCTTCGCTCGCCCCCGGACATGACTAGCGATCCCCCAGCAGGTCGACGGGACGGTGCTGCAGCAGCCGGTGCACCGGCACCAGCGCTCCCACGATCGCCATCGCCGGCAGGAAGCCGAACACCATCCCCGCGGCCTGCAGCCATGCGACCGGCGTTGCGATGCCCGGGATCACCAGTGCCACTGCGGCTCCCGCGCCAAGCACGCCGACCACGTACGCCAGGACGAATACGATCGCCGACTCGACCAGGAAGAAGTACAGCACCTCGTCGGCCAGCCCGATACTCGCCATGATGCCGAACTCGCGCTTGCGCTCCTGCACGGCGGCCAGGAAGGACGACACGGCGATCACGAAGCCCAGGATCAGGCCGATCGTCGAGATCAACCCCAGCGTGGAGCTGGTGACCTTGCCCGAGAACAGCGCCGAGAACTTCTGCTCGAAGGTCAGCGGGCCGTTGCCGCCGACGGTGTCGTAGAGCAGTCCCGGACCGCCGGCGTCGGGCGTCACCGACGGGTCGGTGGTGGACGGCAGACCCGCTGCGGCGCCGAACGTCTCACCGAGGTTGCGGTTCTTCTCCTGACCGGCCGGCGCGAAGAGCGTCCACCACCCCTTGTCCCCGACGACCGATCTGGCGAGCTCGCTGGACACGACGGCGGATTGCCCGGAGCCCGCGATCCTCGCCGTCAGGTTCCGGTCGGCGATTGCGAGGGTGCCACCGTCGGCGACCCCGAGCCGTTCGGCCAGGGCAGACCCCAAAGTGATTTGACCGGAGGGAATTTGGTCACTTCCACGCAGCGAGATCGGTGTGCCGTCGACCTCGGCGCGACCCGAGAGCGTCTCGGTACCGCTCCACCCGGGTGGCAGCGACAGCTGAGGCGCGGGTCCGTCGGCGACCAGCGCCTGCACGTCGGGGTCGTAGTGCACGCCGGCGGCCGGCACCGCCCACAACTGGGCGCCGCCGAGTACGTCGGTCACCGAGTCAGCGCCGGTGATGGCGAAGCTCGACGAGATCGTACGCACGACGACGACACAGGCGATCGCCAGCGCGATACCGAGCACGGAAAGCACGAACCGCTCCGGTCGTCGACGAATGTTCGCCAGTGCGAACCGAAACAAATACCCGAAGGTATTGCCGGAAGCACTGGCGATCGCCGGTGATCGTAGGGTCGTGGGCGCAGTGGACTCCACAACAGGGATGCTCAGCTCGCCGTGTTTCTTCGGCTACTACTACTGATTTCCGTCTCGTTAACTAGACCTAAGTCGGGTTACGTCGCTGTGTCACGTGGACAACGGATTTCGTCGCCACCTGACCAACCGAAATCGAATTGCGATGGCTTTCAACATATTTGAGAGTTGGAATCCGCACCCGCGGCCGCCTGCAACGTCCGGAACGGAACCGCCTGCTCCAGTTCGTAGGCCAACTGCAGCAGCGTGCCCTCACCCCCGAGACGTGCGCTGAACATCATTCCGATGGGCAGACCGTCGGCGGACTGCCCCAGCGGCAGCGAGATCGCTGGGTCTCCGGTGACGTTCTGCAGCGGCGTGAACGCCACCCAGTCCACCAGTCGCTCGATGATCTGGTCGTAGTCCGCCGTCGGGTCGAGGTGCCCGACTAGCGGTGGCACGTCGGCCAGGGTGGGCGTCAGCAACACGTCGTAGTCCCGCACCAGCTTGAGCGTGCGGCGCCGCAGCGTGGCCAACCGGGCGATCGCGAACGGCAGCCGGTGCAGGTTGGCAGCCGCGAACTTCTCGAGGCCGAGGCTGAGGTTGTCCAGCTTGCCGCGGTCGAAGGATTCACCGAATCGATTCTTGCCGCCGCGCACCAGCGCGAAGGACAGCAGGGCCCAGTAGAGCAGGAAGTCGTCGATGAAGGACGCCGGCACCGGCGGGGTGTCGAGTCGTTCGACGCGGTGGCCCATCCGCTCGAGTAATGCGGCGGTCCGCAGGGTCTGATCGCGGACCTCGGGGCTGGCTTCGCGCTTGACCGACTTGGTGAAGACGACGACGCGTAACCGGGCCCGGCCCGGTCCGGTCACGTCTCCGATGGGTTCGAGTCTCGAAGCGGGCCAGACTCTCTCGAGCTCGCGGTAGAACGCTGCCGTATCCCGGACCGACCGGGTGACCACGCCATTGGCCACGATGCGGATGGGCATCTGGCGCATGTTCGCGTCCAACGGCAGGCGGCCACGCGACGGCTTGAGCCCCACCAGACCGTTGCACGACGCCGGGATCCGGATCGAGCCCCCGCCGTCGTTGGCATGCGCGATGGGCACGACGCCGGCGGCCACGAACGCGCCGGAACCCGACGAGGACGCGCCCGCCGTGTGATCGGTGTTCCACGGATTGCGCACCGCACCCAGTCGCGGATGCTCGGCGACGGCGCTGAAGCCGAACTCCGACATCTGGGTCTTGCCCAGTGCGATCAGGCCCGTCGACAGGTAGGCACGGGCGAAGTCGCCGTTCGCGGCCTCCGGACGCGGATGCCAGGCATCGGCGCCCTCCATCGTGGGCATTCCCGCGACGGCGACGTTGTCCTTGACGAACGTCGGCACTCCATCGAAGAATCCGCCGTACGGAATGGCCGCAGACGCTCGCGCGCGGGCGCGTTCGAAGGCCTCGTAGGCCAGACCGTTCACCGCCGGGTTGACCTTCTGCGTGCGGGCGATCGCCGCGTCGACCACCTCGCGCCGGGACACCGCGCCAGAACGGATGGCATCGGCCACGGCCGTGGCGTCGAGGGTGCCCAGTGCATCGTCGTCGTACGCGGAAACGGAGGTCATGGACCGACGCTAGCAACACACGTGTGCAATAACGCCGCCGACCCCCAAACGCGGAGAAACCCCGTGCCGACCGGGATCACCGGTGGGACACGGGGTCTCCTATCGAGCGATTTGGTGCGTCGCTCAAGCCTTGGCGCCTAGGCGCGGCCGACTTCGAAGCGGACGAACCGGTTCACGGTCAGTCCGGCATCCTCGATCAGTGCCTTGACGGTCTTCTTGTCGTCGGAGATCGCCTGCTGCTCGAGCAGCACGACGTCCTTGAAGAAGCCGGTGAGTCGACCCTCGACGATCTTGGGCAGAGCCTGCTCTGGCTTGCCCTCCTCCTTCGCGGTCTCCTCGGCGATGCGGCGCTCGTTGGCGACGGCGTCGGCGGGGACGTCGTCGCGCGTCAGGTACTTGGCCTTCATCGACGCGACCTGCAGGGCCACGGCGTGGGCGACCTCGGCGTTGCCGCCGGTGTACTCCACCAGCACGCCGACTGCCGGGGGCAGGTCCGACGAACGCTTGTGCAGGTAGGTCTCGACCGTTCCGTCGAAGTACGCCGCACGGCGCAGCTCGAGCTTCTCGCCGATCTTGGCCGACAGGTCGGCGATGAGCTCCTCGACGGTCTTGTCGCCGGCCTTGGCGGCCTTGAGCGCGTCGACGTCGGTGGCCTTGGACTCCGCGGCAGCGGCCACGATCTGAGCGGCCACCGCCTGGAACTCCGCGTTCTTGGCGACGAAGTCGGTCTCCGAGTTCAGCTCGATGAGCGCGCCGTCCTTGGCTGCCACGAGACCTTCGGCGGTGGCACGCTCCGCGCGCTTGCCGACGTCCTTGGCACCCTTGATGCGGAGCACCTCGACCGCCTTGTCGAAGTCGCCATCAGCCTCGACCAGGGCGTTCTTGCAGTCGAGCATGCCCGAGCCGGTCACCTCCCGCAGACGCTTGACGTCGGCAGCGGTGTAGTTAGCCATAATGTTCAGCTCTTTCCTTGAAAGGTCAGGAAGCGTCGGTGGTCGGTTCGGTTGCGACCGCGCCCGCTTCCGCCGGTGCGGTTGCCGTTGCGGAGGCGAGCAGTTCCTGCTCCCACTCCGCCAGGGGCTCGGCACCTTCTGCGGCCGGCTTGTCCGCGCCTGCGCCCGAGCGTGCCTTCAGACCCTCCGCGACGGCCGAGGCGACCACCTTGGTGAGCAGCGCGGCCGAGCGGATCGCGTCGTCGTTGCCCGGGATCGGGTAGTCGACGAGGTCGGGATCGCAGTTGGTGTCGAGGATCGCGATGATCGGGATGTTCAGCTTGCGCGCCTCCGCGACGGCGAGGTGCTCCTTGTTGGTGTCGACGACCCAGATCGCCGACGGCACCTTCTGCATGTCGCGGATACCGCCGAGGCTGCGCTCGAGCTTGTTCTTCTCGCGGGTCAGCATCAAGATTTCCTTCTTGGTGCGACCTTCGAAGCCACCGGTCTGCTCCATGGTCTCGAGCTCCTTCATCCGCTGAAGGCGCTTGTGCACGGTGGAGAAGTTGGTCAGCATGCCGCCGAGCCAGCGCTGGTTGACGAAGGGCATCCCGACCCGGGTGGCCTCGTCCGCGATGGACTCCTGCGCCTGCTTCTTGGTACCGACGAACATGATGCTGCCGCCGTGGGCGACGGTTTCCTTGACGAATTCGTACGCCTTGTCGATGTACGTCAGCGTCTGCTGCAAGTCGATGATGTAGATGCCGTTGCGGTCGGTGAAGATGAACCGCTTCATCTTGGGGTTCCAGCGACGGGTCTGGTGCCCGAAGTGGGTGCCGCTGTCGAGCAGCTGCTTCATGGTTACGACAGCCATGGTGGCCACGTCCTCTTGTCGACGGTTGTCGTCCGGCGTCGGGTGACGGCCGAACCCTGGCGTCCGTTGCGTGCCGGACCCGTCTCGAACCTCGAGGCGGGACCGCCCGGCATGCGTGTGCAACCCTGAAGGAGCGGGGCTGCGGCACGGCGCGCGAAGTCAACCCGCTGACGCGGATTGCGGGACTGAGTTTACACCGTTGACATGCATGCTTCGTCCACGCGCGATGTCCCCGGATTCATCCCCAGACGCCGCTTCATCCACGAGCGGAGCGTCGGCCCTTGATCGGCCGGTCGGCAGCACGCTGAACTGGTGGGATGCGATTCCTTGCGGCGCTGGTCAGCCTATCGATGCTGCAGGCACCTGCGGCGGCGGCCACCGACGGCCGGCTGGACTGGCCGCTGCGGCCGCGGCCCGGGTTGCTGCGGACGTTCGACGCCCCGACGGTCAAGTGGCACCGGGGTCATCGTGGCGTCGACCTGAGCGCGGCGTCGGGTCAGACGGTGTATGCCGCGGCGCCGGGCACGGTGGTCTTCGCCGGCGAACTGGCCGGCCGGCCCGTCGTGTCGATCGCCCACCCCGGGGGCTTGCGCACCAGCTACGAACCGGTCGAGGCCACCGTACGGGCCGGTCAGCTGGTCGGCGCGGGAGCGCCGGTGGGGACGCTTGTGGCCGGTCATCCCGGCTGCGGTATCGCGGCATGCCTGCACTGGGGTGCGATGTGGGGCCCAGCGTCGCGGGCGGACTACGTGGACCCGCTCGGGCTGGTCGCCACGGCCGTGATCCGTCTCAAGCCGTTGGCCGGCTGACGCAGTCACGCCCGGGGGTGGGCCTGGTCGTGCACCGCACGCAGCCGCGCGACCGTGACGTGGGTGTAGAGCTGCGTGGTCGCCAGGCTGGAGTGCCCGAGCAACTCCTGGACCACCCGCAGATCCGCCCCGCCCTCCAGTAGGTGGGTCGCTGCACTGTGTCGCAGCCCGTGCGGGCCGATGTCGGGTGCGCCGTCGACCGCGGTCATGGTCTGGTGCACGACGGTGCGAGCCTGTCGCGGATCGAGGCGCCGGCCCCGCGCGCCGAGCAGCAGTGCCGGCCCGGACGCCGGACTCGCCAGGGCGGGCCTGCCGTCGGCGAGCCACGACCCGAGTGCGCGCAGCGCGGGTTCGCCGAACGGCACCGTGCGCTGCTTGTTGCCCTTGCCGAGGACACGCAGCACTCTGGCGCCGGTGTCGACGTCGTCGACGTCGAGGCCGCACAGCTCGCCAACGCGAATCCCGGTGGCGTACAACATCTCCACGATCAGCCTGTCCCGCAGCGCCAGCGGGTCGCCCTGCTGCGCGCCGGACTCGGCTGCCTCCAGCGCATCGCGTGCCTGATCCTGACGCAGCACCGCGGGCAGGGTGCGACGAGCCTTGGGCACCTGCAGCCGTGCGGCCGGGTCGCCGTCGAGCAGTCCGCGCCGGGATGCCCACGCGGTGAACGTCTTCACCGCCGACGTCCGTCGCGCCAGCGTGGTTCGCGCCGTCCCCGCCGCGGCCTGCGCCGAGAGCCACGACCGCAGCACCGGCAGCGTGATGTGGTCCAGCCCCGCCTCGGGCGCACGTGCGACGAGGAAGGCCTGCAGCGACCTCAGGTCGCCCAGATAGGCGCGGCGGGTGTGTTCTGAGCGCCCGCACTGCAGGTCGAGGTATTCGTCGAATTCCTCGAGGACCACGTCGATCGCCACCGCCACTCCCCTAGTCTCCCGGCCCCGCACGGGCGCCGCGAACGAGCGGCAGGGGTGTCGCGGAATCGAGACCACATGGTGACCAGGTCGATTCTTGTCTAACCTCGAAAACACGTGCGCCCCTTTGGTTTCAGCCGTCACAGCCTGGCATTCGTGTCGGTGGTCGAATGTATGTTCGAGGAATGGTTGGGATCTGCTCGAGGCGGTGGCGCGGTTGCGGGCGGCCTACGCCGAGGTCACCGCGTGCAGTGCCGACGGCGTCGATCATCGAGAGCTCGTGGCGGTGCTGGGTGAGGTGGAGACGGTGACCCGGCAGCTGCCGGTGCTGTCGCATCGGATCCTGGCCCGGTTGCAGCGCGAGGCCACCCCGCGGGATTTGGGGGGCCAGGAACCTGCGCCAGATGCTGACCGGACGGCTGCGGATCTCCACCACCGAAGCCGGGCGACGCCTGCACGAGGCCGCCGATCTGGGGCCGCGTGTGGCGCTATCGGGGCAACCCCTGGCGCCCGCACTGGCCAGGGTGGCCGCCGCCCAGGCCGGTGGGCGGATCGGGGCCGAGCACGTGGTGGTCCTTCGGCGGTTCTTCGAC
This sequence comes from Mycolicibacterium sichuanense, assembly GCF_033741125.1. Classification (NCBI taxonomy): domain Bacteria; kingdom Bacillati; phylum Actinomycetota; class Actinomycetes; order Mycobacteriales; family Mycobacteriaceae; genus Mycobacterium; species Mycolicibacterium sichuanense. The sequence goes on along the minus strand of NZ_JAWQPU010000001.1, from coordinate 1,327,665 downwards.
CGGCTGCCGAGGTGGGTGGACGCGACCACCCGTGCGCAGGCCGAGGCCACCCTCGTCGACCTTGCGGTGGGGTTCGGGCCGACGGAGGTCCGGATGGCCGCCGAGCGGTTGATGGCGCTGCTGGATCAGGACGGCCCGATGCCCGACGCAGCCGAACGCCCGCAAACGTCACCTACGCATCGGCAGGCAGCGCCCCGACGGAATGAGTTCACTCACCGGCGAGATCGACGCCGAAGCCCGCGCTTGCCTGGAGCCGATCCTCGGGCGGTTCGGCGCGCCCGGGATGTGCAATCCGGACGACGAGCATCCCCGTACCTCGGGCACGCCAAGCCAGACGCAGATCGATGGCGATCATCGCAGCGTCGGGCAACGCCACCACGACGCGCTCGTCGCCACCGCCCGCTCGGTGCTGTCGTCCGGGGAACCCACCCGAGGACGAACCCGAGGGGTGAGGTCAGGGGGCGACGGCGCTGCTGGCCGGGTCGATGAGGATCTTGGCGTGGGTCTCGGGATCGCCCAGCGCATCGAACGCGGCCGCCACCCCGTCGAGTCCGACGGTGCCGGTGAGCAGCGGCGTACCGTCCACCTTTCCGTCGGCTAGCAGGTGCAGGGTGTCGCGGAATTCCAAGGGCGTGTAACCGAATACGAACCGCAGATCGACTTCCTTGGCGATCGCCATGGCCGGCCGCAGCTTGTCCTCGCCCATGCAGACGCCGACGACCACTACGCGCGAATTCAGCGGCGCGGCAGCGATGACACCGTCGATCATGCCGGGCACGCCGACGCACTCGAAGATCACCGGCCGCTTCGGACCGGCTGCGCCGAACGCGTCCGCGGCGCGGTAGACGTGCGACCAGCCCGGAAGCTTGCGCAGCTTCTCCATCGAGCCCATGCCGAGTTCGTAGAGATCGGGCGCATTGGTGATCGCCCCCTTGCCGACTCGTTCGTAGGGTGATTCCACCGCAGGATCGACCACGACGTCGGCACCACACTTGCTGGCGAGTTCCCTTCTGCCGGAGGAGAAGTCGCTGGCGACGATGGTCTTGACGCCACGCGCCGCTAGATGGCTGATGACGGCGAGCCCGACGGGTCCGCAGCCGATGACGATCGCGACGTCACCCTTGCCGATCTCGCTGCGGCGCACGGCGTGCAAGGCGACGGCCATCGGTTCGGTCAACGCCGCGACGTCGGCCGACAATCCGTTGGGCACGACGAAGCTCATCGCCGCCTCGGCCAGGACCTGCTCGGCGTAGCCGCCAGGAGCCAGCGGCGACAGGCCCGTCAGATGCACGCCGCCATGGGCCCGCACCAAGGGAAAGGACACGACCAGCGTGCCCACCTTGAATTCCTTGGGGACACCGCGTCCACGTTCGGCGACCTCGCCGCTGAATTCGTGGCCCATCACGACCGGGGTGTCGGCCCGCATGAAGTCGCGATAGCCGACGGCGACCATCACGTCTTCGAGCTCACCTGCGTGGTGCCGGGCGTGCAGGTCGGATCCGCAGATGCCGCAGCGCTTGACGTTCAAGACCAGCTGGCCCTTCTGCGGCTGCGGCGTCGCAACGTCGACGACGTCCAGTCGTCCTTCGAGACAGGACACGGCCTTCATCGCGGCACCTCCGAGAAGTCGACGCGGCGCAACGCGTCTGCGGTCAGATCCTTCAGAGTGGCATACCCGTCGATGCCCATGATGAGGTCGGCCTCGGCGAGCAGCGACCGCAGCACGTGCACCACGCCGTCGGTGCCGCCCAGCGCCATGCCGTATGCGTAGGGCCGCCCGATGCCCACCGCGGTGGCACCCAGCGCCAGGGCCTTGACGATGTCGGCGCCGCTGCGGATTCCGGAGTCGAACAGCACCGGCACACCATTGGCCGCCTCCACCACCCCGGGCAGGCATTCGATCGCTGGCAGCCCGCCATTGGCTTGGCGCCCACCATGATTGCTGCAATAGATGCCGTCGACCCCCCCGTCGATCGCGCGGCGGGCGTCGTCGGGATGCTGGATTCCCTTGACCAACAGCGGCAGGTCGGTCAGCGATCGCAGCCACGGCAGGTCGTCCCACGACAGTGAGTGACCAAACGTAGACACCCATTTGAGGATCGCGCCCTGCGGGTTCTCCTCCGGCGTCTGGGGCAGGGCGGCCCGGAAGACGGGATCGCTGGTGTAGTTGGACAGGCAGTGCCCGCGCAGCTGCGGGAAGTTCGACGTCGACAGATCCCGCGGCCGCCAGCCGGGCACCCAGGTGTCGAGGGTGACCACGATGCCCTTGAACCCGGCCGCCTCGGCGCGAGCGACCAGGCTGGCGGCCAAGTCACGATCGGTCGGGGTGTAGAGCTGGAAGAAGCCCGGGGTATCGCCGAATTCGGCGGCCACCCGTTCGAGGGGGTCGGCGGTAAGGGTGGACACCATCAGCGGCACGCCGGTGCGGGCGGCGGCCCTGGCCGCGGCGATGTCGCCGTGCCCGTCCTGCGCGCAGAGGCCGATCACCCCGATGGGGGCCATGAAGACGGGCGACGGCAACCGCAGGCCGAAGAGGTCGACGGAGAGGTCTCGTTCCTTGGCGCCGACGAACATTCGCGGCATCACGCCCCAGCGTTCGAAGGCCGTGACGTTGACCCGCTGGGTGCGCTCGTCACCGGCGCCGCCGGCCACGTAGGACCACAACGACGGCGACATCGCCGCCTTGGCCTTGGCCTCCAATTCCGCGAACGCCATCGGGAGGGACGGCAGCACGCCGGACAGGCCTTGAAGGTAGATCTCGAGCTGATAGTCGCCGAATGCCATGGCCCAAGGGTGCCAGGCGGGGGTCAGTTCGCGGGCTGAGACTCCGCTTTCGCCAGCTCGGCCTTCCACTGACGGAACGTCTCCTCGGTGCGTCCGCGCCGCCAATAGCCCGAGATCGACGCCCACTTCGCCTCGACGCCGCGCTCCTTGCGGACGTAGGGCCGCAGGTTGTGCATGACGGCCTGCGCCTCACCGTGAATGAAGACCTGCACCTGACCGGGCAGCCACAGCGCTTCCTTGACGGCGGTGATCAGCGGCGCGTGATCGCCGGCCTGCTCCTCGGGCACCAGGTCGGCACGCCCGCCGCGGTAGATCCAGCGGATCTGCACCCCGTCGGGGGCCGTCAGTTCGATCTCGTCGTCGGGACCGCTGATCTCGATGAAGGCCAACCCGACCGCCTCGGGCGGGAGTGCCTCCAGTGCCGCGCTGATGGCAGGCAGTCCGGCCTCGTCACCGGCCAGCAGATGCCAGTCCGCCGCGGGATCGGGGGCGTACGCACCGCTGGGACCCATGAGGTAGGCCGGGTCACCGGGTGCGACGGAGGCAGCCCAGGGCCCGGCCACACCCTGCTCGCCGTGGACGACGAAGTCGATCGCGATCTCGCGGCGGTCGGGGTCGACGCGGCGCACGGTGTAGGTGCGAACGACGGGCTGGTGCTCGGCGGGCAACTCCTTGAAGCTGTCCAGTGTCAGCGGGGTCGGCAACGCGCACACGTCGGTACCCGACCGCGGTAGCACGATCTTGACGTAGGAATCGGCGAACTGGCTCGGGGTGAACGTGTCGAACCCGGCGCCCCCGAGCACCACCCGAGTCATGTGAGGCGCCAGCCGTTCACTGCGCACCACGTCGAACGTGTGGATGGGACGCCCTGCCACGGTCACCTCGTCATTCGTCGATTGCTCCCCCGACTATACGAGCGGGCGCGCTCAGATGGCCGGCTACGTCTCGTGCCCTGGCGATGCGCCACCGCCCCTCGCGGCGCACCACCAGGCCGGCGAGTTCCAAGGCGGCCAACGGCCCAAGCAACTGGGTAGGCGGTGTACCCGCGGCCACCGCGATCTGCTCGAGCGTGCGGGCCCCCCGGGCCGGCAGGGCGTCATAGGTCCGTAGCTCGGCGTCGGACAACCCGTCGAGCGGTGAGACCGGGTGCGCCGGCTCGGTCGCCATCTCACCTGGCGAGCCAACCAACTCGACGACCTCCTCCACCCGGGTGACCAGTTGGGCGCCGTTGCGCAGCAGCACGTGACAACCGGCGGATGCCGACGACGTCACCGGCCCTGGGTAGGCGCAGACGGGACGTCCCAGCGCCTCCGCCCACGCCGCGGTGTTGGCGGCGCCACTGCGCAGACCGGCCTCGACGACGACCGTCGCGCCGGAGAGCGCGGCGACCAACCGGTTGCGGGTCAGGAAGCGGTGGCGGGCCGGTCGCACACCGGGCGGGTATTCACTGACCAGCAGACCCTGCTCGCCGATGCGCCGCAGCATCGCCGAATGCGCTGCCGGGTAGGGCACGTCGACACCACCGGCGAGCACCGCGACGGTCAGCCCGTCCGCGCCGAGCGCCGCGCGGTGCGCGACACCGTCGATGCCGAAGGCGGCGCCGGAGACCACCGCGACGTCCCGCTCGGCCAGGCCCGCCGCGAGTTCGGCAGCCTGATGTTCACCGTAGGCCGTCGCCGCCCTGGTGCCGACGACCGAGCAGGCCCGCATCGCCACGTCGGCCAGCGATTCCTCACCGATCACCCAGAGCACCATCGGTGGGTGGCCCGACGGACGCGTGCGGGCGGCCTCGCCGCGGAACGAGGTGAAGGCCAGCAGCGGCCAGTCGGAATCCTCGGGGGTGACGAGTCGACCACCGAGCCGCTCCAATGTCTCCACATCGCTTGCTGCGCAATCGACGTCGCGCCGCGCCTCGGTGAGCCGAGCCAGATCCCCGGTGACCCTCCCCCGTCTGATGCAGGTCGCTGCCTGCACCGGTCCGACCGTCGCGACGTAGGAGGTCAGCTGGTGTGACGGTGGCTCGACCACGCGGGACAGGTACGCCCACGCCATCGCCTCCGAGGTCATCGCGCACCCCCACCCTGACGAAAGCTCAACGCGGTGTTGACGTCATCGAGCACCGGCATCGTGCGGCCACCCAGGTCGGCGAGGGTCCACGCGACGCGCAGCGTCCTGTCGACGCCGCGGATGCTGAGCTCCCCGCGATCCAGCGCGGTGCTCAGCGGCGCCATCACGGTGCGATCGGGCCGGAATCGCCGGCGCAGGAGCGGTCCGCTGACCTCCGCGTTGGTTCGCACGCCATGCGGGGCCCAGCGCGCTGCAGCCGCCTCCCTTGCGGCGGCGACCCTCGCGCGGACCGCCTCGGTCGGCTCCCCCGCCTCGGCGCCGATCGCACCGGAGCGCACCGCGTGCAACTCCACGCGCAGATCGACGCGGTCCATCAGCGGGCCCGACAACCTGCCAAGGTATCGACGCTTGACCGCTGCGGCACAGACGCAATCACTGGACTTGGCCGGTGCGCACGGGCACGGATTGGCCGCCATCACCAGCTGGAAGCGGGCCGGGTAGTGCGCCACCCCGTCCCGCCTGGCGAGCCGAATCTCGCCGTCCTCCAACGGCGTTCGCAGTGCCTCCAGGACGCTGGATCCGATCTCGGCGCACTCGTCGAGGAACAGCACGCCACGATGCGCACGGCTCACCGCTCCCGGGCGCGCGATACCCGATCCACCGCCGACCAGTGCGGCGACCGTCGAGGTGTGGTGCGGTGCCACGAATACCGGTCGGGTGATCAGCGGGGTGGCGCCGGTCAGCAACCCCGCCACCGAGTGGATCGCGGTGACCTCCAGCGCCTCTTCGTGCGTGAGCGGCGGCAGCAGACCCGGGAGTCGTTGAGCCAGCATGGTCTTGCCCACTCCTGGAGGCCCGGTCAGCAGCAGGTGATGCGCGCCCGCCGCCGCGATCTCGACGGCGAATCTGGCCTGCGCCTGCCCGACCACGTCGGCGAGATCGGCGATGGGTTCGGCCTCCGGCGAGGACTCGGGCACCCGGTCGTCGAGCGTTCCCTTGCCGGCCAACCACCTCTTCAGCTGCTGCAGAGTTCTGACGCCCCGCACCCGGATGCCGTCGACCAGGCTGGCCTCGGCCAGGTTGTCGATGGGCACCACCACCGCTGGCCAGCCCTCCCGCTTGGCCGCCAGCACCGCCGGGAGCACGCCCTTGACCGGCCGCACCCGCCCGTCGAGCGCGAGCTCGCCGAGCAGCACCGTCTGTTCGAGCGGCGCCCACACCTTCTTCTGGGCCGCCGACAGCACGGCCGCCGCGAGGGCGATGTCGTAGACCGAACCCATCTTGGGCAACGTGGCCGGCGACAGGGCCAGGGTCAGCCGCGTCTGCGGCCATTCGTCGCCGCAGTTGGTGATCGCCGAGCGGACCCGGTCGCGCGCCTCGTGCAGCGCCGCGTCAGGCAACCCGACGAGGTGCACGCCCGGCAGCCCCGAGGTGATGTGCGCCTCGATCTCCACGATGACGCCGTCGACCCCGCGAACGCCCACCGAGTACGCGCGTCCGAGCGGCATCACCCCACCGCCTTCAGGTGGGTGATCTCGGGGACGGGCCCCCGGCCGATGCGGACCCCGATGACGTCGATGCGGACGTGTGGCCACCGGACGTCCTGGGCGGCCAGCCACAGCCCGGACAGGCGGCGCAGCCGGCGCAGCTTCTGGGGCGTCACGGCCTGCTCGACCCCGCCGAACCGGTCGGAGGTGCGCGTCTTCACCTCCACGAACACCACCCCGCCGCTCTCCGGATCGGTGGCGATCACGTCCAGTTCGCCATGGCGGCAACGCCAGTTGCGGGCGATCACCCGCAATCCACACCATCTCAGATGCTCGACTGCGAGTTGCTCACCGAGCGCCCCGATCTGGGCGCGGCTCCACGTTTCGGTCATGGCACCACCGTGCAGACCGACCCCGACGAGACGACCTCCGCGGTGGCCCGTCATCCACAATCGCGGCGCCATCCACAGCACCCCGGACTACCGACCTCGTCGAATGCCGAACGGTCGGGGACCCGTGCGACGATGGCGCCCATGGCTGGCCGAAACCATCTCCGAGGTCTGCTGCCGCCGGTGGTCGCCGTCGCGGCCGCCGTGTCACTGGCCGGCTGCGACTCCGGGACGGTGGTCAACACCGACGACGCCCGACCCACCGTGCAGACCAGCATCACCGCACCCCCTCCACTGGCCAACCCCGCCTCCAACGACGCACTGGCCAACGCCTACGACTTCGCCGGAGCGCTCCCGGACGGGCAGACCGCCTACTACTTCACCAGCCCCAGCAAGCGGTGGGTGTGCGCCATAGTCCCGCGGGTGGCGGCGGGATGTCAGTCGGCGACCGGTTCGACGATCCCCATCAAGGGCGCGCCAAACGCGGTCACGCGCGAGGACGGGACCGAGGCCGCCCCCACCGCGATTCAGGTGGGCCGCGACGCCGATCCTCAGTTCGTCGCTCTGGACGCACCCGGATACGCCCTGCTCCCCGGGCCAGCGAACGCGCTGCCGTTCGGCAAGGTGCTGATCGTCTCGGGTTTCCGTTGCAACGTGCAGGAGGCGACGGGCATCTCGTGTGTCAGCGAGCTGACCGGCAAGGGCTTCACCTTCAGCGCCGACGGCGCGACGTTCCAGTACACCGACCTGCCCGGCTAGCGTCCGGCGAACACCGGCGGGTTCAACCGCGCGAACCCGTCTTGCCGGAAGTAGGGGAAGTACGGGTACGGCGCCTCGCGACGGCTCGCCACGTCGAGGCGGTCGACCTGTTCGGCGCTCAACGCCCACCCGACGGCCCCGAGGTTCTCGGCCAGCTGCTCGGCATCACGGGCACCGACGATGACCGATGACACCGTCGGCCGGCGCAGCAGCCAGTTCAACGCCACCTGCGCCACGGTCCGGCCGGTCTCCGCGGCCACGGCGTCGAGCACGTCGACGACGTCGAAGAGCAACGCATCGTCCACCGGCGGACCGGCATCGGCGGTGGAGTGCAACCTGCTCCGTTCGGGCAGGGGCGCACCGCGCCGGATGCGCCCCGTCAGGCGTCCCCACCCCAGCGGGCTCCACACCAGCGCCCCGACGCCCTGATCGAGGCCGAGCGGCATCAGTTCCCACTCGTAGTCCCGCCCGATCAACGAGTAGTACACCTGGTGCGCGACGTAGCGTGGTCGGTGCGCCTCGCGCGCCGCCGACAGCGACTTCATCAGCTGCCAGCCCGCGAAGTTGGACACCCCGGCGTAGCGAATCTTGCCCGCGGTGACCAGCACGTCGAGGGTGTCGAGGACCTCTTCGATGGGCGTGTGCGCGTCGTAGGCGTGCAGCTGGAAGAGATCGATCCTGTCGGTGTCCAGCCGTCGCAACGCGCCCTCGACCGAGGAGATCAACCGGGTCCGTGAGGTCCCCGCCTCGCCGGGCCCTGGACCGAGGGGCAACCCGGCCTTGGTCGAGATCAGCACGCGATCGCGCCTGCCCTTCACGGCCGCTGCGAGCACTTCCTCGGAGGCACCGTCGGAGTAGACGTCGGCAGTGTCGAACAGCGTGATGCCCGCGTCGAGGCACATGTCGACCATGCGGCGAGCCTGGGCGACGTCGGTGTCACCCCACGCTCCGAAGAACTCTCCGGAACCTCCGAACGTCGCTGCGCCGAAGCTCAATTCGGATACCACCAGGCCGGAACGGCCCACTCGTCGGTACTCCATGCCAACCCCTTATCGATACGATGTTCCCGATAAGGAAGCTAGCACGAAGAATGCACTAACGAAACCGATGTCCCGTTAGGATGCGGGGGTGTCAGTGACTTCCCGACCGGGTGGACGAACCGCCGCCGTCCGCGATGCGGTACTCCGGGCCGCTGCCGACCTACTGGTCGAGTCCGGGCTCGAGGGCATCGAGCTCACCGCGGTCGCCGAACGGGCAGGCGTCGGCAAGTCGACGGTGTACCGGCGCTGGGGTTCGGTGCCGGGTCTGGTCGCCGACTTGCTTACCGACATGGCCGAGACGTCGTCGCAGCGACCGTCCACTGGCTCGCTGGAGGCCGATCTGCTATCCGCGGCGAAACTGATCAGGCGCACCCTGAACGACGCGCGGCAGGGCCCGCTGTTCAAGGCGATCATCGCCGCGGCCACGTGCGACCCCATCACGGCCGAGGCGCTCGCGGGGTTCTACCGCAAACGACTCGACGAGGTCTCTCCCGTGGTGGCAGACGCCATCGAGCGCGGCGAGGCGCCCGTGGGCACTGACCCGCGCGAGGCGATCCGGCAGCTGTCGGCGCCGCTCTACTACCGCTTCCTCACCGACACCCGGCGGCTGAGCACCGCCGATGCCGAACGCGCCGTGGCCGTCACGATGGCCGCGATCGGCGCCGGCGTGTTCGTGACCGGCTGAGGCGGGGACCTAGGTCAGTACACGCAGGCCAGTACACCCAGGTCAGTACACCTAGGACAGCGCCTCGAACAGCGTGGCCAGCTGGCTCGGTGAGACGTCCACGCCACACTGGTTCTTCACGTCCTTGAGCGGCTGCACGATGTTCTGCAGGTCCAGGAACTCGTTGGGGTGGGCGAAGAAGTAGCCCCGCACGGAGGTCCGCGCGTCGGCGGCAGGCTGGTTGGCGGCCGCGGTGAGCACGTCGTCGGCACCGGGGTGGGCATCGAGGTAGGCACCCGCGGAGCTGAGCACACCGCTGGCCGTCGCGGCGTATCCGCTGGCCTTGCACGGTGCGGCAGCGGCCGTCGGCAGCGCGAGCGCGCCGGCGACCAGCACTCCGAGAGCACCGGCGCCCACGCTGCCTAGAGTGCAGCGACGCACGGTGGCGGTCATCGAATTCATGGCGTCGATCCCCTCGTCACGTCGGCCACCGTGACCCACGCCACTCAACGTACCCAAACCGACCGCCAACCCTGGCAAACGACACGGCGGTGCTGTCACACGAACCGCGGAAATCTCCCACCCAAGTCCCAGGTATGTTTAGGCAATCCTCACCTCAAACCGGTGTCGCCCGCGCGGGAAGGAAGTCCTCTTGCCTCTGTTCGTCCGGTCATCGAAGGATCAACGGTCGCCCTGGAGGCGGATCGGTGCCGTGGCGTCCGCCATCGCCCTCGCCGTCGGCATGACGGCGTGCTCGTCGAGCTCCGACGGTGGGGACGGACTGCTGATCTACAACGCCCAGCACGAGTCGCTCACCAAGGAGTGGATCGACGCCTTCACCAAGGCGACGGGCATCAAGGTGACCTACCGCCAAGGCGGTGACACCGAACTGGGCAACCAGCTCATCGCCGAGGGCGCCTCGTCGCCCGCCGACCTGATCCTCACCGAGAACTCGCCGGCCATGGCCGCGGTCGAGAAGGCCGGGCTGTTCACCGACGTCGCCAAGGAGACCCTCGACCAGGTGCCCGCGCAGTACCGGCCGGCGTCGAACAAGTGGACCGGGGTGGCCGCGCGCACCACGGTGTTCGCCTACGACAAGACCAAGCTCACCGAGGATCAACTGCCGAAGTCGATCATGGACCTCGAGCAGCCGGCGTGGAAGGGACGCTGGGGCGCCCCGCCCGTCAAACCCGACTTCCAGGCGATCGTCGCGGCCATGCTCGACCTCACCGGTGAGCCCGCCACCGCGGCGTGGCTGGCCGGCATGAAGACCAATGCCGAGATCTTCCAGGACAACATCGCCACCCTGCGCGCCATCAACGCCGGCGAGGTCGCCGGCGGCGTGATCTACCACTACTACTGGTTCCGAGATCAGGCCAGTACCAAGGAGATCAGCGGCAACACCGCGCTGCACTACTTCAAGAACTCCGATCCCGGCGCGTTCGTGTCCATCTCCGGTGGCGGCGTGCTGAATTCGAGCAAGAAGAAGGACGAGGCTCAGCGGTTCCTGACGTTCATCACCAGCAAGGCCGGCCAGGAGGTGCTCGAGAAGGGCACGTCGTTCGAGTACCCGGTCGCCAGTGACGTGCCGGCCAATCCCGCTCTGGTACTGCTGTCCCAGCTGCAGGCGCCCGCCGTCAACCCGTCGGACCTCGACGCGCAGAAGGTCACCGACATGATGACCAAGGCCGGCCTGCTCTAGATGGAGCGGTAGGTGGTCACCACACGAGCCGTGCCGACCGCGGAGCACCCGCGGTCGGTCGAGTTGGCGGCATCCCGGCCTGGGCCGCTGCTGATCGGGGTCGTCGCAGTTCTGGTCGCCGCCACCTTCGTGCCGCTCGGGTACGTCGCCTGGGCGGTGGTGTCGACCGGTCCGGCTCAGGCCTACGCCCTCATCGCGCGGCCTCGCGTTGGCGAATTACTGGTCGACACCGTCGGATTGGTGGTCGTGACCGTTCCGCTGTGCGTGGTGCTCGGCGTCGGGGCCGCCTGGCTGGTGGAGCGCACCGACGCACCGGGCCGCGCGCTGTGGCGCCCCCTGTTCGTGGCGCCGCTGGCGGTGCCGGCATTCATCAACAGCTACGCCTGGGTCAGCGTCATCCCGTCGCTGCACGGTTTCTGGGCGGCGATACTGGTCGCGACCACGTCCTACTTTCCCTTCGTCTACGTGCCGGCCGCGGCCACGCTGCGACGGCTCGATCCCGCGCTCGAGGAGTCCGCGCGCGCACTGGGTTCCAGTGCGAGCGGAGCCTTTTGGCGAGTAGTGCTCCCGCAGTTGCGGCTGGCCATCCTCGGCGGCGGCCTGCTGATCGGGGTGCATCTGCTGGCGGAGTACGGCGCCTTTGCGATGCTGCGCTTCGCGACCCTGACGACGGCCATCTTCGAACAATTTCAGTCGACGTTCAACGGTGCGGCGGGCAGCACGCTCGCCGGGGTGCTCGTCATCCTGTGCCTGATCCTGCTGGCCGGTGAGGCCGGCGCCCGCGGTACCGCCAGGTACGCCAGGATCGGGTCGGGCGCCCAACGGCGGCTGTCAGCACACCGATTGGGCCGCAATCGGATTCCTGCGACGGCCGCCCTGCTCGTGCTCATCGTGCTGGCGCTCGGAGTGCCGGCCTGGACGGTGACGCGCTGGCTGTGGATCGGCGGCGCCGGGGTGTGGTCCCACGGTGACGTCCTATCCGCGACGCTGCAGACCGCGGGCCTGGCCGCGATCGCCGCCGCCGTCACGACGATGCTGGCCTTTCCCTTCGCCTGGGTGGCCGTGCGGTACCGCGGATTCTTCGCCCGCTTCGTCGAGGGCTCGAACTTCGTCACCAGCTCCATGCCGGGGATCGTCACCGCGCTGGCGCTCGTCACGGTCGCCATTCGCATCGCTCCCCCGCTGTATCAGACCCTCTCGCTGATCCTGGCAGCCTACGTGCTGATGTTCATCCCGCGGGCGATGGTGAACCTACGGTCGGGGCTGGCCCAGGTGCCGCCGGGGGTCGAGGAGGCCTCGCGCTCGCTCGGGGTGTCCCCCACGCGGACGTTCCTTCGCGTCACCCTGCGGCTCACCGCCCCGGCCGCCGCAGCCGGCGCGTCGCTGGTATTCGTGGCCGTGGCAACCGAATTGACGGCCACCCTGCTACTCGCGCCGACCGGAACCAACACACTGGCGATGCGCTTCTGGTCGCTGAGTAGCGAGCTCGACTACGCGGCCGCCGCACCCTTCGCACTGCTGCTGGTCGCACTGTCCGTGCCGGTGACCCTGGTCTTGTCCCGGCAATCGACGAAGGCCGCCGCACTGTGACGACCAATGCGCTCGAGGTCACCGGCCTGTCCAAGTCGTTCGACGGCCACACCGTCCTGCACGGCATCGACCTGACCGTTCCGACGGGCACCGTCACCGCCGTGGTCGGCGCCTCCGGCTGCGGCAAGACCACCCTGCTGCGACTCGTTGCCGGCTTCGAAACCCCGGACGCCGGAACCATCTCCATCGCCGGACGCACGGTGGCCGAGCCCGGTGGATTCATCGCGGCGCACCGCAGGGACGTCGGCTACGTCGCGCAGGACGGCGCGCTGTTCCCGCACCTGACCGTCGAACAAAACATCGCCTACGGCCTGCCCGGGGGCGCCCGGCGCTCCCGCGCGAGGGTCGCCGAACTGCTCGACACCGTCTCCCTCGACGCATCGATGGCGCGACGCCGGCCCCATCAACTCTCCGGCGGTCAGCAGCAACGCGTGGCGCTGGCCAGGGCGCTGGCCAGGAAGCCGGCGGTGATGCTGCTCGACGAACCCTTCAGCGCCCTGGACACCGGCCTGCGCGCGTCCACCCGCAAGGCCGTGGCCCGCCTGCTCGCCGACGCCCGCGTGACGACGCTGCTGGTGACCCACGACCAGGAGGAGGCGTTGTCGATCGCCGACCAGGTGGCCGTCATGTGCGACGGCCGGTTCACCACAGTCGGTACGCCACAACAGGTCTACCTCGCCCCGGGCGACGCGTTCACCGCCCAGTTCCTCGGCGACTGCGTACTGCTGCCCGGCACGGTCGCCGACGACGTGGCGCACTGCGTACTCGGCCGGCTTCCCGTGCGGGCCGGTGCCGCCGATGGACCGGCCACCCTGATGCTGCGACCCGAACAGCTGGTCGCCACCGAGGTGGGCGACGACGAGGGCGACGCCGTGGGCACCGGCACCGTGCTGTCCTCGGAGTTCCGCGGCCACGACGTGTTGCTGGTAGTGGATCCCGGTGCGGGACAGCCGATCACCGTCCGCCAGCACAGCCTCGACCCGCCCCGGGTCGACGCCAAGGTCCGCATCGACGTGGTGGGATCGGCGGTCGTCCTCGACGAGCGGTCGCGCTGATGTTCGACCGACTGGTCGAACACCTCGCCTCGCGCGGTGACGATCCCGCGGTGCTGACCGCCGACGAAACCCTGAGCTACCGCGACCTCGCGGACCGGACCGCCGCAGCCGCATCGGATCTCGGTGCTCGGCGCAGACTGGTCCTGCTCGAGACCTGCAACGACGTCGACACCCTGGTGAGCTACCTGGGGGCCCTCGCAGGCGGACACGTCGTCATGCCGCTGCCCGCCGGCGTCGACCACTGCGCGGTGATCGACGCCTACGACCCCGACGTGGTGATCGGCGCGGGCCGGGTCCGGCACCGGCACGGTGCCGCCCACGACCTGCACCCGGACCTGGCACTGCTGCTGTCCACGTCGGGCAGCACGGGGTCCCCGAAGCTGGTGCGGCTGTCGCGGGGCAATCTGGCCGCCAACGCCGACGCCATCGCGACCTACCTCGACATCCGCCACACCGACAGGGCCGCAACGACTCTGCCGATGTCCTACTGCTACGGCCTCTCGGTGATCCACAGCCACCTGCGACGCGGCGCCGGCCTCGTGCTGACCGACCACTCCGTCGTCGACGACGCGTTCTGGGATCTGGTTGCAGGCCACCGGGTGACGACGTTCGCCGGGGTGCCGCACACCTTCGACCTGCTGGACCGCGTCGGCTTCGACGACATGTCGCTGCCGCACCTGCGCTACCTCACGCAGGCCGGCGGCCGGCTCGCCCCCGAGCAGGTGCGTCGGTGGGCCGGCCTCGGGCGCCGACGTGGCTGGCAGTTCTTCGTCATGTACGGCGCCACGGAGGCCACCGCCAGGATGGCCTACCTCCCGCCCGATCTCGCCGCCGACAACCCGGCGGCGATCGGCGTACCCATCCCCGGTGGCCGGTTCGATCTGGAACCCGTGGCCGGCGCCCCGGACGACGCCGGCGAGCTGATCTACCACGGCCCCAACGTCATGATGGGCTACGCCGCGGGGACCGAGGACCTCGCGGCCGGTCGCACGACCCACGCGCTGCGCAGCGGCGACCTCGCCCGCCGCAACGCCAACGGTCTGTACGAAGTCGTCGGCCGCCTCAGCCGCTTCGTCAAGCTGTACGGTCTGCGCATCGACCTGCAGCGGGTCGAGGACTTCCTCCACGCGGCTGGTGTCACCGCGGTCTGCACCGAGGACGCGGACGTCCTCCTGGTCGCGGTCAGCGACCAATCGCGCGGATGCGACGTCCAGCGCATCGCCGCCGAAGCCGCCGGCCTGCCCCCGTCGGCGATCCGCGTCCTGGCCGTCGACGAGATCCCGCGCCTGCCCGCCGGCAAGCCCGACCTTCCCGCCGTCAGGGCGCTGGCCGCCGCGACGAAGGCGCCGGGAGGGACCGGCCGGGATCTGCGCGACCTCTACGCCGAGGTGCTGCAGCTCGATCCCACGGTGATCGACCCCGGCGCGAGTTTCGTCGATCTCGGCGGGAACTCGCTGTCATACGTGTCGCTGTCGGTGCGCCTCGAACGCGCCATCGGCCACCTGCCCGCCGACTGGCCGCGAATGCCGTTGCGCGAGTTGCAGGCCGCCGCCAAGCCGCGACGGTGGTGGAGCGCCACGCTCGAGGCGAGCGTCGCGCTGCGGGCCCTCGCCATCGTGCTGGTCGTCGGTTCGCACGCCGACCTGTACACGCTGTGGGGCGGTGCGCACGTGCTACTCGGCGTCGCGGGCTACAACTTCGGCCGGTTCTGCCTGACCCCACTGCCGCGCGTCCAACGCAGCCGACGAATGGCCGCGACCATCGCCTGGATCGCGGTCCCGTCGGTGCTGTGGGTGGCGATCGCGCTGGTGATCACCGACGACTACACGGCGTCGAACCTGTTGCTGGCCAACAAGTTCCTCGGCCCGGACGACAGCATGACGGCGGGCCGATTGTGGTTCGTCGAAGTCGTGGTGTGGATCCTGGTGGCCCTGGCGCTGGTGTGCTGCACACCCCTGGCGGACCGCCTGGAGCGGCGCGGTCCGTTCGGTTTCGCGTGCGCGTTCCTGGTCTTCGGCCTGGCGATCCGGTTCGACGGGTTCGGCATGGGCCACGGCGCCTGGTTCACGGTGCTGGCGTTCTGGTTCTTCGCCGTCGGCTGGGCCGCGTCGAAGGCGTCGAATCCCTGGCAGCGCGCCGCCGTCACCGCCGTCCTTGCGGTCGGTGTGGTGGGTTACTTCGACGATTCGGGCCGGGAAGCGCTGGTGTTCGTCGGACTGGCCCTTCTGGTGTGGGTGCCCGCGATCCGGTGCCCGTCAGCGTGCACCGTGGCCGCGGGCGTCATCGCCGATGCGTCGCTGTTCATCTATCTCACCCACTACCAGGTGTATCCGCTGTTCGGCGAGCACCGCGCGCTCGGCGTGACCGCGTCGCTGGTGGTCGGCATCGCCCTGACCAAGCTGCTCACGGTAGCGCGGACCCGCCGCGCCGTGCGGTCGCTACCGCTCGGCGATGAGCCCCTCCTGCGCCAGGGTGGCGGCGATCTCGCCGTCGGCCCCGACCAGGCTGCCGGTGATGACGCCCCGGCCGCGCGCGGCGGCCGGGGACCTGGTCTCCAGTAGGTTCCAGCGGTCGGCGCGCACCGGCCGGTGAAACCAGATCGACGAGTCCGTCGTGCCGCTGCGGTGGGAGCGGGCCTGCATCGAGTGGCCGTGCACCCGAAGCGCCGGATCGATCATGTATACGTCGCACACGTAGGTGGCGATCACGTCGTGCAGCAGCGGATCGTCGGGCACCGGCACCTCGACCCGCCACCAGAGCCGGCGGACGAATTCGCCGCCGGAGCCGTCGTCGGCCACCCGGATGTCGATCTCGTCCAGCGGCATCGACGGTGCGGGACCGGCGGGCCCGGTACGCGGCAGCGCCTCGGGGTCCTGCGTCACCCCGTCGTGGCTGCCGTGCTCCGGACCGGGCAGCGGCACCGCGAAGCCAACGGTGGCCAGGGTCATCAGCCGGCCATCCTGGCGGGCCTCGACCTGGCGCGAGGAGGCGGTGCGGCCGTCGAAGACCCGCTGCACGGAGTAGTCGACGGACGCGCCGGCCGCGCCACCTCGCAGGAACTGCAGGTGCATGCTGGTGGGCAGCTTGGCGGGCTCCACGGTGCGGCTGGCGGCGGCCAGACTCTGCGCCATGAACTGACCGCCGTAGGCGCGCTTGCCCTCCGGCCCGCTGGCCGGCCCGAGCCAGGCGTCCTCCGTCGCACCCGGTTGGACGTCGAGCAACCGCAGCAGCCTGCTCACGCGATGGTTCCCGCATCGGTCAGGCGCCCAATCTCGGCGTCGGACAGGCCGAGTCGCTCACGGAGCAGGGCGGCGGTGTGGTCGCCAAGGGCCGGCGCGGGCTGCGCCGGCGCGTGAACGCCGTCGACCGACAGCGGTAGGCCGGGTGCCAGGTACGTGCCGATCCGGGGTTGGTGCAGCGTGCTGAACAGCGGGTTGTCGGTCACCTTGGGGTCCCTCGCGGTCTCTCCGAACGTGCGGTAGCGCTCCCACAGAATCGACGTCCCGGCCAGGGCCGTCCCGATCTGGTCGGCGGTGTGGCTGGCGAACCACACCGTGAACAGGCCGGTGAGCGCGTCGCGGTGGCGATACCGCTGGCCTTCGTCGGTGAGGTCGACGCCAAGTGCGACACCGAGTGCGGCAACCGCCTTCGTCGTTCCGGTCACCTCGGTCAGATCGCGGAAGTGGCGTCCCGTGAGCGCGACCACCATGAAGGAGACCCCGTCCTCGCTGACGAAGGCCTGCCCGTACTGACCGTAGATCGAGTTGCCGATGCGTCCGCGGGTCACGCCGTTGACCATCGCCTCGGTCAAGAAGCCGAGGTTGCCTGCGGTGGCCAGCGCGACGTCCTCCAGCGGGACGACGACGCGCTGCCCCTGCCCGGTGGCGTCGCGGTGTCGCAGCGCCGCCAACACCGCGAGCGCCACGTAGAGCCCGCAGCTGACGTCCCACGCGGGCAGGACGTGGTTGACCGGACCCGCCAGGTCGGCGGGACCGGTCACCATCGGGAAGCCGACGCCGGCGTTGACGGTGTAGTCCACCCCGGTGCCGCCGTCAGCGCGACCGGAGACCTCGACGTGGATCAGATCGGATCGCGACGCCACCAACGTCTCATACGAATGCCATTGACGTCCAACGACATTGGTGATCAAGATGCCGCCGTCGAGGATCAACCGGGCGATCAGCTCCTGCCCCGCCGATGCCCGTACGTCGATTGCGGCGGACAGCTTGCCCTTGTTGAGCCCGGCCCAGTAGATGCTCTCCCCGTCGGCCGTAAGCGGCCAGCGGTGCTGATCGGCCGCCCCGGCGACCGGATCGACCCGGATCACCTCGGCGCCCAGCTGGGCCAACGTCATCCCGGCGAGCGGAACGGCGACGAAGCTCGAGATCTCGATGATCCGCACCCCGGCCAGCGGACGCGTGGCGTCAGTCATGCCCACACGATATTGATCGCCCGCGAGGTCACCCGCGGGGGCTCAGACCAACTCGACGGCGTCGGCGATGGAGTTCAGCACCTGGCTGGGCCGGAACGGATACTTCTCGATGTCGGCCAGCGCCGTGGAACCGGTGAGCACCAGGATGGTCTCCAGGCCCGCCTCGATGCCGGCGACGACGTCGGTGTCCATCCGGTCGCCCACCATGTAGGTGCTCTCCGAGTGCGCCTCGATGCGGTTCATGGCGCTGCGGAACATCATCGGATTTGGCTTGCCGACGAAGTACGGCTCGCGGCCGGTGGCCTTGGTGATCAGCGCGGCGACCGATCCCGTTGCCGGTGTCGGCCCCTCGGCCGACGGACCGGTGACGTCGGGGTTGGTCGCGATGAAGCGGGCGCCCGCGCCGATCAGCCGGATGGCCTTGGTGATCGCCTCGAAGGAGTACGTCCGCGTCTCCCCGAGCACGACGAAGTCGGGTCCGGTGTCGGTCAGCGTGTACCCCACCTCGTGCAGCGCCGTCGTCAGGCCGGCCTCGCCGATCACGTAGGCGGACCCGCCGGGCAGCTGCGAACGAAGGAAGTCCGCAGTCGCCAGTGCCGAGGTCCAGATCGCCTCCTCGGGCACCTCGAGTCCGGATCGCAGCAATCGGGCGGCCAGATCCCGCGGCGTGAAGATCGAGTTGTTGGTCAGCACGAGGAACGGCCGCCGCTTGTCGGTGAGCCGCTGGAGGAATTCGGCGGCACCCGGCAGGGCGCGTTCCTCGTGGACGAGGACGCCGTCCATGTCGGTGAGCCAGCACTCCGGTGTCTTTCGCATGCCTACAGTGTGGCAAGCCCGGGCTAGCGGCGTCAGCGCATGCCGCCAAGGGATCCGACATGCAGGTCCGAGAGCGCGAAATGTGACGCTGGCGCACTCATCACCCAGCCGGGTGCGTCCGACTCAGCAGACGGAGCGATCAGCGACGACCACCGCCAGAGCCGGCGTTGAACCCAGGCTGAGCCACGTCGGGTTCCGTGAGCTGGAAGGGGGGCGGCACGACGACCTCGGGTGCGGCCGGTTCGCTCGGCCCCTGCCCGGCACCGACGTCGGTGGGGGCTCCCCCGATGATCTCGCTGGTGTCTCCAGGGCCCGCCGGACCAATGCCCTGGTTCGCACCGCTCGTCGAGACCCACACCATCAAGTCCTGAACACCGTCGTTGTAGACGACGCTGTTGGGGGTGTCGCCAACGACGTCGAAGTAGATCTTGCCGGGGATTCCGCCGCCGACGATCCGATAGTTCTGCCCGCTCTCGGCGCGGGCGTTGAACAGCGCAGCCACGGGAATGCCCCCATCGCTCGTCACGGTCGCCTCGTACAACCGGCCGTTGTGGAACACGGCGTCCGAACTCGGTCGCAACCCCTGCACCGTGTAGGTGATCATCGGGTTGCCGTAGACGTCCTCGAGTGACTCCGGCACTCCGAATGGCTTGATGTCGTTGGCAGCTGAAGCCGGAATGGCCGTACCGGTGGCCACGACGACCGCGACCGCAGCGATGCCGGTTGCTCCCACGAATTTCCGAATGTCCATGATCCACCCCTCTGCGTCACGCGCTTCGAGGCCGAACGTTACCTCGCCACCTCGGCTCGAGGGACGATTTCACGGCCATGCTCCGACGGCACGCGTGGCAAGCTCCTGCCCTGGAGACGAGGGCGACGCAGGTGTGGTTCTCGGCGCTGCTGAAATCAGTCCGGCAGCCGTAGCTCGGGCTTCTCGACCTCTTCGATGTTGACGTCCTTGAAGGTGATGACCCGGACCTGCTTGACGAAGCGGGCGGGCCGGTACATGTCCCAGACCCACGCGTCGGCGAGACGGAGCTCGAAGTAGACCTCTCCGTCGGCGTTGCGGGGCACCAGCTCCACGCTGTTGGCCAGGTAGAAGCGGCGCTCGGTCTCCACGACGTAACTGAACTGCCCCACGATGTCCTTGTATTCGCGGTACAGCGAGAGCTCCATCTCGGTTTCGTACTTCTCGAGATCCTCGGCACTCATCGGTTCAGTGGTCCTCCGGTAGTCGTACGGTACATCTTTCCTCAGCCCGATTCGGCGTGCCGCTCGGGCTCGCCATGGGCCACTCTCCGCACGTTGATGAATGAGAATCGGTGCTCGCTGCACGGGCCGAGCTGGGCCAGTGCCGCGGTGTGGAACGGGGTGCCGTACCCCTTGTGTTCGGCGAAGCCATAGCCGGGATACCGCGAATCCAGCTGCACCATCAGGCGGTCGCGGCTGACCTTGGCCAGTACGCTGGCCGCGGCGATGCACGCCGCCGCGGCGTCCCCACCGACGACCGGCAGCGACGGCATCGGCAGCCCGGGCACCCGGAACCCGTCGCTGAGCACGTACCCCGGCCGCAGCGACAACCCCGCGACGGCCCGGCGCATGCCCTCGATGTTGGCCACGTGCACGCCGCGCCGGTCCACCTCCGTCGAGGGGATGAACACGACGTGATGGGCCAGGGCATACCGGCGGATCAGCGGGAACAACCGTTCGCGTTCCCGCTCGTTGAGCCTCTTGGAGTCATCCAGCGCCGCCAGGCTCTCCAACCGATTGGGGCCTAGCACGCAGGCCGCCACCACGAGCGGACCCGCACACGCACCGCGACCCACCTCGTCGACCCCGGCGACCGGGCCAAGACCGCCGCGGTAGAGCGCGGATTCGATGGTGCGCAGCCCCGTGGACTTGCGGATCACGGCTCGAGGCGGCCAGGACGCCGGCAAGGGGGCTCCTACTGCGTGGTCTGCGGGTTGATGGCCGACACGCCGCCCCAGCGTCCGGGTGGCCAGGCGATGAACCGCGCCTTGCCGATGACGTTGTCCACCGGAACGGTGCCCGCCATCGGGTCGCCGGTGCACAACAGACCGCGCTGGGCGTCGGCGGGCAGGTTGGTGCAGTGCGCGCGCGAGTCGGCCGAGTGCGTGCGGTTGTCACCCATCACCCACAGCCGATTCGGCGGGACCTTGACCGGCCCGAACTCATTGCCCAAGCAGGGGTAGATCGCCGGGTCGGCCATCATCGTGGTGACGTCGAGATAGGGCTCGTGCAGCTTCTTGCCATCCACGGTCAGCCCGGTGCTGGCTCGGCACTCGACCGTCTGGCCGCCCACCGCGATGACCCGCTTGACCAGGTCGTTCTCGTCCGGCGGGACGAACCCGATGAACGAGAGCGCATTCTGCACCCAGCGGATGGGCGTGCTGTCGGACCGGATCGACTTGTAGCCGACGTTCCAAGCGGGCGGGCCCTTGAACACGATCACGTCACCCGGTTGCGGAGTGCTGAAGTCGTAGGTGACCTTGTCGACCATGATGCGGTCGCCCACGCACCCGGCGCAGCCGTGCAGCGTCGGCTCCATCGACTCCGAGGGAATCAGGTACGGACGCGCGACGAACGTCAGCATCACGTAGTACAGGACCAGCGCGATGGTGAGCAGGATCGCGGCCTCGCGGACCGCGCCCCGCTTCTTCTTCGGCGGATCCTCGTCCTGCGCCTCGGCCTCGCGGTCCGCTACCGCAGACGGCTCAGAACCATCGGCGTCCGCTTCCGTCGCATCGGGGGCATCAGTGGATCCACTCACGCCATCAGAGTAGCCAGCGCGGTGCTGACCGCTGCCCTGCTCGGGTTCCAACCGTCACACCCGTCCGGGTGCGGCGCCGGAGGCGATCAGCGCTTTTCCTTGATCTTCGCCTTCTTGCCCCGCAGCTCGCGCAGGTAGTAGAGCTTGGCGCGACGAACGTCACCGCGGGTGACGACATCGATGTGATCGATGTTGGGCGAGTGCACCGGGAAGGTCCGCTCGACGCCGACGCCGTAGCTTTCCTTGCGCACGGTGAAGGTCTCGCGAACGCCGCCACCCTGCCTGCGCAGCACGACGCCCTTGAAGACCTGCACTCGCTCCTTGGAGCCCTCGATGACCTTCACGTGAACGTTCACGGTGTCGCCGGGGCCGAAGACCGGGATGTCGTCGCGCAGCGACGACTGATCAAGAAAGTCCAGGGTGTTCATCGGTGACACTTCCTCATGGTTCGTTGTTCTCAGTTGCGACCTTGGGCATCGCGTCGCTGTACGACGCGTGGCCGGGCCGGGGTCCTTCGGGTGCTGACGCAGCAGGCAGGGACGTGTTCGATCCGCCGTGCGCAGACAACTGGTCAATTGTGCCAGACGGGCACCTCGCCGACGAAATCGTGATCGAACGATCGGTGAACGCCACCCGGCAGGCAGGTGCCGCAGCGGGGCGCGGTGCCACCGCGAAACGGTTAGGGTGGGCAACGAGTGTGGGGGCTGGCAACCAAACACTTTCACCCGTCCGTCAGATTCGCCGAGGGAGGGCCATGTTCCGGCGACCGTCCAGGGTGCTCGTGATCGCCGCGCTCGCAGCCACCGCTGCAACGGTCGCCGCGGGTTGCGAAGCCAAGGTCTACGGCACGCCGCCGGCGCCCGTCTCTCCCGCGCTCACGGTCGTCGCACCCCTGGGCAGCATGGCGCCCCTGCCCGAGGCCCCACCCGGCGAACCCCCCGCAGGCTTCACCGGACTGGACGTCCGCGAACACCAGGCCACCGCGGATGCCGCCAGCGACGGTGCCAAGATCATCGCGCTGATACTCGATCGCAGCACGGGCCAGATGGTGTCCAACGGCAACACCACGGCCATGCCCATCGCGTCGGTGGCCAAGCTGTTCATCGCCGACGACCTGCTGCTGCAGGAGTCCAAGAACCAGACCGAGCTCTCCCCCGCCGACCGGCAGCAGCTGGACGTGATGCTGCGGTCCTCGGACGACGACGCCGCGAACACGTTCTGGAACCGCAGCGGTGGAAGCGCCATCATCACCCGCGTGGCGGCCCGCTACGGGCTGAGTTCGACCACGACGCCGTACGACGGCAATTGGTGGAACACGATGAGCACCGCCGCCGACCTGGTGCGGTATTACGACATGTTGCTCGACGGCCGCGGCGGCCTCCCGCCCGAGCGCGCCAGCATCATCCTGTCCAACCTCTCCCAGTCGACCCCCAACGGCATCGACGGCTACCCGCAGCGGTTCGGCATCCCCGACGGGCTGCCCGCCGAGTCCGTCGCCGTCAAGCAGGGCTGGATGTGCTGCTGGGGTGGTGGCAACTGGATGCACATGTCCACCGGGGTGATCGGCCTGGACCGGCGCTACGTCATGGTGATCGGGTCGATGCAACCCGTCGACGATGCCGAGGCGCGCCAGACCATCACCCAGGCGGTCAAGACCATGTTCCCCACCGGCCGCATCTAGTCGGGCAGAAGGTCCGGCCTGCGCTCGCGGGTTCGGTGCACGGATTGTTCGTGGCGCCACGCCGCCACCTTGGCGTGGTCACCCGAGAGCAGGACCGGCGGGACGTCCAGCCCGCGCCAGCTCGCCGGCCGGGTGTAGCTGGGACCCTCGAGCAGGCCATTGGAGTGCGAATCCTGCTGGTGCGACTCCGGATTGCCGAGTACGTCGGGAAGCAGCCGGACGACGGCCTCGATCATGACCAGGGTGGCCGATTCACCGCCGGGTAGCACGTAGTCGCCGATGGACACCTCCTCCACCCGCATCCGCCGCGCCGCATCGTCGACGACGCGCTGGTCGATGCCCTCGTAGCGCCCGCAGGCGAACACCAGGTGCGACTCCGCACTCCACCGCTGCGCGTCGACCTGCCGGAAGGGCCGACCGGCCGGGGTCGGAACGACGAGAAGCGTTTCCGCCGAACAGATCTCGTCGAGCGCCTCGCCCCACACCGGCGCCTTCATCACCATGCCGGGGCCGCCACCGTACGGGGAGTCGTCGACGGAATGATGCACGTCGCGGGTCCAGCGCCGCAGATCGTGCACCGCGATGTCGACGACGCCGTTGGCGATGGCCTTGCCCGGCAACGACTGTCGCAACGGGTCCAGGTAGTCCGGGAAGATCGTGACGACGTCAATTCGCATGGCGTCGCACCTAGATCGAGTCCAGGTCCAGCAGGCCGTCGGGCGGGTCGATCTCGATCACGCCGTCCTCCAGCGATACGCCCGTGACGATGGCGCTGACGAATGGCACCAGAATCTCCGGACCGTCACCCTCGGCCGGGCGCACGGCCAGCAGCTCCCCCGCAGGGGTGTGCAGCACCTCGGCGACGGCACCGACGACCGCACCGGCCGTGGTGCGCACCCGCAGCCCCTCGAGCTGGTGGTCGTAGAACTCGTCGGGGTCCTCGATCGGCGGCAGGTCGGCCGTGTCGACGACGAACAGGTTGCCGCGCAGCGCATCTGCGGCGTCACGGCTGCCCACGCCCTCGAGCCGAACCAGCAGCCGGCCGCCGTGCTCGCGCATGGATTCGACGCGGAAGTCGCGCTCGCTCCTGTCGCGGGCCCTGGCCCGCAGTGCGGTACCGGGAGCGAAGCGGTCGAAGGGATCGTCGGTGCGGACCTCGACGACGATCTCGCCACCGATTCCATGCGCCTTGACGACGCGCCCGACGACGAGATCCATGCGTATTCCTCCCGAGTCGCTTCGCTCCCGTACCGGCGAGCGTCTGCTACTGGTCGGTGTCCACCACGTCGACGCGAATACCTCGGCCGCCGATGCCGGCGACCAGCGTGCGCAACGCGGTGGCCGTGCGGCCGCCGCGACCGATGACCTTGCCGAGGTCGTCGGGGTGCACGTGCACCTCGACGGTGCGTCCCCGGCGGTTGGTCACCATGTCGACGCGGACGTCATCGGGGTTGTCGACGATGCCGCGCACCAGGTGCTCGACGGCGTCGACGACGACGGTGCTCATTCGGTGGCGGCGTCCGCGGGTGCGGACTCGGCGGCGGCGTCGGCGGGAACGGCCTCGGCCTCGTCGGCCTTCTTGGCCGGCGCCTTCTTCTTCTTGGCCGTGGTGGCGTCGCCGGTCGGGGCGTCGTCCGCGGCGGCGAGCGCGGCGTTGAACAGATCCAGCTTGCTTGGCTTGGGCTCCTTGACGCGCAGCGTGCCCTCGGCGCCGGGCAGGCCCTTGAACTTCTGCCAGTCACCGGTGATCTTCAGCAGCGCCAGCACGGGCTCGGTGGGCTGGGCACCGACGCCCAGCCAGTACTGCGCACGCTCCGAGTCGATCTCGATGATGCTGGGATCTTCCTTGGGGTGGTAGCGCCCGATGACCTCGATCGAGCGTCCGTCGCGACGGTTGCGTGCGTCGGCGACGGCGATGCGGTACTGCGGGTTGCGGATCTTGCCGAGGCGGGTGAGCTTGATCTTGACAGCCATGTTCTACGAACTCGTTTCCGGTTGCCACGCTGCAATTCAGCGACTCGGGCGGATTGCCCGGTCCGGTCTTGCCCTACGTGTGTGACCGCTGCACGGCGCATCGAGCGAATCGAACCGTGTCGCGCAGCAGACAGCCGACCATTGTGCCAGACCACGCCCCGCGGAGGAAAATCCCGCTCAGACGACCCGGTCGAAGCACTTGGTCTCGACGCGCCGGGTCATCCGCCAGCCGTCGGGTGTGCGGACGAACTCGTCGTCGTACCAGAGCCCGCAGAACAGCACCTGCCCGTCCCCGCCGAGCACCATCGGGTTGAAGCAGAGCACCCGCGACGCCGCGGTGTCCCCCGTGATCGCGACGTCGAAGTTGCCGATCAAATGCGAATATGCCGGGAAGTGCGGCAACACCTCGGCCAGCCACGCCTTCACCTCGGGAAACGAACCGTCGATGCCGCCCATGGCGCGATAGTCGATGTAGGCGTCGGCGGTGAACACCCGGTCGAGGTCGTCGAACCGCCGGGTGTCGATCGCCGTCGAGTAATTCACCAGGAGCTGTTGCAACTCGAGGCGGTCGGAGATCTCTTCGAGGCTCAGCACGGGTTCGATTCAACACCGCCCGTCAAGACCCGGGTCAGGCTTGCGGGCCGTCGGCGGGGGGCCAGTGCTCACCGGGTGAGACGTCCCCAGGTTCGGTGTGGTCACCGCGCGACAGCGGCACCCACTGCTCGCTGGGGGCAGGCTGCTTGGACGAGGGGAAGTCGCGCAGCTTGCCCGACGGCTTGGCGTCCCACGTCGCGAACGTCAGCGGGGTGCGCAGCCAACGCTCCAGCAGCAGGTAGCACGCCTCCAGGGAGTCCAGGTGGCTTCGCTCCCAACCGTGGCTGCCGTCCAGGCCGAACGCGACGAGCGCCGCCCGGGTGTTGGCGCCCGCCTCGATGGCCGCCGCCGCGTCCGAGCGGTAGAAGCGAAAGATGTCCCGCGCGTGGGCGATTCCCTCTTCCTTGGCCAGCCGCAGCAGCTTGCGGGTCAGGTGGTAGTCGAACGGGCCGTGCAGATCGGCCATCGGGATGGTGACGCCGTGCTCGAGCGAGTGCTGCCCCGGCGCGCACACCGCGTTGTCGACCGAGATCAGCTCGGCGACGTCCGGCGGCAGCCCGCTGCTGGCGCCGTGGCCGACCTCCTCGGTGATGGTCACCATGATCGTCGTACGGTGCGGCAGCACCACCTCCTTGGCCATCACGTTGCGCGCAAGAGCCAGTGCGACCGCGACGCCGGCCTTTCCGTCGAGGTGGCGCGAGACGATGAAGCCGTCCTCGGTGAGCTCGGGGCTGGTGATGAACGCGACGAAGTCACCCACGTTGAGCCCGAGCGCGACGAGGTCGTCCCGGGTGGACACGTTGCGGTCGACGCGGACCTCGACGTGCTCCCAGTCGGTCGGCTGGGTGTCGATCTCGTCGCCGAACGCGTGTCCGGATGCCTTGAGCGGCATGACCGTTCCGGTGATGAACTCGTCGGCGTCGTCGGTGAAGATACGCACCCGGGCGCCCGCGGCGAACCGCGCGGAGAACGTGCCAACCGGGATCAGCTCCAGCCGGCCGTTGTCCTTCAGCTCGCGCACCATGCAGCCGATGGTGTCGGCGTGCACGACGATCGCGCGGTCGATCGTCGACGACGCACCGGGCAGTTCGGCGGTAAGGGCACCGCGGCGGGTCAGCGTGAAGGGCACGCCCATGTCGTCGAGGATGCCGCCGATCAACTGCATCACGGCGTCGGTGCGGCCCGACGGGCTCGGCGTCTGCAGGAGGGCCAGCAGTGTGTCGACCATCCAGCTTCGGTCGTCGGAGGGCATCCGGGCGGCATGGGTCGCGAGGTCGGTCAAGGTTGCCTTTCGGGTCTACGAGTCGTCGCAGGGAGCCTAGTGCCGCTCAGTCCTGGCCGACGGGGTCGGGCTGCCACGCCCACGGGGTCGCCGCGGTCCGCGGGAACAGCAGGTCGACGAATGCCTGCGCCGTCGGCCGCGGCTCGTGGTTGGCCAGCCCGGGGCGTTCGTTCGCCTCGATGAACACGTACTCCTCGCCGTCGACCGACGGCACGATCAGGTCGATGCCCGTCACCGGGATGCCGATCGCGTCCGCGGCGTCGATGGCGACCTTGGCGAGAGTGGGGTGCAGGTCGTCGGTCACGTCGCGGATCGTTCCCCCGGTGTGCAGGTTGGCAGTTCGCCGAACGACCAGGCGCTCGTTGAGCGGCAGCACGTCGTCGAGCTCATAGCCCGCCTCGCGGACCGTGTCGACGGTGACGTCGTCGATCGGGATGGTCGACTCGCCGTGCGTGGCGGCGGCCCGCCGCCGGCTCTGGGCCTCGACGAGTTGGCGGATGGTGTGGTCACCGCTGCCGACGACCTCCGGCGGCCGGCGCAACGCCGCGGCGATCACCTTGCCGTTGATGACGACGAGGCGCAGGTCCTCACCCTGGCAGAGCTCCTCGATCAGCACCACGGGGCTGTGCTGGGCGGCCAGCTTGGTGGCACGGTCGAGGTCTTCGGCCCTGGTGACCCCGACGGTGATTCCCGCGCCCTGCTCGCCGCGGGCCGGCTTGACGACCACCGAGCCGACCTCCTCGAGGAATGCGTGGTCCTCGTCGGTGAACGTGGCGGTGAATCCGCGCGGCACCCGGATGCCGGCCTCGGCGACGACCCGGCGCGCCACGCGCTTGTCGTCGCAGCGGCTCATGGCGACCGCGTTGGTCAGCTCGGACAACGACTCGCGCGTCACGACGCTGGTGCCGCCGTGGGTGAGCTTGAGGTAGCCGCCCTTGGCGTCGAGCACCTGCACGGCGATGCCTCGCAGGATCGCCTCGTCGGCGATGATCCTGGCGTACGGATTGAGTTGCGACAGTTCCTCTTCGGCCATCGCGGGAGCGAACAGCTTCTCGTTGATGGCGTTCTTGCGCTTGACGCCGAGCACCGGCACGCGCACGAAGCCCATCCGCTCGTAGAGCGCGATCGCGCCCTCGTTGTCGTGCAGCACCGACAGGTCCATCTGCGCGCGTCCGCGGCGAATGAACTCGTCGATCAGCGAGCGCACCAGCAAGCCGCCGACACCGGGCCGGGACAGCGTCGGGTCGACCGCCAGGCACCACAGGCTGGAACCGTTCTCCTCGTCGCCGAAGAGCTGGACGTGGTCGATTCCGGTGACGGTACCCACCACGGCCCCGGTGTCGTCGTCGGTCACCACCAGGTAGACCATGTGGGGCTGGTGCTGGCTGTTCTCCCACATCAGGTCGACGTCGGCTGGCACCATCCGGCACTGCAGGTAGATGTGGTTGATCGCGGCGCAGTCGTCGATGCTGCGCACCGCGCGCACGGTCAATCCCGGCACCGGCGCCGGCTCGTAGGCCAGCGGCTTGGTCAGGTCGACCCGGTAGGTGAAGCTCGGGTCGATGAAGAACTCCTGCGGATGCAGCGCGACGAACACGTGCGGGGCGTCGAGGTACATGCCGATGTCGCGGCGACCGCTGGCCTCGGCCCGCAGGGCAGTCCCGAACTGCTCGGGATCCTCACACGTCTGCCCGAACACCAGCCGGCCCCAGCCGAGGTCCTGGACTACGCCGACGGCCTGGCTGTCCGCGTCCTTGGTCATGGTCACTTCGTTCCATCCACGTGGTTGGCGAGCCACAGCTCGAGCAAACCGATCTGCCACAACGGATTTCCGCGCAGCGGAGTGAGGTTGCCGTTCGGGTCGGCGAGCAGGCCGTCGACGGCGTCCGGTGCGAACAGCCCGCGGTCACGGGCGGCTGAGCTGTGCAGCGCGTCTCCGACCAGGTCGAGATACGGCCCCTCGAGGTGCTTGAGCGCCGGCACCGGGAAGTACCCCTTCGGACGGTCGATCACCTCGTGCGGGATGACCTTGCGGGCGGCCTCCTTCAGCACTCCCTTGCCGTCGTAGGCGGTCTTCAGCTCGGGTGGGCAGGTGGCGGCCAGTTCGACGAGCTCGTGGTCCAGGAACGGCACGCGGCCCTCGAGCCCCCAGGCCATGGTCATGTTGTCGACGCGCTTCACCGGGTCGTCGACGAGCATCACGGTGGTGTCCAGGCGCAGGGCGCGGTCGGTGGCGGTGGCGGCACCGGGACGGGAGAAGTGCTCGAGGACGTACTCCCCCGCGACGTCGGCGTCGAGCTGCCACGGCGGCGACAACAGCCGGTTCAGGCCCGCATGGTCACGGTCGAAGAACGCCGCGCGGTAGCGCGCCAGGGCGTCGCGGGGGTCGTCGTCGGCGGCCTTGGCCATGGGTGGATACCAGTGGTAACCGGCGAAGATCTCGTCGGCGCCCTGGCCGGACTGCACGACCTTGACGTGTTTGCTGACCTCCTGGGACAGCAGATAGAACGCCACGCAGTCGTGACTCATCATCGGCTCGCTCATCGCGCCGATGGTGTCGGTGAGCGCGGGCAGCATCCGCGCGGTGTCGATGCGGATCTGGTGGTAGTCGGTGCCGTAGTGACGGGCGATGACGTCGGAGTACTTGAACTCGTCGCCCTCCTCGCCACCCACGGACTCGAAGCCGATGGAGAAGGTCTGCAGGCCATGCTGACCGGCCTCGGCGAGCAGGCCGACGATGAGGCTGGAGTCCAGCCCGCCCGACAGCAGACAGCCCACCGGGACGTCGGCCACCAGGCGGCGCTCCACCGCGGTCCGCAGCGAGGTGAGGACGGCGTCCTGCCAGTCCGCCTCCGACCAGTCGGCGCGCTCGGGCGCACGTTCGAACACGGGCTCCCAATACGTATGGGTGCTGCGGCTGCCGTCGGGCTCGATCCGCATGATGGTGCCCGGCTCGAGCTTGCGGACGCCCTTGAGGATCGTCCGGGGCGCCGGCACCACGGAGTGGAAGCTCAGGTAGTGGTTCAGCGCGATCGGGTCCAGGTCGGTGTCGACCCCGCCCGCGGCCACCAGGGCGGGCAGCGACGAGGCGAAGCGCAGTGCCCCGGTGCCGCCGCCCTCGGCCACCTCGCTCCAGTACAGCGGCTTCACCCCGAGGCGGTCGCGCGCCAGCACGACCCGCCCGCTGTCGGTCTCGGCGACGGCGAAGGCGAACATGCCCTTGAGGTGGTCGACGACGCGTTCACCCCACTCGCGGTACCCCTTGAGGATGACCTCGGTGTCGCTGTGCGAGAAGAAGCGGTACCCAAGCCCCAGCAGCTGCTGGCGCAGTTCCGGGTAGTTGTAGATGCAGCCGTTGAACGCGACCGTCAGGCCGAGTTCGGGATCGTGCATCGGCTGATGCCCGCTGGTGGACAGGTCGATGATCGCCAGGCGGCGATGGCCGAACGCCACCCCCCCGCTGGACCAGGCACCACCGCCGTCGGGTCCACGGGGCACCATGCAGTCCGTCATCGCGCCGATGGCCGCCAGGTCGGCGGGGCGGCCCTTGGCGATTTCGCCGGCTATGCCACAAATGGTGATCGACTCCCTCGGTCTGCGTCCTCGATGTCGAGAAGAACGGCCGAGAATCGTCCGCGCACGACGATGTCGGCCGGCCGATGTGTAGCCCCATTACGCCGGCGTCAAACACGTGTGGCCCAGGCCACTGGCGGGCGAGGGCGCTGCCGGACCCCCATGCCGGTCCCCGTAGGCTCGGCGGTCATGGCGAGGCTCCTCGGCGCTCTGGCGTTGGCGATGGCGATGACCGTTTGCCCAACGGTGCTGGCGGGACCATCGCTCGGCGCCGCCAGCGCCGACACCGACGTCGCGCCGATCGCCGCGCCGCAGATTCCCAACGGTCCCGCCCCGGCGTGGATCCTCGCCGACATGGATTCCGGGCAGATCCTGGCCGGGCGCGACGAGTACGTCACCCATCCGCCTGCCAGCACCATCAAGGTGCTGCTAGCCCTGGTGGTCCTCGACGAGCTGCCGCTCGACCGCTCGGTGGTGGCCGACGACGCGGACGCGCGGACCGAGTGCAATTGCGCCGGGGTGCGGGCCGGCCGCACCTACACCACCCAGGAGCTGCTCGACGGGTTGCTGCTGGTGTCGGGCAACGACGCAGCCAACACCCTGGCCCACATGCTCGGCGGTCGCGACGCAGCAGTGGCCAAGATGAACGCCAAGGCCGTGTCGCTCGGAGCCACCGGCACCCGGGCCGGCTCACCGTCGGGCCTGGACGGCCCCGGCATCGACGGGTACACCACCCCGCACGATCTGGTCGTCCTCTTCCGCGCTGCACTGGCCAATCCGGTCTTCGCGGCGATCACGTCGTCACCGACCGCCCCGTTTCCCGGGGACGCGGGTCCGGTGACGCTGATCAACCAGGACGAGCTGCTGGGACGGTACCCGGGCATGCTCGGCGGCAAGACGGGTTTCACCGACCCCGCCCGCAAGACGTTCGTCGGTGCGGCGCAACGCGACGGCCGACGTCTGGTCGTGGCGATGATGTACGGCCTCGTCGTGCCGGGCGGCCCGACCTACTGGGACCAGGCCACCGGGCTGCTCGACTGGGGCTTCGCGCAGGACCGCTCGACCGCGGTCGGCACGCTGTAGCCCGCCGATACCCGACGGAGACCCGATCGCGCGCTGGATGAGTCCTGCGATCCCTAGGCTCACCGCGTGCGCAGACTGCTCGCGGCGACGGCGTTCGCCATCACCGCGGCGTTGACCGCCCCCACCGCGTCAGCGCTTCCCGACGCCCAGCCCTCGGGTGCGGTCACGGCCCCACCCGATGGTCCGGCGCAGGCCTGGCTGGTCGCCGACCTGGACAGCGGGAAGGTGCTCGGCAGCCGCGATCCCAACGGCGCGCACGCCCCAGCCAGCACCATCAAACCGCTACTGGCGATGGTCGTGCTGGACCACCTCGACCCGAACTCCTTCGCGCGAGCCAATTCCAGCCACACCAAGGTGGAGTGTTCGTGCGTGGGGCTGATCCCGGGCCAGGCGTACACCACCACGCAACTGCTCGCGGGGCTGTTGATGGTCTCGGGCAACGACGCCGCCAACATGCTCGCCGACATGCTCGGCGGGCAACGGGTCGCGGTGGCAGCGATGAACGCCAAGGCCCGGGCGCTCGGCGCGCGCAGCACCCGCGCGTCGTCCCCGTCCGGACTCGACGGACCCGGTTGGGAAACCGTCACGACGCCATACGATCTCGCGTTGATCTACCGCCAGGCGTTGAAGTACCCGCTGATCGCTCGGATCTTCCAAACCCCGTCGGCAGCGTTCCCCGGGCCGGGCGGCAGCGTCAAGACGTTGACCGCGCAGAACGAACTGCTCGCGCGCTACCCCGGTGACTTCGCCGGCAAGACCGGATACACCGACCTGGCGCGCAAGACGTTGGTCACGGCCGCCCAGCGCAATGGGCGCCGGTTGCTGGTGGTGCTGATGTACGGCGACGGCGACCTCTACGGCCAGGCGATCAACCTGTTCGACTGGGGTTTCGGTCAACCCGCCTGAGCCGCGCTTTCCCTCGCGAGCAGACGCAAACGGCCCCCGATGCGGGCACTTGCGGGCCTCATGCGTCTGCTCGCGGGGGAAAGACGCGGCCGCGCAGGATGATTCGCGACGGATGGTTCAGCACCCCGGGGATGCGCGGGTCCTCGGCGTAGCAGACCAGATCGGCCGACGCGCCGTGCTCCAACGCTGGCCTGCCGAGCCACGCCCTGGCATCCCAGCAGGCCGCGCCCAGAGCTGCCGTCGCAGTCATGCCGACGGTGGTCAGCGCCTCGACCTCGTCGGCGATCCGGCCGTGGGCGATCATCCCGCCGGCATCGGTTCCGGCATAGATGGGGACACCGGCGTCGTGCGCGGCGGCGACCCGTCCCTTGCAGGTGGCGTACAGATCCCGCATGTGCCTGGCATAGCTGGGGTACTTGTCCGCGGCGTCGGCGATGCCGGGGAAGTTCTCGATGTTGATCAGGGTGGGCACCAGTGCGGTGCCGCGGTCGAGCATGAGCGCGATGACGTCGTCGGTGATGCCGGTGCCGTGTTCGATGCAGTCGATGCCCGCGTTGATCAGACCGGGCAGGGCATCCTCGCCGAAGACGTGGGCCGTCACCCTGGCCCCTTGCGAATGCGCGGCGGCGATGGCCTCGACGAGCACGTCGTCGGACCACAGCGGCGTGAGATCACCCACGGCCCTGTCGATCCAGTCGCCGACCAGCTTCACCCAGCCGTCACCGCGCCGGGCCTGTTCGGCAACCGCAGCGGGAAGTTGCGACTCGTCCTCGACGTCGAGCGGCAGCCGGGGGATGTAGCGCTTCGGCCGGGCCAGATGCCGTCCCGCGCGGATCAACCGGGGCAGGTCCGCGCGATCGTCGAGGCTGCGGGTGTCGACGGGTGAGCCCGCGTCGCGCAACAGCAGCGCACCGACGCCACGTTCGGTCTCAGCCTGCGCGATGGCCTCGTCGAGGTCGGTCGGGCCGTCGTGCCCGAGCCCCACGTGGCAGTGCGCGTCGACCAGGCCTGCGATGATCCACCCGCTGGCGCCGTCGGCTCCGAAGACGGTCTCGGCGCCTGCCACGGGTTCGGCGCTGAGGACACCGTCGACTACCCACCACTCGACGGGTTCGCCGTCTGGCAACCCCCGTCCACGGAGGTGGAACGCGGCCACGCTACTTCTGGCCGGGGAACTTCAGCTTCGACAGATCGATGTTGGCCAGCCCTGGCGGCAGCTCGTCGAGCCCCTTGGGCATGTTGGACAGATCTGGGAACCCCGCCGGCAGACCGCCTGCGCCGATCGGGTTGCCGACCTTCGGTGGGGTGGGCCCCCGGTTGCCCTTCTTCTTGCCGGCCTGCTTGTTCTTGCCCTTGGCGGCCTTGCGGGTGGATCCCTTGCGCCCGAACGGCATTCCCATCTGGCCAGCCATCTGCGACATCATCTTGCGGGCGTCGAAGAACCGGTCGACGAGCGAATTCACCTCGGAGACCGTCACACCGGAGCCGTTGGCGATGCGCAACCGACGGGAGGCGTTGATGATCTTGGGATCGGCGCGCTCGGCGGGCGTCATACCGCGGATGATGGCCTGCACGCGGTCGAGCTGGGTGTCGTCGACCGCGGCCAGGGCGTCCTTCATCTGACCGGCGCCGGGAAGCATGCCGAGCAGATTTCCGATCGGCCCCATCTTGCGGATCATCAGCATCTGCTCGAGGAAGTCCTCCAGCGTCAGCTCGCCCGAGCCGATCTTGGCGGCGGCCTCCTCGGCCTTCTGGGCGTCGAAGTGCTGCTCGGCCTGCTCGATGAGGGTGAGTACGTCACCCATGCCCAGGATGCGGCTGGCCATCCGGTCGGGGTGGAAGACGTCGAAGTCCTCGAGCTTCTCGCCGTCGGAGGCGAACAGGATCGGCACGCCGGTGATCTCGCGGACCGACAGCGCGGCGCCGCCGCGGGCGTCGCCGTCGAGCTTGGTCAGCACGACGCCGGTGAAGCCGACGCCCTCGCGGAAGGCCTCGGCGGTGGTGACCGCGTCCTGACCGATCATCGAGTCGAGGACGAACAGCACCTCGTCGGGATCGACGGCGTCGCGGATGGCG
The DNA here is from genome assembly GCF_033741125.1 of Mycolicibacterium sichuanense. NCBI lineage: Bacteria > Bacillati > Actinomycetota > Actinomycetes > Mycobacteriales > Mycobacteriaceae > Mycobacterium > Mycolicibacterium sichuanense. The sequence continues at coordinate 1,292,920 of NZ_JAWQPU010000001.1, read as the reverse complement.
CCGGCCTGCGCCATCAACTCCTCGTCGATGCCGAGACGGCCCGCGGTGTCGACGATGACGACGTCGAAGTGCTTGGCCCTGGCCTCGGCCAGACCCGCGGCCGCGACGGACACGGGATCGCCGGCCTTCATCGCCGCGATGTCCTCGCCGCCCGGCGACACACCGGGATGCGGGGCGAACACCTGGACGCCAGCTCGCTCACCGACGATCTGCAGCTGGTTGACGGCGCCGGGGCGCTGCAGGTCGCAGGCCACCAGCAGCGGCGTGTGGCCCTGGCCCTTGAACCACTTGGCGAGCTTGCCGGCCAGCGTGGTCTTGCCGGAACCCTGCAGGCCCGCGAGCATGATGACGGTCGGAGGCGTCTTGGCGTAGCGGATCGTCCTGGTCTCACCGCCGAGGATGGCGACCAGTTCGTCGTTGACGATCTTGACGACCTGCTGCGCCGGGTTGAGCGCGCCGGAGACCTCCGCGCCCTTGGCACGGTCCTTGACCCGGGCGATGAAGGCACGCACGACGGCCAGCGAGACGTCCGCCTCGAGCAGGGCCAGCCGGATCTCGCGCGCCGTGGCGTCGATGTCGGCGTCGGTGAGCCGACCCTTGCCGCGCAGGCCCGACAGGGCCCCGGTCAATCGGTCGGACAGGGATTCAAACACGTCGTTAGCCTAGCCGGGCGCGCCGACCGGGGAACCCCGACCCACCGCCGCTAGCTGGCCTCGGGCACGGCCTTGGCCGGGCCGGGGGCGGGCAGCACCGCATAGAGGTCGCGTTCGAGTTCCTCCCGCGCCCGCACGTAGTCGTGCTCGGTGTCCCGCGGCGCATCGTCGCCGGTCAGCGCGGGCACCACCAGCCCGAACGCGTCGACGACCGACGATCCGAGCGTGGTGACCTTCGCCCAGGCGACGTCCAGCCCGTCACGCTCGATGACAGCGGTAAGCCTGGCCAGCAGTCCGGCCCGGTCGGTGCTGCGGATCTGCAGCACGAACTCGCCGGGCGAGGTGCCGTCGAACCACAGGATGCGCGGCGGCGCGGGGGCATTGATGGGCACGGCGTCCGGGATGTCCCCGGCCCGCGTCGTCACCGTCGCGGCGGAATCGCGATCGCGACGCTCCAGGGCGCCGAGGACGTCGAGGTCACCCCCCAGCGCCAGGACGAACTGCTCGCGCAGCAATTCTGCCGCAGGCGGTGAACCGAAGTGCGGTGACACCACGAACGTGTTGATCGCCGCACCGTCGTGGCTGTTGACCGATGCGGAGTGCACCCGCAGCGAGTTCAGCGCCAGCACGGCGGCCGCCTTGGACAGCAGCCCGCGACGGTCCGGGGCGATCATCGCCACGTCGAAGACGTGCGCACCGTCACCGGCCACCAGTTCCACGTGCACCCCGCCGTCGGCAGCCAGGGTGAGGTGACGCGGCTCGATGGGGTCGGGCTGCGGCAGTGGTTCGCCCGCCACCACCAGGCGGCAGCGGCGCACCAGATCGCCGATCAGCGAGGCCTTCCAGTCCCCCCAGACTCCCGGGCCGGTGGCCAGGGAGTCCGCCTCGGCCAGCGCGTGCAGCAACTCGAGCAGCACCGGGTCACCGTCCAGGGCATCGACGACGGCCGAGATCACCTTGGGGTCCTGCAGATCGCGGCGGGTCGCGGTATCGGGCAACAGCAGGTGATAGCGCACCATCTTCGACAGCAGTGCGACGTCCGACGGCCACAGGCCGAGCCGGGTGCCGATCTGGGTGGCCAGATCGGCACCGATGACACTGTGGTCACCGCCGCGCCCCTTGCCGATGTCGTGGGTGAGGGCTCCCAGCACCAGCAGGTCGGGACGCGACACACGCGTGGTGAATGCACTTGCCCGCGAAACGGTTTCGACCAGGTGCCGGTCCACCGTCCAGATGTGGACCACGTCGCGCGGCGGCAGGTCGCGGACCGCACCCCACTCGGGAAACAGCCTGCCCCACAGTCCCGTTCGGTCGAGCGCCTCGATGGTGGATACCGCGGCAGGTCCAGCGCCCAGCATGACCAGCAGATCCTTGAGGGCCTGGCGGGGCCACGGCGTGCGCAGCTCCGGCGCGGTCTCGGCCAGCCGGCTCAGGGTCGACGCGGACATCGGCAGACCGGTGGTCGCCGAGGCGGCCGCGACGCGCAGGATCAGACCGGGATCGCGTTCGGGACGGGCGTCGCGAGCGAGCATGATCTCGCCGCCGTACTCGATGACGCCCTCGTCGACCGGGCGGCGCACCGGGCGCCGCAGTGCCGACAAACCGCGGCGCGGCAACGCATTCGAGGCCGTGCGGATGCCGGCGTCGACGTAGTAGCTGATGGTGCGGGCGGCGTCGCTGAGCATCCTGGCCAGATCGAACCGATCACCGATGTGCAGCGCGGCACCGATCTCGTCGGCGTACTGGGCCAGCAGCATCTCCCTGCCACGTCGCGACACGCGGTGCAGCTCGGTGCGGACGTTGAGCAGCGCGAGGTGCGCGTCGCCAAGGGAACCGGTTGGCGAGGCCAGCGAGCGGCTCGGGTAGGCATCGGCCAGCTGGGCGATGGCCAGCGCGTTGAGCAGCTGGACGTCGCGCAATCCACCGCGGCCGTTCTTCAGGTCGGGTTCGGCGCGATGGGCGATCTGCCCGCTGCGTTCCCAGCGCGCGCGGGTGTGTGCGACGAGCTCCTCGAAGCGTGGCGCGATGCCGGTCCGCCACTGGCGCCGGGCTCCACCGACCAGTAGCGCCGACAGGTCGGCGTCACCGGCGATGTGGCGGGCGTCGAGCATCGCCAGCCCCGCCGAGATGTCCTGGCTCGCAACGGTGAGCGCCTCGGGAACGGTGCGGACGCTGTGGTCGATGTGAATGTTGGCGTCCCACAACGGATACCAGAGCAGTTCGGCCACCTGCGACACCACGTCACGGGGCATGTCGTCGTGGACCAGCGTGAGATCCAGGTCGGAGTACGGCAGCAGTTCACCGCGCCCAAGACCGCCGGTGGCGACGATGGCGAACCCACTGGTCGACGTGATGCCGATCTCGGCAGCCTTGGTGGTGAGCCAGAATTCGTGCAGATCGAGCAGAGCGTCACGCAGCGCCGCGGAGTCGAGCCGGGCACCGCCGCTGAGCAACTGTTCGGCGGCGGTGGCCAGATCGGTGGCCGGACGCGACGACCCCGCCGCCGGTGGCTCCCAGCGAGGGGCACCGGCGGCGGGATCTGGTGTCTTCTTGATCATCTCGGTCCTCCCCGGACGTGCTGTTGACTGATTCCTCGATGCGCGTCCGGGAGACGACGCTTAGATCACTCCTGCGTCAAATGGCGTCGCTTCCCCGCTCACCGGTCCGCACGCGGACGACGGTGTCAACGGGACTCACCCACACCTTGCCATCACCGATCTTGCCGGTGCGGGCAGCTTGAACGATGACGTCCACCACCTTGTCGACGGCGGACTCGTCCACCAGGACCTCGACACGCACCTTCGGCACGAAGTCGACGGAGTACTCCGCTCCGCGGTAGACCTCGGTGTGACCCTTCTGCCTGCCGTAGCCCTGCACCTCGCTGACGGTCATGCCGAGGATGCCCGCCTGCTCGAGGCCCGTCTTGACGTCCTCCAAGGTGAACGGCTTGACGATCGCGGTGATCAGCTTCATTTAGTCGGTTCCTTCCAAGTCCCTGTCAATTGTTCCCGATCACGCGAGTTCATAAGCCGTTTCCGCATGCTCGGCCTCGTCGATGCCGTTGCTCTCGTCCTCGGGGTCGAGACGCAGACCGATCGTGTACTTCACGACCAACGCGATGATGGCGGTGCCGATGGCCGAGTACGCGAGCACGGCGAACGCGCCGATTGCCTGCTTGATCAACTGGTCGAACCCGCCACCGTAGAACAGTCCCGCGACCGCCGCGGGCGCCTCGGGAGCGGCGACCAGGCCGACCATGAGCGTGCCGAGGAGACCACCGACGAGGTGGACGCCGACGACGTCGAGCGAGTCGTCGAAGCCGAGCTTGAACTTCAGTCCGACGGCGAGCGCGCAGACCACGCCGGCCAGCACGCCGATGATCAGTGCCCCAATGGCATTCACCGAGGAACAGGACGGGGTGATCGCGACCAGACCGGCCACGATGCCCGACGCCGCGCCGAGCGTGGTGGCGTGACCGTCCCGAATGCGTTCGGTGAGAAGCCATCCGAGCATCGCGGCACCCGTGGCGATGGTCGTGGTGATGAACGTCGCGCCGGCGATGCCGTTGGAGCCCACCGCCGAACCGGCGTTGAAGCCGTACCAGCCGAACCACAGCAGGCCGGCACCCAGCATGACGAACGTCAGGTTGTGCGGACGCATCATGGTGCCGGGCCAGCCGATGCGCTTGCCGAGGATGATCGCCAGCACCAGGCCCGCGGTACCCGAGTTGATGTGCACCGCGGTACCACCGGCGAAGTCGATGGCCTTGAGCTGGTTGGCGATCCAGCCACCCTTCTCACCGGTGACCCCGTCGAACGCGAACACCCAGTGCGCCACCGGGAAGTAGACGATGGTCGCCCACAGCGCCGAGAACAGCAGCCAGCCACTGAACTTCAGCCGGTCGGCCACCGCACCGGAGATCAGGGCGACGGTGATGATGGCGAACATCAGCTGGAAGGCGACGAACACGGTCATCGGAATGGTGCCGGCCAGCGGGATGGAGACCGCCGCGTCGGTCGGCTTGAGCTGCAGGTAGGTCCCGCCGATGAGTCCCTTCAGACCCCAGTACTGGGTCGGATCACCGACGAAGTTGAACTTGTCGGTGCCGAAGGCCATCGAGTAGCCGTAGAGCACCCACAACACGGTCACCACGCCCATGGCGCTGACGCTCATCATCAGCATGTTGAGCACGCCCTTGGCGCGGACCATACCGCCGTAGAAGAACGCCAGACCCGGCGTCATCAACAGCACGAGCGCGGCGCTCGCCAACATCCATGCCGTGTCCCCCGTATCGGGAACACCCATTACCGGAAAGCCGTCCACTCGCAGGTTCCTCCTTCGCCCATGCCACGGTTAGTCACCGATGACCTAGGCCAAGACTTTGCGCACTCGTTGTTTCGCCGATGACGCGGCTGTGTTTCACCGATGTGAACGGATCGACGGATTTCGTTTCGTCGACGTTAATCGCGACGTCAGGACCCCAGCAGGGCATCCACGAACGCCGCCGGCTCGAACGGCGCGAGATCGTCGGGCCCCTCCCCCAGACCGACCAGCTTGACCGGCACCCCGAGTTCCTGCTGCACCCGAAAGACGATGCCGCCCTTGGCAGTCCCGTCGAGCTTGGTCAGCACGACACCGGTGATCTCGACGACCTCGGCGAACACCCGAGCCTGGGGCAAGCTGTTCTGCCCGATGGTGGCGTCCAGCACCAGCAGCACCTCGTCGACCACCGCGCGCTTGGTGACGACGCGCTTGACCTTGCCGAGCTCGTCCATCAGACCGGTCTTGGTGTGCAACCTGCCCGCGGTGTCGATCACGACCACGTCGGCACCGGAGGCGATGCCCTGGTCGACCGCGTCGAAGGCCACCGACGCGGGATCAGCCCCCTCCGGGCCGCGCACCACCTCGGCACCGACCCGGGCCGCCCAGCTCTGCAGCTGATCGGCCGCCGCAGCGCGGAACGTGTCGGCCGCGCCGAGCACGACGCGTCTGCCGTCGGCGACCAGCACCCGGGCCAGCTTGCCGACGGTCGTCGTCTTGCCGGTGCCGTTGACGCCGACGACGAGCAGTACCGACGGCTTGTCGGCGTGCGGCAGTGCCCTGATCGAGCGGTCCAGCTCGGGCCGCAACTCCTTGACCAACACCTCGCGGAGCACGGCACGCGCGTCGGCCTCCGAGCGCACGCTGGTGGCGGCCATCCTGGCGCGCAGCGCGGTGATCACCGACTCCGTCACGACCGGCCCCAGATCGGCGACCAGGAGGGTGTCCTCGATTTCCTCCCACGACTCCTCGTCGAGATCGCCTCCGCCGAGCAGACCGAGCATGCTGCGGCCGAGCGCGTTCTGCGACTTGGCCAGCCGGCCACGCAGTCGCTCGAGCCTGCCGTCCGCCGGCTCGATCGACTCGATCACCGACGGCTCGACCGTCACCGGTTCCGCCGCGACCTCGGCTTCGACGGGGGCCTCTGGAGCTGGGGGCGCCGTCGCAGCCGTTGGCGCCTCCGGCGCCGTCGCAGCCGTTGGCGCCTCCGGCGCAGTCGGCTCTGGCAGCTGCACGTCCGAGATCGACCGCTTCGGCGCGTCCCGCGGGATGGTGGCGTCATCGCCCACCGCGGGCAGACCGCTGGTGTCCAGCGGCGGTGCCACCCGGGTCGGGGGCGGTTCGAGGGTGCCGGTCGACTGGGAGAACGAAATCGGGGACGACGCGGTGTAGCCACCGGATCTGTCGACGGGCTCGTCGAGTGCCGTCGCGCCGTCCTGCGACGACAGGCTGATCCGTCGCCGCCGGTAGCGCACCAGCCCGACGACCAGCGCCACGACGACGATTACGGCGATGACCGCTAGTGCGATCCAGAGACCTATCAGCTGACCTTGCGTCACCGGGTCATTGTCTCAGGGTGCCAGGCCACGATCGACCACCCCCGGCGCCGGGACGGCGCGCATGCGCCCGTGGGCCGGGTCAGCTCGGCGCGGTGACGAGCTCCTGACCGCGCATGCGCTGCGAGATCACCGTCGTGATGCCGTCACCGCGCATGGTGACGCCGTACAGGGCGTCGGCGATCTCCATCGTCGGCTTCTGGTGGGTGATGACGATGAGCTGGGAGACTTCCCGCAGCTGCTCGAACAGGCTGATCAGCCGTCGCAGGTTGACGTCGTCGAGTGCGGCCTCGACCTCGTCCATCACGTAGAACGGCGACGGCCGGGCCCGGAAGATGGCGACGAGCATCGCCACGGCGGTCAGGGACTTCTCGCCACCGGACAGCAACGACAGCCGCTTGATCTTCTTGCCGGGCGGCCGGGCCTCCACCTCGATGCCCGTGGTGAGCATGTCGTCGGGGTTGGTGAGGACGAGGCGGCCCTCCCCGCCGGGAAACAGCGTGGCGAACACCTGGGTGAACTCCCGCTCCACGTCGGCGTAGGCCTCGGAGAACACCTGCAGGATGCGGTCGTCGACATCGGTGATGACGTCGAGCAGATCCTTGCGTGCCGCCTTGACGTCCTCGAGCTGGGTGGACAGGAAGTTGTAGCGCTCCTCGAGGGCCGCGAACTCCTCCAGCGCGAGGGGATTCACCCGGCCGAGCTCGGCGAGCTCGCGCTCGGCCTTCTTCGCGCGCCGCTCCTGGGTGGGCCGGTCGAACGGCATCGGGGCCGGTGCCGTCACCTGTTCGCCGCGCTCCCTGGCCTGCTCGTACTCGGCCATCTCCAACTCGGTCGGGGGCAGCGGGACATGCGGCCCGTACTCCTCGACGAGGTCGTCGGTGGCCATGCCGAACTGTTCGAGCGCCTGCTGCTCGAGCTGTTCGATGCGTAGCGCCGCCTGCGCCTTGGCGACCTCGTCACGGTGCAGCGAGTCGGTCAGCGCGGCGAGTCTGGCGCTGAGTTCGTTGACCTCCTGGCGCACCCGGTTCAGCGCCTCGGCGCGATGGCTGCGCTCGGCGGCGAGCCCGTCGCGGGTGCGGCCCGCCACGGCGACCGCGGTGGCCAGCCGCGCGGCGACCAGCCGGCCCGATTCCGCGACGGCGGCGGCAACGGCGGCGGCGTGTTCGCGGGCTTCGCGCGCCCGTTGCGCGCGCACCCGTGCCTCGCGTTCGGCGGCCGCTGCACGACGAAGTGAATCCGCTTGTCCTCGAACGGCGTTGGCGCGCTCCTCGGCGGTACGCACCGCGAGTCGCGCCTCGAACTCGGCGGCCCTGGCTTCCTCGGCAGCCGCCACCGACTCCTGCCGGTCGACCGGCTCGGCGTCGAACATCGGCTCCTCCTGCGCGTTGCGCAGGCGCTCCTCGAGCCCGGTGAGCTCCTCGACCGTCTTGACCCGGCCCGCCTCGAGCTCGTTGCGTTGCCCGATGAGCCGCTGCCACTCCTCGTCGGCGGCCCTGGCGTCCTGACCCAACCTGCCGAGTTGCTCGTAGATCGCGGAGATGGCGGCGTCGGATTCGTTGAGCGCCGCAAGGGCGTCCTCGGCGGCGTCCTGGCGCGACGCCTGCTCGGCAAGGGCGCCCGACAGGGCGGCGGCCAACTCGGAGACCTGTCGTTCGGAATCGGCGAGTTCGCTGCGCGCCTTGTCGATCTCCGAGGAGATCTCCAGCGTGCTCGGCTTGCGGTCCGAACCGCCGGTGAGCAGGCCCGCACCGACCAGGTCACCGTCGGGGGTGACTGCCCGCAACGCCGGGCGGGCCGCCACCAGGTCCAGTGCGGCGACCAGATCGGGCACCACCACGACCCGCGCCAGCAACGCCGCGACCGCTCCGCGCAAGCGGGGTGACGGTTCGACCAGGTCCAGCGCCCACTGTGCGCCATCGGGCAGCAGCTCATCCGAATCCCGTTGCGCGACCGGACTTTCGGGCCAATCACCGAAGACGAGGGCGGCGCGGCCGCCATCGGCCTCCTTCAGCGCGTCGACCGCGGCGCGGGCGGCGCCGAAGTCCTCGGCCGCCAGCGCGTCGGCCGCCGACCCCAGCACGGCGGCGATGGCCGACTCGTGTCCGGGGTGGACGCGCAGCATCTGCGCCACCGATCCGAACAGGCCGGGACCGCCGTGGTGCTTCTGCAACCACGCCGCACCGTCCTTGCGGTCCAGCCCGACGGCGAGGGCATCGATGCGCGCCCGCAGTGACGCCACCCGCCGCTCGGCCGCGCGCTCGGCTGCCTGCAGCTCGGTGACCCGCTCGTCGGCCAGCCGCAGGGCGCTCACGGTGCGGTCGTGCTGCTCGTCGAGGCCGACCTCGCCCGCGTCCAGCTCGGCGACCCGGCTCTGGACCTCGTCGAACTGCGCGCTGGTCTGCTCCACCCGCATCGCGGCCTCTTCGATGGCCACGGTGAGCCGGGCCACCCCCTCGTCGATCGACTCGACGCGGGTGCGCATGGTGTCGACCTGACCGGCCAGCCTGGCCAGCCCCTCCCGGCGGTCGGCCTCGGCACGGGCGGCCGCCAGATGTGCGCGTTCGGCCTCGGCCGCCATGCGTTCGCGTTCGCTGAGCTCGGCGCGGGCGTACTCCTGGCGCTCGCGGGACTCCGCCAACTCGAACAGCAACTCCCGCTCGCGCTCGGCGACCTCGTCGGCCTGGGCCTCCAGCGCCTCGGGATCGGCGCCCTGGGACCGATCGGCGTCGGCGTCGAGCATCTGCGTGCGCTCGGCGGCGATCCGCACGGTCGCACCCACCCGTTCGGCCAGCGCCGAGAGCCGGAACCAGGTCTGCTGCGCGGCCTCGGCGCGGCCGCTGAGTCCCGAGACGGCGGTCTCGTGGGCGGTCAGCTCCAGGGTCGCGGTATCCAGCCGGGCGGTGATCTCGTCGTGCTCTCGTCGCAGCGTGGTCTCGGCCTGGTTGGTGTCGTCGAACTCGGTACGCCGGGTGACCAGGTCGTCGGCCGCCAGTCTCAGCCGCGCGTCACGCAGGTCGGCCTGGATGGTCTGGGCGCGCCGCGCCATCTCGGCCTGGCGTCCCAGCGGCTTGAGCTGACGGCGCAACTCGGTGGTCAGATCGGAGAGCCGGTTCAGGTTCGCCGACATGGAGTCGAGCTTGCGGACCGCCTTCTCCTTGCGCTTGCGGTGCTTGAGCACACCGGCGGCCTCCTCGATGAACGCGCGCCGGTCCTCCGGGCGGGATTCGAGGATCTCGGAGAGCTTGCCCTGGCCGACGATGACGTGCATCTCACGGCCGATGCCGGAGTCGCTCAGCAGTTCCTGGACGTCCATCAATCGGCAGCTGCTGCCGTTGATCTCGTACTCACCGGCACCGTCGCGGAACATCCGGCGGGTGATCGACACCTCGGAGTACTCGATCGGCAGGGCATTGTCGGAGTTGTCGATCGTCAGCGTCACCTCGGCCCGACCGAGCGGGGCCCGCGACGACGTGCCGGCGAAGATGACGTCCTCCATCTTGCCGCCGCGCAACGTCTTCGCGCCCTGTTCGCCCATCACCCACGTCAGGGCGTCGACGACGTTCGACTTGCCCGATCCGTTGGGTCCCACGACGCACGTGATGCCCGGTTCGAAGCGCAGAGTCGTCGGCGAAGCGAAGGACTTGAAGCCCTTCAGCGTCAGACTCTTCAGATGCATGACGTGCCACAATACCGGCCACACCGGGCGGAGCCCGGCCAGCCGGTCAGCGTTCGACGAACCCGGTCATCTCCTCGCCGGCGGCCGCCCAGTCATAGACCACGGTGTCCACCCGGCCCGGCGTGGTACCGCCCTGCAACAGGTCCAGCAGCCGCTGGCATGCGGCCCGGGGTCCTCGGGCCACCACGTGCACGCGGCCGTCGTCCTTGTTGGCCGCGTATCCGGTGAGCCCGAGCTCGAGTGCCCTGGCACGCGTCCACCAGCGAAACCCGACGCCCTGGACGCGGCCGTGCACCCAGGCCGACAGACGGACGTCCTCGCCGGCCGGCGGAATCACTTCTCGGCGACCGTTTCTCGTCGCGCAAGCGGCTCATCGGCGGCCGTTTCTCGTCGCACGAGCGGCTCATCGGCGACCTCGAACGTCACCTCGGTGCCCGACTTCAGCGTGCGACCGACGGTGCACACCTTGTCGATGGATCGCTCGACGATGGTCTTGAGCTTGCGGATCTCCTCCTCGGACAGCCCCGAGAGGTCGACCTCGAGTTGCTCCTCGAGGAGCGGATAGCGCTCCTGCTCGCGGTCGGCGGGCCCGGACACCCGCACGGTCGCCTGGTAGTCGTCGCCGAGGCGGGTGCGCAATGCGTGGTCGCTGCTCATACCGCTGCACGCGGCGAGCGCGATCTTGAGCAACTCCCCTGGGGTGAACACCCCCTCGACGTCCTCGGAGCCGACGAGCACCTCGGCACCGCGGGTGCTTCGACCGGTGTAGCGGCGCACGCCCGTGCGTTCGACCCACAGATCCGTCATGTGGTTCCCCTCTCTGCTCGCATGGCGAGACGTGGTCATCAACGCCGCGGTCGCGGCTGGCATTTCGGACAGTAGAACGAGGAGCGGTTCATGAACCTGTCGCGGCGCATCACCGCGCCGCACCGCCGGCAGGGCTCGCCCTCTCGGCCGTAGGCGTCCAGCGACCGGTCGAAGTATCCCGACTCGCCGTTGACGTTGACGTACAGCGAGTCGAACGACGTGCCGCCCTGGCTCAGCGCGTCGCGCATCACGTCGGCGGCGTGCCCGAGGATGGAAGCCAGCGTCGGCTTGGTCAGCGTCTCGGCGATGCGCGCTCCGTTGACCTTGGCCCGCCACAGCGACTCGTCGGCGTAGATGTTGCCGATGCCCGAGACGACCGTCTGGTCCAGCAGCTGTCGTTTGATCTCGGAGTGCTTGCCCCGCAATACCTTCACCACCGACGCGACGTCGAAGAGCGGGTCCAGCGGGTCCCGCGCGACATGGGCGACGGGTACGGGCACCTCGGTGCCGTCGACGGTGACGAGGTCGGCGATCATCCATCCGCCGAACGTGCGCTGGTCGACGAAGCTCATCGCCGTGCCATCGTCGAGCAGCGTGGCCACCCGCAGGTGTTCGGTCCGCGCGACCGGCCCGAGCAGCATCTGACCGCTCATTCCGAGATGCACCACCAGGGCGTCGCCGCTGGCGAGCGTCAGCCACAGGTACTTGCCCCGGCGCCCCGTGCCGGTGACGACGTTGTCGAGCAGGCGCGCCGTCAGATCGGTCGGACCGAGCTCGTGGCGGCGCACCGCGCGCGGATGGTTGACGCGGACCGCGGTGATCGTCCGTCCGACGACGTGGGCGGCGAGACCGCGGCGGACGACCTCGACCTCGGGAAGCTCAGGCATCCCGCGCGAGCTCGGTGACGGGGGGCGTCCCGTTGGCAGGGACGGCGTCGCCGAGCACCTTGAGCGCCTCGTAGGCAGCGGCGGCGGCCTGCTGCTCGGCTTCCTTCTTGGTGTGCCCCTCGCCGTGGCCGCAGTCCTCGCCGTTGACCACGGCGCGGGCAGTGAAGTGCTTGTCATGCTCGGGACCGGTCGAGGTGACGACGTATGCGGGGACCCCCAGCCGGCGGGCGGCGGCCAGCTCCTGCAGGCTGGTCTTCCAGTCCAGACCGGCCCCGAGGTTGGCAGCGGCGTCGAGCGCGTCGGAGAACAGCCGCACGATCACCTCGCCCGCGACCTCGTGTCCGTGGTGGACGTAGGTCGCGCCGAGCAGCGACTCGACGGCGTCGGCGAGGAGGTTGGCCTTCTGCGCTCCGCCGCTGCCGATCTCGCCGCGGCCGAGCAGCAGGTAGGCGCCCAGGCCGTCGTCGGTCAGATTCCTGGCGATCCGCGCCAGCGCCTGAGTGTTGACCACGGCGGACTTCAGCTTCGCCAGCTCGCCTTCGCTGCGGTCGGGGTACTTGGTGAAGATCTCGGCGGTGATGACGAGACCGAGCACCGCGTCGCCGAGGAACTCGAGGCGTTCGTTGGTGGGCAGACCGCCCGCCTCGTAGGCGTAGCTGCGGTGGGTCAGTGCCAGGGTGAGCAGGTCCTCGGGCAGGTCGACGCCAAGCGCCTCGAGCAGCGGTGTCCGATCGACCGTCACTCGCGGCCTCCCGGCGCCGGCGGCTCCTCCTCGGCCGTCATGGCCGCCAGCTTGGCCCACCGTGGGTCGATCACGTCGTGGACGTGCGGCACGGGATCGGTGCCGTTGGACCCGTCGAAGTCAGCAAGCGGGACGCCGCATTCCGGGCACAGTCCCGGACAGTCGTCGCGGCACAGCGGGGAGAACGGCAGCTCCATGCCCACGGCGTCGATGATCGGCTGATCGAGGTCGACGGTGTCACCGGACGAGTCCGACACCACCCGCCCGATCTCCTCTTCGTCGGTGGTGGCCTCGGTGGTGCTGTCGGGGTAGGCGAACAATTCGGTGAGGTAGATCTCCACGTCACCGGTGACCGGCATCAGGCAGCGTGCGCACTCGCCCGTGGTGGGCGCATACACCGTGCCGCTGACCAGCACGCCCTCCGACACCGATTCCAGACGCAGATCGAGATCGACCGGTGCGCCCTCGGGGATCGCGACGAGTTCGACGCCGATGCGGAACGGCGCCGGCACCGTCTCCTCGACGGTCACCATCGAGCCGGGCCGCCGGCCCAGTCGGGCTATGTCCAGGACGAACGGTGATCGCGGGCCGCTTCGGGCACGATCGCGCGCAGCATGATTCGACTTCCCAGCCATTCGACGATCCTACGGCCGAGGCCCGACGCGACCGAATCCGTCGCGCGGGCTACCGCTGTGCGTAGTCGTGGGTGCCCGCGGCGGTCCGCAGCTGATGGCGGCCCCGTCCCACCGAGCGCAGCGTGCCGTTGAGGTAGTCCTCGAACTCGGCCAGCTTGCTGTCGACGTAGATGTCGCATTCCCCGCGCAGGCGGTCGGCCTCGGCGTGGGCGGTGTCGATCAACCGGGTGGCCTCCGCGGTCGCGGTCTGCACGATCTCGGTCTGCGACACCAGGCGCTGCTGCTCCTTGATGCCCTCCTGCACGGCCTTCTCGTAGGAGATGTTGCCGTTCTCGATGAGGCGGTCGGCCTCGGCCTTGGCGCGTCCGGTGCTGGCCTCGTACTCGCGCTTGGCCGTCATCATGATCCGGTTGGCTTCCTCGCGGGCCTCGATGACCATGCGCTCGCTGTGCTGGCGCGCCTCGGCGACCATGCGGTCGGCCTGGCCCTTTGCGTCGGACAGGATGCGGTCTGCCTCGGCGCGGGAGTGATTCAGCAGCGAGTCCGCCTCGGCGGTCGCGTTGGCGACCATCGAGTCGGCATGGTCCTTGGCCTCGCGCAACATCCCGTCACGGGCATCGAGGACGTCCTGGGCGTCGTCGAGCTCGCCGGGGATGGCGTCCTTGATGTCGTCCAGCAATTCGAGCACGTCGCCACGCGGCACCATGCAGCCAGCCGTCATCGGCACACCGCGGGCTTCCTCGACGATCGCTCCGAGTTCGTCGAGCGCCTCAAATACTCGGTACACGGCAACACCCTCCCGGCCTAGTTGGTCGTTACCAGTGTGCCTGCTGTTACCCGTGTGACTAGGGAGGCCACGCCGGTGAGTCGCGGTTTCCGCGCCATCGGAGGATCTCAGTGTTCGGCGAGCTTGAGCCGCAGCCGTACGTTGACTGGCTCCGGCAGCAACTTCGAGACGTCACCACCGAGCAACGCGACTTCCTTGGCCAGCGAGGACGACACGAAGGCGTACTGCGGATTGGTCGCCACGAAGAAGGTGTCGACACCCGCGACATGCCTGTTCATCTGCGCCATCTGGACCTCGTACTCGAAGTCCGTACCCGTGCGCAGCCCCTTGACGATCGCCGTCAATCCCCGGGAGGTCACGAAGTCGACCACCAGCCCCGTGCCGCTCTCCGCGCGCACGTTTGGCAGGTGGGCCGTGGATTCACGGATCAGCTCGAGGCGCTCCTCGACGGTGAACATCCCCGACTTGTTCGGGTTCACCAGCACCGCGACGATCACCTCGTCGAATTGTGCGGCCGCCCGCTCGAACACGTCGACGTGGCCGAGGGTCACGGGGTCGAACGAGCCTGGGCATACGGCGCCACTCATGGTCGAGCACGGTACGCCACCGGCTCAGGACTCGAACTCACCGAACTCCAGGCGGGTGTCGCCATAACGGCGATCCCGGCCCGCGGTCCAGCCGGCCGGCCAGCCCAGCACGGGGGCGGACGCCGGGCGCTCCACCACCGCGAGGGCACCCGGATTGAGCCAGCCGCTCTCGCCCAGGGCCGCCAGCACCGCCTCCACCTCGGCTGAGGTCACCTCGTACGGCGGATCGGCGAACACCAGGTCGACCGGGCGCGACGCGCCTGCAGCGAGGACCGCCGAGACCGTCCCGCACCGCACCGTCGCCCCCGCGGCGCCGAGGGCGGCGGCGTTGTCGGAGATCACCGCGGCCGCGCGCCGGTCGGCCTCGACGAACAGCGCCGACGCGGCGCCGCGCGAGAGCGCCTCCAGGCCGAGGGCACCCGAGCCGGCGTACAGGTCGAGCACGGCGAGCCCGGAAAGGTCCATGCGAGCGTCGAGCACGTTGAACAGCGACTCGCGCACGCGATCGGTCGTCGGCCGGGTACCGCGCCCGGACCGTGCCTGCGGCACCGAGATTCGACGCCCTCCGAACCGACCGCCGACGATCCGGGTCAGGTTCGCTCCCCCGCTCGCTGCGCTCCCGCCGAGGAGATCACCGCCAGCAGGTCCCCGCCTTCGACCTGAGCCGTCGCCGAGACCGCGACGCGTTCGACGGTCCCATCCCTCGGCGCGGTGATCGCGGCCTCCATCTTCATGGCCTCGATGGTCGCGATGGTCTCACCGGCGCTGACCCGATCGCCGGACGCGACGTTGACGGTGACCACGCCTGCGAACGGTGCCGCGACGTGGTCGGCGTTGGTGCGGTCCGCCTTCTCCGCCGCCGGGACGGTGTCGGCGATGCTCTCGTCGCGAACCACCACGGGGCGCAGCTGCCCGTTGAGGATGCACATCACGGTGCGCATGCCGCGTTCGTCGGTTTCGGAGATCGCCTCGAGCCCGATGATGAGGTCGACACCCTTGTCGATCTGGATGCGGTGCTCGTCACCGTGACGCAGGCCGTAGAAGAACTGATTGGCCGACAACCGGGACGTGTCGCCGTAGATCTCGCGGTGCGACTCGAATTCCTTGGTGGGGCCGGGGAACAGCAGCCGGTTCAGCGTGCGCTGCCGGGTGGGGCCCGGTGTCGCGAGCAGCTCCTCGTCCTGCGCTCCCAGTTCGGCGACCGGCTTGGCCGGCGGACGTCCCTGAAGTGCCTTGGTGCGCAGCGGTTCCGGCCAACCGCCCGGCGGATCGCCGAGCTCACCGCGCAGGAACCCGATGACCGAATCGGGGATGTCGAATCGCGCCGGATCGGCCGCGAACTCGTCGGCGGTGACGCCGGCACCCACCAGCGCAAGCGCCAGGTCGCCGACCACCTTGCTCGACGGCGTCACCTTCACCAGGTGCCCAAGCACCCGATCGGCGCCGGCGTACGCATCCTCGATTTCCTCGAAGCGATTGCCCAGCCCCAGCGCGATCGCCTGCTGGCGCAGATTCGACAGCTGACCACCGGGAATCTCGTGGCTGTACACCCGACCGGTCGGCGAAGGCAATCCAGACTCGAAGGGCGCGTAGACCTTTCGCAATGCCTCCCAGTACGGCTCGAGGTCGCACACCGCGCGCAGCGAGAGCCCGGTGTCGTACCGCGTGTGCATGGCTGCCGCCACGATCGATGACAGCGAAGGCTGGCTGGTGGTGCCCGCCAGTGGTGCGGCCGCACCGTCGACCGCGCTCGCACCGGCCTGCCAGGCCGCGACGTAGGTGGCCAGCTGACCGCCCGGGGTGTCGTGGGTGTGCACGTGCACCGGAAGGTCGAACCGGCTGCGCAACGCGCTCACCAGCGTGGTCGCCGCGGGAGCCCGCAGCAGGCCGGCCATGTCCTTGATCGCCAACACGTGCGCGCCCGCGTCGACGATCTGCTCGGCCAGTTCGAGATAGTAGTCCAGGGTGTAGAGCGTCTCACCCGGATCGGACAGGTCGCCGGTGTAGCTCATCGCCACCTCCGCCACCGCGGTCCCGGTCGCGCGGACCGCGTCGATCGCCGGACGCATCGACTCGACGCTGTTGAGCGCATCGAAGATACGGAAGACGTCGATGCCCGTGGCCGTGGCCTCCTCGACGAAGGCGTCGGTCACCGTCTCCGGATACGGGGTGTAGCCCACGGTGTTTCGGCCACGCAGCAGCATCTGCAGACAGATGTTGGGCACGACCTCGCGCAGCGCGGCCAACCGCTCCCACGGGTCCTCCTTCAAGAACCGCAGCGCCACGTCGTAGGTCGCCCCGCCCCAGCACTCCAGCGACAGCAGCTCGGGGGTCATCCTGGCGATGTGCGGCGCCACCGCGAGCAGACCCGAGGTGCGCACCCTGGTCGCCAGCAGCGACTGATGCGCGTCCCGGAACGTGGTGTCGGTGACCCCGACGGCGGGCGAGTCCCGCAGCCAAGCCGCGAAGCCCTCGGGCCCCAGCTGCACCAGCCGCTGCTTGCTCCCCGAGGGCGGCGGTGACTCCAGGTCGATCTCGGGCAACTTGTCCTGCGGGTACACCCGGGTGATGCCCTTGTACGGCGAGTTGACCGTGACCTCGGCGAGGTAGTTGATGATCTTGGATCCGCGGTCGGCCGAGGCGTGCCCGGTCAGCAACTGCGGCCGTTCGTCGATGAACGAGGTGGTGACCCGCCCGGCGCGGAAGTCGGGATCGTCGACCACCGAGAGCAGGAACGGAATGTTGGTCGACACGCCACGGATGCGGAACTCGGCCAGTGCGCGCCGCGCGCGGGCGACGGCCGTCGAGAAGTCCCGGCCGCGGCACGTCAGCTTGACCAGCATCGAGTCGAAGTGCGCACCGATCTCCGCGCCCAGGTTGGTGCCGCCGTCCAGGCGGATGCCGGCGCCACCCGGCGAGCGGTAACCGGTGATGCGGCCGCTGTCCGGGCGGAACCCCTTGGCCGGATCCTCGGTGGTGATGCGGCACTGCATGGCCGCGCCCCGGATCTGGATCGCGTCCTGGCTCAACCCGAGGTCGGCCAGGGTCTCCCCCGCCGCGATGCGCAGCTGACTGGCCACCAGGTCGACGTCGGTGATCTCCTCGGTGACGGTGTGCTCGACCTGGATCCGCGGATTGCACTCGATGAACACGTGGTGGCCGCGCTCGTCGAGCAGGAACTCGACGGTGCCCGCGCAGGAGTAGCCGATCCGGCGGGCGAACGCCACCGCGTCGGCACACATCTTGGTACGCAACTCATCCGGGAGATTCGGCGCCGGCGCGAGCTCGATCACCTTCTGGTGGCGCCGCTGCACGCTGCAGTCCCGCTCGTAGAGGTGGATGACATTGCCCTTGGCGTCGGCGAGGATCTGCACCTCGATGTGGCGCGGGTTGAGCACCGCCTGCTCGAGGTACACCGTCGGGTCGCCGAACGCGGACTCCGCTTCGCGGCTGGCCGCCTCGATCGCCTCGGCCAGCCCCTCGGCGTCGGTGACGTGCCGCATGCCGCGACCGCCGCCACCGGAAACCGCCTTGACGAACAAGGGAAAGCTCATCTGCCCCGCAGCGGCGACCAGGTCGTCCACCGACGCCGACGGTTCCGAGGACGCCAGCACCGGCAGCCCCGCGTCGCGGGCTGCCGCGATCGCGCGGGCCTTGTTGCCGGTCAGTTCCAGGACGTGTGCTCCCGGTCCCACGAACGTGATGCCCGCAGCGGCGCACGCGGCCGCCAAATTCGGGTTCTCCGAGAGGAATCCGTACCCCGGGTACACCGCGTCGGCACCCGCGTCGCGGGCCACCCGGATGATCTCGTCGATGGAGAGATAGGACCGCACCGGATGCCCGGGCTCACCGATTTGATACGACTCGTCGGCCTTGAGCCGGTGCGGGGAGTTGCGGTCCTCGAAGGCGTACACCGCGACCGTCGCGATGCCCATCTCGTAGGCGGCACGGAACGCGCGGATCGCTATCTCGCCGCGGTTGGCGACCAGGAGTTTGGAGATCACGCGCTACCCTAACTCGCGACCCTTCCGGTCCGGTCTAGATCAGCGTCGACCAGTAGTTCCAGAAGCGGACCAGGATCAGCAGCACCACGGCGGTGAACCACAACGCCACCAGTGACCAGCGCACCTGATACACCGTGCGGGCAATCGCATTGCCCGCCAACGGCCGAAGCGCGATCGAGGACACCACCACCAGCAGTGGCACCGTCACCGACCACACCACCATGCAGTACGGGCACAGGGCGCCGATGACGTACAGACTCTGGTAGATCAGCCAGTGCACGAACACCGCGCCGAGCAGCGTTCCCACCGCCAGCCCGACCCAATACCACTGCGGCAGAGACACTTTGGCCAGCACCAGCACCCCGGTGACCAGCACCACGGTGAACGCCGCGATGCCGATGAGCGGGTTGGGGAAGCCGAAGGCCGACGCCTGCGGCGTCACCATCACCGACCCGCACGACAGCACCGGGTTGATGCTGCAGGAGGGGACGTAGGCCGGGTTCTCGAGCAGCTTGATCTTCTCGATCGACAGCGTGGCGGCCGCGACGAGGCCCACCACGCCGGCGATGAAGATCCACACCGCGCTCGCGGTACCCACCCGCACGCCGCCGCGCTCGTCGGGGTCGATCGACGCGGTGTCACCCGCCGCGGCGACGGTCACCGGGTGGTGGTGGGGCTGGCCGGCGCGGGCGCCGGGGAGATCGGGGCGGGGGCGGCGGGGGCCGTGCTCAACCCGGCGACGTTGCCGTCGATCTCCTTGATCTTGGCGACCAGCGCGTCGGGTGTCGACGGCTTGTAGTCCTCCCCGTTGATGCGGACGGTCGGTGTGGCGTTGACGCCGTTGGCGGCCGCGAGACCCTTGACCAGGTCGAGGTAGCGACCGTTGTTGATGCACTCGGGCACGTTGCCGACGACGCCGGCCTGGCGGGCGGTCTCGATCAGCTGGGCGTTGGTGGGGAACGTCGTGCCGGTCTCGCTGGGCTGCTGGGCGTACATCGCGGCGTGGAAGCGGCGGAACACCTCCTTGTCGGGCGAGGTGTCCGCGTCGGCCACGCAGTAGGCGGCCGCACCCGCTCGCGAGGAGTAGTTCTGGTTCGACGGCCGGTCCAGGATGGCGACCATGTTGTAGTCGATGGCAATCGCACCGCTGTCCACCAGCTTGCTCAGCGTGGGACCGAACTGCTGCTCGAAGTTCCCGCAGACCGGGCACAGGAAGTCCTCGTAGAGCGACACAACGACCTTCGGGTCCGAGCTGCCGTCCTTGGTGACCACGTTGCTCGTCGCCACCCGGATCGCCTTGGTGTCTCCGCCGGCCGGCTTGTCCTTGCCGGACATCACGATATAGAGCACCAGGACCACGGCGAAGATGACGACGATCGCGGTGAGTCCGACCTGGATCATGATGTTGCGCCTGCGGTCGGCAGCCTTCAGGTCGTAGCTGGCGTTCTTCTTGGGTTTCGTGGCCACGGCACTAGGGTACCGGCGGCCTGCAGCGGCCCCTCAGCCCCGGCTCAGGTGGGCCCGCAGCGCCGAGATCATCTCCGCGGTCGCGGTCGCGCTGGCACCTCCGAGCGGGAAGAAGTTGGCGAAGCCGTGCACCAGCGACCCGAACTGTCGATGATCGACGGTCACGCCCGCCGCCGCGAGCGCCTCGGCATACCGGTTGCCCTCGTCGCGCAGCGGATCGAAGCCGCCCGTCAGCACCATCGCCGGCGGCAGCCCGGACAGGTCCTCCGCCAGCAGCGGCGAGATGCTCGGGTCGCTCAGCTCCAGTGCCGACCCGAGCAAGTAGTTCTCGCGGAACCAGTCGATGTCCTTCTGCGACAGGAAGTATCCGTCGGAGAAGAGCGTCCTGGACCGGGTGTCGTCGACGAAGTCGGTGACCGGGTAGATCAAGAGTTGCAGGACGGGCAGCGGGACGGCGTCGCGGCGCGCCGCCTGGCAGACGACCGCCGCCAGGTTGCCGCCGGCGCTGTCGCCGCCCACCGCGACCCGCGCCGGGTCGGCGCCGAGCTCGGCGGCGTGCTCGAGGGCCCAGCGGTAGACGGCGTAGCAGTCGTCGAAGGCGGCGGGCGCCGGATGCTCCGGGGCGAGCCGGTAGTCGACGGCCAACACACCGATGCCGGCGTCGCGGCAGATCAGCCGGCACAGGCCGTCGTGGGTGTCCAGATCGCCGACGACGAACCCGCCGCCATGGAAGAAGACCAGCAGCGGTGGCCGCCCGCCCGACCCGCTCGCGGGGCCGACCACGTTGACCGGGGTGTAGTGCCGCACCGGGATTGGTCCCTCGAGACCGGGCACCGAGGTGTCCCGGACCCCGACGGCGATGCCGGCGTCGAGCATCGCCGAGAGGGTGCGCAGCTGGTCGCGCGCGACGCCGACATCGCTGCTGGCGACCAATCCGTTCACCCCGGCTGCCCGCTGCGCGGCGAGCATGAACTGCAACGTGGTGTCGAGCGTGTTGCCGTCGACCGTGATCGTGCGTCGGCCGAGCAATAGTCGTTTGACGGCGTCGGGGACGTGCGGCAGGAGCCGCAGCATGACCGCGCTCGATGCGTTCAGCATCGCCAGCTTGGCCCGCCCGGGACGGCCCACCTCGGCGTGCGGCACCGGCGCGGTGCGCGCGGCGATCCGACCCTCGACTGGCAGACTTCTCGTCATGGCTTCTCCTTCGAACCCTTCGGTTCCCTCGATCACGCTGAACGACGGTAATTCGATACCAGCCATCGGACTGGGGGTATGGCAAACCCCGGCGGGTGACACCGAACGCGCGGTGACTGCCGCGCTGGACGCAGGCTATCGCCACGTCGACACCGCGGCGGCATACGGTAACGAAGCAGAAGTGGGGCTGGCCCTCGCCGGTGCACAGGCCTCGGGAATCGCCCGCGACGACGTCTTCGTCGTGACCAAGCTCTGGAACTCGGAACAGGGTTACGACAAGACGCTGCGGGCCTTCGACGAGAGCATGGGCAAGCTCGCGCTCGACTACCTGGACCTCTACCTCATCCACTGGCCACTGCCCGAGGTCGACGCCTACGTCGACACCTTCAGGGCGTTCGCCCATCTCCGCGATCAGGGCCGAATTCGCTCGATCGGCGTCAGCAACTTCGAACCGGAGCACCTCACGCTGCTGATCGACCAGACGGGCATCGTCCCCGCGGTCAACCAGATCGAACTCCATCCCCTGCTCCCCCAGCACGAACTGCGGGAGTTGCACGCCAAGCTCGGCATCGCAACCGAGGCGTGGAGCCCGCTGGGACAGGGCTCACTGCTGGAGCACGCCACCGTCGTCGGCATTGCCGAGGCGCACGGGCGGACACCAGCTCAGATCTTGATTAGGTGGCACGTGCAGCTCGGTAATATCGTCATCCCCAAATCGGTGAACCCCGACAGGATCAAGAGCAACATCGACGTGTTCGACTTCGAACTCGGCGAGCAGGACATGGCGTCCATCGCTTCGCTCGAGGACGGCACGCGGCTGGGGCCCGATCCACGAACCTTCAACTTCACAGGGTAGGTGACATGACCTCGGCGGCAGCCATTCCTTCGGTGGCACTCAACGACGAGAACAGCATTCCCGCGCTCGGAATCGGGGTGGGCGAACTGTCGGACGCCGAAACCGAGCGCGCGGTCTCGACCGCGCTCGAGATCGGCATCCGCCTGATCGACACGGCGGCGGCCTACGGCAACGAGGCGGCGGTCGGGCGCGCGATCGCCGCGTCCGGCATTCCGCGCGCGGAAATCTTCGTCACCACCAAGCTGGCGATGCCGGATCACGGGTTCCGGTCGGCTCAGGACGCCTGCCGGGCCAGCCTCGAGCGACTGGGCACCGACTACGTCGACGCCTACCTGATCCACTGGCCCGGTCCCGACCCCGGCGCCTACATGCACAGCTGGGGCGGCATGCTCAAGCTCAGGGAGGACGGCCTGGCCAAGTCGATCGGCGTATGCAACTTCTCGGCCGAGGATCTGTCCAACGTCATCGAGCTGTCCTTCAGCGCGCCCGCCATCAACCAGATCGAGCTGCACCCGTTGCTTAACCAGGCCGAGCTGCGCGCCGCCAACGCCGAGCACGACATCGTCACCGAGGCCTACGGGCCGCTGGGCGTCGGTCGGCTGCTGGACAATCCGACCGTCACCTCGATCGCTGGGGAGTACGGCAAGTCGCCCGCCCAGGTGCTGATCCGATGGAGCCTGCAGCTCGGCAACGTCGTCATCCCCCGGTCGGCGACGCCGGAGCGGATCGTCGAGAACGCCGACGTGTTCGAGTTCGAGCTGGCCGCCGAGCACATGGACGCGCTCAACGGGCTCGACGAGGGCACCCGCTTCCGCCCGGACCCCGCGACGTACACGGGCACCTAGACCGTCGTCGAGGGGTCAGCGCGGCGGCACTCCCTCGAGGATGAGGCTGACCGCCGTCTCGACGCGTTCGGCGGCCCGCTGGAAGGTCATCGTGCCCGCCGCCGCCTGAATCAGGGCTCCGGAGAACACCAGCTCGAGCGTGGTGATCACCTCGGGCCACGAGCCGGGGCCGACGGCGGAGGCGATGAGCCGGTGGATCTCCTGTCCGATCAGCTCCCGCGCCCGGTCGGCGGTCGGCCCGCCGTCGAGGAACACCGCCGAACAGGCCGACGCGATCGCGGGCTCCTCTGCGATCATCAGCATCATCTGGCTGAGCTGCTCGGCGACCCGGGTCAGCGAACCGTGGCTGGCCTCGGTACTCAACTCGACGCCCCGAATCCGGCGCAGGCACGTCTCGACGATCAGGGCGTCGGTCGAGGAGAACAGCTCACCAGCGGCCCTGGTGGAGACGCCGGCGCGGGTGGCCACCTCGTGGACCGTGACGTGATTCGCCGAGGACTCGCGCAGCAGGGCCACGGTCGCATCGACCAGCCGCTGGGTGATCTCCTCGTTCGACCTGGCGCGCCGCCGAACCTCCAAGTCGGTCACGTCGGACGACCCTTGACTGGACATGTGTCCAAGTTATCCGTGGTGCGGATGCACGGACAAGCCAGCACGTCGGACGGGACGCCGCCACCCCACCTCACCCGGCGGGACAGGTCGCGGCGGCGTCGCGCAGTACCACCGCAGAGCGCTCGTCGATCGGCAGCGCGTAACCCCGCAGCACGGCGGCGAACTGGACGGCGTACTGGCACCAGAAGGCGTGATTCGGCGGCATCCAGTCGGCCGGCTCGGCGTCGCCCTTGTCCTGGTTGGCCTGCCCCTGCACGGCCAGCAGGTTGGCCGGATCGTTGGCGAATCGCACGCGCAGGTCATCGGGCCAGTCGCGAGCGCCGAGATCCCAGGCCAGGGCCAACGGCACGATGTGATCGATCTGGACTGCTGCGCCGATCTGATTGCCGCGGGTGAACGCCACGGTGTCATTGGTGTACGGATCGTGCAGCGTGCCCGCCGCGACGGCCGTCGGGCAGCGCTTGATCGAGGTGAACGTCTTGTCGACGAGGTCGCGGTCGAGGATGTCGTTGCGGGTGTCACAGCCGTTGTGTCCACCCGGCGCGCCGTTGTCGTCGGTCCAGGCCTCCCCGAAGGCCGCTCGGCGATAGTCGTGTTCGCGCACCCGGACCGGGATCGACGGGATGCCGGCCAGGACGTCCACCCCCGGCGCCACCGTCGGCACGTCGGCCGCGGCGACGAAGCGACCGTCGCGCTCGGCGGCGACGGAGACCTGGACGGCGACGGTGACGGCCAGGACCACCGCGACGATGAGCCAGACCGGCTTCCTCACGCCTTGTCCAGGTACTCGACGCGCTCGGTCTCGGCGAACGGCGCTGCCAGCACGGCGATTCCGCGGTACTCCAGCAGCCGGGGGTCGGCCTCGTACACCTGTTCGGCGAACGCCCGCGCGGCCTCGATGATCTGCCGGTGCTCGGCCAACGACAGCAGTTTCAGCGTGATCGGTCGGCCGGACTGGGTGAGCCCGAGAACGTCGCCCTCCCGGCGTTCCTCGAGATCGAGGTCGGCGAGCTCGAAACCGTCGAGGGTGGACGCCACGGCCTTCAACCGCGCCCCGGCCTTGGAGTTCTCGGGGAGGTTGGTGGCCAGCAGACAGAGGCTGGGGTGCTGACCGCGGCCGATGCGTCCGCGCAGCTGGTGCAGCTGGCTGATGCCGAAGCGGTCGGCGTCCATCACGACCATCACGGTCGCGTTGGGGACGTCGACGCCGACCTCGATGACGGTGGTGCACACCAGGACGTCGATCTCGCCGGCGCGGAACGCGGACATCACGGCGTCCTTCTCGTCCCCGGAGAGCCGGCCGTGCATCAACCCGAGGCGCAGCCCGCTCAGCGGCCCGCGCCCGAGGAGTTCGAATAGTTCCACCACGGTGGTCACCGGCGGACCCTGCTGGCCATCGGTTGCCTTCTTGCCGGAATCCTTACCGCCCGTGTCGGTTTCGTCGATGCGCGAGGCGACGACGTAGGCCTGTCTGCCGGCGCGGACCTCCTCGACGATTCGCTGCCAGGCTCGCTGCAGCCAGGCGGGCTGCTGTCCGACGAAGATGGTGTTGGTGGCGATGGGCTGCCTGCCGCGGGGAAGCTCGCGAAGCACCGACGTCTCGAGGTCGCCGTAGACCGTCAGCGCTACGGTGCGCGGGATCGGCGTGGCCGTCATCACCAGGAGGTGCGGGGTGATGCCACCAACGGCCTTGGCGCGCAGTCGGTCTCGCTGCTCGACACCGAAGCGGTGCTGTTCGTCGACCACCACCATGCCGAGGTCGTGGAACTCCACGGCGTCCTGCAGCAGCGCGTGCGTGCCGACGACGATGCCGGCCTCCCCGCTCGCGACCGCCTCGCGTGCCTGCCGCTTCTGCTGGGGCGTCATCGATCCGGTGAGCAGTGCGACCCGGGTGGCACCCTCGACGCCACCGAGCTGGCCCGCCATCGCCAACGGACCGAGGACGGCCCGAATGGACCGGTCATGTTGCACTGCAAGAACTTCCGTCGGCGCCAGCAATGCGCACTGATATCCGGCGTCGACCATCTGCGCCATCGCCAGGACCGAGACGATGGTCTTTCCCGAACCCACCTCCCCCTGCAGCATCCGGTGCATGGGCTTGGTTTCGGCGAGTTCGGCGGACAGGACCTCGAGTACGTCGCGCTGGCCCGCCGTCAGCTCGAACGGCAGTTGCCGCCACAGCGCGGCGGCCAGTCCGTCGTCACGCGCCGGGGCGGGCGGGCCCGTGTCGCCGAGCGCACCGTGACGACGTTCCACCAGCGCCCACTGCAGTCCGACGGCCTCGTCGAACGCCAGGCGCAACTTGGCGCGTTCGCGCTCGTCCTCGCTCTCGGCGAGGTGGATGGCTCGCAGGGCCTCGTCCTCCCCGAGCAGATCCCATTGCCGGCGCAGGGATTCGGGCAACGGGTCCTCGATCGGATCGAGGACGGCAAGCACCTGGCGAATGCAGGCGTAGATATCCCAGCTCTGCACCTTCGCCGAGGCCGGATAGATGGGGAAGAACTCCCGCTCGAACCCCGAGAGCGATAGCTCGCCATCGCTGGTGCGCGACGTCTCGGCGATCTTGGCCAGCGACCGGCTGCCCTTGCCCTGTCCGGCACCCTCCAGGATCAAGAACGCGGGATGGGTCAACTGCATCGTGCCGCGGAAGAACCCGACCTCGCCCGAGAGCATCAGCTGCGTTCCCGGCACCAGGATGTTCTTGGTGTACTTGGCGTTGAAGAAGGTGGCCGTGACCTTGGGTTTGCGGTTCTCGAGCGTGACCACCAGGAATTCCCGCTTGGGCTGCCGGTTGGTCCAGCGGACGTCGGCCTTGGCGATCTGATCGACGAAGGTGACGTGCTCGCCCTCCTCGGGGGGTTGCCAGCCCTCGTCGAGCACCGACATGCCGTGGCTGTAGCTGCGCGGATAGTGCCGCAACAGGTCGTCGACGGTGCGGATGCCGAAGTGCTCCTCGAGCGGACCCGCGGCCTTGGCACCGATGACCCGGTCCAGGGAATCGGTGAGGGCGACGGTCATGTCGCTGCGTCGCTTCGCTCGCCCGGCACGGCTACTCCACCCCAATCAGCAGCGCGTCGCCGCGATGGCCGGTGTGATAGGTCACCAACTCGGCGCCGAGGTGTCGGTTGTGGACGTAGTCCTGCAGCGCGGCGCCCACCGACGGGTCGACCCCCTCGCCGGTCAGAACGGTGACGAGTTCGCCTCCGGCACTGAGCAGCAGATCGATGAGGCCCTCGCCCGCTGCGACGACGTCCTTGCCGACCACGAGCACCTCGTCACCGGAGATGCCGAGCCCGTCACCGGGGCTGCAGGTGCCCGCCCACGTCAGCGCCTCCTCGGTGGCCACCCGCACCGATCCGTGCCTGGCGCCGGCTGCGGCCCGGGCCATGGTGTAGCCGTCGTCGACGGCCTGGCGGGCGGCGTCGTGCACCGCGAGCGCGGCCAGCCCCTGCACCATCGAGCCCGCGGGCATGGGCACCACGTCGATGCCCCACCCGATCGCCGCGGTGCACCCGGCCACCAGCTCCTCGGCGGCGACGTACCCGTTGGGCAACACCATGATCTGCGCCGCGCCGGCATCGACGAGCGCCCGCAGGAGGTGCTGGGCGCCGATCGCCTCCTCACCCCGGCGCAGGACGTGTGCGCCCTCGCCCTCGAACAGCTCCCCCGCTCCCTCGCCGTCCACGATCGCCAGCACGGCCCGGTCGCGGGCCCACCCACCCGAGGGAATCGCGCCGGCGCCCGTCAGCGCGGTGATCTGGATGCGGCTTGGCGTGCCGACGTCGAGCACCGCCTCGACCGCGGCCCCCGCATCGTCGCTGTGGACGTGCACCGAGTAGCGCTCGCCGGTGCCCGAGGTGGCGATGGTGACGGAGTCGCCGAGTTTCTCGAGCCGGGCGCGAAGCGTCTCCAGCCCGGCCCGATCGCATTCGTCGACCAGGTACATCACCTCGAATCGAGGGGGCGCGACGACGGACACCTCGGTCGACCCGGTGACGACACCGGTCGGCTCGTAGGCACCGCGGTGCGGGACGTGTCCGGTCAGGGTGGCGCTCAGCGCGTCGAGCAGGACCAGCAGACCGCGGCCGCCCGCGTCGACGACTCCGGCGTCGGCCAGGACGTCGAGCTGTTGCGGCGTCTTCTCCAGCGCGATCACCGCGGCGTTGGACGCCACGGCCACCACGTCGGCCACGTCCGGGCAGTCGAGCGCGGCGTCCTCGGCGGCACCCGCGGCCGCCGCAAGCACCGAGACGATGGTGCCGGGCACCGTCTCACCGACGCAGGCGTCGGCCAGGACCACGGCATGGCGCAGCGCCGAGGCCAGCAGCGGTCCGTCGATGTCGGCGAGCACGCCGCCGCGCTCCTCGGCGGCGCCGGCGGCGACGTCGGCAAGCCCGCGCAGGATCTGGGAGAGGATGACCCCGGAGTTGCCGCGCGCTCCCTGCAGGGCGCCCTCGGCCAGCGCGGCGGCGACGGCCGCCACGTCGGCGACGCGGGTCGATTCGGCCCTCGCCCCTGCCGCGCGCATGGTGAAGAGCATGTTGGTGCCCGTGTCGGCATCGGCGACGGGGAAGACGTTGAGCCGGTTGATCTCGTCGGTGCGCGCCATGAGGTGGCTGACGGCGGCGTGCGCCCACTCCCGCAGGGCAGTGGCGTCGAGTCGGCGTGCGGACATTCCCAACCGCCTCTCCTTCGACCCAACGCGGCCACGTGCGCGTCAGCCTAGCCACTGTGCCCGACACCGCGCCGATGCCGTCGGCGCCATGCACAGCGCGCAGCGGTGCTGTGCATACGGTTTTGGCGATACCCGGTGCGGCCGGTATCCTGGTCAGGTTGTCGGGTCACCCGCGTCGCGGTCGTTGGCCCCCAGTACCGATCAAGGAGTTCACATGGCTGCGGTTTGCGATGTCTGCGGGAAGGGTCCCGGCTTCGGCAAGTCGGTGTCGCACTCCCATCGTCGGACCAACCGCCGGTGGGATCCGAACATCCAGACCGTGCATGCCGTCACCCGTCCCGGTGGCAACAAGAAGCGCATCAATGCGTGCACGTCCTGCATCAAGGCAGGCAAGGTCGCCCGCGGCTGATTAGCCGCTTCACCACACGCCGAGTGTGCGGTGAGATCGTCCCGACCCGTCGGATGACGACCTGCCGGCACACCCGGCGTGTCTGCGTGGCCTAGGGCAGTCGCCAGTCGATCGGCTCGGCGCCCATCTTCTCCAACAGTTCGTTGGCGCGGCTGAACGGCCGTGAACCGAAGAACCCCCGCGACGCCGACAGCGGCGATGGGTGTACCGACTCGATGGTCGCGCAGTGCGCATCGGTCAGCATCGGCTTCAGCGTCTGCGCGTCGCGGCCCCACAGGATGGCCACCAGCGGTTCGGACCGGTCGGCCAGCGCCCGGATCGCGCGCTCGGTCACCGCTTCCCAACCCTTGCCGCGGTGCGAGGCGGGCGTGCCCGCCCTGACCGTGAGCACCCTGTTGAGCATCATCACCCCGCGCTGCGACCATGGCGTCAGGTCGCCGCAGCTCGGCGCCGGGTGGCCCAGATCCGTGGCGTACTCCTTGAAGATGTTGTCCAGGCTGCGCGGCAGCGGCCGCACGTCGGGGGCCACCGAGAAGCTCAGGCCGACGGCGTGTCCCGGCGTCGGATAGGGGTCCTGCCCCACGATGAGCACCCGCACGTCCTCGAAGGGAAAGGTGAAGGCCCGCAGCACGTTCTGACCGGCGGGCAGATAACCCCGGCCGGAGGCCAACTCGGCGCGCAGGAATTCACCCATCTGGGCTACCTGGTCGGCCACGGGCTCGAGCGCTTGCGCCCAGCCCTTCTCGACGAGCTCGGAGAGCGGGCGTGCAGTCACGAGAGGTCAACCTATCGTGTGACCACACCGGGCGTGCCGACCGAATCGGCTCCATGGGGTCGGGAACGTCACACCCGATGACACCGTCGAGCCATCAAAACGATTGCCAGCCCGTGGCACCGGCGGGCGCGGCGCCGTCCACCAGCACCCGCGCCGGCCCATCGATCACGTGCCCGATCGGCCGCCACCCGGCCGGGAGGGCGCCCGGGAAGGTCGCGACCAGCGCGTGGTCCTCACCGCCGGCCAGCACCCAGGTCCACGGGTCCGCACCGGTGAGCTCGGCGGCGCCGGCGACCGCGTCGTGGTCGGCCGCCAGCGCGGCCCGCGACAGGTCAAGACCGACACCCGACGCCGCTGCGACATGGCCGAGGTCGGCGAGTAGGCCATCGGAGACGTCGGTCATCGCCGTCGCACCGGCGTCGGCGGCAGCACGCCCCTGACCGTAGGGCACCGCGGGCACCAGATGTCGGCCGCGAAGGTCGGGGTGTTCGTCGACGTCACCCAGCCATAGGGCATGTCCGGCAGCCGAGCGGCCCAGCTCACCGACGACCGCGACGACGTCACCAGGGCGGGCACCGGCGAGCAACACCGGCTGCCTACCGCCGAGATCGCCGATGGCGGTCACCGAGATCACCCACTGCGGAGCCGCGACCAAGTCACCGCCGACGATGCTCGCGCCGAACGTGCCTGCCTCCTGCCACATTCCGTCCGAGAGCCGCTGGGCGTCGTCGGCCAAGGTGGACCCGGGAGCGCCGAACGCGACCACGAACGCCGTGGCGACGGCCCCCATCGCTTCCACGTCGGCGGCGTTCTGGGCGATCGCCTTGCGGCCGACGTCCTGCGGCGCCGACCAGTCCAGCCGAAAGTGTCGCCCCTCGACCAGCATGTCGGTCGTCACCACCACCCGGCCGTCGGCCGCGACGACCACGGCGGCGTCGTCACCCGGTCCCACCTGGACGGTCCGCGGGTGCGAGCGCCCCGCGACGAGGCCGTCGATCACGACGAACTCGCCGCGATCGGCGAGCGTGTCGCCGACTTCACGATCGGCCATGTCACCCCTTGATTGCGTGTCCTGAACACCGGCGCGACCTGCGGTACGTTTGGGTCCCTGCGGCGTGGAGTCTATGCAGGCGGAACGGAGGACGGCGCGAGTGGTCGAGGCATTCATGCTGGTGCAGACCGAGGTCGGGCGCGCCGAGGTGGTCGCCAAGCAGCTGGCGGGACTGCCGGGAGTGGCCTCCGCAGAGTACGTGACGGGCCCCTACGACGTCGTCGTCCGCGTCGAGGCCAGCACCACCGACGAGCTCGAATCCGTCGTGGTGCCCAGCGTGCAGAACGTCATCGGCATCACCCGCACCCTGACCTGTCCGATCGCCGACGGAGTGCACTCCTAGAGTGCAGGGGTGATCGAAGAAGCCACCGCCGAGGGCCCCGCCAACGTCGGCGACGGCGATGACGACGAAGACGAAGACGGTCCCCCGCGCGCGCTGTTGATCGCCGCGATCGTCGTCGCCGTCGGTGCGGTGGTCGGGATTCTGGTGTTCGCCGCCATCAGGGAGGCCACGCCGGCCCCGCAGCCCGTGGCCATCGCCGCCGCGCCGGCGCCCCATGCCGATGGCGAGGCGTGTGGCGCCTTGTTGAAGGCTCTGCCCGACGCGTTGGGCGACTACCACCGCGCCAAGGCCGTCGAACCCGTTCCGGCGGGGGCCGCGGCGTGGCAGACGGCGTCGGGGGGTGACCCGGTCATCCTGCGCTGCGGGCTGGACCGCCCCGACGACTTCGTGGTGAGCTCGCCGCTGCAGGTGGTGGACGACGTCCAGTGGTTCCGCATCCCCGGTGACGGCCGCACCACGTGGGTGACCGTCGACCGTCCGGTCTACGTGGCATTGACGCTGCCCGACGACTCGGGACCGACACCCATTCAAGTGATCTCGCGGACGGTGGCCCAGACGCTGCCCGCCACCGCGCTCGATCCCGCGCCGGCGCGCTAGCGCAGACCGATCCCCCTGGCCACCGCGGTATCGACCATCGTGGCGAGCAGCGCCGGGTAGTCCAGCCCGCTGGCCGCCCACATCCTCGGGTACATCGAGATGGTGGTGAAGCCCGGCATCGTGTTGATCTCGTTGATCACCGGGCCGTCGTCGGTCAGGAAGAAGTCGACCCGTGCCAGGCCCTGGCAATCGATGGCACGGAACGCCCTGATCGCGAGTTGCCTTATCTCCTCGGCGATCTCGTCGTCCACCTTCGCCGGGACGTCGAGCTCGGCAGCGTCCTCGAGATACTTGGTGGCGAAGTCGTAGAACGCGTCCTCGCGGCCGCGCACGCCGGCGACCCGGATCTCGCCGACCGTGCTGGCCTCGACCCTGCCGTCGGGCAATTCGAGCACCCCGCACTCGAGCTCGCGGCCGTGCACGGCCGCCTCCACGATCACCTTGGGATCGAAGGTGCGCGCCACCGCGATGGCGGCGTCCAGTCCGTCCCACGTGTCGACGCGGCTCACGCCGATCGACGAGCCACCGCGCGCTGGCTTGACGAACACCGGCAGACCAAGGCGTTCACGGTCGTCGAGCTCGAGGGTGGCGGCGTTTGCGCGCAGCACGACTTGATCGCCGATCGGCAATCCCTCGGCGGCCAGCAGCTTCTTGGTGAACTCCTTGTCCATGCCCGCGGCGCTGGCCAGGACACCGGCCCCGACGTAGGGCACGCCGGCCAGCTCGAGCAGACCCTGGATGGTGCCGTCCTCGCCGTACGGTCCGTGCAGTACCGGGAAGACGACGTCGACGGCGGCCAGCACCTGTCCCGCACCTTCGCCGAGGGAGAGCAGCTCGCCGCGGCGGCGCGGATCGGCCGCCAGCGCCAGCACGGAACCGGAGCCGTCCGACACCTCCGGAAGTCGCCCGTCGGTGATCGCCAGGGTCTCCGGCCGGCCGTCGGTGAGCACCCACGATCCGTCCGGCGTGATGCCGACGGCCACGACCTCGAAGCGCTCGGGATCCAGGTTGCGCAGGATGCTTCCGGCGGAGACGCAGGAGATGGCGTGCTCGGAGCTGCGTCCGCCGTAGACGACGGCGACGCGCGTTCGGGCCTGCTGAGACGATCGGGAATCGGGCCCCTGGGTGACGCTCACAACCTAGAGAGGCTACCGGCTGCCCTCCTTCGCGCAGCGCACTGCACGCTGAGCTGGGGGTTCGCCGGGTTTCGCCCTACCCCAACGCTCGAACGACGTCCGCGACCAGGTCGTCGACGTCCTCGATGCCCAGCGACATCCTGGCGAAACCGGCCGGGACCGGATCGCCCCAGCGCGCCCGCCGGTCGACCGAGGTGTGGATGCCGCCGAAGCTGGTCGCGGCGACGAGCAGATCGCTGCGTTCGACGAGTCGGTGCACGGCCGAGGCGTCGGCGAGTTCGAAGGCGACGAGGCCGCCGAACCGGCGCATCTGCGCGCACGCGACGTCGTGGGCCGGATCGGCGGGCAGCCCGGGGTAGCGCACCGACCGCACCGCCGGGTGATCGCGCAGGACGAGCGCCATCGCCAGTGCGTTGTGACACTGGCGGTCGAACCGTAGACCTGCGCTGCCGAGACTGCGCAGCGCCAGCCACGCCTCGAACGGACCGAGGATCGCCCCCGACAGGAGCCGCTCGCGTTCGACGGCAGCCAGCAGCTCACCGTGGCTGCCAGCGACGTAGCCGGCGAGCAGGTCACTGTGACCGGAGAGCGCCTTGGTGGCACTGGCCACCACGAGGTCGGCCCCGAGCGAAAGAGGTTGCTGCCCAAGCGGTGTCGGTGTCGTGTTGTCGACGACGAGCGTGGCACCGCGGCTGCGGCACGTCATCGCCAGCCGGTGCAGGTCCACCACGTCGAGCGTCGGGTTGACCGGGGTCTCCGCCACGACGACGTCGGCGGACTCCGCGGCCGTGCAGATGTCCGCGGCGCTGGTCTCGCGCACCTGGACACCGAGCGGCGCCAGGTACTCCGCGGCGTACCGGCGCACCTGGTAGTAGCCGTCGGCCGGAACGACGAGCGTCGCGCCGGGTTTGGCGAGGACGCGCAACACCGACGTGATGGCCGCCATCCCCGAACCGAAGGACAGTGCCCAGCCGGCCCCCTCGAGCGCGGCGAGGGCCGCCTCGAGCTGTCGCCAGGTCGGGTTGGAGCTGCGGCCGTAGGAGTCCAGCGGCTCGGATTCGTCGTCGGACAGGTGGTAGGCCGCCACCGGCATCGGCGGGGGCGCCACCGGTTGGCCTGGAACTCGTTGCGAGGCAGTCGCCTTCACGCTGCGAGTGGAGTCTCCGTACGGTCCGCTCATCGCCTCACTCCGGCTTCGTGGTGCGTCCGAGCAGCAGGGCGACCGCCTCGGTGACCGACAGACCGTGGTGGCACACCCGATCGACGGCTTCGGTCAGCGGCATCTCGACGTCGTAGCTCTGCGCCAGCGCGAGCACCGACCGGCACGACGTGACGCCCTCGGCGACGTGCCCCTGCGCCTCGCGCAGCGCCGATTCCATGCTGCCGCCGCGGCCGAGCCGCTCGCCGAAGGCGCGGTTGCGTGAACGGGGCGAGGTGCAGGTCGCGACCAGGTCACCGACCCCGGCGAGCCCGGCGAGCGTGGTGCCCTTGGCGCCCAAGGCGATTCCCAGCCGCATGATCTCCGCCAGGCCACGGGTGATGATCGCGGCGGCGGTGTTCTCCCCCAGCCCCACTCCCGCGGCCATGCCGCTGGCCAGTGCGATCACGTTCTTGCACGCCCCACCGATCTCGGCGCCGACGACGTCGGAGTTGGTGTACGGGCGAAAGTACTTGGTCGAGAACGCCCGTTGCAGCGCCACCGCGCGCCCGGAGTCCGTGCACGCGACGACGGTCGCGGCGGGTTGCTCGTCGAGGATCTCGCTGGCGAGGTTTGGCCCGGTGACGACGGCCACCCGGGACGGGTCGACCCCGGTCACCTGAACGATGACCTGGCTCATCCGCATGAGGGTGTCCAGCTCGATGCCCTTGGCGACGCTGACCAGTGTGGTGTCGGCACCGATGGCGTCGCGCCACGGTTCGAGGTTGGCGCGCAACGTCTGCGACGGAACCGCCAGCAGCACGGTGCAGGCCCCGTCCAGCGCCGCCGTCGCGTCGCCGGTGGCGCGGATCGAGGCGGGCAGCTCGACGTCCCCGATGTAGCGGGTGTTGCGGTGGGTGTCGTTGATCTCGTCGGCCAGCTCGGCACGCCGCGACCAGAGCGTCACCTCGTTGCCCGCGTCGGCAAGAACCTTCGCCAGTGCGGTACCCCACGCACCAGCGCCCATCACCGCAGCCTTGACCACGGGAACAAATCTAGCCTGAGTGGCGCTGCTGGCAGGATGGCAGGCGTGATGACCACCGACGGCGCAGGCGCGGGTCGGCCGGCGGCGAGCGAAGCGACGGGGTATCGGCCGGCGGCGAGCGAAGCGACGGGCGTCGCCGACGTCGGCCTGATCATCGCGGTCAAACGACTCGACGCGGCCAAGACCCGCCTGGCCTCCGCCTTCGCCCCGGGGGCGCGCGCCGGCGTGGTGCTCGCCATGCTCGTCGACACCATCACCGCGGCCTCGGCCGTGCCCGCCGTCGACCGGGTAACCGTCATCACCCCCGACGACGCGGCGGCGGCCGCGGTCCGGGAACTCGGAGCCGAGGTGGTGGTCGACTCCACGCCGCACGGGCACACCGACCCCCTCAACAACGCCCTCTCACTCGCCGAACGGGCCGTCCGCCCCCACACCCCGAACATCGTTGTGCTGCAAGGAGATCTGCCGGCCTTGCAACCGGTCGAACTGGCCGAGGCGATCGGTCGGGCCCGCGGTCATGCCCGCAGCTTCGTCAGCGACCGGCACGGCACCGGCACCTCGGCGCTGTTCGCCTTCGGTGTGCCGCTGGATCCCCGGTTCGGTATCGATTCCGCGCAGCGCCACACGGATTCGGGCGCGGTCGAACTGACGGCGCCCTGGCCCGGCATGCGCTGCGACATCGACACCCCAGACGACCTCGCCACCGCGCTGAAGTTGGGCGTCGGTCCGGCGACCGCCGCGGCGGTGGCCCGCACCTAGCGATGCGATCCGCCGATAGGGAATGATCTCCAGTGTGACCGAAGCCGAGACACGACCTGCTGAAACGGACTGGGTATCGGATGGCAGCACGCCAGAAGCGCCGCCGGCCACTACCCCGGGGGCGACGGATGTCTCCCCCGCCGAGGCGCTGCCCGACGATCGCTACCTCAATCGCGAACTGAGCTGGCTGGACTTCAACTCCAGGGTGCTGGCGCTCGCCTCCGACCCGTCGTTGGCGCTGTTGGAGCGGGCCAAGTTCCTGGCGATCTTCTCGTCCAATCTCGATGAGTTCTACATGGTGCGGGTGGCCGGCCTGAAGCGCCGTGACGAGATGGGACTCTCGGTGCGCTCGGCGGACGGGCTGTCCCCGCGGGAGCAGCTGCGGCGCATCGGCGAGCGCACGCAGCAGCTGGCCAGCAGGCACGCCAAGGAGTTCATGGAGTCGGTGCGGCCCGCGCTGGCCGACGAGGGCATCATCGTGGTGACCTGGGCGCAGCTCGACGACGACGAACGCGGACGGTTGTCGACCTACTTCCACGAACAAGTCTTCCCGGTGCTCACCCCGCTTGCGGTCGACCCGGCGCATCCCTTCCCGTTCGTCAGCGGGCTGAGCCTGAACCTCGCCATCACCGTGCGCCAACCCGAGGACGGCACGCAGCACTTCGCCCGCGTCAAGGTGCCCGACAACGTCGACCGCTTCGTCGAGCTGGGCCCACGCGAAGGGGGTGCGGCAATTCGGTTCCTGCCGATGGAGGAACTGATCGCGGCATTCCTGTCGGTGTTGTTCCCTGGCATGGAGGTCGTGGAGCACCACGCCTTCCGGATCACGCGCAACGCGGACTTCCAGGTCGAGGAGGACCGCGACGAGGACCTGTTGCAGGCGCTGGAACGCGAACTCGCCCGCCGCCGCTTCGGCTCTCCGGTTCGGCTCGAGGTCGCCGACGACATGACCGAGAACATGCTGGAGCTCCTCCTGCGCGAACTGGACGTCCATCCCGGCGACGTCATCGAGGTTCCCGGGCTGCTCGATCTCTCGTCGCTGTGGCAGATCTACGGCGTCGACCGACCCGACTTGAAGGATCCGCCGTTCGTTCCGGCCACCCCGCCGGCGTTCGGTGAGCGCGAGACGCCCAAGAGCATCTTCGCCACCCTGCGCGACGGTGACGTCCTCGTCCACCATCCCTACGATTCCTTCTCCACCACGGTGCAGAGGTTCATCGAGCAGGCTGCCGCCGACCCGAATGTGTTGGCCATCAAGCAGACGCTGTACCGGACCTCCGGCGACTCGCCGATCGTCAGCGCCCTCATCGATGCCGCCGAGGCGGGCAAGCAGGTCGTGGCCCTGGTGGAGATCAAGGCCCGCTTCGACGAACAGGCCAACATCAAGTGGGCCCGCGCCCTCGAGCAGGCGGGCGTGCACGTGGTGTACGGGTTGATCGGGCTCAAGACGCACTGCAAGACATGCCTCGTCGTGCGCCGCGAGGGTTCGACGATCCGGCGCTACTGCCACATCGGTACGGGCAACTACAACCCGAAGACGTCTCGGCTGTACGAGGACGTGGGGTTGCTGACGGCCTCCCCCGACATCGGCGCGGACCTGACGGATCTGTTCAACTCGCTGACGGGCTACTCGCGAAAGGTGTCCTACCGCAACCTGCTGGTGGCACCGTATGGCGTTCGCCGCGGCATCGTCGAGCGCATCGAGCGGGAGATCGCCGCGCACCGCGACGGCGCGGACGCACGGATCCGCCTCAAGGCCAACGCCTTGGTCGACGAGCAGGTCATCGACGCGCTGTACCGGGCGTCGCAGGCCGGCGTCCGGGTCGAGGTGGTCGTGCGGGGCATCTGCGCCCTACGCCCCGGCGCCCCCGGCTTCTCGGAGAACGTCACCGTGCGGTCGATTCTCGGGCGTTTCCTGGAGCACTCGCGAATCATTCACTTCCGCGCCATCGACGAGTTCTGGATCGGCAGTGCGGACATGATGCATCGTAATCTCGACCGTCGCGTCGAGGTGATGGCACAGGTCAAGGATCCACGGTTGGTCGACCAGCTCAACGACGTGTTCGAGTCGGCCCTGGATCCGACGACCAGGTGCTGGGAGCTCGGTTCCGACGGTCACTGGACTGCCTCACCCCACGAGGGTCAGACCGTCCGCGACCATCAGGTATCTCTGATGGAACGTCACCGGCATCCGTGACGCGCTCCTCGGGGGCGGCGGCTGTCGGATGGCCGGTCGACCTCCAAATGATCTGCAGGAGTTGAGTTGACGAAGCAAAGCCCGCCGTCCACGGCGGGCCGGGTGATCCTTGCGGCCGGGGCAGTGCTCTGGCGCGCGGCCGACTCCGATGCTGCCGCCGAACCACTGGTGGCCGTCGTGCACCGACCCCGGTACGACGACTGGTCGCTGCCGAAGGGCAAGGTCGACCCTGGCGAGACCGAGCCGGTGACCGCGGTCCGCGAGGTGTTCGAGGAGACGGGTTTCGCGGCGGTGCTTGGCCGTCGGCTGGCGGCCGTCAGCTATCCGGTCGAAGGTGACGTCAAGCACGTGCGCTATTGGGCGGCCCGGGCACTTGGCGGTGAATTCACCGCCAACGAGGAAGTCGACGAACTGCTGTGGCTGCCCCCGAAGGAGGCACTCAAACGGCTCCAATATCCGGATGACCGGAAGGTGCTGCGACGCTTCGCCAAACAACCGGCCGACACCAGGACGGTCCTCGTCGTCCGGCATGGCACGGCGGGAAGCAAGGCTAGGTACAAGGGCGACGACCGCCAGCGGCCGCTCGACAAGCACGGCCGGGCGCAGGCCGAATCACTGGTGGGGCAGCTGTTGGCCTTCGGCGCCACCGAGGTGTTCGCCGCGCCCAGGCTGAGGTGTCAACAGACGGTGGGCCCGCTCGCCGAGGAGCTGGGTGTCCCCATCCACGACGAGCCAACCCTCACCGAGGAGGCCTACGCCGACGCTCACGGCCCGGCGAGACGACGGCTGCTCGAGATCGCAGCGACGACCGATGGCACGCCGGTGATCTGCTCGCAGGGCAAGGTGATTCCCGATCTCATCGCCTGGTGGTGCGACCGCGACGGTGTGCGACCGGACAGGTCCCGCAACCGGAAGGGCAGCACGTGGGTGCTGTCGCTGGTCGGAGACAAGCTCATCGCCGCCGACCACATCGGCTCTCCGCTGGCGGCCGACCGGTAGTTCGAACGAAGACACGCCGTGAATCACGATGATTCACGGCGTGTCTCGATCCGGAGGTGACCTCCGGGGCTGCTGCTACTTGCGACCGCGCTTGACGGGAGCCTTCTTGGCGGGCGCCTTGGTGGCGGTCGTCTTCTTGGCCGGCGCCTTGGTCGCGGTGACCTTCTTGGCCGGGGCGGCCTTGGCGGCGGTCGTCTTCTTGGCCGGCGTTGCCTTGGTGGCCGTGGCCTTCTTGGCCGGCGTTGCCTTGGTGGCCGTGGCCTTCTTGGCCGGCGTTGCCTTGGTGGCCGTGGTCTTCTTGGCCGGCGTCGCCTTGGTGGCCGTGGCCTTCTTGGCCGGCGTCGCCTTGGTGGCCGTGGCCTTCTTGGCCGGCGTCGCCTTGGTGGCCGTGGCCTTCTTGGCCGGCGTCGCCTTCTTGGCCGGCGCCTTGGTGGCAGCCTTCTTCACTGCCTTCTTGGCCGCGTTCCGCTTGGCCGGGGCGGCGGTGGCACCGCGCTTGACGGCGGGACCCTCCGATGGGAGACGCTGTGCGCCAGACACAACCGCCTTGAATTGAGCCCCGGGACGGAATGCCGGGACGGACGTCGGCTTGACCTTGACGGTCTCACCGGTGCGCGGGTTGCGCGCAACACGGGCGGCACGGCGACGCTGCTCGAACACGCCGAAGCCGGTGATGGTGACGCTGTCGCCCTTGTGGACGGCACGCACGATGGTGTCGACGACGTTCTCCACGGCGGCGGTCGCCTGCCGACGATCGGTGCCCAACTTGTCCGTGAGGACGTCGATGAGCTCTGCCTTGTTCATGCAAAACCTCCGAAGCCAGTGGCCCACCTTGAGCCAACTGAAAGCTACGGTAAACCTTTACACGGCTGATTTCCAAGAGCCACGCCCAATTTCAGGGATAGCTGGCAATCAATTCGGCAATCAGGTTGCCCCACACCGGCGGTGGTACGCGGGTCCCAAACCGTCCTTGCTGGGGGCGATTTCGGCTCCGAATCGGGCCTCCTTAGACGGGAAGGGTGGTCGGCTTCCAGCTCGGTCGGCGCTGCTCATAGGCGGTGATCTCGTCCTGTTTCCGCAGCGTAAGGCCTATGTCGTCGAGTCCCTCGAGCAGGCGCCACGCGGTGTAGTCGTCAATCGTGAACGGCACCATGACCGTTCCCGCGACGATGGTTCGATCCTTCAGATTCACAGTGATTTCCAGACCCGGCTGCTGCTCGATCAATTTCCACAGCAGTTCCACATCGTCCTGGGTCACTTCCGCCGCCAGGAGTCCGGCCTTTCCGGAATTCCCCCGGAAGATGTCGGCGAACCGCGACGAGATGACGACCCGGAAACCGAAGTCCATGAGCGCCCACACCGCGTGCTCGCGAGAGGACCCGGTGCCGAAGTCGGGACCGGCCACCAGAACCGAACCCCGGTCGAACGGCGGGAGGTTCAGGACGAAGGACGGGTCGTTGCGCCAAGCGGCGAACAGACCGTCCTCGAAACCCGTTCGGGTGACCCGCTTCAGATAGACCGCGGGGATGATCTGGTCGGTGTCGACGTTGGACCGGCGCAGCGGCACACCGATCCCGGTGTGGGTGCTGAAGGCTTCCATGACTGTCTCCTAGCGATTCTCGGTCAGGTCGGCGGGCGAGGACAGGCGGCCGCGCACCGCGGTGGCAGCGGCAACGGCGGGCGAGACGAGGTGGGTGCGACCCCCCTTGCCCTGGCGCCCCTCGAAGTTTCGGTTGGACGTAGCGGCGCAGCGCTCCCCCGGCGCGAGCTGATCGGGATTCATGCCCAGGCACATCGAACATCCGGCCTGTCGCCACTGCGCCCCCGCGGCGGTGAACACCTCGCCGAGGCCCTCGGATTCGGCCTGTGCCCGGACCCGCATCGACCCCGGCACCACCAGCATCCGCATCCCGTCGGCGATCTTCCTGCCGCGCAGTACCTCCGCCACGACCCGCAGATCCTCGATGCGCCCGTTGGTGCACGACCCCACGAAGACCGTGTCGATGGGGATGTCCCGCATCGCCGTGCCCGGGCGAAGGTCCATGTAGGCCAACGCCTTCTCGGCCGCCTGGCGCTCTCCCTCGTCGACGATCAGCTCGGGATCGGGCACCGCGGCGCTCAGCGGAACGCCCTGCCCCGGGTTGGTGCCCCACGTGACGAACGGGCTCACCGTCGCGGCGTCGATGTAGACCTCGGCGTCGAATTCGGCTCCCGCATCGGTGCGCAACCGGCGCCACGCCTCGACCGCGGTGTCCCAATCAGCACCGCTGGGGGCGTGCGGTCGCCCGCGCAAGTACTCGAAGGTGGTCTCGTCGGGGGCCACCATGCCGGCGCGGGCACCGGCCTCGATGCTCATGTTGCAGATCGTCATCCGGCCCTCCATCGACAGGGCTTCGATGGCGCTGCCGCGATATTCGATGACATAGCCCTGTCCGCCGCCGG
This sequence comes from Mycolicibacterium sichuanense, assembly GCF_033741125.1. Classification (NCBI taxonomy): domain Bacteria; kingdom Bacillati; phylum Actinomycetota; class Actinomycetes; order Mycobacteriales; family Mycobacteriaceae; genus Mycobacterium; species Mycolicibacterium sichuanense. The sequence continues at coordinate 1,251,723 of NZ_JAWQPU010000001.1, read as the reverse complement.
TGCCGATCTTCGCGATTACCGCGAGGATGACGTCCTTGGCGCTGGCGCCCTCGGGCAGGACGCCGTCGACGTTGACCGCCATCGTCTTGAAGGGCCGCAGCGGCAAGGTCTGCGTGGCCAGCACGTGCTCGACCTCCGAGGTGCCGATGCCCATCGCCAGGGCCCCGAACGCGCCGTGGGTCGAGGTGTGGCTGTCTCCGCACACCACCGTCATTCCCGGCTGCGTCAGCCCCAACTGCGGACCGATGATGTGCACGATCCCCTGTTCGACGTCACCCATCGGGTACAGGCGGACACCGAACTCCTCGCAGTTGCGCCGCAGCGTCTCCACCTGCGTTCGCGATACGGGGTCCGCGATCGGCTCGTCGATGTCGATCGTCGGGACGTTGTGGTCCTCGGTGGCGATCGTCAGATCCGTGCGCCGAACCGGGCGCCCCGCCAAGCGAAGTCCGTCGAATGCCTGCGGGCTGGTGACCTCGTGGACGAGGTGCAGGTCGATGTAGATGAGGTCCGGCTCGCGCGCGGCCCCCTCCCCGGAACCGTGGACGACGACGTGGTCGGCCCAAACCTTCTCTGCAAGGGTGCGTGGTGTCTCGGTCATCACCGTGTTCGTTCCTTCGGGCCAGCCGCAGAGGGCGCTGCGGGCATCAGGCTGAATCTCAGCATGCGGGACGCTAGTATCTCCCTATGAGACAGGATAGCGGCATCGGCGTGCTCGACAAAGCGGTGGGCGTGCTGCACACCGTGGCCGAGTCACCCTGTGGGCTCGCCGAACTCTGCGAACGGACGGGACTGCCACGCGCCACGGCCCACCGACTGGCGGCCGGCCTCGAGGTACACCGGCTACTGGCCAGGGACGCCGAGGGCCGGTGGTGCCTGGGCCCAGCACTCAACGAGCTCGCCGGGAAGGTCGACGACCCACTGCTCGCCGCGAGCGCCGCGGTACTGCCGCGGCTGCGCGAGATCACCGGGGAGAGCGTGCAACTGTATCGACGGGAGGGCATGTCACGCGTCTGCGTGGTGGCGCTCGAACCACCCGCCGGCCTGCGCGACACCGTCCCCGTCGGCACGCGGCTGCCGATGACCGCCGGTTCGGGCGCCAAGGTGCTGCTGGCCTACAGCGACGCCGCCACCCAGCAGGCCGTGCTGCCGACCGCCAAGTTCTCCGACCGCACCCTGGCAGAGGTCCGCAAGCGCGGTTGGGCGCAGAGCGCCGCGGAACGGGAACCGGGCGTGGCCAGTGTGTCGGCACCCGTGCGTGACGCTCGTGGCGCCGTGATCGCCGCGGTGTCGGTATCCGGGCCGATCGACCGGATGGGCCGCCGGCCCGGAGCGCGCTGGGCGGCGGATCTCCTGGCTGCCTCGGAAGCCCTCACCCGGCGCCTCTGAAGCCGGCCGGCCCCAGACATGACGAAGGGCGCCCGTCTCGATGACGGACGCCCTGCATCTCGTACCCCCGATGGGATTCGAACCCACGCTACCGCCGTGAGAGGGCGGCGTCCTAGGCCGCTAGACGACGGGGGCTAGAACTGATTCCGGTTGGACAGCATAGCTCAGTCAACCGGGGCCGACCTAATCGCTACGCAGCTACTGGAATTGGCTGGGGTACCAGGACTCGAACCTAGAATGGCGGTACCAGAAACCGCTGTGTTGCCAATTACACCATACCCCACTGGCCACCCATCACCGCTGGTCATGGGCACCAATTCGGTCAGACACCCGCTGGCGCGAACCATCGTGTGCAATCACTGACCGACGAGCACACTACCAAAGATTTCGGCGCCCGATTTCACCCCTGGGCCGCGGCGTGGTCGCGGCCCCGACGCAATCGGTCCATGCTGCGATCCCGGCCAAGCAGCTCCATCGACTCGAACAGTGGCGGGCTGACCGTCGCGCCCGTCACCGCGACCCGGATCGGACCGAACGCCTTGCGCGGCTTGAGCTCGAGGTTCTCCAGCAGCGCGGTCTTCAGCGCGGCCTCGATGCTCGCCGTGGTCCAATCCGCGTTCGTCTCCAGTGCGGTGATCGCTGCATCGAGCACGGGCACCGCCTCGGCCCGCAGCTCCTTGGCCGCCGACTTCTCGTCGAGGGTGTACGAACCCTCGTCCAAGAACTTGAGCAGCCCCCACGCGTCGCCAAGCACCACGATGCGGGTCTGCACGAGATCGGCAGCCACCGCGAAGCCGGCGTCGTCCAGACCGGTGTCGTGACCACGGGCCGTGAAGTAGTCCCGCAGCCGGGCGGTGAACTCCGCCGGATCGAGCAGCCTGATGTGCTCGGCGTTGATCGCGTCGGCCTTCTTCTGGTCGAACCGGGCCGGATTGGAGTTGACGTCCTCGACGTCGAAGGCCGCCACCATCTCGTCGAGACCGAAGAGATCGTGATCGTCGGCGATCCCCCAGCCCAGCAGCGCGAGATAGTTCAGCAGCCCCTCGGGAATGAAGCCCCGGTCGCGGTGCAGGAACAGATTCGACTGCGGATCGCGCTTGCTCAACTTCTTGTTGCCCTCGCCGAGAACGCTTGGCAGATGGGCGAATTCCGGTATTCGCTCGGCGACGCCGATACGCATCAACGCCTGGTACAGCGCGATCTGGCGTGGAGTCGACGGCAGGATGTCTTCACCGCGAAGTACGTGGGTGATCCTCATCAAGGCGTCGTCGACGGGATTGACCAAGGTGTACAAGGGATCCCCGCTACCACGGGTGATCGCGAAGTCGGGAACGACACCAGCGGCAAAGGTCGTCGGCCCCCGCACCAGGTCGTTCCACGTGATGTCCTCGTCGGGCATCCGCAACCGCAAAACGGGTTTGCGCCCGTCTGCGACGAACCGAGCCCGCTCGGCGTCGGTCAGCGTCCGGTCGTAGTTGTCGTAGCCCAGCTTGGGATTGCGGCCCGCCGCGACGTGTCGGGCCTCGACCTCCTCCGGGGTGGAGTAGGCCTCGTAGACCTCGCCCGCGGCGAGGAGCTTGGCCACGACGTCGCGGTAGATCTCGCTGCGTTCGGACTGCCGGTAGGGCGCATGCGGACCGCCGACCTCCGGGCCCTCGTCCCAGTCCAGCCCCAGCCAGCGCAGCGCGTCGAGGATGGCGGCGTAGCTCTCCGCGCTGTCCCTGGCCGAATCGGTGTCCTCGATGCGGAACACGAACGTGCCGCCGGTGTGCCGGGCGTAGGCCCAGTTGAACAGGGCCGTGCGCACCAGCCCGACGTGCGGCGTGCCCGTCGGCGAGGGACAGAACCGAACTCTGATGGCCGGGTTGGTCATGACTTCCCCTTGCGCACAACGGGATTGGACAAGGTGCCAATACCCTCGATGGTGATGCTGACGGTGTCCCCGTCTTCGATGGGGCCGACGCCCTCGGGCGTGCCGGTCAGGATCAGGTCGCCCGGCAGCAAGGTCATCACGGCCGACACCCACTCGACGATGGCGCCGACGTCGTGAATCATCAGCGACGTGTTGCTGCTTTGGCGCACCTGTCCGTTGACCTCGGTACGCAGGTCCAGGTCGTGCGGGTTGACCGTGGTGTCGATCCATGGCCCTACGGGGCAGAACGTGTCGTGCCCCTTGGCGCGCATCCACTGTCCGTCCTTGCGCTGCTGATCCCGAGCCGAGACGTCGTTGGCGATGGTGTAGCCGAGGATGTTCTCCGCGGCCTTGGCGGCGGGCACGTCCTTGCACGGCCTGCCGATCACGACGGCCAGTTCACCCTCGTGGTGGACGGGGTTGGCGTCGGCCGGCAGTTGGATCGGCACGTTGGGGCCGATGATCGCGGTGTTGGGCTTGAGGAAGATCACCGGGTCCTCCGGCGCCTCGCCACCCATCTCGGCGGCGTGAGCCGCGTAGTTCTTGCCCATGCAGACCACCTTGCTCGCCAGGATCGGGGCGAGCAGGCGAACGTCCGCCAGTGGCCACGACCGGCCGGTGAAGGTGGGATTGCCGAACGGATGCTCGGCAATTTCGCGGGCAACGGCATCCGTAGCGGGATCACCTTCGATGCTGACGAAGGCGACCCCATCCGGGCTGGCAATTCGACCAAGGCGCATTTTTCACAGCCTAGGACAACCGCGCTCACCGTCTGCACCGCCGCGACCGCCGAGGCCACGGCTGGACGACTTCTGACAGGCGATGCACGGACATTGCCGACCCGCACGTGCGCTGGCGAGTGCCGCGATCCGCGCAACCCGTCCGGCAGACCGGCATCGCAAACTTCGCCAAAACCCCACGGTATGCACACGGGCAATATTGACGCTACCGATACCCACTAGCAAACAAAGCTAGGTGACTCATGAGTAAGTTGTGAACTCATTCGACCACCTGCTGACCGCGTTAATCTGCTGGAAATACAGCAGCTAGCGGAGCTTTGTTGCGCTCTGAACAGCTATTACCGCTCTTTAGTTGCCATCACGGGACGATCACGGCGCCATTGAAAATGGTGTCGATGAGTTTCTCGAATTCGTACTTACCCATCGGTAAGGTCAGCTAGCTTGCGTTGACGTGGGGGGCTAAGAAAACGAAACCAACGAAGGAAGATCCATGCCAGTGCACGTAGCTGTCCGCTCGTACGTCTCGACCGGCGTCGCGATGATCGGCGCAACCGCGGTCATCGCCGCACCGGTTGCGGTGCCACCGCAAGAGATTCACCTGCCGGCGATCCACGCATCGTCGGCCACCGTTGAGCTTGCGGCGCTGGCGAACCCGATCGCCGAGTGGGTCAACGTCATCCAGAACACGTTCACCAACGTGGCCGCCCTGGGTCAGCAATTCCAGAATGATCCGGCGCCCATCCTGCAGCAGATCCTGAAGAACCAGCTGGCGAACGCCACCACCCTCTCGGACGCATTGACCGGTGCGGCGGGCGGCCTCGTCGGCCAGCTCACCGCGCTGCCGGCTGCCACCCTCACGGCAGCCCAGCAGTTGGCCGCCGGCCAGTTCAGTACGGCTGTCAGCACGCTCTTCCAAGCTGGGATCGGACTGATCTTGGCACCCACCATCTCCCTGCTCTCGCTACCGAACATCGTCACCAACACGGTGCAGAACTTCGCGAACGTGGTCGCCGCGATTCCGAACATCCTGTTGCCCGTTGGCCTCGCCGCCATTTCGCCGTTGGCCGGCGTCGTGTACTCGTTCGGCGACACCGGGCAGGCCGTCATCGACTCGCTGCGCGCCGGGGATCTGGCCGGTGCGGTGAGCGCGCTGGTCAACGCGCCCGCCGCGCTCGCCGACGCGTTCCTCAACGGATACGCGGCCCAGAACACGGTCGGCATCCTCAGCCCCGGTGCGGGATTCGCCGGCGGCCTGGTCGCCGCGCTACTCAACGCCCGCGACACCATCGCCCAGGCGCTTGGCGCGGCCGCCCCAGTGACGGCGACGGCGGACGTGGCGCAGCTGCCGTCGGCCTCGAAGCTCGTCAGCCTGACGGCCGCACCGGCGGTGACGGAGTCCAAGACCAGCACGGGTAGCGCCGCCGCAGGATCGGCGGCCACCACACCGGCCACCGAGACGGCAGCTGATGGCGCGACGGCCGACACCGTCACCGAGCCGGCGACCGAGGCCTCAACCGGGCCTGCGGAATCCGCCACGACCGGCGCCGGGGCGCCGTCGACCGCGACCTCCACCGAGGAGGCGAAGCCCACGTCCCCCGATGCGAGCTCCTCGTTGACCACGCACACGTCGACCGGAAGTACGTCGACCACGCACGCGTCGATCGGCGCTCCGTCGACCGGCGGTACGTCCACCGGCACCGACGGTGCGTCCAGCTCGAAGCCGTCGAGCACGTCGTCGGCCGCCGGCACGTCGTCGGCCGCCGGCACGTCGTCGACGTCTGCGGGCGCGGCGAGCACGTCGACCGATGCCGGCAAGCCGGCGTCGTCGTCGTCGACCGGCGGCGCCGCGAAGTCCGCCGAGTCCAAGAAGGACACGGGCTCGGGCTCCTCGGGTTCCGACGCCGGGTAGTCCCCAACCGGATGCCCCTTCGTCGCCATCCCGTGACGGAGGGGCATTCGGCTACCCGGCTCCAGCTGCGTCATCCCGGATCACGAGATGACGATTCGGCATGGTGAGATGACCGTGCCACCATGGAGGCATGCCCACCTCCACCATCGGCACCGTACGTCGGTGGTCGATGCTGGTGATCGCGCTCTCGACGACGCTGTGCGCCAATGTGTTCATCAACGGGGTGGCCTTCCTCATCCCCACGCTGCACCGCGACCGCGGCCTCGATCTCGCCCAGGCCGGGTTGGTCTCGGCGCTGCCCAGCTTCGGCATGGTGGCGACCCTGATCGCCTGGGGGTACGCGGTCGACAGATTCGGTGAACGAGTGGTGCTGACCGTCGGATCCGCGCTGACCGCGGCGGCCGCGTTCGCCGCCGCGTCGGCGGACTCGCTGGTCGTCGTCGGCGTGTTCCTCTTCCTCGGCGGGATGGCCGCCGCGAGCAGCAATTCGGCCAGTGGCCGGCTCGTCGTGGGGTGGTTCCCGCCGCACCAGCGCGGCCTGGTCATGGGCATCCGGCAGACCGCCCAGCCCCTCGGCGTCGGGCTCGGCGCGCTGGTGATCCCCCAGCTCGCCGAGGCCGGCGGCGTCACCGAAGCGCTGCTGTTCCCCGCGATCGCCTGCGCGGTGGCCGCCGTCGTCAGCGTGGTCGGCGTGCTCGACCCGCCCCGGCCGCCCCGCGCCCAGGCGCCCGCCGACGATCTGGCCAACCCGTACCGCGGCTCCTCGACGCTGTGGCGCATCCACGCCGTCTCGGTGCTGCTAGTGGTCCCGCAGTGCCTGGTGTGGACGTTCACGCTGGTGTGGCTGATGACCGACCGCGGCTGGTCGGCCGCATCCGCCGGCGCGGTGGTCACCCTCGCCCAACTCCTCGGTGCGGCGGGCCGGATCGCCGCCGGAAGATGGTCGGACAAGACGGGTTCGCGGCTGCACCCGATCCGCACCATCGCCATCGCCGCCGCGCTGGCGATGGGTCTGCTGGCGCTGACCGATCTGCTGCACTCGCCGGTATCGGTCGCCCTGATGGTCGTCGCGTCGGTCGTCACCGTGTCCGACAACGGCTTGGCGTTCACCGCCATCGCCGAGCTGGCCGGGCCGTTCTGGAGCGGACGCGCACTCGGGACGCAGAACACCAGCCAGCTGTTCACCGCCGGCATCGTGCCGCCCGTGTTCGGCGCGCTGATCACCGCCGCGGGCTTCCCCCTGGCCTTCGCGGTGTGCGCGCTGTTTCCCCTGGTGGCGCTGCCGCTGGTGCCGGTCGACGCCGATCCCCTGCGCAACGCCGCGTCGACTCCGTCGTCCTAGACCACGAGATCCACGTTCGGCAGCCGTCCTCTCGCACGTCTGCTGCGAAACGTCGATCTCGGGGTCATGGCGTGGCGCGCCCGGATCGCGGAACCAGCAGCAGGGCCGCCACGAGGAAGCACAGGGCGCCAAGGAACGTGCCCAGGTTGGCCAACGCCTGGTCGGCGATGCCGCCGGAGCGGTAGACGAACGCACCGACGGCGCTGGCGCCGAACGCGATGCAGCCGATCATGTTGACCCACCCCGCGTGCCAGTCGCGCGCCTCCGGAGCCCACGCGCCGATGCTCGCCGACACCGCGAGGACGCCGAGGACGGCGCTGACGAGGAAGGCGAGCGACCCGGTCGCGTCCGGCGCCCACACCAGCCGTCGTTCCGACATGACCGCGTGGGCCCAGACCGCCGCGCCGGTGCTGACGTTGAAGAGCACCGTGCCACCGAATTGCACTGCGGCCGAATACCACTCGAGAGTGCCCTCGGGCCCGGCGCGCACCAGCTGAACCCACGCCGCGCTGGTGAAGAACCAGGACCCGACGAAGCAGAGCACGTTGGACGCGCCGACGCCCGCGGCCGTCGCGAAGCCGGGCACCGTGGCCAGGGCGAACAGTGACGATCCGACGACGAACAGCCAGCACTGATGTCCCAGTGTCACCGTCTGCGGCAGTCGCGCCCGCAGACTGGCGAGGTCTGGTCCCGACATGACGGGAACCGTACATCGAGCCGTCGGACTCGCGCGGCAACTCCCGGAATGCGGACTTCGGTCACGACTTCTTGGGCAGCCCAGGTGGATTGATCTCCGATCGCGGCACCGCCTCGTTCCCCAGACCCCACCGATCGAGGACCTTGCGATAGGTGCCGTCCTCGATCGCATGGTTGAGGGCCTGGTTGATCGCCTGGATCAATCCGTCGTCCTTCTTGGTCAGGACGGCGATCTCGCCCTGCAGCGCGTCACCGGCACCGGAGTAGGTGGCCAGGATCTTGGTCTCCTTGGCGGTGGCCGAGTGGTAGACCGCCGACGGGTTGGGGCCCAGGTACCCGTCGATTCGCTTGGACGCCAACGCCAGGTAGTAGTCGGCGGCGTTCTGGTAGTAGACGATCTCGGCGGGCTTGAGACCGTCTCGGACGTTCTGCGCGTTCCAGGCGACCAGCAACTCCTCCTGATTGGTGCCGGACCCGACACCGATCCGCTTGCCCGCGATGTCCTTGCGATCGTGGTAGACCCAGGTCGAATCGACGGGCGCCTCGAGCGCCAGGTTGTCCAGGCGGTAGGTCGCGAAGTCGTACTTCTCCTTGCGCTCCTCGGTGACCGTGACGTTGGAGATGAAGGCGTCGGCCTGACCGGCGTCGATCCTGACGAAGTTCTGCGCCCAGTCGGCGTTGGAGTCGTCCACCGTCAGCCCGAGGACGTCGCCGATGAGGTGGGCGATGTCCACCTCGCTGCCGACGACGGTCTTGTTGTCGGTGGCGTAGAAGTCCAGCGGCGGCGTCGAACCCACGTTGCTGGTCACCCGCAGCGTCCCGCGATCGCGGATCGTCTGGGGCACCAGCGCGGCGATCGCATCGACCTTCGCCGCGCGGATGCGCCCGCTCTGTTCGGGCGACAGATCGAAGGTCTGGCCGTCGCCGGCGGTCACGGTGTTGCCAACGGTCGGCTCGCTGCACGACGTGAGGAGCAGCGCAACGGCGCCCGCGGTGGCGAGGATGGACGTGGCGACGCGAAGTTGTATCACAGGTGCTCTTTCGTTGGTGCGTTCCCGATGTCAGAGAACGTGGGCCAGGAACTCCCTGGTCCTGTCGTGTGCCGTCTGGTCGAAGACGGCGGTGGGTGAACCCTGTTCGACGATGACTCCCGCATCCATGAAGACGACCGTGTCGGCGACCTCGCGGGCGAATCCCACCTCGTGGGTGACGATGACGAGCGTGGCCCCGTCGGCGGCCAGTTGGCGGATCACCTCGAGGACCTCGCCGACCAGCTCCGGGTCGAGCGCCGAGGTGGGTTCGTCGAACAGGATCACCTTGGGCCGCAACGCCAATGCGCGGGCGATGGCGACGCGCTGCTGCTGGCCGCCGGAGAGCCGGCGGGGATGGTCGTCGGCCTTGTCGGCGACGCCGACCCGTTCGAGCAGCTCGAGCGCCTCGGCTTCGACCTCGCGCCGGTTGCGTCCCTGCGCGGACACCGGGGCCTCGACGACGTTCTCGAGGACGGTGAGATGGGGAAAGAGGTTGAAGTTTTGGAAGACGAAGCCGATCTGGGAGCGCTGGCGCAGGATCTCGCGGGGTTTGAGCTCGTGCAGCTTGCGTCCCTTGAGCCGGTAGCCGACGAGTTCACCGTCGACTCTCACCAGGCCCGCGTCGACCTTCTCGAGGTGGTTGAGCACCCGCAGCAGCGTCGACTTCCCCGATCCGGACGGGCCGAGGATCGTGGTGACCTCACCGGGGCGGACCACGAGGTCGATGCCCCTGAGCACCTTCAACGATCCGTAGGACTTGTGCACGCCTCTGGCTTCGACGGCGTACTCGGAGTGTCGGATCGCCGAGGTGATCGCGGTCATCGGCTCGCCCCCCGCGGTGAGAGTGGCAGTGCGGCAAGCGTCGTGCGAATCCGCTGGATGGGTGTCGGAGGTACCGTGCGCAACGCGCCCTTGGCGTAGTGGCGCTCGACGTAGAACTGCACGACCGACAGCAGCGAGGTCAGGACGATGTACCAGACGGTGGCCACCATGAGCATCGGTACCACCCGCCCACTGCGGCCGTAGATCACCTGGACCTGATAGAACAGCTCGGCGATCGCCATCACCGATACGATGGACGTGCCCTTGAACAGCGAGATCACCTCGTTGGCCGCGTTGGGCAGGATGCCCCGCATCGCCTGCGGCAGGATGATCCTGAAGAATTCGCGGCGCCTCGGAATGCCAAGTGCTGCAGCAGCTTCCAGCTGACCCTGATCCACGGAGATGATCCCGGCGCGGACGATCTCGGCCGAGTAGGCGGCCTGGTGCAGGGCGAGTCCGATGATGGCCGCCATCGAACCGCTGATGACGCCGTTCACGTCGAAGCTGAAGAACGCGGGTCCGAAGGGGATGCCAACGGCCAGCGTTTGGTACAGGTAGGCGATGTTGAACCAGAACAGCAGTTGGACGATCAGCGGGATGGACCGGAAGGCCCAGACGTAGAACCACGAAATGATTTGCAGAACTGGATTGTTCGACAATCGCGCCGCGGCCAGCGCGATGCCGAGCGCGAATCCGATCAGCGTGCCCCAGAAGGTGAGTTGGATGGTCAGCCAGAGGGCGGCCATGACCGACTTGGCGGTGACGTACTGGGCGAACGTGGCCCAGTCCCACCCGGGGTTGGTCGCGAGGCCGTGCACGAATTGCGCGACGAGCACCAGCGCCACGATGCTGATCACCCACCGCCAGGGGTGCCAGGTGCGCGCGACGGTCAGTTCGTCGACCGGGACGTCGTCGTCGACGGTCGCCCCCGGAACCGACGACGCGGCTGTGGTCGACGCGGTCATTCGCCCCTCTCCGCTGCGCCCGGCGTGCGGACCAGCGTGAGCACCGAGCGCTTTCGGAGCCGAAACCCCAACGAGCGGTAGAGCCTGATCGCCGAGACGTTGTCGGCGCGCGCGTGCAGGAAGGGGATCTCGCCCCTGGCCCGGATCCCGGCGCCGACCGCCCGCACCAGGCGGGTGCTCAGGCCGCGCCTGCGGTAGCGCGGGTCGGTACACACCGCGCTGATCTCGGTCCACCCGGCGGGGTGCATCCGCTCACCGGCCATCGCCACCAGAGCACCGCGGTCCAGGAACCCGAGGTAGGTGCCCATCTCGATGGTGCGGGCCCGGAACGGTCCCGGCTTGGTCCGCTCGACCAGGTCGGTCATCCGTGGCACGTCGTCGGCGTCGAGGACCACCACGTCGGGGTCGGCCGCCACCTCGAACCCCGATCCCTCGAGCTGGACCGAACCCATCTCACCGCGATGCTCCCAGCCGGCGGGCGGATCGTGGCGGCCGCGTAGCGACACCTCCGTCGAGGGACCCACCAGCGCGGCGAGATCGGACCAGTCCTGCCCGTCCAGTTCGTTGGGATGGCCCACGAAGCCCGCGACGGCCGTGTCGTAACGGGCGATCCGCCCGGACCAGACGGCGAACGTCGCGTGCACCCCGCGCAAGGACGACCGGATCGGGTCGTCCAGCGGATGGATCGCCGAATCGCCGGGTAGGCGAACGGTTTCCGTCGTCAATCGATACTCCTCGCGTCGCTGGACACGACGTTAGGAGCGGTGACCGCCGCCAACCATCCTTTGGATCAGCCTGAGTGTCTGGCCGAGGGCGGCCTGCGGCCCGGGGTCAGAGCAGCCCGACGATGCGGTCACCGATCTGCGACGTCGACGGCGTCTCGTCACCCAGCGTCGCGAGGTGCTGCTCGACGGCCCGGTCGACCCGCGCCGCGGCGGCGTCGTCGCCGACGTGAGCCAGCAGCAGCGCAACCGACATCACGGCCGCGGTGGGATCGGCGATCCCCTTGCCTGCGATGTCCGGCGCGCTGCCGTGCACCGGCTCGAACATCGACGGGTTGGTCCGCGTCGCGTCGATGTTGCCGCTGGCCGCCAGGCCGATGCCGCCGGACACCGCCGCCGCCAGATCGGTGATGATGTCACCGAACAGGTTGTCGGTGACGATGACGTCGAACCGACCCGGGTCGGTGACCATGTGGATCGTGGCCGCGTCGATGTGCTGATAGGCCACCTCGACGTCGGGGAACTCGGCCCCGACCTCGGCGACGATGCGCGACCACAGCGTGCCCGCGAACGTCAGCACGTTGGTCTTGTGCACCAGCGTCAGGTGCTTGCGGCGCTTGGCTGCCCGCGCGAACGCGTCGCGCACCACGCGTTCGACGCCGAACGCGGTGTTGAGGCTGACCTCGGTGGCCACCTCGTGCGGCGTGCCGGCGCGGATGGCGCCGCCGGTGCCGGTGTAGGGCCCCTCGGTGCCCTCGCGGACGACGACGAAGTCGATGTCGACGTCACCGAGCGGGCTGGTGACGCCGGGGTACAGCTTCGACGGCCGGAGGTTGACGTGGTGGTCGAGCTCGAAGCGCATGCGCAGCAGCAGACCCCGCTCGAGCACGCCGCTGGGCACCGACGGATCACCGATCGCGCCGAGCAGGATGGCGTCGTGCGTGCGCAGCTCGTCGACCAGACCGTCGGGCATCACCTCGCCCGTCGCGTGGTAGCGCCGCGCGCCCACGTCGTAAGTGGTCTTCTCGACACCGGGCTTGACGACGTCGAGCACCTTGATCGCCTCGGCGATGACCTCGGGACCGATGCCGTCGCCGGCGATGACGGCGAGCTTCACGACAGGTCCACCTGTTCCAGCGTCACGGCCGCGACGTCGGCGCCCAGCGTCGCCAGCACGTCCCCGGGCACCAGCCGATCCAGGCGCAGCATGATCGTCGCGCCGTCGCCGTCGGCGTCCTGGCTGAGCTGGGCGGCGAGGATGTTCACCCCCGCACCGCCGAGGCGCGTACCGATCGTGCCGAGTGCTCCCGGCTGGTCGGTGTAGTTGATGATCAGGTTGACGCCCTCGGCGCGCAGGTCGAGGTTGCGCCCGTTGATCTGGACGATCTTCTCCACCTGCTGAGGGCCGGACAGCGTCCCCGCGACGTTGACGGTCGACCCGTCGGCCGCGACGGCGCGCACGTCGACGACGCTGCGGTGGTTGGGGCTCTCCGACGCCGTCGCGATGGACGCCTCGACGCCGCGCTCCGACGCCAGCGACGGGGCGTTGACGAAGGTGACCGGATCCTCGATCACCGCGGAGAACAGTCCGCGCAGCGCCGAGAGCCGCAGTACGTCGACCTCTTCGGAGGCCAGCTCGCCGCGCACCTGCACCGACAGGTTGGTCGGCAGCTCGGCCGAGAGGGCGCCTACCAGCACGCCGAGCTTGCGCACCAGATCGAGCCACGGGGCGACCTCTTCCCCGACGTGCCCACCACCGACGTTGACGGCGTCGGGAACGAACTCGCCGGCCAGTGCCAACTTCACGCTGGCCGCGACGTCGGTGCCAGCCCGGTCCTGCGCCTCGGCGGTGGAGGCCCCCAGGTGCGGCGTGACGACGACCTCGGGCAGCTCGAACAGCGGGCTGTCGGTGCACGGTTCGGTGGAGAACACGTCCAGGCCGGCGCCGCGCACGTGGCCGCTGGTGATGGCGTCGGCGAGCGCCTGCTCGTCGATCAGCCCACCGCGGGCGGCGTTGACGATGATGACACCCGGCTTGGTCTTGGCCAGCGCTTCCTTGCCGATGAGACCGGCGGTCTCCTTGGTCTTGGGCAGGTGCACCGAGATGAAGTCGGCGCGGCCGAGCAGATCGTCGAGCGTCAGCAGCTCGATGCCCAGCTGCGCGGCGCGGGCCTGGGACACGTAGGGGTCGTAGGCCACGATGTGGGCGCCGAACGCCGCCAGCCGCGACGCCACCAACTGCCCGATCCGCCCGAGGCCAACCACCCCGACGGTCTTGTCGAAGATCTCGGTGCCGGAGAACTTCGACCGCTTCCACGTGTGCTCGCGCAGCGTCGCGTCGGCGGCCGGAATCTGGCGGGCCGTGGCCAGCAGCAGGGCCAGCGCGTGCTCGGCGGCACTGTGGATGTTCGACGTGGGGGCGTTGACCACCAGCACGCCGCGAGCGGTCGCCGCGTCGACGTCGACGTTGTCCAGGCCGACGCCGGCCCTGGCGACGATCTTGAGCTTGGGTGCCGCGGCGATCACCTCGGCGTCCACGGTGGTGGCCGAGCGCACCAGGAGCGCATCGGCCTCGGGGACCGCGGCCAGCAGTTTCTCCCGGTCGGGGCCGTCGACCCAGCGCACCTCGACCTGGTCTCCCAGGGCGGCGACGGTCGATTCGGCGAGTTTGTCGGCGATCAAGACAACGGGCAGGCTCACGCGAACAGAGTAGTGGGCTGTAATGGAGGGGCTCCGAAGGGTGGGAGCGAAGCGACCCGGGGAGAGGTACTACGTGGACGTCACCGTCGTCGGCAGTGGACCCAACGGCCTCAGCGCCGCCGTCATCTGCGCCAGGGCCGGCCTGCGGGTGCGCGTCATCGAGGCCCAGCCGACCGCCGGCGGCGGCGCCAGGACGCAGGCCGATCCCGAGTACCCGGGGGTGCTCCACGACATCTGCTCGGCCGTGCACCCGCTGGCCCTGGCGTCGCCGTTCTTCACCCGGTTCGATCTGCGGGCGCGCGGCGTCCAGTTGAACGTTCCCGACATCGCCTACGCCAACCCGCTGCCAGGACGGCCCGCCGCGATCGGCTACACCGACATCGACCGCACCTGCGACGAACTCGAGCACGGCGCGTCCTGGCGGCGGCTGCTTGGCCCGCTGGCCGCCGACTGCGACGGCGTGGTGGGCCTGCTACTCGGCGACAAGCGCTCCATCCCACCGTCGATCCCGGCCGCCGTGCACGTCGCCCCGCGAATCCTGGCCCAGGGCACCCCGCTGTGGCGGACCCTGGTCGGCGAGGACGCTCGCGCATTGTTCAGCGGTGTTGCCGCACATACGATTTCGCAGATGCCCTCGCTGGTGTCCGCTGGCGCGGGGCTGATGTTGAGCACGCTCGCCCACGGGGTGGGCTGGCCGATACCCGTCGGCGGTTCACAGGCCATCCCCGACGCGCTCATCGCCGACTTCCTGTCCCACGGCGGTGAGCTGGTGCTCGACGAGGAGATCACCCGCCCACCCGCGGGGGTCGTGCTCTACGACACCGCACCGACCGCGCTGCTGCGGATCTATGGCGACGCACTCCCGTCTCGCTATGCGAAGTCGTTGCGACGCTATCGGTTCGGCCCGGGTGTCGCGAAGGTCGACTTCGTGCTCTCCGACGAGATCCCATGGAGTGATTCGCGGCTGGCGCTCGCGCCGACGCTGCACCTCGGAGGCACCCGACCGCAGATGGCGCTGGCCGAGCGGGAGATCGCCAGGGGCCGGCTCGCCGACTGGCCGATGGTGCTCGCCGCGCTGCCACATCTCGCCGATCCCGGTCGCATCGATGCCAAGGGGCGCCGCCCGCTGTGGACCTATGCGCACGTGCCCGCCGGCGCGCAGACCGACGTCACCGAGACCGTGACCAAGGTGTTCGAACGCTTCGCGCCGGGCTTCCGGGACGTCGTGGTGGCGGCTCGCAGCGTGCCGGCGTCCCGGCTGGCCGAGCACAACGCGAACCTGGTGGGCGGTGACATCGGCGTTGGCGGCAACAACCTGTTCAGTGCGCTGACCGGGCCGGCCCTTCGGCTGAACCCGTGGTCCACGCCGATCCCCAAGGCCTACCTGTGCTCGTCGGCAGCACCGCCCGGTGGCGGGGTGCACGGCATGGCCGGCTACTACGCCGCTCGCGCCATGCTGCGGCGCGAGTTCGGCATCACGGCGCTGCCGAACCTCGCCCCTAGAAACGAATTCGGCGCGTAGACGATCGCTCTGCGAACGTCTACGCGCCGAATTCGGATGGAGCCTAGGCCGTTTCGGTGATCGGCCGGTCGACCCAGCTCATCAGGTCGCGCAGCTTCTTGCCGGTGACCTCGATCGGGTGCTCGGCGTTCTCCTTGCGCAGCTTCTCCAGTCGCTTGTTGCCGCCCTCGACGTTGGCGACGAGCTCCTTGACGAAGGTGCCGTCCTGGATGTCCTTGAGGATGCCGCGCATGCGCTCCTTGGTGTCGGCGTCGATGACCCGCGGGCCGGACAGGTAGCCACCGAACTCCGCGGTGTCGGACACCGAGTAGTTCATCCGCGCAATGCCACCCTCGTACATCAGGTCGACGATCAGCTTGAGCTCGTGCAGCACCTCGAAGTAGGCCATCTCCGGCGCGTAACCCGCCTCGACCATGACCTCGAAACCGACCTTGACCAATTCCTCGGTGCCACCGCACAACACGGCCTGCTCACCGAAGAGGTCGGTCTCGGTCTCTTCCTTGAACGTCGTCTTGATGACGCCGGCGCGGGCGCCACCGATGGCCTTGGCGTAGGACAGCGCCAGGGCCTGCCCCTCACCGGTGGGGTCCTGGTCGACGGCGATCAGGCAGGGCACGCCCTTGCCGTCGACGAACTGGCGGCGCACCAGGTGGCCGGGTCCCTTGGGGGCGACCATGCCGACGGTGATGTCGTCGGCGGGCTCGATCAGGTCGAAGTGGATGTTCAGGCCGTGCCCGAAGAACAGGGCGTTGCCAGCCACCAGGTTCGGCTCGATGTCGTTCTTGAAGATCTCGGCCTGCGCGGTGTCCGGCGCCAGCAGCATGATCACGTCGGCCCACTTGGCGACCTCGGCGGGAGTGTCGACCTCCAGGCCCTGCTCGGTGACCTTCTCGCGGGACTTGGAGCCCTCCTTGAGGCCGACCTTCACCTCGACGCCGGAGTCGCGCAGCGACAGCGAGTGCGCATGCCCCTGGCTGCCGTACCCGATGACGCCGACCTTGCGTCCCTGGATGATCGACAGGTCTGCGTCGTCGTCGTAGAACATCTCAACTGCCACTTGATTACCTTCTCTTCGTTCGTATTTCGTCGAAACTGCGTTACTTGGTGGTGACGATGCCGCGCGGGCCGCGCGAGAGCGTCACCATGCCGGACTGTGCGATCTCCCTGATGCCATAGGGCTCGAGGAGGTTCAGCAGTGCCGTCAACTTGCCGGGCGTGCCAGTGGCCTCGACCACCAGCGACTCGGCGGAGACGTCGACGACCTTGGCACGGAACAGGTTGACCGCCTCGATGATCTGCCCCCGGGTGGTGGCATCGGCGCGGACCTTGATCAGGGCCAGCTCGCGAGAGACCGAGTTGTCCTCGTCCTGCTCGACGATCTTGATCACGTTGATCAGCTTGTTGAGCTGCTTGGTGATCTGTTCGAGTGGGAAGTCCTCCACCGAGACGACGATCGTCATCCGGGACAGGTTCTTCTGCTCGGTGGCACCGACGGCCAGCGACTGAATGTTGAAGCCGCGCCGCGAGAACAGGGACGCCACGCGGGCCAGCACGCCCGGCTTGTCCTCGACGAGCACCGAGAGGGTGTGGGTCTGGATGGTCATCAAGCGTGTCCTTCGTTGCCCTGGTCGTCGAACAGCGGCCGGATACCCCTGGCCGCCTGGATCTCGTCGTTGCTCATGCCGGCCGCCACCATCGGCCACACCTGGGCATCGGCACCGACGATGAAGTCGATCACGACGGGACGGTCGTTGATCGCACGCGCCTGGTTGATGACGTCCTCGACGTCTTCGGCACGCTCACAACGCAATCCGACGCAACCCAGCGCCTCGGCCAACTTCAGGAAGTCCGGGATGCGGTGGCTGTGGGTGGACAGGTTGGTCTGGCTGTAGCGCTCCTCGTAGAACAGCGTCTGCCACTGGCGCACCATGCCGAGGTTGCCGTTGTTGATGACGGCGACCTTGATCGGCGCCCCCTCCACCGCGCAGGTGGCCAGCTCCTGGTTGGTCATCTGGAAGCAACCGTCACCGTCGATGGCCCACACCTCGGCCTCGGGACGGCCGAACTTGGCACCCATGGCCGCAGGCACGGCGTAGCCCATCGTGCCAAGACCACCGGAGTTCAGCCACGTCTTGGGCTTCTCATACTTGATGAACTGCGCCGCCCACATCTGGTGCTGCCCAACGCCTGCCACGTACACCGCGTCCGGTCCGGCGATGCGGCCCAGCGTCTCGATGACGTACTCGGGGCTGAGGCTGCCGTCGCTCTGCGGGCCGTAGCTCAGCGGGTAGGTCGACTGCACGCCGCGCAGGTACTCCCACCAGTCGTCGAGCTGCAGGGTGAGCCCGTCGCGGCGCAGCGCCTCCAACAGATCGGTGATGACGTTCTTGACGTCACCGACGATCGGCACGTCGGCGTTGCGGTTCTTGCCGATCTCCGCGGGGTCGATGTCGGCGTGGATCACCTTGGCCTCGGGGGCGAACGAGTCGAGCTTGCCCGTGACGCGGTCGTCGAATCGGGTTCCGAGGGCGATCAGCAGATCGCTGCGCTGCAGTGCCCCAACCGCCGCCACCGTGCCGTGCATGCCTGGCATGCCCAGGTTCTGCGGGTGGCTGTCGGGGAAGGCGCCGCGGGCCATCAGCGTCGTGACGACGGGAATGCCGGTCAGCTCGGCCAGGTCCAGCAGCTGCTCGGTGGCCTCGCCGCGGATGACACCGCCGCCCACGTAGAGCACCGGCCGGCGCGCGGCCGCGATCAGCTTGGCGGCCTCGCGCACCTGCCTGCTGTGCGGCTTGGTGTTCGGCTTGTAGCCGGGCAGGTCGAACTTCGGCGGCCAGCTGAAGGTGCACTGGGCCTGCAGCACGTCCTTGGGGATGTCCACCAGGACGGCGCCGGGACGCCCCGACCGCGCGATGTGAAACGCCTCGGCGATCACCTGGGCGATCTCGTCACCGCTGCGAACCAGGAAGTTGTGCTTGGTGATCGGCATGGTGATGCCGGAGATGTCGGCTTCCTGGAACGCGTCGGTCCCGATCAGCGCTCGGCCGACCTGACCGGTGATGGCGACGACGGGGATGGAGTCCATCTGGGCATCGGCCAGGGGTGTGACGAGGTTGGTCGCGCCGGGACCCGACGTGGCCATCATCACGCCGACCTTGCCGGTGGCGTGCGCGTAGCCGCTGGCCGCGTGCCCGGCACCCTGTTCGTGGCGCACCAGCACGTGCCGCAGCTTCTGCGAGTCGAACAGCGGGTCGTACACGGGCAGCACGGCGCCGCCGGGGATGCCGAAGATGGTGTCGACGTCGAGCTCCTCCAGCGAACGAATGACGGCCTGAGCGCCCGTCATCTGTTGCGGCGCAACCTTTCTCGGCTGCGCTTCGGGCGGGCTCGAGACGGCCGGCGTGCCGTTGGCGCGCTGTGGTGTCTCCGGTGGTCGCGTGGTCGGTGCGCTCACGATGTCCTCTACGTCCTGGTTGGGTCTGACGGTGGTGTTCTCGGGCAACAAAAAACCCCCGTCAGCGGATGCTGTACGAGGGTTGCGCGTCGGTGCTCGTAGGCTCTGACTGTCAATCAGTCGGGTTACGCACCAACGCGCGAACCAAGTACTACGAGAATCGAGACGGTCTGCATAACCGTCGACGGTAGCCTCCGTACTGGTCGAAGGTCAAATTCCTTCCCCGAGCGCGACGATGGGAGGATGACGGGGTGAGCTCCGCATCCGCCTCGGCACCGTCGGCCCCCGTCGTCATCAAGATCTCCCCGATGGCCCACTTCGCGGTCGGCTTCTTCACCCTCGGCCTGCTCACGCTGATCCTCGCCAATCCCGCCTGGTTCACGGCGTTGCTGATCCTGCCGCTGGCGGCCTCGATCGCGATCGTCCGGTTCCGTACGACGGCGAACCGCGACACCATCACCGCGCGCTCGCTGGTGGGCAGCCGAACCATCGAATGGGAGGACGTCGACGGCCTTCGCTTCGACCGTGGCTCCTGGGCCTCGGCTCATCTCAAGGACGGTTCGGACGTCCGGCTGCCCGCGGTGACCTTCGCGACGCTGCCCATCCTGACCGCCGTGACCGACGGCCGGGTGCCCAACCCGTACGAGTAGCCGCTCAGGCCAGCGGGTTGGCGCCGTTCAGCAGCACCCACACGCCGACACCGGCACCGATGCCTAGCACCAGCGCGACCGCCGACCCGACGAATGGGCGTCGCGCCCAGCCGCGTCCAGCGTCGAATCCGTACCTGCCCGGCCCGGTCAGGGTCAGACCCGCGGCCAGCACCAGCAGCATGACGAGGTACTCGTGGCCGTCGGGCTGCAGGAACGCGAAGATCGAGCGGTCGGACTGCGCGGCCACGGCGGCCAGCAGTGCGTTGACCAGGTAGGCGACCGCACCCGCTGCGGCGACCGGGGTGAACAGACCGAGGATCAGCAGCACGCCCGCCGCGATCTGCCCGCCCGCCGCGACGTAGGTCAGGATGTCCGCGTGCTGGTAGCCCATGTCAGTCAGGGACTGCCGGAAGGCACCGAGCCCATGCCCTCCCCACAGCCCGAACGCCTTCTGCAGCCCGTGTCCCACCAGCACCGCGCCCAGTGCGACCCGCAGGACGAGCAGACCGAGATCCTGGGTGCCCCGGCGTCCTGCCTCCCTGGTACCGAACCCACCATCGGGCTCGATCTCGGTCGGTTCGACCGAGTAGGTGGGCGGCCGAGCCGCAGGCGGCTGGACGTACGGCAGTGGCTCCGGGTCACCCAGCAGGGCGTAACCCGAGCTCTGCTGACTGGGCGTGCCCGAGTCGTAGCGTGGAATGGCGGTGGTCTCGAAGTCCCCCGCATACGGCGACGATGGCACGTCGTCCTCGGGATCGACCAGGCGCGCCGACGTGGGCCGCGCGGCCGAGGCCTCCTGGCCTTCGGGCCTCTGCCACGCCCGCGGATCGTGAGAAGTACTGGTCACGTCATCCAGCGTAAGTGGTAAAGAGGTGCTAATCGTGGATTGGCGCGGTCCTGTCGCAGGTCGCCTTCCCGGGGTGGCGGACCACCGGCGTGGCGCGCACCGCCGAGCGATCCGTAATCTGGCGGGCATGAGTCTGCGCCGGCCGTTGCGGGGTGTGCTGGTGCTGTCGTGCGCAGCGTTGCTGGTGGTGCCGGGCTGCGCTCGGTTCGACGACAATCAGAGCCAGCCGTTCACGACCGAACCACAGATGGCTCCGCCGCCGAGCAGCGAGCCGCCCCCGCCACCTCCGCTGCCCGCGCAGCCCTTCCCGAAGGCCTGTGACGCCAAGGGCGTCATGCAAGGCTGCCTGGAGAGCACCAGCGGTCTGATCATGGGTCCCGACAGCAAGTCGGCGCTGGTCGCCGAACGCGTCACCGGTGCGGTCAAGGAGATCGCCACCAACGCAGAGCCCAAGGTCAAGGTGGTCATTCCGGTGGATCCGTCCGGTGACGGCGGCCTGATGGACATCGTGCTGTCCCCCACCTATTCACAGGACCGACTGATGTACGCCTACGTCAGCACTCCGACCGACAACCGCGTCGTCAGGATCGCCGACGGTGACGTGCCCAAGCCGATCCTCACCGGTATCCCCAAGGGCGCGACCGGCAACATGGGGGCGCTGATCTTCACCAGCCCGACGACGCTGCAGGTGCTAACCGGTGATGCCGGCAACCCCGCCCAAGCCTCCGATCCGGGTTCGCTGGCCGGCAAGTTGATCCGCATCGAGCAGCCGACGACGGTCAACCAGGCACCGCCGACGACTGCGCTGAGCGGAGTCGGCGAGGCCGGCGGTCTCTGCCTCGACGGCTCGGATGGTTCCCTCTACGTGACCGACCGGACACCAACCGGTGACCGTCTGCAGCGCATCACCAAGGACTCCGTGGTGTCCACGGTCTGGACCTGGCCCGACAAGCCGGGCATCGCCGGCTGCGCCGTCACCGATGGCACCGTCTTGGTCAACATGGTCAACACCAAGCAGACCGTCGCCGTGCGGATGGCCCCCGACACGGGCGCCGTCACGGGCAACCCGGAGGTCGTTCGCCAGGACACCCACGGGCACGCCTGGGCCCTGCAGCTATCCCCCGACGGCAACGTCTGGGGCGGCACCGTCAACAAGACCTCCGGCGACGCCGACAAGCTCGACGACGTCGTCTTTCCGCTGTTCCCGCAGGGCGGCGGCTTCCCGAGGACCAACGCCGAGAACACCTAGCGGTCGCCACCCGGGGGGCCATGGGTGTCAGCGCGCAACGAGGTATCGCCGAAGACCGTGCTTGCGTACCAGGTGAAGTGCGGCCCTCGAAGATTGCCACGGTCGCGTCCGGCCCCTGACGTCGGCACGGTGATGCACGAGCTTGATGCTCGGGTCGAAGTAGCTCGCCACGCCGGCACGTCTCAGTCTGATGCCGAGGTCCTGGGTCTCGTGCTCCCGCATCCTCGGGTCGTATCCACCGACGACGCGGAAGGTCTCGGCCGCGACGAGCATGTTGCCCTCGTGCACCCAGTAGGCCGGCGTGGCCGTCGGGTCGGTCAAGATCTGCGGCCACTCACGCATGCCACGGGCGGTCAGTGAGGCGAGGACGCGGGCCAGCCGTTCGCGCCTGCGCGCCCAGTCGATCAGCATCGGAAAGCCTCCGGTCAGATGTGACCGCAGCCCGAACACCGGACCGTAGTTGAACGGCTCCTGCCATCCGTCGCTGCGGCAGACCAGGCCGCCGATCACGCCGACCCCGAACGTCTCGTACTGGGCGGCAAGCTTTCTCGCCGTCGCCGCGACCTCGTCGGTGTGCACGTCCATGTCGGCGTCCACGAAGTGGATCAGGGTGTCCCCGCCGACGCACGTCAGTATCTGATTGCGATTCGCCGCAGCACCCCGGTTGACCGCGTGACGCACCGTCGTGACCCAAGGGCCGTACTTCGCCGCGACCTCCATGCTGCCGTCGGTCGAGGCATCGTCGAGAACGAAGACGTGGTCATATCCCTGGCGCAGGAGCTGCGGCAGCAGCCGATCGAGGTGTTCGGCCATGTTGTAGTTCGGCACCGCTGCGACGACGGTTCGCTGACTCGCCACTTTGCTGTTCACATCCCTGGTTGCAGGTAGATCGAGAGGACGGTCGTCGTCGGCCCGGTCCGATGCCGAACGCCACGATCACATCGCGGCAAAGCGTACCGGTCGCGTCAGGTGGTCGCTGAACACCCCAGACCACGCGATCGATCGGGTCGAGCGACGTCCGCGTGTCGGTTGCACGCCCCTGGAGCGGACGGTACGTTACCGGTGCCGGGCCGGCCGGTGACACTGACATCGACCCGACTTTCCAGGGATGGGGCATTGCTCGCGTTCGTCACCACGTTGCGCCATCCGCACAATTCGCGGGACTATGCCCACGTCGAACGACTGCTACGGGAGAGCTTGCGTTCGATCACCCGACAGACCCATGACGACTACGTCGTCGTGATCGTCGGCAACCAGGCCCCCCGGTTCGCGCTGCCGCCGCGAACGCACTTCGTCGAGGTGGACTTCGATCCGCCCTCCCTGCAGCGCGGGCCGCACACCGGCGCCACTGCCTGCGTGTGGGACAAGGGCACGAAGACTGGTGTCGCACTTGCCTGGTTGCGGGCATCGCCGCCCGACTACGTCATGCTCTTGGACGCCGACGACTTCATCCATCGCGACCTCGTGGCCTACGTCCACCGCCATCCGACCAGCCCCGGTTGGGTCGTGAAACGGGGTTACGCCTACTCGCGCCGCCGCAACGTCTACGCATGGCGTCGACGGCTGGACCGCATCTGCGGCACCTCGTTCATCCTTCCCTTTGCCGCCCTTGGCGTCCCACCGTCCCTGCGCGTCGACGCCACGGCGGAGGCCGTCGCCGACGCATTCGGAGACGACGTATTGGAGCAGGTGCTGGCCGGCCATCGCTATGCGCTGGACTGGTGGCGGCGGCGCGGGCGCCACCTGCAGACGCTGCCCTTCGCCGGCGTGGTCTATCACCTGGACACCGGCGAGAACCATTCGGGCAACCGGCTTCTCGGCCCGGCGTGGCCGCACGGACGGCGCATGCACGACGAGTTCGGGGTGCCGTCGTCCAAGCCGCCGCTGGCGACATGGTGGTCGGCGTTCGGCGCACCGGCGTGGCGACCAGACCTGCGACCGCGACGACCGTTCTTCCTGAAGCCGC
Organism: Mycolicibacterium sichuanense; assembly: GCF_033741125.1. Classification (NCBI taxonomy): domain Bacteria; kingdom Bacillati; phylum Actinomycetota; class Actinomycetes; order Mycobacteriales; family Mycobacteriaceae; genus Mycobacterium; species Mycolicibacterium sichuanense. Next base: position 1,227,807 of record NZ_JAWQPU010000001.1, on the reverse strand, counting down.
GCGCGTCGCAGCTGCCACCGTCGCGCTGAGCGCTGCGGTCAGCCCGTGACGCCGCAGGCGGCCAGCACCAGTTCCCTGACCCTGGCCGCGTCGGCCTGACCCCTGGTGGCCTTCATGACGGCGCCGACGACGGCCCCCGCGGCTTGCACCTTGCCACCGCGGATCTTGTCGGCGATGTCGGGTTGCGCGGCCAGCGCCTCGTCCACGGCGGCCTGGATCACCGAGTCGTCGCGCACGACGGCCAACCCACGGTCGCTCATCACCTGCTCGGGTTCGCCCTCGCCGGCCAGCACGCCCTCGATCACCTGGCGCGCCAGCTTGTTCGACAGCTTGCCGTCGTCGACCAGCCGCACCACCGCGGCGACCTGGGCCGGCGTGATGGCGAGCTCGGCGGCGGACACCCCCGCCTCGTTGGCCTTCTGCACCAGGAAGTTGCCCCACCAGGCGCGGGCGGCCTCACTGGAAGCGCCTGCGGCGACCGTCGCGGTGACCAGGTCGATGACGCCGTTGTTGACCAGGTCGCGCATGACCTCGTCGGAGATGCCCCACTCCTGTTGAATCCTGTTGCGCTGCAACCACGGAAGCTCGGGGATGGTGGCGCGCAGCTGTTCGACCAGCTCGGCGCTGGGGGCGATGGGCTCGAGGTCGGGCTCGGGGAAGTAGCGGTAGTCCTCCGCGGTCTCCTTGCGGCGGCCGGCGCTGGTGTAGCCGTCCTCGTGGAAGTGCCTGGTCTCCTGGACGATCTCGCCACCGGCCTCCAGGATGGCGGCCTGACGGCACATCTCGTAGCGGACGGCCACCTCGACGCTCTTGAGCGAGTTGACGTTCTTGGTCTCGGTGCGGGTGCCGAACTCGGCCCGTCCGATCGGCCGCAGCGAGACGTTGGCATCGCAGCGCATCGAACCCTGGTCCATCCGGACGTCGGACACGTCGAGTCCGCGCAACAGGTCTCGCAGCGCGGTGACGTAGGCGCGGGCGATCTCCGGGGCCCGCGCACCGGCACCCTCGATGGGCCTGGTGACGATCTCGACCAGCGGTACGCCGGCCCGGTTGAAGTCCAGCAGTGACGTGGTGGCGCCCTCGATGCGGCCGGTGGCGCTGCCGAGGTGAGTCAGCTTGCCGGTGTCCTCCTCCATGTGCGCGCGCTCGATCTCGACCCGCCACGTCGTGCCGTCGTCGAGCGGAGCGTCCAGGTAGCCGTTGACCGCGATGGGCTCGTCGTACTGACTGATCTGGTAGTTCTTCGGCTGGTCCGGATAGAAGTAGTTCTTGCGGGCGAAGCGGCCCCAGGGCGCGATGTCGCAGTTGAGTGCGAGGCCGATGCGGATGGCCGACTCGACGGCGGCGCCGTTGACCACCGGCAGCGAGCCGGGCAGGCCCAGGCACACCGGGCACACGTTGGTGTTGGGTTCGGCACCGAACTGGTTGGCACAGCCGCAGAACATCTTGGTCGCCGTCGAGAGTTCGACGTGCACCTCCATGCCCATCACGGGGTCGTAGCGGGCGATGACCTCGTCGTAGTCGAGCAGCTCAGCGGAGGCAAGGGTCATGAGTCGATCCTAGTTTCCCCCGCGAGCAGACGTAAACGGCCCTCGATACCCCGATTTCAGGACCGTTTACGACTGCTCGCGGAGAAGGGGTCAGCCGAAGAACTCCGCGGCGTCGTCGTAGCGGCCCTGAGGCACCAGCTTGAGCTGCTTGACCGCCTCGGCCAGCGGCACCCGGCCGATCTCCTGGCCGCGCAGCGAGACCATCATCCCGTACTCGCCGGAGTGCGCGGCGTCGGCGGCGTTGACGCCGAACCGCGTCGCGAGCACCCGGTCGTAGGCCGTCGGCGTGCCACCGCGCTGCACGTGACCCAGCACCGTGGTGCGCACTTCCTTCTTGATCCGCTTCTCGATCTCCACCCCGAGTTGGTGTGCCACGCCGGTGAACCGCACGTGCCCGAACTCGTCGATGCCGCCGTCGCGCAACTGCATCGAACCCTCGGCGGGCCGGGCGCCCTCGGCGACCACGCAGATGAAGTGCGAGTCACCGCGGACGAACCGCTGCTTGATCAGCCGGCAGACCTCTTCGACGTCGAAGGGCTGCTCGGGGATCAGTGTCATGTGGGCACCCGAGGCCAGCCCGGCGTTGAGCGCGATCCATCCGGCATGGCGGCCCATCACCTCGACCAGCATCACCCGCTGATGCGACTCGGCCGTGCTGTGCAACCGGTCGATCGCGTCGCTGGCCACCTGCAGGGCCGTGTCGTGGCCGAATGTGACGTCGGTGCAATCGATGTCGTTGTCGATGGTCTTCGGCACGCCGATGACGGGGACGTTCTCCTCGGACAGCCAGTGCGCCGCGGTGAGCGTGCCCTCACCCCCGATGGGGATCAGCACGTCGATGCCGTTGTCCTCCATCGTCTGCTTGATCTGGTCGAGGCCGGCCCGCAGCTTGTCCGGGTTGACGCGCGCGGTCCCGAGGATCGTGCCGCCCTTGCCGAGCAACCGGTCGTTGCGATCGTCGTTCGCCAGTTGGATGCGACGGTCCTCCAACAACCCCCGCCAGCCGTCCAGGAACCCGACGACCGAGGACTTGTAGCGCATGTCGCACGTCCGCACGACCGCACGAATGACCGCATTCAGGCCTGGGCAGTCGCCGCCGCCGGTGAGAACTCCAATCCGCATGAGTTGTATCTTCCCCCGTCAGATCGCGGTCGGCAGCGGACCGCGCGCTACCTCATAGGCGGCACCCACGCGATAGAGCCTGTCGTCGGCCAACGCGGGAGCCATGATCTGCAGGCCAACGGGCAGACCGTCGTCGTCGGACAACCCCGACGGCACCGACATTCCGGAGTGACCCGCCAGGTTCAGCGGCAGCGTGCACAGGTCGAACAGGTACATCGCCAGCGGATCGTCGACCTTCTCCCCCAGCGGGAACGCCGTGGTGGGGGTCGCGGGCGAGATCAGTACGTCGACACTCTGGTAGGCCCGCTCCAGGTCCCGAGCGATCAGCGTCCGCACCTTCTGCGCCTGGTTGTAGTACGCGTCGTAATAACCCGCCGACAGCGCGTAGGTGCCAATCATGATGCGGCGCTTGACTTCCGGGCCGAATCCGGCGGCCCGCGTCATCGCCATCACCTCTTCGGCACCGTGCGTGCCGTCGTCACCCACCCGCAGGCCGTAGCGCATGGCGTCGAATCGGGCCAGGTTGCTCGACACCTCCGACGGCAGGATCAGGTAGTAGGCAGCCATCGAATGGTCCAGATTGGGACAGTCCACCTCGGTGACCTGCGCCCCCAGGGCGGTGAGCTGGTCGACCGCGGCGGTGAACGACGCCAGCACGCCCGGCTGGTAGCCCTCGCCGCTGCGCAACTGCTTGACGATGCCGACCCGCACACCCGTGAGGTCACCCACGGCACCGGCCTTGGCAGCCGCCACGACGTCTGGCACGTCGGCGTCCACCGAGGTGGAGTCGCGCGGGTCGTGGCCCGCGATGACCTGGTGCAGCAGCGCGGTGTCGAGCACCGTGCGCGCGCACGGACCACCCTGATCCAGGGACGACGCACAGGCGATGAGCCCGTACCGCGAGACCGTGCCGTAGGTGGGCTTGACACCGACGGTGGCCGTCAGCGCGGCCGGCTGGCGGATCGACCCGCCCGTGTCGGAACCGATGGCCAGCGGAGCCTGGAACGCCGCCAGCGCTGCGGCACTTCCACCACCGGACCCGCCGGGCACGCGCTCGACGTCCCACGGGTTGCGGGTCGGACCGTAGGCCGAGTTCTCGGTCGAGCTGCCCATCGCGAACTCGTCCATGTTGGTCTTGCCAAGGATCGGGATGCCCGCGGCCCGCAGTCGCGCGGTCACCGTCGCGTCGTACGGGGACCGCCACCCCTCGAGGATCTTCGACCCGCAGGTGGTGGGCATGTCGGTCGTGGTGAAGACGTCCTTGAGTGCCAGCGGGACGCCGGCCAGCGGGGACGGCAGCTCCTCACCTGCGGCGATGGAGGCGTCGATCCGGCCGGCCGCGGCCAGCGCCGCCTCGCCCGCGACGTGCAGGAACGCGTGGTAATCGGAGTCGGTGGCCGCGATCTGATCGAGGTGCGCCTGGGTCACCTCGGTGGAACTGGTCTCCTTGGCGGCGATCTTGGCGCCGAGGGTGGCCGCGTCGAGGCGGACGAGCTCGCTCATTCCGCCTCCCCCAGGATGCGCGGTACGGCGAAGCGACCGTCGACGGCGTTCGGCGCGGCGGCCAGCGCCTCCTCCTGCGTCAGGCTGCGCGCGACCTCGTCGGGCCGCGTCACGTTCACGCTCTTGAGGGGGTTGTCGGTGGCCTCGACACCCGTCACGTCGACGGCCTGGATGGCACCGACGTGCGCCAGGATGGCGTCGAGCTGGCCGGCGAAGCTGTCGAGCTCGCCGTCGGTCAGGGTGAGCCGGGCCAGACGCGCCAGGTGGGCTACGTCGTCCCGCGAGATCTGTGACACGACCACGAAGCCTAGTCATCGCCGCGAGCCCGTCCGTCCGTGCCCGCCGGTGAGCTCGGTGCCGCCGTCGAGTCGCTCCGTTCCCACCCTCCGTGAAACAGTGTTGCCCGTGCCGTCATATCTGCTGCGGGTCGAGCTGGAGGACCGGCCCGGCAGCCTCGGGTCACTGGCCGTCGCGCTGGGGTCGGTTGGCGCCGACATCCTCTCCCTCGACGTCGTCGAGCGCTCGGCCGGTTACGCCGTCGACGACCTGGTGGTCGATCTCCCGCCCGGCGCGATGCCCGACATGCTGATCACCGCCGCCGAGAAGCTCAACGGGGTCTACGTCGACAGCATCCGCCCGCACACCGGGCTGCTCGAGGCGCACCGCGAACTGGAGCTGATAGACCACATCGCGGCCGCGGCGGACAAGCAGGGCAAGCTCCAGGTGCTCGCTGACGAGGCGCCGAAGGTGCTGCGCGTCGGCTGGTGCATGGTGCTGCGGCTCGACGACACCGGGCTCGACGTGGTCGCGGGTAGTCACGGCGCCCCCGAGACCGCGGCGGAATCCGCGCCCTGGCTGCCGCTGGAGCACGCCGAGGCCCTCGACGGTGCGGCGGACTGGATTCCGCAGGTGTGGCGCGACTTCGACACCACGCTGGCAGCTGCCCCACTCGGCGATCACCACACCGCGGTGATCCTCGGCCGACCGGGCGGCCCGGCGTTCCGTCCGTCCGAGGTCGCGCGCCTGGGCTACCTCGCCGGCATCGTGGCGACCATCCTGCGCTGACCGCTCAGCTCGGCTCGGGGCCGTTCTCGAGCAGGTTGCGGAAGCCGTCCTCGTCGAGCACGGGCACGCCCAGCTCGATCGCCTTGTCGTACTTCGATCCCGGCGCATCACCCGCCACGACGTAGGCGGTCTTCTTCGACACCGAGCCCGCGGCCTTGCCGCCCCGCGCGAGGATCGCCTCCTTGGCCTCGTCACGCGAGAAACCCGTCAGTGATCCGGTCACGACGATCGACAATCCCTCGAGATTTCGCGGCACGCTCGCGTCGCGCTCGTCGTGCATCCGCACGCCGGCCGCCCGCCACTTGTCGACGATGGCGCGATGCCAGTCGACGGTGAACCATTCCTTCACGGCGGCGGCGATGGTCGGGCCGACGCCCTCGCTAGCAGCCAATTGATCCTCGGTCGCGGCCTCGATGGCGTCGAGGCTGCCGAACTCACTCGCCAGGGCCCTGGCTGCCGTCGGTCCTACGTGCCGGATCGACAGCGCGACCAGTACCCGCCACAGCGCCTGCTGCTTGGCCCTGCCGAGGTTGGCGAGCAACCGCTTGCCGTTGGCCGACAGATCACCACCCTTGGTGGTGAACAGCTCGGTGCGCAGCAGGTCGGCCTCGGTGAGGTCGAAGAGGTCACCTTCGTCGCTGATCACCCCGGCCTGCAACAGCGCGATCGCCGCCTCGTATCCGAGTCCTTCGATGTCGAACGCGCCACGCCCGGCGACGTGGAACACGCGCTCACGCAGTTGAGCGGGGCACGTTCGCGAGTTGGGGCAGCGGATGTCGGCGTCCCCCTCCTTGGCGGGCGCCAGGGTGGTGCCACATTCGGGACACGTCGTGGGCATGTGGAATTCGCGCTCGGTGCCGTCGCGCAGGTCGACCACGGGGCCCAGCACCTCGGGGATGACGTCGCCCGCCTTGCGGATGACCACCGTGTCACCGATCAGCACACCCTTGCGCTTGACCTCCGACGCGTTGTGCAGCGTCGCGAGTCCGACCGTGGACCCCGCGATCTTGACCGGCTCCATGTAGGCGAACGGCGTGACGCGGCCGGTGCGACCGACGTTGACCCGGATGTCCAGCAGCTTGGTGGTCGCCTCCTCGGGCGGGTACTTGTAGGCGATCGCCCAGCGCGGAGCACGTGAGGTCGAACCAAGTCGACGCTGCAGGGAGACGTCGTCGACCTTGACCACCACTCCGTCGATCTCGTGCTCGACGTCATGGCGGTGCTCCCCCCAGTACACGACCCGCTCGCCGACGGCGGCGATGCCGGTGACCCGGGTGGTGTGATCGGACACTGGCAGGCCCCACGCCTTGAGCGCCAGGTAGGCCTCGTGCAGGGTGGCGGGGCTGAAGCCCTCGGCGTGACCGAGACCGTGGCAGATCATGTGCAGCTTGCGACGAGCGGTGACGGCCGGGTTCTTCTGTCGAAGCGAACCCGCGGCACTGTTGCGGGGGTTGGCGAAGGGTGCCTTGCCCTCCTCGACGAGGTTGGCGTTGAGCACCTCGAAGTCGGCGAGCCGGAAGAAGACCTCGCCGCGCACCTCGAGCACGCGGGGAACCGGGTAGTCGTCGCTGTGCACCAGTCGCTGGGGGATGTCGTCGATGGTGCGCGCGTTGAGCGTCACGTCCTCACCGGTACGGCCGTCGCCCCGCGTAGCGGCGCGGACCAGGAGGCCGTCGCGGTAGACCAGGGCAAGGGCCACACCATCGATCTTCAGCTCGCACAGGAACTCAGGGTCGGCTCCGATCTCGCTCGTCAATCGTGCTGCCCAGGCTGACAACTCGTCGGAGTTGAACACGTTGTCCAGGCTCAGCATCCGCTCGAGGTGGTCGGCCGAGCTGAAGTCCGTCGCGAACCCCGCCCCACCGACCAGCTGGGTCGGCGAGTCCGGGGTCCGGAGCTCGGGATAGCGCTCCTCCAGCGCCGTCAGCTCCTGAAGGAGCCGGTCGAACTCGGCATCGGAGACGATCGGCGCATCCCGCACGTAGTAGCGGAATTGGTGATCGCGTACCTCGTCGGCCAGCCGCTGCCACTCGCGACGAACGTCGGCGTCAGGTGAGCTCACGTTGGCAGGCTAGCGGAGGGTGGCGACAGCGCCTCGGCACGCGATGACGAAACCCAACTCCGTATGGCAGGCGGCAGCGGCTCGCAAACACGCCTCCGCATTCGACCCGCCGGTGCACGCCGGTGCCCGTCAGTGCTCGCCCGCCGCTCGAACTTGCACATACGTCAATTAGCTGAATGAATGGCGACCGCCCCGCCTCTAGACCAATCAGACACCATTCCCGCCCCCGCGCATGTCAAACGTCGAACGTGCCTCAGCAACGCCAAATCAGTGAACTCGAATTTCCCATTCGGCCAGGTCTGCCCGGTGCCGAACTCGGGCCGCACGACGCGTCGACCAGCGGGCGTCCGACCACCGGCACCGCCCTCGGCGCCAGAATGCCCGCGCCCCCAGGCACTCCCGTGGTCCTCCGCCAGCACCACCCCCGGCGGGGCCGAGGAGCGGCCGTCGCGTCACCGCCCCGGACGACACGCCGTCGGTGTCTCCGGATCCGCCTGAAGGCATCTGCCCGCACCGGGGCGCCATAGCAACCGTTGCCTCATCTATGTAGCCGTCGCCGCAAGTCAACGGCACAAGAACGGGACGCCACGCCAAATTGACGGCAGTCACGATTCACACCGCCTTCGACATCGTCCCCACGGCGCCGGCGGCAAAGGGCGCGCGGACCATCGCTACGCCCGCATCCGGCGGAAACGGCGACGAATTCGGATCGTCAGTACACGTCGACGAGCGCGTGTCGACGTTCGGCGGTCAGCCGACCCGCTCCGCCTGCCCGGGGTGACCCGCCGGCGCCTCGAGCATTGCCGGATTACCGCCATCGATGCTGCTGGCGAATTTTGCGTCACTGAAGACAGCAAACCCAATTCAAGATCACCGAAACTCATTAAAAAGTGATTGGAGAAAAGTCTTGGTTACACAAAGAATCCTCAGGTAACTTTTGCTGATCAGTTCGGTTTCTATTAGGGGGTTGCCATGCACCTGGCCATTCGTTCTCCGCTCAACACCGGTATCGCAATGGTCGGAGCAACCGCCATCGCACTAAGTCCGCTGGTCGTGCCGCCGCCCAACATCTCGATCAGTGCGCCGCATCTGCCGTCGGTCTCGGCCAACTACGTCCCGACCGGCCTCGCCTCCGCGATCCAGGACATCCTCGACGCGGTGGGGACCGCAGGAAACCAGGGCCTGACGGGCCTCGGGACCGCAGGCAACCAAGCGATCACGGGCTTGGGCGACATCGGCAACACCACCGTTCAGACCGTCGGCACCGTTGGCAACACCCTCAACGCGACCGGCGCCGCCGCCCTGGCGGCCATCGCCGCCAACCCGGCGAACCCCGGTGCCTACCCGGCAGCGCTCGCGCTGCTCCTGGCCGGCGGCGGTAGCGCCCTTGGCCAGGGCCTGGTGGGAGCTGGCGTCGCGGGCACTCAGGCCCTCGCCACCCTCGGCGCCCTTGGCAACACGGCACTGTCGACGGTCGGCTCGATCGGCAACACCCTGATCACCGGGGTGGGCAACTCACTGCTGGCGCTGCCGACCCCGCAGAACGTGGTCGACGCCGTCGCGGCACTCGCCGCGGGCGCGGCTAGCGCGCTCAACCAGGCGTTCCTCGCCGCCGGTGCCGGTGGCACCGCGCTGGTGGGCGGCGTCGGCGCCGCAGGCGTTCAGTTCGTCGCCGGCCTCGGCGCGATCGGCGGAACCGCGGTCCTGGGCGCCGGCGCGACCGGCGTCGCCGGCGTGGCAACCCTTGGCGCACTTGGGAATACCGGTATCCAGACGATCGGCGCCATCGGCAACACCCTGCTCGCCTCCGGCGGCAGTGCACTCGGTGCAATCCTCGCCAGCCCGCTGGATCCCAACAGCTACGCCGCGGCGATCGGCACGCTGCTGGCCGGCGGGGGTGCCGCGTTCAATCTCGGGCTGCAGGGCCTTGGCACCGCCGGCAACCAGGCGGTGGCGGGCCTCGGGACGATCGTCAGCACGGCGCTGGCGACGGTCGGCGGGGTCGGCAACGCCGCCCTCGCAACCATCGGCGACCCGCTCAGCACCGGCATCGCAACTGCCGGTGCCATCGGCAACCTGACACTCGCCACGCTCGGCGGCATCGGCACCACCCTGTCCAACGCCGTGGCCAGCGCGCTCGGATTCCTGAACGAAACGCCGGCGGCGGCCACCACGCAGGTGGCGCAGGCCCGGCTGCTGGCCGCGTCGACCGCCGACGTCTCGGTGCAGGCGCTGACCCCGAACGACATCGGCTCGGCGATCGGCGTCCTCCTCAACGGAGTCGGGACCGCGGGATCCCAGGCCATCACCGGCTTCGGCACCGCAGGCGGCCAACTCCTAGGTGGTCTCGGCACCGCAGGCGCTCAGCTCGTCACGGGCCTTGGCACGGCAGGCACGCAGGCGATCGTCGGATTCGGCAACGCGGGTCTGCAGGCCATCGGCGGCATCGGTGCGCTCGGAGCCACGGCCCTGGCCACCGTCGGTGGGCTCGGCAACATCGGTCTGCTGACTCTCGGCGGCATCGGCACCACGCTGATCAACAGCGGCGGCGCCGCCCTGGGTTCGATCCTGGCCAACCCGTTGGACTTCGCGAGCTACGTCGCGGCGGTCAACACGCTGGTGAACGGCGGGTCCACCGCCCTGAACATCGGGGTGGCCGGCCTCGGCGCGGCGGGCACGCTCGCCGTCCAGGGCATTGGCGCGTTCGGCAACACGGCCATCCAGACGGTCGGCAACGTGGGCAACACGGTGATCGGCACGATCGGCGACGTCGGCAACACCACCGGCGCCACCCTCGGCACGGCTGGCAACACCGCCATCAACGCCGTGGGCACCGCGGGCAACACCGCCGGCCAGACCGCCGGTGACGTCGGGAACACGCTCGTCAACGCGGTGGGTACCGCAACCGGGATCATCACCGGACCCACCGTCGCGGCGACGACCGTCGAAGCCCCCGCGGTCCAGACGGAGACCAGCGCGTCCACCGTCGCACCCGTCACCGCCGCCAAGAAGGCCTCGACCGCCGCCCCGGTGACCGAGGCGAGCACTGGCTCGTCCAGCACGACCGGTACCGAGACCAGCACCGGCGCGACCTCCGGTTCGGGCTCGAGCGAGAGCACCTCGGGTTCGAGCACCGGTTCGAGCACGACCTCGGGTTCGAGCACGACCTCGGGTTCCAGCACCGGTTCGAGCACGACCTCGGGTTCGAGCACGACCTCGGGTTCCAGCTCGACCGTCAAGGACGGCAACAAGTCCGAGCCCACCACCAAGGCGGGTAGCTCCGCCGGTTCGACCGGTGGTTCGGGCAGCGCGTCCTCGGCGGGCGGCACGGAGTCCGGGTCGGCGTCCACCGCCTCGTCGGCGGGTTCGGAGTCCGGCAGCAGCGGTTCGGCGGGCGCAGGTTCGGCGAGCAGCGCCAAGTAGCTCCAGACGCCTCCAAGCCATGATGGGCCCTCCGCGAGGAGGGCCCATCGTGGTTTCTTGGAGTCGAGTCGGCACGGTAGGCATGGGGATGCCGGCCGGGGCGAGCCCGGGCATGGTTCGATCGGAGGCACGATGAGTTTCACTAGCCCCTTCCCCCAGGTCCAGATTCCCACCGTCAGCGTCTACGACTATCTCTTCGGTGACGCCGGTGACGCCGAAGCCGACCGGATTGCCCTGGTCGACGCGAAGACCGGTGCGGAGACCAGTTACGCCGAGCTGATCGCCCGCATCGACGCGTTCGCCGGTGCGCTCGCGGCGCGTGGGATCGGTGTCGGTGATGTCGTTGGACTGTTGGCGCCCAACAGTTCTGCGTTCGCCATCGCGTTCCACGGCATCTTGCGCGCGGGCGCGACCGCCACCACCATCAATGCGCTGTTCACGGCCAAGGACATCGCCAAGCAGCTCGTCGACTCCCGAGCCAGGATGCTCGTCACGGTCAGCGCCCTGCTGGCCCAGGCCGCCGATGGGGCTGCGGCCGTCGGGCTGGCCACCGACGCCGTGGTGGTGCTCGACGGTCCAGGCGAATCGGTCGACGGTCACCCCAACGCCGCCGATCTGCTGGGGCCGGCCCTGCCCGCCCCCGAGGTGACGTTCGACCCCGCCACACACTTGGCGGCGTTGCCCTACAGCTCGGGAACGACCGGCAACCCGAAGGGCGTGATGCTCACGCACCAAAATTTGACGGCCAACGTCGCGCAGATCCGGCCGCTGCAGGGCATGCAGCCCGAGGACCGCATCCTGGCCGTGCTGCCGTTCTTCCACATCTACGGCATGACGGTGCTGCTCAATGCCGCCCTGCACGCCCGCGCGCGTCTGGTCATCATGCCGAGCTTCGATCTCGAGGAATTCCTCTCCAACATTCAGGCTCACGGCTGCACCTTCGCCTTCATCGCACCACCGGTGGCAGTGGCGCTTGCCAAGCATCCGATGGTCGACTCCTACGACCTGTCCAGCCTGCGCAGCATCATGTCCGGTGCGGCGCCGCTCGACGAGGAACTCGGTAAGGCGGTCTCGTCCCGGCTGGGGTGCCAGGTGGTGCAGGGCTACGGCATGAGTGAACTGAGCCCGGTCAGCCACATCACGCCGCCCGACGGCGGGCGCAGCCTCATCGGCTCGGTCGCCCCGCTGAGCTCGTGCGGCTGGACCGTCCCCAACGCGGTCAGCAAGATCGTCGACGAGAACGGTGTCGAGATCGATCCCCCGGCATCGGGTCTCAGCACGACCGGCGAGCTCTGGTTCAAGGGCCCCAACGTGATGGCGGGCTATCTGAACAACGATGAGGCCACCCGTGAGACCGTCGACGCCGACGGCTTCCTGCACACCGGTGACGTGGCGCGGGTGGATTCGACGGGCTGCGTCTACATCGTCGATCGGCTCAAGGAACTCATCAAGTACAAGGGTTACCAGGTGCCGCCGGCCGAACTGGAAGCGGTGCTGCTCACCCACCCCGGCATCGCCGACACCGCCGTCATCGGGGTCACGGACGCCGAATCCGGCGAGGAGATACCAAAGGCATTCGTGGTCAAGACATCAGGCAGCGAGCTCACCGAGGCCGAGGTGATGGAGTTCGTCGCCGGCCAGGTGGCCCCATACAAGAAGGTGCGCCAGGTGGCATTCATCGACGCGATCCCCAAATCTGCGTCCGGCAAGATCCTGCGCAAGGATCTACGCTAGCCAGCCGCCGGCGCGGACGGCGTCGAGACCCGTTCGGGGGCAGCCGGTCCCGTCACGCCGTCGACGATCGCTCGCAACGCGGCCACGTGACCCGCGAACGCCTCGCGCCCGACGTCGGTGAGCCGGGCGTAGACCTTGCGACGGCTTGCCTCGAGCCGACGTTCGGTCCCGACGTAGCCCGCTTGCTCCAGTGTCGAGAGTTGTTTCGACAGAGCTGAATCCGAGAGTTTCAGCGCCTCCTTGAGATAGCCGAACTCGGCCCAGTCGACGGCCGCCAACGACGCCACCAACGTCAGGCGCGTGCTGGGATGGATGAGCTCGTCGAAGCGCGGCGCCGCCGTCATGCCCGGGTCCAGTCGCGCAGCGTGCGCAGGATCCGCGGTCCACCGAAGCCGACGATCGCGCCGACGAATACGCCCGCGGCGGTACCGGCATGACCCACGCCGTCGGCGTGCAGCGCGAATCCCGTCGCGATGGTCAGCGCCACCAACGCCAGCAACATGCCGATGATCACCAGCGGAACGCGGCGCCCGGCCGTCTCGGCACTCACCTGGAGGCGATCGGTCCTGCGGCGACCGTTCAGCCGGCGCGACGCGACCACGGAGTGCACGATGCCGAATCCAAGGGTGGCGCTGACGGCAAGCCATTGCGGCCCAGAGTCGTTGACGGCGCCAAGGACTACCCAGGCCGCCGCCAGCAGCCACCAGTACCACTCGGGCAGACCGACTTCCTCGGCGACGCGCGCCTTGGCGACGTCGACGGCCGCCAGCGCGGCGCGCGCGTCGGCCGCCGTGACGTCATCTTCACTTTCCCACATGGAAAGTAGGATCCCAGTTTCCAGACCGGAAAGTCAAGGGCAGACCAGCGCGGCTACCGACTGACCAGATGCGAGGCCGCCTTCGCAGCCCGCGCCTGCCGCTGGCCCAACCAGATTCCGCCGAGAGGTGCCAGCAGCAGTCCGGCGATGCCGAAGAGCAGGCCCGCGGGCCAGCTCGACTCGGCATGTCCGCCCCACACCGCCGTCACCGGGGGCCGGGACAGCGGCCAAGGCCTGGGTTCGGCCGCCAGTGGTGCGGGCATCACCCCCGCGGCCGTCGTGGGAAGCTCGACTACCGGCTCGCTGATCGCCGGCTCGACGGGTGACACCCGCAGCACGGTCGACGCCACTGCCTGCAGCGCACCGGCCTCCTCGGCGAGCACGCCGGCGGGCGCCGGCGAGCGGCCATCCCCAAAGGTCACCGACGGCACGATGATCACCACCGGCGTCGGGATGGCACCGCCGCCTCCCGAACCGGAACCCCCGGCGGCGGCCGCCGCGCTGCCGGCGGGCGCGGGCACGGCGGTGTCGGCGGCGACCGCCGGGTTGACCGACTCGACCGAGACGGCAGTGTCGGCACTAGGAGTCACCGACTGCACCGCGACCGTCCGGGATGCGGTCGCGCGTTGGTTCACCGCGACGTCGGAGGCGCCCTGCCCGGAGGAACCGTCGGAGACCGGGTCACCGGTCCGGTCGGTCCAGCCGGCGGAACCGGGCCATTGGCCGCGAACGTTGCCGTCCCGGTTGCCGTTGCCATCCCGATTGCCGTTGCCGTCGCGATTGCCGCCGCCGTCGCGAGCGCCGTTGCCGTCGCGAGGGCCGCGAGAATCAGGGCCCGGCCGGCCGCCGTCACGACGACCGACACCACTTCGATCTACACCACTTCGGTCGAAACCACCGCGACTGCCATCACGTCCACCGTCGCGCGGGGCGGGTCCACGACGGCCCGGTCCGTCATCACCGGCGCGGGAATGACCACCATCCCGAGCCGAATGCGATCCCCCGGGGTCGGCAGACGTGATCGCCATGCCAGGTACGCCTGCCATGGAGATGGCTGCGAAGGCCGCCGCCCCGGCTGCCACGCCCTTCATCGACTTCGCCACGGTCCTCCCTGACCGATTGAGTGCTAAGGCAACCCTACGCCGAAGTCGGATCCTCGGTGATCCCATCGGCAACCTTCTGCGCCAGTTCGATCGCCGTGCGCGCCCAGGCCGCCGTCGTCCCCGCCAACCCACACGCCGGGGTGATGCCGACGCGGTCGCGCAACACCCCGCGGGGGAAGCCCAACCTGTCGGTGATCGATGCGGCCGCCGTCGCCACCTCCTCCGGCGCGAGACGACGGTCCGGCGCGTGCACCGGGACCACCCCCAGCAACACCACGCGACCGGTCTCGATGAATTCACCAACGCCGTCGAGATCAGCCGCGGTCAAGGTTGAGACGTCTACGGAGATGGCCCCAATCTTTGTGCGCTGCAACAGTTTCCAGGGAAGATCCGGAGCGCAGCAGTGCAAGGCGACCTCACCCCCGACGGTTGCGACGCACTCGTCGAACAATCCCTGCGCCAGCGCCTCGTCCACCGGGTGCACCGGTGAGAAGCTGGTCACCCCGGTCAACCGGCCGGCCAACGCCGCGGGCAGCGACGGCTCGTCCAACTGCACCGCGACCTCCACGTCGAGCCGACGCGCGATCTCCGCCCGGTGCAGCGCGAGTCCCTCGGCGAGGCTGCCCGCCAGGTCGCGGACCGCTCCCGCGTCGGTGATCGCTCGGTGGCCGTTGGGGAGTTCGAGATGTGCCGCAAGGGTGATCGGCCCGGGCGCCTGCACCTTGACCGTGCGCGATCCGCCGCGCAATCCAGCCCGCTCCCAAGCCTCTTCGAGGGCGTCGACGTCCTCGTCGAGCAGGCTCGCCGCGCGGCGCACCGCCGAGCTGCGGCCGGCGGCGATGCGGTACCCGCGCGGCACGGTGTCCATACCGATGTCGACCAGAAGCGCGCCGGCCCGCCCGATCAGATCGGCGCCGACACCCCTGGCGGGCAATTCGACGAGATGTGCCAGGGCATGCAGCTCCCCGACCACCACTTCGGCGGCTTCCCGCGCCGCCGTGCCGGGCCAGGATCCGATGCCGGTTGCCGCGGCGAAAACACTCACGCCGCCAACACTATTCGATGACCTGCCAAAAGAGTTACCGTCGAGCATGGCCGGACTGTCCATCAGCGCCCCGTTGGCGGTCTGCGCGGCCGTGCTGACCGCAGCGTGCGCCTCGACGGTGACGGGGCTCCCGGTGCGCGCCGCGCCGGGGATCGACGAGCGCTCGCGGTCACCGGTCGACGTCGATCGCGTTCTGCTCCCGCAATCACGGATGCGGGCGATCACGGGCGCCGGTGCCGCCCTGACGGTCATTCCGAGCATGGACGGCAAATTCCCCGTCGACCTCGACGTGTTCGCCGACCGGGTGCCACCCCAGTGCGCCTGGATCTTCGCCGAGACCCAGACGTTCGGGCCCGACGTCGAGGAATTCCATGCAACGACCTACCAGAACCCGCCGCAGGGGGCGCTCATCTCGCAGGCCGCCGCGGGGTACCGCGACGTGGCGACCGCGCGCGCGACGTTCCAGGCGCTGGGCCGCCGGGTCGATGCCTGTGGTTCGTCGACCTCCGGTTACGTCGGTGACTGGACCCGGTCCGAGGACGCCATCCGCACCAGGACGAGCCCCGAGTGCGGTCGCGACTACCGGCTCAAGTCAGTGGTGCTCGTCGAGGTCACGTTCTGCGCCTATCCCCCGGCGGTGCCCGACGTCGTCATGGGCGCCATCCTGGCCCGCATTCCGGGCTAGGGCCGCGCTGCGGAGATCGTCGCGCTGGCGACGACCTCGTCGCCGTCGGGGTCCGGCAGGTAGACGACCATGGTCTGACCGGTCGCCACGCCGCGCAACGGGCTGCGCAGCGTCGCAACCAGCCGGTCGCCCCGATGCTCGACGACGGCACTTGCGATGCCGCCATGGGCGCGGACCTGGACGTCGCACTCGACGGGGCCCGCAAGCGGCGCGCCTGCGGTGAACACCGGGCGCTCCCCGATCAGCGTCCGCACCTCGAGGTCGGCGGCGTCGCCCACCCGAACGGTGCCGCTCTCGGCGTCGATCGACGTCACGTACCTGGGTCGGCCATCGGGGCCGGGACCCGCGATGCCGAGGCCCTTGCGCTGTCCGATGGTGAAACCGTGTACGCCGTCGTGCTCGGCAAGTACCGCACCTCCGGCGTCGACCACCGACCCGCGGCGCACTCCGATGCGCGCGCCGAGGAAGGCCCTGGTGTCACCGGACGGGATGAAGCAGATGTCGTGGCTGTCGGGCTTGTCGGCCACGGCGAGCCCGCGCCGGGCCGCCTCGTCGCGAATCCGCGCCTTGGGGGTGTCACCGATCGGGAAGAGCGCCGTGGCCAGTTGGCGTTGGTCGAGCACGCCGAGGACGTAGGACTGGTCCTTGTCGGGGTCGACGGCACGCCGCAGCCGGCCGTCGGACAGCCGTGCGTAGTGACCGGTGGCCAGCGCGTCGAAGCCCAACGCCAGTGCCCGCGCCGACATCGCGGAGAACTTGATCCGTTCGTTGCACCGCACGCACGGGTTCGGGGTCTCACCGCGCGCGTAGGACTCCACGAAGTCGTCGATGACGTCCTCGGCGAAGCGGTCGGCGAAGTCCCAGACGTAGAACGGGATGTCGAGGATGTCGGCGACGCGGCGGGCGTCCCCCGCGTCCTCCTTCGAACAGCAGCCGCGCGAACCCGTCCGCAGCGTGCCCGGCGCCGAGGACAGGGCCAGGTGCACGCCGACCACCTCGTGACCGGCGTCGACCATGCGCGCAGCAGCCACCGAGGAGTCGACGCCGCCGCTCATCGCGACCAGGACCCTCATCACCGTCCGCCCCTTGGGTTCGTCACGTCAGTCCCGGCCCGCACTGGCCAACGCGGCCTGCCTGGCCCGGTCCACCGCGGCGGGCAGCACCCCGAGGGCGGCGTCGACGTCGGCCTCGGTGCTGGTGTGTCCGAGCGACAGTCGCAGAGAGCCGCGAGCGCTGGCCGGATCGGCGCCCATCGCGATCAGCACGTGCGACGGCTGGGCAACGCCGGCGGTACACGCCGATCCCGTGGAGCACTCGATTCCCTTGGCGTCCAACAGCATCAGCAGAGCGTCGCCCTCGCAACCGCGAAACGTGAAGTGGGTGTTGCCCGGCAGGCGGGCCTCGCCCTCGGCGCCGTTGAGGTCGACGTCGTCCATCGAGGACAGCACCCCGTCGATGAGCTTGTCGCGCAGCGCCGAGATGCGGGTGCGATACCCCTCGAGGCCCTCGATGGCGACCCTGGCGGCCGCGGCCATCGCGACGGTGCTCGCGACATCCGGTGTGCCAGAACGCACGTCGCGTTCCTGACCACCGCCGTGCAACAGCGGCACGCACGGGGTGTCGCGGCGAAGTAGCAGTGCCCCCACGCCCGTCGGCCCGCCGAACTTGTGCGCAGCCACGCTCATCGCGGACAGCCCGCTGGCCGCGAAGTCGACGGGCAGCTGGCCGACGGCCTGGATGGCGTCGCTGTGCATGGGCACGTCGAACTCCGAGGCGATGGCCGCCAGCTCGGCGATCGGCATGATGGTGCCGACCTCGTTGTTGGCCCACATCACGGAGACCAGCGCGACGTCGTCGTGGTCCTCGAGCGCCTTCCGCAACGCGCTGGTGGCCACGGTCCCGTCCCGTTGCACCGGCAGCCAGGTCACCTCGGCGCCCTCGTGCTCGACGAGCCATTCGACGGCGTCCAGGACGGCGTGGTGCTCGACCGGGGTGGTGATGATCCTGCGGCGCCTGGCGTCGACGTCGCGGCGGGCCCAGAAGATGCCCTTGACGGCCAGGTTGTCACTCTCGGTGCCGCCGGCGGTGACGATGATCTCCGATGGGCGGGCTCCCAACAGCCCGGCCAGCGTCTCGCGCGCCTCCTCCATCCGGCGGCGTGCCGCCCGACCGGACGTGTGCAGCGACGACGCATTGCCGACCGTCGCCAGCGCCGCCGTCATGGCCTCGATGGCAGCGGGGTGCATCGGGGTGGTGGCGGCGTGATCCAGGTAGACGGCGGTCATGGCCCGTCAAGGATACCGGCAGCGCGCGGTCCTCAGACGGCCAGCGCGCGCCGGTGTGCGTCATGGGCGCCGAGTACCGCCCGCGGCACGTCGTCCAGCGAGGTGACTCCGCGGACGGCGGCCTCACACCTAACGGTGAGGTCGCGCCGGTCGGTGCCGGGCAACTCGAGTGACTGCACTTGGACGTGGCACACCGTCAGCCGGGCCGTGATCACCCGGCGGACCGACTGCAGCAGTGAATCGTCGCCGATGAACGCGGGAACCGTGGAGAGCTGCCCGTCGCGGTGGTGGTAGGTCATGCGCAAGGGCTGGACGGGACGGCCCGCGTCGATGGCGCCCTGGAACATGGCGGGGCGGAACCGTCCGTAGCCCAGCCCACACCAGGTGGTGCCCTCCGGGAACGCGACGACGGTCTGACCTGCGGACAGCCGCTCGGCGACGGCGCGCACCACCTCCGGGAGCCGGCGCAGACTGGCCCGCTCGATGGGGATCACCTTGAGCAGCCGGGCGACGAAGCCCAGCGCCGGCCAATCGATCAGGTCGGCGCGGGCGACGAACGATCCGGGCAGCACCGAGCCGACCACGAAGATGTCGACCCACGACACGTGCCCGCTCACCACCAGCACTCCGCGCAGGTTGCGGATCGGACCGCCGGAGGTCGTGATCCGCACCCCGAGGCAGCGCAGCATCAACCGGCAGTAGATGCGCTGGACGCGCGCGCGACCCGGAAGCGGCACCGCCAGCAGTGGCAGCAGCGGAAGCAGCACCAGGGCGCAGCCGATGCGGGCCGCGGTCCGCACGGCCACCACGACCCGGTGCGACGCGTGGACCGGGTCGGGGCGCACGCACGACGCGTCGCAGGATGCCCTTGGCAGCCAAGGATTGGGCGGCGATGCCACCGCACCAGCCCGACCGTGCTGCTCCAGACCACCCAGGCTGGTCATCGGGCCACTCCGTCCGACGGGTCGGCGGCTTGCGACACCGAACGCAGGCGGTGCAGGTATCGGACGTCGGCCTTGCGCTTGTCGAGCAGTGCCGGGAAGTCTCCGACGCCGAAGGCGGGGTCGTGGGCGGGTTCACCGCAGACCTCGGCGCCCAACCGCAGGTAGCCCCGCATCAGCGCTGGGACCGCCACGCGTCCCGGCGACGGGATCTCGTCGAGGGACCTGCCGTCCACCACCACCGGGCGGTACGGCACGACGGTGTACTCCGAGGCGTGGCGCCGGCGGACGAAGTCCCGCACGGCTCGAATCTGGGCGCCGGGCATCTCGTCGGGCGCACCCTGGACGGGCACCGACACGCAACCGGTCACGTAGTCGTACCCGCAGCGGTCCAGATAGGCCAGGATGCCAGCCCACATCAACAGGACGACGCCCCCGTTGCGGTGGTCCTGGCGCACCACTGCCCGGCCCATTTCGACCAGGGAGGGCCGCAGCGCATCGAGTTCGGACACCTCGAACTCGGTGGCGCTGTACAGACCGCCCGCGGCGATGGCCCCCGGTGGAGGCAGCATGCGGTAGCAGCCGACGATGTCGCCGGATCGATCCTCCCGGACGAGCAGGTGGTCGCAGTACTGGTCGAACTCGTCGGCATCGCGTCCGTCGGCGGCACCGGTGAGCGCGAATCCCGGCTCGGAGGTGAACACGTCGTAGCGGAGACGCTGCGCGTCGTCGATCAGCGCGGGGTCGGTCGAAAGCAGCAGCGTGTAGCGCGGGGTGTCGTCCGTCGTGGTGGGTTGATCAGCGGCGATGAGTACGGAAGCAGTGCTCATAGCCAGCACGGTGCTTCAGCAGGACAGCGCGGGAGCAATCAGAGCATGACGTGTCCGTGCACGCCAGGTGACGAATTGACTGGCGCCGACGACTAGACGGCGGCGTCGAGCAGGTCGGCCTCGGCCGGCGCCGCTTCGACGGCGCGCAGGGTGTGCGTGCGCGCCGTCCGGACGTCGGGACGCTTTGCGCTCACCGTGCGGCCCCGCAGCGAGACCTGCGAACCGGAACGGACGACGCCGACGGGGCCGGAACCAACGAAACGCGAGATCGCCGTTCCCGGCAGTTCGGCACCGGCCTTGGCCTGCCGGTACCCCACGCGGATGCCCGCGGCGCACGTAGCGAGGAGACCACCGATACCGGGCAGGGCGACGGCCAGCAGCGCAGTCAGCGATACCGACGCCACGAACGCGCCGATCACGTGCTCGACGATCGACAGGATGTCGTGGGTGCCGCTGGGTATGGGGGCCGCGGCGGGCGCCGCGGTGGTGGCGCCGGCGTCGACCTGCGGGGTCGCGAAGTCCAACAGCGTCACGGGGGTCGACGTCGCGTTGGGAGCGGGCACGCTCTGCACACCGGGCAACGCCAGGATCGAGGGCAGCGGCGAGGCGGCCGGCACCATGTCGGCCAGCGACTTCGCGGAGATGACGGGATGACCACCCGTCGTGGTCCCCGTGACCGCGGTCGGGACCGTGGCGCTCGCGCCGAGCAGCTCGGAGAGCTCGGACGGCAATTGGCTGAGCGACGCGCCCGCGTTCGCCACGGCGGTGATCACGTTCTGGACCTGGGCGATGGCCTCGGTCACCGGAGCGGATCCGGGCAATGCCGCCACGGCACCTGAGACGGTGGCGAACGTGTTCGAGGCCGAGGCCAGGACGTTCGACGTGGCGTTCGCCGCGGCCGAAGCGGCATTGGCAGCGGCGTTGGAGGCGGCCAGGGACGCGGCGGAGAGCGCATCGTTCGCGCTCGGCGAGGACTGCGTCGCGCCCGCCGTGACCGGAGCGGTGGCCGGCGTGGCCGGAGCGGTGGCCGGCGTGTTCGCGACCGGAGCGGTCTCCGTCGACGACGGCGTGGTCGCCACCGTGTCCACGACGGGCGGCGTGGCCGCGACTGGCTGCGCGGCGGGATCCGTTGCGGTCGTGCCGTCGGGACCGGTGCTGCCGTGCACGGTTGGCGTGCCACCGAACGTCGTCTTGGGCGACGAGGGGATGCCCGAGGCGATGCCGCCGGGCTTCGGCAGCGACGCAAGCGTGCCGGTGACTCCCTGTACGGTTGCCTGCCAACTGTTCTGGGCCGCCTTGCGCAGGGAGTCGGCGATGGTCCCGATTCCCCCGGCGGGCGATCCGGACGACGATGGGGAGCCGGCGCCGTCGGCGCTCTGGCCCGGACTGGGCGAGGGAGTGTCGGCGATCGCGATCGCACCCCCACCACTGCCCAGCAGGAGGCCGGTGGACAGCACGAAGGCGCCCGCTGCGATGCGCGCATTCGTCGACATGTCGTCTCCTCCCACCACCCAGCGAACCCGTCGGTAGGTATTTGGACCAATTGTTCCACACGATGGCACTCAGCTATCGCCATTTCGGGGCGATTCACCAATCAAGATCGCGTGCAGCAAATGTATCGCAATCGGTCGCCGAGTGGCAGCTCAAGGGCGTTTCGATGTGGCCACGACGGGCTGCCGGTGCGCCACGGTCGCCAGAATCGGGCCGCCTCGACGAACTGACCAGCTCGCGGCTGACAATTCGGTGACCGAACCGGTGCTGCAGACCCCACGCCGGGTCCCGTCGACCCCGCCGTCTCGCGCCACCCCGTGCTGAACGGGACGGGGTGGCGCACGCCATTCAGCGCAGCCAATTTAGCCGGGCAAAGCGACTACCGAGCAAGCTCGGAAAATTCACCTAGGGCGCGACGGACTCGTATCCGCAGATGGCATCGACCTTCTCGGCGGACGCGCTGCTGGGGTCGAACTCGTAACCCAGCCACTCACGGGCCAGCCGCCGCGCCAGTTCCAGGCCGATCACCCGCTGCCCGAAACACAGCACCTGGGCATTGTTCGACAGCACCGAACGCTCGACCGAGAATCCGTCGTGCGCGGTGACGGCCCGGATGCCCGGCACCTTGTTGGCACTGATCGCCACCCCGAGACCGGTTCCACAGACCAGCAGGGCACGGTCGGCCTTGCCCTCGGCGATCATCCGCGCGGCCGCAACGGCGACGTGCGGGTAGGCGGTGTGCTCGTCGGAGCCGACGCCGACGTCGACGACGTCGGCCACCCGATCGTCGGCGAGCAGGTCGCCCTTCAGCGTCTCCTTGTATTCGTATCCGGCGTCGTCGCAACCGACGACGATGCGTAGCGCAGTCACGAGGCATCTCCCTGGGTAGATGGTGCGAAGCAGTCGGCGACCGTGTGGGCGCACATCGCAAGTGACGTCGCACCGGCGTCGGGCGTTCCGACGCTACGCTCGGCCAGCGGCCGCGCGCGTCCGACCTTCGGACGCATCTTCGCGGTGGCGCGGGCCGCTTCGGCCGCGACGTCGGCGGCAATCCGCCAGGCGTCGCGCCACGACCGTCCGTCGGCCACTCCCCGCTCGAGCGTGTCGACGAACGGCAGCATGGCGTCGAGCATGGTCTTGTCGCCCGGTGCCGCGCCACCGAGCTGAATCAGCGCGTCGTAGCCGTCGCGCATTCCCGCGGCGACGGTGGACGAGTCCGGCCGACCGGTGTCGCCGAGCCGGGCGCCCACGGCATTAAGCAGCGCGCCCCAGAGCACCCCCGAGGTGCCACCGGCCTTGGCCGCCCATTCCCTACCCGCTGCTGCCAGGACGGAACCTTGACCGGCGCCGGCCTCGACGGCGGCGGCCGCGGCCACCCGCGCCGCCGATGACCCCTTGACCATTCCGCGGCCGTGATCACCGTCACCGGCGACGGCATCGATGCGGCCCAGCTCGTCCTCTGCGTCGGCCAGCATGTCGGCGATGGCGCCGAGCGCCTCGGCGACGAATCGCCCGCCAGCGCGGCCCTCGTCGTCGGCCAGTGCTGCCACGTCGAGGGTCGGGGCCGCGGCATCGGCGGCTGCATCGCCGCGCCGCTCCCCCGAATCAGCTTGCGCTGCAACACCCTTGCGGTAGGCCGGGGTGTCGGCGGGCGCGGTCCAGTACTTCTCGAGCTCGTCGTCGAGCCACATGATGGTCAGCGAGCAGCCCGCCATGTCCAGGCTAGTGACCAGCTCCCCGACTTCCGGTTCGACGATCTCGTAACCGCGCTCGCGCAGCAGCCGCGAGGCCGTGCCCCAGACGACGAACAGCTCCTCGTACTTCGTCTGACCGAGTCCGTTGAGGATCACCGCGATGCGAGTGGATTCGGTGGCAGGCTTGTCGCCGAGGACGCCATCGACCAGCGTCTGCGCCAGGTTGGCCGCCGTCGGCAGCGGTTCGTCGCGCACGCCAGGCTCGCCGTGGATGCCGAGGCCGACGCCCATCTGCCCGTCGGGGACGGTGAACAGCGGGTGGTCGGCACCCGGCAGGGTGCAGCCGTCGAACGCGACGCCGAGAGTTCTGGTCGCCGCGTTGGAGGCCTCGGCGACCCGAATGACGCCCTGAATGTCCAGTCCGTCCTCGGCGGCCGCCGACGCACACTTGAACACCGTGAAGTCGCCGGCGATGCCGCGTCGCTTGACCTCCTCGCCCCGGGGTGCGCTGGCGATGTCGTCGGTGACGGCGAAGTAGTGCGCGTCGATGCCTTCACCGCGCAACTGGTTGACCGCCAGGCCGAAGTTCATCACGTCGCCGGCGTAGTTGCCGGTGGTGAGTAGCACGCCGGCGTCACCGTGGGCAGCCCGAGCCACCGACGCGGCCTCCTCGGCTGACGGCGAGGTGAAGATGTTGCCGACGACCGCGCCGTCGGCGAAGCCGGGACCAACAGTGCCGCAGAACGCCGGGTAGTGGCCCGACCCTCCACCGATGACGACGGCGACCTTCCCCGGGGGCGTCTCGTACGCCCGCACCACCCCGCCCGGCACTCCAGCCACGTAGCGGGCGTTGGCGTCCAAGAATCCGACGAGCATGTCCTCGGTGAAGCGCGCCGGATCGTTGAACAGCTTGGTCATCGCAATCGCTCTCCGGTATCGGCGTCGAACAGGTACACCCGCTCTGGCGGGGCGCTGACGACGACCTGTTGCTCTGGTTCGTAGCTTTCGTGGGCGGGCGTCTGGACGACGATGCCCTCCTGCACACCCGCCACCGTACTGGTGGCCAGCCCGAATTCGAGCAGGTGCTCGAAGTAGGCAACCGTGGTGCGCAACCCCTGGCCGTCGCCCGCGGACATCGTGCAGTCCTGGGGGCGCACGCCGACCGACACCCGGGTGCCGTTGGGCACCGACGTCGCGGCAGCCTCCAGAGTGCCTGCACCCGAACCGATCTCGACTCGGACCTGGCCGGCGGCCGACTGGCCGGTCTCGACCACGCCAGGCAGCACGTTGATCTGCGGCTCGCCGACGAACTGGGCGACGAACAGGTTCGCCGGATCGTCGAACACCTCGTCGGGGGTGCCGAACTGCTGCACCACGCCGGCATCCATCACCGCCAGGCGGTCGGCCAGCGAGAGGGCTTCGACCTGGTCGTGGGTGACCACGATGGTGGTGTAGCCGAACTCGCGCTGCAGTACCTTCAGCTCGCGCCGGACCCGTTGGCGCGCCGAGGCATCGAGGTGGCTCAGCGGCTCGTCGAGTAGCAGCACGGGCGGGTTGCGCACCAGCGCGCGGGCCAATGCGACGCGCTGCTTCTGACCGCTGGACAGACCGGCCGGACGCAGGTCCATGAGGTCGTCCATCTCCAGGCGGGTGCTGATCGAGGACACCATCTGCTCGGCGCCCCTTACCTTGCGGGCCTTCAGGCCGTACAGCAGGTTCTCGCGAACCGACAGCGGCGGGTACAGCGCGTAGCTCTCGAAGCCAACGCCGATCCCGCGCTTGGACGCCGGCAGCTGCGAGATCTCCCGGTCACCGATGCGGATCGACCCGCTGGTCACCGTCTCCAGCCCGGCGATCATCCGCAGCGTCGTGGTCTTGCCGCAGCCCGAAGGGCCGAGCAGGGCGACGAGTTCACCCGGTTCGATCGACAGGTCGATGCCCTTGACGGCGGTGACGCTCTCGCGGCCCCGCGACGCGTAGGTCTTCACCAGATCGCTCAGTACCAGGCTCTGAGCGGTGGTCGTGGTGGGGCGCTCTGCGGTGGTCGTCATTGCGCGGCCTCCAGCCTCTCGTCGGACGATGTGGTGAGTCGGCGGGTGTCGCCCGTGCCGTTTCCGGAGTCTTGCTCCGAGGGGGCGAAGACGTGGACGTCGGAGTCGGCGACCCGCATCGTCACGTCGTCGCCCTCCCCGACCCCGTGTCTACCGGAGGTCAGGACGATCAGCTGCGCTCCCCCGACGTCGACGGTGAGCTCGATGTTGCGGCCCAGCCGCTCGGCCAGCAGAACCCTGCCGCGTAGCGAGCCCTCGCCGCTGGTGACGTGGATGTCGCACGGCCGCAGGCCGACTCGCACCCGATCACCACGGTCGACGGCGGCGTCCGACGGAATCGCGACGTGCAGTCGGCCCTCCGCCAGATTGATGCGGTCCTCGTCGACGACCCCGTCGAGGAGGTTGATCTCGGGCTGACCCAGCGACTTGGCGACGAAGGTGTCCGCCGGGTGCCGCCAAATCTCCTCCGGCGTACCGATCTGCACCAGTGAACCGTTCCGCAGCACCGCGATGCGATCACCGAGGGCCAGCGCCTCCTGGTAGTCGTGGGTGACGTAGACGGTGGTGGTCTTCGACATCGCGCCGAGTTGCTTGAGCTCGGCGCGCATCGCGGCGCGCAGCTTCGCGTCGAGGTGACTCAGCGGTTCGTCGAGCAGGTACACGTCGGCTGGGCGCATCAAAACCCGGCCGAGCGCTACCCGCTGGCGCTGCCCGTTGGACAGCTCGCGCGGAAAGCGGTTGAGCAGATGGTTGATTCCCAGCGTGGTGGTGACCTGGTCGATGCGTTCGCGTCGCTGGGCATCGGTGTACTTGCCGGTGCGTCCGGACTTCAGCGGAGAGTCCAGATTCTCGCTGACCGTCTTCTGCGGGTAGAGCGCGTAGCTCTCGAACGCCATCGCCACGTTGCGGTGATAGGGCTCGACGAGCGTGACGTCGTTGCCGCCGATGGTGACGGTTCCACCGTCGACGTCGACCAGACCGGCGATGGACTTCAGCGTCGTCGTCTTGCCAGCGCCGCTGGGTCCGAGGATGACGAAGAACTCCCCGTCGGCGATGTCGACGGTGAGGTCGTCCACTGCGGTGATCTTGCCGTAGGACTTGGACAGACCCTTGAGCGATACGGTGGCCATCAGGCTTTCACCGCCCCGAAGGACAGGCCCCGCACCAGATATCTCTGGATGGTGAGCGCCAGTATCAGTGGTGGCAGTGCGGCGATGATCGCCGCCGCCGCGGTCAGGTTGTAGTACGCCTGCCCGCCGCCGCCGAGGAACTTGGTGATGGCCACGGTGACCGTACCCGCGTTGCTGTCGGCCAGGATCAGCGGGAAGACGTAGTTGTTCCAGGCGAAGATGAATGCCAGCAGTGCCGCAGCGGCGATGCCGGGGCGCACGATGGGCAGTGCCACCATGATGAACGCCCGCGTGCGGGTGTAACCGTCCAACAGCGCGGCCTGCTCCAGATCCTCCGGCAGGTCCTCGAAGTAGGACCGCAGGATCCACACCACCAGCGGCATCGTGACCAGCTGCAGCACCCAGATCATCCCGACCTTGGTGTCGAAAAGCCCGATCTGGTTGTAGATCACGAACAGCGGCACGATGACCATCAGCTCCGGAGCGAACCGAAACGACAGCATCTGGAACATGAGGTCATTGCTGCCCTTGTACTTCCAGCGGCCCGCCGCGTAGGCCGCGGGGATGCCGATCACCAGCGAGACGATCACGGCGCCACCGCAATTCAGCAGGCTGGTCAGCATCGCCGTCTTGAAGTCGACGCTCGTCATCTGAGTGCCCTTGTCGGACAGCACGGTGGCGAAGTTGGACCACGTCGGACTGAACTGGAAGTAGGTGGTGGTCTGCTCCTCGGCGTTCTTCAGGGCCAGGATGACCATCCACGCGATGGGGAACAGCGAGAAGACGAACCACCCGATGAGGCCGATGTCGGCGACCACCGATCCGGGTGAGAGCCGCTTCTGGCCGGGCAGGAGCTCGCTGCGTGTCGGCCTGAACTTGGTCAGTGCCATGGTTAGGACTCCGCTCCCGCAGCACGACGCTGCGCCTTGCCGAGCACGCTCACCAGGTAGCGCGCCGTGATGAACACGATGATCCACAGCAGCAGCATGTAGGTGCTGCCGCGGGAGTAGTCGAGATTGATGATCGAGTCCTCGAAGGCGCCGATCTGCAGGGTGCGGGTGGCCACGCCGGGACCACCCGCGGTGAGCACGTAGATGTGGTCGAAGACCTTGAGGTTGTCCATGAACCGGAAGATGACGGCGACCAAGATGTAGGGCCACAGCATCGGCAGCATGAGCTTGCGGAACATGTAGAACCAGTTGGCGCCGTCCACCTCGGAGGCCTCGAAGGGCTCCTTGGGCAGCGACCGGATGCCGGCCAGCACCAGGATCGCCACGAACGGGGTGAAGATCCACAGGTCGACCAGCACCACCGAGAACAGGGCGTGGCTGCTGGACAGCCAGTCGAACGTATTGCCCAGTCCCAGAACGTGATTGAGGATGCCGAACTGCGGGTTGAACATCAGCTTCCAGATCACGCCGGCGATCACCGGCGCGATCATCAGCGGCAGGATCAAGACCTTCTCGAAGATCTTGCCGATGATGCTCGAGCGGTTGAGCAGCAGAGCCAATCCCACGCCGAGCACCGTCTCCACTGCGGTCGCCGCCACCGCGAAGATCGCGGTGACCTTGACGCTCTGCCAGAAGACCTGGTCGCCCAGTACCGACTTGAAGTTGTCGAACCATACGAAGTGCGGGTTGGGGTTGACCGCCGCGTAGTTCAGGAAGGCGTAGTAGGCGCCCACCACGAACGGATAGAGGATCCCTACGACGATCACCAGCGCCGGTATCGACAGGAGGTAGGGCCGCAGCTTGCGTCGCCACGTGGGGATCTCGGGCAGGTCGCGGTGCGCCTGCGACGCTGCCGGCCGGTCGGGTTGCGTCGGCGGCGCCTTGGGGGTTTGCGTGGTCATGAGTGCCAGAACTCCTAGAGGTTGACCTTGGAGGTGTTGGTCTTGGCGAGGCTGCGCAACCGCGAGGCAGCGTCGTCGCCGCCGTAGATGTCCTGTAGCGCCACGGCCCAGTTCTGGGTGGTGTCGAAGAACTTCTTCTGCGGGGTGAACTGGATCTTCGATTCGCCGATGACGGTCTCGAAGGTCTCGAGGTAGCCGAACTGGTCGGCGGCAACGCGCTTGAAGGTGGTGTCGAACACGGACTTTCGCACCGGGTCGGCGTACGTGCCGCCCTCGACGGCCTTGTTCATCGCGTCCTTGCCGGTGGCCCACTGGATGAACAGCCAGGCGGGCAGCTTGTTGCGACTGTTGGCCGACATCGCCCAACTCCACGTCCACAGGTTGGTCTTGTAGTTGCCGTCCGGCCCGGCGGGCCCCGGGTACCACCCGAGGTTGCCCGCCTCCTTGCTGGCGCCGGGCTTGTTCTTCGGGTAGGTCGCACTGTCGGCGTCGAACACCATCATCGCCTTGCCGTCACCGAGATCGCCGGTGGCGTTGGGGTAGTCGTAGGTGGTCCACGACGTCGGGCCGGCCTGGTGCTGGAGGTCGATCCACTTCTTGGTGAACGCGATCGCCTTGTCGCTATCCATCTCGGCGATCAGCTCCGAGCCGTTCCAGTGGTAGTCCACTGCGCCCTCGCGGGTGTACTGCGTCATGAAACCGGGGTGGATGGTGGCCCAGGACTTCGATCCGCGGGTCGACAACCCGTACCGGTTCTGCGAGCGGTCGGTGAGGTCGATGGCCAACTGGATGAAGTCGTCCAGCTTGTCCGGCAGCTTGGTGATGCCCTTCTCGTCGAAGATCCGCTTGTTGTAGGCCACGACGTTGTTCTCGAAGCCCCACGGAATCGCCCACTGCCCACCGGTTCCCAGCGGATTGCCGAGCGTGAAGTCCCATCGCGTCGACGTGCGCAAGCCCTCGAAGATGTCCTCGAAGTCGTACTCGGCGCTGGTGGCCGATGTGTTCTCCAGCCACGGCTTGAGGTCCTCGACCCAGCCGGGAGGGCCGTACTGCCAGATGAAGTACGCGCCAAGCATGAAGGCGTCGTGCTTGCCGGAGCCGCCTGCGAGCTCGGTGTTCAGCTTGGTGAAGTAGTCGGCCTCGGGGACCAGGTCGACGTTGACCGTGATGCCGGTCAGATCGGTGAACTCGTGGAGCAGCGGTTGATACGACAGCTGGTAGGGGTGTGGGGTCTGCAGGATGTTGATGGTCTGCCCGGCAGCCTTGCGCCAGTCGAAGCCACCGCTCACCTCCCCCGCGCCGTTGGGGGCACTGGCCTTGCCGCCAACCCCACACGCGCTGAGCACGGGCAGGCTGGCCGCGGCCGCTCCTGCAACGCCCAACGCAGCCAACATGTTTCGCCGCGACATCTGCGGACCCTGAGGGCCGCTCGGATTACGCCTCATCTTTTCTGGTGTCCTTGGTTCGGTGGGATCACGCCGGGATCAGGGAGACCTTGACCGACTCCTTGCCGCTGCCGACCAGGTCGAGGCCCTTCTGGAATTCACTCAGCGGCAGTTGGTGGGTGCAGATCTCGTCCATCGGGAGCACGCCGGACTCGATCATCTTGATGGCCGCCGGCCAGCAGTACGGTCCGAGATGAGCACCAAGGACATCGAGTTCCTTGTCGTCGCTGATGATGCTCCAGTCGACCGTCACGTCGCTGCCGAAGACGCCGTACTCGACGTAGCGGCCGAGTTTGCGCAACGAGTTCAGGCCCTGCGGAACGGCGGACGGGTGCCCGGTGCCCTCGAGGTAGACGTCGGCGCCGTATCCGCCGGTGAGGTCCTTGACGATCTTCTCGACGTCCTCCTCGGCGATGTTGATGGTGACGTCGGCGCCGCACTTCTTGGCCAGCTTCAGCTTCTCCGGTGCCATGTCCAGTGCGATGACGTGCATCGGGTTCTTGGCGCGGGCACCGGCGATCATGCCGAGCCCGATCGGCCCGCAGCCGGCGACCACGACGGTGTCCTCGAAGGTGATCTGCGCGCGCTCGACGGCGTGCAGGGAGCAGGACAGCGGTTCGACGAACGCCGCGTGTGCGGGCGGCAGGTCACCGGAGATCTTGTGCACCAACGCTTCCACCGGATAGGTCATGTAGGTGGCCATGGCACCGGGCGTGCGGCGCTTGAAACCGTAGAGGTCGTGCGGCTGGCACATGTGGTACTGCCCGCGCTTGCAGAAGCGACACTCCCAGCACGGCACGATCTGCTCGGAGGTGACGCGGTCGCCGACGGCGATCCCCCACCTGCTGGCGGCTTCGTCGTCGAGTTCGACGACGCGGCCCACGAATTCGTGACCGGGGATGACCATGGTCTCGGTCCACGCCGGACGGTTCTCGTCGCCCCAGAACTTGGCGGCGCCGTGGTAGCACTTGAGGTCGCTGGCGCAGATGCCGACGGCCTCGACCCGGACGAGCGCCTCGCCCGGCTTGCGCTGCGGGACCGCGACCTCCTCGAGGCGGTAGTCGTTCGGTCCGTGGCAGACGACGGCCTGCATCTTCTCGGGAATCTGGTCGGTCATCCATAGCTCCTTCACCTGTGGCTCCGGTCACAGTATCGACCTGCTGCACAGTTGTCCAGAACGAATGTTCAGCAAAATTCCTCTCAGAACGGATGCTCACCGACTCTTGGGGGGTGCCATACTGCTCGCATGCCCCGGCCGGCACAGCACCCCTCCACCAACCCGCTCGGCGAGATCGCGCCACGGGACGGCGAGAGCAGCCACTTTCCGGCATCGCTGCTGTACACCGCGGCGCGGCTGTACTACGAGGACGAGGCCACCCAGGCAGAGGTCGCCGAGCAACTCGGCACCAGCCGCGCCACCGTGAGCCGGTTGCTATCGGAGGCCAAGCGGCAGGGCATCGTCCGGATCGAGGTGGTGCCGCCCGCCGAGGCTCGTCCCGGCGACCTGGCCGACCGGCTCGCGCGGGCCCTGAACCTGACGTCGGTGTACCTCAGCCCGCAACTCCCCGCGCCGGGCCCCGGTCGCACGGTCCTCGACGTGATGGGCCGGACGCTGGCGCCCGCCGTCGGTCGCGCCCTCGGTGAGGCCGGCCTGCTCCCCGGTGACGTTCTACTGGTGTCCTCGGGCCGCACGGTCTACGAGGTCGCCCAGTTCGAGCTGCCGCCGCTACCCGGCGTCGTGGTGGCCCCCACCGTCGGCGGCAACGACCAGCCCGAGGAGTGGTACCAGACCAACGAGATCACCCGACTCGTCGCCAATCGCGTTGGGGGCCGGGCTAATTACCTGTTCGCGCCGGCGCTTCCCGGGGTCGAGCTGTACCAGTCGCTGCTGAACGATCCGAGCATCCAGAAGGTGCTGCACCTGTGGCCGCACGCGCGCTGCGCACTGATGGGCGTCGGCGCACCGCCATTGACCCGTTTGGACATTCCGCGTTTCGTCCCGACGGGGTCCACCTCGCTGCGTGCCGCGGTCGGCGACGTCTGCTCGCGCTTCTACGATCGCGACGGCGCGCCGGTGTCCTTCGAGGACGGCGAGCGGCTGATCGCCGTGGAACTCGAGGCACTGCGCCACATTCCGGTGACGATCGCGGTGGCCATCGGCAAGGAGAAGGTCGAGTCCATCGTCGCCGGGGCCAGGGGCGGTTACTTCAACCACCTCGTCACCGATCCTCTGACGGCCAGAGACATCCTGGCGAGCCCCACCCTGGCGAGCTAACCGGTTACAGCACCGCCTCGGCGAGCCGATCGACCTGGTCCCCGGTGGCGACGGCGGGGTGAAACAGCAAGCGGTGAAAGCCGAGATCGCGGTAGGCCCGCACCGCACTACGCGCATCCTCCGGCGTCGCGACCATGTCCGTGACGTTCAGCGCGGCGTACTCAGGTGCGAATCCGTAATACCGCCTCAGATGCCCGCGGCCCGCGTCGACCACCGCCTCGTCCCCCATCGCGAAGTTCAGCGACGCCTGCAGGAACGGCGAACCGGTCCGGCCCGCCTCCCGCCACCCGGCCCGGACGCGGTCGGCGAAGGACGACTGCGCCGGTAGATCACGCACCGCGCCCGCCGCCCAGCCGTCGCCGAAGGCGGCGATCCGGCGGAGCGTCGCCGGCGACTTGCCACCGAACAGCAGCGGTATGGTCGTCGCCGTGGGACACAGCGGGGTCGAGTCGGCGACCGCCTCACCGGCCCAGGCTTCCTGGCAGATCGCCACCGAATCGTCGAGAAGCGCTCCGCGCGAGGCGAAGTCGACTCCCATCGCGGCGTAATCGTCGGCGCGCGATCCCACACCCATCCCGACGGTCAGCCGGCCTCCGGAGGCATCTGCCACGCCGGCAAGCTGCTTGGCGAGCAGCACCGGCGGGTACAGCGGTGCCAACAGCACGTTGGCGACCAGACCCACCGCCGCGGTGACACCCGCTGCCAGCGCAAGAGCGATGATCGAGTCGATGTTCGGGTAGATCGGCCGGTCGATCGTGGTCACCGACTCGAAACCCGCCTCCTCGGCCCGACGACTCCACTCGGTGATGACCCGTCCCTCGACCTCGGCGACGTGATTCGGCAAACCGATTCCAATTTCCATGACGTCCCTTTCTCGGGTGTGACTGTGGCGTAGGCATTTTCGGACTCGGCACCACGGCCGGTCGGCTGCCCTCCAGACTGGCCCGGCCTGGTACCGATTCGCCACTCATCGACGGCTAATGGCAATGAATCCTCATCAATACGTCGGATACGTAGTGTGATCGTCATGATCGATGCGCTCGACGGCCAAGTCATTCACGCGCTGCAGTTGTCGCCCCGGGCCTCGTTCCGGTTGATCGCCGACACCGTCGGAGCACCGGAACAAACGGTCGCCCGCCGCTACCGCCGGTTGCGGCGCGACGGAGCGCTGCGCGTCGTCGGCTTGCTGGACCCCCGGGTGCACGGCAGTGCACAGTGGGTGGTCCGCGTGCACGCAAAGCCCGACGACATCCCGCGCCTCGCCGAGGCGCTCATCCGGCGGCCGGAAGTCACCCATGCCAACATCCTGTCGGGCTGGAGCGAACTGGTCTGCGTCATCAGCGCCCCCCTTGCGGAGGGGTCTGACGGACTGCTGCAGCGACTACCGCGCACCACGTCGGTGATCGATCTCGACATCGACCTGGTGCTGCGTACCTTCGGCGAGCCGGCCACCGAACCGTGGACCGCGTACGGCCACACTCTGGATGCCGATCAGACCCGCCGAATCCTGGACCTGTCGGACACCGTTCCGTCCACCGTTCGGCCCGCCCCCGCCACTGCTGCTGATCAGCCACTCTTCGACGCGCTCGCCGAGGACGGTCGGGCACCCCACGCGCGGCTGGCCGAACACACCGGCTGGTCAACCCCTCGGGTAACCCGTCGTCTCGCCGCCCTCGAGGCCGCTGGCACCCTCACCTACGACGTCGACGTCCTGCCTCAACGGCTCGGGTTCGACGTCAACGCGATGATTTGGCTCACCACTGCGCCTCCGCACCTCGACGAGGTGGGGCGGCAACTCGCGGCGCACACCGAGATCGCCTCCGTGGCCGCGATCAGCGGCCGTAACAACCTCATGGCCATCGCCATTTGCCGAGACGTCGACCACCTCTACGGGTATCTCGCCGGCAAGTTCGCCGCAGTCGACCACATCCGGAGCTACGACCTGAGCATCCGTGCCCACCGGCTCAAGCAGACGGCCTCGCTGGTCTTGCGCGGACGACTCGTACACGCACGTGGGTGAACCGCGCGCCTAACCGACTGCGGCGCCGGGGGCGATGACTCATCGTCGGGTGGTGTGGGTTCGTAGGGGTCGTACCACCACCAGTCGGCGCGTTCCCCGAGCGGGCCGCGGCATGGTGCGACATCCGGCGGAGGTGTGGTCGGTGGCCGGGCCAGCGAGGCGTTGGTCAGCGGGGTGCCCTCGGCGTCGGTCACCACCAGCTCGTAGGCGGTGCCGGCGATGGTGATGCCACCCCGGTGATGCAGGCGGTGGTGGTACGGGCAGACGAGAACGAGATTCTCCAGCTCGGTCGGTCCGCCGTCCTCCCAATGCCGCACGTGATGAGCATGCAACCCACGGGTGGCACCGCACCCGGGGACCACACAACAGCGGTCGCGGTGCTCCAACGCCCGGCGTAGCCGGCGGCTGATTTGGCGGGTCTCGCGTCCCCCACCGATGACCCGGCCGTGGCGTTCGAACCAGACCTCACACGTGGTGTCACACAGCAGCAGGCGGCGTTCGTCGTCGGAGAGCAAGCCACCCAGATGCCAGGCCGCCGAACGGCTCTCCACGTCCAGATGCACGATCACGGTGGTCCGCTGCCCGTGCGGGCGCTGGGCCACGTCGGTGTCCCAGCCGGCCTGCACCAAGCCCAGGAACGCATCGACCCGGTTCGGGAACGGCGGCACCCGAACGTCATCACCGCCGGCATCGCGGTCGTCGGCATCGCGGTCGTCGCCCTCGTGGTCGTCGGCATCGTCGCTGCCGTCGGCGTGGTCGCGTTTCCATTGCGCGATCAGCGCGTCGTGGTGGGACTGCACCGCGGCGTCGAACACCGCCGCCTCAGCGGGTGGCAGGGTGATCTTCCAGGTGGTGCCCGCGTCGCCCTCCCTCCGAATGAAGGAACGTTCCGGCTCCGGTTTCGGGCGCGGTCCGGGTTCGGGCTTGGGTTCCAGTTTCACCGCGGTGCGCAACTGGGTCACCGTGGCCACCGACGCCAACTCCGCGTAGTGATCGTCGGAGCCCGATGCCGCCCCGGCGGCGATCACCCCGATCTGATCCAGCGAGAGGCGGCCTTCGACGGTGGCTTCGGCCAGGCGGGGGAATTCGTGCAGTCGCCGCGCCACCGTCACCAGCGTGGTCGCATTGTGCGGGGAGATGCCCAACTTCCAGGCCACCAGCGCCGGCACCGAGCGGGCGCCGGTGGAGCCCCAGATCCCGTCGCGGTCGATCTCGGCGGCGATCTGCGCCAGCCGCCCGTCGATGGCGTTGCGTTGCCCGGCGAGTTCCTCCATCTCGGCGAACAACACCTCCAACCGCTCCTGCGGAGCCAAAGACGTTGCCGCCGTGGACATGCCACCATCATCACAGACGGGTCCGACAAACCCGGATCACACGTTCGCTAGTCTCGGCTGCCGATCTCACCGAGCTCGTGCACCAGGTCCCTGGTCACCGGGTAGAGCCGGCGCCAGGTGCCGTACAGCTCGTCGTACAGCTTCCGATTGGCGGCATCGGGTTCGATCTCGCGCTCGATTCTGGCCCAATCAGTCTCCGGTGCAACCAGTCCCACGCCGATGGCGGCCATCAGCGCATCGCCGTAACTGGCACCGATGGCCTGTTCGGGTACCTGTTGCGAGCGGCCGGTGATGTCGCTGACCGCCTGGGCCCAGATGGGACTGCGCAGGCCGCCGCCCACCGCCACCGTCCGGCGTCCCGTATGGGCGTCGTCGAACATCTCCAGGATCTGCCGGACGCCGAACCCGATGCCCTCGTAGGCCGCCCGCACCAGATGCCCCCGGCCGTGCCGCAACGTCAGCCCGGCGAACAGGCCACGCGCGCCGGGGTCGAACACCGGCGTGCGCTCACCCGCCAAGTACGGCAGGGCGATGAGTCCCTCGCTGCCCGCCGGCACGGCCGACGCCTCGGCGTTGAGAATCTCGAGCGAGGCGCCGCCGGTGACGGTCTGCAGCCACCCGATCATGCTGCCCGCCGTCGACGTGCCGGCCGCCAGCGCCAGCGATCCGTGCTCGATGCCCGCCGTCGTCCAGAGCGCGGGATCGCTGTGGTACTCCTCGATGATCTGCACCAGGAACATCGTCGAGCCGTACATCAGCATCTGGTCACCGGGGTGGCGGACGCCCACCGAGAACGCCTCAGCGTAGGCATCGACCGTTCCCGCCACCACCGGAGTGCCCTGTGGAAGGCCGGTCGCGGCGGCCGCCGCAGCGTGCACGGTGCCGACCACTTCGCTTGGCCAGACCAACCGCGGCAGCGGTAGATGGGCGCAGATTCGCTTGGCCCACTCGATGTTCCACGCAAACTCGCTCGTCGCGTACAGCGGGTCGCACTGGCTGGCGGTGTGGTGGTCGATGGCGTACTCACCGGTCAGCTTGGCGGCGATGTAGGAGTTGGAGCCATACCATCCGGTGGCGCGTTCGAACACCTCCGGCTCGTGGCGGCGTACCCATTCCAGCTTGGGCCCGACGGCTTGGCTGGACAGCAGCGTGCCCGCCCGCTCGAGGATCGCCTCGGCACCGAATTCCTGGGTTAGCAGCTCGATTTCGGCTTTCGCCCTGGTGTCGACGCCGTAGAGGATGGCTGGCCGCAGCGGCGTCAGCGCGTCGTCGCACAACACCAGGCATGGACCGACACCGCTGACGCACATGGCGGCGATCCGCGCTCCGGCGGGCACCTGAGCGGCGAGCTGGTTGGCGATCTCGCACACCTCGCGCCACCACGTCGTCTCGGCGTCCACCTCCGCCCAGCCCGGGCGGGGCAGGCTCATCGAATGTGGAATCGTCGCCGCTGAGAGTACGACGCCGGCGGTGTCCACCAAGACGCCCTTGGTGCTCCCCGTGCCCATGTCGATTCCGAGAAGCAGATCCACGGCGCAACCCTACGTCCACGCCGAGACCGACGGCACGGTTCACCGCGATGGCGAGACCGAACCCAGTCGGGCGATGGGTTCGAACCCCCGGAAAATTCCTCAGAAGCCAATTTCCCGAATCCCTCGAACGGATCGCGACGAATCCCGGGAAAACCATCGGCGAAACGAGCTAGGAAACCGCCTGGTCGATGTCATCACGGCAATCGTGCACGCTGAACGTGCCCGTAGAGATGCCGAATACCCTCTTCTGCAACCGAATCCGTCGGCTGGGCACCGAAAGCCCAAAATGAGCACGCCAAGCAACCCGCGGGATTGGAAAACCTCGAATTACATCGCAACCGTCAATATGGAATTCCGGTGAAGACGTCGTTGTTCGACGAAAACACGTTGTAGCATTGCGGCAATTTACCGCCACCGAAGGATTTGCCATGGCCGAGCGCATCATCGAACGACTCATCGACGACCTGGACCATACCGAGATCGCGGACGGCAAGGGCGGTTCGGTGGAGTTCGCGTTCCGCGGCACCGAGTACTGCATCGACCTCCGCGACGCCAACATCGCCAAGTTCGAGAAGGCGCTGGCACCCTTCATCGGGGCGGCCAGCACGATCTCCGTCCCACGTGCGTCCGCCTCAAGCACGCGCCGGCAGCGGGGCGCCAGCGGCCACGAGCCCACCGGCGCCGCGGACACCGCGACGATCCGCGCGTGGGCCACCGAGAACGGCCACCCGGTCAACACCCGTGGCCGAGTGCCCGCCTCCGTGGTCAGCGCCTACGAGTCGGCCAACGGCCGCTGATCCGGCGAACGAAGAACTCCGCCAACACGAAAGAGCCCCGGCACACCAGGTGTGCCGGGGCTCTCGCGTCGACGGGTGACTCAGCCCTTGCGGGTCTTCACGGCGTCGGTGAGCTGCGGGGTGACCTTGAACAGGTCGCCCACGATGCCGTAGTCGGAGATCTCGAAGATCGGCGCTTCTTCGTCCTTGTTGACCGCCACGATCGTCTTGGAGGTCTGCATTCCGGCTCGGTGCTGGATCGCGCCCGAGATGCCAAGGGCCACATACAGCTGCGGCGAGACGGTCTTGCCCGTCTGCCCCACCTGGAACTGGCCTTCGTAGAAGCCGGAGTCCACGGCGGCCCGGGAGGCACCGACGGCGCCACCGAAGGCATCCGCGAGTTCCTCGACGATGCCGAAGTTCTCCTTGCTGCCCACGCCGCGGCCACCGGCCACGACGATCTTCGCCTCGGTCAGCTCCGGACGCGCGCTCTTCTGCGCGGGCTGACGCGAGGTGATCTTGGTGGCGTTCTCGGCCGGCGCGGGCACCTCGACGGTGACCAGCTCGCCGGCACCCTCGACCGGCTCGGCCTCGACCGCACCGGGACGGATCGAGATGGCCGGCGCATCGCCCTCGGCCTTGTACTCGGTGGTGTAGGCGCCACCGAAGATGGAGTGGATCCCGACGGGGCCCTCCTTCACGCCGATCACGTCGACGAGAAGGCCGGACCCGGTCTCGGCGGCCACCCGGCCGGCGATCTCCTTGCCCTCGGCGCTGGCGACCACGATCACGGCCACCGGCGACACCTGCTCGACGAGGGCGTTGAGCACGTCGACCTTGGGGGTGACGAGATACTGCTCCACGACGTCGGATTCGGCGGAGTAGATCTTGGCCGCTCCAGCGGCCTTGAGCCCGTCGACCAGCTTCTCGGTCGTGCCGGGTGCACCGATCACGACGGCGGACGGCTCACCAAGGGCGCGAGCCGCGGTGATTAGCTCGGCCGTCACGTTCTTCAACTTGCCTTCAGCGTGCTCGGCGAGCACGAGTACTTCTGCCATTGCCTCTAGTCGCTCTCTAGGAAAGATGTGGATGGGGAAGGATCAAGACAGCGCGAAACCGCTCAGAGCAGCTTCTGCGCCACCAGGTAATCGGCGATCTGCTTGCCACCCTCACCCTCGTCGGTGACCTTCTCGCCGGCCGACTTCGGCGGCTTGGGCGCTGCCGAGATGGCGGTCGTGGCGGCGTTGGCCAGGCCGACCTCGTCACCCTCCACGCCGATGCCGGCCAGAGTCAGGCTCTCGACCGGCTTCTTCTTGGCCGCCATGATGCCCTTGAACGACGGGAACCGAGCGTCGTCGACGATCTTCTCGCTGATGCTCACGATGGCGGGCAGCGAAGCCTCGAGCCCGAAGACGCCATCGTCGGTCTCGCGCTCACCGGTGATCTTGCCGTCGGCGATGTCGATGCTGCGCATGTGGGTCAGCTGCGGCAGGCCCAGGAACTGGGCCAGGATGGCCGGCACCGCGCCACCGACGCCGTCGGAGGTCTCGTTGCCCGCGATGACGACACCGACGTCCTCGATCTGGCCGAGCGCGCGGGCCAACGCCCACGACGTCTGCACCAAATCCGAGCCGGCCAAGCCGTCGTCGGCGAGGTGGTAGGCCGAGTCCGCGCCCATCGAGAGCGCGCGACGGATCGACGTCTCGGCGCCAGCGGGGCCTGCAGTGAGGACGACCACGTTGTAGTCGGCGTCCGCGTGCTTCTCCTTGAGCTGAAGCGCGACCTCGACGGCCTTCTCGTTGATCTCGTCCAGCACCGGGTCGCTGCCCGCCCGATCCAGCGTCCAATCGCCGTCGGTGAGCTTACGGTCCTCGTAGTCAGGAACCTGTTTGATCAGGACCACGATGTTCGTCATGAGTGTGGTTCGTCCTCCTCGATGAGGCCTCTGCCGGCCTGCCCATATCACGATTCAAGCAAGTGACTCCACGTTACCAGTCAGTAACTTGGAGCCGTACGCAGCAACACCATAGCTGGTCTTGTCTAACCTTCTGCCCTCACCGTCGGTATCTCAATCGATCCCGAACGAGTGAGAATCGCCATAGCTGGGTTAGCCTGCGTTGGCAATGAGCACATTTTCTCGTTCCGAACCGTCCGACGACGTCCTTCCCCTCACCGGGGAACGTACGGTGCCCGGACTCGCCGAGGAGAACTACTGGTTCCGCCGCCACGAGGTGGTCTACGAACGCCTCCTGCAGCGATGCGCGGGACGCGACGTGCTCGAGGCAGGTGCCGGTGAGGGATACGGCGCCAACCTCATCGCAACGGTGGCGAACCGGGTCGTCGGCCTGGACTACGACGAGTCGGCCGTGGCCCACGTCCAGTCCCGCTATCCCCGGGTCGAGATGGTTCGGGGAAACCTGGCCGAACTCCCGCTCGAGGACGAGTCCGTCGACGTCGTGGTCAACTTCCAGGTGATCGAACACCTCTGGGATCAGGGCCAATTCGTCGACGAGTGCGCGCGCGTGCTGCGTCCGTCCGGGGTGTTGCTGATGTCGACGCCCAACCGCATCACGTTCTCCCCCGGCCGCGATACCCCGATCAATCCGTTCCACACCCGCGAATTGAATGCCGCCGAGCTCACCGAGCTGCTCACCGACTCCGGCTTCGTGGTCGAGGCGATGCTGGGGGTCTACCACGGCGCCGGCCTGCGGGCGCTGGACGCCAAGCATGGCGGCTCGATCATCGAGGCGCAGATCGCGCGGGCACTGGCCGACGCCCCGTGGCCCGGTGACCTGCTGGCCGACGTCGCATCGGTCACCACCTCCGACTTCGACCTCATCCAGACCGGAGGAACCGGCGGCCCCAGCATCGACGACAGCCTCGATCTGGTGGCCATCGCGGTGCGGCCGTGACGGTCTCGCGGGCCGGTGAACCCGTACCTGGGCTGTTCACCCTGGTGCTGCACACCCACCTGCCCTGGCTGGCACACCACGGGCGCTGGCCCGTCGGCGAGGAATGGCTGTATCAGTCGTGGTCGGCGGCCTACCTGCCCCTGGTGAGCCTGCTCCGGCGGCTGTCCGAGGAGGGCCGCAGCCATCTGCTCACCCTCGGCATGACACCGGTGGTCGCCGCCCAGCTCGACGACCCGTACTGCCTCGACGGCATGCACCACTGGCTGGCGAACTGGCAGCTGCGCGGGCAGGAGGCCGCCGTCCAGCGCAGCGGCTCCGGCACCGGGTACGCCGCACCCGAGGCGTTGCGCGCCTTCGGGATTCGCGAGTACGAAGAGGCCGGACGGGCACTCGAGACGTTCACCGGGACGTGGCGCCACGGTGGCAGCCCCCCGTTGCGCCAGCTCATCGACGCCCAGACGATCGAACTACTGGGTGGCCCGTTGGCGCACCCGTTCCAGCCGCTGCTACATCCGCGACTGCGGGAGTTCGCGCTGCGCGAGGGCCTCGCCGACGCGGGACAGCGCTTCGCGCACGTCCCCGGCGGGATCTGGGCACCGGAGTGCGCATATGCCCCGGGTCTCGAGAACGACTATGCCGCAGCGGGTGTCACTCACTTCATGGTCGACGGGCCGTCATTGCACGGTGACACGGCGCTGGGCAGGCCCGTCGCGGACTCCGGCGTCGTCGCCTTCGGTCGCGACCTCAAGGTCAGCTACCGGGTGTGGTCCCCGAAGTCCGGCTACCCCGGGCACGCCGCCTACCGCGACTTCCATACCTACGACCACCTGACGGGCCTCAAACCCGCCCGCGTGACCGGGCGGGCCGTGCCGTCGCA
Source organism: Mycolicibacterium sichuanense (assembly GCF_033741125.1). NCBI lineage: Bacteria > Bacillati > Actinomycetota > Actinomycetes > Mycobacteriales > Mycobacteriaceae > Mycobacterium > Mycolicibacterium sichuanense. Next base: position 1,186,253 of record NZ_JAWQPU010000001.1, on the reverse strand, counting down.
GGACAAGGCGCCGTATGAACCCGAGCGCGCCGACCACGCGGTCGACTTGCACGTCGCCGACTTCGTCGACACGGTGCGTCGCAGGCTGGTCTCGGAGTCCGACCGGCTCGGCCGTCCGGCCCACGTCGTCGCCGCGTTCGACACCGAACTGTTCGGGCACTGGTGGCACGAGGGCCCGGTATGGCTCGAGCGCGTGCTGCGCGCCCTGCCCGAGGCCGGCATCCGGGTGGGCACGCTCTCGGATGCGATCACCGACGGCTTCGTCGGCTCCGCAGTCGAATTGCCGCCTAGCTCTTGGGGTTCGGGCAAGGACTGGCAGGTGTGGTCCGGCGAGCGGGTCGCCGATCTGGTGCAACTCAACAACGAAGTGGTCGACACCGCACTCGCCACCGTCGACAAGGCGCTTGGCCAGCACGTGAGCGTCGGGGCACCGATCCCTCGCGACACCGTCGCCGACCAGATCCTGCGTGAGGCGTTGCTGACCGTGTCGAGCGATTGGCCGTTCATGGTCAGCAAGGACACCGCAGCCGAATACGCCCGCTACCGGGCCCACGTCCACGCCCACGCTACGCGGGAGATCGCCGGCGCCCTCGCGGCGGGCCGCCGCCAGCAGGCCGAACAGCTGGCCGGCAACTGGAACCGCGCCGACGGACTGTTCGGCGCGCTGGATGCCAGGCGGTTGCCTCGATGACCGCCTCGCCCCTGCCGCGAGCGGGCGTGTCTGCAGACGACACGCCAATCATCGATGCCACTTCGCGCACGCTCGCGATCCTCTGCAGGCGGTCGTGACGTGAAGATCCTGATGGTGTCGTGGGAGTACCCGCCGGTGGTCATCGGCGGACTCGGACGGCACGTCCATCATCTGGCCACCGCGCTCGCGGCGGCGGGTCACGAGGTCGTCGTCCTGAGTCGGCGTCCGGCCGGCACCGACCCGAGCACACACCCCTCCACCGACGACGTCAGCGAGGGCGTGCGGGTGATCGCCGCCGCACAGGACCCGCACGAGTTCGAGTTCGGCACCGACATGATGGCCTGGACACTGGCCATGGGGCACTCCATGATTCGCGCCGGACTGACGGTGCGGAACAGGCGCTCGGGCACGCCGTGGCGGCCCGACGTCGTGCACGCCCACGACTGGCTGGTCGCCCACCCGGCGATCGCCCTCGCCGAATACTTCGACGTGCCGCTGGTCTGCACCATGCACGCGACCGAGGCCGGCCGGCACTCGGGCTGGGTCTCGGGCAAGATCAGCCGCCAGGTGCACGCCGTGGAATCGTGGCTAGCGCGCGAATCCGATTCGCTCATCACGTGTTCGGCGTCGATGGGCGAGGAGATCGCCGAACTGTTCGGCCCCGGGCTGGCCGAGTCGAGGGTCATCCGCAACGGCATCGACTCGCACCTGTGGCCCTACGCGCGCCGCAAGCCTCACCCCGGTCCACCCCAATTGCTCTACCTGGGCCGCCTGGAGTACGAGAAGGGCGTGCACGACGCGATCGCCGCCCTCCCCCGAATCCGGCGCGCCCACCCGGGCACCACCCTGACCATCGCCGGTGACGGCACTCAACAGGACTGGCTCGTCGAGCAGGCGCGAAAGCACAAGGTGTTCAAGGCTGTTCGCTTCGCAGGCCGCGTCGATCACGACCAGCTGGTCGCCCTGCTGCACGCTTGCGACGCCGCCGTGCTGCCCAGCCACTACGAACCATTCGGCATCGTCGCGCTGGAGGCCGCCGCTACCGGCGCCCCGCTGGTGACCTCCAACGTCGGCGGGCTCGGCGAAGCGGTGATCGACGGTGAGACCGGAACGTCCTTTCCGCCGCGGGACGTCGTTGCGCTGGCAGCCGCCGTGCGTGCGGTGCTCGATGATCCCGCCGCCGCGCAGCACCGCGCCACTGCGGCCCGTAAACGCCTCAACTCGGACTTCGACTGGCACACCGTCGCCGCCGAGACCGCGCAGGTCTACCTCGCCGCCAAGCGCCGCGAGCGTGAACCGCACGCCCGCAGGGCGATCGTCGAGCATGCCCTGCCCGACCGCGGCTGACCTCCTCGGCCTGTTTCGCCACGTTTCACGGCAGACGCGACGAGCCTGCGCGAAGTGCGATTCCTCGGCGGCGTGTCGCCCGAAGACAGGCACGCTCGCCGGCAGAGCAGGGGCTAGCGCGAGGCCTTCTTGCGTTCGATGTCGGCGAGGGCGGCGGCCAGCTCGGCGCGCTCGGCGGCCGAGGTCTCCCAGGCGAGCTTGCGGTTCTTGACCACCTTGGCCGGCGCCCCGACCGCGATGGAGTAATCGGGGATCTCCCCCTTGACCACGGCGTGGGCACCAAGCACGCAACCACGCCCAACCGAGGTCCCGCGCAGCACCGTCACCTTGGCGGCCACCCAGGTGTCCGGCCCGATCCGAACCGGGCCCTTGATGATGCCCTGGTCCTTGATGGGCAGCTCGACGCTGTCCATCTTGTGGTCGAAGTCGCACACGTAGCACCAGTCCGCCATCAACACCGAGTCCCCCAGCTCGATGTCGAGGTAGGTATTGATGACGTTGTCGCGACCGAGGACGACCTTGTCACCGATGCGCAGCGACCCCTCGTGGCACCGGATGGTGTTCTTGTCGCCGATGTGCACCCAGCGACCGATCTCCATGGTCGAGAGCTCGGGGGTCGCCTGGATCTCGACGCCCTTGCCGAGGAACACCATGCCGCGGGTGATGATGTGCGGGTTTGCGAGCTTGAACTTCAGCAACCGGAAGTACCGCACCAGGTACCACGGCGAGTACGCCTTGTTTGCGAGCACCCACTTCAACGACTCCTTGGTCAGGAACCTGGCCTGCCTCGGGTCGCGCAATCTCGAGCCCCGCCAACGCTGGTGAATCGGGGCGCCCCACATCGTGGTCATGGCCGGACAGCCTACTTCAGCGCGGTCGTCGAACTGCCGTGTCGTTGCGCTCACACCCGCGACGGGAGGCTCGGGATAGTCTCGGGACTCGATGCCTGCTCCAGCCATGACCCTGCGCCGCGTGGCAGCGGTGACCGCCGCGGTGGTCACCACGTTCTTCGCGAGCGCCTGCGGCAATACCGACACCTGGGTGGACGCCCACCCTGCGGACGGCTGGTCGGCCCAGTACGGCGATGCGGCCAACAGCAGCTACACCGCCGTCGACGGAGCGCGCACCCTGCGGTTGGACTGGATCCGCTCGGTGAAGGGCACCGTCGAGTCGCAGGTAGCCCTTGGCTCCGGCAGCTACCTGGCGGTCAACGCCCAAACCGCGGGCGGTTGCTCGCTGATGGTGTGGGAGAACGACAACAGAGCCCGCCAGCGGTGGTGCAGCCGGCTGTGGCAGGGCGGTGGCACGTCGAGTCCGCTCATCGACGGCTTCGACAACCTTTACGTCGGGCAACCCGGGGCGATCATGTCGTTCCCGTCGACGCAGTGGATTCGCTGGCGCAACCCGGTCATCGGTCTGCCGACGACCCCTCGCCTGCTCTCGGCGGGCCAACTGCTCGTCATCACCCACCTCGGTCAGGTGCTTGTGTACGACGCCCACCGCGGCAACGTCGTCGGCACTGCGCTGGACCTGGTGGAGGGTCTCGATCCCACCGACTCGCAGCGCGGCCTCGCCGACTGCCAGCAGGGCAGACCGCGGTGCCCGGTCGCGGCAGCGCCAGCGTTCTCGGCGGCCACCGGGATCGTCGTGACCACGCTGTGGAAGCCCGACGCCGAAGCTCCCGAGGTCGTCGGTCTGCGCTACCGGCCCGGCCAGACGCCGCTGCTGACGACGGACTGGACGAGCACGGCGGTCGGCGGCGGACCCATCGGCAGCCCCGTGCTGTCGGCGGACGGCAACACGCTCTACGTCAACGGCCGCGACGGTCACCTGTGGGCGCTGAACACCGCGGACGGCAAGCCCAAGTGGTCGGTGCCGTTGAACTTCCAGCCACAGACTCCCCCGTCGATCACGCCGGACGGGCGGATCGTCTCCGGCGGCGGACCGGACACCAGGCTGACCGCGGTCGAGGACGCCGGTGACCACGCAAAGGTCGCGTGGACCCGCGACGACGTCGAGCCGTTGTCGAGTGCGAGCCTGGCGGGCAGTGCGGCGGCCTACACCGTGACGCGGGCCGGGGACGGCATGGAACTGCTGGTGTTCGACCCGACCGACGGCCATACCCTCAACACCTACCCACTGCCGGGAGCGACGGGCTATCCGGTCGGGGTGTCGATCGGCCACGACCGCCGGGTGGTCACCGCGACCAGCGACGGCCGGGTATTCGGCTTCGCGCCGGCCTGACTCAGGCGATCATCGCGTCGACGGGCCCGCGCGGGATCGCCACCTGCAGCGCGCCTGCCGCCTCGGGCAGCACGTCCCCCTGGCTGAAGAAGAAGATCAGGGAGTCGTTGGTGATGGCGAAGTTCTGATAGCTCGCGGGATCGAGGCCGGCTTCCTGCGTCATCGTCACCGGTTGTCCCAGTTGCTTGTTCACCTCGGCCTGCACCAGGGGGAAGATGACGGGGAACGGCGCGGTGCCTTTGCGGAAGAGGGTGTCGATCGTGATGGGCTTGCGCAGGCCCTGATCCCAGTTGAACGCCTTGTAGAACGTGCTCGGGTGCGCACCACCGACTCCCTGGTAGGTCTTGAAGACGACACTCTGGGTACCGTGCGGCGGGACCGACGAGCTGAACTCGGTCTCGGTGGTGTCGAGTTCGTAGGGCATCGTCCGGAAGTCCGGCGTCTTGGCCACGTTGAGGAATCCGTCCCGCGTCTCCTTGACGTAGTCGAAGACGGCCTGCGCGTCCGGGTAGTCGACGGGGTAGCCGATGGTCAGCGAGTACCCGGGGTCGGAGGCCTGGATCTGGCAGATCTGGTTGGCGTCGACGACCCCACCGAGGTCGGTGCACTTGGGTGGCGCTGGCGCCGCGGCAGCGACCCCCACGCCGGACCAACCGAGCGTCGCGACCGCCGACACGGCCACGGCAAGCTTGGACATGCGCATCTGTGGAGCATCCTTCGGGTCGACGCGGCACCGGCGCCGCCGACGCCACACTACCCGCGAGGTCACCGGGACGGTCGGCAGACGTAGGCCACCGACCGGCTGGCACCGCCGGCCCCGATCCTGGTGATGACGAGCGACAGTCGTTGCGAACCCTTCAGCCGCAGCCGGGACCGCAGCGCGTCCGGATCGACCGACACGCCGCGCACCAGGATCTCCAGCGCGCCGACGTCACGTGCCGCCATCTCGCGGCGCAGGGTCCGCTCGGCGAAGGCGAGCTCGGCGATGACCTCGAAACCCCGTACCCCGGGCGGCAATTCGTCACCGGAGAGATAGGCGATGGCCGGGTCGAGCTGCCACAACCGGTGCCTGGCGCCGTAGTGGCGCACCAGCCCGGCCCGGACCACGGCGCCATCCGGGTCGACGATCCACCGGCCGACGGGCGCAACGGGGCAGTCGTCCGGCTCGGCATCGGTGATCCGTTCGGCCCGGTCCAGGATGCTGGCCCGGCGCGTCACGCCCGGCTCGGCCAGGCCGGCGGACCACAGGCAGGCTTCGCGGACGCCGCCGCCCAACGACGTCACCTCGATCTCACCGGCGAAACCGAGTCGTCGCACCTGGTCGAAATCGATTCCGGGAGCGCACTTCACGACGAGATCGCGGCCGGCGTACGCCGCGAGCAGATCGTCGAGCGCGGGCGTGTAGTCGCGGGGGTCGAACGTGCGACGTCCCCCGCTGCGCCGGGCGGGATCGGCGATCACGGTGGTGCCGCGGGTCACCGGTACGAGGGCGTCTGCCCGGCAGAGCAGCACCTCGGCGTCCTCGCGCGCCACGTTGTGCCGCGCCATCGCGAGGCGGACCTCGTCGACGTCGCTGCCGACGACCAGGTCGGCGTGCCCGCGCAGCGCGACGAGTTCGGTTCCCACCGAACAGGTCACGTCGTGCACGGCCCGTCCGGCCAACCGCGTGGCACGGTGGGCGGCCACCTCCGCCGCGGTGGCCTGCTCGAGGGCCTCCGGGGTGAACAGCCATCCCGACGCGTCGGGCAGCTTGGCCGCGGCCCGGCGGCGCAACAGCGTCGTCTCGATCAACGCCGGCGCCCGCTCACCGAATTGGGCACGGGCCGAAGCGATGTCGGCGATTTGGCTGGCACCGGTCAGCGTCAGCTGCCCGACGGCGGCCAGGGCGAGCATGCCATCGGCGCTACCCAGGTAGCCGACGTCGTCGAGCGTGAAGTGCACCACTCAGGACGGTTTTACCCCGGTGACCATCACGTTGTAGAACCAGCCCTTCGGCACCACCTTGCGCCACACGTTGGCGTCGACCCAGCTCAGCGTCGTCCAGCTGTTGAACGCGAACTTGGCCCAACCCCAGCCCAATCGCCCCGGCGGCACCGACGCCTCGAACGTCCGGATGGGCCAGCCGAGCATCGCCGCGGTGAATTCCTCGCTCGCGGTGCGCACGTCGACCGCACCCGCATTGGTGGCCATCCGCTCCAGGTCGCTGGGCTCGAAGGTGTGCAGATCAACGACCGCCTCCAGCGCCGCCGCGCGCGACGACTCGTCGAGTTCCTCCTGCGGACGCCGCCAGTCCTGCAGTCCCGGCAGCTTCGTGACGTTGGTGGCCACCCGCCAGGTCAGGGTCGACAGGTTGCGCGCGTAGACGTTGCCGGTCGTCGTGGGTTCGCCGGCGAAGACGAACCGGCCGCCTGGCTTGAGCACCCGCACGACTTCGCGCAGCGACAGTTCGACGTCGGGGATGTGGTGCAGCACCGCGTGGCCGACGACCAGATCGAAGGTGTCGTCGTCGTACGGGATGCCCTCGGCGTCGGCGACCCGGCCGTCGACGTCCAGGCCGAGGCCCTGACCGTTGCGGACTGCCACCTTCACCATGCCCGGCGACAGGTCGGTCACCGAACCACGGCGCGCCACGCCGGCCTGGATCAGGTTGAGCAGGAAGAACCCGGTGCCACAGCCCAGCTCGAGAGCGCGGTCGTAGGGCAGCTCACGCTGGACCTCGTCGGGAACGATCGCGTCGAAGCGGCCCCTGGCGTAGTCGATGCAGCGCTGGTCGTACGAGATGGACCACTTGTCGTCGTAGGTCTCGGCTTCCCAGTCGTGATAGAGCACCTGGGCCAGCTTGGTGTCGTGGCGGGCCGCCTCGACCTGCTCGGCGGTGGCGTGCGGGTTGGGGACCGGAGCCGCCCCGGCGGCGACGTCGGGTCCGGTAGCCGCCCCGGCGGCGACGTCGGGTCCGGTAGCCGCCCCGGCGGCGACGTCGGATGCAGGGGCAGCCCCCTCGCGGTCTGTACTCGTCATGAAGGGCAGCCTAACGGGCGCCGTTTCGGCACCGGCGGGCCAGCGGCCCGCGATGGTCATCGCGCGCTGATGAACGCGGCCTTCGCTGCGGCCAGCGCCGGCGCCGGGACGTCGACGAATCGCCGGGCCCAGGCCACCGCCGAGTCGTAGACGTGATCGGGGGCGACCAGCTCGTCGACCAGCCCCAATCGCAGCGCTTCCTCGGCACCGGCGAACCGGCCGCTGAACGCGAGCTCCTTGGCCTTGGCGTCGCCGACCGTGCGGGCCAGCCGCTGCGCCTCGAGTTCGCCAGGAGCCCGCCCCTCGAGGATCTGGGTCGCACCCCACTTGACGTTGTCACCGCCGATGCGCCAGTCCGCGGCCAGCGCCAGCGTCAGTCCGCTGCCGAGCGCGTATCCGGTGACGGCGGCGACCGTGGGCTTGGGGATGGCGGCGACGGCGTCCACGGCGGTCAGTCGCACCTGCGCGGCGACGGCGAGGCCCGCGGCGTCGAGCGTGCGCAGCTCGGGCTCGTCGTCACCCACCGAGAAGATCTCGTGGCCGCCGAAGACGATCACGGCGGCGACGTCGTCCCGAGCCCCGAGATCGGCGGCGGTCGAGGTGATTTCCCGGTAGGTCTGCCGCGTCATCGCGTTGGTCGGCGGGCGGGACAGCACCAGGGTGCCGATGCCGCCGTCGACGTGCGCGCTGATGAACTCGTTCAAGGAGTGCTGCCCTCGGCGGAGCGACTCCTCCTGGCGGCGTTATAGCGCTCGCTGTCGAAGAACTCGATCTCCCACCGGCCCTCCCCGGTGGTGAGATTCGGTTCGACGGTGACGATCTCCCGCTCGAGCGCGAGCACCTCGGCGACGGTGCGTCCATCGAGGGAGTCCAGCTGCGACCAGGTCGGCGGGAGCAGGAAGGTGCGGCCCTGCGCGAAGTCGTCCAGTCCCTGTCGCGGCGTGCTCCAGAACGCGCGGTCGGTCTCGGTGTTCTCGCCGTCGGCCCGCTGGCCCTCGGGAAGCGCGCCGACGAAGAAGTAGGTGTCGTAGCGGCGGGTGCGTTCCTCCTTGGGCGTGACCCAGTTGGCCCACGGCCGCAGCAGGTCCGACCGCAGCACCAGCTTCTCGTCGCGCAGGAAGTCGGCGAAGGACAGCGAACCGCTGGCCAGCGCTGCCCGCGCGTCGCCATGGATCGACGCGTCGCCGACGATGCCGTCGGGATCGTCGGCCGGCCCGGCGAACAACACGCCGGACTCCTCGAACGTCTCGCGGGCGGCCGCGCACACCAGTGCGACGGCGAGGTCGGTGTCGACGCCGAGCCGCTGCGCCCACCACGACGGTTCCGGCCCGAACCACCCGATGTCGGCGTTGCGGTCACGGTCGTCGACGCCACCGCCGGGGAACACCATCACGCCGGCCGCGAACTCCATGGCGGCATGGCGGCGCATCAGGAACACCTCGATGCTCGACGACGCACCGGCGGGCACGTCGCGCACGAGCATCACCGTGGCGGCCGGTCGCGGGGTCAACGGTCCCTCGGCGGGGTTGGTCACTTGGCCCTCCTGTGCGCCGCGCGGCTGCGGGTTCGCCGGGCGAAGTAGCGCCCGTCGATGATCTCCAGTGCGATCGATTGACCAAACGCCTTGGACAGATTGTCCGATGTGAGCACGTCGGTGAGCAGACCCGAGTCGACGACCTTGCCCTCCGCGAGGATCAGGCAGTGGCTGAATCCCGGCGGGATCTCCTCGACGTGGTGGGTGACCAGCACAGTCGCCGGCGCGTCGGGGTCGGCGGCCAGATCGGCCAGTCGCGCCACCAGCTCCTCGCGGCCACCAAGGTCGAGGCCGGCGGCCGGTTCGTCGAGCAGCAGCAGCTCCGGGTCGGTCATCAGCGACCGGGCGATCAGCACGCGCTTGCGCTCCCCCTCGGACAGGGTCTCGTAGGTTCGATCCGAGAGGTGTTCGGCGCCAACGCTTTCCAGCATGTCGACGGCTTGTTCGTAGTCGACGTCGTCGTAGCGTTCCCGCCAGCGCCCCAGCACCGCGTACCCCGCCGAGACCACCAGGTCCTTGACCAGCTCTCCCTCGGGCACGCGCTGCGACAGCGCTGAAGAGCTGAGCCCGACCCTGGATCGCAGCTCGGCCATGTCGGTCTTGCCGAGCCGTTCGCCGAGGACGTAGGCCGTTCCCGATGACGGGTGCTCCATCGCGGCCGCGATGCGCAGCAGCGACGTCTTCCCGGCGCCGTTGGGCCCGATGACGACCCAGCGTTCGTCGAGCTCGACCGCCCACGTGATGGGGCCGACGAGGGTCTTGCCGCCGCGCCGCAGGGTGACCCTGGCGAAGTCGATCAGCAGGTCTGGGTCGACTCCGTCGGATTCCGGGTCGACACGGTCGTCTGGATCGGTGGGGCCGGCAGCTGGCACTCGCCCATCGTAGTCAGGCGGGGTTCGGTGAACGCCCACCCGCTCACGGCGAGCCATCGCGCCGGGGTCAGCTTCAAGATCAGCTGGACCAGCGGGCCGATGCCAAGGGCGTAGACCACCGTCCCGACGCCGACGCTGCCGCCCAGCAGCCAGCCGACCGTCAGCACGGTGCCCTCGATGGACGTGCGCACCAACCTGACCGACAGTCCGGTGCGGGCGACCAGTCCGGTCATCAGGCCGTCGCGCGGGCCGGGCCCGAGGCCCGCCCCGATGTAGAGCACGGTGCTCACCGCGTTGAGTAGGACGGCGCCGAGCATCATCGCGATGCGCACGGGCAGTCCAGTTGACTCGGGAAGCAAGGCCAGTCCAGCATCCACCGTGACGGCGATGACGACGACGTTGGCGACGGTGCCGATCCCGGGGCGGTTGCGCAGCGGGATCCAGGCCAGCAGCACCACGGCGCCGACGACGCCGGACGCCACGCCGATGGTCATGCCGGTGCGACCGGCCAGGCCCTGGTGGAACACGTCCCAGGGGTCGAGGCCCAGACCCGCCCGCACCATGACGGCCATCGAAAGGCCATAGCCCACCAGGCCGACGAGAAGTGCACCGCCTGAGGCGAACACCGCACCGACGGACCTCCTGGAGTAGGCCGTCGCGCGGGTCACGCGTGATCCGGGAAGCGTGCGCGGATGGCGTCCAGTTCGGCCCGCGTCCGACGGACGTCGGCGTCCTCCGCGACGAAGTCGCCGATCCGGGGTGAGTTGCGGAAGACGCGGGCCAGGTCGCTCGTCTTGCGAGCCACCCGGGAGGTCCAGTGTTGTGCCATGACTCAGATGGTGCCGACCGACTGGCCTTGCCATCAATAGCCAGTTCAGGCAAAGTGGCACCAATGAGCGTAGAACTGGCGGGGCGACGACTCGATGTGGACCTCCTCGCCAAGGAATTGGGCAACTGGCGGACGTCCAGTCGGAGTGGGCCGGCCTACCAGGGGTTGTCCGACGGCCTGCGGATGCTGATCGTGGACGGCCGGCTTCCCGTCGGTGCGCAGCTGCCCAGCGAGCGAGCGCTGTCCGAGGCCCTGCACGTCTCACGCACCACCGTCACCTCGGCCTATGCACAGCTGCGCGACGACGGCTTTCTCAGCGCCCGCCGGGGCGCTCGCAGCACGACTGCGCTGCCGGTCACCACCTCCACTCCCGCCCCCTCCCTGGTCGGTACCGCCTCGGCGAACCTCGCCGCCGCCACGCTCGCGGCACCGGCGGTCGCGGTCTCTCAAGCGTTCGTCGAGGCAGCCGAACAGGTCACGCCCTACCTGCACGACATCGGCATCGAGCTCGTCGGCGTGCCGCCGCTGCGCGAAGCGATCGCCGAAAGATATTGCGCCCGTGGACTTCCGACCGAACCCGAGCAGATCGTGGTGACGACGGGCGCGCTGCATGCGATCGGGCTCGTCCTCGCCACCTACACCCAGCCCGGGGACCGTGTCCTGGTCGAGCAGCCCACCTATCACGGAGCCCTCGCGGCCATGGCCACCAAGGGAATTCGACCAGTGTCAGTCGCGATGACGCACGACGGGTGGGAGCTGGACGCGGTCGACGCGGCGGTGCGCCAGCTATCCCCCAGCCTGGCGTACCTCGTGCCGGACAACCAGAACCCGACCGGAATGACGCTGCCGCCGGCGGGCCGCCGCCGACTCGCGCAGATCATCGCCGAGACCCGCACCCGCACCATCATCGACGAGACGATCACCGACATGTGGCTCGACGAAGAGGTGCCGCCGCCGCTGGCCGCCTCGATGACCGCGCGCCGCGAACTCGTGCTGACGGTTGGCTCGATGTCCAAGTCATTCTGGGGTGGGCTGCGCATCGGGTGGATCCGCGCCGAGCGCAGTGCGCTGACCACCATCGGCGCCATGCGCCCTGCCGTCGACATGGGCACGCCCATCCTGGAACAGCTGGCTGCGGCAAGGCTTCTCGACGTCGCCGACGATCTGTTGCCCGACCGCCGGGAAACCCTGCGAGCGCGGCGAGCGTTGCTGCTGTCGCTGCTGGACGAACACCTGCCCGACTGGCAACCCACGCCAAGCAAGGGCGGAATGTCACTGTGGGTGCGGCTGCCGGCACCGATGAGCAGTGCGCTCTCGGCAGCGGCGTCCCGACTGGGTCTGGAGATACCGCCGGGACCCCGATTCGGCGTGGACGGCACCCTCGAGCGGTTCATCAGGATTCCCTATACGCTGCCCGACGAACGGCTCACCGAGGCAATCGAATTGCTGGCGAGGGCCTGGCGCAGTGTCACCGGGGCCGGCGCCACGGCGGCAGAGGTCGGTGCCGTGGTGGTGTGACCCTGTTGGGACGGGGCTGGTCAGGCGTCGGGGATGTCCACGCGGCGCAACGTGCCGTCGACAGCGTCGGCCGCTTCGATCTCCCCGCGAGTCACGCCGAGGATGAACAACACGGTGTCGAGGTAGGGGTGGTTCAACGACGCGTCGGCGACCTCGCGCAGGGCGGGTTTGGCGTTGAACGCCACGCCCAGGCCAGCGGCCGCCAGCATGTCGATGTCGTTGGCACCGTCACCGACGGCAACGGTCTGCTCCATCGGCACCCCGGCCTGCTGCGCGAAGTCCCTCAGCGCCTTGGCCTTCCCCGGCCGGTCGACGACGTTGCCAACCACGCGGCCGGTGAGCTTGCCGTCGACGATCTCCAGCTCGTTGGCCGCCACGAAGTCCATCATCAGCTCGTGGGCCAGCGGCTCGATCACCTGGCGGAAGCCGCCGGAGACGATGCCGCAGTGAAAACCGAGGCGGCGCAGCGTCCGGATCGTCGTCCGCGCACCCGGCGTCAACTCGATCTGGTCGGCGACCTCTTCGAGCACGTCGGCGGGCAACCCGGCCAGGGTAGCCACCCGCTTGTGCAGCGACTCGGCGAAGTCCAGCTCGCCCCGCATCGCGGCTTCGGTGACCTCGGCGACCGCGGCCAGCGCGCCGGCCCGCTCGGCCAGCATCTCGATGACCTCGCCCTGGATCAGGGTCGAGTCGACGTCGAACACGATGAGCCGTTTGGCCCGTCGCGACAGGCTGTAATCCTCCAGTGCGATGTCGACGCCCTCGGCGACCGCGACCCTCGCCAACGCCGTCTGCAGCTGACCGTAGGCGGCCCCCGGCGGCACCGAGACCCGCAGCTCGAGCCCGGTCACGGGGTAGTCCGACACGCCGCGGATGAAGTCGATGTTGACGCCGAGAGCCGCGACTTCCCTGGCCACGACGCCGAACGCCTCGGCGGTGATGGGCCGGCCGAGCACCACGATCGAATGCGTGGACGGTTCACCGAGAACCGGTAGGTCGTCGCTGCGTTCGATCGTGACGTCGAGCCCGACGCCGTGGATCGCCGCGGTGACCTCGTCGCGCAGCGCGGTGCCGCCTGCGACGTCATCGGGGCCGGCGACTAGCACGCCGAGCGTCAGGCGATTGCGGATGACCACCTGTTCGACGTTGAGCAGCTCGACCTTGTGCCGAGACAGCACCTCGAACAGCGCCGAGGTGACACCTGGCTGGTCGACTCCGGTGACGGTGATCAACACCGATGACCGTTCTCGCGACGTGTCGGTCACACCGCCACCCTTGAGGAGTTCACTCCGTACGACTGCCGGTCAGGTGCGGACGTGCTCGCCATCGATCCGAGTGACGTCTCCGTCTTCGGGTCCGTGCGCTCGGCCGACGTGGGCCTCGGCGCGCATCCGGTCGACCATGTGCGGGTAGTGCAGCTCGAACGCCGGTCGCTCCGAACGGATCCGGGGCAGCTCGGTGAAGTTGTGCCGCGGCGGCGGGCAGGACGTCGCCCACTCCAGCGAGTTGCCGTAGCCCCACGGATCGTCGACCACGACGGGCTCGCCGTAGCGCCAGCTCTTGAACACGTTCCACAGGAACGGGATCGTGGAGATGCCGAGGATGAAGGCACCGATCGTCGACACCACGTTGAGCGTGGTGAACCCATCCGAGGGCAGGTAGTCGGCGTAGCGGCGCGGCATGCCCTCGTCACCCAGCCAGTGCTGCACCAGGAAGGTGGTGTGAAAGCCGATGAACGTCAGCCAGAAGTGCAACTTGCCAAGGCGCTCGTCGAGCAGCCGGCCGGTCATCTTCGGGAACCAGAAGTAGATGCCCGCGTAGGTGGCGAACACGATGGTGCCGAACAGCACGTAGTGGAAGTGCGCGATGACGAAGTAGCTGTCGGTGACGTGGAAGTCCAGCGGCGGGCTGGCCAGCAGCACGCCGGACAGGCCGCCGAGCAGGAAGGTGACCAGGAAGCCCACCGAGAACAGCATCGGCGTCTCGAAGGTCAACTGCCCCTTCCACATCGTGCCGATCCAGTTGAAGAACTTGATGCCCGTCGGGACGGCGATGAGGAACGTCATGAAGCTGAAGAAGGGCAGCAGCACCGCGCCGGTGGCGTACATGTGGTGCGCCCACACCGCCACCGACAGCGCGGCGATCGAGAGCGTGGCGTAGATCAGCGTGGTGTAGCCGAAGATCGGCTTGCGGCTGAACACCGGGAAGATCTCACTGACGATCCCGAAGAACGGCAGCGCGATGATGTACACCTCGGGGTGACCGAAGAACCAGAACAGGTGCTGCCACAGCAGCACACCACCGTTGGCCGGGTCGTAGACGTGCGCCCCGAGGTGCCGGTCGGCGGCCAGTCCGAACAGCGCGGCGGTCAGCAGCGGGAACGCCAGCAGCACCAGGATCGAGGTGACCAGGATGTTCCAGGTGAAGATCGGCATCCGGAACATCGTCATGCCCGGGGCTCGCATGCAGACCACGGTGGTGATCATGTTGACGCCACCGAGGATGGTGCCGAGACCGCCGACCGCCAGGCCCATGATCCACAGGTCACCACCCGCGCCGGGCGAGTGGATGGCGTCGGTCAGCGGCGAGTACGCCGTCCAGCCGAAGTCGGCCGCGCCACCGGGGGTGATGAAGCCGGCGATGGCGATCAGCGCGCCGAACAGGAAGAGCCAGAAGGAGAACGCGTTCAGACGCGGGAAGGCCACGTCGGGCGCGCCGATCTGCAGCGGCAGCACCAGGTTGGCGAAGCCGAACACGATCGGGGTCGCGTAGAACAGCAGCATCACCGTGCCGTGCATGGTGAACAGCTGGTTGTACTGCTCGTTGGACAGGAACTGCAGCCCCGGCAGGGCGAGCTCGGCGCGCATCAACAGCGCCATCAATCCACCGATGAGGAAGAACGCGAAGCAGGCGACGCAGTACATGATGCCGATCAGTTTGTGATCGGTGGTGGTCACCAGCTTGTAGATGAGGTTGCCCTTGGGGCCCAGCCGGGCCGGGAACGGGCGACGTGCCTCGAGTTCTCCGATTGGGGGCGCTTCGGCTACCAACAGGTCCTCCAAAAGTTCGACGGGACGGGCCCGCGGGCTCGTCGGTAATCTTATCCCCCGCCGCGGCGTCAAGTGCCATGGGTCCTACAAACTGTCGTAATTGGTAAGAACCTGCCAGCGCAGGGCGTCCCACCAGCCCCGGACCGCCTGGCGCGCCTTGGGGTGGGCGCGCCGCGGGCCACCCGATTGGTACCGTCGGCGACGTGCCATTTCTTAGCTCGCGGGTGGGTCCGATCGCTGCCGCGGCGGCGACCACCACCGCCCTGATGGTGACCTTGGCCACCGGCTGCGGCGGTTCGGCGAGCCGGCCGGCCAATCCGGGTGCCGAGCAGTCCATCGTGACCAGCACTACGAGCATCGCGGGCGCCGGCGTGCTGGGCAATCAGCGCCGTCCCGACGAATCCTGCGCCCAGGATCCGGCCCGCCTCGACGACGGGCCGCCGACGCGCGAGGTTCGCCATGCGGCGGGTACGTCCGAGGTACCCGCCGACCCGCAGCGCATCGTCGTGCTCTCCGGCGACCAACTCGACGGGCTGTGCGCTCTGGGCCTGCAGTCGCGCATCGTGGCCGCCGCGCTGCCCGACGGGTCGTCGAGCCAACCGTCGTACCTCGGCGCGGTCGTACACGCCATTGCACCCGCCGGCACGCGCTCGGCACCCGACATCGCGGCGATCAAGGCCGCCAACCCCGACCTCATCCTCGGCTCACAGGCGTTGACTCCCGAGGCGTACGGCGAGCTGTCGGCGATCGCGCCGACCGTGTTCACCGGTGCGCCCGGTCCCGGATGGCAGGACGATCTGCGCACGGTCGGTGCGGCGACCGGGCGGGCGGACGCCGCCAACGGGTTGATCGACGGTTTCGAGCAAGCCGCCGACAAGACCGGCGCCGACAGCGACGCCACCCACTACCAGGTGTCGGTGGTGCAGCTGACCGAGAACACCTTGCGGATCTTCGGCACGGACGACTTCCCCGCCAGTGTGCTCGGTGCCGTCGGCGCGGACCGGCCCGCCGCCCAGCGGTTCAAGGACAAGCCCTACGAAGAGGTCGGCACCTCGGAGGTATCCAAGTCGACGGACTTCTCGGCCGCCGACGGCGACATCGTCTATCTGTCGTTCGCCTCGGCCGCTGCCAAGGACCGCGCGCGCACCGTGCTCGAGAGTGACGCTTGGAAGAAGTTGTCGGCGGTTCGCGACAACCGGGTGTTCATCGTCAACGACGAGGTGTGGCAGACCGGTGAGGGCATCGTCGCCGCCCGCGGCATGCTCGATGACCTGCGACTGATCAACGCGCCGATCAACTGACCCGCCGGCGGGTCGCCTACTCCACGCCCAGCAGCGCCTGCTGCCCGAATTGATTGAGCCCCAGCGATCCCTCGGGCAGCACCAGTTCGCCGCTGGCCACGCGCTGGCGCAGATACGCGAAACTCTGTGCGGTCTGGGCGAATAGGTGCTCGCCGGCCCGCAGTGCAGGCCGGTCCTTGCCGTCCGCGGACGCGAACTGCGGCAGCGGCTTGACCTCGGTGTCGTAGTCGACGTTGAAGAACAGCGGGAACGAGTACCGCTCCTCGACCACCTTGCGGACACGGTGGCTGGTGGCCACGAACGCGCCGTTGGTCCACAGTTCCAGCAGATCACCGATGTTGACCACGAAGGTGCCGGGCACCGGGGGCACGTCGATCCACTCCCCCGCGCCGTTGAGCACCTCCAGCCCGGGCGCCGTCGGCTTGAGCAGCGTGAAGCACTCGTAGTCGGTGTGGGCGCCGATGCCAAGTCCGTCGCGGGCGTCGGGGTTGTACGGGTAGTGCACCAGGCGCAGCTGGCTCGGTGTCTTGGTGGCGTGCCGCGAGAACACGTCGGGGTCCTCGCCGAGGGCGTCGGCGAACGCCCGCAGCAACAGGTGTCCCACCTCGAGGACGGCCTGGTAGTACTCGGTCACCGCCTCGGCGAAACCGGGCAGCTCGGGCCAGGTGTTGGGACCCAGCATCGGGTTGCCCGCCAGGTAGTCGGGGTCGTCGGCGGGCAGGTCCAGCGCGGTGTCGAACGCCTCCTTGAGGTCGGGCACCGAATCCGCGGTGCTCTCGACACCCTCCTCGCCGATCGGCACGTAACCGCGATGGCACCGCGACAGCCCGATGTAGCTGCGCATCTTCTCCTCGAGCGGCAGCGCGAAGAACTCCTTGGTGGCCGCCAACATCCGGTCGAAGCACGATTCGTCGATCCCGGATCCGCTGATGTAGAGGAACCCGACCTCCCTGGCGGCCGTCCCGATCTCGGCGGCCACCCGCGCGCGCACGGCGTCATCGCTCGAGCGCAACCCGCTGATGTCGACGATGGGCACCGACGTGAACGACGTCGCAGCACTCATGGATTCACGGTTCCTTCGCTTCGGTCGATGCGCCAACGGATCCCGTTGGCGCGTACTTCCTCCCCGGCCGGCGCGATGCCGAGCCGGCCATACTCCGCGTCGCCGACCGTCCCGATGACGACGGCGCCGCCGCCCGCCCAGCCGAACAGCCCGCCGACCCGCACCAGCAACCCGGTCGCACCGTCGGATGCGCGCAGGAAGAGCGCACCGCACGGATCGGTCGATCCGCCCTCGCGCACCCAATGCTCGACGTAGGCCTGGTGCACTCCGGTCTCGATGAGCACGTCGCCGTCCCAGTGCATCGCCCCGGCATCGGGGAACGGCCCCGGCGGCTCGAGGTCGACGTCACGATGCCACTGAAAGACGTTGCCGCTCTGCTGAAGACGGCCGGCGAAACCGCGAGAGTCGACGTAGGCGGTGATGCCCTGCAGCCACCTCACCTCACCACCGGCATGGTGCCCGCCGTCGGCATCGACGAGCAGGCTGCGCCGCCACGATCCGACGCAGTCCGCGATGACGGGGGCGGTCATGTCGGCGAGACGGACCCGAAGCGGTCGTGGAAGTGGGCGGTCATCTCGGGCCACGCATGCGGGTCGTGGCCCGGAATCAGCGGATACCCCTTGTCCTGCGCCAGCTTCTTGAGCCTTCGGATGGGTTCGATGGTCTCCTCGGGCTCGACGTCGATGTAACCGCCGATGGCCAGCTCCTGGTCGATGTTCTCGGTCAGGTCGGCGGCGTCGAAGGCGAACACGTACCCGTCGGGGTCACCCCCGCCCGTGACGGATTCGTCGAGTTCCACCACGAAGCTCTGGTGGCCCGGTGTGTGCCCGTAGGTCGGCACCGCGGAGATGCCTGGAGCGATCTCGGCCTCCCCGTCGGCCAGCTGCCAATCGATGCTCGGGTCGTCGAAGTCCACCCGGAAGATCGCGTGCCGCTCCGGTTCCGGGTGATTCGACAGCCCGTACTCCAACTCGCGGCGCTGCGCGTGCACGGGCACCTTGCCGGCGAACAGCTTCAGCCCGCCGGCATGGTCCACGTGCAGGTGCGACAGCGCCACCACGTGGATGTCGTCGACGTCGACGCCGATCTCGAACAGCGCCTCTTCGATGGGCTCGCCGGGGCCGGGCAGCAGCGGCTGGTACTCCATCGACGGGAAGTAACGCCGCCGCAGGTGTGGATCGCGGATCAGTGCGGTGTTGAAGCCGGTGTCCAGCAGCACCCAGCCGCCGTCGGTCTGCAGCAGCACCCCGGGAACCGGTTCACGCATCCGCAGCTCTGGCGAACTGCCGTGCACCGAAACGGCCTTCGGCAGATCCTCCCAGCCGAGCGTCAGCAGGACGATCCGGCGGACTCCGCTCTTGCGGACCAGTCCGGCCATCAGCCGACCGACAATGCGGCCAGCCGCAAGGAGTTCGGATTGGTCACCACGTGACCCTGCTCCACGCCCTTCAGCCAGGGCTGGGCGACCATGAAGTCGTTGACGTCCGCGACGTTCAGCCAGCAACCGGTCTTGATGGCTTCCTCACCGGCTTGCGAGAACGCCTGCAGCGATCCGTCGGGCAGACCCTGCGCCAGCGCCGCGGTCACCGGGGGGGCCGAGCACCCCAGGTAGTTCAAGCCACCGTCGGCATCCCAGGAGATGTGTCCCCAGGTGTAGGGCGAGGGCGCGTCGGGCCAACCGAGGTTCAGCAGGATCTCCGGAGCATCCGCCCCGTCGGTGCCGATCCAACCGAAGATCTGCGACGTCGGGTAGCTCTGCACCTTGACGTTCAAACCTGCTGCCGCCAGCTGGGTTTGGAGCAGGTTGCTCACCAGCTGGTTGTCCGGATTGCTGGAGTCGTAGCCGATGGTGATGGCCTTCTGATCGGCGGGCAGGCTGCCGGCGAGCGCGGTGAGCACCGAGGGGTCATGCGGGATGGACTGTTTCGCGTACTGCGGGTCCATCATGTTCGGCGGGTAGATCTGCGCTGCCGCTTGCCCGCGGCCGAAGTAGGTCTGCTTGACCAGCTGGTCGACGTCGATGGCCTGCAGCATCGCCATCCGGTTCTTCGCGTCGGTGAACATGCCCTTGCGCGGGTTGACGTAGAGGTAGTTCGACATCATCGTCGGCAGCGAGTAGTTCGCGAACGACTTGTTGTCCAGGTAGGACTGCACCGCCGAGGACGGCAGATCGTGCAGGATCGCGGCGATCTGGCCGTTGTTGAACTGCAGCTGCTGAGCCGAGACGTCGGTGATCACCGGGATGTCGACCTTCTCGAAGTACGGCTTCGGTCCCCAGTAGTCGGGGAACGACGCCAGACCGTAGTGCGAGCCCACCTGGGCGTCGGTCAGTGTGTACGGCCCGGTGCCCAGATCGTGGGTGGTCAGGTAGTTCTGGGCATTGTCGCTGCCCGCGTTCTTCTTCAGGCCCTCTGGGCTGAGGATCCGCGGGCCGTAGGGGCATGCGAGGTAGTCGAGGAATGCCGAGTTGGGCGCCTTGAGCGTGACCGTGACGCCCAGATCGCCCTGCGTGGTGACGGATTCGACGTCGGAGACCATGTAGGCCGGTCCCTGGTTGACGGCGAGCCTGCGGTCGAACGAGGCCTTCACCGCCGCGGAGGTCAGCGGGGTGCCGTCGTGGAACTTCACGCCCTCGCGGAGCTTGAACGTGTAGACCTTGTTGTCCGGTGAGGCCGTCCACTCGGTGGCCAGAAGCGGTTCGAGGATCGGCTTGTCGACTCCGGCCTTGTACTGCAGCAGGCCCTCGTAGACGTTGGTGGTCAGCAGCAGACCCTGTCCGGCGTAGAAGATGTCGGGGTCCGGCGGCTGGCCCGGGTCCTGCAGGAAGGACAGGTGCAGCACCTTGTCGGTCGGTGCCGCGTTGGGCGTGCTGCTGCCCGAATCCGAACCGCCGCAGGCACTCAGCGTCAGCGCGACGGCAGCACCGACGGCCAGCATGGCCTTGAACCTGATGGTCATCGTGCTGCTCCTTCCAGGACGGGGGCGGAGGCGGAGGCTAGATCTGCGAAGGCGGCGAGGATCTCCTCGGTGGTGCGCAGGGCACCCGTCTGCAGGTACTCCATCGCGTCCAGTGCCGCGTCGTGCCGGTATTGCGTCGATCCACCCACGCAGTCGGTGACGACGCGGACGTAGTAGTCACGCTGGTGGGCGTCGGCGAAGGTGTAGTGCACGCACACGTCGGTCAGCCCGCCGACGAGGATCAGCGTGGACGCCTTCAGGCCGCGCAACACGATCTCGAAGTCCGTTCCGATGAAGCCCGAGTAGCGCCGTTTGACGATGTGGAACTCACCGGGTTCCGGCAGCAGCGCGGGGTGCAGCGGCGTGCCGGGGTTGCCGTCGACGCAGTGCACGCCCTCGGTGCCGTCGAGCTCGCGACCGAAGTCGACTCCGCTGGGCCGGTGCACCTCTTGGAAGAACACCACGGGGATGCCTGCACCGCGCGCGGCGGCGAGCAGACGCTGCGTGCGTTCGATCCGTCCGTCGTAGCCGGGCATGTGCTCGATGCCGACCTCTTCGGCGGGCATGTCACCGGCTTCCTGCATGTCGACGACGACGAACACCGGGTTGCCCACGATGAGCGGTTGTTTCGGCACCTATCCTCCTGTTGTTGCGATACGCGGGTCTGCGGCGGCCTGCAGTAGGTCCACGGCCGTGTTGATGAAGACGTAGAGCGCGCCAAGCAGCAGCGTGACGCCGGCGATGGCCGGGAAGTCGGCGACGGGAATGCTCTGCGAGATGTACTGTCCGATGCCCGGCCAGCCGAACACCTGCTCGACCACGAGGACGCCCGAGAACATCAATCCCACTTGCAATCCCGTCATCGACAACGCGGACCCGACCGAGTTGCGCAGCACGTGCCGCGCCAGGATCTGGCCCTCCGGCAAGCCCTTCGCGCGGGCCGTCCGCGCATAGTCGCTGTCGATGTCGCCGAGCAGGCTGCTGCGCAGCACCCGCCCGATCGCGACTGCGGGACCGATCGCGATGACGAGCGCGGGCAGGATCAGATGGTGCAGCGCGTCGAGGGTGACGTCGGGACGCCCGTGTAGCAAGCCGTCCACGGTGAGCAGACCGGTCGGCCCGGTCGGCGGATTGGGTATGCCGATGCGGCCGTTGGCCGGCACCCAGCCCAGCTGCTTGTAGAAGACGATCAAGCCGAGGATGCCGAGCAGGAACATCGGTGCCGAGGAGCCGGTGAACAGGATGGCGCGCAGCACGCCGGCACCGCGCCAGTTCAGCGTGGTGCTGAAGGCCAGCAACACGGCGAGCACCAGGGCGATCGCCAGCCCGTAGATGGCGAGCTCCAAGGTGGCCGGGAAGAAGGTGCCCAGGTCGGAGGCGACGCCGTGCCGAGTGCGAAACGACGTGCCAAGATCACCGGTGACGGCCCCGGTCAGATAGCGCCAGAACTGCACCAGGATGGGATCGTTCAAGCCGAGGGCCTGCCGGCGCGCGGCGACCGCCTCGGCGGAGGCCTGCGCACCGAGTTGGGCCTTGACGGGGTCCATCGGCGAGATGTGTTGCAGCAGGAACATCACACCGGTCAGGGCGATCAGAATCGCCGCCATCGCGCCCAGCCGGGACGCCACGAAGGTCTTCACCGGAGCCGCCTCCTAGCTCGTCTTCATCAGGTTGCGCAGGCAGTCGCCCGCGATGTTGCCGATCAGTGCCAGCACCAGCACTCCGAGACCCGGCATGACCGGAATCCACCACTGCTGCAGGAAGTAGCTCAGATTGCGGGCCGAGTCGGCACCCAGCTCGGGTGCCGGCGCGGACTGCCCGAGCCCGAGGAACGACAGCGCGGCCAGGGTCAGGATCAGGGTGCCGACGTCCAGGCTCGCCGCGACCAGCGCGTTGGGCACAGCCCCCGGCAACAGGTGTCGTCCGGCCAGCCGAAACCGGCTCACCCCAGCCAGTTTCGCGGCTTCCACGTGCGGCCGGGCGGCCAGCCGGGCGACCTCACCGCGCACCAGCCGGGCGTAGAACGGCCACCACACGATCGACACGGCGATCAGGGTGTGTACGAAGCCGGGCCCAAGGGCGGCCACGACGGCGATCGCCAGCACCGGCGCGGGGAGCGAGAGGAACCCGTCGGTGATCCGCATCAGGATCGAGTCGACCCAGCCGCCCGTCGCCCCGGCGATCAGGCCGACGATTCCACCGATGAGCAGTCCGACGGCGACCACCACCAGCGCGGCGAACCAGCTCGAGCGCACGCCGTAGAGCACCCGGGAGAGGATGTCGCGGCCGATGCTGTCGCTGCCGAGCAGGAAACCGTGCGTGCCGGGCGCCTGCAACGGCATGCCGACGGGCACCAGCGGATCGTGCGGCGCCAGCAGCGGCACCGCTATCGCGATGATCGTGACGACGAAGATGAGTGAGAACCCGGCCCAGTTCACGATCGTCGACCGCGACTCCGGCAGGGACAACACGCGTCGCCCGCGGCCGCGCACCAAGGGGCCGGCCGATGCTGCGATCGCCATCAGACGGCCCGCCTCTCGATGCAGGCAACCTGATGCGGGTTGCCGGGGAAGCCCTCGAGCCGGACGTCGAGCGACTCGTCGCCGCACGTGTCGACCGCGATCGCGCACCGAGGGTGGAACGCACATCCCGTCGGGGGTGACAGGGGGCTGGCGGGTTCGCCTGGTAGCACCCGCGATTCGCGACCGAGGTCGGGGATCGAATCCACCAGCGCCTGGGTGTACGGGTGGGCCGGGTCGCCGATGACCCGCTCGGCAGGACCGATCTCGACGATGCGGCCCAGGTACATCACGGCGATGCGGTCGGCGACGACGCGCGCCACCGACAGGTCGTGGGTGACGAACACCACCGACATGTCGAGCGTGCGCCGGAGGTCTCCGATGAGGTTCAGCACCGAGGCGGCCAGCGACACGTCGAGCGCACTGGTCGGCTCGTCGCACAGCAGCACCGACGGCGGCACCACGGTGGCGCGTGCCAGGGAAACTCGCTGGCGCTGACCACCCGAGAGCTGCCCGGCCCGCGACTTGGCGATCTCGGCCGGCAGCCCGACGCGGGCCAGCACCTCGACGACGGCCTCGCGCCGGCTCGCCCGCGACATGCCGGTCCCGCTCAGTCGCTCGGAGATCAGCTCCCCCACCGAGAGCCACGGTGTCAGAGAGGCGCCCGCGTCCTGGAACACCATCTGAGGCCGTTGACCCTCGACCAGCTCGACGCTGCCGGTGGTCGGTTTCTCCAGTCCGGCAATCGTCCGCAACAGCGTCGACTTGCCCGAACCGCTCTCGCCCACCAGGGCGATCGATTCACCGTGGGCGACGCGCAGCGAAACACCGCGCAGCGCTTGCAGTTTGCCGTGACCCGCCGAGGAACGGTCCAGCCAGCGCTTGGCGACCGAGTACGTCTTGGTGACGTCCTGCAGCACCACCGACGGCGGGTGGGCGGGACCGTCGGCGGACACCGCCGGGAAGGGTTCCTCGGTGTTGGTCGCCTTGCTGCCGAGCTCCTTGGCGACCTCGTCCGGCGAGAAGATGCAGGCACTGGTGCGGTCGCTCGCCACCGCGACCGGGTCCGGCGGTGCCGTCGTGCACTCGTCGGTCGCCAGCGCGCATCGCGGTTCGAACGCGCATCCGGGCAATGGCGTCACCGCGCTGGGCACCGAACCCGCCAGCGCGGCCAGCTTGCGATCGCGGGCGGTCTGCAGGGTGAGTCGCGAACGCAGCAACCCGTGGGTGTACGGATGCGCCGGCGTGCTCAGCACCTCGGCGGTCGGGCCGATCTCGGCGATCCGCCCCGCGTACAGCACCGCGATGCGGTCGGAGATCTGGGCGGCGACACCGAGGTCGTGCGTGATGAACACGATGCTGCAACCGATTTCGTCGCGCAGGCTGCGCAGCAGGCGCAATACCTGGGCTTGCACGGTGACGTCGAGCGCCGTCGTTGGTTCGTCGGCGATGATCAACTCGGGGTTACCGGCGATCGCGATGGCGATCATCACCCGTTGGCGCAAACCGCCGGAGAGTTCGTGCGGGTAGGCCCGCATCCGGCGCTTGGGCTCGGGGATGCCGACCGCCGTGAGCAGCCGCAGGGCCTCCTCGTCACTGCCGGCCGCCTCGGCTACCTGCTTGCCGATCCGCATGGTCGGATTCAGGGACGTCATCGGATCCTGGAACACCGCACCCAGGTCGAGACGTCGGACCTTGCGCAGGTCCTTGGCGCTGCCGGAGACCATGTCCGAACCGGCGACGGTAATCGTGCCATCCACCCTGGCGCTCGCGGGGAGCAGACCGAGCATACTGAACCCGAGAACGCTCTTGCCGGAACCGGATTCACCGACCAGACCGAGGATCTCCCCCGGCCCGATGGTCAGCGACACCCCACGCAGCGCGTGGACGTCGCGACCGTTGCGACGGAACGTCACTCGCAGATCGCCGGCGGTCGCCACGGTACCGTCGGCGGGCGGCACGGACGGGCCCGCGACTTCGGAGACGGCGTGGGAAACCGCGATACCCATAGAGAACGCTCCCGGAAGTGTCGAGTTTCGGCATCGAGTTCGGTTGAGGAGGGCGGAGGCACGTCCGTGTGCCTCCGCCTGTCAGTTGACAGTTTTGCGGTCGCGTCGGCCCGATGGGTGTCGCTGGCGTAACCAATTGACGGCACACGTAACCGATGCGTATCGCGCGTTTCTGTCGTGTGACAGAAACCAACGGACATGACCACTTTTCACCCGCCATGGTCCACGATGGGGTCATGCCGCTCACCAGGGCCGGACGACCCCGCCACCACGACCAGAGGCGACCGGGCGTCACCGCCCGCGACGAAATCCTGGATGCTGCAGGTGAACTCTTCACCACGCTGGGGTACACCGGCACCTCCACCCGGTCCATCGCGGAATCGGTCGGCATTCGCCAGGCATCGCTGTATCACTACTTCAAGACCAAGGACGACATCCTGTGCGCGCTGCTGGGGCAGACCGTCAGCCCGACGCTGGCGTTCATCCCCAACCTCCTTGGCGCCGAGCCTGCGTTGAGCGCTGCCGAGCACCTGCACGCCCTTGCCGCGTTCGACGGTGGCCAGCTGCTGGCCGGCCGGTGGAACCTTGGCGCGCTGTACCTGCTGCCCGAACTGCGCGACGCCCGGCTCGAGCCGTTCTGGTCCGACCGTGAACGCCTGCGGCTGCATTATCTGGCCCTGAGCCAGGCCGTCGTAGACCAGACCGGTGTGCACGCCGCCGCCGCGGACCTGCCCTTCCGGCTGGTGGAGTCGCTGGTCAACATGTGGTCGGTGCCCCCGGGTCCCGAGCGCGACGAGTTGCCGATCCACGTGGCCGACGCCTGCCTGCGGGTGCTGGGGATTCCCGACGCCGAGACACCCGAGCTGCGCGAGCGCACCCGCTCGGAGATCGAGCGCTACACCCGGGTCGAGTCCGACGAGACGCTGCTCAGATAGGTCGGCCAGTCACCGAACCCGGTGATGTCCTCGCCGGCCCGCCACGCGTCCAGCGCGCAGCCGAACCCGACGACCTCACTGCCGTCGGCGAGGGTGACGCGGCCCAGCATCATCGGAGCGGGCAGCATCGCGAGGAAGTCGCCGAGCCTCGCCGTGCCTACCAGCCACAGCTCGCCGCCGATGGCGGAACCCTCCTCGGCACCCACCCGGACCAGGCCCGGTTTGGGAGGCGTGGTGTCGAGCCGGGCCAGCCGGTACACCGGCGCGGTGACGGCCGGTCCCGCCCAGCGGGCGCCCCGCTCCTCGAGCTGGAAGGCCAGCGGCTGTCCACGAAGGTGGGCGCCGACGACCATCAGCAGAGCCGTCTCGACCCCGGCCCGCGTCGGCCACGGCGGCAGGATGGAACGCCCCTGCAGCGATGCGGCGCCGGGCAGCGCCACCGATTCGGTGGTGGCGATCACCAGCCGGGCGACGTCGATCGCGACGGCGTCGGCCCCGGACCGCGCCACCACCGTGACGCCGAACTGGTCGTGGCCCGCGGTGCCCGACGGCACCGCCACGGCGCACATGTCCATCAGGTTGCAGAAGTTGGTGAAGGTCCCGAGCCGGGAGTTCACGCCAACCGGATCGGCCGCCACCTCGGCGATGGTCGGGTGTTCGGTGGTGGTGGGGATCAACAGCGCATCGCAGCCGTCGAACTCGGCCATCGCGGTCGCGGTGAGCTCGCCGAGGCGGCGCCGATCCCGAAGCAGGGCCGTCGCCGACACGTCGCCGGCCGCCGAGATGATCGTTCCGACGGTGGGGTCCACCTCGGCGCGGTGGGCGTCGACGAAGTCACCAACGGCGTCGTGCCGTTCGGCGACCAGGCCGCCGTCGTACAACAACCGAGCCGCGGCGAGGAAGGCCGACACGTCGATCTCGACCAGCACCGCGCCGTGGGCCGCGAGTCGTTCACAGGCGGCCGCGAAGGCCTCCTGCCATGGCTGCGTCAATGCCGAGAGATCCTCCGGGACGGCCACTTTGGGGACGTCGGGCGCAGCCAGCGGCGCATCGGGCGGGAACGGGCGGGCTCCGGTGCCACCGGCCATCACCCCCATCGCGGCGTCGGCGGTGTCCAGGTCGCGGGCGAACACCGTCACGCAGTCGTAGGACCGGCAGGCCGGCACCACCCCGTCGGTGGGCACCACACCGTAGGTGGGCTTGATGCCGACGATGCCCTGCAGGGCGGCGGGAACGCGGCCGGACCCGGCGGTGTCGGTCCCGACTGCGACGTCGACGAGACCCAGGGCCACGGCAACGGCGGATCCCGCGCTGGATCCGCCCGAGACGTACTCGGGTCGGCGCGAATCGCGCACGGCGCCATGCGGACTGCGGGTTCCGACGAGGCCCGTCGCGAACTGGTCGAGGTTCGTGGCGCCGACGATGACCGCACCTGCGGCACGCAGCCTGGCCACCACCTCTGCGTCGGCGGTCGCCGGCGCGGTGGCGAAGGCCGGACAGGCCGCGGTGGTGGGCAGACCCGCCACGTCGACGTTGTTCTTGACCGCCACGGTCAGCCCGGCCAACGGCAGCTCCGCCCCGGCAGCCACGGCCGCATCGACGGCCTCGGCGTCGGCGAGTACATCGTCCTTGGGCCGCAGGAAGATCCAGATCTCGGGCCGGCGGGCCCGTTCGATCGCGGCGTAGGTCGCCAGCACCCGTTCGACCGCGGTCATGCCGGTACCCCTTCCACGTCGATCGTCTCCGGTGGCGGGGTCCTCGGCCCGACGACGACCAGCGGCGTCCCCGGGTCGACCTGGTTGCCCGCCTCCACCAGGACGTGCGTGACGACGCCGTCGGCGGGCGCGGTGAGTACCGTCTCCATCTTCATGGCCTCCAGCGCCAGCAGCGCTTGACCCCGGACCACCTGCTCGCCGACCTCGACGTCGACCTTCCACACGCTCGACGAGAACGGCGCGTCCACCCGTTGTTGATCGTCGTCGAGCACCAGGTCCGTCGTCGTGGCGGTCACCCGCGATTCGGCCCGCTCGGCGCGATCGAACTCGCCCGCCGCGGCCCACGCAGCGCGCTCGGCGCCAAAGGCCGCCGCCTGGGTGGCGCGGAAGTCGGCGATCGACTCGGCGTTGTCGGCAAGGAAGCGTTCGTGCTCGGCGAGCGAGAAGGTGCCGGGAGTGATCTCGACCGATCCCCGGCCGGCGGCCATGTCCGCACGCAGGTCCAGTAGTTCCTCAGCCGTCACCGGATACCAGGAGATGCGGTCGAAGAAGCGCAGCAGCCATGGGCTCCCCGGTTCGAACGGGGCGGTATGCCGGTATCGGCTCCACACCTGCGTGGTCCGGCCGACGAACTGGTAGCCACCCGGGCCCTCCATGCCGTAGATGCACAGGTAGGCGCCCCCGATGCCGACGGAGTTCTCCGCGGTCCACGTCCGGGCGGGGTTGTACTTGGTGGTGACCAACCGGTGCCGCGGATCCAGCGGGGTGGCCACCGGCGCCCCGAGATACACGTCACCGAGCCCGAGGGTCAGGTACTCCGCCGAGAACACCGTGGCCATGACGTCGTCCTGGCTGGCGAGTCCGTTGATGCGGCGGATGAATTCGATGTTGGACGGGCACCACGGCGCGTCGTCGCGCACGCCGGACGTGTAGCGCGCGATCGCTTCCCGCGTCGCCGGATCGTCCCAGGACAGCGGCAGCCGCACCGAACGGCTCGGCACCACCAGCTCGGAGGTGGCTGGCAGGTCGTCCTCGAGTTCGGCAAGCAGACCCAGCAACCGGTCGATGGACAGCACGTCGGGGTCGACGTGCACCTGCAGCGACCTGATTCCCGGTGTGAGATCCAGGATTCCGGGTGCCCGCAGCGCGTCGAGCCGCTCGTAGAGCGCATGCACCCTGGCCCGCAGCGCGAGGTCGAGCACCATCTCGCCGTACTCGATCAGGACGTTGTCGTCGCCGCTGCGCCGGTAGGTGACCGCCGGCGCACCACCGGCGGCCTCGCGACGGCCCAGCACACCGTCGTCCCCGTCGCGATCACCGCGCCGGACCAATGGCAAGGCGGCCAGCCGGGCAAGGCCCAGCTCCCTTCGCGACGGCGCGTCGGCCGCTCGGATGGGCACGAAGCGGACGGTGTCCCCGGGTCGCAACTGGCCCAGCTTCCACCGGTCGGCCGCCACCACCGTGACCGGACAGACGAATCCGCCGAGGCTCGGTCCGTCGGGTCCGAGCAGGATCGGGGTGTCACCGGTGAAGTCCAGAGCCCCCACCGAGTAGGCGTTGTCGTGGATGTTCGACGGATGCAGGCCCGCCTCACCACCGTCTGGCCTTGCCCACCTCGGCCGGGGTCCCTCGAGGCGCACGCCGGTTCGGGCCGAGTTGAAGTGCACGACGTAGCGCGCCGAGAACAGTGTGTCGACGTCGTCGCGGGTGAAGAACTCCGGCGCACCGTGCGGCCCCTCGGTAACGGCCAGCTCCCAGTCCGACGGCATGGCGGGCCGGCACTCGACGGGCACCGCAGCCATCGGGGTTCCCGGCGCCGCGACGGCCCGCAGGACGTCACCGACGACGAGCGGTCGGCCGCCATGCCCGCCGAAGCGCCCGAGGGTGAACGTCGACGCGCTGCCGAGATAGGTCGGCACTTCGAATCCGCCCTCGACGAGGACGTAGGTCCGCAGACCCGCCGTCTCGGCAGCTCCGATCGCCAGCTCGCCACCGGCGGGCACCACGACGGGTTCCCACATCGGCGCCGGTGTCCCGTCGACGGTGACCAGGCAGTCCGCTCCGGTCACGCAGAAGGTGGTGCGATGCGTCACGCGCAGTGCGGGTCCCGAGGCCGTGCACTCCAATCCGGGTGCGCCCTCGGCGTTTCCGAGAGCGCGGTTGCCGAGCCGGAACGACAGGTCGTCCATCGGTCCACTCGGTGGCACGCCCACGTTCCACAACCCGACGCGGCCCGGCAAGTCCTGCACGGTCGTCAGCAGACCCGGTCGTTCGACGGTGATGCGGGGGCGAGGATCGACGACCTCGGCCAGGGTGGCGGTGCTGTGCCGCGCCGCCAGGACCTCGTCGAGGCCGACCGCGGCGCGCAGCAGCCCCACGTTGACCTCGATGCCGTGCAGCACCGTGGCGTCCAGCGCCCTGCCGAGGCGGGCCAGGGCCTGGTCGCGATCGTCACCGGTGGTGATCACCTTGGCCAGCAACGGATCATAGGAGGCCGAGACCTCGGTGCCCGCCTCCACCCAGGTGTCGATCCGCGGTGCGGGATCGTCGCCGATCACCGTGGGGAACTCGACCGCCACCAGCGTCCCGGTACTGGGCCGGTAGTTGCGCGAGGGGTCCTCGGCATAGACGCGCGCCTCGACGGCGTTGCCGGCCACCGGCACCGATCCGAGGGTCGTTCCCGGCGCGAGATACGGCGCCAGGAATTGGGTTTCACCGCCGGCGAGCCGGAACATCCACGCGGCCAGGTCCACGCCGGTCACCGCTTCGGTGACGGGGTGCTCGACCTGCAGCCGGGCGTTGACCTCCAGGAAGGACGCCTCCTGCCGACGCGGGTCGTAGACGAACTCGACCGTGCCCGCGGAACGGTAGGAGACCGCTGCCGCCAGCGCCCGCGAGGACGAATGCAATTGGGCCCGCACGGCTTCGGGAAGGTTGGGCGCCGGGGCCTCCTCGATCACCTTCTGGTTGCGGCGCTGCAGCGAGCAGTCGCGGTCCCCCAAGGAGACCACCCGGCCGCTGCCGTCGCCGAAGATCTGGACCTCGACGTGTCGGGCCTCGTCGACGAAGCGTTCGACGAACACCCCTGCGGATCCGAAGCTGCGCTCGGCCAGGCGCGACACCCGGTCGAAGGCCGCCTGCAGTTCGGCGGCGTCGCGGCACACCTGCATGCCGATGCCGCCCCCGCCGCCCGTCGCCTTGAGCATCACGGGGTAGCCGATGTCCGCGGCGGCGGCCTTGGCCGCGGCGGCGTCGTCGAGCAGTTCGGATCCCGGGAAGACGGGAACCCCGGCGGCGCGGGCTGCTGCCCGGGCGGTGTGCTTGGTGCCGAAGACCCGGAGCTGATGCGGTGTCGGGCCGACGAACGCGATGCCGGACGCCTCGACCGCCTCGGCGAAATCCGCGTCCTCGGAGAGGAATCCGTACCCGGGATGGATCATCGTCGCGCCACTGGACGAGGCCGCCTCCAGGAGCGCGTCCGATCGCAGGTAGCTCTCGCTGGGCGCGGCGGGTCCCAGCCGGACGGCGGCGTCGGCGAGCCGTACGTGCGGTGCGCCGCGATCGGCGTCGGAGAACACCGCCACCGTGCGCAGGCCGAGCGTCTGCGCCGCCCGCACCAGGCGGACGGCGATCTCCCCGCGGTTGGCGATCAGCACGGTGTCCGTCACGCCGAACCCGCCTCGTCCGGTCGGGTGACGATCATGCGAACCGGGGTGGGATTGAAGGCGTTGCACGGATTGTTGACCTGCGGGCAATTGGAGACCAGCACCAGCGTGTCGACCTCGGCGCGCAGCGCTACCCGCTTGCCCGGTGCCGACAGTCCGTCGACGATGCCGAGGGCGCCGTCGGGATCCACCGGCACGTTCATGAACCAGTTGATGTTGCTGGCGAGATCCCGCGCGCCGAGGCCGTGCCGGGAGCCCTCGATGAGGAAGTTCTCCATGCAGCCGTGCTGGGCCCGGGTGTGCTGGCCGTAGCGCAGCGTGTTCGATTCCTTCGAGCAGGCCCCACCCAGGGTGTCGTGCACCCCGACCTCGTCACCGACGACGGTCATGAGCGCGACGCCGGTGTCGGCCCTGAGCACCGATCCCGCGGTCAGCACGATATGGCCCTGGCGGGCAATGGTTTCCGACGCGGAGTAGCGCACGCTGGTGTCGGCGGCGAAGTACAGCAGGCAGTCCACCGCCTGGTTGCCCTCGAGGTCGACGATCGTCAGCACGTCACCGGCGACCACGACGGCCGACCAGGCCGCCCGCGCTGGCACGAACTCGTCGAGGATGACGCGGCCGTGGACCATGGCCGCGTGGTCCGCAGGGGCATTCACAGCACTCCTCTGGCAATCAGGTCGGCGTCGGTGTTGGCGATGGCCTGGTGATGTTCCGGCCGCAGCGGACCGACCAGTTCACCGGCGGCCAGCGAATCCAGTTCGTCGGCGGCCCCCCAGGCGTGCACCCGCAGCGGGGAGCAGGTGAACGCGGGCCGCGGGTCCAGCGGATGGGCGGTGTTGGCGAGCGAGACGATCGCGTCGACGTGCAGTAGCAGGTCGACGGTGGCACCCGGCCCCGCCGAACCCTGCCAGGTGAACGCGCCCTCGGCGTCGACCGCCACGCCCTTGAAGAACGACACCGAGGGGGGCAGGTCCCGCGGGCCGAGGCCATGCTTGAGCGCCGCGAGCAACAGCAACTCGCGACCCGCCGGTGACGGTGACTCGGGAGCGCCTGACCCGTAACGCTTCTCGTTGCCCGCCAGCGTGGTGGTGCCGGTGAGCGCATCGTGCGCGCCCGAGGTGTCCGCGACGACGGTGGCCAACACCCGCCCGAACCCACTGAGCAGCGGATGCCCGGTCGTCAGGTAGGCCTGCCACGGAACCTTGACCGTGTCGGCGACGTTGAGGCGCTCGTGGGGGGCGTCGGCGCGGTGGACGAGCAGGTGCGCGCAGGCTTCGCCGTCGACGTCGGTGAGCCGGATCCGACTGCCGCGAGCCAGGACCGCGGTCGTATAGCCGCCCGGTGCAACGGTTTCCGACCAGATCAAGTTCCCCGCCGGGATTCCCTCGGGAGCCGTCGGACTGCTCGAGGCGGGCACGTGACGCATGAAGTCGGCGGTCCGGCCGTGCTGCGCTCGCGCGTGGGCCTTGGCCCCCGCGGTGGTGGCCGTCGTCGACCGGTCGTCGCTGGATGACTCGGCCTTGGATACATCGCTCGTCACGGAAACCCCCGGGCTTGCGGCACGCATTGCGCCTACTCGTTTCTGTCGCTGGCCCTTTTCTGTCACCCGATAGTTTTCGCGCTGCCGCCCGGGAGGTGGTTGCCGCCACGTAACGGATCGCAGGTCGCTCGTTAACAACGCGTGATGCGTATTTCTGTCACATGACAGATACGACGACGCGCCAGTGTCACACCCCACCCGATACGGTCGTCGCGTGTTCCACATCCTGACCCTGACCTACGTACGGCCCGCCGACGCGATCGATCGGGCCAGGCCCGCCCACCTGGAGTGGCTCGAGGAGGAGGTCGCCGCCGGGCGCCTGATCCTGACCGGCCGCCTGGAGTCGGCGGACGGGGGTGTCCTGATCACCTCGGACCTGGCCACCGCCGAGGCCGAGGACGTCATCGCCCGCGACCCCTACACCGTGCAGGGCCTGGTGCGCTACGAGCGCGTCGGGTTCACCGCCGGCCGTCGCGCACCCGGTCTCTGACCAGGCCTCCGACGGCAGACGGGACTAATCTGGCGCTCAACCGGGTTGCGATTGCCCGGGGGCGCAATGGCGCGCCCAGATCTCCGCCTCGCCCACTGTGAGCGAGGTCCCGCATGACGAGACGACCAAGAGGGTACGACCAAAAGATGACCAAGACCGTTTCCGCCATCGCCGCCACGTCGGCCACCGCACCACTGACCAAGACCACCATCGAACGCCGGGACGTTGGCCCGCACGACGTCGCATTCGACATCAAGTTCGCCGGCATCTGTCACTCCGACATCCACACCGTCAAGGCGGAGTGGGGCGAGCCGAACTACCCCGTCGTCGCAGGCCACGAGATCGCCGGTGTCGTCACCGAGGTCGGCTCCGAGGTCACCAAGTACAAGGTCGGCGATCACGTCGGCGTTGGTTGCTTCGTCGACTCCTGCCGTGAGTGCGACAACTGCAAGGCCGGTCTGCAGCAGTACTGCACGGGCAAGGGCGGCATGGTCGGCACCTACAACGCCACCGGCAAGGACGGCACCCCCACCTACGGCGGCTACAGCCAGGCGATCGTCGTCGACGAGAACTACGTGCTGCGCATTCCCGACAGCATCCCGCTCGACCAGGCCGCCCCGCTGCTGTGCGCCGGCATCACGCTGTTCTCCCCGCTGCACCACTGGGGCGCGGGCCCGGGCAAGAAGGTCGCCATCATCGGCCTCGGCGGCCTCGGCCACATGGGCGTCAAGATCGCCCACGCCATGGGCGCCGAGGTGACGGTGCTCAGCCAGTCGCTCAAGAAGATGGAGGACGGCCTGCGCCTCGGTGCCGACGAGTACTACGCCACCAGCGACCCCGACACGTTCAAGAAACTGGCCGGCACGTTCGACCTCATCGTCAACACCGTCTCGGCCAATCTCGACCTCGCCGCCTACATGGGTTTGCTGAAGACCGACGGCACGCTCGTCGAGGTCGGCGCGCCCGAGAAGCCGATGGAGGTGCCGTTCTTCCCGCTCGGCGCGCAGCGTCGCAGCCTGGCCGGTTCGATGATCGGCGGCATCCCGGAGACCCAGGAGATGCTGGACTTCTGTGCTGAGCACGACATCGCCGCCGAGATCGAGGTCATCTCGGCCGACTACGTCAACGAGGCCTACGAGCGCGTGCTCGCCAGCGACGTACGCTACCGCTTCGTGATCGACACTTCGACGCTGTAGCAAAGACGCAACGGCCCAGACCCGCACGGGTCTGGGCCGTCTTGCGTTTTCGGCCTGGTCATTGGTGCCGCCTTGGCCGGCTCGGTCGAACCGGATTCCTCCGGACCCCAAGTTCTCCGTTCGAGTTGTCGGAAGCGGGTGCGGGTGCGACGCTCTGGAACGGACCCGCATCGTCGCGGGTCTCGTTCATGCCTGAATCCGAAGCTGGGAGGCCCTCGTGAGTGCCGAATCCGCAACAACCGACGACAAGTCATCCGCGCGGGCCAATGGACTGAAGAAGGGGTCCATCGGCATCGTCGCGGTCATCTTCATGGCCATCGCAAACGCCGCCCCGATCACGGCGATGACGGGCAACGTCCCCATCGCCGTTGGATTTGGCAACGGACTGGGGGCGCCGGCCGGCTTCCTCTTCGCGACGATCATCCTGACCCTGTTCGCCCTCGGGTACGTGGCCATGGCGCGCCACATCACCACGACCGGCGCGTTCTACGGCTTCATCTCGCACGGCCTCGGCCAGACCTGGGGAATGGCCAGCGGCATGCTCGCCACGTTCGCCTACGTGGTGTTCGAGGGATCGCTGATTGGCGGATGCGCCTACTTCGCCAACGACGCGCTCAACACCATCTTCGGCGTCGACGTCCCCTGGCTGGCGATCGCCGTCGTCGCGATCGTCGCCATCGCCGTGCTCTGCTACTTCGACATCAGCCTGACCGCCGCCATCCTCGGGGTCACGCTGACCGCCGAGGTGCTCATCCTGCTAGCACTCGCGTTCTCGGTGATCTTCTCCGGCGGCGGCCCCGACGGCCTGATGCTCGACCAGACGGTGTTGCTGAACAACGCCTTCGAGGGTCTGCCTGCGGGCGCCTTCGGCACGGCCGCCGCCGCGGGTTCGATGGCCATCGGCCTGTTCTTCGCCTTCTGGTCATGGGTCGGCTTCGAGACCACCGCCGTCTACGGCGAGGAGTCGCGCAACCCCAAGAAGATCATCCCGCGGGCGACCATCATCGCGGTCGTCGGATTGGGTCTGTTCTACACGTTCATCTCGGCAATGGTGATCGCCGGCAACGGCGCAAAGGCCTCGGTGGAGGCATCGATCAGCGCCTCTCCACTGGACCTGTTCTTCAACCTGGTGTCGAGCAACCTCGGCGGCGTCCTGCTCGACGTCTACAAGGGACTCTTGGTGATTGGCTCGTTCGCCTGCGCGCTGGCCTTCCACAACGCGGCGTCGCGCTACCTGTACGCACTGGGCCGTGAGGTGCCGTCGGACAAGGTCAAGAACACCCTCGGTGGCACGCATCCCACGCACGGTTCGCCCTACATCGCCTCGACGGTGCAGAGCGTCATCACGCTGATCATCGTGTTGGCCTTCGCGTTCTTCACCGCGGTCCAGGTGCCCGACGCCAATGGCGGTGCGCCCGTCGACACCCCGGCCCTGGTGCCCTACGTCAACGTCTACGGCCTGCTGGCGCTGATCGGCACCGCGGCGATCCTCTTGGTGCAGGCCATTTGCTCGGCGGCGGTGATCTGGTTCTTCTGGGTCAAGAAGACCCATCGCGGCAACGTGATCACCACGCTGATCTGCCCGGCGATCGGTGGCCTGGCGATGCTGTACGTGGTGTGGCTGCTGTGGGACAACCGGGAGTTCGCCGCTGGATTGGCCGCGAAGTCCGACGTGTTCAAGGTGGCGCCGTACATGATTCTGGCGGTGTTCCTGATTGGGCTGGTGTACGCGGTGTGGCTGCGCACGGCCAAGCCCGAGATCTACGCGGAGATCGGCAGGACGGTCATGGAGGATGCGCACGAGCGCAGCGACGCCTGATCCCTCAGTCGTCCTGATGGTTCGGGCAGTACACGTCGACGTAGAGGGTGGTCGCCGCCGGAGGCTGGGGCGAGCTGTCGGGGTTGTGCACATTGGTCACGGTGCACGCCCACAGGGGCACGGTGTCGTACCCGCTAGGCCAGTTGAGCGCAACGGTGTAACCCTGGGCCTTCAGCTCGGCGATGACTGCGTCGGCGCCGTCCGCACTCGCACTCGGCGCCGTGGCGAGGGCGGTCAGGACCGACGCGGCCAACATCGCGGCGATGCGACTCCTGACTCGACGCGCCATCGGTCCTCCTAAATGCCGGCTTGCTCCCCGATACCAGCATGCGCCTCGACGTCGGCCGCGGCCACCACGGCACTCGACCCGCCTGCGTCAGACCCGTTGCAAACGCCGGTTGCGCGCGTCGATGGCGTCCTGGGTGGGTGGTACCAAGAGATCACCACCGGGGCCGGCGGTGGCTTGCGCCCGCATCACGCGGGGGCGCTGGTGACGCTCGTACACGGCGAACGCCTGCGGCAGATCACCGGCATGACGTTGCATCGCCTCGGCCAGCAACCAGGTGCCGGTGAGGGCCAGGCTGGTCCCCCGGCCGGACAGGCCGGATGCGCAGTATGCGGCATCGCCGACCAGGACGACCCGGCCCCGGTGCCATTGCGGCATCAGGATCTGGCTGACCGAATCGAAGTACAACTCGGGATCGCGGCGCGCCGACGCGATCAGTTCCGGGATCCGCCACTCGTCATGGCCGGCATAGGCCTCGGTGAGGATCGCCTTCTGCTGATCGAGATCGTGATAGTCGTAGTCCAGCCACGGCGACCGAAACATGAACAGTCCCAACGCCTCATCGCGATAGGTGGCGACGCCGATCGTGCGGCCGGGGATACTGAACATCGGATTGGGCCCGTTGGCACCGTCGTAGTCCGGCAGTTCGGTGATGGCGACGTAGAACCCGAGGTGCCGCAGGAACTCACGCTCGGGCCCGAAGGCCAGCCCCCGCACGGTCGAGTGCATGCCGTCGGCCCCGACCACCAGATCGAAGCGATCCCGCGCGCCAGACGCAAACGTGACGTCGACGCCGTCGCCGTCGTCATGTAGCTCGGCGATGGACGCGTCGAACGTCAGCATCGCCGACCCCGGCAGGGCGCTACGCAGGATGCACGTGAGGTCTTCCCGCGGAATTTCGACGTCGTCGGTCGAGTCGCCGATCTCGGCGGACGGCAACTCGGCCACCACCTCACCGTGCTCGTCGACGAAGCACACGCGGTCGGACATGTCGACGCGATGCTCGTGGATCGCGTCGAGCAGACCCATCTTGGAGGCGATGTGAACCGCGTCGCCTCGGATGTCGATCGGTGAACCGTTCACCCGCAGGTGCGAGGCGCGCTCCGCCAGAGTCACGTCGTGACCCGCGGCGCCGAGCGTGATTCCGGCACTGAGCCCGGCGATTCCGGCGCCGGACACGAGGATGCGCATCGGCGATCTCCCTTCGTAGTTAAGATACGGTCTGTACCCAATAGACCATAGAGTCAACGATTAGGAAACACAATGTCTCTTAAGGTGGGTGATGGCGTGCCCCGGCGCCGACGTGGCGCCGCGCTCGAGGAGGCGATCCTCGACGCCGCGTGGTCGGAGCTCTCCGAACGTGGTTACGACGACTTCACCATCGACGCCGTTGCCGTTCGCTCGGGCACCAGTCGCGCCGTGCTGTACCGACGCTGGCCCAGCAAGCCGCAACTGGTGCACGCCGCGCTGACGCGAGCGGTCACGAAGGACCCCGTGCGGACGCCGGATACGGGCAGCCTGCGCACCGACATGATCGAGCTTCTTCGACAGGCCAATCGCAAACGCGTGCGCCTGGCAACCCAGCTGCTCACCCGCCTCGGCGACTTCTACCGGGACACGGGCTCCAGCCTCGCGAACCTCGGCGCCGAGATCCAGGGCGGCCGCAACGGGCAACTGATGGTCGTGATCCACCGGGCCATCGACCGTGGCGAGCTGGAGTCCGAGGGCATCCCGGATCGCGTCGCGAGCGTGGCCGTCGACCTCTTTCGGTACGAGGTCATGATGACGCTCAGGCCGGTTCCCGACGAGGCGATCCTGGAGATCGTCGACCTGATCTTCCTGCCGCTGCTGGAGAAGTACCGGCCCGGCGCATCGACGAGTTGATCGTCATACTCGACGAGGAATCGTCCACCCAGCGAGAGGCCGCCATGCCCGGCACCGACGACACGATCATCGGAGCGACCCCGTCCACCGAGGTGCCGCGCTATGCCGGAAAGGGCACGTTCGCCCGGATCGCCGACATCCACGAGGTGAGCGACTTCGACATCGCGATCCTCGGCGTGCCGTTCGACGGTGGGACGTCGTATCGGCCCGGCGCTCGCTCCGGCCCCCTCGGCGTCCGTCAGGCCGCTCGGGCGCTGAGGCCCGGCTTTCACGTCGAGTTGGGCGTGGCCCCCGTGCAAGAGGTCCAGATCGTCGACGCCGGTGACGTCGCGGTGACGCCGTACGACATCGCGGAGGCGTGCACCCAGATCCAGGATCGCGTCGCGGAGCTCGTCGGCGACGGCCGACGCAAGCTGGTCTCGATCGGCGGCGACCACACCATCGCGCTGCCGAATCTGCGGGCCCTGCATGCGGTCCACGGACCAATTGCATTGGTGCACTTCGACGCTCACCTGGACACCTGGGACACCTACTTCAAGGCGCCGGTCACCCACGGCACCATCTTCCGGCGCGCCTTCGAGGAGGGCCTGCTGGTCGAGGACCATTCCATCCACGTCGGCATCCGCGGGCCGATCTATGACCGGATGGACCTCGACGACGACGCCCGCATGGGCTTCCGGATCATCCGGGCCGGCGACCTCGACGTGATGGGCATCCCGGCGGCCGTCGACGTCGTTCGTCGGCGCGTCGGCGACGTGCCCGTCTACCTGTCGGTCGACATCGACGTCCTGGACCCGGCCTTCGCCCCCGGAACGGGAACTCCCGAGTCGGGTGGGCTCACTGCCCGCGAACTCCTGCGCATGCTGCGGTCGTTGACCGGGCTCAACGTCGTCGGCGCCGACGTCGTCGAGGTGGCGCCCGCCTACGACCACGCCGAGATCACCTGTCTCGCCGCAGCAACGGTGGTCTACGACCTGCTCGGCCTGCTGGTCGTCAACGGTTGAACTAGAAGTCCCAGTCCTCGTCGGTGGTGTTGACGGCCTTGCCGATGACGTAGCTCGACCCGGAGCCGGAGAAGAAGTCGTGGTTCTCGTCGGCGTTGGGCGACAGCGCCGACAGGATCGCCGGGTTGACGTCGGTCTCGTCCTTGGGGAACAACGCCTCGTAGCCGAGGTTCATCAGCGCCTTGTTGGCGTTGTACCGCAGGAACTTCTTGACGTCCTCGGTGAGCCCCACCCCGTCGTAGAGGTCCTGGGTGTACTCGACCTCGTTGTCGTAGAGCTCGAAGAGCAGCTCGTAGGTGTAGTCCTTGAGCTCGGTCTTGCGCGCCTCGTCGGCCTGGGCCAGCCCCTTCTGGAACTTGTAGCCGATGTAGTACCCGTGCACGGCCTCGTCGCGGATGATCAACCGGATCATGTCGGCGGTGTTGGTCAGCTTCGCGCGGCTGCTCCAGTACATCGGCAGGTAGAAGCCGGAGTAGAACAGGAAGCTCTCCAGCAGCGTGGAGGCCACCTTGCGCTTGAGCGGGTCATCACCCTTGTAGAAATTCATCACGATCTCGGCCTTGCGCTGGAGGTTGACGTTCTCCTCCGACCAGCGGAAGGCCTCGTCGATCTCCACCGTCGAACACAGCGTTGAGAAGATGTTGCTGTAGCTCTTGGCGTGCACCGACTCCATGAACGCGATGTTGGTGTACACCGCTTCCTCGTGGGGGGTGAGCGCATCGGGGATCAGGCTCACGGCGCCGACGGTGCCCTGGATGGTGTCCAGCAGCGTCAGACCCGTGAACACGCGCATGGTCAGCTGCTTCTCGTGGGCGTTCAGCGTGCCCCACGACGGGATGTCGTTGGACACCGGCACCTTCTCCGGCAACCAGAAGTTGCCGGTCAGGCGGTCCCACACCTCCGCATCCTTCTCGTCGTGAACGCGGTTCCAGTTGATGGCCGAGACGCGGTCGATCAGCTTCATTCCATCGGACACCTTGGACCCCAATTCAAAACGTGGTGAGTAGCTGTCACGACACTACAACTGGGGTCCGACAACGGACCGCAACACAACCACTTGTGTTGGCGTGTCGCGTCGCGACACGCTCAGCGGCGGCTGAACCGGTACTCGGATCGCTTGAACCGACGGGTCGCCAGCCAGTACTGCCAGGTCATGCCGCTCCACAGGGTCCGGTTGACGCCCTTGGCGTCCATGTACCAGCTCCGGCAACCTCCGGTATTCCACACCGTCTTGGCCAGCTCGCCCTGCAGCTGAGCGTTGAACTCGTCCTGCGCGGCCCGGGTCGGCGCCGCAGCCTGAGCGCCCGTCGCATCGACCGCCGCGATCGCCTGCGCGACGTAGCGGATCTGCGCCTCGATCATGAACACCACCGAGTTGTGGCCGAGCCCCGTATTGGGCCCCAGGAGGAAGAACAGGTTCGGCATGTCGGCGACGGCGACGCCGCGGTGGGCCTCGACGCCGTCGCGAGTCCACCGGTCTACCAGGTCCTCGCCGCCGGGGCCCTTGATGTCGACGTAGGAGTACGAGTCGGTGACGTGGAAACCGGTAGCGAACACCAGCACGTCGACCGGGTGCTCGGCGCCGTCCGACGTCTCGATGCCGTCCCGCGTGATCCTGGTGATGCGTTCGGTGATGACCTGGGTCTTGGGATTGGCGATGCCGCGGTAGTACGTGTCGGAGTTGAGGATTCGCTTGCAGCCCGCGCGGTAGTCCGGAGTCAGCTTGCGCCGCAAGGCCTTGTCCTGGACCGACCGCCGAATGTTCCACTTGCCAAGCCACGCACCGACTCTGAGTAGCCACGGCTGCTTGGTCATGCCGAAGCCCACCACCTCGTGCAGCCAATAGATCGCCACCCGTGCCAGTGCCCGCGCGCCCGGCACGTCGGTGAAGACCGTGCGGACCCATTCGGGCAGGGCGTTGTTGGGACGCGGCATCACCCACGGAGGCGTGCGCTGGTAGACCTGCAGCTCGGCCACGTCGTCGACGATCGCGGGCACCAGCTGAATGGCGCTGGCTCCGGTACCGATGACGGCGACGCGCTTGCCGGTGAGGTCGACGGTGTGATCCCACTGTGCGGAGTGGAAGGCCACTCCGGCGAAGTCGTCGCGCCCCTCGATGTCGGGCACCAGCGGGATGTGCAGTGCGCCGGCCCCGGAGATCAGGAACTGGGCCACGTACTCCTGGCCCGCGGTGGTGAACACGTGCCAGCGCATTTCGGCGTCGTCCCAGTGCGCCCGGTCGACGTGCGAGCCGAAGTGCACGTAGCGGCGCAGTCCGTACTTGTCGGTCACGCCCTTGAGGTA
Organism: Mycolicibacterium sichuanense; assembly: GCF_033741125.1. Taxonomy (NCBI): domain Bacteria; kingdom Bacillati; phylum Actinomycetota; class Actinomycetes; order Mycobacteriales; family Mycobacteriaceae; genus Mycobacterium; species Mycolicibacterium sichuanense. The sequence goes on along the minus strand of NZ_JAWQPU010000001.1, from coordinate 1,144,459 downwards.
GTCGAGGATCTCCGGCTGCAGCGACCACATGTGGGTCCAGTCGGGCTTGGGCTCGAAGGAGAACGAATACATGTGCGATGGAATGTCGCAGGCGCACCCGGGGTAGGTGTTGTCGCGCCAGGTGCCACCGATCTCGTCGGCCTTCTCCAGGATGACGAAGTCGACCCCCTGCTTCTGCAGGGCGATGCCCATGCCGAGGCCGGAGAACCCGGTGCCGATGATGACGGCACGGGTACGGATCGGGGTCTGGCGAACTGCGGCCTCGCCGGCCTGCTCGGCAATGGTCATGCCGCCAACAGTACCTGGGAACGCCGGTACCGTATTTAGGCGACCGACTCGCGACGCCGGACGCCCTCGTGCAGCGGGAGGTCCGGATCGATCTTGATGCCGAGCAGCTCGCAGGTGCCGTAGATCGAACTCAGCATGATCGTGGTCATGTGCACCATGAAATCCTCCGGCGGCATCCGCCGGGTGCTGTCGGTGCTTGGGCCCAACCACCACTCCGTGGCGGCGGCCGCGGAACCGAACGTCGTGAACGCCGCCAGCTCGATGGCCGCGCCGTCCAATTCCATCTCGCGGAGCTCGTCGTTGAACATCGCTGCCATCGCCAGCGTGATGTCACGGCCCTCGTTGAGGGCCCGCATCGTCGACTCGCTCTGCTCGGCGAAGCGGCCCTGAATCAGGAATCGGCACACGTTGGGGTGCTCGTCGACCAGCCGGACGTATTGCTCGACGCTGCGCCGGATCACCTCGCGGGCGGGGTCGGTGGAGATGTTGATGGACGGAAAGATGGCTGCCCACAACATGTCCCGCAACCGCTCGCCGATCGCCTGGAACAGGTCCGACTTGTCGGTGAAGTGCCGGTAGATCTTGGGCTTGGCGGTCCCCGCCTCTTCGGCGATCTCGCGCAGCGACAGCTCGGGTCCCAGCTTGTCGATGGCTCGGAACGCGGCATCGACGATCTCGGCGCGGACCTTCTTGCGATGTTCCCGCCAACGTTCGCTACGGGCGTCGACCTTGACCCCGGGTTGGGCCCCAGGAGAGGGTCGGGACGGTCTGCGCACGGACTCACTGTACCGGCTGAGCGGCGTTGACCTGCCAAGACCGCGCCGGACCGGCCGGCGGGGCGCCCGCGGGAGTCAGCCTTCGGTCACCGCCGTCGGGGCGATCTGGCCGGCTCACCCCGGGTACGATCGCTGCGAATACATCCCGCTAGACGAGACGAGACTCATGACGCAGCGATACGACCTAGTCATCGCCGGAGGAGGGCCATCGGGCGCCGCCGCGGCGTGGCAGGCAGCGCAAACCGGCGCCAAGGTGGTCGTCCTGGACAAGGCCGAGTTCCCCCGCGACAAGCCGTGCGGTGACGGCCTGACGGCCCGCGCCGTCAGCTATCTGCAGAAGATGGGCCTGGCCGAGGAGGTGGACAAGTTCCACCGGGTCAACCGGGTGACGGTCTTCAGCCCATCTCAGTGGGAGCTATCGTTCCCGACCCGCCCGGGGATGCCGAATCACGGTTACGTCGCCCCGCGCCCGCAGCTCGACACCCTGCTGCTCAAGCACGCCGAGGCAGCCGGTGCCGAGATCCGGCAGTCCTGCGAGGTGACGGGCCCCGAGCTCGACGCGAGCGGTCGCGTCGTCGGCGTCGTCCTCAAGAGCGGCGAGAAGGTGTACGGCGATGCCGTCATCGCGGCGGACGGCGCCTACTCCCCGATCAAGCGGGCACTGAAGATCGACTCGGAGTACAACGGCTACTCGGCTATCGCGATCCGCGCGGAGATGCCGGCCAACAAGCCGGACTCCGACTCGCTCGACATCTACCTGAACCTGAAGTTCAAGGGTGACCAGCTGCCGGGCTATGCGTGGGTCTTTCCGTTCGGCGGCGGCCGCATCAACATCGGCCTGGGTTACGTCAACAGCTACAAGAATTGGCAGCAGATCAACGCCACCCAGTTCATGGGCGAGTTCATGCGGACGCTGCCGCCCGAGTGGGAGCTGCCGCCGATCGAGGAGCTCAAGAAGGACAAGCTGGTGCGGGCCTGGCGGTTGCCGATGGGCTTCACCGCGTGGCCGCCGTGGCGTCCCGGCGTGTTGTTCACCGGCGACTCGCTCGGCGCGGGCAAGCCTGCCTCGGGCGCTGGTATCTCCAAGGCACTCGAATCAGGTTTGGCCGCAGGCGAATGCGCGATCGCCGCGCTGACCAACGGCGGACCCGACGACTTCACCAACTATGCGCTGCGCATGGAGGCCGCTTGGGGCAAGGAGTACCGGCGCGGCCGCTACTTCCACAAGCTCGCCGGCATCCCGGCCGTCGCGAACAACGGCATCAAGCTCATCGACAACGCGTTCTTCCGCGACCGGATGCTCAAGGCGCTCTACAAGAAGGAGCAGGGCCCGCAGCACCGGGTGAAGTAGCCGACCCGCGTTCGACCCGTGCGGTCCCCTCGGCGCCCCTCGTGGGTGCGGAGGGGACCGCACGGTCGTCTCAGATCAAGATCGAAACCGCGAAGTGTCGCATCGGCCCCCTTGAGGCAACGGTAAGAAAACGCCGTCGTTCTCAACCTTGACCGGTCCGTGTCATTCCTGTGACCTCTGTACCCCAGTGTTACCGAAGTGAAATGAGTGCACCGAGGCATTCTCGCGCGGCGAACCGGGAGTTCAGATGACGTCGATGACCTCGTACCGACCATGGGCCGGATCGTGGACCGCGCCAACGCTGCGCAACGCGTTGGTGGTGCGGCAAGGGATCGCCTGGACGACCTACGTCGACACGTTCGCGCTCATCGTCCGGCCCGTCGTGGTGACGCTCGGCATCGCGGCCGCCGCCGTGATGTGGCCCGCCCACGGCCCGGACGCTCCCATCACCAGCGCCGTGAGCGGTAGCGGCGGCTCCCCCACCGCCGCCACCGTCACGCCGTGAACGCGAACTGCACGTTCTCGGCCACGGGCACGAAACCCAGCCGCCGATAGATCCCGTTCGACACCGGGTTCTCGACGTCGGCGAACAGGACGACGTCCCGCGCGCCGGTCCGCTGCGCATGCCGCACCGCCTCGGCGGTGACCGCAGCACCGTAACCGTGGCCTCGGTGCGCCGGCGGGGTGTACACCGGACCGATCCGCGACATCCCCAGCAGGCAGCCGTGGACCCGAGCCATCGCGACGGGCTCACCGTCGACGGTCCACAGCACCACCTGTCCACCGGCCGTGGCGATGTCAGTCAGCACTCCCCTGCAGGCCTGCGGGTCCGAGACCGAACCGAAGGCCTCGACGAAGAATCCGTCCAGCCACTCGACGAGCAGCTCGGCGTCCGCGTCACTGGCGGCACGTGGTGCGCCGACGACACCCCTGGCCTCGGTGAGCTCACCGAGCCGGTACAGCGTGTCGGCGAACGACGGTGTCGCGGTCACGCCGGCGACTTCGACCCATGCCTGACTGAAACCCGTTGCGGTGTCCGGCGTTCCGCGCACTGCGGGCAGCTCGGGGCGCACCGTGGCCAACGCGGCCGCCGCCTCCTTGGCCAGGGTGGGCGGGAGCCCGTTGACCAGCAGGACGCCGGCACGCATCTGCAGCGCCGCACCCACGGTGCCGTCGCAGTCGACGATCGACAGTAGGACGTTCTCGGCCGGCCATGACGCCGTTCGCAGCGTGGTGAGCTCAGTCGTGTACCGCACGGGGTCTCTGCGGTAGACCCAGCGCGCCGCCGGACCGAAGCCGTCCGGTGAGGAGTACAGCTGAACGTTCACGCCTTCGAGAGTGAGCCACCGCGAGGCGAATCTCCACTGATTTAATCGGCCGCGAAAGCCGTCTCGGCCAGCGAGTGTGAACGTGGCGACGCAGAATGCCGGTGCGCCGTCGCAGGATTCACCCTCGGCGTCGGCCGCGCCCTGCCCGGCCCGGCTTGCTGGCGACCTTTCCCGCCGCGATGCGGGCGGCCTGCTTGGCGAGGGTCTTCTCCCGCGCGGTGCGCTTGGGTGCCGGCTCGGCCCGCCCTCGCGACGAGCTGGGTTTGCGGCCGCGCACGATGCCGATGAACTCCTCGATCAGCGGCGGCTGTTGGCCCGCCGCGGCGGCGAGCGCCACCGGGCAGGTTGGCGCGTCTGTGATCGGCCGGTAGGTGAGGTCCCTTCGGTGATGCAGCCGGGCCAGCGACTGCGGGACGACCAGCGCACCCATTCCCGCCGCGACGAGTTCCATTGCGTCGGCCGTGGTCTCGGGGCGGTGCTCGACTGGGACACCGGGCACGGCGGCCCAGGCGACGACGTCGTCGAGTGGGGTCAGGATCGGTTCGCCGTCCAGATCGGCGGCGGTGATCGCGTCGGCGGCACCGAACAGGTGATCGGTCGGCACCACCACCACCGTGGTCTCGTCGTAGAGCGGGATGACGGCCAGCCCGTCCGCGTCGGCCGACGGCCGCAGCAGCGCCACGTCGACGGTGCCGGCCCGCACGGCGTCGGCCGCCTCCGCCGCGGCGACGGTCTGCAGTTGCAACGGAACCTCGGGATGGCGCTGCGCCCAGGTCCTTGCCCACTTCGCCGGGGTCACCCCGGGGACGTATCCCACTGAGAGCGAGGGCAGCGAGGATGAAGCCACTGCCTCAGGCTACCGATACGCTCATCCCATGAGCAGGCCGAACGCGCAGTCCATGAAACCCGCCACGGCGGCCAGGAAACTGGACGTGTACCTGCCGGCGACGCCGGCGGAGTTTCAGGAGAATGCGATCACCCGCGCCGAGCTGGCCGCGTTGCAGGCCGACCCGCCGCAGTGGCTCGAGGACCTCCGCAAGAACGGGCCACACCCGAAGAACCTGGTGGCGGCCAAGCTCGGCGTCTCGATTGCCGGCCTCGCGCGCGGCGGTGTCACCGAGGCGCTGACCACCGAGCAGATCAATCAGCTGCTCGAGGACAAGCCCGAATGGCTGGTCGCCGAACGCGAGAGCTATCAGGGCGTGCTGCGCGAGGAGCGCCGGTTGAAGACGCTGCATGCGGATCGGGCTCGCGAGAGCTGAGCTCCCCCTTCTGGCCTCCGGCGTGAAGATGACGACGCATCCCTCGCGAGATGCGTCGCCACGTTCACATTCGAGTGCGGCCGAGAACGCCTACAGCATGCAGCTGACGCAACCCTCGACCTCGGTGCCCTCCAACGCCATCTGGCGCAGCCGGATGTAGTACAGCGTCTTGATGCCCTTGCGCCACGCGTAGATCTGGGCCTTGTTCACGTCGCGCGTGGTGGCGGTGTCCTTGAAGAACAGCGTCAGGCTCAGTCCCTGGTCCACGTGCTGGGTGGCCGCGGCATAGGTGTCGATGATCTTCTCGTAGCCGATCTCGTACGCGTCCTGGTAGTACTCCAGGTTGTCGTTGGTCAGGTACGGCGCCGGGTAGTAGACGCGACCGATCTTGCCTTCCTTGCGGATCTCGATCTTGCTGGCGACCGGGTGGATCGAGCTGGTCGAGTGGTTGATGTAGCTGATCGACCCCGTCGGCGGGACGGCCTGCAGGTTCTGGTTGTAGATGCCGTGCTGTTGCACCGACTCCTTGAGCCGCAGCCAATCCTCTTGCGTCGGAATGCGAATGCCCGCATCGGCGAACAACTCACGCACCCGCTCGGTGGCCGGCTCCCACGTCTGCTCGGTGTACTTGTCGAAGAACTCGCCAGAGGCGTACTTCGAGCGCTCGAAGCCGCCGAAGGCCTTGCCCCGCTCGATCGCGATGCGGTTGCTGGCCCGCAGCGCGTGGTGGAGCACCGTGTAGAAGTACATGTTGGTGAAGTCGACGCCCTCTTCGGAGCCGTAGAGGATGCGCTCGCGCGCCAGGTACCCGTGCAAGTTCATCTGGCCGAGGCCGATGGCGTGAGAGTCGTTGTTGCCCTGCTCGATCGATGGCACCGACCAGATGTGGGTCTGGTCACTGACCGCGGTCAGCGCCCGGATCGACACCTCGATGGTCTGCGCGAAGTCCGGCGAGTCCATCGCCTTGGCGATGTTCAGCGAACCGAGGTTGCACGAGATGTCCTTGCCCACCTTGGCGTAGCTCAGGTCCTCGTTGAACAGCGACGGCGTCGACACCTGCAGGATCTCCGAGCACAGGTTGCTGTGGGTGATCTTGCCCTCGATCGGGTTGGCCCGGTTCACGGTGTCCTCGTACATGATGTACGGGTAGCCCGACTCGAACTGCAGCTCGGCCAGGGTCTGGAAGAACTCGCGCGCCTTGATCTTCGTCTTGCGGATCCGGGCGTCGTCGACCATCTCGTAGTACTTCTCGGTCACCGAGACGTCGGCGAACGGCACGCCGTACACGCGCTCGACGTCGTAAGGCGAGAACAGGTACATGTCCTCGTTCTTCTTGGCCAGCTCGAAGGTGATGTCCGGGATGACCACGCCGAGGGACAGCGTCTTGATGCGGATCTTCTCGTCGGCGTTCTCGCGCTTGGTGTCGAGGAACCGGTAGATGTCGGGGTGGTGCGCGTGCAGGTACACCGCGCCGGCACCCTGGCGGGCGCCCAACTGGTTGGCGTAGGAGAACGAGTCCTCCAGCAACTTCATGATGGGGATGACGCCGGAGCTCTGGTTCTCGATGTTCTTGATCGGCGCGCCGTGTTCGCGAATGTTGCTCAGCAGCAAGGCGACTCCGCCACCGCGCTTGGACAGCTGCAGCGCCGAGTTGATGGAGCGTCCGATCGACTCCATGTTGTCCTCGATGCGCAGCAGGAAGCAGCTGACGGGCTCGCCGCGCTGCTTCTTGCCCGAGTTGAGGAACGTCGGGGTGGCCGGCTGGAACCGACCGTCGATGATCTCGTCGACGAGCTTCTCGGCCAGCATGGTGTCACCGGCGGCCAGGGTGAGCGACACCATGACGACGCGGTCCTCGAAGCGCTCGAGATAGCGCTTCCCGTCGAAGGTCTTCAGCGTGTAGGAGGTGTAGTACTTGAAGGCACCGAGGAACGTCGGGAAGCGGAACTTCTTGGCATAGGCCCGGTCGAGCAGCGACTTGACGAAGTTGCGTGAGTACTGGTCGAGCACCTCGCGCTCGTAGTACTCCTTCTGCACCAGGTAGTCGAGCTTCTCGTCCTGATTGTGGAAGAAGACCGTGTTCTGATTGACGTGCTGCAGGAAGTACTGGTTGGCGGCTTCCCGGTCCTTGTCGAACTGGATCTTGCCGTCTTTGTCGTACAGGTTGAGCATCGCGTTGAGCGCGTGGTAGTCCGTCTCCCCCGGGAGCGCGTGCACTCCGGTGGTCAAAGGTTCTGCAGTGACGGTTGGTGACACGTCTGGTCCTTCCAGAAGTCGTCGAGCCCCGCGCGGACGGCGAAGACGTCGTCCGTGGTGCCCATGAGTTCGAAGCGATAGAGGTAGGGGACGCCGCACTTGCGTGAGACGACGTCACCGGCGTAGCCGAATTCGGCGCCGAAGTTGGTGTTGCCCGCGGCGATCACACCGCGGATCAACGACCGGTTGTGCTCGTCGTTGAGGAACGCGATCACCTGCTTGGGGACGTAGCCCCCGGCGTCTGGATCGGGCCCGTTGGCGTGTCCGCCGCCGTAGGTGGGAAGCACCAGCACGTAGGGCTCCGTGACCTGGATGCGCCCGTGCAGCGGAATCCGGGTGGCGGGCAGCCCGAGCTTGGTGACGAAGCGATGGGTGTTCTCCGAGACGCTGGAGAAGTAGACGAGAGAACCCGTCGGCGACGTGTCGGTCATCTCGCGGTTTCTCCTCTCGTCTCGTCGGCGGCCCGTCGTGGGCGTCAGGCCGTGACGGCGACCGCGCCGGACAGCGACTTGATGCGATCGGGGCGGAAGCCCGACCAGTGCTCGCTGCCCGCAACCACGACGGGGGCCTGCAGGTAGCCCAGCGCCATGACGTAGTCACGCGCCTCGGGGACCTCGGTGATGTCGACGACGTCGTAGGCGACCCCTTGCTTGTCGAGGGCCTTGTAGGTGGCATTGCACTGGACGCAAGCAGGCTTGGTGTAGACGGTGACGGTCATCGATGGGCTCCCCTCAGCGAAACATTGATCAAGCATTCGTGGTGTTTCCTACACAAGCCTCTCGCACGGCACCGACAAGCTTCCTTCTTGGCTCGTTCGTTACCCTGCTCAACGCTTTACCGGAGGCATGGCTTCCCGGTTGGAGCGTTCGAACGAGTCACGGATCGAGCCGGTGACGCTTCCCGCTTGGCACTAGATGTTGTGTCCGACTAGTAGAGCACATACAAGATGGACTTAATCACACAAATGAAATTTCGCCTGGTAGTTGCGGTGTGTCGGGTGATTTCCGGCGTGTCATTCACAGCCTCCAGATCGCGACGACCTGGCTTTCCCCTGGCCAGCGCCGCGCTTCGGTGCGCCAGCCGACGTACCGCGAGGCGCCGTGTCGCGTACTCGACGGAGCAAAGCCGCAACACGGTCGAGCGGCCTTCATGCGTCGAAGCCGCCGGCGAACCCCCTTGGGAGCTCGCCGGCGGCCCGGTGTCGAGTGGGCTCAGCCGACCTCGGCGACCAGCTTGCCGACCGCCTCGCGGAGCTGCTGGACCACGTCCGCATTCTCGCGAGGGTGCTTGCCGTCGAACGTGGCGGCCGGCACCGAGAGCTTGACGTCCTCGATCACCCGAGCGCCCGCGATGCCGAACGACTTGCGCGTCTCGTCGTGCGCCCACACCCCGCCGTACTGCCCCAGCGCGGTGCCGATGACCACCATCGGCTTGCCCTTGAGCGCACCGTCACCGTAGGGCCGCGACAACCAGTCGATCGCGTTCTTCAGCACTCCGGGAATGCTGCCGTTGTACTCCGGCGTGACGACGAGTGCGGCGTCCGCCTCGGCGGCGGCCAGGCGCAGCGCCTGCACCGACTCGGCCACTTCGTCGCCGTCGACGTCCTCGTCGTAGAACGGCAGCTCGCCCAACCGGTCGAACAGCTGCAGCGATACCCCGGCCGGGGCCGATTCGGTGGCCGCCTCGGCCAGCTGCCGATTCAGCGAGCCCGCCCGCAGACTGCCCACCAGTACCAGTATCTTCACGTCCGCCATGTCCCTTGGCTTCCCTTCGATCGATTGTCGTGATCCTCCCATAGCTTAACCGGACTGCGGTCCGATTCATTTCCACTGCGCTAGGGTGCAGAGATGAGCATCGGTGACGAGTTGGCCGCCTTGCCGGTCACCGACTCCGGCCCGACCGAGCGCGGTGACGCCGCCCGCAACCGGGCCCTGCTGCTGGCCGCGGCGCGCCGGCTGATCGCCGAGCGCGGCGCCGACACGGTGACGATGGACGACGTCGCGGCGGCGGCAGGCGTTGGCAAGGGCACACTGTTCCGCCGCTTCGGCAGCCGCGCCGGGCTGATGATCGTACTGCTCGACGAGGACGAGAAGGTCGAACAGCAAGCGTTCATGTTCGGTCCGCCGCCGCTGGGACCCGGCGCGCCGCCCCTGGAGCGGCTCCTCGCCTACGGCCGCGAACGACTGCGGTTCACCTGGGATCACCGGGTGCTGCTCTCCGACGCCGGCCGCGACCCGCAGACCCGGTTCAACGCGCCCGCGACACTGCACCGCAGCCACGTCCGGATGCTGCTGGAGTTTGCGGGCACGACCGGCGATCTCGACGCGCAGACCGAGGCGCTGCTGGCGTTGCTCGACGCCGACTACGTCACCCATCAGGTCGAAGATCTGGGGCGCAGCCTCGACGAGCAGGGTGCGGCGTGGGAGGGCTTGGCGCGCAAGCTGTGCGGCCGATGAGGAAGCGCGGCTAGGACCATGTGGGTCCTGCACGTCGACCTCGACCAGTTCCTCGCCTCGGTCGAACTGCGGCGGCGTCCCGAACTCATCGGTCTCCCGGTCATCGTCGGTGGCAACGGTGACCCGACCGAACCGCGCAAGGTGGTGACGTGTGCGTCCTACGAGGCGCGGGCCTTCGGGGTGCGGGCTGGGATGCCGCTGCGGGCGGCCGTCCGCAAGTGTCCGGACGCCACGTTCCTGCCGTCGGACCCCGCCGCATACGACGAGGCGTCCGAGGAGGTGATGGGCCTGCTGCGGGACCTCGGCCACCCCCTCGAGGTGTGGGGTTGGGACGAGGCCTATCTCGGTGCCGAGGTCGCCGATCCCCTCGCCCTTGCCCAGCGCATCCGCGACCTCGTCGAGGCCCAGACCGGACTGTCCTGCTCGGTGGGCGTCAGCGACAACAAGCAGCGGGCCAAGGTGGCGACGGGCCTTGGCAAGCCGTCGCGCAGCGCAGCGGGAGCCGAGGGCCGGGGGGTGTACCAGCTCACCGACGAGAACTGGATGGCCGTGATGGGCGACCGCGGCGTCGACGCACTCTGGGGCGTGGGGCCCAAGACCACCAAACGACTTGCGGCACTGGGTATCACGACGGTCGGCGACCTGGCTGCCACCGACGCCGAGGTGCTCACCGCGACGTTCGGACCGACCACGGGGTTGTGGATCCTGCTCCTGGCCAAGGGTGGCGGCGACGCCACGGTGAGCGCGCAGCCGTGGGTGCCACGCTCGCGCAGCCACGTCGTCACCTTTCCCAAGGACATGACCGACCGTGACGAGATGGCCGCCGCGGTGACCAGACTTGCCCGAACCACGCTCGACGAAGTCGTCGCGCAGGGACGCACCGTCGTGCGCGTCGCCGTCACGGTTCGCACCAGCACCTTCTTCACCAGGACCAAGATCCGCAAGCTCGCCGCCCCCACCGTCGACGGTGACGCCATCGTCGAGACGGCACTGGAGGTGCTCGACCGGTTCGAACTGGACCGGCCGGTGCGCCTGCTGGGGGTGCGGCTGGAGCTGAATGCGCCCGCGGAGCCGACGCCACGGCGGCCCGACGCCCGCGCCACGGGTCAGGGCTGAGGGCAGGTGTTCGGCGGGGGCACCCCCGCCAACCGGTCCTTGACCCACGTCACGGGTGTCGTGCCGAGGTCCAGCATGCCGTGTCCCTGGCCCGGAGCCACCTGAAGGTCGATCACGTCACCGATCGCGCACGCGCGGCGCACCCCCTCCCGAGTCCACGCCGGGAGCACCACCTGGTCGGCGTCGCCGTAGGCCACCAGCATGGGCGCGGAGGCGGGACGCTGCGGCAGCGCGGACCGGCCCAGCCAGCCGCGCAACCGGTCCGCCGCGGCCGCATCGATCGGCGTGGTCTCCGACGGTGGAGCCGCATCGGCCACCATGGACTTCAAGCCCTCCTGCTCGCCGGCGCACGACAGGAAGACGTCTATCCGGCTCAGCATCGTTCCGTGCAGATAGTCCGCGAGGCGCAATTCGGGATGGAGGACCTGCAGCCCCCTCAGCAGCATCGGGAGCAACACCTTCTGCGGTGTCGTCAGGGTCCCGGCGACCATCTCGTCGACCAGGGGACGCAGGTCGGTCGGCGCCGCAATGCTGATCGACCCCTCCAACCGCAGCCCGCGGCCGTAGTCGGCCGCCAGCTCGTTGGCCGCCCACACTGCTTGTCCGCCTTGCGATACCCCGTAGGAGATCCACGCGTCGGACGCCGCGGAGACCACTTCGCGTGCAGCGCGCACCGCGTCGATCACGTTGTACGCCTCCGTCGTCGAATCCAAATACGCGTGACGCCCCGGCGTGCCCAGACCCTGATAGTCCGGCAGCACGACGACGAAACCGAGCTCCAGGAAGGGAATGATCGAGGTGAGGTTGCCCATCAGACCGGGATAGGCCGAAGGTGCGCACGGTGAACTCAGTCCGCTCGTCGGGTGACCGATGGCGGCGACGGGCCAGCCACCGGCGGGAGGACGTCCGTTCGGGACGAAGACGGTGCCGGAGACGGCGGTGCGGGAACCGTCGACCCCCGACGTCGACCGGTACAGAATCCGCACCGACGTCTGAACCATTTCCTGCAGCACCGGGTAACCGCGAAAGTCCGCGGGCGCGGCCAACAGTCGACCGGGCGCGCCGTCACCACCCGCTACGGCGGACGCGTCGCGACGAGGCGGCCCGCACGCCGTCGCCGCCAGCATCACGGCCGCCAGCATCACGGCGGCCAGCATGACGTGGCACACGGCACGCCCCCATCGCAGGGTCGACGGGCGGATCATCGAGCTCACCTCTCGGTGAGGAGGCCGATGGGATCGGCACACATGCGCTGCAGTGCTCCGGACACGACCGACGGCGCGATCATCTCACTGCAGAACGAGGCCGTGAAGGTACGTCCGCCCGAGAGGTCGTCGGCCAGCAGCGTGAGGGCATCTGGGCCGTCGGGCTCGAGATACGCCGAGAATTGCGGTGGGCGGCCGGGTTTCCACGTGACCCCGTCGAACGCGGTGAGCCTGCCGAGGTCGCTGACGGCCAATCTGAGACGGTCGGGAACGTCCACCACGTCGGTGGCCTCCGATGCCTGGGGACGGTGCAGGGCAGACGTCAGCTCGGCCATCCCCAGGATCGCCAGCGGCCACCCCGAGTCGATCACCCGGCGGGTCAGCCGGGCGATGTCCTCGGGGGATCCAGAGGGCGGCATGACGATTGGGATCCCCACGGCGAAGTTGCCCTGGGCGGTGCGGTATGCGTCGCCGAGGTAGCGCCGACAGTTGATCAGGATCATCACCCGGTCGTCGATGCGGACCCCCTCGGCCCGCAACGCCGCCATCCAGAGGGCCACCGTCACCGATGCCGTGGTCGCGCCCGGCCGGCACCGCTTGGTCCAGGCACGCAGATCCTCGACCCGGGACGCATCGAGGTACGCGCCGACACTGCACTTCGCCGACTGCCAGTGGTCGATGCGGCGCAGTGGTTCGCCGTCCCCGCCGACGTCGAACTGCTTGTGCTGCTTGCGCAATCGCACGACGTCCGCCAAGGCCGACGGCCTGGATCGATAGTGCCGCCACGCGGCGGTCCACACCGCGGTCGACGGTAGACCCGCCGCAAGGATCGGGGCCCGCGACTCGTCGCCGCCGGCGAGGATCGCCAATCCCAGGATCCCCAGCTGTCCGTCGCCCACGCCGTGCGAATAGTCGAGCACCAGGTGGTCACCGCAGACGATCACCTCGAGCGGACGACGCGGCCCGGGCCGATTGCGCACGGCGGTCACCAGAGCGGCTTGATCGTCGGTGTCGAGATCCGGACGAGACGTCACCACGTGGTCGGAGGTCGTCGTGTCGTAGTCCCACCGACGCCGGCCCCCTTCGGGTATCAGCGTCGAACGCGGCGCCGGCGAACACCGCGCGACGGCGTCGAGGATCGTCCCGAGGCGGTCCGCGGACAATCCCTCGATCGGGCCGACGGTCGCCACGGTCCGTGCGGGCGCGAGAGCGCGGTCCAGCGCGGTGGAGCGGTACCGCACCCCCGACCTAGTGCGAGGCATCGACGGCGTCCCGCAACTGACCGTGTAACTCGTTGCGCGAGAGCCGGTCGACGTCCGCGAATGCCTCAGCCCACATGGTCATCGGCCACCGCGTGCTCGCTGCCGCCGGCACGCAGGTGATCGGATTCGGTTGCCACGTGTCCGTTTCGGCGGGGCTGCGCCACATGCCGAGCCGCGGCGGATTCATCACCCGCGTCGTCCCTCCCCCGGCGACGTTTGGTCGCGACGGGTCGCTGCAGCACCAGCCACGCCGGCACACCGAGACCCCTCAATTGGCGCAACGCCCGTTCGGCGGCTGCGCGGTCGGTCGACCGCGTCTGAACGATCACTACGCCCAGGGCGACCGTGCTCGCGTCGATCTCGCGCCACCACTTCGCCTCCAGCGGAGCCGACCTGGGGAGCCGACGTGCACCGTCGGTCACCGGAGCCGGCGGCAACCCCGCCGATCGCGGGAGTGCCGCATCCTTGCCGTTCAGCACCAGGACGTCGCGACCTTCGCGTTGACAACGGGCGATCTCGGCGGCGAGCAACTCGGGGACCTGACCGCCGGAATCGGCACCGGCGTCGAAGTCGACCTGGTAGGTGTGTGCCATCCGGCGAGCCCACGTCCGGTTGGGGTGCGCCCCAATCCGGCTACGCCACAGCACGATCGACTCGGCGGCGACGATCAGCGCGGCCAGCCCGGCGACGAGCGCCTCCGAGATCGGCTGCGGCGACACCGGGCTCCGGTCCTGTTCTGGTGTGGAGAGCACCGTCAGCTTGTCTCCCCCGCTGTTCTGCAGCGCCGCGAGCTGGCCACGCAGGTCGGCGAGCCGGGCGTCCGAGGCCGCCCGGGCCGGGTCATCGGGTGCCAGCGAGGCGTTGGTCGCCTCCTCGGCCGCGACGCCGGCCTGGACCTCCTCGAGTTGCTTGCCGAGGTCTCGGGTGTGGTTGGCGAAGGACGCCTGGGCGACCGTGACGACGACGGTCTGCACGAGTTGCCTGGCGAGTTCGGGTGAGGGTGCGCTCACCGTGAAGATCAGCAGCTGGGGGGACGGACCCGGGGCGAGCTGCACGTGCGAGTCGAGGGTGGCTGCGTCCCATCCGGTATCCACCTGTGCCAGCACCTGATTCAGGACGTTGGTGTCGCGGGCCAGCCCCATGAAGGGTGCCCGCATCTGCTCGATGAACGCGTCTCCGGGCAACGGTGTCTGAGCCGGCGTGATCTGGGCGACGATCGTCGCCGCGTACAGCTTCTCGGCCAACGCCGTGCGGAGGCCGAAGACGGTCCCCGCAACGATGAGCGCCACGACGAGCGCCGCGGGCAGGGCGCGGCCGAATTCCCGGAAGTGGCCCACCAGGTCCACGGGCGGGGGAGCCACCCCACGGTGCGTCGGATCGTCGGTGCTCACTGGGACCTCTCCTCGGTGACGATCGTCGACTGGCCGCGCACGCGGCTTCGGCAAACGCCGCGCGCGCCCAATGCTAACGATCCCCCGGCCCGGCGACGGCCAACTCGCCGAATCACGGCGTTCTCGAATCGTTCACGGCCCGCCCCTGCCGAAGGCACTGACCACCGCGTACGCGGGCTTGGGCGAGAAGTCGCGCCGCAGGACGCCGAAGTTCTGTTCGGCGTCGGCGGCATCGGACCCACCGTCGCGGATGCTGTAGACGAAGGCGGGCCCGATCCAGGGAGTCTTCCTGGCATATCCCAGGACGATGTCGAGGGTCTGGGCCTGAACGTCCTCGGATACGGCGACGGCGGCGGTACCCGTCGGCGCCCCACACTCGGTGATCCAGATCTGCTTTCCGGCGTCACCCCCCGCCACCATCTCCTCGTGCATGATCGCGACTCGCAGCGCGGTGTTCCACGCCTCGGTGCCCGGTGCGTTCGGCAACGCCGGATACGAGTACGGATGGATCGCGAAGGCATCGAAGAACTCGTTGAAGCCACCGGCGTACAGGCCGGCCAGGAACGTCGTCGGGGCGATGTCCCCGCCGTCGTCCTCGGCAGGCGCGAGTCCGCCGGAGACGACCGTGATGTGAGGATCGACGGCCTTCACGGCGCCATGGGTGGCGGCCAGGAGCCGCCCGTAGGCGGCCGGGTCCGGTCGCGGCTGGAAGAACTGGATCGTGTTCGGCTCGTTCCACACCTCCCACACCATGACATCGTCGCGGTAGCGCCGCGCGGCAGCCGCCGCGAAGTCGGCGAACAGCCGGGGATCCGTTGGAGCGAAGTGGGTTCCGGTGGGACGCAGTGCCGGATCGGCCGCCCAGGCAGGTGCGTAGGTCACCAGGCCCAACGGGCACATGCCATGCGCGACCACGGCGCGCATCACCCTGTCGACGTCGGTCCAGTCGCGCCGGCCCTGCACCGGTTCGACGCGGGACCAGTCGACGTCGACCCGGACCGACCACATGCCTGCGGTTCTCGCGGCGTCGAGCACCCTGGCGAGGTCGTCATCGGACATCGTCGACATGTCCGCACCATCGGCGCCACCGATCCGCCCCTTGCCGCGAGCGGCGTCGCAGGCCGGTCCCTGCGTCTCGCCGGCGACCAGCAGCGCAACCGTCACCGCGGTGACCACCGCGAGCGCCATGACGACGGCCCATCTCAAGGGAACGGCCACGGGTCAGTCCGTCAGTGCCCGCAACAGAGCGGGAAGGGTGACGGCGATGTCGTGCTCCTCGGCGATGCGACGGCGCCCCTCCTCCGACATACGTTGCCGCCGAACGTCATCGGCCAGCAGCGACCTGAGCGCCGAGGCCAGCGCCGAGGGGTCGTCCGGCGGCACCAGTACGCCGACCCCGCCGCGAAGGAACTCGGTGGGACCACCGTGGTCGGTCGCCACCACCGGCAGTCCGTGCGACATCGCCTCGAGCGCCGCCAGCGGTCCTGCTTCGGGCGACAGGCTGGCCGAGACCAGGACGTCCCACCGCGACATCGCCGACTCCGCATCGACGTGACCGAGGAAGCGCACGCGCCCCGCGAGGTCGGGGCGCGCGGCGCGCTGCTCGAGTTCCTCGACGTACGCGGCATCGCCGGGAAAGCTTCCACCCGCGAATTCGACTGCCACGCCAGGCAATTCCGTCAGCGCCGACAACATCACCCGGTGTCCCTTCCATGGCGTGAGGAGCGCCAGCATGCCCACCACCGGTGGCTGGTGGAGCGGCCCGGCGAGGACGGGCGCGGGCCAACGTACCCCGTAGGGCACCATCGTGACGTCGAGGCCGAGACTGCGCACGGGTGTGGCGGCCGCCTGGGTGCACGCGACCGCGACCCGGACCACCGCCCTGCTGGCCGTGATCACCACGCGTTGTACGCCCGTCGTCATCGCGTCGTGCACCAGCCATCCGACACCGTCGCGCGGTCGGGCGAGGCGCAGGGCAGGAAGCGCGAAGACGGAGTTGACCACGGTGGCGGTGTCCGCGGACCGCACGATCGGGCGCAAGATCCGTGCCGCAGAGGTCCAGCGCACCATCAACCGTGCGGCGGCAGCGAGCCGAGCGAGTCCGCGCGCACCGCCGAGCCCGAGCTCGGGAACCCTCACGTGGGTGCACCCTTGCGGCAGCGCTTCGGGCAGCGGGCCCGGCGGGCACGCCACCGCCACGCGGTTGCCCGAGCGCAGCGCCTCCTCGACCACGCCGAGCATCAGCTTCTCGGCACCAGAGACCTGGCCGGTGTAGGACACGAACACGATCTGCCTGGTCATCGCGCTGCCGATCGCGACCGGGCCGGACCGACGCCCGCGGTGAGTCCGAGGAGCACGGCGCCGCCGACGAACACCAAGACCCCCACCACCGACACGGCCGGCCACCACGCAGGCGCCTGCTGCACCAGGTAATCGCCGAGGGCCGCGACGGCGGCGACCAGGACGCTCAGTACGACGAGTTCGCGAACCGGCAGCAGCCCGCGAATGGGCACCGATCGCGCCACCACGATCCACAGCAGCACCAGCGTCACCGCCCACGTCACGACGGTCGCGATCGCCGACCCGTAGTAGGACAGCCGTGGGATGAGGATCAGGTTCAGGCCGACGTTGAGCGCGAGACCGAACAGTGCGACCACCGGGTAGCGTCGTTGCCGCTCCGCGGCGGTGAGCAGGAAGATGCCGAGGATGATCAGGGCCATCAACGCCGCCCCGACCACCAAGAGCCGTGCGGCGGGCGCGGACTCGCCGAACCGTTGACCGTAGAGCAGGCTGATGACCTGCCTGGCCGACGGCCAGAAGGCGACGACGCAGACGCCGCCCGCCAGGGCGAACGACGTCGCCGCGGCGCGGGACCTGGCACGGAACACCTCGGGCTGGAGGGGCCAGGCCGCCACCAGCAGGGTGCTGACCGGTGCCACCGCGGCGAGCACGATCGTGTCGATCACGTCGGAGAACTTGTACCCGATCGAATACTGGCCGACCGCCTCGAAGGTGTCGAGCAGGCTCAGCATGACGATGTCCACCTTCATCATCGCGATGGTGAGCGCGAAGCCGATCGCCAGCGGTACCGCCTCGGCCAGCATGGGGCGCCAGCGGTCGATCTCGATACGACGGGAGGGACGCAACCCCAACGCGCGGTTGCGAAGGCCGGCAGCCTTCACCCCGAGCTTGAACAGTTCGTTGACGACCGGAGGGATGACGAAGACGAGCAGGACCGGGGCGGTCATCGCCGCGACGACGACGAGGAGCAGCTGCACCCCCTGGCCGAGGCTCTCGGCGACCGAGACCACGAGCAATCGGTGTCTGCTCTGGTAGAGCACCGACAAGGCGTGGCTCGGCGTCGCGAGCACCACGACGAGGCCACCCACCGCCGTCGCGGCGATCACCTCGCCCGGATATCCGAGGACCACGACGTACCCGATGGCAAGGGCATAGCCGATCGCGCCGAGTACGGTGCGCAGCGCGATGAACGACGACGCGGTCCTGGCGATCTCCTCGGGATCACCGTCGATCAGCCGTGCCAGCACGACGCGGCCGACCCCGAGGTCGGTGACGATCGACATCACGCCGAGTAGCGCGAAGACGAAGCTGAACTGACCCCACTCGGTCGGGTTCAGCGACCGCGCGACGATGACGCTTCCCGCCCACCCCAGACCCGCGACGACGACGCGACTGGCGACGACCGCGAGCGTCGCCCTGGCCGCGGCTCGGGAATCTGCGGCGACCTCCCGAAAGTCGGTCCGTGGATCGACGCCGTCGACCGAGGCGTCCTCGCTCACACGGTCACCCCCGCACCCCGGTATGCCTGCATGGTTCGTTCCGCGGTCCGACGCCAGCTGAGTTTTCCTGCAACGGCCAGCCCGGCCGATACCAGCGCCGCGCGGGCGTCGGCGTCGGATGCGAGGGGACGCATCGCCTTGATCCAGTCCTCGACGCGGTCCGAACCCACGAGCACGGCGCCATCGCCGACGACCTGTGGCAGCGCGCCCACCGCACTCGCCACCACGGCGCCACCGCATGCCATCGCCTCCACGGGCGGCAGTCCGTAGCCCTCGTACCTCGAGGCGTACGCGGTGATGGTCGCGGTGGCGTAGAGCGCGGGAAGATCGGCGGTGTCGACGTATCCCAGACCGACGGCCGTCCTCGGCGCCGACGGTCCCGTCGATCCCGCTCCCGCCAGAACACACGGCAGTCCCAACCGTGCAGCAACGTCGGCCACCAGCGCCACGTTCTTGCGAGGCTCGACGGTGCCGACCTGCAGGACGAAATTTCCCGGGAGGGAGTACTTCACACGGACGCGGTCGACGTCGGCCGCGGTGGGGGCGTGCGCCCACGACGCCGGCGCCAGCTCGGTGACGACGGCGTCGCGGCCGCTGATCGCCGCGATCCGCTCCGCGGTGAACTGCGACACCGTCAGCAGGAGGTCGGCTTTGCGGAGGGCACGCCGGACGAGTTGCTGCTCGCCCCGCGCCCTGAACCAGCTCGACGCCGAGGGCATGTCGATCACCGACGTGTCGTGCACCGTCGCCACGGTCATGCCGCGAGTGAGCACCGGGAGGTCGACGTCCAGACCGTGGAAGACGTCCGACGACGCATCCGGCACCGCACCCAGAGCCGTCCTGACCACGCCACCCGAGACCGGCCGGACGATCGGCGTGACCTCCGGGGGAAGCTCGGCCACCGCATCGCGCTGCACCATCGCGGTGAGCTGCGCGCCGGACAGCAGACCGGCCAGCTCCTTCAAGAGTTCGCGAATGTAGGTCTGGACTCCGCTGCCGCCAGGCCGGAGCGCGAGCGCACCGAACGTGACTCGTGTTGCGCCGCCGCGCATCCGATCACCCCCAGAAGTAGCCAGAAGTAGACGTCGATCGGGAAGATCTCGAAGTAGGTCGCCACCACGCTGGCGAACATGGCCGCGACGATCGAGGCGCTCACGCCGAGTGCCAGTGCCCCGTCGCGGCCCGGCAGCGAACTGGCCAGACGCGTGGTCCACACCAGGGCCGTGACGATCATCGCCAGGAATAGCCACAAGCCCAGCGGGCCGAGTTCCAGCAAAATCTTCACGTAGTAGTCGTCCGGCTGATAGTTGGTGGAGAGCCCCTTGAACTGCACACCCGAGGCGATCGACATGCGGTCCGCCGCCGAACCGCTGGCACCGAGCCCCAGTCCGAAGGGGTGCACCACGACGCTGCTGATGATGCCGCTCCAGCCGGCGCCCCGCTCGCCGAGACTGTTCGCCGAGAGGAAGGTGCCGGTGATGCTCGCCGGCAACAGCGGCAGTGCGACCGCCGAGAGCGTGCCAATGGCGACCAGTGCGACTCCCAGTTGCCGAAAACGCCTCAGTGACAACCAGACCAGCCCCACCGCCAGCCCCAGGATGGCCGCCCGGACCACCGACGACGTCATGGCGACGACCATCACCGGAGACATCGCGATGAAGGCCAGATTGCGCGGTCGGCGAGGCTCGGCCAACGCGACCGCCCCGGCGACGAGCAGTCCCAGCATCACGTAGAGACCGAAGGGGAACGGCTGGTTGAACGTGCTGAAGGTACGCAACAGGCCGCCCGCCGTGCGGACCTGGGTGCCGTATTGGTAACCGAGGGCGACGAGAGCCCCTGGGCCAGCGATCAACTGGGCGATGCCGACCAGGGAGGTGAACACCGTGAGCGTCATCAGGACGGTGACCAGATGGTCGCGGTCACGCGCATCGAAGGGTGCCCACCGCAGGATTACGACGATCGCGAGGTAGAAGAACGTCACCTTGACCGCGACGAAGCCGAGCAGTCCGTACGTCGCGACGGCGGAGACGGAGCCGAATGCCAGGAAGGCCAACGCCGCTGGCCACCAGGGAGCATGCACGGTGGGCCGGCACGGGTCGGGCCGTCTGCTCCGCCGCAGCCAGGCGCATGCCGCGGTGAACAGGACCAGGCCCTCCTTCCACGCCGAGGCCACGCCCGGCACCGGAGCGAGCGCGAGCAGTCCGTGCAAGGGGGTGGCCGCAGCGAGGATGAGCAACCCGCGCTGCGGTCGGCGAAGGACGTACCACGCGGTGGCGAACGCGAGGGCGCCGACGAGCACCGCAGCCGCTGCCAATCCCGCCAGCCTCATCAGGGCACCACGCAGTCCCTCACGTCGAAGTCTTAGTCCGCCATCGGTTTGCCAAGGGCGAATCCGCTATTTGCCAGCCCGTACTGTACCGCCGAGCCGCCCGTCGAGCAGGCATTCCCGGGTTCTGCGCGCAGGCCCGATGTCCGGGCCGGGCACTAGTCTCTGGCCATGCTGCACACCGTCGCGATCCGCGGTTACCGTTCGATGCGGCAGGTCGTACTGCCCCTGACCGGGCTCACCGTGGTGACCGGCGCCAACGGCACGGGCAAGTCGTCGGTCTACCGGGCATTGCGGTTGATGGCCGACTGCGGTCGCGGGGAGGTCATCGGCTCGCTGGCACGCGAGGGCGGCTTGCCGTCGGTGCTGTGGGCCGGTCCGGAGAACACCAGCGGCGCGCGCCGAACCGGGCGCAGTGAGGGCACCACCCGCACCCGTCCGGTCGCCCTCGAACTCGGTTACGCCTCAGCCGACTTCGGCTACCTGATCGATCTTGGCATGCCCCAGGACGCCGGCTTGGGTTCGCTGTTCGCCCTCGATCCGGAGATCAAGCGCGAGGCGGTCTTCGCCGGCCCACGGTTACGCCCCAGTTCGACGCTGGTCAGCCGGGTCCGCGAACATGCCGAGGTCGCCGCCCAGTCCGGTCGCGGGTTCGACGAGTTGACCAGGTCGTTGCCCGCGTATCGCAGCGTGCTCGCCGAGTACGCCCATCGGGGCGCCCTGCCCGAACTCGCCGCCGTCCGAGATCGGTTGCGCGGCTGGCGGTTCTACGACGGATTTCGAGTCGACGCCGACGCTCCGGCGCGCCGGCCCCGCATCGGTACCCGCACCGCGGTGCTCTCCGACGACGGTGGCGACCTCGCAGCGGCGATTCAGACGATCGTCGAGGCGGGTTTCGACGATCTGCCCAAGGCCGTCGCCGCCGCCTTCGACGGGGCCGAGGTGGCGGTGGCCGTGCACGACGGTCTCTTCGAGCTGCAATTGCGCCAGCGCGGCATGCTGCGGCCACTGCGGGCACCCGAATTATCCGATGGCACACTGCGTTTCTTGCTCTGGGGGGCGGCCCTGCTGACCCCGAGTCCCCCGTCGCTGATGGTCCTCAACGAACCAGAGACGTCGCTTCACCCGGATCTGGTACCACCACTCGCGGCGATGATCCGTGCCGCCGCGGCCACCACCCAGGTCGTCGTCGTCACCCATTCGCAGGTCATGCGCGAGCATCTCGACACCGACGACTCCTCCGAGATCGAGCTGTACAAGGAGTGGGGCGAGACCATGGTCGCCGGCCAGACGATGCTCACTGCGCCGCCGTGGGACTGGGGCAAGCGCTGAGGGCCGAGGGTCAGCCCGTCTTGGTGGGCCGCAGCGCCCTGGTGAAGATCACGTTCACCCGCCGCATGGCCACGCTGTAGGGCCACCAGGCCAGCCGCTTGAATGCGTACAGCGCTCGGATGTCGTGTGAGGTGTAGATCAGGAAGCGGTTGCGCTCGATGCCGCGAAGCATCTTGTCGGCCACCAACTCCGGGGTGACGGCATGACCACTGAACCGGTCCACCCACTTGCGCACCTGCGGATGCTCGCGGTCGACGCCGGCGATCTCGACGGTGTCGACCAGCGGTGTGCGCACCGCCCCCGGCACCACCACCGACACCCCGATCCCATGGCGGGCGAGATCGAAGCGCAGCACCTCGCTGACCCCGAGCAGCCCGAACTTGCTGGCGCTGTAGGCGGCGTGCCACGGCAGCGCCACCAGTCCGGCGGCGGATGACACGTTGACGATGTGCCCACCGTTTCCTGCGAATACCATTGGCGGAACGAAGGTTTCGATGACGTGGATGGGACCCATGAGGTTGACCGCGACCATCGACTCCCAGTGCCGGTGGGTGAGGTGACTGACGGTTCCCCACGCGGACACCCCGGCGATGTTCATCACGACGTCCATGGCCGGGTGCGCACCGTGGATGTCGGCGCCGAAGGCCGCCACCTCGTCGTAATCGGCGATGTCCAGCACGCGGTGTGCGGAGACCAGCCCGCCGAGGGCCCGCGCCTCGGCTACCGTCTCGGCCAACCCCTCTGCGTTGCGGTCGGTGAGGAAGAGTTCAGCGCCCTCGGCAGCCAGCCTCAGCGCCGTGGAACGACCGATACCACTGGCGGCACCGGTCAGGAAGCACCGCTTGCCTGCAAATCCCTGCGCCATGATGGTGACAGTACCGGCCTGGCTCAGTCGCCCGACGTGCTCCCGCCGCCCCATAGGGCGTTGAGCCACAACCGCTCGAGCACCTCGAGAGCCCGTACGGGATCGGTGCCGCGACCAACGAAGCCCGGATCCTGCGACAGCGTCATGGCCGAGGTCGCCGTGAGCATGCGCACGAGGGCGGGTAGATCGTCGGTGATCGGGCGAGCTCCGGCATCCTGCTTGATCAGTCCGACGATCTTCTCGATCACGCCGTCCTCGAAGTCGTTCATGATCTCGCGGATCTGGGCGTCGGTGTTCTGCGCCAGCGTGCAGGCCCGCATGACCGGGTCATTGCTCGCGAAGACCGTGGCTGCGCTGCCGACCATTCGCTTGGCGAATTCCGACGGGGTCTCCTCCGGCTCACGGGGGGCGAAGTCATGGGTGAGCTTGTCCAACTCCTCCAGGGCGTCGGAGACGATCACCGCGAGCACGGCGTACTTGGAGTCGAAGTAGAAGTAGAAGCCCGACCGGGCGACGCCGGCGCGCTCGCTGATCGAGCTCACCGACAGATCGGCGAAGGGTTTGGCCTCGAGCAGCTCCCGGACCGCGCCCACGATTGCCTCGCGTTGGCGGTCGCCGCGGCTGCGACGGGCCTCGCTGGGGACGGATTCGGCAGTCATCGCCGTCAACCTTCGCATTCGCGCCGCGCTCGATCAAAACTTGACATGCGTCAAGTGGGCCGTTCAGGATGGAGCAGCGAGTGAGTTCGCCCACATCAGACCCAGCCCAGGAGCGTGCCAATGGCGACGATCAGTACCTCCGAGTATTTGCTCGACCAGGCCAAGCGGCGTCTCGTCCCCACGCTGAACAACATCCCAGGCATGGGCGCCATCGAGAAGCGGCTGCGGGCCCGCGACTTCAAGCAGTTCGTCCTCGCCGAGCCGCCCGCGGGCAGCGACCTCAAGCCGATCCTCGGCGACTCGGGGGTTCCCGTCCTCGGCCACATGATCGAGACGTTCCGCAGCGGCCCCGAGTACGTCCTCGAGGTCTACCGCAAGCACGGACCCGTGCACTACGCCTACTCCCCTGCCCTCCCGGCGGTCATCGCACTGGGACCCGACGCCACCCAGACCGTGTTCTCCAACCGGAACAAGGACTACTCGCAGGCGGGATGGCAACCGGTGATCGGACCGTTCTTCAACCGCGGGCTGATGATGCTCGACTTCGAAGAGCACATGTTCCACCGCCGGATCATGCAGGAGGCGTTCACCCGTTCGCGGCTGAGCGGCTACGTCGAGCACATCGACCGGGTGGCCTCGCAGGTGATCGCGAACGACTGGGTGGAGAACGACCCCCGCTTCCTGTTCTATCCCGCGGTCAAGGAACTCACCCTCGACATCGCGTCGGTGGTGTTCATGGGCCACGAACCCGGCACCGACAAGGAACTCGTCACCAAGGTCAACGATGCCTTCACGATGACGACCCGGGCCGGCGGCGCGATCGTGCGGACCAGCGTCCCGCCGTTCAAGTGGTGGCGCGGCCTGCAGGCTCGCAAGGTGCTCGACGACTACTTCGAGGCTCGGGTCCAGGAGCGGCGGCGCGCCGAGGGCACCGACATGCTGACGGTGCTGTGCCACACCACCGACGACGACGGCAACAGCTTCTCCGACCAGGACATCGTCAACCACATGATCTTCCTGATGATGGCCGCCCACGACACCTCGACGTCGACGCTGACGACGATGGTCTACCACCTGGCCGCCAACCAGGAGTGGCAGGACCGCTGCCGCGACGAATCCGACCGGCTGGGTGACGGACCGCTGGACATCGAGGCGCTCGACAAACTGGAGACCCTCGACCTGGTGATCAACGAAGCGCTGCGCATGGTGACCCCGCTGCCGTTCAACGTTCGCCGGGCAGTGCGCGACACGGACCTGCTGGGGCACTTCCTCCCCGCCGGGACCGACGTGGTGCTGTGGCCGTCGGTCAATCACCATCTGCCCGAGCTGTGGACCGACCCGGAGAAGTTCGACCCCGCTAGGTTCGCCGAACCACGCAACGAACACAAGAAGCACCGCTACGCCTTCGCACCGTTCGGCGGTGGCGCGCACAAGTGCATCGGCATGGTCTTCGGGCAGCTGGAGATCAAGACGGTGATGCACCGCCTGCTGCGCAAGTACCGGCTCGAGCCGCCGCACGCCGGCTACACCGCACGACTGGACTACGGCGGCATGCCGGTGCCGATGGACGGCATGCCGGTCATCCTGCGTCCGCTGCGCTGACGCGCCTGCGGTCGGACACGACCAGCCACAGTGCCGACACCAGGAAGTAGAAGGCGCCGAACGCCGCGTACGGGGCGATGTCGGTGATGCCGGGCGGCACGGAGCCGTTCGCCTTGACCAGGAACGTGATCCCGACGAGGGCGGACTGCGCGCCGCTGAGCGCCATCGCCCACTGGGCGCCGACGGTGCGCCACCGGCGGATGGCCGCGGCGAGCTGAAGCAGACCCGACGAGCTGGCCCACACCCCGAACACCCCGATGACCGCGAACATGTCGACGCCGAGAGCGACGGCCACGGCCGCCGTCGTCACGGCGCTGACGACGGCGTTGATGGCCTGAGCGGGGTTGCGTCGCCATCCCCCGCTGCGCTGGGCGTCGACCACGTTGGCCACCGCGTCCCAGGCGGGGTATCCGACGAGCATCGCTGCCGCCACGGCGGGGAGATCCCGTGCGACGGTGAACGCCAGGACGACCCACGCGACCGAGAATGCCGCCCTGGTGAAGTAGTACGTTCGGATCCAACGTCGTCCTCGGACCTCGACCTCGTCGAACACGCCTTCGGTCATCGTCATCCTCTCTCGATGTGGTTGGCCTGGAGCCGAATCGATCGGCGCAGGAGTCATCGCCCCGGAACGTCCGTCGGGCCGGGGTATGCGGGTAGCGGGGTGGGACGCGCCCTAGGCGGGCGCCATCACACCTGCCAGCAGCGGGTCGGTGATCGTGGTGAACACCGTCGGGTCGCCGTATGCGCGGGCGGAGAGCATGGCTCCGTGGACCGAGGCCATGAACTTCTCGGCTTCGACCTGTGCGGTGCCGGTCAGGGTGAATCTGCCTTGTTCGCAACCACTTTCGAGGACGCCGGCCAGCCAGGTGGACAGCACCTCGAAGTACGCCTTCACCTCGGCGACCACCTCGGGCGGCAGAACGGGGATCTGTGTGGCGAGCAACGCGCAGAGACAGAACGGGTTGGTGCCGTCACGGATGCAGAGGGCCCAGAAGTCGACGTAGCTCCGCAGCCGATCCACCGGGTCGGGACGGC
This sequence comes from Mycolicibacterium sichuanense, assembly GCF_033741125.1. Lineage (NCBI taxonomy): Bacteria > Bacillati > Actinomycetota > Actinomycetes > Mycobacteriales > Mycobacteriaceae > Mycobacterium > Mycolicibacterium sichuanense. The sequence goes on along the minus strand of NZ_JAWQPU010000001.1, from coordinate 1,118,146 downwards.
GGCGGGACATCTCGGCGAACCCGGCAGCGGCCTCGGCGCGATAGCGGGCCACCAGGGTGCGAACGAGGTCGACCTTGGTCGGGAAGTAGTAGTGGATGCTCGCCTTGCGGATGCCGATCACCTGCGCGATGTCGGCGTAGCTGAAGCCGTTGTAGCCGCCGTTGGCGAGCAGTGTCCGCGCGCAGCTGATGATGTCGTCCTCGGTCGTCGGGGCCATGAATGCCAATCTACCTTCTAGTAGGTAGATTGAGGAACGCGCCGTCTCGGAAGGTCACCGCGATGTCCGTCTCCCTGCTCCCGTCGACCGACGCTGCGTCGCCGTCGCCCCGCGGCGCCCCGGTGTCGACTTGGCGCCGGCCCCGTGGCCACGCGATAGTCTCGCGACGTGCCATTGGAACCGCTTCCCGAGATCGCCGCCGTCCTTCAGGCGGCGGCGCCGCCCCCGGATTCTGACCCCGGACCCGCGGTCGGAGACGTGATCACGCGCCGAACCAACACCGCGGCGATGTTCACCGCCCTGGCGTCGTCGATGGAGGTGCCCCCCGACGTCGAGGTGCGCCGTCACGACCTCACCGCCGCCGACGGCCAGGTGCTGCCGCTCACCTGGTATCAGCCGATCGGCGAGCGGACCGCCGGCGCCGCGATGCTCTACCTCCACGGCGGCGGCATGATAGCGAGCCTCGAGCAGACGGCTCCGGTCTACGACATCGCCGTGCGCCAATACGTGTCGCGGTCGGGCGTGCCGGCCCTGGTGGTGGACTACCGCGTCGCGCCCGAACATCCCCACCCCACCCCGGTGGAGGACTGCTACGCCGCGCTGCAGTGGCTGCACGAGCACGCCGCCGAGCTCGACGTCGACCCGACGCGCCTGGCCGTCGCCGGTGACAGCGCGGGCGGCGGCCTGGCGGCAGGGGTCGCGCTGCTGGCCCGCGACCGCGGCGGCCCCCGGCTCGCCCTGCAGCTACTGATCTATCCGATGCTGGACGACCGCACCGTGATACCCGATCCGCAGCTTCGGCCCGAGTTCCTGGTGTGGACCTACGACGACAACGTGACGGGGTGGGGCGCTCTGCTCGGCGCCGCTGCCGGAGGCGCCGACGTCTCCCCATACGCTGCGCCGGCGCGGGCGGCGGACCTGGCCGGTCTGCCGCCGGCCTACATCGACGTCGGCGATCTCGACGTCTTCCGCGACGAGGACGTCGACTACGCCCGCCGCCTGCTCGCGGCGGGCGTGCCGACTGAACTGCACGTCTACCCCGGCTGTCCGCACGGCTTCGAAGTGGTCGCCGGTGACCTCGAGGTGTCGCGCCGAGCCATCGACGACCGGGTGCGGCGCCTGGCGGCGCTCTGAGTCCGAAGTCGGTTAGGCCAGCAGCATGTTGGCGCAGGCGATCACCGCGCGCAGCGCCGAATCGTCGGCGTCCTCCGCCAGGCCCGTCGCCCACTGCGTCCGGACGCCGTCGGTGCCGCGGATGAAGGTCGCCGTGCCCGTGTCGGAGGGCAGTTGGTGGAAGGCCGCGATCTCGACGGCGACACCACGGTCGTGCAGCATTGCGGTGAGCGCGCCGATCGGGCCGCTGGCCGCCGCCGTCACCGTGCCGATGCGATCGCCGACGGCGAGGGTGGCTTGGTAGGTGCACGGCTGCGGGCCCCGGTTGCTGGCGGGCCGGGCGGCGTCGGTGCACTGCCAGGCGCCCAGGCGCAGTGGGCCCGACGACGGCGCGTATCTGGTCAGGAATGCCTCGGTCGACATCGACGCCGCCTCGGCGCGCAGCGCCCTCGGCAGCGGATGCTGGAACTGGGCTGCGAAGCAGGGGGCCGCGCCGGGGCGGGACGTGAACTTGGACGTGGACTTGGTGAGCATGTGCCGGTCTTCTCTGAGAGGAGGAATCGACCGACGGAATGGCAACGACCCACAGCGAGGGGTCGGTCTGGATCAGACCCCGCTGCGGGTTGCTACTACGAGTCGCTTCGGCACGTAGGCGATGCTAGGTCCGCCGCACCGCGCGGCGCAACCCCATTCCGGGTTCCACTAGGTTCGACGCCGATATGAGTTGGTGGGACGCAGTACTGCTCTTCGTCGCCGGAATCGGTGGCGGCCTCGTCGGTAGCATCGCGGGCCTCGCGTCCCTGACGACCTATCCGGCCTTGCTGCTGGTGGGTTTGCCGCCGGTCGCGGCGAACGTGACGAACACCGTGGCGCTGGTGTTCAACGGGGTTGGATCGGTATCGGCCTCGCTTCCCGAGTTGCGCGGCCAGCGATCGGTTCTGCTTCGGTTGGTCCCCGCAGGGATTCTCGGCGGGGCCGCGGGAGCGGCGCTGCTGCTGGCGATACCGGCCGAGGGTTTCGAGGACGTCGTGCCGATACTGCTCGCGGCGTCCGCCGTGGCGATTGCACTGCCCCAGCGTGACCGGCTCGTCCCGGTCCGTCGCACGGTCGCGAGGACCGTGCTTCAAGGTGTCGCCGTGCTGGCGATCTGCGTCTACGGCGGATTCTTCGGCGCCGCGGCGGGCGTGCTGATGCTTGCCCTGTTCCTGCGCACCGGCAGCGACTCGCTGGCCCACGCCAACGCCACGAAGAACGTCGTCCTCGGTGTCGCCAACGGCGTTGCGGCGCTGATCTTCATCGCCTTCGCCCCCATCCACTGGCTGGCGGTGCTGCCCCTCGGCGCCGGATGTCTACTCGGCTCCCGCATCGGTCCGAGCATCGTGCGGCGCGCGCCCCCGGCGCCGCTGCGGTTGCTGATCGCCGCGGCGGGCCTGGCGCTCGCGGTGAAGCTCGGGTTCGACACCTACCGTTGACCGGCGTGGCGTCATGAAAAGGGGCTGTCGCCCTTGCTAACTCGAGTGCCCAGCTCGATCAGCGACGTTGCCGACGCGTGCAAGCGCTCACCGGCGTCACGGCTGGCCTGGCCCGCCAGGTAGCGCGACCAGGTGCCCTCGATGACGATGCCGAGCTTGAAGCAGGCCAGGGCGACGTACCAATCCAGCTGCGACGTGACGCGGCCACCGGCGTCCCGGTACGCCTGGAGCAGCTCACCGCGGGTCGCCAGGCCACCGAGGGCCGCCAGCTCGGATCCGGCGTCGATGGTGTTGGGCTCGGCGGGCCAGCACACCAGCATCCAACCCAGGTCCAGCAGCGGATCCCCGATGGTGCACATCTCCCAGTCGATGAGGGCCGCCACCTCGGGACGCTCGCGCCGCAGCAGCACGTTGTTCAGGTGCGCGTCACCGTGCATGATGCCGGGTTCGCCGTCGGGCGGCCGATTCTCGTCGAGCCAGCGCGCGAGGACGGTGACCGAGGGCAGCGAGGCCGGGTCGTAGGCCTCGTGGCGATGACTGTCCAGTAAGCCGAGGAACTGTGGAACCTGGCGTCCCAGGAAGGATCCCGGCCGGCGAATCTCCGCCAGCGGCGTGCCCTCCCAACTGGCGCGGCCCAGCCGCGCCAGGCTGGCGGCGTATGCCAGGCCGACGTCGTGCCGCAGCACCGGATCGTCGACGTAGGGCCGGGCCATCTCGTTGCCGGGGTTGAAACCGTCGACCTCCTCCATGAGGTAGAAGACGACGCCGAGTACGTCCAGGTCCGCACAGCCCGCGACGAACTCCGGATGCGGCACCGAACTGCCGGCCAGCGTGGTCAGGACCGCGATCTCACGCAGCATCGTCTTGTCGCTGGTGGGTCGGGGATGGGCTGGCGGACGACGCAACACCATCGGCCGGCCGTCGACGCGCAGGCGCAGCACGATGTTCTGGCTGCCACCGGTCAGCGGTGCGACGTCGCTCACCCGCGCGCCAAGGCCCTCGGCCCGGGTCCAGCGTTGCAGCGCCGCCAGGTCCTCCCCGGACAGTACGGGTGGGTCGTCATCGGCCATGGCTGACATGGTTGCGTCATCACCCGCCGAATGCCCCCGGTTCAACCGAAGTGGCTGTGGGTCAACGCCTCTTGGCCACCACCATCAGGTACTCCCAGTCCATCGTGGCGGATCCTGCGATGGCGTCGTCGGCGAGCCGGGCGATGTCGGCGTCCAGTTCGGCGACGCGCCTGGCGTCGGCACCCAGGCCGCGGTAGGCCGCGATCGTCGGTCCGTAGTTCGCCTTGAAGTACTCCCGGAACCGAGAGCCGGTCTCGAACAGGTCGACGCGCAGACGCCGGCGTTCGGTCCTCGCGTCGGTCACCCGCGCGCCGAGCAGTTCGCCGACGTGCTCCTCATTGCCCCACAGCGGGGGTGCCGACACCCCTGGCGACGGCGGTGCCACGTACGGCTTCATGGTCGCGAACAGCCGTCCGATGAATCCCTCGGGTGTCCAGCTGGCGACCGCGATCGTCCCGCCTGGTCGGCAGACGCGGATCAGTTCGTCGGCCGCCCGCTGATGGTGCGGGGCGAACATGACCCCGATGCACGACGTCACCGCGTCGAACTCGCCGTCGGCGAAGGGCAGGGCCTCGGCGTTCGCCTCTCGCCACTGGAGGTCGATCCCCCGCCGCTCGGCGGCGGCGCGGCCCTCGTCGAGCAGCCGAGGGCATGGGTCGCTCGCGATGACGGTGGCTCCAGCGAGTGCGGCGGCAATGGCCGCGTTTCCGGTACCCGCGGCCACGTCCAGCACGCGGTCGCCGGTGCCGATACCCGCGGCGGTGACCAGGGCCGGCCCCAAGGGAGCGACAAGCTCGTCGGCAATCGCCCGGTAATCACCCAGCGCCCAGAGCGCGCGGTGGGCGGCTTCCAGTTGGCTGGGCTCGATGGCGGTGTTCATCGGTTCTCTCCTCGTTCTCGACTTATCCGACGTGCCGACATCGTCACCCCGTCGGATGTGTCCGAACTAGTCACGAATCTGTACTGGCACTGGTTGCATGGTCGTGTGCATCGGTAGTGAATGAAGGCGGTGAGGACGTGTCGGGATACGGCCAGTTCTGCCCGGTGTCGAAGGCGATGGAACTCCTCGACGAACGCTGGACGATGCTGGTCGTCCGTGAACTGCTGCTGGGCAGCCGGCATTTCAACGACATCCGGCGGGGCGTGCCGAAGATGTCACCGGCGCTGCTGTCCAAGCGGCTGAAGTCGCTCGCCCGGGCCGGCGTCGTGGCTCGCACGGAGGTCGACGGCCGTGCCAGTTACTCGTTGACACCGTGCGGGGAGGAACTCGGCGAGGTCGTCGACGCCCTCGGACGGTGGGGGTTGCGCTGGATCGGCGAGCTGGGCGAGGCAGACCTCGACCCGCACCTGCTGATGTGGGACATCCGTCGCAACGTCCCGGTGCGGGAATGGCCGCCCTCACGCACCACCGTCGCCATCCATCTCGACGGGGTCTCGGCGAAGGCATCCCGGTGGTGGTTGGTCGTGTCGGAGGGAACACCGGACGTGTGCGACTTCGATCCCGGTTACGAGGTCAGCGGCACGGTGGAGACGAGCCTGCGAACGCTGACCCGGATCTGGCGTGGTGACGTCGACTGGACCCGCGCCCTGCTCGACGGCAGCGTGGCGGTCTCCGGGCCCACCGAGGTACGCCGCGCCATCCCGACGTGGATCGGGCAGGGAGCGAAGGCGGCGGTGCCCCGCCCCACCCGGTGATCAGTCCAGGATTCGCCGAGACACGTTGGTGGTCACCAGGTCGAGCAGCTCGTCTGCCCGGCCGGCCATGATGGTCCGAATTGCATACAGCGAGAAGCCCTTTGCCTGTTCGGCGCTGATGGCCGGCGGGATCGAGAGCTCTTGGCGGGCCGTCACGACGTCGACGATGGCGGGACCGTCGTGCGCGAACGCGTCGATCAGCGCCTGCTCCAATTCACCGGGATGCTCGACGCGGCGGCCGAACGCGCCCATGGCGCGGCCGACGGCGGCGAAGTCGGGGTTGACCAGATCGGTGCCGAAGTTGACGATGCCGGCAGCCTTCATCTCGAGCTCGACGAAGTTCAACGACGAGTTGTTGAACACGATCACCTTGACCGGCAGCTCGTTCTGCAGCAGCGTGATGAGTTCCCCGAACAGCATCGTCAGCCCGCCGTCACCGGCGAGCGCCACCACCTGCCGGCCGGGAAAGGCGGTCTGGGCGCCGATGGCATGCGGAAGCGCGCAGGCCATGGTTCCGTGGTTGAACGAGCCGACGAGCCGGCGCCTGCCGTTCATGTGCAGGTACCTGGCCGCCCACACGACGGGCGAGCCGACGTCGACGGTGAACACGGCATCGTCGGAGGCAAGTCGATCAGCAAGTCCCGCAACGTATTCCGGACGAATGGGCGTCTTGTCGCGGTCGTTGACGGCCAATCCGTCCATCGTCTTGCGGGTCTTGGCGTAGTGCCGCAGCGACCGGTCTAGGTGCTCGCTGGACTGCTTCTGAACCAGCAGGGGTTGCAGGGCCGCCAACGTGTCGGCCACGGTACCGACCAACCCGAGGTCGATCGGGCTGCGGCGCCCGAGGTTTCGGCCGCGGACGTCGACCTGCACGATGCGGGCGTTCTGCGGATAGAACTGCTGATAGGGGAAGTCGGTGCCAAGCATCAGCAGGGTGTCGGCCTCCTTGATGGCCTTGTACCCGGAGGCGAAGCCCAGCAGCCCGGTCATCCCGACGTCGAACGGATTGTCGTATTCGATGAACTCCTTGCCCCGCAGCGCATGCACGATCGGGGCGTTGAGCGTGCCCGCCAGCCGGACGAGGGCGTCATGCGCGCCCTGTACGCCGGCCCCACCGAGGATGGTGACCCGCTCACCGGCGTTGAGGATCTCCGCCGCCTGCCGCAGTCCCTCCTCGTCGGGACGCAGCACGGACTGCGTTGGCAGGATCGGCTTCGTCAGCCAGCCGTTCTCGACGGCGGCGGCGAGGAAGATCTCCCCGGGCACGACGACCACCGCCACCCCGTTCTCCTCGATCGCGGCCCGCATCGCCATCTCGATGATCCTGGGCGCCATCTCGGGAGTGCTGACCAGTTCGCAGTACACGCTGCACTCACGGAAGAGGTCCTGCGGGTGGGTTTCCTGGAAGTACTCCGAACCGATCTCGCTGCGCGGGATGTGCGCGGCGATGGCCAGCACCGGCACCCGGCTGCGCTGAGCGTCGAACAGCCCGTTGATCAGATGTAGGTTGCCCGGACCGCAGCTGCCCGCGCAGACGGCGAGCCGCCCGGTGAGCGCGGCGTCTGCCGCCGCGGCGAAGGCCGCCGTCTCCTCGTGCCGGACGTGTTCCCAGGTGAGCTCCGCCGAGCGACGGATCGCGTCGGTGAACCCGTTGAGACTGTCCCCGGGCAACCCGTAGACCCGTCGCACCCCGCTCCGGGTCAGTGCGCCGACGATCTGGGTTGCGATGGTGGCCATCGAGTGCCCTCCCCTGGGGATTCTCGCGCGAGAAGCTGCGTTCGGCGCGAATCTCCGCGCCGAGGTCACTCTACTGATTTCGGCGACGTCACCTAGCGGTAAGGCCCTTCGGCCCAGGTTGTCGGTAGTTTGGCGCCATGGTCGAAACCGCGGCACGCCCCAGCGGACTGATCGGCGTCGCCGCCGCTGCGGTCGCGCTCGGCGTCGCACAGCTGAGCGCGGTGCCCTTCGGCCCGCATGCCGATTCGCGCAATGCCGTCGGATCCGCGGTGATCGACCTGACGCCCGGCCCCGTCAAGGAAACCGCGATCCGGCTATTCGGCACCTCCGACAAACTCGCGCTGTCGATCCTGGTGCTGGTCGTCATCGGCGTGATCGCCGCCTTGACCGGACAGCGGGAGACCCGCAGCCGGCCAGTCGGCAGCATCGCGATCGTGGTGGCCGGCATCCTCGGCTGCGCTGCGGTGCTCAGCCGCGCCGGAGCAACCGGAATCGACTTGGTACCCACCGTGATTGGCACCGTGTGCGGCGTGCTGACCCTGCGGTTGCTCGTCTCCGACCGCGTTGGTCCGACACCAACGTCCGAGCAGCCGGCTCCCGACGCCGGCCGACGCCGGTCCATGGTGGCGCTGGGATTGCTGGCGACGGGCGTGGTCGCGGGAGTCGCGGGGGCGCTGCTCAACCGGTTGCACTCGTCGGTGGCCGGCGACCGGACGGCCTTCACACTTCCCACCGCTCGCGACGGCGCCCCGCCCCCGCCGCCGGCTGCCGTTGCGCCACCCGGATTCACCAAGACGCCGTTCATCACCCCGAACGCCGACTTCTATCGCATCGACACCGCGTTGAGCGTGCCGCAGGTCAGCCGCGGTGACTGGCGTCTGCGGATCCACGGCATGGTCGATCGCGAGGTCACCCTGACCTTCGACGATCTGCAGCGCTTCGACGTCGTCGAGGAGGTGGTCACGCTGACGTGCGTGTCCAATCCGGTCGGCGGAGACCTCATCTCGAATGCCAAGTGGACGGGCTACCGCGTTCGGGATCTGTTGGCCGGGGCGGGGATTCACTCCGACGCCGACATGGTGCTGTCGACGTCGATCGACGGGTTCACCGCGGGAACGCCGGTCGAGGCGCTCACCGATCAGCGGGGGTCGCTGCTCGCGATCGGCATGAACGACGCGCCGCTGCCCACCGAGCACGGCTATCCCGCCCGCCTGGTGGTGCCAGGGTTGTACGGCTACGTCTCGGCGACCAAGTGGCTCGTCGACCTCGAACTCACCCGCTTCGACCGGGCCGAGGCGTACTGGACCAAGCTCGGGTGGGCGGCCCGCGGACCGATCAAGACCGAGTCCCGCATCGACGTGCCGCGCAGTGGTGCCGAGATCCCCCGGGGCAGCACGACGTTCGGCGGGGTCGCGTGGGCACAGCAGCGCGGCATCGAGGCCGTCGAGGTGCGCATCGACGAAGGACCCTGGCAGCAGGCCGAACTCGGCGCCAGTTACTCCAACGACACCTGGCGGTTGTGGAGCTTCCCGTGGCAGGCAGCCGAGCCCGGCCCGCACCGGATCACCGTGCGCGCGACCGACGGAACCGGGGCAGTCCAAACCTCCGACGAGGCCGACGTGGTGCCCGACGGGGCCACGGGCTGGCACACGGTGTCGTTCGACGTCGCCTGAGTCACGGGGCGTTGGATCAGACCGGCACCCTGCGGTTGGTGAGCACCGAGACCAGCACGGCAGCGGCCATGAGCACCGCACCGAGCCGGGTCCACGCTGCGCTGGCATCCCCGCGGATGGTCTCGTAGCCGATCTGCTGCTGCAGCGTCGAATACACCTGCTTCAGCTGGGCGAGGCTTCCGGCGTGGAAGGTCTGACCCCCCGTGATGTCGGTGATGTGCTGCAGGGTGGCGTCGTCGACCGGCACCGCGATCTGCTGACCGTTGATGTCGACGACACCATCCGGCGTGCCGAACGAGATCGTGGAGATCGCGACGCCCTGGTCCTTCGCCGCACGCGCCGCGGTATACGCGCCACGCGGGTCGTCGGGATTGCGCGGCACGGTCTCCGCGCCATCGGACTCGAGGACGATGTGCGACGGAGCGGGAGTGGAACCGCCGCCCATCACCGCTCCGACGCTGGCGATCGCCTGCAGCGCGGTGAAGATTCCCTCACCGGTGGCGGTGCGCTCCTGCGCCTTGAGGCCGTCGATGGCGGACTTCATCGCCGCGCGGTTGGTCGTCGGGGATACCAGCAGCGTTGCGCTTCCTCCGAAGGCAACCAGTCCCAGATTGATTCCCGGAGTCAGCTCATCGGTGAACTCCTTGCCCGCCTCCTTCGCCGCCTCCAGCCGACTGGGGGCGACGTCGGTGGACACCATCGACTCGGACACGTCGATCACCAGCATCACCACCGCGCGGTTGCGTGGGATGCGGACGTCGTGCGTCGGGGCGGCGAGCGCGACCGCGAGCATCACCAGCGCGATCACCAGCAGGATCGCCGGAACGTGGCGCCAGCGGTGGCGGTTGGCGATCGGAGCGACCTTCGCCAGCAGCTCCATGTTGGCGAACCGCAGCACGCGGCGGTGCCGCGCGAACTGGACGACGACGTAGACCGCGGCCAGCGCCACGACGATTAGCAGGTAGAGGAAGAACCAGGCGTGGGTGAAGCCGGACAAGGCCAGCGGACCCAGCAGCGGAACCGTCATGCCGGCAGCCTCCGATTGATGGCGAGACCCAGCGCGGCGGCGACGGTCGCGGCGCACACGGCCAACCGCAGCCAGCCATCGCTGGCCGGTCCGGGCATCACCTCATAGCCGATCTGCTGCTGGACCGACTGGTAGCTGCGGTTCAGCTCGTCGACGTTGGTGGCGGTGAACGTCTGCCCGCCCGACAGCTCGGCGATCTTGGTCATGGTGTCGGAACCGACCGGCACCGGCACCCGCTGGTTGGCCAGGTCGACGTAACCGCTCCTGGTGCCGAACGCGATCGTGGAGATGGGCACGCCCTGGTCCTTCGCCGATCGTGCTGCGGTGTACGCACCCCGCGGATTGTCGGGATTGCCCGGCACGTTCTCGTCTCCGTCGGAGAGCAGCACGATGCGTGCCGGCGGCGGTGGCGTGTTCCCATCACTGCTGAGCACCGCCCCGACGGTTGCGATCGACTGCAGCGCGGTGAAGATCGCCTCACCCGTCGCCGTCTTGTCGGCGGTCTGCAACTTCCCGAGCGCGTCAATCGTGGCCTGGTGGTTGGGATTCGGTGCCACCAGCAGATTCGCATTGCCCGCGAACGCGACGAGACCGAGATTGATCCCCGGCGTGAGGTTCCCGGCGAACTGCTTGGCGGCCGCCTGCGCAGCGGCCAGCCGGGTCGGATCCACGTCGGTGGCGCGCATCGACTGCGATACGTCGACGACGAGCATGATGACGGCTCGGTTGCGCGGAATCCGGATGTCACGCGTCGGTCCGGCGAGCGCGACGGTCAGCAAGACCAGGGCCACCAGCGCGGCCGCGATCGGGACGTGGCGCCACCGCACGGCGGCGGTGAGTGCAGCGGCGCCCTGGGGCCCGGCACCGACGAATCGCTGCACGCGCCGGCGGCGCCGAATCTGCGTCAGCACGTAGAACGCCAGTGCCACCAACGGGATCAGCCCGAACAGGAACAACCAGCGGTGCTCGAAGCCGGTCCAGGTGAGCTCGCCCAGTCCAGGCACGGTCACCACGGCGGACCCCCGGCGCGAAGATCACGGGGGGTCGTCAGGAATGCCGTCACCATTGCGTCGCCGATGGGCCCTTCCGGTCGGTGCTGCTGCCGTTGCGTAGCAGCGAGTGTGGCCGTAGGACCTGACGGTCTGCTGCGATCTTGCTGGGACCACCACGAGCCTCCCTTCCGCGACGGCCAGCCCTAGACCCGATCGATCGAGACCAGCGCGTACGTCCGCACCGGACCGGCGATCGATGAGCGACAGGTCGAGCGCAGGGGTTCGGACAACTGCTCGGCCAGCACCACCAGCAACGGGCCGGCCTCGGCTGCCAGCACCACGCGGATCTCGGGTCCGCGGTGCTCGACGTCCAGTGCCGACAGCGCGTCGATCCGATCCTCACCGGTGTGAGCGCGCGCGAAGTACTGCGCGGCCTGAACTGGGTTCGGCAGGGACGTGCGACCGCGCAGGAATTCGTTGTCCAGTCGCCCGTCGAGGTAGCGCCTCACCAACTCGGCGGCATCGGTGGAGTCGACGCGCCCGTAGCACAGACCCTCGGGGAGAACCAGCATGGTCGCGGCGAACCGGTCACCACCAAGATGCGAACACTCCCAGGTGATGTCGGGATACCGCTGCGCGATCGCAGCGGCCGCGCGACGACCGCGGACCGCGCAGCACTGGTCGTGACGTCCGTGCGCGCAGACGACTACCAGGGGCCCGTCGCACGGATCGCCGTCGGACCCATCGAGTGCGATGTCGAGATAACCGTCGGGGCCGTCGACCTCACCCCGGTGCAGCGCCTCCAGGCCCTCACCGGATTGGGCGATGAACCAGCGCCACCGGGGCGTCGGGGGCCGGCGGCCAGGCCGGCGGATCGCCGCGGTGCGAAATCCCGCCTTCTCGAAGCGGCGGGCGATGGTGCGTCCGAGGTTCGGGTCCAGGACGGTAGCCGAGTCCAGTAACGCGGAGGGCCCCCAGGGCCCGTCGAGCTCCAACAAGAACCACGCCCGCCCAGCCGATGCCGTGCCGTAGAGCGGATCGTTGCGGGCCAGCGACTCGACGCTGCAGGGCGGCGAGTTGGGGATCGTCACCCATGACCTCGCGAGACCGGTTCTCCCCCTTGGCCGTTGGGATGTGCCACGGCGGGAACGACGACGGCCTCCCGGAGCAACCGTCGGATGAGGACCGTGGCGTCGGCGCGGTCGAGCCCCGGCGTCGACTCCGCGTCGACGACCAGACCATGGCGCAGCGCCTCGACGGCGGGCCCACACGACGGCGGGAAGGTGATCGTGCGATCGGGCAGCCGGAGCACGACGCGTTCGGCGAGCATCTCGAGCTCCGTGACGAGCCCCCGCCGCCACGAGACCGCGGTGGTCTCGGCACTGGCCGCGGCCTCCAGCGTGGCGAGCGGCCGCACCGCGACGGGCCGGGTGCGCTCGGCGTGACGTCGCGACAATCGTTCTGCCGCACCGTCGCCAACCTCGGCCGCGCGTATCCGCATGGCATCGACCATCTCGGTCATGATCTTGGTCGCCATGGCGGCCAACGCACCACGATCGGCCCCGTCGACGCCCATCGGCAACGAGCGCCGGAAGTCCTCGGACTGGGCCAGGGTGTCGACGACGGCGTGCGCGACGTCGATCGCCGTGACCGGGGAGACTCCGATGGTGAGGTGGATCGACGTGCCCTCGAGCGCCTCTGCGGAGTGGATCCAGCCGCGCGGCAGGTACAGCGCATCACCGGGTGAGAGGACCGCCTCGAGCACCGGTGCCTCGCCGCTGCGCGCGGCGATGGCCGCGCGGTGCTCGGTCCACGGTTGCGACGGCAGCGGATCGGCGTGCACGGGTTCGTGGACGATCCACCGCTTGCGGCCGGCGGCCTGCAGGACGAACACGTCGTGCACGTCGTAGTGCGGGTCGAACCCCCGGCTGTTGGGCGGGGTGACGTAGGCGTTGGCCTGGGCCGGATGGCCGAGGTCGTCGACGATCCCCCGGACGAAGTCGATGAGCGGGGGCCACAGCCGGTGCAGCCCCTGCAGCACTATCGTTGCGCCACCGGCGAATCGAGCCAGCACCTTGGCCGAGTCGACCTGGTCGGGCATCTCGGCACCGAAACCAGCCGAACCCAGATAGCAGTCGCGAGGCACTAGCGCACCCTCGGCGGCCATCCGGATGAAGGGCGCCCGCACCCCGCGCTCGGCGATCAGCTCGTCTACCGTCGCCTCCGACAGCAGGTCGGTGTAGTCACGCGGTAGCGCGTCCGCCCGGCTCAACAGCGGGCGGCGCCCCCAATACTGGGCCGCGAACGACCCAGTATCGGTGGCAACGCAGCGATTCAGCATCGAGGTTCGGTCAGGCCGTTCCGTCGGCGCCGCCGTCATGACCATCGGGGTTCGAACCGCCATCGGCCGGACCCTCACCCGCGCTGCCGTCGGCACCACCGTCATGACCACCGGGGTTCGAACCGCCATCGGCCGGACCCTCACCCGCGCTGCCGTCGGCACCACCGTCATGACCACCGGGGTTCGAACCGCCATCGGCCGGGCCCTCGCCGCCGGTGCCGGAGGTGGAGATGTCCTCGTCGTTGAGCGCCATGATGCTTCTCCTTCTGTTGCGACCCCGAAGTGCAGCGGCAGAGCGTTGGCCGTGGGTCTCCGCGCTGGTCACGTCCGCGCTGGGCGGCCATGCCTTGGCGGCGTGCCCGTTGCGCGGCGATGTCAAACGACCGGGGAATGTCGGACTCCCGTGCCAAGCTGACGTCGTGCTCCTTCTCGACGTCGCGACCACGTCAGCCCAGGTCGGTGCCGTCTCGGCACGGTCGGCGAAGATCGGCCGCATCGCCGAGCTACTGGCCGCGGCCGCCACCGAGGCCGACCGCCAACTCATCGCCGTCGTAGTCGCCTGGCTCTCGGGAGAACTCCCACAGCGGCAGATCGGCGTGGGGTGGGCGGCCCTGCGGGAGCTGCCCTCCGCGGCCGCCGAGGCATCGTGGACGGTGTCGCAGGTGCACGCGGCGTTCACCGAGATCGGGTCGGTGGCGGGCAAGGGTGCCCAGGGCCGGCGTTCGGAGCTGCTCGGTGCGGTGTTCGCCGCGTGCACCGAGCCGGAGCAGACCTTCCTGCGCCGCCTGCTCGGCGGCGAGTTGCGCCAAGGCGCCCTCCTCGGCGTGATGGCAGATGCCGTCGCCAGGGCAGCCGGCGTGTCCGCGGCCGACGTTCGGCGGGCTGCGATGCTGGGCGGCGACCTTTCGACGGTGGCCGCGGCGGCATTGACCGACGGGGGCGCCGCACTCGCCCAGTTCGCCCTACAGGTCGGGCGGCCCGTCGGTCCCATGCTCGCGCAGACCGCGACGGGGGTCGAGGACGCACTCGAAAAGCTCGGTGGGACGGCCATCTTCGAGGCCAAGCTCGACGGCGCGAGGGTGCAGATCCACCGCGCCGGGGACGCCGTGTCCGTCTACACCCGCAGCCTCGACGACGTCACTGCGCGGCTGCCCGAGGTGGTGGATGCGGCCCTCGCGTTGCCGGTCACCTCGATGATCGCCGACGCCGAGGCCATCGCGCTGCGCGCCGACGGCAGACCGCACCGGTTCCAGGTGACGGCCTCGCGCTTCGGCCGTGGGGGCGGTCGGGGTGCCAGGGACCGCACCGCCGACGTGGCCGCCGCGCGTGCCGCGCAACCGCTGTCGGTGTTCTTCTTCGACGTGCTGCACCTCGACGGCACCGATCTGCTGGACCTGCCCACCACCGAACGCCTCGCCGCCCTCGATGCAATCGTGCCGCCGAGCCAGCGCGTCGACCGGTTGGCCTCCTCCGACGCCGCCGCCGCCGCAGCCTTCCTGACCGCGACCCTCGACGCCGGGCACGAAGGGGTGATGGCCAAGTCGCCCACCGCTGCATACGAGGCGGGACGTCGCGGGGCGGGCTGGCTCAAGGTCAAGCCGGTGCACACCCTCGACCTCGTCGTGCTCGCGGTGGAGTGGGGTTCGGGCCGGCGCACGGGCAAGCTGTCCAACATCCACCTCGGTGCCCGTGACCCCGCGACGGGCGGATTCGTGATGCTTGGCAAGACGTTCAAGGGCATGACCGATGCGACGCTGGACTGGCAGACCGCCCGGTTCCTCGAGCTCGCAGCCGGACCCACCGACGGCTACACGGTGCGGCTGCGCCCCGAACAGGTCGTCGAGATCGCGCTCGACGGGGTGCAGACCTCGACCCGGTATCCGGGCGGCATGGCGCTGCGCTTCGCCCGGGTGTTGCGCTACCGCGACGACAAGGGCCCCGAGGAGGCCGACACCATCGACACCGTGCGCACCCTGTACGACCGCTGAACGAAAGGGCGCGTTTCCGCCAATCGGCACTGTCGGCGGTGAAAGGATCGGCCCATGGCCAACCCCACCACGTCGGACCGCATCGAGCAGACCGACGGTGACATCACCTACGTCAGGACCGAGGCCGACCTTCCGCCCGTCGCGATCATCGACCGGTCCCCGATCACCACCAGGCACAAGGTCGTCTTCGCCGTCATCGCCCTCCTCGGTGCCGTCGCCTGGGCGGTGATCGCGTTCTTCCGCGGTGAGACGGTCAATGCGGTGTGGTTCGTGGTGGCGGCGGTCTGCACCTACGTCCTCGGATACCGGTTCTATGCACGGCTGATCGAGATGAAGCTCGTCACGCCGCGCGACGACGACGCCACCCCGGCCGAGGTGTTCGAGAACGGCACCGACTACATGCCCACCGACCGCAGGGTTCTGTTCGGCCATCACTTCGCCGCCATCGCGGGCGCCGGTCCGCTGGTCGGGCCGGTGCTGGCGATGCAGATGGGGTATCTGCCGGGCACCATCTGGATCATCGTTGGCGCAGTGTTCGCCGGCTGCGTGCAGGACTACCTGGTGCTGTCCATCTCGGTGCGCCGGCGCGGACGATCGCTGGGGCAGATGGCCCGCGACGAACTCGGCGTGGTCGGAGGCGTCGCGGCGATCGTCGGCGTGCTGGTGATCATGGTGATCCTGCTGGCCGTCCTCGCGCTGGTGGTGGTCAACGCCCTCGCCGAGAGTCCGTGGGGCGTGTTCTCGATCGCCATGACCGTCCCGATCGCGCTGTTCATGGGCCTCTACCTCCGGTTCCTGCGCCCTGGCCGGGTTTCGGAGGTGTCGCTCATCGGGGTCGCGCTCCTGCTGCTCGCCGTCGTCTCCGGCGGGTGGGTGGCCGAAACCTCCTGGGGGGCAGACTGGTTCACGCTGTCGAAGGTCACGCTGTGCTGGGCGATCATCGTCTACGGGCTGGCCGCCTCGGTGCTGCCCGTGTGGCTGCTACTGGCGCCGCGCGACTATCTGTCGACCTTCATGAAGGTGGGCACCATCATCCTGCTCGCCATCGGAATCCTGCTGGCCCGCCCCGTCATGGCGGCGCCGGCGATCTCGTCGTTCGCCAGCAGCGGCACCGGTCCGGTTTTCGCCGGCTCGCTGTTCCCGTTCCTGTTCATCACGATCGCCTGTGGTGCACTGTCGGGCTTTCACTCCCTCATCTCCTCGGGCACGACGCCCAAGCTGTTGGAGAAGGAGAGCCAGATGCGCCTGATCGGCTACGGCGGCATGCTCACCGAGTCGTTCGTCGCGATCATGGCGCTCATCACCGCGGCCATCCTCAACCAACACCTGTACTTCGCCATCAACGCTCCCGCCGCGCAGACCGGGACCACCGCGGAGACGGCCGCGACCTACGTCAACGGGCTCGGGCTGTCCGGGCCGCCGATGACCGGCGAGGAGATCAGCGCCGCGGCAGCCAGCGTCGGCGAGGACACCATCGTGTCGCGCACCGGTGGTGCGCCGACCCTGGCGTTCGGCATGTCCGAGGTGCTGCATCAGGTGTTCGGGGGCGCGGGTCTCAAGGCGTTCTGGTACCACTTCGCGATCATGTTCGAGGCGCTGTTCATCCTGACCACCGTCGATGCCGGCACTCGCGTCGCGCGCTTCATGCTGTCGGACGGATTGGCCAATCTCGGTGGGCCGCTGAAGAAGCTGCGCAATCCCAGTTGGCGGATCGGCGCCTGGGCGTGCAGCATCATCGTGGTGGCCGCCTGGGGCAGCATCCTGCTGATGGGCGTCACAGATCCGCTCGGCGGCATCAACACGCTCTTCCCGCTGTTCGGCATCGCCAATCAGTTGCTCGCCGCGATCGCGCTGACCGTGGTGACCGTCGTCGTGGTCAAGCGCGGCTTGCTGAAGTGGGCCTGGATTCCGGGTGTTCCGCTGATGTGGGATCTCGTCGTGACGATGACGGCGTCCTGGCAGAAGATCTTCTCCGCCGATCCCAAGGTGGGCTACTGGAGCCAGCACGCCCAGTACGTCGCCGCCAAGGAGGCGGGTAAGACCGCCTTCGGGGCCGCCAAGAACGCCGGCCAGATCGACGCGGTCATTCGCAACACGTTCATCCAGGGCACGCTGTCGGTGATCTTCGCGGTGCTCGTCGTCATCGTATTCGTCGCCGGGACGATGGTGGCGGTCAAGGCCAGCCGAGGTTCCGGCCGCCCGTTGAGCACCGACGACGCCGTCCCGTCGCGAATCTTCGCACCCTCGGGGCTGCTCCCGACCTCAGCCGAGAAGGAGGTGCAGAAGCAGTGGGACGCCTT
The DNA here is from genome assembly GCF_033741125.1 of Mycolicibacterium sichuanense. NCBI lineage: Bacteria > Bacillati > Actinomycetota > Actinomycetes > Mycobacteriales > Mycobacteriaceae > Mycobacterium > Mycolicibacterium sichuanense. The sequence continues at coordinate 1,100,521 of NZ_JAWQPU010000001.1, read as the reverse complement.
ACCAGCGGCATCGCGCGGTTCGGTTGGTACTGGAGCTCATTGATGGGCGACAACCACTACCGGCGCTACGTCGCGCACCGTGCGCGGACGCATCCCGGTGAACCCGTGTGCTCCGAACGGGAGTACTGGCGCATGCGCCACGACGTGACGGAGCGCAATCCGCAAAGCCGCTGCTGCTGACCCCGGCTGGTGAACGTGCGTCCGGCGACCAGCCAAGTCCCAGGCGACTCCGACCACGACGGCAGCGCACCGACGGCCGATTCCCCGGAAACGGTCCTATCCTGCCGAGTCACGCGACCGGGAACCGCCCTGGCAGATAATCGACGGTTCAGCCGAAAGTCGCTGTGCATCAGCCGGATTCGTCCTGGTAATGGGCTGGCATGGCCCGTCGACATTCCCGCTGCGACCGATGGTGTTTAGGCTCACAAAACGGCGCCGGCGTCGAACCGCGCAGTGTCGCGCACCGTCGAGCACGGTATGACCAACGAAACGCAGTTCGAAGCAGATCAACTCGGCATCAGCAGAATCGGCGCACCCACCCTTGCGGGAATCGGCGTCGCGTTCGGGCCTCATCGCCATGACCAGGACGACGTCACGCGCGAGCTCACCAAGGTGGGCGGCCCGGAGTTCATGCGGTTCGCACGGACGAGCGGAGTCGACTACCGCAACCTCGCACTTCCGCTCGATCGGTACCCCACCCTGTCGGGCTTCACCGAGGCGAACGATGCGTACGTCGACGTCGCGACGGACCTGGCGGCACAGGCCCTCTCGTCGGCGCTCGTCGCCGCGAACGTTCGACCCGACGAGGTCGACGCGATCGTGCTGGTGTCCAGCACGGGGATCGCGGTGCCCACCATCGACGCGCGCATTGCCTCGATCGTGGGACTGCGACAAGACGTCAAGCGGATCCCGTTGTTCGGGCTCGGGTGCGTCGCGGGGGCCGCCGGGATGGCCCGCGTCCACGACTACCTGCGCGGCTTCCCCAGCCACGTCGCCGCCCTGGTGTCCGTCGAATTGTGTTCGCTCACCTTGCAACACGACGACTCGTCCATCCCGGCGCTGATCGGAGTGTGCTTGTTTGGCGACGGCGCGGCGGCCGTGATCGCGACCGGAGCCACCAGGGCGTCAGACGGTCCGATCGATGCCCCGGCGGCCACGATTCTGGCGACCAGGAGCCGGTTGTTCCCCGACACGGTGGACGTGATGGGCTGGAATGTCGGCTCCACGGGGTTTGGGCTGGTGATGTCCAAGGACGTACCCAAGATGGCCGAGCGGTACCTGCACGACGAAGTCGAGCGCTTTCTAGGTGACCACGGGCTGTGCATCGACGAGGTCTCCACCTGGATCTGCCATCCGGGCGGGCCGCGGGTGCTCGAGGCGATCGAGCAGGCGGTCGGCATGCCGCTCGAGGCCCTTCGCCACAGCTGGGAGTCGATGCGCGAACACGGAAACATCTCCTCGGCCTCGGTGCTGGACGTCCTGAACCGCACCCTCGACGCACCACCGCCGAGGGGCTCGCTTGGCGTGATGCTCGCGATGGGCCCCGGTTTCAGCTTCGAACTGCTGCTGCTGGGCTGGTAGGGCGACCGTGTACTACGCCTTCATCCTGGCCGTCGCAATCGAGCGTCTGGTCGAACTCGCCGTCTCCCGCCGCAACGCCACGTGGTCACTCGCCCAGGGAGGCCGAGAATTCGGCCGTGGCCACTACCCCGTGATGACCGCCATGCATGGGCTCCTGCTCTTCGGGTGCATCACCGAGGTCTGGGGTCTGCACCGTCCGTTCCTCCCGTGGCTCGGATGGCCGATGGTGGCGGTGGTCGTCCTGAGCACCATCACGCGCTGGTGGTGTGCGATCGTCCTTGGCAAGCGATGGAACCCCCGCGTGATCGTCATCCCGAACGCGCCGCTGGTGACGAGCGGACCGTATCGGTGGATGCACCATCCCAACTACGCGGCCGTCGTGGCAGAGGTAGCGGCGCTGCCCCTGGTTCATTCCGCGTGGCTGACCGCCATCGTCTTCAGCGCAGCCAACGCGCTGATGTTGCACACCAGGATCAAGATCGAGAACAGTGCCCTGGGATACACGTGATCATCGTCGTCGGTCGCCAGCCCGGTATGCCCTGACGATCGGCTCCAGTTCGTCCGGGGTGGCACCGTGCATGATCAACGCGTCGGCGCCGTAGTCGAACTCCTTGCGGATGCGGTCGACGCACTGCCGTGCCGACCCGGTGGCCGCGGGCTCGAGCCACTCGTCGGGAATGAGCGTGGCGATGTGCTCGATCTGTTCGGGGGTCGCACGATGATCGATGCCGCCCGGCACCGACTGCACCACCGGATCGTCCCGAAATCGGCTCAACACGGCCGGATCCCACCCGTTGGTGGACACCAGTAGATCGCCATACCCCTGCAGATAGGTGGCCAGCCGGGCGACGGTCTTCTTCAGCCGCAGCTGCTCTGGCAGGTGATCGCCGACGGTCGCCAAGCACGACCACACCCGGACCGCTCCCGGATCACGGCCCGCCTCCTCCGCGGCGTCCTTGACCGTCTTCACGGCGCGCTGCAGCGTCTCGGGCGTGAAGTAGGTGTGCAGGATGACGTCGTCGAATTCGCGACCGCCGAGGGCGAGCGTCCGCGGACCGAATGCCACGATCGCCAGCCGGATGTCCTCGTCGAAGGCGCCGTCGAGGAAGAGCACCGGGTACGTGCCGATCGGTCCGTCGTGATCGACGATGAGCTCGCCGTGCCACAGCCGGCGCATCACCCGCGCGAAGTCCGCCATCTGGGCGGTCGTCACCGCGGGGACGCCGAAGGCACCGTAGATGGCACCGATCCCGCGTCCGATGCCTAGGGTGAACCGGCCCCCGGACAACCGGTGCATCGTCGTGGCCCACGACCCCGTGATCAACGGGTGACGGGTGTTGTGATTGGTTGCGGCGGTGGCGATCTGCATGCGGCTGGTGACGGCGCAGGCCGCACCGGTCAGCGAGGAGGCTTCCTTGACGTTCCACCGCTCGGAGACGAAGGCGGTGCCGAACCCGAGCTCCTCCCCGCGTCGCGCCTCGGCCATCAGCCCGGCCGGACCGTCCCCGCCGGCGCCGGCGAGCAGGTAGAAACCCAACTCGTCGAGCATCCGCTCACTCACACCTGCGCTCCTCGCCGGTGGTCGGGTCGTTGGACTGCAACCGCGTCAGGTCCCCGTCCAGCGGGGTGCCCGTTTCTCGGCGAATGCGGTGGCGCCCTCGATCGCATCCTTGGAGGCGAACACCGGAGTGATGAGATCGCGTTGCTTGCGCCACATCTCGTCTTCACTCCAGCCGGCGGACTTGACGATGACCTCCTTGGTCACCGCCACCGCCAGCGGACCGTTGGCCGAGATCCGATCGGCGAGGGCAAGGGCGCCCTCGAGCGCCTCACCCGGTTCGGTCACGACGTTGACGAAACCCCACTGCTCCCCCTGCTCGGCCGTGAAGCTGTCACCGGTGAGCGCCAGTTCGAGGGCCTTCTGATAGGGAAGTCGGTGCGGCAGCCGCAATAGGCCACCACCGGCGGCCACCAAGCCTCGCTTGACCTCGGGAATGCCGAACTTGGCCGTTCTGGACGCCACCACCAGATCGGTCGCGAGCACGAGTTCCGTGCCGCCGGCGAGGGCGTAACCCTCCACGGCGGCGATCACCGGCTTGCGCGGTGGACGTTCGGTGAAGCCGATCCCGCGGCCTGGGATCGAGGGGACCTCACCGGCCACGAATGCCTTGAGATCCATCCCGGCGCAGAAGGTTCCACCGGCACCGGTCACGATCGCCACCGACAGCTCAGGGGTGTCGTCGAGTTCGTCCATCGCGTCCGCCAGCCCCTTGGCGACGGCCAGGTTGAAGGCGTTGCGCGCCTCCGGCCGGTTGATGGTGATGACGAGCGTCCGGTCCCGGCGCTCGATCAGAACTTCATCGGCCACGTTGCCCCTCTTGCCCGCTCGACTGCTGAGTATCTAGTGGAACCTATCATCGGCGGGCAACCAAGAAGGCGAATTCCGCTTGATGGGGCCATAATTCGATCACGAACCCGGGTCGGGCACGGTTGCCGCGCCGGGTTCGGCGATGACGCCGATCTCGACGAGGTGCCCGGTGAGGGGCTCGACGCCCACGGTGAAGTGCTCGGCCATCGCGGTTCTCGCCCGGGAGCTGTCGCGCCGCTTCAACGCGTCGATGACGCGGCGGTGGTCCTCGGTCGACTGCTGGGACCAGCCTGGCAGCGTGGGGAACACCGATTCGGGCGCATACCGCGTGATGCCCGACATGAACTGCGTCAGCTTGGGTGAGTCGGCCACCACGTTGACCAAGCGGTGGAACTCGTGGTTCAGCCGCACCATCGAATCGACGTCGCTGCTGCCGTAGGCACGCTCCAGCTCCGCCTGGATGGCTTGCAGCCGGGCCAGCTGGTCATCGGTGATGTTGGCCGCCGCCCGGGCCGCGAGCTCACCACCGACGAAGGCCTGGACGTTGGCGACGTCGGCGACATCGCGCGCGGTCACCTCGAGCACCACGAAACCCCGGCGCGGCAGCTGGTTCAGCAATCCCTCGGCGCGCAGGGTCAGGAGGGCCTCGCGCACCGGGGTGACGCTGATGCCCAGGTCGGCGGCCAGCTGTTCGAGGCGCAGATACTCACCGGACCGGAACGTTCCGTCGAAGATCCGACGCCGCACATAGCGCGCGACGTCGTCGGACAGCTGCGGACGGCCGGCGAACATCGGCTCAGAGCTGGTACTCACGCAACAGACTCTTGCTGATGATGGTCTTCTGGATCTCACTGGTTCCCTCGCCGATCAACAGGAACGGTGCGTCACGCATCAGTCTCTCGATCTCGTACTCCTTGGAGTAGCCGTACCCGCCGTGAATGCGGAAGCTTTGCTCGGTGACCTCCGAACAAAACTCGCTGGCAAGGTATTTCGCCATCCCGGCGGCGACGTCGTTGCGTTCACCGGTGTCCTTCAGACGCGCCGCGTTGACCATCATCAGGTGAGCCGCCTCCACCTTGGTGGCCATCTCGGCCAGTTGGAAGGCGATCGCCTGATGTTCGGCGATGGGCTGGCCGAAGGTGCTGCGCTGCTGGGCATACCGGATCGCGAGTTCGAATGCACGCAGGCCGACACCGCAGGCCCGCGCGGAGACATTGACCCGACCAATTTCCACGCCGTCCATCATCTGGAAGAAGCCCTGGCCGGGCACTTCGCCGAGCACGTCGGCGGCCGCGGCCCGGTAACCATCGAAGACCAGCTCGGTCGTGTCGATGCCCTTGTACCCCAGCTTGTCGATCTTGCCCGGGATCGTCAGCCCGCGAAGCACCTCGCCGAAACCCGCCGGCTTCTCGATCAGGAACGCGGTGAGGTTGCGGTGCGGCCTGTCGGCGCCCTCGTCGGTCTTCACCAGGACGGCGACCAGCGTCGAGCTGCCACCGTTGGTGAGCCACATCTTCTGCCCGGTGATCGTGTAGCCACCGTCACCATCGCGTACCGCCTTGGTCCTGATGGCCGCGACGTCGGAACCCAGTTCGGGCTCGGACATCGAGAACGCGCCGCGCACCTCACCGGTGGCCATCCTGGGCAGCAGCCGTCGCCTCTGCTCGTCGGTGCCGTGCTGGCGGATCATGTACGCGACGATGAAGTGCGTGTTGATCACCCCGGACACGCTCATCCAGCCGCGGGCCAGCTCCTCGACGCACAGCGCGTAGGTGAGCAGCGACTCCCCCAGCCCGCCGTACTCCTCGGGAATCATCAGCCCGAAGAGCCCCAGCTCGGCCATCCCGTCCACGATCTCCTGCGGATAGGCGTCGGCGTGCTCGAGCCGCTGAGCGTTGGGGATGATCTCGCGGTCCACGAATCGTCGCACCGCGCCGACGATCTCGGTCTGCACGTCGGTCAGTCCGGGGGTCTGTGCCAGTTTCGTCATGCCGTCACCGTCGAGAGCCAGTAGCAGCCATCAAATATGCCGTCCGCCAGTGACTTCCAGCACGGTTCCCGTCATGTAGGACGACAGGTCGGAAGCCAGGAAGAGCGCCACCTTTGCCACCTCGTCGGGCTCACCGGCGCGCGCCATCGGGATCTCCGCGAGTTTGGCATCCCAGATGCGTTGCGGCATGGCCTCGGTCATCGCCGAGCGGATGAGCCCGGGCTGGATGGCGTTGATCCGCACTCCCAGGTGGGCGACTTCCTTGGCGGCGGCCTTGGTGAGACCGACGATTCCCGCCTTGGCGGCCGAGTAGTTCGTCTGACCGATCAGGCCCACCTTGCCGGAGATGGAGGAGATGTTGACGATCGCCCCGCGGCCGTTCTCACGCATCACACCCGCCGCCATGCGGGTTCCGTTCCAGGTGCCCTTGAGGTGGACGGCGATGACCTGATCGAACTGCTCCTCGGTCATCTTGCGCATCGTGGCATCACGGGTGATGCCCGCGTTGTTGACCATCACGTCGAGCCCGCCGAAGGTCTCGACGGCGGCGGCGATGAGCGCCTCGACGTCGCCCGCGTTCGTCACGTCGCATCGCACGGCCGCGGCGACGTCGGGTCCGCCGAGTCTTTGCACCGCCGCTGCGGTCGCCACCGGATCGAGATCACCGAGCACCACGCGCCCTCCCTCGGCGACGTAGCGCTCGGCGATTGCCAAGCCAATCCCCTGCGCTCCACCCGTGACCACTGCGGTCCGTCCCTCGAGCAACGGCATGTGAACCCATCCCTTCCTGGCCGAGATCCTCGATACATAAAATATGATATTTCCGCCCATCAAAGCAGCCCCGCCGTCAGGAGTAGCGACGCATGCCAGATTCCACGGTCAGCGAGCAGGACTTCCGGGACATCCTCGGGGCCACCCGCGACTTCGTCCGGTCGGTCGTGATGCCGCGCGAGCTGGAGATCGCCAACGGCGACCGGGTGCCCGACGACATCCGGCAACAGGCCAGGCAGATGGGCCTGTTCGGGTACGCCATCCCGCAGGACTGGGGTGGCCTCGGCCTCGATCTCGTCCAGGACGTGGAGATGGCCATGGAGTTCGGCTACACGACGCTGGCGCTGCGGTCGATGTTCGGCACCAACAACGGGATCGCTGGCCAGGTACTGGTCGGGTTTGGCACCGACGAGCAGAAGGGGCGCTGGCTGGAGGGCATCGCGTCGGGGGAAGTCGTCGCGTCGTTCGCACTCACCGAACCGGGTGCGGGATCCAATCCAGCCGGCTTGCGCACCAAGGCCGTTCGCGACGACGGGAGCTGGGTGATCAACGGCCGCAAGCAATACATCACCAACGCCCCCACCGCCGACCTCTTCATCGTCTTCGCCAGGACACGGCCAGCGGATGCAGCAGGGGCGGGCATCGCCGTGTTCCTGGTACCGGCCGACGCCGCGGGCGTCACGGTAGGGGCCAAGGACGCCAAGATGGGCCAGGAGGGCGCATGGACCTCCGACGTCACCTTCGACGACGTCCGAGTCGGTGACGATGCGCTCATCGGGGGCGCCGAGGACATTGGTTACCGGGCCGCGCTGACCTCGCTGGCCCGCGGTCGCATCCACATCGCCGCGCTGTCGGTCGGCACGGCTCAGCGCGCCCTGGACGAATCGGTCGGTTACGCCGCGACGGCGACGCAGGGCGGCACGCCCATCGGCCAGTTCCAACTCGTCCAGGCCATGCTGGCGGACATGCAGACCGGGGTCATGGCTGGCCGCGCGCTGGTTCGCGACGCCGCCCGGATGTGGGTGGACGACGTGGACCGGCGAATCGCGCCGTCCACCGCGAAGCTGTTCTGCACCGAGATGGTGGGCAGGGTGGCCGATCTCGCGGTTCAGGTCCACGGCGGTGCCGGGTACATGCACGACGTCCCCGTCGAGCGCATCTACCGCGACGTCCGCCTGTTGCGTCTCTACGAGGGCACCAGCGAAATCCAGCGACTCATCATCGGGGGCGGTCTCGTCAAGGCGGCGCAGCGCACCACCTGACCGGGCGGCCTGCGGTCAGGCCAGATAGCGCACGATCGACTCCACTACCGCCGCAGGCTTGGTGGCGTCCTCGATCTCGATGGTGATCTTCGTGGTTGCCTGTACGGCACCGTCGAGCCGGTTGATCGCGATGACCTCACCGCGCGCTCTGATCTTCGCGCCGACCTTGACCGGCGTGATGAACCGCACCTTGTCGTAGCCGTAGTTGACGGCGAGAGCCACGCCCTCAACGCGGTAGAGCTGATGCGAGAAGTGCGGGAGCAGCGAGAGCGTGAGCAAGCCGTGCGCGATCGTGCCACCGAACGGTCCGTTTGCCGCACGCTCGGGATCGACGTGGATCCACTGGTGGTCGTCGGTGGCATCGGCGAACAGATTCACCCGATCCTGGTCGATCTCCATCCAGTCGGTGGGCCCGAATTGGCTGCCGAGGGCCGCCGCAAACTCGTGCAAATCCTGGAACACCTTCACGCTCTACTCCTCTGCCGGGGGCCGGATGAGGTAACGCGGCCCGTATTACTCATAGCCGCCCGGGGTACGCGAGCACAATGGCAGTGGGTGCCTAATTTGCCGCGGATGTCTCAGCTATCCCCTTGGGAGTGCTTTCATGGCGGCCACGTAGGTCGTCGTCGCTAACTTGCAAACACCTCAAATCAGGACGAATTAGCGAGCAATTGCCGTTCCGGGCGGGGCGTCGATGCATATCCAAAAATCGCCAATCTTAGAGTGCCGTGGCGTCATCCTGGCACTGATACTTAATCGGCATTTGCCGCACGGAATATGCGAAAGACCGCAGTCAGCGGCGACTTCGCCACCACCACACGAAAGAGAGATTAATGTTCCCCCGCCCCCTCGAATTGCGATCCGTCGACGACTTCCCATTCACCGAGAACATCAGCTGGTGGGACGCCGACTCCGAATGCACCACCGTAGTCACCCGGCCGGACATCGACCGAGAATTGTGGGAGGAATACCTCCGCGGCGCAGAGCGCAGCTACCGAAATCACGGTGTCGAGTGCGCCTTGGACGTCGATGCCATCCGCGACGGCTCGGACACGGCGCTGTTTTGGGCCACCATCGACACGGCGGGACGCATGATCGGCGGGGTACGCGCCAAGGGGCCACTCACCTGCGCCGACGACTCGCACGCCACGGTCGAGTGGACCGGCCAACCCGGACTTCACGCCGTCCGCAAGATGATCGACGACCGCGTTCCATTCGGTGTCCTGGAGATGAAGGCCGCATGGATCAGTGACGACCGTGAGACGGCGCGACGGCTATCCAAAGCGTTGGCGCGCAGCGGATTCCATGCGATGGCGATCATGGGCATCCAGTTCTGCATGGCGACCTCCGCCCCGTACATCCTGGAGAGCTGGCGCACGTCCGGAGGGGTGGTGGCACCGATCGCCGCGACACCGTACCCCGACGAGCGATACCGTACGAAGATGATGTGGTGGGACCGGCGCACATTCGCCAATCACGCAGATCCGGAACAGGTCTCGAAGATCCTCTCGGAGATGGCGACGGTATCGGCTCAACTCGACCCGACCGCGAGCCAGGCCATGGCACGGTGACCGGGCCAAACGACGTCCCGATCAGCGCGGCTCGGTTGTTGGACGCCGACGTCGAAGACGACGCGCTGACCTTGGATCGACTTCGCGCGGACCCCTCCATCGACTTCGTCGACTCGTGGGCGCAGCAGGATGCCGCGCTGCGGCGCCTGGGCCCCACGCTCGAGTCCGGCCACGTCGGGGAACGGCCCAGCTTCGCCTACTATCCGTGGCGTCGTGCCGTCGTGAAGATCCTGGGGCCGCGCTCGTATCGACGACTTCGACTGGACCGCAACCGAAATCTCATCACGACCGCGGAACAGGACCGGCTGAGCCGGGTTCGCATCGGAGTGATCGGGCTCAGCTCCGGTCACGTCATCGCCCATACCCTGGCCATGGAGGGCCTCGTTGGTGAGTTGCGGCTCGCGGACTTCGACGACCTGGAGGTGTCGAACCTCAACCGGGTGCCGGCGGGCGTCTTCGATCTCGGGCTCAACAAGACGGTCGCGGCCGCGCGCAGGATCGCCGAACTGGACCCCTATCTGGCGGTGCGGACGATGCCAGCCGGGGTGAGCGCCGACGACATCGGCGCCTTCCTCGACGGACTCGACGTCGTCGTCGAGGAGTGCGACTCCCTCGACGTCAAGACACTGGTGCGCCTGGAGGCTCGGGAACGCGGGCTGCCGGTCCTCATGGCGACCAGCGATCGCGGCATGGTCGACGTCGAGCGGTTCGACGCCGAGCCGGGGCGGCCGATCTTTCACGGCCTGCTCGGTGACGTCGACCTCGCGGTGCTCGAAGGGTTGAGTGGTCCCGAGAAGGTGCCGTACGTCATGCGGCTCATCGAGGTGGGCAGCCTGACGCCCCGGGGAGCCGCCTCGCTGCTCGAGGTGGGGCACTCGCTGTCCACGTGGCCCCAGCTGGCCGGGGACGTGACACTGGGCGCCGGAGCGGTCGCGGAGGCGGTGCGCAGAATCGGCCTTGGCGAACCGCTTTCGTCCGGCCGGATCAGCCTCGACGTCGGCTCGGCATTCGACCAGATCACCTCGCCAACGGCCACGGTGGTCGAATCGAGACCGGATGCAACGGAACACGATCTTCCGACCGATCCGGTGCACGCCATCCTGGTGGCGGCCAATCGCGCCCCGTCCGGGGGCAACGTGCAGCCGTGGACCATCACCGCCTCGGCCGGCACGGTGACCATCCGCCTGGCACCCGAGCGCACGACCGCCATCGACGTCCGATTCCGCGGCAGCGCGGTCGCGGTCGGCGCTGCGGTGTACAACGCGCGCTCGGCGGCGGCGGCCCACGGCTTCGTCGGCGAGGTCGACTACGCCGAGCCCGCGACCACGGAGCACGAGGTGTCCCCGCTGACCGCCAGGATCCGGTTGGTCCAGGGCACCGACGCCGACCGGGCGGCGCTTCACGCGGCGGTGTTGCGCCGGGAGACCAATCGCCACCATGGGACGGGTGCGCCGCTTCCGAAGTTCTTGGCCGACGAGCTGGCCGACGTCGCGGGCCGGGAAGGCGCTCGACTGCACCTGCTCACCTCCCGCACTGCCATCGACGACGTCGCCGGCATCTGTGGTGCCGCCGACCGCATCCGCTACCTCACTCCGCGCATGCACGCCGAGATGGTGTCGGAGCTGCGCTGGCCGGGGGACCCCGACGAGGACTCCGGCATCGACGTCAGGAGCCTCGAGTTGGCACCCGGCGCTGACCTGGCCCTGGAGATACTGCGTCGGCCCGAAGTCATGGCGGAACTCGCGGCCTGGGACGGCGGCGGCATCCTCGGCGCCGAGACCACCGCGCGGATCGAGAGCAGTTCAGCCCTGGCGGTGGTGTGCGTCGACGGGGATCGCCTTTCCGACTACGCACGGGGCGGGTCGGCAGTCGAGGCCGTCTGGATCGCCGCACAGGAACGCGGACTCGCGGTGCAACCCATCTCGCCGTCCTTCTTCTATGTCAGGGACGACGAGGACGTCGTGGCCGTTGCACCCGGACATGCGGCCGAGTTGACCACATTGCGATCCCGGTACCTCGATGTGGTGGGCATCGAAGCGGACGCCCGGGAGACGCCCGCGCTCATGCTCCGGTTGGCCCTGGCACCGCCGACGACGATCCGCAGCCGGCGGCGAGCCCTCGATATCGACGCGCCCCGGTTACGCTAAACCGGTGTCCGCAGATACTCCGCGCCTGAGCCTGGACAGGCTGGTGACCACCGTCGCCGTCCGTCTCATGGCCTTGAACGCGGCCACCTCTGCGACGGTTTCCCAGGAAGTTCTCGCGGTCCTCGTCGAATACTTCGACGTGGACGTCAGTTTCCTGCGTTACAACGACCACACCATCAGAGCCTCGATCCTCGTCGCCGAATGGCCCCCGCGGCCCGGCGTGCCAGATCCGGACCCCCTGAAGGTCGTCTACTTCGCCGATGCCGATCCGGTGTTCGCGCTCGCCGAGCACAGCAAGACTCCGACCGTCTTCCGCCCGGACAACGACGACTACCAGAAGCGGATCGAGGAGGGACGCAGCGTCCCCGAGACGTCGATGGCGGCGGCCCCCCTGGTTTCGGGTGACCTGACGACGGGTGTGCTCGGGTTCGTCAAGTTCGGCGACCGGGAGTGGAAGCCCGAGGAGCTCAATGCCCTCGAAGCGATCGCCTCGCTGTTCGCCCAGGCACAGGCCCGCGTCAAGGCCGAGGAGCGGTTGCGCTACCTGGCCGAGCACGACGATCTGACCGGACTGCAGAACCGCCGCGCACTCATCGACCACCTCAACTCCCGATTGAACGGGGGCCTCCCCGGCCCCGTGTCGGTGCTCTACATCGACCTGGACCGGCTGAAGACGGTCAACGACTACCTGGGTCACAGCGCTGGCGATTGGTTCATCCGGGTGCTCGCCGAGCGCCTTCAGCAGACCTCAGGAGAAGCCAGCGTCATCGCGCGCCTCGGTGGCGACGAATTCGTCGTCGTGCCGCCCTCGGCGACCTCGGCTGCCGACGTGGAGCACCTCGCCGACCGGCTGCTATCGGGACTGCGCGAACGGGTCGCCATCGACGGAGAGATGCTCACCAGGACGGTGAGCATCGGCGTCGCCTTCGGTGCGCCCGGCCAGGACAATGCGTCGGATCTGCTCCGCCGCGCCGACCAGGCAGTCTTGGCCGCCAAGGCGGCCGGCGGCAACCAGGTGGCCGTGTTCTCCGACGAGATGTCGCTGCGCACCGACTATCGCAACGACATCGAGCTCCATCTTCAGGACGTCATCGAGAATGGCGCACTCTTCCTGCAATACCTTCCCGAAGTCGACATGCGCACCGGTGAGGTGCTCGCGACGGAGGCGCTGGTCCGGTGGAACCACCCCACCCGGGGGCTGCTCGCTCCGGCCGCCTTCATCGCCGTCGCCGAGTCGATCAACCTGGCCGGCGACCTCGGCCGCTGGGTGTTGCGGACGGCGTGCGCGGAGTTCGCCAGATGGCGTGCCCTCGGTGTCGCCGACGACGTGGTCCTGCGGGTCAACGTCTCCCCCGTGCAACTCGTCACCGACGGGTTCGTCGAGACGGTCGCCAACGTCCTACGCGACTTCGGGCTGGAGCGAGGGTCGGTTTGCCTGGAGATCACCGAGAGCGTCGTCGTGCAGGACCTGGAGACCACCAGCGTCACGCTCGCAGGTCTGCGGGACGCCGGAGTTCAGATCGCGATCGACGACTTCGGGACCGGTTACAGCGTGCTGTCCCACCTCAAGTCGCTACCGGTCGACGTGCTCAAGATCGACCGCAGCTTCGTCACCGACCTCGGGTCCAACCCGGATGACCTGGCGATCGTGCGTGCCGTGATCGCCCTCGCCGAGGCGTTCGAACTCGAGTTGGTGGCCGAGGGCGTGGAGACCGAAGCGGCGGCGCTGACGTTGCTGCACCACGGCTGTCACCGCGCCCAGGGCTTCCTGCTGTCGCGACCGCTTGGCGGTGACGAGATGGCCTCGCTACTCGCCAAGCGGCGGGTACCCGTACATTTTTCCGCATCGCCATCCGTCTAGGGACGGTCGGTGCGTGTCGTGCAAGCCATCGCGTAGCTGTTTGCGGGACCCCGTGCAGGTGGGCCGGCTCGGGTTTGCCGGCTCCGTATCGAGAAGCTCCACGCGGGCGTAGCGACTGGCCGTGCGACCGACGATGCACACTTGCAGGCGATCCGCCGCGGCCGGGGCGAGGTCGCCGTCGACGTCGTCGTCGGCTTGATCGGCGGGGGCGAAGGTGATGCCGGCCCGCGTCCGCACCGCGCGTGGCCCGTCCGGGGTCGACACGACCACCCCAACGATGAGTCCTTCTTCGAACACGATCCGCTCCAGGGGGCAATTCGTCCGAATCTCGACCTCGCGGTCCTTGGCCTGAGCGGTCAGCCACCCGCGTAGCGCGACCTCCCCGAGGTCGTCGGCCCACGGCATCGATCCGACGGAGAAGACCTCGATGGATTCACCGCCCGCCGACCGCATGCTGGTCGTGGGCCAGTTGCGCATGCTCGTGTAGAGCAAGCCGTAGGGCGAGGAAATGCACTGCGACGCCCAGGCGTTGAGCCGGGATCCGAAGAACGGTTCGACGAAGCGGCCGTAGGCCTCGTCGCTCGTCAGGTTCCTGGCTTCGCGTCGGGGCACGGCTGCGCCGACTGCGGGTTCCACGGGTTTCAGCACGCCATCGGTGACGGCGGCGAGGTATTCGTTGGTCTCGAAGTCCGCGGTATCGGGCAGCAACGACCGGCGCAGCGCGCCGACGCGCTCTCGGAGTACCCCGGCGGGGGCGTGTTCGCGGACTTCCGAGTACGGGTCCACCACCAACACCTCACCGCCGGCCTCGACCGTTGCGAGGGCAGTGGCCAACCCGCCGATGCCCGCGCCGATGACCGCGACGTCCACTTCTTCGTCCCACATAGGCCTTGTCACTCCGAATTAGCTGGTCGATTGTCGGATACGTAGCCAAGGTCCACGATGCGTTGGCTGCGCGGCGAGGCCAGGGATGGTGCGCACGTGACGGCCTCGCGCCTCGTCACCTCACCGGTGTAGTCCGCTGGCTCGAGACGGCGTACGGGCCCCACGCCGGGATCGACGCGACCAGACCTGGGCGCCGACTTCAGACCGGAAGTTGCCACAACGGCTACTTTACATACTTTTGGAATGAACTGCAGCACGAATTTCACGACTCGGTTCGTCGTGCGGGGCCGGCAGGCACCCATCTGCGACACTGACGACCAATGATCGCGGACCGGCCGTACACGGCGGCTGGTCCACGCACGTGTGGGGACGCCGAACGTCTCCTCGACCAGGACGGGGGCCGGCGGTGACCAAGCCCGTCGACGACGGCGGTGACCGCACGCGATCCCACATCCTGCGTGCCGCGGCGCGGCAATTCGCCGTCAGGCCCTACAGCCAGGTGAACCTGGAGGACATCGTCGCGGCTGCCGAGGTCACCAAGAGCGTGCTCTATACCCAGTTCCGCTCCAAGATGGCGCTGGCGACCGCCATCGTCGAACACCACCGCGAACCGTCCTGTGCGGTCGGATCCAATCGGATCGCCCTCGGGCTCGGCGGGCTCGAGGCGTTGATCGACTACGTGTTCCTGATCGCCGCTGCCGACGTCGGCGATCCGCTGACCCGCGCAGCGATCAACCTCTTCGAGTCCATTGGCCGATTCGACGGGATGCAGGCCAAGACGTCGGAGAACTGGATTCGGGGTCTAACCGAGATCCTCGAGCGCGGAGTCGTGAACGGCGACATCCGACCCGAGTGCGACACCGCGCAGGTAGCGCGCCTGATGACCTCCCTTTACCTAGGGGTGAGGCAGACGAGTAATCTCGACGACGCCGAGCGGTTCTTCGCGGATTTCGAGGCGGTCCTATTGCTAGCCCTCCCGGGCTTCGCGAGTCCGGACCGCCTTCCCTACTTCATGGGGTCCATCAGACGGAGATCGGCACTCGCGATCAGGAATGCCGCGCCTCTCGGGGCCGACGATCTATGATCCCGTCCAACGACCGCCACCACGATGGCTCGACGGAGGTGCTGGAAAATGGTGCGCCAGGCTCGATCCGAGGCGACCCGCAGGAAGATCATCGACTCGGCAGTCGATCTGATCAACGAGATCGGTTATCCGGCGGCCGGCTTGGGCGACATCATCGACCGGGCCGACTTGACCAAGGGCGCACTGTATTACCACTTCGACTCCAAGGAAGCCCTGGCGACCGCGATCATCGAAGAGGGCACCGAGAGCGTGCTCAGTGCGTTCCGATCGGCCGGCCGGTCCAGCTCGCCGGCCATGGAGAACGTGATCCACGGCTCCTTCGTGGTCACCGACGTGCTGAAGAACGACCGGGTGGCCCGGGCGGGTGCCCGCCTGATCCGAACCTTCGGTGGCTTCAATCCCGCGGCCAAGAGCACCTTTCAGGTCTTGGTCGACGAGCTCACCGAGCAGGTCAAGACCGGCGTCGCCGAGGGTGACCTTCGCGCCACCGTCGACGTCGATGCCACCAGCTCGTCGATAGTCGCCGGCATGCTGGGTGCCGAAGTGCTCTCCAGTGCACTCGCCGACGGTGCCGATCTCCGGAACCGGTTCGCGCGGTGGTGGGAGCTGGTTCTGCCGGCCGTCATCGCCGACGAATCGTTGAGCTACTACCGCGAGTTCCTGGCCCGGCAGGCGTTGCACCAGAACCCCGACCCGGAGTAGCGCACCCCGCCGTCATGCCCACGTAGGTAACTAGGTTTACTGCTGAGGGGACAACGGTCATCTAGCGAGGGGCACGACGATGGATCTTCTCTGGTCGGCCACCGACCTCGCGTTCCGCGACGAGGTGCGCAGCTTCCTCGAGGAACGGCTGACACCCGAGCTGCGCCGCTCCGGCCGCTCGATGACCAGCGTGTACAGCGATCACGAGGCGAGCCTGCAGTGGCAACGGATCCTGCACGAGCGCGGCTGGGCGGCGCCGGCGTGGCCCGTCGAGCACGGCGGATGCGACTGGAGTCTGACCCAGCACTACGTGTTCAGCAAGGAATCGATCCTGGCTGGCGCACCGTCGTTGTCGCCCATGGGGATTCGCATGGTGGCGCACGCGATCATCGCGTACGGGACGCCGGCGCAGAAGGATTTCTTCCTGCCCCGCATCCTCACCGGTGAGGTGTTCTTCTGCCAGGGTTACTCCGAACCCGAGGCGGGATCCGACCTGGCCGCTCTGACGATGGCCGCGGTCGACGACGGCGACGACCTGGTGTGTACGGGCAGCAAGATCTGGACCACCCATGCGCGAGAAGCGAATTGGATGTTCGGTTTGGTACGGACGTCCCGGGTCGCCAAGAAGCAGCAGGGCATCACGTTCGTGCTCATCGACATGACCTCACCCGGCGTGAGGATCAGGCCACTGGTCATGACGTCGGGCGAGGAGATCCAGAACCAGGTCTTCTTCGACGAGGTCCGCGTGCCGAAGGCCAACGTCGTCGGCGACGTGGACGACGGTTGGACGGTGGCCAAGTATCTGCTGGAGTTCGAACGCGGCGGCGGTGCCAGCGCACCCGCCCTGCAGGTGATGGCGGAGCAGGTGACGGCCGCCGCCGCGACTCAACCGGGGCCGCAACGGGGTGTCCTGATAGACGATCCGGCCTTCTCCCGCAAGCTCGCCGACGCCCGGATCCGGACCGACGTGCTCGAGATCCTGGAGTACCGCGTGCTCGCCGCACTGGCCGGTGGTGGTCATCCCGGACCGGCGTCGTCGATGCTCAAGGTGCTGACCACCGAGCTCAGCCAGACGCTGACCGAACTGGCGATGGAGGCAGCGGGCCCGCGGGGCCGCGCCTACCAACCGCACGCCACCCGGCCCGGCGGTCCGGTCGCCGAGTACGAGCCACCACCCGACGGCTACGTCAGCGGAGAACCGTGGCAGGCCGTCGCCCCCCTGCGCTACCTCAACGACCGCGCCGGTTCGATCTACGCGGGTAGCAACGAGATTCAGCGCAACATCCTGGCCAAGGCGGCGTTGGGGCTCTGATGGACTTCCGACTCTCCGACGAACAAGAGCTGCTTCGCAGTGGTCTCACCAGGTTCCTTGCCACCCGCTATGGGCTGGAGGGCAGCCGGGCGGCGGCCAAGACCGGCGCCGGCTGGCAGCCCGACGTGTGGCGGGCATTCGCCGACGAGCTCGGCATCCTCGGTGCGGCACTTCCAGAGCGCGTGGGTGGCAGTGGTGGCGGACCGGTCGAGATCATGGTGATCGCCGAGGCACTCGGGCAGGCACTGGTCATCGAGCCCTACGTGGACACCGCCGTCGTCGCCGCGGGCTTGTTGCTGCGAGCCGGTGCTGACCGTGCGGACGCGCTACTCCATGGCATCGCCGGGGGCAACGCGATCATCGCCATCGCGGCAGCCGAGGAGCAGTCGGGTGACCGCTGGGGTGACGTGCAGACGACCGCCCGCCGCGACGGATCCGACTGGGTGCTCTCGGGTTCGAAGATCATGGTGGTCGCCGGCCCGATCGCCACGCATCTGCTGATCACCGCACGATCGCCGAACGGGATCTCGCTCTTCACCGTCGACATCGCCGACGCCCGCGAGGGATTGACGATGCACGGCTATCGCACCGTGGACGACCGGCGGGCCGCCGACCTCGTCCTGTCCGAGCTCCGACTGCCCGCCGATGCGCTCCTCGGCGACGAGGGCGGGGCCTGGCCGTCGCTGGCGAGGGCGCGCGACGATGGTGCCGCCGCAGTGTGTGCGGAGGCGGTCGGTGCGATGCGACGCGTGCTGGCGGACACCGTCGACTACTGCAAGCAGCGCCGGCAGTTCGGCCAGCCGATCGGGAACTTCCAGGTGCTGCAGCACCGCATGGTCGACATGCACATGGAGGTCGAGCAGTCGGTGGCGGCCGTGTACCTCGCCACGCTCAACCTGGATGCCGATGACACGGTACGGTCCCGCGCCGTGTCGGCAGCCAAGGCGACCATCGGCAGGGCGGCGCGCTTCGTCGGACAGAACGCGGTGCAGCTTCACGGTGGAATGGGCATGACCGAGGAATTGGCGATCGGGCACTACTTCAAGCGGCTCACCACCGTGCAGTACGAGTACGGCTCGACCGATCACCACGTCACGCGATACGCCGATTCGATGCGCGATTGAGTCCACGCGGATGGCTGCTGTTCGCGGCGATGAGCATCATCTGGGGCATCCCCTACCTTCTGATCAAGGTTGCGGTGGAGGGTGTTTCGGCACCCGTGCTGGTCTTCGCGCGTACGGCTGTCGGCGCCGCCGTGCTCCTGCCCCTTGCCCTGTCCCGAACGGCATGGGGGTCGGTGCTGCGGCACTGGAGACCGCTGCTGGTGTTCGCCTTCTTCGAGATCATCGCGGCGTGGCTGTTGCTCTCGGATGCCGAACGACACCTGTCGAGTTCACTGACGGGGCTACTCATCGCCGCAGCGCCGATCATCGCCGCGGTGCTCGACAGGGTGACCGGTGGCGAGCACCGGCTTGGCGGCCGGCGCATCGCCGGTCTGGTCGTCGGGATCACCGGTGTCGCCGTGCTCGCGGGCCCGGAGATGACGGGCGGTAGTGCGTGGCCCGTCTCGGAGGTTCTGGTGGTCGCGACGTGTTACGCGATCGCGCCACTGGTCGCCGCCAGGTATCTGGCCGACGTACCCGCCCTTCCGATGACGGCCGCCTGCCTCGGCATCGCCGCCGTCGTCTACGTGGGCCCGGCGGCCGCGACATGGCCGACGCAGATGCCGTCCCCGCGCGTGCTGCTGGCGCTGGGAGGTCTCGCAGTCATCTGCACGGCCCTGGCGTTCCTGGTGTTCTTCGCGCTCATTCGCGAGGTGGGCGCGGCCCGTGCCCTGGTGTTCACCTACGTCAACCCCGCAGTCGCCCTCGCCGCTGGGGTGATCGTGCTCGACGAACCCCTCACCGGGTGGAACGTGGCCGGCCTTGCCTTGATCCTCGTCGGCCTGGTACTGGCCACCAGGACGCCGCCCGTGCCGTCAGCGGCCGCCGGCGCGCCTGGCGCGTGACGTCACCGCGTTACCCCGTCTTCGCGGCGATCAACTCGTCCACAGCGGCCTTCGCCGTGGAAAGTAGTCCCAGGCATTCTCGTCCTGGTGCAGCCCCTGTGCCTTCTCCCCGGGATACATCGAGATCACCTGCGTCAGCATCAACTGGAACGCACTCGCGTGATCGAGGAACGACCCGACCGCACCGAGGATCGTCGGATGTCGAATGAGTCTGTGCGACAGCGGCGATCGTGCGACGAGCGCACCCGTGCGTCGGGTGGTCTCGCCGAGGTGGTCCTCGCTACCGACCGGGCTAGCGTCGATGAACGGGTCCAGCTCGGCTTCGAGTTCGTCCATCAGGCGTTCGGAGACCAACTGGTCGATGATGACGTCGTCGTCGCGGCGCAGCGCGTCGACCACCTGGTCGACGGAGGCCGTGGCAGGCAGGTGATTCAGAGTCGTCACGACGAATCACTTTGCCCCGAGGGTCTTTCCAATCGGGGTCGCGGCGTAAACGGGCCGTAACGAGCGGCAGGGTCGCTCACCGCTCGTGCGCCCGGCCGAGGACTCCGACCGGATAGTACCCTCGGCCTTCGTGAGCGACCTCATCCACGGACTGCTCGCGTCGGCGGCGGCCACGGCGCCCCACCGCGCCGCTCTCGTCGATGCCGATGGCACCGCGGTGACGTTCGCGGAGTTCGACCGCCAGATCGGCGCCGTCGCGGCCTGGGTCGACGCCCACACCGCGCCCGGCGACCGAGTGGCGGTCATCGCCGACAACCGCGTCTCCTACGCCCGGCTCTACTACGCCGTGCCCCGCAGTGGCCGCATCCTGGCGTTGATCAATCAACGGCTGAGCCCCGGTGAGCGACTCGGGCAGCTCGCCGCGGCGGCACCAACGGTGCTCCTCGGCGAGGAGCGGTACCTCACCGAAGTGCCCGACGTCGTGCAGCAGATCCCCTCGCTTGAGCGTGTGGTCACCTTCGACGACCCGCGATGGCTACGCCTGGAACGGGATTCGGCCGAATACCAGTCCGAGGTCGATCCCGATGCGTTCGCCTGGCTCCTGTTCACCAGCGGTTCGACCGGGACGCCGAAGGGTGTCGTGCACACTCACCGGTCCATCGTCGCCGCGGTGCGGGGCACCGTGGCCGGTCGATCGGTGCGCACCGGCGGGGTGTATCTGCTGCCCTTCCCGATGTGCCACGTCGCGGGTTACAACATGCTGGTGCACCACTCCGCGGGCTCCACCGTCATCCCGATGGCGGCGTTCCGACCCGACGCGTTCGTCGACGCCGTGACCGAACACGGCGTGACGTCGTGTTCGCTCGCGCCGACCATGCTGCATGCGCTGTTGACGCATCTCGAGCAGACGGGAATCGCGCTGCCGACGCTGCGCGACGTGGCCTACGGCTCGGCCGCGATACCCGCCGATCTGCTGCGCCGGGCGCTCGTCCGGCTCGACGTGGACTTCCACCAGGGTTACGGCATGACCGAGACCGGTGGCAACGTGGCGTTCCTCGGGCCGGCCGAGCACCGTGCCGGCGCCGCGGGTGACGCCGACGTGCTCGCCACCGCGGGCCGGCCCCATGCCGGCGTCGAGATCCGCATCGACGCGGATGCCGACGACGTGGGTGAGATCCTGGTGCGCGGCGCCCAGGTCGCCACGGCCTACTGGCCCGACGGCGCGACCACCACCAACGGCTGGCTGCGCACGGGCGATCTCGGGCGGATCGACGCCGCGGGTCGGCTGGTGGTCGTGGACCGGTGCAAGGACGTCATCATCACCGGTGGCGAGAACGTCTCCTCGCGCGAGGTCGAAGACGTGCTCTCGACCCACGCGGGCGTCGAGGCGGTCGCGGTGGTCGGCGTGCCCGATGAGTACTGGGGTGAGGCGATCTGCGCGGTCGTCGTTGCGCGTGCGGGCGCGCGGCCCTCGGCCGAGTCGCTGATCGGGCACGTCCGCTCGAGCCTCACGGCGTTCAAGCGGCCGCGGCACGTCCTGTTCGTCGACACGCTGCCCATGACCAGCAACGGCAAGGTCGCCAAGGACGCCGTGCGGCGCTACGCCCGCGAACGGGTGGGGACGGAGTAGCCCACCGTCACGCCTCGAGGGCGACCGGGTAGACCTGGTAGGCCCCGGTGATGCCCTTGAACTCGACGAGCTCGGCTTCGGTCACCGTGATTCCGTCGAGCCGACCCATCGCCGCGCGCACGGCGTCGCTGATCAGGATCTCACCGCCCTCGGCGTGGCCGGCTATCCGGGCGGCCATCGCGACGTTGAGGCCGAACAGATCGTCACCCCGACGCACCGAGGGTCCCATGTGAATTCCCATGCGCACCTTGATGTTCTGCCAGCGTTGCGGGCGTTGGCGCAGAGCCTGCTGCACCTCGACGCAACATCGAAGCGCGTCACGGGGATCGCCGAAGGCGAGCATGAACCCGTCGCCCTGGTTCTTCACGACGTGGCCGGCGTGGCCATCGACCGAGGACCTGACGAGCTGCTCGTGGCGCTGGAGCACCTTCACCCACTCGCGATCGCCGAGCTCCTCGTTGCGCTCGGTGGAGCCCTCGATGTCGGAGAACACCACGACCACGTTGCCGTCTGCGGTCAACCGGGCGAGATCGGGTCGCTCGACGCTGGCCCAGCCGGCCAGATCTTCGATGGAATTGCGAACGGTTGCCCCAATGCCCTTGACGCGCAACATCTCGGCGGTCTTCCACGTCTTGCGGATGGCGAACGGTGCGAGCCCTCGTCGTCTGCGGCGCCGGCCCGACTGCGGTCGACTGGCTCGCTCGAGCCGGCGCCGCGCATCGGCGAGCCGCCGGGACGTGACGATGAGCAGGACCCCCAGGGTGACGGCGATGATGACCGCGAGCGCGAGCAGAACCGACAGAACCAGTGTCGTCACCGAGTGATGGTAGCGACAGCCCCTAGGACGAGACGGCGCAGCTTCCGCGGTCCACCTCGACGCAGTCACCACCGCGCATCTCGGCGCAGCACCAACACCTTCGTCACTCACGAATCCCATTGCGAGTCGCCGCCGTTGGCCATCGGCCACGGCGCGGGGGTGCCGGAAGCCGCAGCGGTACGGATTCCGTTCACCGGATTGGCGACGGTGTCACGAGTCGACCGGCGATACTGGCAACCAATGACTGTCTACACCGGCGCACTGACTCGCCGATCATCGAATGGCGGCGACCCGTGCTGATCGGGATCGTTGCGGCCCTTCTGGCCTGTTTCGGGTATGGCACCGCATCGGTGCTGCAGGCCTACGGTGCGCGCAGCGCGGCCGCCAAGGATGCCGCCCTGACGCCGGGCACCGTCGGCACGACGGGTGCGCCGTCGTTTGCCGCGACGATCCGGGCGGCGCTGACGCCGGCCTTCCTCGCCGGCATGGCGCTCGACGCCGTCGGCTTCGTGGGAAGCATCGTCTCGGCCAGACTGATACCGCTGTTCCTGTCCCAGACGATCATGAGCGCCAACCTGGTGGTGACGGCCGTTCTCGGGGTCGTCGTCCTTGGGGTGCGCCTGCACCTGCGGGACTGGTTGGCCATCGTGACCGTCGTCGTCGCCCTATGCGTGCTCGGGCTGACCGCCGGCCACGTCGGTGGCGACGTGACGACGGACGCGGTGCACTGGGGCGTGTTGGCGTTCTCGGTGGTGTTCGCGCTTGCCGGGGTGATGCTGCTGCGGCTACTCGGCGCGCGGGGCGCCGTCGCCGCCGGGCTCGTTGCGGGCGTGCTGTTCGGCGCCTTGGCCGTCGCGGTGCGCATCGTCGACGGTGTCGATCCGCTGCGGCCCGCGGTGCTGCTCACCGACCCCGCGGCGTGGGCCGTGGTGGTCGCCGGAGTCGGCGGTTTCTACCTGTTCACCGTCGCGCTTCAGATCGGATCGGTCACCGGGGCTTCGGCGGCTCTGGTCGCCGGCGAGACGGTGGTGCCGGGAATCGTCGGCGTGCTGCTGCTCGGCGACACCTCGGCGCCCGGGCTGGGCTGGTTGGTCGTGCTCGCCTTCATCGCCGCGGTCGGCGGGGCCATCGCGGTGGCGGCGTTCGGCGCCGCAAATCACTCGCCGGTGGCTGCCGAGACAGCGCCGTCCGCTCGCTGACCAGGAGGCTGCGAGCGGACGGTGGCGGTCCGATGAGGTTGGTCGACGTCAGCCAGGCAGGCCCTGCTCCTCGGACGGTAGCGGCGCGGGCCCCTTGATCTGAGGCGTGGCCACCTCCTGCGGCGCGGTGCTCGGGGCGGCGCTCTGGGTGATGGTGGCCCCCGTCTGCATGTCGCCTGCGACCGAACTCGCCGGTCCCTGCAGGACTGCCACCCCGAGGGCGGCTGCCGTGACCGCGGCACTGCCGCCGACGACGGCGAAGAGCTTGACGTCCTTGACCTTCATGATCCTCGTCTCCTCAAGCGTATGGAGGCAACGCATCGTTACCCTAGGTAAGCTTATTCCACGTTCGTTGCGATCCCAAACAACCCCGATCGCCGGCCGGGAATATTCACGGCCCCGCGTCCGCTGACGACGAAGATCACACGACAGCGCGCGAACGGGAGATCTCCATGACCGAAGGCATCGACTTCGACGAGATGAACCGCCGGGTCATCAGCGAATTTCGCGAGACCGGCGGCACGGCGGGTGGCATCTTCGAGGGCAAGCCACTGGTCCTCGTCCACCACGTCGGAGCGAAGTCGGGCGTGGAGCGCATCGCTCCTCTGGTCCCCTTGGTGGAGGGAGACCGTGTCTACGTCTTCGCGAGCAAGGGCGGCGCGGACACCAACCCCGACTGGTATCACAACCTGGTGGCCAACCCGGACACCGTCATCGAACTGGGTACCGAGACCTTGCCCGTCACCGCGCGCGTGCTGACCGGCCAGGAGCGCGACGACGTGTACGCCAAACAGGTTGCCGTCGAGCCACAGTTCGGGGACTACCAGCGCAAGACGACGCGCGTCATCCCCGTCATCGAGTTGCAGCGCGCCGGCTGACTCGACTCAGTAGACGGTGTAACCACCGTCGATGACGACCACCGAACCGGTCATGAAAGCCGATGCGTCCGACGCCATGTAGACCACGGTGGGTGCGATTTCCTCGGGTAGGGCATAGCGCTGCATCGGCGCGTCCTCGATCCAGTGCCGGCGGAACTCGGGTCGATCCACCGGCGCCATCTCGGTCTTGACGTAACCCGGGGCAATCGCGTTGACCCGAATGCCATACGGCGCCCACTCGGCCGCAAGGGATTTCGTCAGCTGGTGCACGGCGGCCTTGGACGCGTTGTAGGACGGCTGCCACTGTGGCCGGTTGACGATGATGGAGCTGATCGACCCGACATTGAGGATGTTGCCGCCGCCGTGCTCCTTCATGTACGCGCCCGCACTTCGGCTCAACCGCCAGAGGGATCGCGTGTTGACGTCGAAGACGCGGTCCCATTCCTCGTCGGTGATCTCCAAGGCCGGCTTGTGGATCGCCAGCCCGGCGTTGTTGAGCAGCAGGTCCAGCCCGCCCAGCCGTTCGACGGCCCCGCGGATCGCCGCGTCGGGTCCGTCGGTGGCGGTGATGTCGACCTCGAACGCCCGGACCGACAACCCTTCCTCGGCAAGGGTGGCGACGGCGGCCTCATTGCGCTCGGCGTCGCGGGAGACGAACACGACGTCGGCTCCCGCCTCGGCGAGTCCCCTGACGAAGGCCAAGCCGAGGCCGCGGTTGCCACCGGTCACCAATGCGCGCTTCCCGGTCAGCGCGAACGCATCGAGGACTGTCATGAATGTCTCCGTTTCCGTACAGCCAGGTCGGCGCTAGTCGGCGCCGCGGAATCTGCGGGAGGTGAACCCGTTGAGCAGAGCCGACGAGATCAACACGACGCCGAGGGCGAGCAGCTGGAACTGCGTGCCGGTGTTGCCCTCGAAGTACAGGATGATGCCCGCGTTGAGCCAGACGATGAGCAACGTGGCGAGCAGCACGCCGGCCAGCCGACCGATGCCGCCGGTGATTGCGACGCCCCCGAGGACTGCGATGGTGATCGCGGGCAGCGCCAAGCCGTTGCCGGAGGTGCCGGAATCTGGCCGGGCCGAAGCGAACTCGGCGGTGATGTACACCGCGACCAGGCCGGAGAGCACGCCCGACGACACGTAGGCCCGCATCCGGGTGCCTCCGACGTTCACGCCGGCCCACCGTGCCGCCACGTCGTTGGTCCCGACGGCGTAGAGCCGGCGCCCAAAGGTGCCACGGCCCAGAGCGAGCCACAGCACGATCAGCGCCGGGGCCAGGAAGGTGAACACGCCCAGCGGCACGTCGGGGATGTAGTCACCGATGACCGGGACGCTCACCGAACCGGTCAGCGGGTAGAGATCCTGGATCTGGGCGCTGTTGATGGGCTTTTGCCCGTTGATGACCAAGGCGATGGACTTATAGGCGTAGTAGGTGGCCAACGTCGCGATGAGCGCGGGGAAGCCGATGCGCGCCACCAGGAACCCGTTGATCGCTCCCAGCGCCGCACCGACGACGATCGCCAGTGCGACGGCTGCCAACAACGGCCATCCCCACTTGCCGTAGGCGAACCCGAAGATCATTCCGACGAGCGAAACCATCGCCCCGACCGACAGGTCGATGCCACCCCGCCCAGAGACGATCACGACGAGTTCGGCGAACCCAAGCAGCGCCAGCGGCACCGCGTCGATGAGGCTGGCCGACATGTAGTCGAAGTCGTAGTCCCCGCTGAGGTATCCGTTGGCACTCAGGTACGACAACCACGCCACGACCACCACGATGAGCCCGCCGAGCAGAACGATCCGCTGGGTCAGGATCGCCTCCCAGAGGCGGTCGGGCCAGCGCCGGCCGGTCGACTTCTCGGCGGCGGGGGTTGCGGTGTCGACGCTCACTGAACCCTCCTGGTGCGACGGCGCAGCAGATCCGTTCCCACGGCAACGACGATGAAGATGCCCACGAACAGATCGGACAGCTGAGACGGCCAACCAAGTTGCGTGACACCGGATTTGACCGTCTGGACGAGGAGCGCACCGAGTACGGTGCCGAGCACCGAACCGCGCCCGCCCATGATCGAGGTGCCGCCGATTACCACCGCGGCGATCACGGCGAGCTCCTGCCCGGAGCCGACGGACTGGTCGAGGCTGGAGGTGCCCTTGGCCAGGGTGAAGATGGACCCGAGCCCGACGAGCAACCCGGTGACGACGTAGGCGACGAGAATCCGGCGTTGCACCCTGATGCCGGCCAGGCGCGCGGCGACCGGGTCACCGCCGACGGCGAAGAAGTGCCGCCCACCGGGCGTGTGGCGCAGATACCACCACGCCACCGCGGCGATGACGACTGTGATCGCGAAACTGTGCGGCACCGACAGGGTGCGGCCGTCGACGCCGCGACCGAACCAGGCAAGCGTATTGGGCATGCCGCTGACCGGTTGCGAGGCGAAGATCTGCAGACCGATGAACAGGAAGAGGTTCGCCGTACCGAAGGTGATGATGATGGCGTGCACGCGGCCGTAGGCGATCAGGGCCCCGTTGACGAGTCCGAGGACCGCACCCGTGGCCACCGCTACCACCAGACACCCCAGCAGCGGCAGCGATTGGTCACGCATGAGCTTCGCCGTCACCACCGAACAGACCATGATGGCGCCGCCGACGGAGACGTCGATGCCGCCCGTGATGATCACGAACGTCATGCCGATGCCGATGAGGGCCACCGGCGCCACCTCGACGAGCAGCGGTATGACCGAACCCGCGCTGAGGAAGGCGGGCGTCGCGAACGCCAGGCCGATCCACAACACCACCAGCACGGCGATCAGGGCGAGTTCGGCAGCCGTCACCGGTGCGGGCAGGACGCGGCCCTGGGTGCGCACCGGCTCGGCACTCGGCGCGGCGTTGGGATCGATTGCGGTACTCACGGATTCGCGGCTCCTTCGCGGTCACCGGCGGCAGCGGCGAGGACGTCGACCTGCCGGGCGTCGGGACCGAACTCCGCGGCGAGCGTGCCGGCGCGCACTACCAGGAGTCGATCGGTGATCCGCAGCGCCTCCTGTAGATCGGAGGTGACGACCAGCACCGCCGTCCCATTGTCGGCGAGCTCGGTGATGATGCGGTGGATCTCCTCCTTGGCGCCGATGTCGACGCCCTGGGTGGGCTCGGCCAGCAGCAGGAGCTTGGGCCGCTCGACGAGCTGCCGGGCGAGCATCACCTTCTGAGCGTTGCCACCGGACAGCGTTCCGACGGCCTGATCCTCGTTCGCCGCGCGCACCGACAGCCGCTTCATCAGGTCCTTGACCACCGTGCGCTCCCGCCGGCGATCGACGAATGTCCCTCCCCAGGAGAGCTTTCGGAGGTGCCCGATGGAGACGTTGAACGCAATGGACTGAAAGGAGAACATCCCTTCGGTCTTGCGGTTGGCGGGCAGCAGCGCAATGCCGGCGCGCTCAGCCTGCCGCGGCGAGCGCGGCGCGATGGCGCGCCCCTCGAGCAGGATCTCACCGGAACTGACTCTGGCCAGGCCGTGGATGCACTCGGCGATCTCGGCGACACCGGATCCGACCAGTCCGTACAGGCCCAGGATCTCACCGGCACCCAGTCGCAGGCTGACGTCGTGGAAGGAACCCGCCCTGGCGAGGGACTTGAGTTCGAGGACGGGCTTGCCGGCCGGGACGGCACGGGGTCCCGATTGTTCGGAAAGCGCTTCTCCCACCATCAATTCGGCCATCCGGCGCACCGACACGTCGGCGATCGGATACGTGCCGATGGTGCTGCCGTCGCGCATGACGGTGACCTGGTCGGCGATCTTGACCACTTCGTCGAGCCGGTGCGAGATGTACACGATCGCGACGCCGTCGTCGGCGAGCCGCCGGATGATGCCGAACAGCACCTCGATCTCGGCGTCGGTCAGGATGGCCGAAGGCTCGTCGAGGATGAGGATGCCGCACTTGCCCGCCAGGGCCTTGGCAATCGACACCTGCTGCTGCGTCGCCACCGACAGGCTGCCGACGGTTGCCGTGGCCAGTTTCGCGGGCAGGTCCAGCGCCTCGAGGAGCCCGACGACCCGCTCGTTCTGGACCGCCCAGTCGACCCGGCCACCCGTGACGATCTCCCGCCCCATGAAGACGTTCTCGGCGACGGTCAGCTCGGCGAACAGCTGCGGTTCCTGGTACACCGTGGCGATACCGAGCGTGATGGCATCGAGCGTCGAGGCGATCGACACCGGCTGCCCGTCGTAGCTCATGGCACCAGCATCGGGCGTGGTGGCCCCGGAAATGATCTTGATCAGCGTCGACTTGCCGGCACCATTCTCCCCCACCAGGGCGTGAACCTGCCCCGGTTGCAGTTCGATGTCGGCGTGCTTGATCGCCTTGACCGCGCCGTAATTCTTGGCGACCCCGGCAAGGGTCAGCCGTGAGGCCTCCGGCATGACGTCTCCCATGGCAGCGAATCCGCGACCCGGCTGCGCGACGAAGCCTTGGCGCGCAGCCGGGCCGACGGTCAGTAGTTGAACTGGTCGACGTTCTCGGTGGTGATCAGCAGGGGGTCACCGAGGACCAGGGTCTTGCTGGCCTCGTCCCACTTCACTGCGGGCATCTGGTCGTTGACCTTGTTCGTCGCCTCGAACGTCTTGCCCTTCGCGAGTTGCTCGCCCGCCCATGCCGTCAGGTAACCCAGGTTCTGCACGTTCCACAGGATCGAGCCCGACGACGAACCGTCGGCCAGGTACGGCTTCATCGACTTCGGCGTGCCGATGCCGACCGTGAATACCTGGCCGATCTTGTTGGCGTCCTTGACCGCCTGGGCGACGCCCACGGCCGAGGTGGTGCATTGCCCGAGCAGGCCCTTCAGGTCGGGGTGCGCGCTCATCAGGTCGGTCGCCATCTGGGTGCCCTTGGCCTGATCCTCACCGGAGTACACCACGTCGACGAGCTCGGCCTCGGGATACTTGGCGGAGACGTAGGCCTTCTCGGCCGCGATCCACGAGTTCAGGTTCTCCGCGGTCTCGCCGCAGGACACGATGGCCCACTTGCCCTTTCCGCCCATCGCCTTCATCAGCGTCTCGGCGGTGGTGTTGCCGATCCCCTCGGCGGTGGCCTGATTGACGAACGCCTGACGCACGGAGTTCGGAGCGTCGGTGTCGGCGGTCAGCACCTTGATGCCGGCGTCCTGAGCCTGCTTCATCAGCGGCGCCATCGAATCGGGATCGTTCGGAGCGATCACCAACGCGTCGACCTTCTGCTGGATGAAGGACCGAACGATCTGGGCCTGCGCGGCGGCGTCGGCGGACGTCGGCCCCTGGTAGAGCCACTCGACGTCACCCAGGTCGCCGGCTGCCTGCTTGGCGCCGGTGTCCATGGCCTCGAAGTACGGCGACCCCTGCAGCTTTGGCACGAACGCCACCTTGACCTTGCCCTCGGAAGCACCGCTGGCCTGTGACGAACCGGCACCACCGGACGTCGAGGGACCGTTCGAATCCTTCTTGGTGCACCCGCCGGTAACCATGGCCACGGCCAACACGACACTGATCGCACCGACGAGACGGTGGGAAATCGCCATCGACTTCTCCTCGGGCCTGGGCTGATCACGCGCCCACGCCCCGTCGACGTCGACTACGTGCACCCCGTCCGAGACCCACGCAGCGAGGCGAACACTCACGGATGCGTTTCAAATTTCGAACCAGCCGTCGAGTGATGAAACACACACTAGGCATTCGGTTGTGACGTTGTCAACAACGCCGATCCACCTCGGCCGCAGTGCGTTTGGCTCCGTTGCGATTTCACGTCGACCCCGCCTGCCGGGGCTCGACGGAACCGCGACGCGCCAACCACCACGATCAGCGCTCGTCGATCGTCTACGCTGAGCCGGTGTCGGACCCAGGGGCCGGGACCAATGAACTTCCCGAGAGCCACGTTCGGGGACGTGTCCCCGCGCTGACGCGTGCGGCGGAGATCCTGCGCATCGTCTGCGACGCGGGCCGGCCCATGACCCTCGCCGAGTTGACGACCCGCACCGGCCATCCCAAGAGCAGCGTGATGGGCATCTGCCATGCCATGACCTCGGAGAGCTTGCTCTCGCGCGGCGTCGACGGCACCTACGTACTGGGCTCGCGCGCATACGAATTGGGCTCGGTGGCCCGGGCGCAACGCGGACCGGTCCACGACATCGGATTCAGCTATCCACTCGACGAGAGCTTCTTCCTCGCCGAGATCGAGGCCCTGCGTGCAGAGGCCGGCCGGCTCGGGGCCCGGCTGCGCGTGCATGCCGCCAAGGAGGACAA
The DNA here is from genome assembly GCF_033741125.1 of Mycolicibacterium sichuanense. NCBI lineage: Bacteria > Bacillati > Actinomycetota > Actinomycetes > Mycobacteriales > Mycobacteriaceae > Mycobacterium > Mycolicibacterium sichuanense. Next base: position 1,069,743 of record NZ_JAWQPU010000001.1, on the reverse strand, counting down.
GGAGAGCCAGTCCCGGCAGATCCTGGAATTCGTCGAGGCCGGCCTCGACCTCATCCTCGTCGAACCCGTGGCCACCGAGGGCCTGGAGGAAGCGTGCGCGCGCGCCCATGCCGCGCGAATTCCGGTGGTCGCCATCGGGTCTGCCGTCAGCGGCGCCGACGCCGTCGTCGCGACGGACAATACGAAGGCAGGTTCACTAGCGGGGTCCGCCCTCGCCGCGGCACTCGCCGGACGGGGGCGGGTGGCCGTCGTCGGCGGCATCCCGATCACCGCGAACTCCGATCGAATCGCGGGCTTCCTGGCCGCGCTGGCCCCGCATCCCGAGTTGACGGTGATCGCCATCAGTTACGGCGAACTCGACGCGCCCTCAGGGGAACGTGCGGCCGAGGAGATCCTGGCCACCCACTCCCACATCGACGGCTTCTTCGCCAGCAACGACCAGATCGCAATCGGCATCTCCCACGTGCTCGCCACCCGAGGGCTGGTGGCGCCCATCGTCGGGGTCGACGGCGCCAAGGGTGCGGTCGAGCAGATTCGCGCGGGGGGACCGATCATCGCCACCGCCACCCAGGACCCGGCCGCCCTCGTCCGCGCGGCGATGGACATCGGCAGTGCCCTGCACGGCGGCGCACGCCTGGCCCGGCCGTCGCGCTACCTGGTCCCCCGTCTGATCGATGCCCGCAACGCGGCGGAGTATCAGCCGTGGGGATGAGCGGACCGCGGAGTCCGGCCGTTCATCGCGGGGCTCGCATCCTCGACGCGATCACCTCAGGTGTCGCCACCACCCCCGCAGCCCTGAGCGGTGTGATCGGACTGCCCAAGAGTTCGGTCGCCGACCTCCTAAGCACGATGGAGGACGTAAGCCTCATTGGTCGGGACCGGGACGGCGGACTGCACGCGGGTCCGCGCTGGGCCGAGTTGTCAGATCCCGACGCCGTCGCACACCGCGTCTTCCGTGCTTGTGCCACCACTGATCTGGACGGGCACACCGTCTCCCTCACTCGCGTGTTCGGCAATCAGGTCGTCTTCGTCGACGTTCGCCCCGGCCGCCACCCGCTGCCGCTGACACCGCGCCCCGGACAGCGGGCCAGCGCCCTGGCGTGCGCGGGCGCCGTGGCCATCCTCTCGACGATGACGGCCGCCGAGGCAGCCGAGGCACTCCGATCGGCCACCGCTCATCTCGGGCTCACCGAGGAGGACGTCGCGCGCTGCCTCGCCGTGCGACTCCCACGTCGACGTCGGGTCTACGCGACCCACTCCGCACGCGTCGGCCACCAACTGGCGTGCGCGGTCAGCGGAACTCGGCTGGCGCTCACCCTGCACGTGCCGGACCGGTGGGCGGACTCGGCGATCCGCAAGGCCGCCAACGCCCTACATGCCGCCGCGAACGACGACTAGCTCCCCTTCGATCCTTCCGGCGCCGGTTCGACCAACGGTGGCTGCCCATCGGAGGACTCGGCGTCGTGACCGGTTGGCCCGTCGAAGGCGACCTCGATTCGCTGAAAGCTCTTGGCACGCTGCGCCTTCGCTTGGCCGGTATATGTTCGGCGGTCCCCTCCGGTCAGTTCGACGTCGTCGGTGAACGGCGTCAGCAGAGCGCGCGGATGGAGACGATCGGCGGCCACGACGTTGGCGGTCGCGCACAGCAACAGTGCCGTCGCGATCAGGTACAGGAACGCCAGCAGGCCGAGCACCAGAGCGAACACACCGTTGGTGGCGCTCGCACTCTTGACCACGTGCGAGACGTAGACGGCGCCGAACCATTGCAGCAGCTGCCACACGATCGCCGCGGCCACCGCACCGGGAGCGATCTGCCGGTAGGACACGGCCCGTGCCGTCGCCACGCGGAACGCGACGAGGCAGACACCGGAGTTCAATGCCACCGCCGCGACGACCGTGGCCACCGTGCCGAGCACCCCGAACGACTGCGAGGCATGCGCCACCGCGGACAGCGCCGTGGTCGCGACCAACCCGCCGCCCAACAGCAGCAGCAACAGCAGGCTGCGCAGCCGCGACCGCAGGGGGTCGGGTCGCTCGTTGCGCGGGACGGCCCACAGCGTGTCCATTCCGTTCTGCACCGCCTGACCGACCCCCAGTCCGCCGTACACCGCGACGACGATGCCGATCGTCACGCCGATGGGGCCACCGCTGAGTCCCTGCGGCCGGCCCAATTGATCACCGATGACCGGGAATTGAGCCACCGCGGAGTGCACGACCTGCTGCTGCAGTTCGGGATGACCTACCAGGACGACGCCGAGCACGGTCGTCAACAGCAGCAGCGCAGGGAACAATGAGACGAAGGCGTAATAGGTGATCAGGGCGGCGAGATAGCCTCCCTGATCGTCGACGTACTTGTAGATGACGGCGACGAGGAAACCCACGGCGGGGTGACGGCGCTGAAACCCATCCAGCCAAGCCATCATCGGGGTCTCCACGTGTCGAGTACGGCACACTGCTGCGCTGCGGAGATACCCGGAGACGACCGATGCCAATCTCCTCGGCCCGGTGACGGACAATCGACCGATGCACCGGGCATCGCTGGCGGCGACGACACGATTGCTGGTCATCGCCGATCCCGGTCGGCTACGACTGCGCAGCGCCGCGGCGACCACGCTGTCGCTCGTCCTGGCGATGGTGGCGCTGCTGGGGTTCACCCGCCTGACCCAGCAACCCGTGACGGTGGCCATGCTTGGCACGATCGTGGCGATGCAGTCCTCGGCAGCGGTCAAGGACAAACATCAACGCGACCGGGTCATCACCACCCTGCTGCTGTTCATTCCAGCCGTCGGTGCAGTGGGGCTGGCCGCCCTGCTGGCGCCGCTGGGCAAGATCGCCGACGTCGGATTCATCGTCGTGCTCTTCGGCGCGGTGTGGGTACGCCGGTTCGGTCCCCGGGGCAACGCCATGGGGATGGTCGCGTTCATCTCCTACTTCTTCGCGCTGTTCCTGCGCGCGACACCGGGTCAGCTGCCGGTGCTGGCGGTCGCCGTTGCGGTGGGTCTGAGTGCCTCGCTGCTGGTGCGGGTGCTGGTGTTCCCCGATCGTCCCCGTGTGGAGGTTCAGCGTCTGGTCCGCGCGCTCCGGGCCGCCTCGATCACCGTCCTGGACGTTGCGGTCGATCGCGGCGAGTACGACGCGAGCGTGCTCCGGAGGCGGCTGGATCAGCTGGGTGAGACGGCATTGATGATCGATGACTGGCTCGACCGTCACGACGCCGCCGAGGTACTCAGCGTCACCAGCCAAGATCTGGCACTACGGGTCTTCGACGCCCAGATCGCCCTCGAACAGCTGGCCCGTCTGCTGTGGAGCCTGGAGCCCGCCGAGGAGTGGTCCGTCGGGCTCGGCGACGCGATCGCCGGGCTGCGGGCCTGTCTGCAGAACCATCCCTCCGAGGAGGAACTTCGGGCGGCGCGACGACGGGCGGCGGCCGCCGCCGACCGGGCGGACCCGTCGACCACCAGCGGCATCGCGACCGTCATCGCCTACCGAACCGTGCAGGCGCATCTGGCGATTCATCACATCACCACCCGCGCGCTCGGTGTCACCGACGCACCAGCACCGACCCACGAGCCGGAGGCCGAGGAACCGGCGGCCGAGGAACCGGCTGCCGGGCTCGATCCGAGTACCAAGGCCGCCATCCAGGTCGCCGTCGCCACCAGCGCCGCCACCGTCCTTGGCGAGCTCATCTCGCCCGACCGCTGGTACTGGGCGGTATTGACCGCGTTCCTCGTCTTCACCGGCGTGTCGACCCGCGGTGAGATCCTCACCAAGGCGGGTCACCGCATCGTCGGCACCGTCGCCGGGGTGGCCGCAGGTGTGCTCCTGGCGGCGGCCGTCGGGCAGAACACGCCGGTGCAGATCGTCCTGCTGGTGGTTTGCGTGTTCTGCGCCTTCTATCTCGTCACGGTCGCCTACGCATGGCTGACGTTCTTCACCACCGTCCTCCTCGCCATGCTCTACGGGCTGCTCGGCAACTTCAGCGTCCAGGTGCTCGAACTGCGCATCGCCGAAACCGTCGTCGGCGGGGCGGTCGGCATCGCGTCGGCCTACTTCGTGTTCAGCACGGGAACCCGGGCGACCTTCGTCGAGAAGGTGGACGACTACCTGAATTTGCTTTCCGAAATCGTCCGCACTGCAACGGAGTCGGTGATCTCTCCAGGCGCCGACACCGATCTCGTCGCCGCTACCCGCCGGCTGGACAACACGCTGCAGGACGCCGTGGCAGCCGGGCGGCCCCTGCAGATGGGTTTCACGGCGCGCAGTCGTCGCGGCGTCAAGCGCCTGCTCCGTGCCCTGCAGGCTGCCAACCGCTCGGCCCACGCGCTGGCCAGGGCCGGGGTCAACGCCGCGCGCGCCGATACCGGTACGGGACCGCCCGACCCGACCGCCGACGCCCTGCGCGACGCCGCCCAACACGTCGGCGACATCATCGAGACCTTCCGCAGGGTCGTGGCGGGCGACGACGTCCAGGCGCCGGAGAAGACTGCGGAGACGATGATCCTGAAGGTCATGCAGTCCTCGGACGTGCCCCCCGGTCCCGTCCGCGGCGCCGTTCGCGCACTCAACTCGATGGAACGGGCCCTGCTCGAGGTCACCACGCACGTGTGAGACCCGTCGGGAGCCTCTCGCCACTGGTCGAACGGTTAAGGTCGAGCACCGACACCGGAGCCATCGTGGCTCCCCGGCGAGGAGGACCAACCGATGCGAGTCGCACTGGCCGTGACCGCCGCGGCGATCACCGTCGGGCTGCTCCCGGCTCCGCCCTCGCCATCGATCGAGCTGGTGGACCAGACCACCGCCGTCGACCCGCCGGCCGATCCCGCGGACGGTTCGCTGCGCGCCGGCGGTCCGCCGACTCCGTTCGACGTCGGCGATCCGTCGGTCGGCCGCCTGGACCCGCAGCTGCTGAGCGCCATCCAACACGCGGCGACCGCGGCGAGCGCGGACGGCATTACGATGACCATCTCATCGGGGTGGCGGTCGCCGGAATTCCAGCAGCGTCTGCTCGACGACGCGGTGCAGACCTACGGCGGCTTGGCGGCCGCCCGCCAGTTCGTTCAAACCCCGGAGGGTTCCAAGCACGTCCTCGGCGAGGCGGTCGACGTCGGCGGCACGGGCGCCGATCAGTGGCTCAGTGCCAACGGGGCCCAGTTCGGACTCTGCCAGATCTACGCCAACGAGGCGTGGCACTTCGAGCTGGCGACCGACCCGCAGGGCAGCTGTCCCCCGCTGCGTGCGAATGCGGCCAGCTAGCCGCGCTCAGTCGTCACATCCGCCGATGCCCAGACCGATGCAGAACTGTGGCACCACCCTGACCCGCTGACCGGCATTGTCGCCGTAATCGGTTGTGCCGGTGCAGGTATCGACCTCGACGCCAGCTTCCACACTCGGCCGGCACGCCGCGGGACCGTCGGTCGGTTCGGCCCCCGCGACCGGCGCGGAGACGAAGGCGGCGGCCAGTACCCATCCGATCGCCAGGAGGGCGGGCGATCGCACCGGGATCGGCACGGGCATGATGGACTCTTCACGGATCGTGGTCGGCTCGACTCTACGCCCGCCCGGGCCGTGCCGTCAGCTCGAGACCTCGGCCCCCTGATTCTTGGCCGCGGCCTCTCGCATCTGGCCAAGCACGCGCACCACCACGCGAGAAGCCAGCCACAGCGCCACCTGATCGTCGTCGGACACCGCGAGCAACAGGTCGGCGATGCGTTGCCGGCGGACCTCGGCTCGCGACTGCCAGAACTGCCGTCCCGCTTCACCCAGCATGACCAAGGATGCCCGGCCGTCGTCGGGATCGCTCCATCGCTCCAGCAGACCCTGGCGCTCCATGCGTTGCACCAGCTGCGTCATCCCCGACTGGCTCGCGCCCTCGGCCTCGGCGAGAGCCGTCAATCGCATGGGGCCCTCGCGGTTGACCCGGTTCATGACCAAGGTGGCGCTCGCACTCAGCCCATCACGATCGACCAGGTATCTCCACAACAGATCGGTGCTCAACTCGACCATCTCCGAGATGGCATCGGCGTTGTCCGCGTCCGGTCGCTCCATGGCAGATTTATATCACTGGAATAATGCAAAGGCGATAGTTGTTCGCCGCGCGCCACCTGTTGGGTCGACCGAATGAACCGCAGCTCAGCGGTTCAATCTTGGTGAAATACGGTTTCTTACACCTGCCAGTTTCCTGTCGTAATTCTGTGACAGAGCTGTCAATCACGGCCTGCGGCAGCGCTGCGATTGAGGTATTCATCGCATGTGGGATATAAACCGGCAGTGGCATTGGACGTTGGGTGAGCTCCCGTTCCCGCAGCAGGACCGTCCTGGCGCGGAGCTGGCTGCCGTTGGTGATAGTCGTGGCACTCGGCGTGGGCGGCTTGTCCATGTTCAAGGTCCACCAGTCTTCGGCACCCGGGCCGGTGCTGGCCGTCAATCCTCCGCAAGCGCCCGAGGAGTTCACCCCCAAACGACTCACCTATGAGCTCTTCGGCGAGGTGGGCACCGGCGGGATGCTGGACTACATCGACATCGACGGGCATCCCCACGAAGTCCAGATCACGGACCTGCCGTGGTCGCACACCGAGACGACCACGCTCACCGTGGTGTCCGGCAGCATCTCGGCTCAGGTGCGCGGAGGTCAGGTCGGCTGCCGCATGCTGGTCGACGACGTGGTCCGCGACGAACAGTCGGCGACGCGCCAGGACGCCGACGTCACCTGCCGGGTCAAGTCCGCGTGAGCGCGCATCAGGCGAAGCGGCCGTTCCTTCCGAGAATGGTTCGCCTGCTGGCGATTCCAATCATCATCTTCTGGGCGCTGGTCGGGATCACGACCAACACCTTCGTGCCGAAGGTGGAGGACGTGGCGACCGAGCTGGCCGGGCCGGAGATTCCGACCTACGCGCCGTCCCAATTCGCGCTTCTGCACATCGGTGACGTGTTCAAGGAGTCCAACTCCACCAGCCTCACGATGGTCGTGCTGGAGGCTGACCATCCCCTCGACGACCAAGACCACCGGTATTACGACGGTCTGGTGCAACGCCTAAAGGCCGACACCACGCACGTGCAGTACGCGATGGACCTGTGGGGCAAGCCGATCACCGCCGCCGGAGCCCAGAGCATCGACGGCAAGGCGACCTACGTTCTGCTCCGCCTGGCCGGCAACGTGGGCCAGATCCAGGCCAACGCATCCGTGGACGCCGTGCGGCACATCGTCGCCGGGGACGCGCCACCGCCCGGCCTCAAGGTCTACGTGAGCGGTTCGGCGCCAATGGCTTCGGACACCCTGTCGATCGCCAACAGCAGTCTGAACAACATCACCATCGTCACCATCATCTTGATCCTGGTGATGCTGCTGCTGGTGTACCGCTCACTGACCAACGTCGCCGTGCCCATGTACAGCGTGCTGTTCGAGATCCTCATCGCCAAGGGCGTGGTATCGACCCTGGGGCACTACGGCATCATCCCGATGTCATCGTTCGCGGTGAACATCGTCGTCTCGTTGACGCTGGGCGCCGGCACGGACTACGGCATCTTCCTGCTGGGCCGCTATCACGAGGCCAGACAGTTGGGCGAAACCCGAGAGGAGGCCTACTACACCGCCTACCGCGGCGTCGCGCCCATCATCATCGGCTCGGGTCTGACGATCGCGGGTTCGTGCTTCTGCCTGACCTTCGCGCGGCTGGACTACTTCCACACCATGGGCCCCGCGGTGGCGATCAGCATGCTGTTCACCATCGCCGCGGCTCTGACACTGGCCCCGGCTCTGCTGACCGTGGGCAGCCTGTTCGGACTCTTCGATCCCAAGCAGCCGACCCGCGGGCGGCTGTACCGGCGCATCGGGGCGAGCGTCGTGCGCTGGCCGGTGCCGATCCTCGCCGCCAGCACCGCGGTGGTGGCTCTGGGCGCGATCTTCGTGCCGAGTTATCAAGTGAGCTACGACGATCGGGCCTACCAGCCCGCCGGCGGTGCGGCCAATCAGGGTTTCACGGCCTCGGATAGGCACTTCCCGCCCAGCAAGCTGTTCACCGAGATGATGATGGTCGAATCCGACCACGACATGCGCAATTCCGCAGACTTCATCTCGCTGGACCGCGTAGCCAAGGAGTTGGTCCGGCTGCCAGGGGTGGCCATGGTGCAGAGCATCACCCGGCCCCTGGGCCGCCCGTTGGACCATGCCAACGTGCCCTACCTGTTCACCGTGCAGGGCGGTGCCGCCGGTCAGCAGTTGCCGTTCAACGAACACGCCAACGACAACACCGACGAGCAGGCCAAGATCCAGGCCGAAACCGTTGCGACGCTGGGCAAGACCATCGACCTGACCCAGAAGTTGGCCGACGATCTGCACACCACGGTGTTGACGCTCGAGAATTTGCAGGCGGTCACCGACGAGGTCAATGAGGACATCTCGAACCTCGACGACTTCATGCGGCCCCTGAAGAGCTACTTCTACTGGGAGCCGCACTGTTTCGACATTCCAGTCTGCTATTCGTTCCGGTCGCTGTTCGACGGGCTCGACGGCATCGACGCCCTGGACGAGCAGATTCACAACGCCGTCACCGACTTCCAGGCCGTCGATGCCCTGATGCCGCAGATGGTCAGCCAGTTGAAGGTGATGCGCGACGAGACTCAGGCACTGCAGAGCGTGATCGTCAACAGTTACGGTCCGTCACACCTGCAGGCCACCCAGACCGATCAGACCTTCGACGACCAGATCAACGTCGGCAACGACTTCGACAAGTCGCGCAGTGACGACTACTTCTACATGCCACGCGAGGGCTTCGACAACGAGGACGTCAAGACCGGCGAGCAGTTGATGATGTCCCCCGACGGCAAGGCTGCTCGATTCGTCATCACCCACGAGGGCAATGCGATGGCCCCGGAGGGCATCGACCATGTCAACGCCTTCCCCGACGCGGTGAAGGCGGCGTTGAAGGAGACGTCGTTGGCCGGGTCGCGGATCTACATCGGCGGAGCGGCGTCGAACAACAAGGACATCCAGGAGTATGCGCTGTCGGATCTGAAGATCGTGGCCATCGCCGCCTTCGTGTTGATCTTCCTCATCATGCTGGTGCTCACCCGTTCCCTGATGGCAGCCATCGTGATTCCCGGGACGGTGGCCTTTTCGTTCGCCGGCGCCTTTGGACTGTCCATTCTGTTGTGGCAACACCTCATTGGGCTACACCTGCATTGGCTCGTGCTGCCGATCACGTTCGTGATCCTGGTGGCAGTCGGCTCGGACTACAACCTGCTGTTGATCGCCAGGGTCAAGGAGGAGATCGGCGTCGGATTCCAGACGACCGGATTGCACACCGGATTGATTCGCGCGCTCGGCAGCACCGGCGGGGTGGTGACCTCGGCGGGCCTGGTCTTCGCCTTCACGATGCTGGCGATGCTGGCCAGCGATCTGAAGACCATCGCCCAGGTGGGCTCCACCGTCTGCATCGGTCTACTCCTGGACACCCTCGTCGTGCGCTCGTTCATCGTGCCGTCGCTCATCAGACTGCTCGGGCCCTGGTTTTGGTGGCCGACGCTGGTGCGCTCACGTCCACTGCCGCCAAGGCAACCCGCCGACTTCGCCGGGGTGACCCGGTGAATCTCAGCACGCACACGACGGGCCTCGGCCTCTGGGGCGTCCTGATGTTCGTCGCCCTCGCCCTGGAAGTGGTCTTCGCCACCATCGCCTTCGTCTACACCCAGCGATTGTTGCGACTGCACGCCATCCCGATGAGTGACGACCTCAACGGATATCAGCGCGCTCTGCGCAAACTGCGCAAGGGCGAACCCATGACCCAGGACGAGCTGAACCTCGCGGAGCGCATCATCGACGTCCGCAGGTCTCCAATGGCCTACTCGGTCCCCGCCGCCTTCATGACGTTGGGAATCTTCTACATCCTTGGGAGCCTGGAGTACTTGCACGGCGCGACACCGTCGGAGCGCACGTTCCTGGGCATCATTCCCATGTTCACGTCCACCAACCTGATCATCCAAATGCGCAAGAGCTCCCGACTGAAGAAGCGCCTGTCGAAGGTGTCGGTCAGCCCCGGCCCAGACGTTCCGATCGCCTCCGGGTCGAGTTAGACCCTAGGCGTAGACCGGCCCCGTCGGCGTGCTCGGATGATTGCCGATCCCCTGACGCAGCAACGTCATCCAGGCTTGCAGGCCATCGATGGGCCCTCGCGAGGCGGGCCCACCCGAGGAGCCCAGCAACTCGACGATCCGACGACACCTGGCCTCTTCGGTCACCAGCTCGCCGCGGGGCGCGGCCGCGAGCCGGTCCTCTGGCCATCGGCTGTAGAAGTCCGCCGACCGATCGAGGAGTGCCAAGAGTTCCGGTGCCGATCTGCGGGTCAGCCGCCGAGCTACCCTGGCGGCGGCGCCGCCGACGGCGAACACGGCCAGAAGCGACGCCAGCGGCAGCACCCAGTGGGCGATGCCACCGGCCCCCGCGGCCGACGCGCCGCCCGCGCCGAGCCGGGGCGCCACGGCACCCACCATCTGCCCGACGAGCACCGACCGCTCCATGGGCAAAGTCTAGATCGCCGCTCCCACGTCCGGGCTGCGATTGCCGAGATGGATGGTCTGGAGTCCGCCGCGGGAGGACGGGTCAGGTCGGCGGCGCGGGTCGCGCGACCCGTCTGCCAGCATCGTCGACGGTGGCTCCCCGTCGAGCAGGCGAGGGTGATCCGCGGGACGCGCGACCGGCGTGACGAACCGCCGACATCGCGGTATCGGGCCGATCGGGTCTGCGCAGCAACGGTATTCACATCGCGAGGGCAAACGTCGCACCCACGCCTCGGGCATCGGCGGACCACCCGAACCGCACCACGGCACGCCGGCGCGGCCGATCCCGGCCGGGTGGATAGTCTCACCGGTACCGGGTACTCCCGGTAGCGGTCACGACGTGGGCCATGACGAATCGGAGGTTCGACAGTGAAGTTGGCGCTCAGCGACGCCGAAGTCGCCTTTCGCGACGAATTGCGCGAGTTCTTCACCACCCGCGTTCCGCAGGACGTCCGGGACCGGGCAAGCAACGGCGAGCTTCGCATGCCCGATGACGTGGTGACCGCTCAGCGCATCTTGAACGAGCGCGGGATAGCCGTCCCGAACTGGCCGGTCGAATGGGGCGGTCAGGACTGGACGCCGCTGCAACGCCAGATCTGGGCCGACGAGCTGCGATTGGCCTGCGTGCCCGAGCCGCTGGCGTTCAACGCCAGCATGGTCGGCCCCGTCATCGCCCGGTTCGGCTCACCGGCCCTCAAGGAACGCTTCCTGCCCAAGACGGCCAATCTCGACATCTGGTGGTGCCAGGGTTTCTCGGAGCCGGAAGCCGGCTCGGATCTGGCGTCACTGCGCACCACGGCGGTGCGCGACGGTGATTCCTACGTGGTGAATGGCCAGAAGACGTGGACCACGCTTGGCCAGTACGCCGACTGGATATTCCTGCTCGCCCGCACCGATCCGGCCGCACCCAAGCGGCAGGCCGGCATCTCCTTCCTGCTGGCCGAGATGTCGACGCCGGGTATCACGTTGCGGCCGATCAAGCTGATCGACGGTGGTTACGAGGTCAACGAGGTCTTCTTCGAAGACGTCCGGGTGCCGGCCGATCAACTCGTCGGCGAGGAGAACGCCGGCTGGGCCTACGCCAAGTTCCTGCTCAGCAACGAACGCACCGGCATCGCCCGGATCGGCACCACCAAGGTCTGGCTCGCCCAGGTCAAGGAACGCGCTGCGAGCACGCCCGCCGGATCCGGTTCGCTGCTCGAGGATCCGCTGTTCGCCAGCCGCGTCGTGGAACTCGAGAACGAGCTGCTGGCGCTAGAGCTCACACAGCTGAGGGTCAGCGGTTCGGAGGCCGACGGCAAACCCAACCCGGCGTCGTCGATCCTCAAGCTCAAGGGCAGCCAACTCCAGCAGGCCGTCACCGAGCTGCTCGTCGACGTCGCGGGCCCGGATGCCCTGCCCTTCGGCACCGCCGAGGACCTCGAATCGCCGGCGTGGGCCCGCCTCGCCGCACCCAAGTACCTCAACTACCGCAAGACCTCGATCTACGGTGGCACCAACGAGGTGCAGCGCAACATCATCGCTTCGACCATTCTCGGACTGTGAGGACGCCATGAACTTCGACCTGACCGACGAACAGAAGCTGCTTGGCGAGATCACCAGCGAGATCTTCTCGCGCACCTACGACATCGAGACCCGTCTCGCGGTCACCGACACCGACCTGGGGTGGAGCCGCGACGTTTGGGCGCAGTTGGCCGAGACGGGCATCCTCGGATTGGGCTTGGAGCCCGGCGAGGCCGGTCAGATCGAGCTGATGGTCGTGATGACCGAGATCGGCCGCAGGCTGGCACCCGAACCCGTCGCTCAGGCCGCCCTCATTCCCGGCGGGTTGCTCGCCGAGCTGGATGGCGACGCGCAGCGGTCGCTGCTCGAGGGGGTGGGCCAGGGCAACACTCTGCTCGCGCTGGCCCATCAGGAACCCGGGACGCGCGGCGCCTCGGTGGCGGTCACCACCCGGGCCGAGGGATCGGCCGACTCGTGGACGGTCACCGGTGTCAAGAACCCGGTGCTCTCCGGCGATTGCGCCGACGCGTTCGTGGTCAGCGCGGCGCTCCCCGACGGCGGCACCGGGCTCTTCCTCGTCGACGCCGCTGCCGTCACCCGGCGGGCATTCCGCACCTTCGACGGCCAGCGGGGTGCTCAGGTCACGTTCGAAGCCGTTGCCGCGCAACGGCTTGGAGCCGACGCCGACGCGAGTCAGCCGTTGCGCAACGCACTGATCCGGCACCAGTCCGCACTGTGCGCCGAGGCCGTCGGCGCGATGGACGAGGCGTTGCGACTGACCACCGAGTACCTGACGACCCGCAAGCAGTTCGGCGTTCCGCTGAGTAAATTCCAGGCGCTGACCCAACGGGCCGCCGACATGTACGTCTCACTGGAGCTGGCCCGCAGCATGAGCCTCTATGCCGCCGTGTCGATCGCGGACGGAGACTTCGATCCCGTCATCGCCGCCCGCGCCAAGCTGCAAGTCAGTCGATCGGGTCGGCACATCGCCCAGGAAGCGATCCAGTTGCACGGCGGCATCGGCGTCACCTCGGAGTACCCCGTGGGTCACTACGCGGCTCGACTCACCGCGATCGACCAGACGCTCGGCTCCGCCGATGATCAACTACGCGCGCTGATCGGCGGCATCGGGTCCTACTCCACGGTCACCCTCTGACCTGCCGACGACCCGTCAGCTCCGGACGGGGCGTCGGTAAGTCAGCTTGTCGAGCTCGCGCCCATATTCGTCGACGGCCACCACGTCCATCTCGCTGACCAGCGTGCCGGGCCGTACGTCGACGCGCACGAAGGCGTAGCCGCGGTAACGAACGCGTGACCAGCCGACCGCCTCGGCCTGCTTGCCGCCGTCTGCCGTCCACACGTAGCTGTTGGGGACGAACGTGTCCGGTGCCTCGTTGCCGCGGTAGCTCTCCGGCTCCCCGGGCTGAAAGTCGTAGCGCGGGCGCCCACCGCAACCCACCGTGTAGTAGACGGTGCCGTCGGTCTCGGGGTGGACCACGCCGCCGTCCCCCGCCACGGTCGTCGCCCGGTTGGCCCGGATCGGGTCGGTCCGCTCGAAGACGTGGTTGTGTCCCTGCAGCACCAGGTCGACCCCGTGACGGTCGAACAGATCGGTCCAGGCTGCGCGCACCCCTCCGTCGCTGGCGTGGGTCGCGGTGGTGGAGTACGCGCAGTGGTGAAAGAAGCAGACGACGAAGTCGACGTCGGGATTGGCCCGGTGGGCCGCCAGAGTGCGCTCCACCCAACGGTTCTGGGCGCCGCCGGAATACCCCGTGTTGGCGGTGATCTCATAGCTCGCATCGTTGGCGTCCAGGGAGAGGACGGCGACGTTGCCGTAGACGAAGGAGTACACCGACGGGCATCCGGCCGGACCGTCGTCCGGGAAGTCCAGGCGGGCCAGATGACCCCCGTAGCCGTGGACGGGGTAGGCGGCCTCCATGTCGTGATTGCCGGTGGCGAACATCCAGGGCGTCACCGACGCGCTGGCTTCGATGGAGCCGAGGTAGACGTCCCACACGAACGGGTTGAACTTGTCGAAGCCGGAGGCGAGACGTCCGCCGGAAGGGACGAACGTCGGCGGCTTGCCCGCCCCCGAGGGATCGGCATAGGCGATGTCGCCGGCGAGCACGTGGAAGTCGGGATTGGCCGCGATGATCTGCCTCAGCACGTTGGCGGTGTGCGGCACGTCCGGATCGTCGTCGGCCTTGTAGTAGGCGTCGTCGTAGTCACCGCGAGCCAGACCGGCGGGCAGCGTTGGGGTTTCGTCGGTGCCCTGGTCACCAATCATCGTGAAGCGGAACGGAGCGAGGGCGGCGCGTCCGCGGGGCATTGCCGTCGACGCGGACCGGACGTCGGTCACGAAGCCGTCGTCGGTCCGCCACCGGTAGTAGTGCGGCGCCCTCCCGGGCAGTCCGTCCACGGGCACGTGGGCGTAGAACTGCTCGGCGGCCAGCACCCCGCCGTCACTGGCGGGGATCTGCGTGACGAGATTGCGGATCTCCGCCTCGGTCGTCGCGCCGAGCGCGGGGGTCGGACCGTGGTCGACGTATACCTTGTTGCCCTTGGGGTTTCGAGACAGCTGGGCGGCCAGCCGCAGCTGACTGGAGGCGTCCGTGCCGAATCCCACGCGCCGGTTCGCCACCGATAGCGGGGCGTCCTGCGCGTAGGCCCGCGCCCCGAACGGCGAGACGCCGATGGCGGCGACGGCGGCTGCGGCGGCCGACCCACCCAGGAACTGACGTCGGCTCACGGGGTGCCTGCGCAGGAAGGCTCGATGCCATTCGTACTGCTCGGCCATGGTCATGTTCACGGCGACCGCCGTGGGTATGCCGGTGTCGGGAATGTCCTGCTGGCCCGCCGGGCGATTGACACGCACTCCGACCATGCTCGTCCAGCGCGTCCCTGCACGCCGCGCCGGGTCATGAAACTGCCGTTGAAGTCTTGGTTAACACTCGGCTCCCCCGCCTCTGCGCCAAAACCGAGACTGACATCGACCGCTGTCATAGTCTGACCGGGGCCGGTGGAACCCTCGCCGCGGGCCGTAGGTGCCGCACGGGTGACGGGATGTCGAAGGAGACCTCGATGACGGCGCACCCACGACGCGGCGCGAAGACCCACGACTGGCCGCCCGGTGGCCATCTGCTCGCCGCGATCGCCGTGAGCGTGGGGTTGGCAGCCACGTCGGCGCACGGCGTGGCGTGGGCCGACACCCCGCACGCCGACTCCGACGGCAGCACTAGTTCCAGCAGCTCGAACCACGGTGGACCCGACGATCACGCGGATGCCGACGCCCCACACCAGGGCGCGCCGGCGACGGGCACCACATCCCCGAAGGCTTCGGAGAGCCGGTCACCCAAGACCCAGTCCGCCGCCGGACCGACGGCCGAAGAGCTCGAGGCGGCGACGACCGCGGCCAGCCTGCCATCGAAATCCCCAGTAACGCAGCATGACTCATCGACTTCGACGTCGATCGCCACTGCCAGCTCGGCCGTCCGAACGCCGCCTCCACCCACCATCCCGACGGACACGACGGCACCGGTCGTCTCGGACCAACCCGATCTCACCGCAGCGCAGCGGGCCCCGACGACCACCGCGCGCAAGGCCGTCCGTGCCACGCCCTCACCGACGTCATCTCAGCCGGAACCGACGACGACCGCCACGACGACGGCGACTACTGCGACGGCTGCGACGACGACCACGGTTACTCCGACAGCTGCGACGGTTACGGCGACGGCCTCGGGCGTCGCCCCCGCCCACCAGGCCGCAATCGCCACGGTGGCGCCCACGCCGGCCACGACGAACGTCGCCGTGACGCCATCACCACCCGGCCCGCCGTCCCCCATTGCGCAGCTCATCGCATTGCCGGGCAAGATCATCAACACCCTGCTCCAAGCTCTGGACCTCACCGTCGCCGTGGGCGGCCCCAGCAGCCCGTTCGACTTCTCCCCCATCGACGAGGCGCTGTTCGCCGTCTTCCGTCGGGTGGAGGACGTGCTCGGCTTGGACCGGCGCCCCGTGATTCAACCCGTCGTACCGAGCCTGACCTACACCGGGCCCACTAGCGCGGTGACGCCCACGGTCTCCCAGTTCCTTGACGCCGCCGCCGCGGAGTACGTGCTCGGTGGCACCCCAGGTGGATTGCAGCCGTTCACGGTCGACGGCCTGCCGATGACGTCCACCAACATCCTGTCGGGTGAGTCGGCTCAGGTGTGGGTGACACCGCAGCAGCAGGTCATCATTGCCTATCAGGGCACGACCGGCGGCACGAATCTGCTGTTCAACCCGCTGATCGCCATCTCCCAGATCATCACCGACGCGCAGGTGATCTTCACCGATTCCACGCCGCAGGCGTTCCTCGATTCGCTGGCCTTCGCCAGGCAGGTTCAGGCAGCCGCCGCCGGGCAGGGTTACTCCGCCGGCGACGTCTTCGTCACCGGGCATTCGCTGGGCGGGTGGGAAGCCGAATACGTCGCACAACAGACCGGCCTCGGCGGCATCGGATTCGAGAGCCCCGGCATCAACACCGTCGTGCCGGCCAATGGTGCCGATTCGGGCTTCGTCAACGTGGAGACCTACGGCGACACCGCGGCCTACCTGGCGACCGATCTGCCGGCGTTGCAACCGTTCCTACCGGCCTACGTCGCCGGCGGTGGCAGCAAGCCGCACTACGGCTCCATCGTCATGATCGGTGACCCCGGTGCGGTGGTCCCGCTGTTCAACGCGGCATCACTGTGGGGTACCAGCATTCTCGGCGATCTGATCTTCGCGATCGACGTGCTCGGCAACTTCTTCGAGCATCACCTGCCGGGCATGCAGGCCCACAACCTTGGCATCGCCCCGGATCCAGACGCGGTGCCGTGGCTAGGGTCCATCATGGGTCCAGTCGAGATGGGCTACGGCGATCTGACCATCCCACAGCTTCGATACGCCGCATCGGCAGCGGGAACGCTGGTCAGACCCTAGCCTCCCCCGCCAGATCCTTCCCAACGCGAACATGGGGCGGTGCTGTGTGCTCAACACCGTCATTCCCATGCCCGCCATCGGCGGAGCGGTTCCTTGCGGCCCTCACCACCGATCACGTACACGCGCCTCGGTCATGCACCGGGGCGGCAGTACCGTCAGGCCTTGGCGGACCTGCTGGCCTGACGCTTCTGCTTCTCTGCGTCGGCGAGTTCCTCCAAGCGGTCGGCCTGCGTGCGCTGCCGCTCCGCCTCGTCGCGCTGCGACTGGGCATCCTCGCGCTTGGCCTCGGCGGCATCGATCGCCTTCTTCTCGGCAGCCTTGATCCGATCTTCCTCGCGCTGCTTGACGGCCGCCACTGATTCACGTTGGCGGGCAGCGACTTCGTCAGCCTTGTGTTTGGCGTCGGCAGCGCGCTTTGCGGCGTTGGACTCGGCGCTGCGCTTGCGCTCGGCAGCCTTCTCAGAGGCGTTCTCGACGGCCTGCTCCTTGGCGGTGCGGGCCTTCTCCTGATCCTCGGCCGCATCGCGACGTCGGGTCTTCAGATCGGCATCGGCACGCGACGCGCGCTGGAGGGCCTCTGCATCGAGCGCAGCTGCGCGCCCGAGCGCCTCACTGCGCTCGGCGAGAGCCGCGCCGCGCCGTTCGAGCCGCGGATCACCCAACGCGCTTCCGACGGTTGCGTCCAGCACGCCGAGGGAACGCTCGTAGATCAACCGGGCGGGAGCCTCCATGTCGAGGCGCGAGACGAGTCGCTGCTCGATCACCGCTAGTGGGACGCGGACGAACTGGTACTGGAAGCGCAAGATCGAACGCGAAACCTTGGTGATCATCATCGTGGACTCCTGGGTCTTGCCGGTGCTCAAGGCAGGTCGGCTTGGTTGGTCAAAGCGGCTGCACGTGCCCTGGCTTGATCGGCTTGGGCCTTGGCCTCGGCGGCCTCTTCCATCTCGGCCCGATGGTCGTCGGCGGCGTCTACGACCTCACCGACGGCGGCGCGAACATCCACGCGCTCCTGGGCAGCAGCGCGGTCGAGTTCGCGCCGAGCGTCCTTCTCGGCCTGCATCTCGTTCTGGGCAGCCTCTCGTCGGGCGTTCAGCTCGGCGACGTCGGCGCGCGCATCGCGTTGAGCTTCGATGGTGTCCTCCATCGCAGAAATCCTCGCCGCCTCTGCATTTCGCTCCTTGGCTGCGGCGAGCCTGGCATCGGTCGCCTCGGCGTTGGCACGCGCCGCCTCGGCGTCGGCGACGGCTTCCGCGCTACTGGCGTCCTTGCGTTCCTGGGCCTGCGCCTGCTCGAGCTGACCCTCGGCGGCCAGCGAGTCATTGCCGATCACCGCACCGGTGACCTCCTTGGCCTTGCCCTTGATCGAATCGATCAGGCCCTTGCGCGCCTGGTCGGCCTTGTCGTGCTCGGTCATCTGGTACTCCTTCTGCGGGGAAAGCGCCACGGGCGCGGTTCCGTCACGCGTTTGATCGTCGAGAGTTGAGTGGACGCGCTACGCAGCTGCGATACGCGAGAAGCGCTGGCGGCAATCAGTTTTGAACACGGCGAGCCAGTGTGCTGCCGACTCCGGTCAGAATTTGGCTGGGACGCTGCTGCTCGCCCTGCTGGGCTCCGAGAACGACGATCGCGCCCGTCAGCACCGGCAACGCCCACTGCAGATACCGCAGCTGACGCTGTGCGGCTGCGACGTCGTCAGGGGTGCTGGCCGACGGGTCGGTTGCCCCGTCGACCGAGTGGCCGTCGCCCTTGGCCGTCTTGGCCCCGAGGATGCCGCTGTAGACGGTGGCACCCAGGGCTGCGGCCGTGACCACGAGCTTGGCGACGGTGTTGGACGTGACACCGGACTGATGCTTGGCGCGCCCGCGATTGGCGTAGAGCACCACGCCGCCACCTATGAGGTGTGCACCGACCGCGATCGCGTTGACGGGAGCCCACTTCGCCCAACCCATGGCCGCAACCCGAGCGCGATCCTGGGGGTCTCGCACCGCGTCTGCGGCACCGTTCACCCCAACGGCCCCCATGAGTGAGCCGCCGAACCAGCCCGCGGCACCCAGGTCGTGCAGAGAACGAACAACCGTGTTGCGTGAAGACATGAACAATCCTTCGAATTGGCGAGAGAGTCGTCGTGGTGTGTCAGGACGCCCTGTGCCAGGGATGCTCGGTGCGACGCATCTCAAACGCCCTCCTCGACGTTCGCGCTAAATCACATTGCGCCAAGCCTCGATTCGTGCAGCGGCCACGGGAAGGACGTTTGCGACCGAAGCCACCGGGTAAGCGCCTGAAAGCCGGTCCACTCGCCAGACCCCCGAGTACTGATCCAGGCCACCGCGAAGTCGAGATCGCCGCCAACGACTAGGTCGTCTCACCGGCATCGACGAGACCGATGCCGCGACCCAGTCGATCACCGACTCGATCACCCAGGAGAACAGAACCATGACGAACGACGCACACGACACGACCACACCGGACGCACCGACGGCCGACGCAGGATCAGCCAAGGACGTCAACCCCCGCGACACCGACCATCCGGCCGGCGAGGAACAGGCGGCGGATAACGCCGCCACCGAGTCACCCAGCTGACGCACCGCATGATCGAGGCCGCACCCATGGCCGACTCCGCCTCGCACCGGATTCGGCCACGGGTGCGTCTGGAGCTCGACGAACCCCGCCGTCGCGGCGACCCCGGGCCCTCATCGACGGAACCCTGCCGTCAGCCAGATCGTCGGGGAACCAGCGTGAAGACGGCCGTGAGCAATCATCACCATGCCGACCCTGAGAACGGTGTCGGGTTCGGTGGGATCCCGCTACGCCGGCGGGCGGTAGTTCGCCGCCGAATTCCGTAACTGCCAGATCTGCGCCGGGCACAGAATGCCCACCGCATTGGAGACCAGGTAGTTGGCCGATGCCTCGTCGTTGGGCGTGACGTCCGCCTTGACGTCACGCATGACGTCGGCATAGGACTGGCCCTGAGTCACCTTGTCGCACAACTGATAGCCATAGCCGAGTGCATCGTTGCCCGGAAAGTCGTAGTGCCGCCGAAACATCACGTCGTAGGTGTACTCCACCTCCGGCGCTGGGACCGCACTGGCTGCCGGAGCCTGGACCGCTGCGACGAGGCCGAAGACCGACGCGCTGACGAGCGACGGTACGACCATCCGACGACGCATCATGGCTTCCATCCTATTCCCCGGCCCCCGCTCGGGCACTGACTTCTCACGAATCGTCCGCGCGTTCTGCGCACCGGCCATAGGCGTTGCCGTTCAATCGTTTCCGTGGCGGCATCAGTCGAATGAGGCCGAGGCCGTCGCATGCACGTCACCGTCGCCGGAGACGACCGCCAGCTCTGCCGACCCGCCGACCTCCCCCGGGGTGCCCTGCACCCGGATCGGGTCGGTCACGAAGACCGGACGCTGCAAGCGAAAGTCGAACGTCCGCAGGTTTCCTCCGTGGGCTCGCGCCAAGTCGGCCATGTAGATCGCCAACAGCGGCCCATGGACTACCAGCGCGGGAAAGCCCTCGACCCCGGTGGTGTACCCCTGGTCGTAGTGAATGCGATGCGCGTTGGCGGTCAGGGCACTGAAGCGAAACAGCAAGGCCGGGTGCAGCTCCGGGACCATCACCCAGGGGGCCGTCGGCTCGCCGAGTGGCCGGGTCACCGGCGACTGGGGCACCGGCGTGCCTGCCTCGGATCGGTAGACGAGATCCTGCTCCTCGGTGAGTCGCAGTTCACCACCCTGGCGATAGTCGTGACGCAAGGTGACGAACAGCATCTCCCCCGAACGCCCACGCTTCACCGCCTTGCCGACGAGCGTCGACGTGCGCGTCGCCAGCTCACCAATGATCAGCGGCGCCACGACCTGCACCCGGCCGCCGGCGAACATCCGGCGCCGGCTCGGCAAAGGCGGTAGGAAGTGCCCGTCCCGGGGGTGCCCGTCCTCCCCCAGTTCCCGGGTTGGCACCCAGTCCAGGAAGTACGACCACTGCCACAGCGGTGGAAGCGCATCACCGTCGACGATGGGCAACCCGGCGTCCAGGGTTGCCGCCAGGTTCCGTGCCACTGGCGCGGACACGACCTCGTGCCGTTCGACCGGCGACGGCGACCAATCAGCACTGAGTGCCTCCAGACCGTCCTGGGGTGTCGCGCTCACATCACGTCCATTCGTGTCGTGGCGGCTCGTCGCCGCCGTTGGCGGGCCGCACTTCGGCTGTGCGTGCGGGGGACGCCGTCACCGCGTGACCCGCAGGATGGACCTCACGAGACCCGAATGTCCGACGTCACGAGTCGAGGCCGGAGCTCGGCGGATGTCGCTCCCTGAGCAGCATTCTGCTGCAGGGGAATCCGATCGAGCAATTCGCGGAGTCGCCTCTCGGTGGGAGTGCCGGTGTAGCCGAAGATCCAGGCGTCCAACTCGAGGACGAGATCGCGGGCGATTGCCGTCTTGGTATTCCCGTAGAACGTCAACAACTCGACGATGGCACCGTCCAGTTCGCCGGCACCGATCTTCATGTTGAGACCCGTTCGTGTCTCGACCGACAGATGCGGCGAGGCGGCATCGACCAGTGACCATGCGAGGACACGTTCGTCTGCGCGATTCATCTGATTCCCTCGATTCCCGGGTCGATGTCCTCGATGCAGTGCGAACGTCGCATGGATGTACTCGCCATCAGTGCTCCGCCACGGCGCGGTGCTGATTGGTGCCGTCGAGGTCGGTACGGATGGCTTCCTGGGCGGCGGGCGGCAGGGTGTGCACCGTCACGATGAATTCGGGTCTGCTGGTGGCTCCACCACGTCGCCAACCGGCGGTGGGGGCGTCGGCTGGGTCAAGTCGACGTCCTCGTCGAGATCTGGTGCCACGGGCAGCATCCGGCACATCAACACCAGCGCCAACGGGCACGATGGCCCTGGGTCGGCCACCGCCACACTAGAAGGGGACCATTCAGTGGCCGCGATGCCAGCACAGACCACGATGGTCGCCACGGCCAACCGGCCCCACCGACCTCGAGGCCTCGGGCGGGAGAGTCGGCGAACCGGCGCCTTGACAGTCCTCATCGCAAGGTCGCCGTCAGATCACCAGACATCGCCACAAGCTGGGGACCCCAGCTGGACCAGTCATGTCTTCCGCCGACGGGAATGTCGACATGGGCGTTGCTGCCGCCGACCGCCCGATACTGCGCGAAGAAGCTGCGATTGCTGCCTTGGGCTTGATCGCAATAGCCGATCATCGCCGCCGGATCACTGCACGTCACGGTCGACGGACTGAACACCCATACCCGGGTGCCGTTGTTCACCAACAACCCGGCGTGCACGCTCGGGTCATGCGGGCCACCGCCCTGAAACGCCACCGGAGTGTCGCGACCCATCGCAGCCGACGGCACCATCAGATACTCCACCGCAGCTGCCTTGGCCTCGGCGGCAGCCCACAGGCATACCCCCAGTGCCACCGCTAGCGCGAGTCGCAGAGCGACGATGGCTGGTCGCACGTTGGATCACCTCCCTGCTGGTGCCGATCACATGAGCGGCTGCTCACTTCGGGTCGAATCCCGATATGAGCCAACGACTTCCCACCTTGTCCAGGGTGACCTGGACGGCGGAGGCCGTCGCCGAGGGCGCGCCGTCACCAACGATCACAGACTGGTCGACGAAGACCAGCACCACGGCGTGGTTCTCGCTCGCCGACACCGATGCGGCGGCGGGAACGGTCGCGGTCGCCGAGATCTTCTTCTCCTTGGAGCCTGGAATGACGACGTCGTTGGTCAACGACGTGTAGGAGTCTCGGAAGGTACCGATGAGACGATCCCGGGCGGCGCCCAGCGTCGCCTCTGCCGTGTCGGGGCGGTAGGACAGCAGGGCGATGGTGCCATCGGTGGCCGCCTGCACCGAAGTCTGGGCCGCCCGTGATTCTTCGGTGAGCGAACCACCCTTGAACTTCAGGTAGCCGGCGCCCGCGGCCAAACACATCACCAGCAACGGGACGATGACGTATGCGACGAGATGCCGACGCTTGGGCGCGGCGGGGGGTGAGGCCGCGGTGGTCGGGTCCCGGTCGAGCCCGGCTTCTCCGTCCGACGCGTCTGCGGTGTCCTCGCTCGATGAGTCGGTCGACGACGCCACGTCGACCTTCACGATTTCGGCCTCGCCGGTGCCGGATTCGGCCGCCTCGGTCGCACTGATGGACTCTTGCGCGTGGCTCATGGGACGAACTCCACGTTGGACACCTTCACGTCGTTGCCGGTTCGTTGGACGGAGATGCGCATCCGCCAGGAGCGCGACGATTCCTGCGGCGCCTCGTTGGTGGTGGTCTGAACGTTCACCGCGACGAGCACCCGTGCCCCGTCGTCGGTCACCGACTCCAGCCCCGCGACGGTCACCGTTCCGGTGGACACCGACTGCACCTTCTTGACCACGTCGACGAATGGCTGGGATCTCTGGGAGAAGTCGTCGTAGAAGGGGCCGGTGGCCACGTCGAGGATGCGTTGCACGTCCGCCTCGGCATGGTGCCAGTCGATCGTGGTGAGGTTGACCGCGCCTTGGCGACCCACCTGAAGGTACTGCGCACGAAGGTCGGCCGACTGCTGCGCGTGGTGTTCCCGAACTCCCAGGAGCCCGATCACGACGGCCAGTGCCACCGCGGCGGTCAAACCCAGCACGAGTGCGATCCGCGGTGGCGTCGCGCGCGGTCGCCACCGCGACCGCGTACCGACGGCGCCGTTCTCGTCGACGGTGTCGGATGCACCGGTGCGAGCATCCCCGACCGCCGAATCGATGGCAGCAGCCGCGTCGGCGTCGGCTGCCCCGTCACCCGACACCGGCGGCTCCGAGTTCGGCGTGACTTGGGTGGTTGCGATGGAAATCGTCACTCGATCACCGTCCCTTCGGTGGCAGCAACATGTCCTGCCACGATTGGTCTTCGTGGGTATCTCGCCCCAGATCGGTCTGCCGGTAAGTCCGGCCGTCGGGACCGATGTACTCGCCGGTGTTGGGGTCATACGAGGCAACCGCGGTCGGCGGCGGCGCCGCGGCCGGGGGTGGCGCCGGCGCGGCCTCCGCTGCCCCAGGCGGCAATTGGGGAACGGCCTGGCCGGAAAGCGTGGCGTTCGGGTCGCCCTTCCAGTCGTAGCCGTCGTTGAGCGGAACGTAGTTCTCGTCGCTCTCACACATGGCGGCGGTGGGTGCCCGCTTCCCGGGCTTCGTCTCACACGGGATGTTGCGGGCACCGCGGACGTTGAACGGCGAGTCCTGGGGCACCCGGCAGTAGAGGTTTCCAGCGGGCCGGGGCGGATAGTCCACGTCGGTGGGTACCCGCTGCTGCTGCGGCGGCAGGAAGCCGGTGAGGCAGGCGGGCGGCAGGTTGAGGTTCAAGTTGAACGACAGGAAGCCACCCTTGTAGGCCTGCTTGGTGTTTCGGTTGGCCAGACCCGCGCCCTGCAAAATCGAGATGCCCTGCGGCAGCAGTACGAGGGTCTGTTCGAGATCGTCGTTGTAGGCGATGCCGACATCGTCGAGGCCCACCAGGTTCCTCAGCAGGATGGGCAGCGACGGCTGAAGTCGGTCGAGCAGCGCGCGGGTCGCGTCGGCGGTCACTGGGCCATCGGTCAAGATCTTGGACACCGCCGGATCCTGGTTCTCGAGCTCCCCGGTGACGGTGGCGATGTTGGCTGCCCAAGCCGCGATGGAATCCGCGGTCTCGGTCAGCGAGTCCAGCACTGGCTGGGATTGGTCGGTCAAGGTGATCAGCGCGTCGAGGTTCTTGCGGGCGTCGATGGCCAGCGAAGTGGTTCCCTTGACCAATCGGGACAACTCTGGGCCGAGTCCGCCGACGGCGGTGTAACCCTCGTCGATGACGGTCTTCAAGCTGTCGTGCGGAATCGCCTGAATACCCCGGTTGGTCGCTGCCAGGAGTGAATTGATGTCGGGTGGTACCGAAGCCTGGTTCTCGGCGATCACGTCCCCGTCCTTGAGGACCGGCCCGTTGGCGCTTCGCGGCAGCAGCGCGACGAACTGTTCGCCGACCGCCGTCTGACTGTGCACTTCGGCCTTCAGGTCGGCGGGGATGGGAACGTCCGAGGTCAACGACAGGGTTGCGTCGACGCCCGTGTTCGTCAGCTGAACGCTTTCGACGCGGCCGACCTCGGTGCCCCGGTAGGTCACGTTGCCGCTCGAATAGAGCCCCGCGGCGGTGGGCAGCTGCAGAGTGACCCGATAGTGGCCGACCCCGAACAGATAGTTGGGCAGCCCCATGTAGTGAAAGGCCATCACGGAGACCGCGACCAGCGTGCCGGTCGTGAAGATCGCCATCTGGGTGATGACGCGTCGTGGCAAGTACACGCCTAGGCCCCCTGATCGTTGCGGTAGGGAACCACCAGAGGATTGGCCGCGGTGTAGGGGCTGGGCAGCTGCCCGATCGTGCGACCCCACTGCAATTCCAGTTCGGTGAGGTTGCCTTCGAACCGCGTTCCGGTGAAGAACGACGAATCCAGCCGGCTCAGCGTCAGGTCGATGACCGCGGTCAGGTTGGCGTAGTCACCGCGGATCCACTTGGTCAGTTGCTCCTTGGGGAACGGATAGGTGGGCAGCACGCTCAGCGCCCGTGTCATGGCTGGGCCCGCGTCTGCCAACGACTTGAGAACCGGAGCGACGTCGGACAGTTCGCGAACCAAGGCAGTCTTGGTCTGGTCGACCGAGCTACGGGCGAGCGCGGAGAACTGACCCAGTTGCGTCACGGCGTTGGCGATCGTCTCGCGTTGGTCGTTCAGCACGGCGAGGGCATCGGGGATGGTATCGAGCGCCTTGTCGACGACCGGCTTCTGCGCCGCGATCTGGCCCACCAGGTTGTTCAGGCTGTCGGCTGCGGCGATGATGTCGTCCTTCTGATCGTCGAGGTATCCGACGTAGGTGTCGAGTTGTCCGATCAAGCTCCGCAGATCGTCGGCGCGACCGTTGAACGCGGTACTCAGCGCTTCGGTGATGTCCTGAATCTGGCCGACTCCGCCGCCGTTGAGGACGAGGGAGATCGCCGCCAGAGTCTGCTCGGTGCTGGGGTACATTCCGGCGCTCGACAGCGGAATCAGCGACCCCTCGTGCAATCTGCCCTCCGGAGCGGACTGCGTCGGCGGCGCCAGTTCGACGTGCAGCGAACCAAAGAGACTGGTTTGGCCCAGCGTGACGGTGGCGTTGGCCGGCAGGTCTACGTCACCGTCGATCGACATCGTCAGCAGGGCATGCCACCCCTGCATGTCGACCTTGGTGACGTTCCCGACCGTCACGTCCCCCACCCGGACACGGGAATTGGGCTGCAGGTTGACGACGTTGGGCAGCTCGGCCTCGATGGTGAACGACCCGGGCCCACCACCGGCAGTGCCCGGCAATGGCAGAGAGTTCAGGCCATGCCAACCGCACCCCGAGGAGGCGGTGAGCGCCATGGCGATCGTCACGCCGGTGATCTTCGTGCGCAGGCGAGGGATCCTCACTGGCCACCCCCTGGCGGAACCATCATCCCGGTCAAACCCGCCGAGGGGTCGGTGGGGGTCGCGGGCGCCTCCGCGGGTAAGGGCTCCCCGGCGGCCGCGTTGGACGTCTGGGGCGGGACCTGGGGCGGGATGTAGTCCGGACGCATCCAATCCTCGCTGTAGGTCACCTCATTGGGGCGAGCGATCGTTCCGACGATGGGGTTGAGTCCGATTGGGGGGAAGTTGTACTGCCGGTTCTTGATGATCGGTGCGAGGTACTGCGCGCACAGCTTTGCCGATTGTTCGGCACCGAGACGCGAGGCGGCCTGAATGGCCCCACACAGGAAGGTGATCGGATTCTGGAAGTTGTTGACCGACAGCGCACCGGTCAGGGTGCCCTGCGCGGGCTGGTAGATGTTCAAGAAGTTCTGCAGCGTCGGCGGCGCGACGTGTAGCACCTCCTTGATGTCGGGGATGCTGTCGTGCAGCGCCTGGGATACCGAGGCCAGCTTGTCCGCGGTGATGCCCAGGGACTCGCGATTCTCCTTGACGAAGCCGGTCAACTGACCGGCCAGATCGCCGACGTCGCGGACCGCGTCGGCGACTTCGTTGGGATCATTGGCGACCAGGTTCGTCACGGCGGCGAGATTCTGGTTGAGCTGGGCAAGCAAATCACTGGAACCATGCAGCGCCGACACCAGGAGGGACAGGTTCTTCAGGGTGGTGAAGAGGTCGTCACTGTGATCGCCCAGCGCCGAGATCGCTTGCGAGAGCTTGACGATCGTGTCCCGGATGGTCGCGCCCTGGCCACGGAGATTGCCGGCGGTGGTGTCGACGAGCGCGCCGAGGGGGCTGATGCCACCCGGCTGGGTCGGCTGCAGGGCCTCGTTGAGCTTCTGCAATTGCTGACGAAAGTCGTCGAACTCCACCGGCACCGCCGTACGGTCCCGGCCGATCACCGTGCCGTTGGCCATCACTGGCCCGGATGTGTAGGCCGGGGTCAACTGGATGGCGCGCGAGGTCACCAATGACGGCGACACGATCACTGCCTTGGCGTTGGCCGGGACCTTGTACTCGTCGTCGAGCCAGAAGCTGATCTTCACCTGCAAGGGCTGGGGCTCGATCTTGTCGATCAATCCGACGGGCACACCGACGATACGCACCTCGTCTCCGACGAAGATGCCATTGCTGTTGTCGAAGTACGCCACCAGATGGATGCGACCGACGTCCGAAGACCGACCCACGATCAGGGCGACACCGGCCACCAGACACACGACCAGGACCACGGCCAGCGAGGTGCGTCGCTTTGGTGCTCTGACTCTCACTGTCCTCCCTCCACTGGTTTCGCACTCGTCGAGCCGGACCCGCTGGGCTCCTCGCCGGGAGCCAACTGCAACACCGGCGTCGGGGTGGGCGCCGGCGCGACGTCGGCGGGCGGGCCAGGGGGCGGGCCGCCCGGGGGTCCCGGGGGCACGGGTTCTCGGTAGGGATAGCAACCGGTCGGGCCGGGTAGCGGCAATCCGGGTGGGCCGCAACCCGGGTCGCCGGGATTGCCGGTGATCGCGTCGGGGAGGTTGAGCTTCGGGTCACCGCCCTGGCCGGTCCGCGGGTAGGGCACCGGCAGCGGCGGCGTACCCGGTTGTCCGACCTGAGGATCGACGCGCTGCGAGGGAAGCAACGTGTTGGGGTCGACTCCCAGATCGGAGAACGCGGCGTCGACGAACGGTTGCACGAACTGACCCGGCAGCAGGTTGGCCAGATAGGCCTTGAAGAACGGCCCCGATCCCACCGACTCTCCGAGAGACGTTGCGTAGTCGCGCAATCCCTTGAGCGCTTCCTGGACCTTGGCCTTGCGGTCGTCCACGATGGTCAGCACGCCGTTGAGCCGGTCCAGTGCGGGTTTGAGGGTTGTGCGGTTGTCGGCGATCAAACCGGTCAGCTGCTTGCTTAGCGTCGAGAAGTTCGACGAGAGCTGATCCAGCGCAGCGCTTTGGGTCTCCAGCTGTACCAGCAGAGCGTTGGTGTTGGCGACCAGGCTTACGATTTGGTCGCTGCGTTGGGCCAGGATGCCGGTGGCCTTGTTGGCGTTACCCAGCAGCGAACGCAGTTGTGCGTCACGCTCGTCGAGCGTCTGGGAGAACCTCGCAACTCCGTCCAACGCGGCCCGCAACTGGGGCGGGGTGTCCGCGAAGGTCTGTGACAACACGGTCAGTGAGTTCGACAGCTGATTGGTGTCGAGGCCACTGATGGTCGCCGAGAGATCGCCTAGGGCGTCGGGAAGCTGGTAGGGCGAGGTGGTTCGCTCCAGCGGAATGGTGCCGGCCTGGGTGCCGTCCCCCCGCGGGGTCACCTCCAGGACCTTCGATCCCAGAAGTGCCTTGGTCTTGATCGCGGCCTCCGAACGGTCGCCGACGCGAATGTCGTCGCTGACGTCGAAGGTGACGAGCGCGTGGGACTCGGCCAGCGAGATGCTCTTGACCTCACCGACCTTGTATCCCGCAACCTGCACTGCCGCACCAGTCTTCAGCCCACCGGCGTCGGCGAAGTACGCCGTGTAGGTGCGTCCACTGGTGAAGGACATCAGGTCCCTGAACTGGAGTGCACCGATCACCAGCGCGGCGAGCACGACGGCACCGATGACACCGAGGACGACGGGGTTGCGCTCGGAGAACGGCTTTACCTCACCGCGCATGGCGAGGGGTTTCATCTTGGCCAACGGTTTCATCGCGGCGTGCACCGGCCCGAATCTTGACCGGCCAGTTTGACGTACACGGGTTGCCCGCCCTTTCCGTTGACCTTGAGGACCAGGTCACAGATGTAGAAGCTGAAGTAGTCGCCGGTCAGCGCCTGCCGGCCGAGCACCTTGTAGGCGTCGGGCAGGGTGTTCAGCAAGTCGTCGAAGTAGTCCTTGTCGTTCAGCACCGTCGTGGCCACCCGGTCGGTCTGGGTCACGGTGTCCTTCAGCGGCGGTCGAGCTCGTACGAGGAGGTCGGCGATCGAGGCCGAGGCGGTGCTGGCGTAGGCCAGCCCGTTGGCGAGGTCTTGCTTGCGGGCTGCCAACCCGGCAACGAGCGACGACAACGAGTCGACGGCCTTCGCGAACTGATCCCCCTGCCCGGCAAGCGAGCCCAGCACGGTGTTCAGGTTGACCACGACCTGACCGATCAGTTGATCGCGATCGGCCAGCGTGCTGGTCAAGGCGGCTGTCTGGGTCAGAAACGAGCCAATCGAGGCGCCCTGTCCCTGGAAGGCGGAGATGAGTTCACCCGACAGCGCGTTGACCTGCTGTGGATCCAAGGCACGAAACAGCGGCCGGAAACCGCCGATCAAGGCATCCAGGTCCAGCGCCGGGGCGGTGTGATTCAACCCGATGGTGGCGTTCGCGGGCAATGGCTTGGTCCCACCAGCGCCTTCGAGCAGCTCGAGATATCGCCCGCCGATCAGGTTGTCGTAGCGGATGGCAGCTCGGCTGCCGTCGGTCAGGATCACCCGGTCATTGGCGGTGAATCGAACCGACGCCGTGTCGTCGGCGTTGACCGAAATCTTGGCGACCTTGCCGACCTCGACGCCCGCGACGCGAACGAAGTTGCCCTCGGCCAGTCCGCTGACGTTGTCGAACACGGCGGTGTAGGTCTTGCCGTCCTCGAAACGGAACTGGGCGTAGATCGCCAGCAGCGCGAAGGTTCCCAGAAGGCACACCACGACGAAGACGATCAGGCGTGCGACGGCGCCAGACAGGTTGTCTCTCATCGAATCCCTCCTAGCTTCGGGCGGTCAGAGGGTCGTGACGCACTCACGGTGCCGGTGCCGCAGGTACCGGCACCGCAGTCGCCGGTGGGAAGGGCTGCATGTCAGCCGGATTCGGCACTACGAACGGTTCCGAGCCGGGTGGCGGCGGACCAGGTTCGCGCGGCAAGCCGGGGGGTGGGGCCGGCGGCTCCCCCGGATACAGCGGGGTGCCGTCCGCGGCATACATTGGGGCACCATACGGTGGTGCGCCGGGGTACGGGATCGGGCCGGGTGCGGGCCCTCGGTCCTGCCCGCGCAGGGTCGGCGGCTGCGGGATGCCCCGGGTGCTGGGAAGGAAGTCGGTGTAGAACGGGCGTCCGATTCCGGGGTTGGGCCTGATGTCGACCCCGGTGCCCCACCCGGTGTTGGTGATGAGATCACGCACGGGGAAGTTCTTCGCCACATCCGGCAGCGAGCCGCAACCCGGCCGTCCGCCCGGTCCGCCCTTGGCTCCCACGATAGGGAGGTTGTCGGGGTACCGGTACTGGTCCTTGCCGAACAGCAGTGCCGCATCGACGACCAGAGACTTGCCGTTGTCACCGCCGGTGATGCCGGGGTATCCGGTGTCCAACAGGGTCTTCGCTCCCAGTAGCAGGCAGGTGTAGGAGGGGTTGTACTTGGCCAGCAGCGCCGTCGTCGGCTGCAGATCGTTGATGGCGCGCACGAAGGCGTCCTGGTTGGGCGCCAGGAGGTTGATACCGCTGTTGGCGAAGCCGGTGAGATTGAGCAGCAGGGCATCCAATTGCTTGGACTGCCGGTTCACGGTCGCACTGGTGGCACTGGCCGAATCGAGGGTGCTCAGGATGTTCTGCGCGGCCGCACCGTAGGTATCGGCGAACCCCTTCAGGGAGCGGAAGTCGGCCCTGATGGTCTCGGATCGCGGATTCAGTTGCAGAAGAACGTCATTGAGCGCAGTCGTGGCCTCACCCATGCGTTCACCCTGTCCACGCACGCCCTGGGCGAGGGCGGACAGAATGGCGTTGAGCTTGGCGGGATCGACCTGGTCGAGCAGGTTGACCAAATTCTCGAAGACCGTGTTCACTTCCACGCTGACGTTGCTGGACTGCAGGACCGCACCCGCGGCGAGTCGCTTCGCGCTGGGGTCGGTGGGATACACCAGCTCGACGTACTTGGCGCCGAAGATCGTCGTGGCCTGAATGCGGGCCTGCACGTTGGCGGGAATGAACCTCAACTGGTCGGGAAACAGGTTGAGCTTCAACTTGACTGGCTCGTTGCCGCCGGCGATGGTGCCTACCTCACCGACCTGAACGCCGCGCAGCTTGACCTTCGCGCCCACCTCCATCACGAGGCCCGCCCGATCGGAGACCAGGGTGACCGGGACGAAGGACGTGAAGCTCTTGTTGAATGCGCCCATGGTTACGTAGACGAACACCACGATCGCGACGATCAGGGCGAGCGCCGACCACAGGCGCGACGCGCGACTGTCCGTCCATCCCCTCGATGCCATGCTCAACCCGCCAAATTGAAGTGGCCGGTCTGGCCGTAGATGGCCAGGGAGACGAACAACACCACGACCGACGCGGTGATCATGGAGGTCCGAACGGCGCGACCGACGGCTTCACCGACCCCTGCCGGACCGCCCGATGCCGTATAGCCGTAATAGGTGTGCACCAGCATGATCACCACCGCCATCACCAGCGCCAATACGAAGGACCACAGCAGATCCGTGGTGGACAGGAAGGTATAGAAGTAGTGGTCGTAGACACCCGAGGACTGGCCGTAGTAGGCCGTGGTGCCGAACCGGGCAGCGAAGAACGACGCCATCACCGCCACGCAATACACCGGAATGACCACCACCACGCCCGCCGCGACCCGGGTCGAGGCCAGGTAGGCCACCGAGCGGATGCCCATCACCTCCAGCGCGTCGATCTCCTCACTGATCCGCATGGCGCCGAGCTGCGCGGTCGCCCCGGCACCGATGGTGGCTGCCATGGCGATGCCGGCGGTCAGCGGCGCGATCAATCGCACGTTGAAGAAGGCCGAGGCGAACCCGATCAGCGCCTCCACACCGACCTGGGAGAACTGGTTGTAACCCTGCACCGCCACCAATGCACCGGTCGACAACGTCAAGAACCCCACGATCGCGGTGGTGCCGCCGATCATGACCAGAGCACCCGTGCCCAAACTCATTTGGGCGATCAACCGAATCAGTTCAGCGGTGTACCGGGTGATTGCATCGCCGATCGACCCCACCGTCCTGGCGTAGAACTGCGCCTGCGAACCAATCCGTTCGATACCGTCCACGACTCCTCGGCCGGCTCGCGCTACCCGAGGAAGCCGCTGCGCCACGGTCGATCCGGCACTCATGGCGTCACCTGGAAGCCGACCGCGGTGACGATCACGTTGATCACGAACAAGGCGACGAAGGAGAAGACCACGGTCTCGTTGACCGCATTGCCGACTCCCGCGGGACCGCCACCCACCGAAACACCCATGTAGCAGGCGATCAAGCCAGCCGTCAGCCCGAACAGGGTCGCCTTGACCAGTGCGACCAAGACGTCGGACAGGCCGGTGATCAGCGTCATGCCCGCAACGAATGCGCCCGGGGTCACGTGCTGGAAGTACACCGAGAAGAAGAACCCGCCGGCCAGGCCGACGAGGATGACCAACGACGACAACAACAGTGCGACCGTCGTCGCTGCGAGTACCCGCGGCACCACCAGCGTCTGGATCGGATTGACCCCCATCACCCGTAGCGCGTCGAGTTCCTCACGGATCGTGCGCGCGCCCAGGTCCGCGCACATCGAGGTGGCGCCGGCGCCGGCGACCACCAGGACCGTCACGATCGGCCCCGTTTGATTCACCGTCCCCAGCGAGGCACCCGTACCCGAGAAGTCCGCCGCCCCGAACTCCACCAGCAGGACGTTGAAGGTGAACACCGTCAGCACGGTGAACGGAATCGACAGCATCAGCGTGGGCACCAACGAGACCCGCGCGACGAACCACGTCTGCAGGAGGTACTCGCGCCAGGCGAACGGACGGCGGAACATGCATACGAAGGTGTCCATCGCCAGGGCGACGAACCCGCCGAAACCCTTGAACGGCTTCGCGAGAAGGGTCGTCGATGCCACTTAGCGCACCGTCCGCCGGATCGACGACGAGGACCGAACGGCACTCATCGCAAACCCGCCAGCTTCAGTTGGGCGGGCGACGGGTTGGCCGCCGACCTCGCGAACCGCCGAGACCGTTTCGATGGGCATCAATCGACCTGTGTTCCTCTCCGGTCATGTGTCACACGGCCGTCGATCTAGTGATCCGGCTCACTTGTCGAATCGAAAGTAAACTAAAAAATGTTCGGAATGGCAAGTGGACGACGAAACTCGTCGCGACCGATCGAAGGCGACCTGGCAACGCCACGATTGACGGTCGCGTCAGCTCGCGGCATCCGGACGAAGAGCCACGATGACGTCGAATGTGATTGTCGCCGAATGTTTTCGGCAGGATCCAGGGTAATTCCGGCCAAGGGCGCCAACCCGCCGTTGGCAGCTCCTCCGCTACGGTGATTGATTAGCTGGGCGAAGCAGGACTGGACCTCCGGCCTCGAACGCCTCGGAGGCGATCGTCACGCCGGACGAGCGGACGCCTTCCTCACCGCCGACGCCTCGATCCACTCCGTCGCCACCGGTCCGATCAGCCAACGCAGCGCCCACCGGAACGATCTGAGCGACCATCCGACCACTCCGAACGACGTCGAACGACTCGCCCGCAGCGACTCGGTCGAAGTAATACGCTGCGCTGTTGCGGAGTTGGCCCAGTCCGATCCTCTGCGCCATTCGGTCACCTGCCTGTCGAGATACGTCGAGACCCGGCTGCCGCGGACCGACCGGTCGGGGACGCGTTGGTGTCACGCCGGGGCCGATCGTGAATTTAACTTGAAATAAAAACGATGGTAGGCTATCGCCGTCTCCATCCCACGTCAAGGGTCTTTGCGACGTACGACCGCTGCCAATCGTCTTCTGGGAACGCAAACCGAGCGCTCCGTGGGACGGGCCGAGCCAAGTCGATGCCCTTGGCACTCACCTGAACGAGACACCCCCAAGACAGGAACCGACCGATGTCCCCCACACCATCTGCGACCACGCCACTGGACGGCATGCGGGTAGTCGAGCTCTCGAGCTTCGTCGCCGTCCCGCTCGCAGGCATGACCCTGGCGCAGCTCGGCTGTGAGGTCGTTCGGGTCGACCCAATCGGTGGGGCCGCCGACTATCGGCGATGGCCGGTTGCCCAAGACGGGTCAAGCATCTATTGGGCCGGGCTGAACAAGGGCAAGCGTTCCGTGGCCGTGGACCTGCGTTCATCCGAGGGTCAGCGACTCGTACAGCGATTGATCACCGAGAGCGGGCCGCGCGGCGGCATCGTGATCACCAACGCAGTGGGGCGCGACTGGCATTCGTACGACACACTCCAGGCCCTGCGACCCGACCTGATCCACCTCGAGGTGTCCGGACGTGGCGACGGTGGCACCGGAGTGGACTACACCGTCAACGCCGGGATCGGCTTTCCGCTCGTCACCGGTCATCCCTCGGCACCGGGGCCCGTCAACCACGTATTGCCGGCATGGGACGTCAGCTGTGGCCTGTATGCCGCGTTGGCCGTCACCGCCGCGGTGCACCACCGGGATGCCACCGGACGGGGCAGCCGAATTCGCCTGCCGCTGGAGCACGTCGCCCTTGCGACCGCGAGCAACCTGGGTCTCCTCACCGAGCCGATGGTCAACGGAACGCAGCGCGAACGCTTGGGCAATGCGATCTACGGTCAGTACGGCCAGGACTTCGTCAGCCGGGACGGTGTCTCCTTCATGGTCGTGGCACTCACCGGCCGTCACATCCGTGATCTCGCGATGGTGACCGGCACGACCGACGCCGTCGCCGCGTTGGCCGAGACACGTCGCGCCGACTTCGCCGACGAGGGTGATCGGTACCGACATCGCGACGCGTTGAGCGAACTGTTCGCGCCCTGGTTCCAGGGCCATACCGCCGACGAGATCTCCACGGAGCTGGCGTCCGCCTCGGTGTTGTGGGAGCGGTACCGAACCTTCTCCGAAACCGCGATCGATCCCCGGGTGACCGAGAGCCCGCTGTTCACGACGGTGCGACAGCCCCACGTCGGCGATTATCTCGCTGCCGGTCTCCCAATGTCCGTCGATGGCGCACACGCCGCAGCGGTACCCGCACCGGCACTGGGCGATGACACGGTGGAAGTACTCACCGAGCGCCTGGCGATGACCCACGACGACGTGCACCGGCTTCGCGAATCCGGCGTCGTCGCGGGCAGCTAGGCGGACGCGCACACCCCCGTGCCCCATATCCCCCGCGGCGCCTGCGGGACGTCTGGGCGTGCGCTGGGTAGCATCGACACATGGCCAGGGCGAGGGATACGAGCAGCGCTACCGCCTCGTCCGACCACGAGCGTGACCCGGACTCCAAGTCGGCCATGACTCGACGTCGGATCCTGGACGCGGCCGCCTACGTGCTCAGCGTGAAGGGTTACGGCGGCCTGCGACTCACCGAGGTGGCAGCCCAGGCCGACATTCAGGCGCCCGCCATCTACTACTACTTCTCGTCGCGTGAAGACCTCATCGAAGAGGTGATGTGGTCGGGCATCGCCGACATGCGCGAGCACCTAATCGCGATCCTCGACGCGCTACCCCCGAGTACGTCGGCGTTGGACCGCCTGCTGGCGGCGGTAGAGGCCCATCTGCGGCACGCGCTGGAGATCTCCGATTACACGACTGCCTCCATCCGCAACGCGGGACAGGTGCCCGAGGTCATTCGCAAACGCCAGATCCGAGAAGAAGAACGCTACGGCGAGATTTGGCGCGGGTTGATCAACGACCTCGCGCGTTCTGGCGGACTGCGCCTCGACCTCGACCTCTACATCGCTCAGATGCTCGTCCTCGGCGCACTCAACTGGACGGTCGAATGGTGGGACTCTCGTCGCGGTTCCGTCGACGCAGTCGTCGCCAACGCCCAATCCCTGGTTCGCCATGGACTCTCGCCGGTCGCCGGCCGCCGCGAGAAGTAGTCCTCGCACGAGGTGGACCCGTCAGCTCGATCCGCATCGCGCTCGGCGACGTCTTCCGCATGGCGCCGCTCCCACGTTGATCGAGCATTTAATTTGTGTTAAAAACAGGGAGCAGTGCGCAATTGCCGCGGGTAGGTCCCAGCGGCGCGGCCGATCCCGGAATCCCCCGTCGACCGACCGCACTGCCGACACGACGCCAGAAAGGGCGACATGACAACAGCATTGGGCGTCGAGGAATCCATGCTGGTCGAGACCGTCCGAGAATTCATCGACCGGGACGTCAAGCCGACCGTGCGCGAGATCGAGCACGCCAACGAATACCCCGAAGCGTGGATCGAACAAATGAAGCGCATCGGGATCTATGGGTTGGCCATTGCCGAGGAGTATGGCGGCACCCCGGTATCGATGCCCTGTTACGTCGACGTCACCCAGGAGCTGGCTCGTGGGTGGATGAGCCTGGCCGGCGCCATGGGCGGCCACACCGTCGTCGCCAAGCTCATCGGCCTGTTCGGCACCGAGGAACAGAAGCAGGCCTATCTCCCAACCATGGCCACCGGCGAACTCCGCGCGACGATGGCACTCACCGAGCCCGGTGGCGGTTCGGATCTGCAGGCGATGACCACGGTGGCCCGCGCCGACGGCGACGACCTGGTGATCAACGGATCCAAGACGTGGATCAGCAACGCACGCCGATCCGGCCTCATCGCTCTGCTTTGCAAGACGGACCCCAGCGCGAATCCCAAGCACGAGGGCATCTCTGTGCTCCTAGTCGAGCGGGATGCCAAGGGCCTGCTGATATCACGGGACCTACCCAAGCTCGGATACAAGGGCGTGGAGAGCTGCGAACTCGCATTCGACGACTGCCGGGTGCCGGCATCGTCGATACTCGGCGGCGAACCTGGTCGCGGCTTCGCCCAGATGATGAAGGGCCTCGAGACGGGACGAATTCAGGTGGCCTCTCGGGCTCTCGGTGTGGCAACCGCGGCGTTGGAGGACGCCCTGGCCTACGCGCAGACGAGACAGAGCTTCGGCCAACCCATTTGGAAGCACCAGGCCATCGGGCACTACCTGGCCGACATGGCCACCAAGCTCACCGCTGCGCGCCAGCTCACACATTACGCGGCCGAGCGCTACGACAGCGGGGAACGCTGCGACATGGAGGCCGGAATGGCCAAGTTGTTCGCCTCCGAAGCGGCAATGGAGATCGCGCTGAACGCCGTTCGCATCCATGGCGGTTACGGCTACTCCACCGAGTACGACGTCGAACGCTACTTCCGCGACGCTCCCCTGATGATCGTCGGCGAGGGCACCAATGAGATCCAGCGCAACGTGATCGCCAGCCAGCTCGTCGCACGCGGCGGTATCTGACGTAGGCCGCCCCGGCGGCCTACGGAGGCGTCACCGGACCCGCAGTGCGGCGGCCTTCGGCTTGGCGGCGACCCTTCGCTTCTCGGCGAACTCCAGCGCGTCCCCCCACGAGGCCTTCTGCGCAATCAAACGGCGGTACTTCATGATGACGGTCTGACCGTTGACCGTGAGCGCACCGACGAGACGATCCCCCTGCCGGTAGAGCGCGGTCCATCGATCATCGGCGTCGACGTCGCCGTCGACGAGGAGCACCTCGTCGCACTCTGGAACGCCGACGAATTGGATTCTGGAGCCGTACCAGTCCGACCAGAAGTACGGCACCGTCTCGTAGGGCTTGGCATTGTCGGGATCGAGCGCGTTTCGCGCGGCCGCCGCACCCTGTTCGGCCGCGGCGGTCCAATTCTCCATGCGCTGTCGCACCCCGAACATGGGATTCATCCAGTTGGCGACGTCACCGGCCGCGTACACCCCGGGGACGCCCGTCCAGAGGGTCTCGTCGCAGACGACGCCGTTGTCGAGCGCGAGTCCCGATCCCTCGAGCCAGTCCGTGTTCGGCGATACGCCGATCCCCACGACCACGAGCTCGGCATCGAGCGTGGTTCCGTCACTCAGGACGACCCGCTCGACGCGGCCTTCGCCTTCGACGGCCTTCACTCCGGTGCCGCACAGCAGGGTGGTCCCGTTGCGCTCGTGCAGGGACGCGATGGCTGCGCCCATCTCGCTACCCGTGGCCCTCACCAGAGGCGTCGGCAAGGCTTCCACCACGGTGACGGGAAGTCCGCGCTTCTGCGCGCTGGCCGCGACCTCCGAACCGATGAACCCTGCGCCGATGACCACGGTTCGGGCGCCCGCGTCAAGGGCGGCGCGTATTGCGAGTGAGTCGTCGACCGTGCGCAGACCGTGCACGCCGTCGAGCTGGTCGGTGCCGGGGAGCGTCCGCAACTTGGACCCCGTGGCAATGACCAACGCGTCGTAACCCACTTGGCGGTCACCGACCTGAACGATGTTGCGTTCGACGTCCAACCCCGTTGCCGGAGAGTCGAGTAGCAATTCGACGCGAAGCTCCTCGGCGAAGACCTCGTCGCTGCGGAAGAACGGAACAGGGGCTGCCACACCGGGTTCGGTCGCATCGAGGAAGTCCTTGGACAGCGGAGGACGATCGTACGGAAGGTGCGGCTCGGCACCGATCAAGGTGATGCTGCCCGCGAAACCCGCCTTGCGCGCGGCCTCGACGGCTCGCAAGCCGGCGAGCGAACCGCCGACGACCACCAATCTTTCGATACCCATGAACTGCTCCCGTTCCATTGGCGCGGTTAGCGTTGGATTCGGAGAGCCTCGGTCGGGCAACCGCCGACGGCCTCCTCGACGGACTGCAGCTCGTCGTCGGTGATGTCCTCCTTCAGCAGGACGAGATCACCGCTGTCGTTCACCTCGAAGAATTCGGGTGCCATGGACTCACAGATGCCAAGTCCCGTGCACTTCGCGAAATCGACGACGACCTTCATGTGCCCTCCTCGTGCCGTGATGTTCGGCCATTGCGTGCCAGCCAGGTCGAAGTTCGGCCCTGCCAAATTATCTAATTCATATTAAAATAATGACTCGGCACTGTCAAGGCGGTCGAACCGTGGCGATTCGGGCGGGGAATCGGCACGCCCTATTTCTAATAGGCGTTAAAGTCCATGGATGAGCTGCCGGGCCGCGTGAACGTTCACCTTCACCGGCATCACGAGATGGGAGACCAATGGACCTGGGACTGGCCAATGCCCGCGTCGTCGTCACCGGAGGCGCATCGAACATCGGGCGCGGCATCGTGCACCAATTCGCCACCGAGGGTTCGCGAATCGTCATCAACGACATCGACGAACCCCAGGCCGAGAAGGTAAGGGCCGAGGCGCTCGAACGGGGCGCCGCGGCCGTCGAACTCGCGATCGCCGACCTCA
Organism: Mycolicibacterium sichuanense; assembly: GCF_033741125.1. Lineage (NCBI taxonomy): Bacteria > Bacillati > Actinomycetota > Actinomycetes > Mycobacteriales > Mycobacteriaceae > Mycobacterium > Mycolicibacterium sichuanense. The sequence continues at coordinate 1,030,135 of NZ_JAWQPU010000001.1, read as the reverse complement.
CCACCTCCGACGGCGCCGACGAGGCGATCGACCGGGCCGTCGGGGCGTGGGGCGGAATCGACGTCCTGGTCAACAACGCCGGGTGGTCCGTCCCCGGCTTCATCGCCACCGATACCGATCGCGACAAGTGGCAGCGCACCATCGAAGTCAACTTCTTCTCGGCCGTGGCGGCCACTCAGGCGGCGATCGGCTCGATGAGGGAGGCAGGGGGTGGATCCATCGTGTTCATCGCCAGCGACGCAGCGTTCGGCCAAATCCGGCAGGGCATCTACGGCGCCTCCAAGGCCGCGATGGTGGCGCTGGCCCGCACGACCGCCCGCGAACACGGCCGGCACGGCATCCGGTCGAACGTCGTCTGTCCCGGATTGGTCATGCCCGACGGTCCAGACGCCGTTGGAGCGGCGAGCCTTTGGTCCGTCGGCCAGGACGAAGTGTTCAATCCCAAGCAGATCGAGTTCATGCTCAAGGACACGCCGACCCGTCAACTGACGACGGCCGACGACGTCGGCCGCGCCGTCCTCTGGTTCTCCTCGCCCACTGCGGCACGCCAGGTGACCGGCCAGCTGATCTCGGTCAGCGGCGGGTACACCATGCCGTGATGGAGTTCCAAACGTGGATGCGGCATCGCTGACCGATGACCCGCAAACAGACCAGCGTCGAGGAGCACAGCGAGCCGCGGCCGGCGCCGATGATCGGATCGACGGCCAAGCCGCGCGCGGGCACGACGAAGTACGACCGCACGCGCGGACGGATCCTCGACGCCACCGCTCACCTCCTGAGTCAGAAGGGCTACGCCGGCACCCGGCTGTCGGACGTGGCCCGGGTCGCCAAGATCCAGACACCGGCCATCTACTACTACTTCGCGTGTCGCGACGACCTCATCGGAGAGGTCATGGCGTGCGGGCTGGCCGACATGCGAGAGCACCTCGTGTCGACGTTGGCCGCCCTGCCTGCCGGCACGTCAGCCATCGACCGCATCCTGGCCGCGGTGGAGGCCCACCTGCGCCACGAGTTGGAGATCTCCGACTACACCACGGCTTCGATTCGCAATCACGGGCAGATCCCAGAGCGATTGCGTGCCCGCGCCGACGGAGCGGGTGACGACTACGGCGCGATCTGGCGCCAGCTCTTCGACGACGCCACCCGAGCCGGGGCGCTTCGCACCGACGTCGACCCCCGCATCTCCCAGATGTTGGTCATGGGCGCACTCAACTGGGCTGCGGAGTGGTGGGATCCGCGCCGAACCCCTCTGGATGCCATCGTCGATTCCGCGCAGCGTCTGGTGAGGAGCGCACTACTCCCCGATCACACCTAGGCGCTCCGACGAGCCCAGCCTTGCCGCCCCCGACTTCTCGCGGCAACCACCTCGACGATTTTCAAATCTATGTTAGATTAAGGCCATGCCCGAAGCCTTCATCGTTGATGCCGTCCGCACCGCCGTCGGCAAGAGAAACGGCGGTTTCGCCGCCGAACATCCCGCCGACATGGCGGCCCATGTCATCAAGACCGTCGTCGGCCGACACGACGTCGACCCCGCCGCGATCGACGACGTCATCCTCGGCTGCCTGGACAACATCGGCTCCCAAGCCGGCGACATCGCCCGGACCGCCGCCCTGGCCGCCGGACTCCCCGAGTCCGTACCCGGGGTCACCATCGATCGGCAGTGCGGATCTGCCCAGCAGGCCGTGCATTTCGCGGCGCAGGCCGTCATGAGCGGCACGTCGGATCTCGTCGTGGCCGGCGGTGTCCAGAAGATGAGCCAATACCCCATCCTCAGCGCCTTCGGCGCAGGTGAACCCTTCGGCAGCACCGACCCGTGGACCGGGTGCCGCGGCTGGCAGGAGCGCTTCGGCGACCAGGAGATCTCGCAGTTCCGTGGTGCCGAGATGATCGCCAGCCAGTGGAACCTGAGCCGCGAGGACAACGAAAGCTTCGCCCTGAAGAGTCATCAGCGCGCGCTCACCGCCATCGCCAACGGGTACTTCGAGCGCGAAATATCGCCCTACGCAGGTATTTCCGTCGACGAGGGCCCGCGGGCGAACACCTCCCTGGAGAAGATGGCCACGCTGGCCACGCTCACCGAGGGTGGCGTGCTGACCGCTGCGGTCGCCAGCCAGATCTCCGATGGTGCCGCAGCCCTGCTGATCGCCTCGCAGGACGCCGTCGACCGATTCGGCCTCACTCCACGCGCCCGTATCCACCACATGTCGGTGCGGGGTGCCGATCCGGTGATGATGCTGTCGGCACCGATCCCCGCGACCCAGCATGCACTCAAGCGCGTCGGCATGTCGATCGACGACATCGACGCCGTGGAGATCAACGAGGCGTTCGCGCCCGTCGTGCTGGCCTGGATCGCCGAGCTCGGAGCCGACCCCGAGCGAGTCAACCCCAACGGTGGCGCGATCGCCCTGGGCCACCCGATCGGTTGCACCGGCGCTCGGCTCATGACCTCGCTGCTGCACGAACTCGAACGCACCGGTGGCCGGTACGGGTTGCAGACCATGTGCGAGGGCGGCGGGCAGGCCAACGTCACCATCATCGAACGCCTCTGAGCATGAAGCGCGCTCTCTACGGCCCCGATCACGAGGCCTATCGTGAGACGGTGCGGGAGTTCTTGGCCCGCGAGGTCGAGCCCAACAAGGACGAATGGGACCGCCAGCACTGGATCGACCGCGAGGTCTTCGCCAGGGCCGCCAAGGCAGGCATCTACGCACTGCAGGTCGATGAGGCCTACGGTGGCGCCGGTGAATCGGACTATCGCTACCGAATGATCGTGTGCGAGGAGGTCGCCCGAATCAACGCGCTGTCCTTCGGGCTGACCGTCAGCCTGCAGGACGACCTGGTGTTGCACTACCTGCTCGACCTGACCAACGACGAGCAGAAGCAACGCTGGCTGCCTGGCTTCGCCTCCGGTGAGATCATCGGCGCACTGGCGATGACCGAGCCCGGTACGGGAAGTGACCTGCGGGGTATCCGTACGGCCGCCAAGCGGGACGGCAACGACTACGTCATCAACGGTCAGAAGACGTTCATCTCCAGCGGCATCATGTCCGATGTCGTCGTCCTGGCGGCGCGGACCGGTGACGAAGGCGCCTCAGGGGATCTCAGCCTCTTCGTGATCGAGCGGGACACCCCGGGCTTCGAACGCGGCCGTCAGCTCGAGAAGATCGGGCTGCCCGCCCAGGACACCTCCGAACTGTTCTTCAACGACGCCGTCGTACCGGCCGAGAACATGCTCGGCGAGGAAGGCCGCGGCTTGCAGTACCTCATGAGCCACCTCCCCCGCGAACGTCTCGGAGTGTCGGCGAAGGCGATCGCCACCACGCGGGCGATCTTCGAGATCACCGCCGAGTACTGCCGCCAGCGCAACGCCTTCGGCAAGCCGCTGACGGCGAATCAGCACGTTCGCTTCGAGCTCGCCGACATGGCCACCGAGATCGACGTCGCCGAGGCGTACGTCGACAAGTCGGTGCTGGCGTACAACGCCGGCGAGTTGACCCCGACTGACGCCGCCAAGGGCAAGTGGTTCGTCAGCGAGTTGCAGAAGCGCGTCATCGACCGGTGCCTGCAGCTACACGGCGGGTACGGCTACATGGCCGAGTATGCGGTGGCTCGCGCGTACGTCGACACCCGGATCCAGACGATCTACGGTGGTACGACCGAGATCATGAAGGAGATCATCGGTCGCGAAATCGCCTCTGGAATCTGATGATCCGATTCTCCGGCCGTCTACGGTCGACGCGGCGTCAGCCTGGTCGACCGTAGACGGCGACCACCACGGTGCGACCGAGGGAGTTCTCCGACCAGACCCCGATCATGCTGTTTGCGCAGTCCTGCATGATCGCCAGGTATGCCGGGTTGTAGTACCACTGATTGATCAACTCGATGCCGCTGATCGCCAGAGCCGGGTTGATGGCGACGGTCTCGGCGACCTTGCCGTGAAAGCCAGCCGCATTCGCCCGATCCTGCGCCGACGTGCCGTCGGAGCCGATGTCTCCGTCGAGGTTGCGATTGTCGAGGACATCGTCGGTGTGCCACTGCGCCGCGAGCTGCAACTGAGGATTGACCTTGAGATCGGTGGTGCAGCCGGCTTGGTGCTGAATCGTATAGACGTTCTGTGCAACCGCGTTGTTCAGGCGCTTGTTGTCCGCGTGAGCCGCGGGGGCGTTCGTCAGGATCACTGACCCAACGACGAACACGGTCCCCAGCGCTGCGCGTGACGTTGCCCGTGTCATGTGCTAACCCTCCGTCGCCTTCATTGATTCGAGCCGTGGATCGTCGATGCCGCGCGTATCTCGCGACGGTCGAGTAGCCGGCGGGCCCGTTCCACGACCGGGGCGTCGACCATGTGGCCGTCGACTCGGGCTGCGCCACCCGCTGAACCCGCGATGATGCTTCTGGCCCAGTCGAGTTGCGCTGGGTCGGGTTCCAACGCCGCGTGCACCGGATCCACCTGACTCGGATGAATGCAGAGCTTTCCGGTGAAGCCCAGCCGCGAGGCGTAGCCGGCGTCCGCACCGGCGGGGGCACCGCTCGTCAGATCGGTGGTCACGCCATCGAGGGGCGCGGCGATGCCAGCCGCCACCGATGCCAGGACGAGGCCGCACCGCGCCTGCAGGAGCGCCTCGCGATCATCGGGGTCCACCCCGACTTCGGTGCTGAAGTCGATGCTGCCGAACGCGAGTCGAATCACCTGGGGCAGAGCGCAGATCGATGCTGCCTGCATGACGCCTGCCGCCGTCTCGACCAGCGCCAGCACCCGCGCCTGCTCACCGAGGGCGGATACGACCGCCGCGACGCCGTCGACCGATGCCTTCGGCAGCATGACCGTCACCCCCGGGTCGCCGCCCACGGTTCGAAGCGCTGCCACGTCGGCGTCGAACCACGGCGTACCAACGGCATTGATGCGTACCACGGCGGCGGGACGGCCGGTGAGCCAGTCGGTGACGTGCGTCCGAGCGTCGTCCTTCGCCCGAACCGCAACCGCGTCTTCGAGGTCGAGGACGATGCCGTCCGCGCCCGACGCGATCGCCTTCGCGAACCGACCGGGCCGGTCCCCCGGCACGAACAACAGGGTGCGCGCCAGCGTGACCGCATCCCCGACAGACCGTTGTCTCGACACCGTGGACATTTCAGAAGACGACCAACCCGATTGCCGTGCAGGCGAATCCGAGGATCCACATGACGAACACCGCCCGCAGGACGACCGGAGCCGCCCGCAGCTCCATGAAATCGGTTCCGATGAAGAAGATCTTTGCGCCGGCGATCACGATGGTGAGGGTCGCGGCGACGTCGAATCCGGCACCCGTCAGCCGTGCCGTACTGCCGAGCGCCCAGGTGATGCACGTCGCCAGGACCAGACCGGCGAACACGACGGTGACCCGCGATGGCACGTGCGCACTCATTCGGCACTCACCAGGTACACGATCGCGAAGATCGCAACCCACAGCAGATCGACCATGTGCCAGTAGCAGGCGATCCCCTCGGCCAGTCCCTGAGCCTTCGCCCATGGGCGCTGACGCGCGAGCACTCCGCGCCATCCCAGCAGGAGGGCCGAACCAATCACGACGTGGAGCAGATGGAGTCCGGTGAGAACGAAGTAGAAGGTGAAGAACGTCCCCGATGCCGGCGTGTGGCCGGCTGAGATCTCGCTGGTGTATTCGACCGCCTTGAGCGCAACGAACACCGCTGCGCAGCCGGTGGCGCCAACCACCAGCCGTCTCGCGCGGATGAGGTCCGCGGTTCGATGGGCAGCAAGGGCCCGGACCACGAGGTAGGAGCTCAGCAGCAGGACGAGCGTGTTGACTGCGCCGACCGGCCGAAGCAGTTGATGCGCCGACTCGGTGAAGGCCTCCGGCTGCGCCCGCCGGTCCCAGAGGAAGACCAGCATGATGGCCGCGAACAGCGTCATGTCCCCGAGCAGGAAGATCCACAACCCCGCCTCGCCGGGGATGTGTCCGGCCGGGGCCGCCTTACGCGTCCGAGGAGCATCCGGTGGGTCGACTTCGACTCCTCCGCCGAGGAATTCGGGCAGCGCCGTCTCGTGGCTCAGCTCGGGATGCGTCATCGGGTTGCCACCGACGATGAACTCGCGTCGTCGTCAGCCGACTCCTCGACCGCCTGGTGCAGCATGACTCCCATCACGACGAGGAAGATCGTGTAGGTCGTCAATGCCAACCAGAAGATGAAGATGCCGCGCCACGCGAACGGACCACTGTGGAAGAAGAAGGCCAAAGGATCGGGAAGGAACGAGAATGCCACCCAGAAGTTGACGAAGGCCACCCACCGCGGCAGTGTCCGACGCTTGTCGTTGAGGATCGCGATCCCGATGGCGACGTTCTGGATGATGAACGGCGCAATCGGTGTGATGAACAGCAGCCAGGCGATGTCGTTGAGGGTGACGGTCAACTCGGGGTTGCGGTCGGGCCGGAAACCGATCACCGCCATCAACAGCATCGGCAGCAGCAACAGCACGCCCGTCGCCGCGCCCGTGATCAGCTGCAGGAAGGTGAGGATGGGGGTGCGGCCCTCCATGCGCACCATGTGGACGCCGATCACCGCGACCAACGGAAACACCAGACAGATGCCCAGCGACGCAATCGACATGCCGACGAGAACCCTGGTCTGGCCGTAGAAGTCGACGACCTGCTGCACCGAGCTCTCCGGGCCCAGCGGGATGGGTAGCACGCCGGCGACGAGCCAACCGATCAGCGCGATCACCACGGTCGCCGGACCCGCCAAGGCACATAGCGAGAGAATTCGCTTCGTCACAGTCACTCCTACGATCTCGAGTTCGGCGCCTTGGCCGGCGGCCGATGCATGGCTCGGTCAGCCGAGCGGATTGCGGCCCAGCTCGACGTTGGACAGATCCGAGATCTCCGACCACCGCGCGCTGAGTTCGTCCACCGTCGGCGTCTCCGCGAACGTCACGCCCTTGTTCTGGAACTGGGCGACGCGCTGGATGTTTCCGCCACCGACTACGTAGACGCTGGCCGTGTCGGTGCACTGTTCACTCAGGAGGTAGCCGACGACGGGGGCCACCTGCGCCGCAGGCAGCTTCTCGAGTAATTCCGGTGGGGCGATGTCGGTGGTCATCCGCGTAGCCGCCATTGGCGCAACGGCATTCGCCAGGATGCCGTACTTCGCGCCTTCGATGGCCAGGGTGTTCACCAACCCGACCAAGCCAAGCTTGGCCGCTCCGTAGTTTGCCTGGCCGAAGTTGCCGAACAGGCCGCTGGTCGAGGTGGCCATGACGATCCTGCCGAACTTCTTCTCGCGCATGTGCGGCCACGCTGCCCGGGTGACGTAGTACCCGCCGTAGAGATGCACCTTGAGAACCGCGTTCCAGTTCTCCGAGCTCATCTTGTGGAATGCGCCATCGCGGAGGATGCCGGCGTTGTTGACCACGCCATCGACCGTGCCGAACTCGGTGACCGCCGCGTTCACCAGTGATTGCGCGCCATCCTCGGTTGCGATGTCGTCGTAGTTCGCCAGAGCCCTGCCACCGCGCTGACGGATCTCGTCGACGACGGTGTCCGCCATCGCCTGCCCGGATCCCGATCCGTCGCGGGCTCCCCCGAGATCGTTGACCACGACCTGGGCGCCTTCGTCGGCGGCGAGTAACGCATACTCACGACCCAGCCCACCGCCCGCGCCGGTGATCACGACCACCCTGCCGTCAAGTCCTGCCATGATCCGTCCCATCCATTCAGTCGTGATGAATCCAATGATGCTGTCAATCAACAGAATTGATCAAAACAGGCCGTCAGAATAGCTTGCGCATGACCTTGACGGCCCGTTCGGTATACGGCGGGTACACCAGCAGCGGGTCCGGTCGGGTCGTCTTCGCCAGCACCGCGCGGCGATGGCTAAACGTCTCGAAGCCCCACCGACCGTGATAGTCCCCCATCCCGCTGGCACCCACGCCGCCGAAGGGCAACTGCGGAACCAGACAGTGCATCGCGACGTGGTTCACCACGGCACCACCGGATGGAATGGCGTCGATCAAGCCCTTCGCCGACCGCCGTGAAGCCGTGAAGACGTAGAGCGCCAGAGGCTTCGGCCTTCGATTGACGAAGTCGATGGCGGCCTTCGTCGATTCGATCGTGAGCACGGGCAGTATCGGCCCGAAGATCTCATCGGCCATCACGGGGTCGGCGGCAGAGGGATCGAAGATGACGGTGGGCTCGATCGTCAGGCTGTCGCGCACGTGACCACCACCGGTGACGATCGCGCCCGTGGTCGAGTCGATCAACGAGGCCAGGCGGTCGAATTGGCGGGCGTTGACGATCCGCATCCCACCATCGTCCGCGGACCGGAAGGCCTTGATGTTCGTCACGATCTTGTCGGTCAACGTCTTGGCGACCGACCGCTCGGCCAGGACGTAGTCCGGCGCGATGCAGGTCTGACCGGAGTTCAGCAGCTTGACCCAGGCGATGCGCCGGGCGGCGACGTCCAGGTCGGCGTCGGAGGTGACGATGACCGGGCTCTTGCCACCGAGTTCCAAGGTGACCGGAGTCAACGTCGGCGCGGCAGCGGCCATGATCTTCTTCCCGATCTCGGTGCCGCCGGTGAACAGGGCGTGATCGAAGCCCTGCGCCATGAGGTCCTGCGTCGTCTGGCCGTCGCCCTCGACCACCCGGATGGCCTCGCCGTCCAGGTACTGCGGGATCAGCGTGGCCAGCAGCGTCGAAGTGGCGGGCGCCAGCTCCGACGGCTTGATCACCGCGCAGTTGCCCGCGGCCACGGCGGCGACCAGCGGGCCGAGGCTCAGGTACACCGGGTAGTTCCACGGTCCGATGATCAGGACGACACCCAGCGGGTCGTGCTGCACCCAACTCCGCCCCGGCAGCTGGGCCATGGGAAGCGATTGCCGATGGGGGCGCATCCAGGACTTCAGGTGCTTTCGCGCGTAGGCGGCTTCGCCCTTGGTCGAGGCGATGTCACCGAGCCATGCCTCGACGGACGGCCGGCCGAGATCGGCATGCAGCGCTGCGGCAATCTCCGATTCCCTCTCGTCGCACAAGCGCTCGATGGCCTCGAGCTGCTCGATGCGCCACGCCACCTCTCGCGTGCGGCCGGTGCCGAAGACGTGCCGCAGCTTGGAGAGCTCGAAGTTCGCTGCGTCGTCTCGGTGCTGCGAACTGCGCTCCGAGGGCGCCTGGATCGACACGTCCGGGCTCAGATCTCGGGCGCGGGAACGACACCGGACAGGACCGCTCCGCTGATTCCGCCATCGACGATCAGCGCCTCACCGTTGATCCACCGAGCCTCGTCGGAGGCGAGGAACAGCACGGCAGAGGCGATGTCGTCCGGCCTCGCGTGCCGGCCAAGCAGCTCCTTGACACCGTCGAGGTTGTCCTTGCCCATCGACTCCTCGAAGTCGACGAGGATCGGCGTCTCCACCGGACCGGGTAGCACCGCATTGATCCGCAGACCCATCTCGATGACGGCCAGACCCATCGTCATCGTGTAGACGGTGGTGGCCTCCTTCGAGAAGTTGTACGCATTGCCCTGTTGCGGGTTGGCCTTGAACCAGGCCGCACCGTCTTCGAACGTGTCGGTGGCGAGAAGATCCCGAATCGTCTCCAGCCGGGCGGGCCAACCGAAACCGGCGGTCGAGGAGACGATCACCACCGAGCCTCCCGGGTTGAGGCGCTCGAAGAATGCCTCCGTCAGATGACGCACGGCAAGGGTGTTCACCGCCAACACCAGATCAGCCGGTGCCGTGCCCGGAATGCCGGCGACGTTCAACAACCCGTCATACGTCCCCTCGAGCTGTTCGAGGGCGGCATCGATGCTGCGGGGGTTGGCCAAGTCGACCTCGAGGTGCCGTGTCACGGCGGCGGTGGGGGTATTGCGGTCCAACGAGGTCACGTCCGCACCCGCGGCGAACAGACGCTCGGCGACGGCGTTGCCGATGCCGGAGGCGGCACCCGTGACCACGAAGCGCTTTCCTTGGAAGCCAGTCATCTTCACTCCTAATCGAGGGTGTACGGCATGGACTTTGCGGCGCGCACGAAATTGCCGACGAGATATTCCGGTTCGCCGACGCGCAGATTGGGCGCCCGGAAGATCAGCTCCCGGAAGAACGCCTCCAGCTGCATCTTGGCCAGGAAGCTACCCATGCAGAAGTGCGGCCCGCCACCGCCAAAGCCGAGGTGATTGTTGGGCTTTCGCCGGATGTCGAAGGTATGCGGATTGGTGAACACGCGATCGTCGCGGTTGGCCGAGGAGTACATCATCATCACCCACTCGCCCTCCTTGATCTCCTGCCCGTGCAGCTCCGTGTCCTGGGTCACGGTTCGCCGGAAGGTCATCACGGGGGTCACCCAGCGCACGAACTCCTCGATGGCCGGCCTGATGAGCCCGTCGTAGTCCTGCACCAGCAGGTCGCGTTGGTCGGGAAACCGTTGTAGTGCATGGGTCGTGAGGGTGATCGTGTTGCGGGTGGTGTCGTTGCCGGCCACCGACAGCAAGACGAAGAACGCACCGAGCTCCTCGTCGGTGAGCTTGCGGCCGTCGACTTCAGCCTGCACTAGCTGCGACATGAGGTCCGACGTGGGGTGCGACCGGCGCAGCTCGGCCAGTTCCAGACCAGCCGTGAGTAGGCCGACGAGCGAATCGCTGAGCACCTCTCCGGACTCGCGCCCGGCGGCGACGTCCTCGTCGGCCCACGACACCATCCCGTCGGCGTTGTGTGCGGCTTCGTCGCGCATCTCCTCCGGCAGACCCATCATCTCGTAGATGGTCCACATGGGGAGCCGCTTGGAGACCTGCTGGACGAAGTCGCCGTCCTTGGTCTGCAGCAGTTCATCGACGATCGTGACCGCCTGGTTCTTGATCTGGTCCTGAATCTTGGCCACCTGGCGGGGGGTGAACACCGAGCTCACCAGCTTGCGCAGACTCGAGTGGCTGACCCCGTCCATGCCGAGGAAGGACTCGGCGGCCTCCAGCATCTCCTCCGGCACCGATTCGCTCTGCACCCCCCTACCCGAGCAGAACAATTCGGGATGCTTGCTCACGTAGGCGACGTCCTCGTGGCGAGTCACCACCCAGATCCCGTCGATCTCGGGTGCCATCAGCGCGCCGGCCAGCGGCGGATGCCAACTCAGCGGACGCTCGTCCCGCAGAATCTTGAACGACGCCTCGCGCTCCTCGGCGGTGCCGGCCCAGAAGCTCAGGGGTGAGACGCTGACCGGATCGTACGCACGGGGGGCGGCTACTCCGACGGTCATCTTCCTACCTCCACGTATCGTTCTTGCAGTTTGCGTTTGACGAGCTTTCCCGTGGCCGAGCGGGGCAGTTCGTCGACGAAGTCCACCGAACGCGGCGCCTTGAAGCGCGCCAGCCGTTCTCGGACGTAATCGATGATCTCGGAGGCCAGTTCGTCGGATGGCGACTCGTCGTCTCGCAGCTGGACGACCGCCTTGACCTCCTGGCCCATCTCGGGATGGGGTACGCCGATCACGGCGACGTCATAGATCTGCGGGTGCATCGCCAACACGTTCTCGACCTCTTGCGGATAGATGTTGACACCCCCGGAGATGATCATGAACGCCTTGCGATCGGTGAGGAAGAGATAGCCGTCCTCGTCGAGGTAGCCGATGTCGCCGACGGTGGCCCAGTTGTCGTGCGCGGGATGCCTTGACTCGGTGGTCTTCTCGGGATCGTTGTGGTAGATGAACGCCGGTTCGTCACGCTCGAAGTAGATGACCCCGGGTTGTCCGGCGGGAAGTTCGATGCCGTCGTCGTCACAGATGTGCACGACACCAAGCGCGGCCTTGCCCACTGATCCCCGCTTCGTGCGCCACTCCGGCGTGCTGATCATCGTCACGCCATGACCTTCGGTAGCGCCGTAGTACTCGGCGAGTATCGGCCCCCACCAATCGATCATCGCGTCCTTGACCTCAGGCGGGCACGGTGCCGCAGCGTGCACGGCCAGTCGGAGCGACGACGTGTCGTATGCCTCTCGAGTCTCGTTGGGCAGTTGCAGCAGACGTATGAACATGGTTGGCACCATCTGCAGCGCGGTGACTCGATACCGCTGGATTGCGGCAAGCGAAGCCTCGGCGTCGAACCGGTCCATCAACACGACGGTTCCACCCAGCGCCTGCACGGCCGTGCACCACTTCAAGGGTGCCGCGTGATAGACGGGCGCCGGCGACAGGTATACGTCGTCGGCGGTGAAACCGAAGCCGTGCTGAAGAAGCGCGGTCACCCCGTCACCCGGCTGGTCGACCTGAATGGGCAGCAGTCTCGGCTTGATGCCCTTCGGTCTGCCCGTCGTGCCCGAGGAGTAGAGCATCTCCGATCCCCGGGGCTGGTCGGTCAGCCGCTGGCCTGACTGTCTCAGCAGCTCGGAATACGTTGCGTAGCCGTCGATCGCACCGCCGAATGCGTACCAGCGCTCGATCTGGGGCACGAGGCGGGCGACCTCCTGGCCAAGCGAGGCGACCCCCGCGGATGCGAAGACCACCCGTGCGCCACTGTCCTCTGCGATGTAGGCAGCTTCGGCTGGCGACAAGTGCCAATTCACGAAGGTGACGTAGAGGCCCGAACGTACGGCTGCCCAATAGATTTCGAAGGCTTCCGGCACGTTGTCCGAGAGCACGGCAACGACGTCGCCGGCACGGAGGCCCAAGCGGTGCAGAGCGGCAGCGGTGCGAGCGGAGTTCTCGTCGAGCTGACCGTATGTCAGGATCTGCCCCGACTGTGCCATGATGACCGCCGCGCGCTCAGGCGCGGCGGCGGCGTGCGTTCCCGGATACATGCTCGGACTAGACGACGATCAGGTCGTCGCGACCGTCGTCCTTGAGCCGCTGGATGTACTCGCCATAGAGCTTCTTGCCGAGCGGTGCCAGCTTGAGCAAACTCGCCACATTGCCGTCGACTTTGATCTTGCGCTTGGCCATCGCCATCGGCAGGTTGACCTTCCCCTGCCAGTAGGCGTTGCCGAGATCGGCTGTCATGGACATGGTGGCCGACGGCGCGGGGGTACCCGGCCCACCGGCGCTGACTGACTTGTTGGGCAGGTCGACGACGACCAGGGCGTTCGGATCGGTGAAGTCGAAGGCGACGACCAGGCCGGTGTCCACCAACTTCGGCCCGATTTCGGGATCGCCGAAGGCATCTTCGAAGATGCCGCCGATGTACTTGGTCACTTCTTCAGAGTTGTTGAACCCCATCGTTCCCTCTCCATTGCGAGCTCCGAATGAAACTTATTTCGGATTAAAAAAGATAGTACGTATGGGCCAGGGCACAGTCAAGGTGCCGATGTTGCCCGTGCCACAGGCGGCCAGAGCGCGCGAATGACGGCGCCATCGGCAAACTACCGACGGCGCCGTCGAATCCGGCGGTGGGGCGAGGGGCCGAGGCTAGCCGCTCTTGGTCAGCGAGAACGTCGTCGCGATCTCGTCGACGACGAGTTGCGCCGTTTCGGCGCACGCGGTGGTACCGCCGTTGGCGTACTCCTTGACCGCGTCTCCGACGTTCCACAAGCCTAGGAACGGAGTGTCACGCGGCAGGTCGAAGCCGGCCACCGCTCGCTGCGGAGGCCAGCCATCGCGGGTGATCGCCACGTTGAGGATCGTCGCGCGGGTGTCGAATCCGTCGATGGTGTCGCGAAGGTCTTCCAACAGCAACTCGGTCTCGGCCTGCTCGTCGAAGTCACCGACGGACGGCTTGGGTACCGAGGTGCCAACGTAGAGATGCCATCCCGGCGGTGCCATCTCGGGGCAGACGTCGGTGAAGTTGGCGACATAGGCCAGCCGGCGTGACTTGGCGAAGCTGAGCATGCCCGGCGCTTCGACCAGGCGTTCCTGGCTGGCGAAGTTCACCGAGATCATCGCCGTCGGCCGATCACCCTTGCGCACCAGTTCGCGGTAGTCCTCGGGCACGTCGTCGGCGCCGACCAACCCGACGGTCGCCGCGGGGCCGACGTCACTGACCACGATCGGTGCGGAGATCTCGAAGGAGGTGCCGTCGCGTTCGGCATGCACACCGGTGACCCTCGACCCCTCCACCAAGATCTTGGTGACCTCGGTCGACAACCAGACCTCGCCGCCCTTGGCGGTCACCGCGTTCGCCAGTGCGCGCCAGATGCCGATGGTGCCCTCGGGGTGGAAGCCGAAGCGCTTGAAGGCGCTCTTGCGGGTGAAGTACGTCAGGAAGACCCTGGCCGGCAGATCTTCCGATCCGACCGCGAACACCGAAGCGCACATATTGCGGAAGATGCCGTGCACGCCTTCGTTCTTGGTGTACTTCGATACCCACTCGGCGGTGGTGAGCTCGTCCTCGGGCAACCCGGAATCCGACCGCGCCGCGCCGATGCCCTTGACCAACTTCGCTCCTTGACGGGTGAGCTTGCCGAGCAGTAGCCCCCAGCCGCCGCCGGTGACGTCCACGTCCTTGCCGCCAATTCGATACAGGATCGGCGGGCTCGGCTCTCGGATTTCGAAGGGTGCGCCGACCTCTTCGCAGGTCTGCTGGGTGATGCCGCCGACCTCGATCACGATCGCCCCGTTGTTCACCTTGAAACCGTCGATGTCGTCGGTGGACGCGCGCCCACCCACCTTGTCGAGGCGCTCGACCACGAGCGTGCGATAGCCGCGATGGGCGAGGCAGGCCGCGGTGAACAATCCACCCGCGCCGGCTCCGATGACGATGGCGTCGAACTCGCGTTGTTCAGTCACCCTGTTCTCCTATGCTTTTCGAGTATTCGGTCAGTACGAGCGCGGCAGACCCAGCGAGGTCTGGGCGACGAAGTTGAGAACCATCTCCCGGCTCACCGGGGCGGTGCGCATCAGACGGGTGATGAACCACAGCTCGGAGAGGCCGTACTCTTGCGCCAAGCCGTTGCCGCCATGGGTCTGGATGGCCTGGTCGAGCGCCTGCAGTGCGGCGTCGGATGCGGCGAACTTCGCGATGTTGGCGGCCTCGCCGGCTGATTCGTCCGCATCGAAGAGTTCCGCGCTGCGCATGGTGGCCATCCGACCGAGCTCGACCGCGATGTGCGCTTCGGCAAGTGGATGGGCGATGCCCTGATGGGCGCCGATCGGGGTGGACCACACCTGGCGCTGCTTGGCGTATTCGGCGGCCTTGTCGATCGCGAACCGTCCGACGCCGCTGCAGATCGCGCCGACCAGGATCCGCTCGGGGTTGAGTCCCGAGAACACCTGCTTGAGCCCTTGGCCCGCCGTGCCGATGAGGGCGTCCTCGCCCACCTCGACGTCATCGAGGAACACCGTGAACTGCTTGTCGGGCGAGACGATCGAGGTCGGGATCTCCTGAGTGCTCAGACCTGGGCTGTTGGTCGGGACCACGAACAGCGACAGGGCGCTCTTCTCCGGCGTGGAGTGGTCGGCGTCCTTGGTGACCAGCAGGACCGCGTCGGACTGGTCGATGGCCGAGATGTAGTACTTCGAGCCGGAGATCTTCCACCCGGTGTCCGTGCGCCGTGCCGTGGTCGAGACCCGGTGACTGTTGGATCCGGCATCGGGCTCGGTCAGACCGAAGGCCATCTTGCGCGATCCATCGGCGATGCTGGGCAGCCACTCCCGCTTCATCGCCTCAGAACCGTGGTGGGCCAGGATGCTGCCGCAAATCGCCGGTGAGATCACCCAGATGAGCATGGGCATGCCGTGGGCCGCCAGCTCCTCGACGACGACGACGGCCTCCGCCATGCCGCCGCCCCCACCGCCGTACTCCTCCGGAAGATGCACCCCCAACAGGCCCGAGGCACCCAGGTCCTTCCATAGCTCTTCGATGCCTTGTCCGCTGCGGCCACGCTCGAGGAAGTACTCCTGCCCGTAGCGGGACACGATCCCCGCCACGCTCTCGCGAATTGCCTCGTGCTCCGCGGTGTCTTGGACCAGATTCGACACGCTCTACCTTCCTTCGAACTGTGGGGTTTGCCGTGCGATGAAGCTCACGACGGCGTTGGTGGCGTCGACGGTGTCACCGGTGGCCCTGATGCCTTCCGACTCAGCCAGCAGTTGCTGGGACAGGTCGTTGTTCCAGCTGTCTCGCAGCAGCGTCCGCATCCGACCGAAGGCCCGGGTCGGACCCTGTGCCAGCGATTTGGCCAAATCCGTTGCGCGTTCCCGTAGTTCCGCTGACGGCACGATTTCGCCGATCATGCCCCACGCCAAGGCATCCTCGGCGGTGATGGGACGGTTCTCCAGGTAGGCGCGCGCCGCACGAGCGGGCCCGATGAGGCGCGGCAGGTGCCACGTTCCACCACCGTCTCCGGAGAGCCCGATCGCGGCGAAGGCCGTGACGAACCTCGTCCCTTCGGCCGCCAGCACGATGTCGGCAGCGTACGCGTATCCGATCCCGCCCCCGGCGATGGATCCGTGGGCGGCAGTGACGATGGGGGCATCGATCCGGCTGAGGATCCGGAAGGCTTCGTGGAACGGGTCCGTCATGCGTACCAACAGGTTTCCGTATTCCCTCGCTGGTGTCTCACGGAAGTAGGCGATGTCACCACCGACGGTCAACGACGGGCCGTTGCCACAGATCAGCACCGCGCGAACCGTGGGATCGGCAGCGATCCTGCGGGCGACGACGAGGGTTTCCTCCGCCATCTTCATGTCGATGGCGTTGCGCGCGTCCGGCCGATTCAGACACATCGTGGCGACACCATCGGTGACCGAATAGTCGATGCGCTGTAGCGGGGCGCCCTCTCCAAGTGCCTCGATCCAGGCCGCGGTGTCGGTGAGTTGCCGTAACGAGGTGATGCGTCCCGCCGCGTCGAACGCCAGCATGTGGGTGAACTCGGCATCCAGTGGCCGGCCCGACCGACGGGCCCTGCCCCGGTAGTGGCCCGCCACCAGCAGACCACCGTGGTCGAGGACGCGATATTCGTCGGGCTGCGCCTCGACGTCGAAGTGCTTGCCAATCGTCCACCAGAGGTTGCGCTGCATGGCCTCCCGGCCGCGGTGTTCGCCACCCATGCCCAGCGGCAGCCCCTCGGCGGCATGTCCGACGAAGTCTTCGCTGAGCAGCTCGGCGAGCCGGTTGCGGTCACCCGCCGCCAGCGCCTGGTAGAGCGCCTTGGCGGTGGAGGTCGTGTCGCTGCGCGTTTCGACGGTCATCTCACGCCAGGTATCTCACGATGGATTCGATGACGGCAGCCGGCTTCTCCGACCCCTCCACTTCCATGGTCGTGGTGAGAGTGGCCTGCACTCCCCCGCCGAGTTCGAGGATGCCGGTGATCTTGGAAGCTGCGCGCAACCGCGATCCGACCGGAACCGGGGTGATGAATCGCACCTTGTCGAACCCGTAATTGATGGCCATCGTGACGTTCTCGACGCGGTAGAGGTCGTGCATGAAGTACGGCAGTAGCGACAGCGTGAGCAATCCGTGGGCGATGGTGCGGCCGTAGGGGCCATCGGCCGCACGTTCAGGATCGACGTGAATCCACTGGTGATCGTCGGTCGCCTGGGCGAACCGATCGATTCTCGGCTGATCGACGACGAGCCACTCGGTCGGACCGAGTTCGGCCCCTTCGGCCGCGGCGAGTTCGGCAAGATTGCCGAACACGGTCGTCTGAGCGTGCACTTCGCTTGCAGTCATTCGAATCTCCTCACACTCTGAGGCCAACGGGATGGCCATCGTGGACTTGGTCCAGGTACTCCGACATCCCATGCAGAACCGCTCCGTCCTCAGCTGTCCAGACTGTCGCGGCCTCCGCGATCCTGGTGGCATCGAGCGCGCCGGCATCTCCGTGGCGTCGATGACGCAGCGGAACGACCGTGCTCACGTCGCCGCGAAACGCCCACTGCCGGTGCGCTGCCGACAGCACGATGGACACCACGCGGGGATGCAATTCGTCGTCACGCTCGGTGGACACCACGACGCGATCGCACACGTGCAATTCCCCGTCGTCCCAGACGAATCCCCCAGAGCGATCGGCATCGTCCGCACCGCCGAAGTACGCACCCATGAACCCCCGCCCTCGGCTGGAGCCATGTACCCACCGATAGAAGTAGGGCGCTTGCCACGAGCGCGGACCCCATGAGTGGTCGCGCAGGCCATGGCCGTCGATGTCGAACGACGTATCGCCGAGCGAGAGCGAGCCAACGACTCTCGTCAATTGTTCATAGTGGTTGGGAGCGAAGGATTCGCCGTCACCGTCGAACGTCTCCGCGTAGGGGGGCGCCGTAGCTCGTACGTCGAGGGTGGTGACGCACCGGGTCACCGCCGTAGCGGCCAAGGCCGTCTTCGGGTCGCTCAGCGCGATGGGATCGGGCAACAGGTTGACGGGTCCATCGAAGGTGACTCGGATCCGCTCGAAGGGCTCGATCACCTCGACCGTCAGCCCCCCACCGCGGAATGCCTCGGCGGGTTCGGCCACCGGCCTGGTGAATCCGAAGGCCACCGAGCCATCGGGTAGGTATAGGCACACCGTGCGCTCACCGCGGCCCTCGTTGGGCCGCTTGGCGAGGCGCAGAAATCCGCCCACCCGTGCGATCGGATCTTGGAACGAGAAGTACATCGATTCGTTCCAATTGGACTCGGGGCCGACGACGTGGGTGCCGTCGTCCGAGGGGTCGAGGATCACATCGCCGCCTTCATGTTGGATTCCGCCGCGGCAAGAAGCGCCGCGATCGTGTCGTCGAGCTCGTCGAGATCCAGGTCACCGTGCGCCCCAAGCGAACCCGACGCCCGCCTGACGGCAACGCCTTGCAACAGCGTCGCCGCACGCCACTGGGTGAATCCCCGGTAGTAGCCCAGGTGGCCGACGTCGAACCCGGTCATCCGACGGTAGACGTCGATGATCTCGGGACGATCGGGGAAGTGTCCGGCGCGCGTGGGACTCGGCATCGCGGTCGCCGGTTCGTCAGGCTGGCGCCAGTCATCCAGCAGCCAGGCAAGATCGGCGAGCGGATCCCCGAGCGTGCTGAGTTCCCAGTCGAGAACCGCCGTGACGTCGGCCCCCTGCACCAAGAGATTCGACAGCCGAAAGTCACCGTGCACCAGGACCGTCGGCGCTCGCGGGGGAAGCGCGGCATCGAGTCGGGTCCGCACCGCACGCCACGTCCGATCGTGGACACTCCGACCACCCGTACGGTCCCACGAAGACGTCAATCGGCGGATCTGGCGCCCCACGTAGGGCGTTTGGCTCTTGCGCGCCAGATCGGACAGGCCGACCGTCTCGGGATCGATCGTGTGCAGTCGCGCCATCGTCTCGATGACACGCAGTCCCAACTCGCGCCGTTGGGCCGCGCTCAATGCCGCGGCGTCGGCTTCGCTCTCAAGCGGCTGGCCCGCGACTCGTTCCATGGCGTAGAAGCAATTTCCGCCGGGCGCCACTCCCGTGCCGATGATCCGAGGGACCGGGATCGCACTGTCGGCTAGACACGCCACGATTCGCGCCTCGCGGGTGAGGTCGTGGGTCGACTGTGCGTGATTTCCCGGCGGGGGCTCGCGCAGCACCCACTCGCCTCCGACTTCGTCGCTGACGAGGGTGGTGATGTTCGACTGTCCAACGCCGACCCGCGCCACGACCACGACACCCGAGACGACTTCCCCGTGAGCGCGGAGCCAGTCGGCGATCCTGGCGGGCTCGTCGCACATCAGGCCCGACGGTGGGCGCAGTTCAGTTGGCGTCGACACCGTCCACCTCTCGCGTTCGATCGCCCCGTCCGGAGCAATTTAATCTAGATTAGAACATTCAGTTCCGGTCTTCAATGTCAGCGCTCGATCAAGCCGCTATGGTTTCTTAACACTGATTATATTCTTCGCCGCGGGCCGGGCGTCGACAAAGACGGGAGCTGCAGATGAAGATCGGGATGCCCATTACCTACGCAAGCGACTTTCGGGCCACGATCGCCCGGCTGCGCGACTTCGAGTCCGTCGGCCTCGATCGCGTGATGGTGCCCGAGGCCTACGGGTTCGACGCCGTCACGCAGCTGGGATTCGCCGCCGCGACGACCGAGCGAGTCGAGCTGGCCTTTGGCATCCTGCCGATGTATTCGCGCAGTCCCACCAACCTCGCCATGACCGCCGCGGGATTGGACTACGTGAGCAATGGGCGGTGCATCCTGGGCTTGGGCGCGTCGGGCCCCCAAGTCATCGAGGGATTCCACGGCATCAAGTACGACGCTCCCCTCGGCCGAGCTCGCGAGCACGTCGACATCTGTCGCAAGATCTGGCGTCGCGAGAAGACCGACTACCACGGGCAGCACTACCAGCTACCGCTGACCGAAGAGGGCGGTGGAAGTGGGCTTGGCAAGCCGCTGCGCATGATGAACAAGCCTCTGCGCGAGCGGATCCCCCATGCTGTTGGCGGCGATCGGGCCCAAGAACGTCGCCCTGGCTGCCGAGATCTTCGACGAATGGCAGCCGTTCCTCTTCCAGCCCGAACTCGCCGAACTCGCCTTTGGCGAGGCGCTCGCCGCGGGCCGTGCCAAACGCGATCCGGAACTAGGCGCCCTCGGCATCGCCGTGCAGACCTTTCTGTTGATCACCGATGACGAGGCGGCCGAATCAGCCGCATTGCAGGGGGTGCGCCACCACGTCGCCCTCTATGTCGGCGGCATGGGGGCGAAGGGCAAGAACTTCTACAACACCTTGCTCCGCCGCTACGGATACAGCGCCGAAGCCGAGGTCATTCAGACGCTGTACCTGGAGGGCAAGAAGGAGCAGGCCGCTGCTGCCGTACCTCAGGAATTCGCCCGGTCGATCGCGCTCATCGGCCCCAAGGAGCATCTCGAAGAGCGGCTGTCGGCGTACCGCGGCGCGGGCGTGACGTGCCTCATCGCCGAGCCGCTCGCCCGAGAACATGCCGACCGGGTCGAGCAGCTGGGCCAGCTGAAGAACCTGGCCGGCTAATCGCCGGCCGACGCTTCCGCTACCAGCTCGACGAGCCTGAACTTCTGAACCTTGCCCGTCGGCGTCTTGGGAAGATCGTCGGCGTCGACGAATACGACCCGCTTGGGCACCTTGAACTTCGCGAGGTTCTCCCGGCACAGCGTCATGACGTCCATCTCGGTGAGTGTGGAGCCTGGCGCGCGCACGACGACGGCGCAACCGATTTCACCCCATCGATCGTCGACCAGCCCTATCACGAACACCTGACTGATCTCGTCGTGGCGGGCCAACAAGTCCTCGATCTCCCTGGGCATGACTAGCTCGCCACCGCTCTTGTAGAGCTCCTTGCTGCGACCCGTGATGCGCACGTATCCATCCGAGCGCACGACACCGAGGTCACCGGAATGCAGCCATTGGTCGCGAAGCGCGGCCGCAGTCTGCTCAGGTCTGTTCCAAAAGCCCCGCATGATGGTCGGACCCCAAGAGACCAGCTCACCTTCTTCGCCCGCAGGCAGGTCTGCTCCCGTCACCGGGTCGACCGTCTTGTAGACGACGAGCTCGTCGGACCCCGAAACCGCCGCCGCCCCAGCCATCTTCGGCCGGCCTGCGGTCTCGGTGGTCATGTGGAGGGGATCTTCGGGCCGGGTCAGGGTCATGGCCCCGCCGCACTCGGTCATTCCGTAACCGGTGACGATCTCGCACACACCGAAGTCCTCGGCGATTCGAGGCCAGAGCCATCCCGGCGCGGGAGCGGAACCACACAGCAGAGCCGTCAGCGACGACAAGTCGTACGAGGGCCTCGACGGGCTTTCGACCATCGCGACGGCCATCGTCGGCACGCACAACATGTCGGTCGCCCGGTGGCGTTCGATGCTGGCGAAGTACAGTTCGGGGTCGAATGAGGTGAGCGGAATGATCGCCCCGCCGACGTAGAGCACCGAAAGCAGTCCCTCGACGTATCCGAACATGTGATAACAGGGCAGCGAGAACAAGATTCGGCGCCCGTCTTCGTAGGCACGAGTCAGCGCCGACGCATACGCCGTCCGCAGCACCGCGTCGTGCGTGGTGACGACCCCCTTCGGGGTGCCGGTGGTTCCGCTGGTGTAGAGCATGTCGGCCGCATCCTCGGGCGACGTCGGATCGACCTCGTCCGCCCCGCTGGCTGCCGCACCCAGGGCCGCCACGTCGGCCACCGTCCGAACACCGGGGCGGACGCGTCCGTCGGTATCCAACACGACCACGTGACGCAGCAGGGGCACCACGTCGCGGTCCTGACCCGCGCGGTTCGCGAAGCCGGGCCGGTCCCAACCGGGCGCGAAGCAGTCGAACATGCCCTGATAGTCCAGGTTGGCGAATCCGGTCATCGTGATCACCACCCGGCAGCCCGAATCGGCTAGCACGAAGGCGAGTTCGTCTCGCCCATAGAGGTAGTTGAAGGGCACCGCGATCGCACCCGCTCGCGAGATCGCGAACTTCAACGTCACGAACTCCGGATGATTGGCCATGACCAGGCCGACCCGGTCTCCCGGTTCGACACCCAGCCCGCGCAACCCCCGAGCAAGGCATCGTGATTGGCGAACCACGTCCCGGTAGGTCAATGTCGCCTCATCGGAGATGACCAGTGGTCGGTCCCCATGGGTAGCCGAGCTCGCGTCGAGCCGGCCGTGCAGGGTAGTCGGCCTCCACTCGGGAAGGGCGTCGCGCAGAGCCTGCCTCCTGGCGTCGATGTCCTGCGTCGTGCCCATCAGGCCCGTCATGTCACATCTCCTGCAGGTGTCCGGACTCGATGGCGTCACGCAGCACGAACTTGCGCACCTTTCCGGTCGGGGTGACCGGAAAGCTGTCGACGACGAACCAGCGGGCGGGCATCTTGTAGGGCGCGAGTCGCCGGGCCACGTGGTCGACGATGTCTGTCTTGGTCAGCCGTGATGCCTCCACGCGAGGTCGAATCACCGCGGCGACGACCTCACCCCATCGCCCGTCGGGCAGACCGACGACGACGGCATCGTCGATGGCGTCGTGCCCGACGAGGACCGTTTCGATCTCGCCCGGCGCGATGTTCTCACCGCCCCTGATGATCAAGTCCTTCAGTCGCCCGGTCACCGTGAGGTATCCGCGTTCGTCGAGGATGCCGAGATCGCCGGTGTGCACGAAGCCATCCGCATCCACCGTGCTCGCCGTTGCATCGGGATCGTGGAGGTACTCGACGAATTGCTGGTATCCCCTGGCGCAAATCTCACCTGGCTGACCCAGTGCAATGGTCTCGCCGGACGCTGGATCGACGATCTTGCATTCGACCCTGGCCAATGGCCTACCGACGGTGGTCAACTGGTCTCGGCGAGAATCCGACGGCCTAGTCGCCGACAGCACGGGAGCGAGTTCGGTCTGCCCGAACAGGTTGATCACCGAAGCACCAAAGACCTCCTCGGCCGTTTCGATCATCGTCGCCGGAACGTTCGCAGCACCTCCCATGATCACCGTCAATCTCGGTGCCGAAGTCTCCTCGGAGCGTTGACATTCGAGCAGCGCGCCGAGGATCGCCGGTACGTAGAACAGCACGGAGACCTGCTCGCGGCGCAGCGCATCGAGCACTGGGACCGGTCGAAACCGTTCGACGAGGACCACCGTGCCGCCGATCCAGAGAGGTCCGAGGGTGGCGATCACGCAACCCGCGGTGTGGAACATCGGCAACGGGTTCAGGCACACCGAACCATGCTCGACCCCTACCGCCTCGAGCGTCAGCTTGGCGACATTGACCAGGGACCGGTGTCTGAGCACGACGCCCTTCGGCCGGCCCGTCGTGCCCGAGGTGTACTGCAGCATCACCACGTCGTCGGCATTGGTCGGTGCGACACTCAGCGCGGCGGCACTGATCTCAGCCGCCCGCCACCTCCAGCCCTCGGACAGGGAGATGCACACGAGGCCCGGCAGGCCGGGGGCGATGCTCGCCACCACCTCGCCGAGGTCGTCCTCCCGGTTGGTGTCGGCATGGATGAGGACCGTGGCGCGAGAGTGCGTGAGCGCGTACTGGAGTTCCTCGGCTCTAAGCGACGGGTTGAGCGCGACGAGCACTACGCCCGCCAGCGCTGCCCCGTATTGAATGATCGGCCATTCCAGAACATTTGGAGCCCAAAGTGCCACATGGTCACCGCGCTCGGTCACCGCAGTCAAGGCCGTCGCGACCCGTGCGGCCTCGTCGTAGAGCTGCGCGTAGGTCAGTCGGGCGGGTGAACCATCGTGGCGGACCCCCACGAACGCAGGTTGGTCGGCGTGGGTCCGCGCCCGCCACGCCAACAGTTGGCCGACCGTGAGGTCGATGAGCTCCACACTGTCGTCTGCGGGCAGGTGGGCGTGCCGAAGTACCGGCCCATCGCTGATAGCCGCCGTCACCGACTCCTCCTCGTCGTCCGTGGGGCATGACGTACCTCACAGACGGTATCTGAATCTATATTAAAAATGAAGCCGTTCACTGCAGCACGCGAGGTCGACCAGGGCGTCACGGAGCCATGATCTGCGCATATCGATACTTCTGAGTTCTCAATAGAATTTGACGGCTAATCTCTCGACTCGCGTCGGAGGTTCCTGCTACGTCCACAGTGAGCGATTGCAATCATCTTCTCGAGAGAGTCGTGCACACCACGTCCAGGATCGATGGTCACACTGTCGCGGTGACGGCGACTGCCCGACGGCCGTGGTCACGTCGATCTTCTTCACTAGAGAGAACGGACGCCGCCATGAGCACTCCCGAGCCCATCGCCGACCTCGACGCCTTTGCAGGCGACTATTCCACCGCGTGGACGAAAGATCCTGCCCTCCTTCTCGATTTCTTCGATCCGGCCGGCACCTACTCCGACATGGCCATTGGCACGACCTACGAGGGCCATGACGGCATCACGCGATTCCATCGGTGGATGTTGAAGTTCGCCCCGGACTCCGTCATCGAATTCCTCGCACCAGCGGTACGCGGCGGTGTGCTCTACCTCGAGTGGGTGTGGGGCGGATCCTTCGAAGGCGCACTCCGGCTCGTCGACGGCTCACTGATTCCGTCGAATGGGCAGCGGTTCAGCGTTCCCGGGATCGCCGCCTGCCACGTCGGAACCGACGGCAAGCTCATCAGCCATCGCGACTTCTGGGACGTCGGTCAGATGATCACCCAGCTGGGCGCCCCATGAGCGTCGACATCGTGGCCGAAGAACGGTGGCAGACCACCTAGCCGCACCCCTTCAGCATCCGGCCGACATTTCGGTCAGCCGTCGACCCAATCGACGATGTCGTCGATTGGCGCTCGGGTGGTGCGGTAGCTGTCGGACGGGTGGCCGAGGTCGGGGTATCCGAAGGAGACGCCGCACACGATGGTGCGTTCCGTCGTCAGACCGAGTTGCTCGCGAAGCACGTTGGGATACATGGCGAGCGCGGCTTGGGCGATGCTGCCCACACCGTGCGCAGTCGCCGCGAGCAGGAAGTTGCTGACGTATCCACCGCAGTCGACCGCGCCGTAGGGGCCCAACGCCTCATCCGTGTGGATGATCGCCACGTGCGGGGCGCCGAAGAAGGCGAAGTTCTGCAGCATTTGCGCCATCTGGCGCTCGCGATCACCGCGTTCTATGCCCAGCGCGGTGTAGAGCTGGTAGCCACTCTCCCGTCGACGGTCGCGATGAACGCCGCGATACTCGCGAGGAAATGGGATGTCGGAGGATTCGGTGTGACCGCTCGAGGCGGCGCCGAACAGCGCGTCGCGAAGCCGCTCGGTGCCCGCTCCGCTAGTGACGGCCACCTGCCAGGACTGGCTGTTGCACCAGGAGGCCGTCAGTTGTGCGGTCGTCAGGATCGCCCGGATGGTTTGTTCGGCAACGGGTTCCGGCCTGAAGGCACGACAGCTCACCCGGACGGCGAGCAGGTGTGCGAGCGTCTCGGCCGCATCCGCAGGCCGGTTCTCGGACCTGCGAGTCTCGATGACGGAACGAATGTCGGTGGTCAATGCGGTTGGCGTAGCGCTCGGTGCCCCGTACTCCACTGAGTCATACGAATGGGAACCGGTGACACCTCGCAAGGGCGGCCCGTCAGCGACCAAGTTCGCGCCCCACGATCGACACGAAGGACACGCAACCACCCGGACGACCTCCGAGGTTGTGCGTCAATGCAGTACGTGGATCGGGCAGTTGGCGGTCCCCTGCGGCGCCGCGGAACTGCAGCCATGCCTCGTAGAGCATACGAAGACCGCTGGCACCAACGGGATGTCCGAAGGACTTCAGGCCACCGTCTGGGTTGACGGGCAGGCGCCCCCCGGCGTCGAAGTCGCCGCCTAGCACGTCCTTCCATCCTTGGCCGTCATCGGAGAATCCGAGGTCCTCCATCAGCACGATCTCGGTGGGCGTGAAGCAATCGTGCACCTCGGCCATCGAGAGTTCGGAACGCGGATCGTCGATTCCTGCTTGGCCGTATGCATCTCGCGCAGCACGCACCACCTCGGGAAAGGTGGTGTAGTCGAATCCAGGATCCATCGAACCGCGCGTCGACCCGGCCACCAGCGACAGACCCTTGACGTACATCGGCGTGTCGGTGTAATCCAGCGCCCGCTCAGCGGGAACGATGAGGGCACATGCCGCTCCATCGGACACCCCGGAGCAGTCGAACACGCCGAGCCGGCCGGCAACCTTGGCAGCGTTCTCGATCGTCTCCGGTTCGACCCGTGAACGAAACTGCGCCTTGGGATTATGCGAACCATTGTCGTGGTTCTTCCAGGCCACGTGTGTCATGGCCGCCCGCATCTCGTCGGGATGCACGCCGTGCTTGGCGCAGTACGCGGGATCCAGCAGCGAAAACGCCGCGGGCGCCGTCATGGACAAGTCCGGTGACGTGCCGTCGCCGGGCGGATCGCTGCGCATCAAACCCGAGAAGCCCGAGTCCTTGAGCTTCTCTACGCCGACGGCCATCACCACGTCGTAGGCACCCGAGGCCACCCCGTAACAGGCGTTGCGGAAGGCCTCCGAACCCGTGGCGCAGTAATTCTCGACCCGTGTCACGGGTTTGTCGTCGGTCGAGATCGCGCGGCTCAGTGTGAGGCCGGATTGTCCGGAACCCAGCGTTCCCAGCCAGTACGCATCGATGTCGCTCTTGTCGATGTTCGGCGTCGCTGCCATGCACTCGCCGAACGCCTCGAGGATCAAGTCCTCGGTCGAACTATCCCAGCGTTCGCCGAATCGCGTGCATCCCATGCTCACGACTGCGACCTTGTCGGTGATCCCGCGGCTAGCCATCGTTCCCCGATTCGTCGTCGTCGAGCAGTTGCGACTTCCAGAAGTAGTCGTGCACGCCCCCCGAGGTGAACAGGCGTCGGAACGTGAACGCGACCCGGGCCCCGACACGCGGTTCCCCTGGCTCGCTGTCGGTGACTTCGACGGTGCATCGGCCCCCGCCATCGACGTCGAGCACCGCTTGAATCATGGGCGGTGAGGGCGAATAGGCGAGGTGGTCCACGGTGTAGGTCACGACGGTGGCGTTCATTGCCCCGACGGGCGCTGCGTCCATCTCGTCGGTGGCTCCACAGGCGCGGCACACCCGCAGCGGCGGGAGATGCACGAAACCACAGCGCCGGCAAACACTTCCCGTGAGTCCGAACTTCCAGTCGCCAGCGCGGGCAGAGGGCGGCGCGGCCGGGCGATCCGGCTCGGGACGGCGCGGTGGCTCCAGCTCGACGAGTCCGTGCCAGGACAGGTAGGTCAGGTGTGGGACCACGGTCCCCCCGGAACGCTGTTCGGCGACCGGGGTGGCCTGGCGATTGCCTGGCAGCTCGGCGGTCGTGCGCAGCAACACCGCGTCGCAGCCGTCGAATGCCGAGATGACCAGGATCGTCTCGTTCGGTTCGGCGACGTCGAGCACCGCCGCCAGCCCGATTCCGGCGTCTGCGGTTCCGGAGAAGCCGGCCAGCGAGGTGCTGGCGCTCTTCTGCGCCTTGACCAGTGTGGCAACCCGCTTGAGGATTGCACTGTTGGGGCAGGCCATCACGACGTGATCGACGTCGGCCACCCCACTCTCGTCGAGGATCGCATCGACCGAGGTGCGGATCAGCGCGGCGTACCTGTCCGCTCCGAAGCGCTCCTCCCACAGCTCACCGGTGACCGACCGTGGCGATCGCCACCGATCGAGGAATTCGGCGGTGTGCGACGTTCTCGCCAGAATGTTGGCGATTCCAGGTCCCTCACCGAACAACAGGGCCGCGGCACCGTCACCACCGAGACGTTCGTCGGGTGACCCGGGCCGCCCAACGCGAACGTCGGCGGTCACGGCGAGCCCCCCGGAGGCGGCGGCCGCACGCCACGCGGCGATCCCACTGCGGCCCGTACCGCCCAGATCGGCCGCGAACACCGCCGGTGGTAACCCGAGGGCGGCGTGAATGGTCGAGGCGTTCGTCTTGTCGGCATACGCCGGACTGCTGGTGGCGAAGTACAGGTCGAACGGTGGTGCCTGGCCACGAAGGGCCCGGGCCGCCGCAGCGACGGCCATCGTCGTGCTGTCCTCGTCGTAGCCGGCCACCACCCGATCACCACGACGCAGCCCGATCTCAGGTCCGCTCAACCGGTGCCGAGGAAGGTAGGAGGCGTAGGAAAGCAGGGACGCCGTCACCGGCCCACCCCCCGGAACAGGGCAGCGATACCCTGTCCGCCGCCGATGCACATGGTCTCCAAGGCCAATCCCCCGCCTCGGGTCTGCAGTTCGTGCAGCATCGTGGTGAGGATCCGAACCCCGGTGGCTCCGATCGGATGACCAAGGGAGATGCCGGAACCGTTGACGTTGAGCCGGTCGTCGACGTCGGCGAGCTTGACGCCCCAGCCGGACAGCACCGCGAGCACCTGCACCGCGAAGGCTTCGTTGAGCTCGATCAGGGACAGATCGTCGAAGCCAAATCCCGTCTTGCCGAACAGCTTCTCCACCGCGCCGACCGGACCGATACCCATCCGCGACGGCTCGCAACCCATTGCGGCCCAGCCCTCCAGGTACCCGATGGGCTCCAGGCCGAACTCGTCGAGCTTGTCCTCCGCCACGACGAGACATGCGGCGGCGGCATCGTTCTGCTGGCTGGAGTTGCCAGCTGTGACCGTGCCCCCGGGCATGATCGTGCGTAACTCCGCCAACGACTCCGCCGTGGTGTCGGGGCGGATGCCCTCGTCTCGGTCGAAGACGACGGGCTCACCCTTGCGCTGCGGAACCTCGACGGCGACGAGTTCGGCATCGAAGGCGCCCGCGGCCGCGGCAGCAGCTGCCCGCTGGTGGCTGCGCGCGGCGAAGGCGTCGGCGGCCTCACGGTCGATGCCGTAGTCGCCGGCCAGATTCTCGGCGGTTTCGATCATCCCGCTGATCTCACCGAAACGCCATGCTGGTTGCGACCTTTCGCGGCCGCGATCGAGTCGGTCGTAGAGCATCTGGTTGCCCGAGCGGGCACCCCAGCGGGCGGTGGTGGTGTAGTGTTCGATGTTGCTCATCGACTCAACGCCGCCGGCGATCACGACGTCGGCAGCGCCCGTCTGCACCGTCATCGCCGCGGTGATGACCGCCTGCAACCCGCCGCCGCAGCGGCGGTCGATCTGCAGACCCGGCACCGTCACCGGAAGGTTGGCGTGCAGCGCCACCCAGCGTCCAATGCACGGGGCCTCGGAATTGGCGTAGGACTGTGCGAAGACCACGTCCTCGATGCGTTCCGGATCGACCCCACTGCGTTGCACCGTGGCCTCGACCACCTTGGCGGCGAGGTCCTCGGCACGCAGCGGTCGTAGGCTACCGCCGAAGGTGCCGACGGCGGTGCGCACCGGGGCGACGATCGCTGCGCGCCTCATTCGCCGCGCCAACGGTCGGAGGAGGGGTCGAGCAGCTGCGTCATCTTGCCCTCGGGCAGCCAGACGATGGTCTCCAGTTCCAGGGCATCCAGATAGCGCACCCGCCCGGTCCGGAGGTCTTCGAGTCGAAGCCGCGGCGAGTTGCCCGCATCGTCGACGTTGACCGATACCTGGGCGAATTCGCTTTCCACCACGGGTCCGACACCCGGCACCTCGAGGGGAGCCTCACCGCTGAACTCGATGGACATCAGATCAAGAACCCCAGCGTCGGGATCGGCTTGTCCTTGTTCACCAGGACCACCTTCTTGTACGACAACCGGAGTGCTCCGTCGACCCGGCGCAGTCGGTAGGTTACCCGTCCGGCCCACGCGCGGTCGGCGCGTTCGTGGGATTCGAAGACCACGAAATTGGCTCCCACTTCCAAGTCAACCCCACCACCGGCGACCGCCCGTCCACCGAGCAGTTCGACATTCGAAATCAGGCGTCGGAGGTTCGATGGCGGCGCCTGCGCATACCGTCGACCGGTCCGTAATTGCTTGAGCCGCGTCGAGATTCGGCTGCGGTTGTCGTAGTAGACCGACATGACCTGCAGCGGATCCGGACCGTCGTTACCGGCCGGGACCCAATACAGCGCGTCGTCGGTCCACAATGCCTCCCACGAGTCGTAGTCGCTCTCGTCGGCGAAGCGCGCCTCCCGGAACAGGAACTGCTCCACCTCGCGGACGTCGAATTCCTCGGGTACCGCCGTCAGCTCGTCGGTCGTGTCTACTGCGCTGGTCATTGCACCTCCATCAACGATGCGTAGTGCGACCAGAAGCCGCGCATGCCGGTTTCGTCCGTTGCTCCACCGATGGTGTAGCCGTCGTCGTCGGTCCGTTCGCGCTGCAAGCCGCGGCGTATCTCCAGCCATTCCGGTTGGCGCGCTTGCAGACCCAGCTGATTGCGCTCGTACATCTCGGTGTCGTCGGCCAGCAGCATGCCGGCGGGCCCTACCGAGCCGACGCACTGGGACACCATCCGCTTGTTCAGCTCGGGCGCGCCCACCAGCTGGACCGCAGTGGAGTACTGCGTGCACTGGTTGAAGGCAACGGGCTGGATGTTGAACACCTGGATCTCGGCGATGAACAGGTTGGGGAAGACCATGACGTGCGGTGCACCCTCGATGAGGA
This sequence comes from Mycolicibacterium sichuanense, assembly GCF_033741125.1. Classification (NCBI taxonomy): domain Bacteria; kingdom Bacillati; phylum Actinomycetota; class Actinomycetes; order Mycobacteriales; family Mycobacteriaceae; genus Mycobacterium; species Mycolicibacterium sichuanense. The sequence continues at coordinate 999,318 of NZ_JAWQPU010000001.1, read as the reverse complement.
TCTGCTCGGCGGCTTGACCGTGCAGTGCCCGCATCGCCGCGACGTAGTCCGGCACCCGTGCCTCGGTGGTGCCGAACCAGCGCATCGGCTCGCCGAACTTCCGGAACTCCGGCCGCAGGTCGTTCTCGCTATGGCCGTTGCCCAGGTCGCGGGTGACGGCGGTCGAGGCGTCGCTGTACAGCGGTGCGATGGTGCTGCCGGTGACGCCGAAGATCGACCCGTGCACGAACTGTGGGTGATAGCCATCGGTCTCGTTCTCCGCCAACAGCTTCCAGTTCGCGGATGTCTCGTGGCCGAGCCAGCCCGCCGTCAATTCGACGCGCCCCTCCGGTGAGAGACGCACCAACCGATCGATCTCGCCGGCGGCCGCGCCGAGATGCTCCACCAGCGACGGGCCGTCCTCGGCGAAGCTGCCGAAGACGAAGCCCTGGTAGGACTGGACCCGCGGGACGCGACCCATCGAGAGTTCGAGCTTGCGGGTGCCGTAACCCTTGTAGAAGGGGAAGCCGATGAGCTCACCGGTGTTGCGGAAAGTCCACCCGTGCAGCGGGCAGCGGAAGGTCGACGAGTTGCCCTTGGCGTCGTCGCACACCTGGTTGCCGCGGTGTGCGCACCGATTCAGCAGCAGGTGGATCTCGCCGTCGCGATCGCGGGTCATGATCACGTCCTGCAGACCCAGCTTCTTGCGCACGTAGTCGCCGGGCTGACTGACTTCACTCTGGTGCCCGACGAAGACCCAGGTGCGATACCAGATCTTGGTCAGCTCCTCGGCGAAGATCGCCGGGTCGGTGTACAGCGATGCGTGCACCTTGTCTCGTTGAATCAGTGGCGCCACCCGGCTAACGCCCCGCGCACCAACGTCTTGGGGGATGATCCCCGTGAGTCCTGAAGTCATTCCTCAACTCCTTCCTTGGTGCCGAAGACGGCGGGACGCCGTTCCCGAAACGCGGTGATTCCCTCGACGAAGTCGTCGCTGCCGAAGAGCACGGCCTGCTCGGCGGCTTCCCGGTCGAGCATGGTGAACGGCGACGAAACCGATGCCTGCGCAAGCAGCGACTTCACGACGGCAAGCGCTTCGGCGGGACCAGTGGCCAGTCGCGTCGCATCGTCCAGCGCTGCGGCCCGCGCCGTTCCGGTCTCCACGACCGCGTCGACGAGGCCGATGTCCAGTGCCTCCTGCGCTCCGATCGTGCTGGGCAGCAGCAACATCTGGCGAGCCCGCGCGATCCCGACCCGAGTCGGCAGTGACACGTAGGCACCCATGTCCCCGGCGAGCCCAACCTTGGTGAACGTCGTCGCGAACCGGGCGTCCCGCGCTGCCACCACACGGTCGCACGCTGCCGCAAGCGCAGTCCCGGCGCCGAATGCGGCTCCTTCGACGGCCGCGACGACGGGCTTGCCGGTGCTCCAGATCGCCCGGATGACCCGCTGTGCCAGGTTCGCGCGTTCCAACGCCTCCTCGGTGCCCATCCGCTGCATCGATTCGATGTCCCCGCCCGAGCAGAATGCCCGGCCGGCACCGGTCAGGACGATCGCGCGCACGCTCGGGTCCGCGTTGACGGCCACGATCGCATCGGCCAAGGCCAACCGCAGCGGGATGTCGATCGCGTTCAGCTTGTCGGGGCGATTGAGCGTCACCATCGCAACGGCACCGACCATCTCGGTCAGCACCAGGGGGGCCGACGTGGTCGTCACTTCTGGAACCTTGGCGCCCGGCGCTCGATGACGGCACGCAACCCCTCGAGCGCATCGGGGGTGCCGGAGAGTTCGGAGACGGTGCGAGCTTCCTCGGCCAGCCGTTGCTCCACCGATGCACCGACGCCGTTCCACACCAGTCGCTTGCTGGCCGAGAGCGCCTGGGCGGGCAGCTCGACGAGCTGGGCAGCCACCTCGTCGGCACGGGCCAGCAGCGCCTCGTCGGCAGCCACCTCGGTGACGAGTCCGATCTGCATCGCATCCGCGGCGGTCAGCGTCGGGTTGGTCAAGACGATCCGCAGCGCCTGCCGCAACCCGACCAGTTGGGTGAGCGTCACCGACACCCCGCCGTCGGGGGCCATGCCCACCCGGACCGCGCCGGAGAAGAACTTCGCCGATTCGGCCGCGATGACGATGTCGGAGGCGCACACGAGGCCCAATCCCCCACCGCCGGCGGCGAAACCCTGTACCGCGGTGACCACGGGCACCCGCAGCTGGATCAGCGCCGCGGAAGCCAGCTGCAGCCACGCCGTCGCCTCGCGCAGATAGTCGGGCAGACCGGCGCCCTTGGACTCGAATGTGTGAATGTCTCCGCCGGCGCAGAAGTTTCGGCCCTCACCCGTGAGCAGGACGACGCGAACCCTCGGATCTGCATGGCAGGCCAGGATGGCGTCGTGCAGGGACTTGAGCAGCTCGACGTTCAGTCCGTTGGACACTTCGGGACGGTTCAGCCTTAGCCGGGCGACACCTCCATCCACGTCGAGCGCGATGGGTGTGGTGGCACTGAAGGTCGTCACTGTGCTCCTCGTCTGCTGAACGCCGATGCGCCGTTGCGCCCGGCTCCGTGGCTGATGTGACTCACGACCGCGTCGAGTTCGTCGTCCAGTCCGGCAGCGAGCGACTTGTGCACACCGGTGCCGACCAGTCGCTTGATCGCCACCAGGGCACTACGCTCACGACCGGCCATGGTGGTGACGAATCGTTCGGTGGCGCGGTTGAATTCGGCTTGCGGGAAGCTGCGGTAGGCAAGACCCAACCGGACGGCATCGGCACCGGAGAGGCGGTCACCACTGAGCAACAACCCCATGGCCTGCTGAGAACCGACCAGCCGTGGCAATCGTTGGGTGCTGCCGCCACCGGGGATCATGCCGAATCGGACGTGGTTGTCCGCGATCCGCGCGTCGTCGCTGACGAGCACGATGTCGGCGGCCTGCACGAGCTCGAAACCACCGGCCGCCGCGACGCCCTCCACCGCGACCACGACGGGAACCTCGACGTCGGCGATCGCGTCGCAGGCGCCGCGGAAGGCCACGAACAACGTGCGCAGCGCATCGGGACCCTGCTCGCGAAGCCGCTCGACCTCACCGAAGTCTCCTCCTGCACAAAAGTTTCCGCCTGCTCCCCGAATGAGGATGACATTGACCGTTGGGTCATCGCCCAGTCGCCGGATTGCCCGCTGCAGTTCCGTACCCAGTTCGACGTCGATGGCGTTGAGCTGGTCCGGGCGGTCGAGGGTGATGCGACCGATGCCGGCTTCAGCGCGGACCGCTACCGGTGTCATATGTATCGGCCTCCGCCGACCTCGATGACCGTGCCGGTGACGTAGCTCGACAGATCCGAAGCCAGGAAGACGACCGCACCGGCCACCTCCTCCGGTTCCCCGGCGCGCTTCATCGGAACGTTGGCCTCACGCTCGGCGAACACCTCCGGGGGCATGGCCTCGGTCATCGGGGTGCGGATCAAACCGGGTTGCACCGCATTCACCCTGACGTTGTGGTGGGCCAGTTCCTTGGCGGCGGCCTTGGTCAGTCCGACGATGCCGGCCTTGGCGGCGCTGTAGTTGGTCTGGCCGGGATTGCCGGACTTGCCCGACAGGGACGAGATGTTGACGATGCTTCCCGTCTGCGCTTCGCGCATCACCGCCGACGCCTCGCGCACCCCGAGCCACGTGCCGCGCAGATGCACGGTGATGACCGCGTCGAACTGGTCGACCGTCATCTTCTTCAGCGAGGCGTCCCTGGTGATGCCGGCGTTGTTGACGAACACGTCGAGGCGACCGAACTGGCCCACGGTGTCGCGGACGACCGCCTTCATCTGTTCCTCGGACGTGACGTCACACGCCAAACCGAGGCCATCGACCTCGTCGGCGGCAGCCTTGGCCGCGTCACCGTCGAGATCGACCAGGACCACCCGTGCGCCGTGCGCGTGCAGCGTCCTGGCGATCTCCAGGCCGATGCCTCGACCGGCCCCGGTGACGATGGCGACGCGATCGGCAAGCAAGGTTTCTACCATTGGGCTCTGAGCTCCAACCGAGACGGGAGTAAATTCTAATCAATATTAAACTACCGCATCGATCGATTCAACCGCCTCCGACGTGGGCAGATCGCCGGTCAGCCGGCTCGCAGACTTCCACCGGATCGCACCGTCCCAACCCACTGCCGGATTCCGCCCGGCGATCGGCAAGTCCCGCACCTGTGCACGGCACCCGGCGGCGTCTGGGAGTTTTTAGCATGTGTTAAATTGCGGCTTTACCGTCGAGGCTGGGGATTGGCGAAGATGTCGAAGCACCGTCTGGCCGACGACCGCGATGCTCCGAAGGCGGATGATCTGCCACCGCATGTCGCGAGAATCCAGCTGCCCCTGCCGCTTCGGGATCTGCAGGCGGTGAACGTCTACGCCATCCTGGGTGATGACGGGGTCACGCTGGTCGACTCGGGCTGGGCCGACGAGCCAAGTGAGACGGTGCTCGTGGATGCCCTCGGCGACCTCGGCTTCACCCCCTGGGACGTCAAGAGAATCGTCGTCACCCACCATCACTGGGATCACTACTCGCGGGCCATCCAGTGGCAGCGCCAATATGGCACCACAGTCATGATCGGCCACGGAGAGCGGCACTCGATCGAGGCGTTCGACGAGCACGACGTCGTCTATCCCGCGCAGGCACGGCTGCTGGTCGCGGCCGGAGCCGCCGAGCTCGCGCAGATCATCGCCAAGCTGCCTCTCGACGCCGTCGAACGAGACGTTCCGTTCGGCCACCCCGATGCATGGGTCGAAGACGGACAGCACATCGATTGCGGAGGCATCGATCTGGTCGCCCGGTCGACGCCGGGCCACACTCGGGGTCACGTCGTCTACGAAGACCGGGCCGCCGGTCTGACGTTCACCGGTGACCACATCCTGCCCCGGATCACCCCGTCGATCGCCCTGGAGCGGGCGCCCGAGGCGTTTCCGCTGCGGTCCTATCTCGCGTCGCTGCGACTCTTCCTGGGCCTCCCGGACTCCTCGATGCTGCCCTCCCACGGCGATGTCGCCGCCAGTGTCAAGACGCGAGCCAAGGCTCTGCTCGAGCACCACGGCCAGCGCCTCGACCAGGCGCGTGATCTGGTGGCGGCGGGCAGCTCCACCGCCCACGAGGTCGCCCGCCAGATGCGGTGGACCCGGCACGAACGCACCGTCGACGAACTCGGGCCCGTGCACGGTATGACGGCCGTCCTCGAGATGTTGGCGCACCTGGAACTCCTGGTGACGCGCGGAGTGCTACAGCGCGCGCAGTCCTCGACGATCAACCGCTACGTCGTCGCCGCGAACGCGGTCTGACCATTTGGCAACGGCGCACTAGCCAGACTTGACAGGTGTCAAGTATGGTCGTGGCATGCTCGCGCTCGAAGACGTCCTGCCTCACGACGCCCCTACCACGACCACCGACGCCCTGGCGTACTTCGACGCGCTGTCTGCGGTGCAGCCAGAATCCATGATCGGCACCTGGCATGGCACCGAACTGCCGACGGGTCATCCCCTCGACGGTTTGCTGTCGGTCAGCGGCTGGTGGGGCAAGGCCTTCGTGGACGCCGAGACCGTCCATCCGCTGTTGTTCCCCACCTCCGACGGCCGTGCCCTGTGGCCGCTGAACCCCGTGCTCGGCTTCGCCGGGCTCGGCGCGAGCACCAGGATCCCGGCCCTGCGAAACCGCAACCTCGCCGGCGTCATCAGCCGGCTCGCGCCGGTGCTGCGCGCCCGCGGACCCAAGGCCCGCTTGCGTACGACGCGCTACCGGGGCGTGGACAGCGCGACGATGATCTACGACCAACTCCCCATCAACGACGTCTTCCATCGAGTCGATGACGAGACGGTGTTGGGGGCAATGGATCTGCGGGGCATCAGCCGGCCGTACTTCTTCGTCTTGCGCCGCGACGATTCATTGCCCGTCCGGTAGCCGGTCTCCCACCCACCTGGGTCGACCTCGCGCGTTTCAGTGCGGCTCGGCAGGGAAGACGACGGGTAACGAAACTGGACCCGGGACCATCCAAACCCGCCGCGGTTCCGAATCGCTACCTAGCATGAGGTCAACGTCGTCCCGTCCGTCTCCGCAACAGTCCTGGTGGTGCCAATGAACCCGCAGTCCGATCCCGAGCTCGTCGTCCTCCTCGACGACGACGGTCGCAACATCGGCTCGGCGCCCAAGTCAACCGTGCACCACCGTGACACCCCGCTGCACCTGGCCTTCTCCTGCTACCTGTTCGACGATGCGGGCCGAGTCCTGGTGACCCGGCGGGCGTTGGACAAGCGCACCTTCCCGGGGGTTTGGAGCAATTCGTTCTGCGGTCACCCCAGCCCGCACGAATCCGTCGACGACGCCGTCGTGCGCCGCGGCCGACAGGAACTGGGCGTCGAGATCATCGACCTGCAGTGTGCGCTTCCTCGGTTCCGCTACCACGCCGTCGCCTCTGACGGCGTGGTGGAGAACGAGGTCTGCCCGGTGTTCTTCGGTCGCGCCGTCGGGACCGTCGACGCCGACCCGTCCGAGGTGATGGACTCCGCGTGGGTGCCCTGGGACGAGCTGTGCGCGGTGGCGCAATCGGGCTGGGCGATCAGCCCGTGGGCCGTCGAGCAGATCCCGCTTCTGCAAGCCGCAGGCCTCGGACGACGCAGCTAGGACCTCAGCTCGTACAGTCGCTCGGCGTAGGCGAGGTCTTCGCGCCACAGGCGGGTCGCCGATCGTCTCATCAACGGTCTGATCAGCGGGGCCGCGACCAGACCCTTGCCGAAGTTCGGTCGATTCGAATGTGCGATCGTGGCCTCGACGACAGCCGTCCTTGGTAGTCCGTCACGACCCAATCCGATTGGCGTGGCGTGAGTTTCGACGACACTACCCTGACCTTCGCCCTCGATGATGTGCATCACGACCGTGCGGGGACCCGGCGCGGTGAACTCGGCGATGACCGGCACGCCGAGCCGACCCATCCGGAAGGTCACCGCCACCAGGAAGCGGTCCTGGTCCTCGGGCAAGTCCGCGTCTGCCGGTGGCGCGCTCAGCACTTCGAGCTTGGTGAACGAATGCGGGTGAAACCACGCGCCGTGCCAGGGATCCAGCCTGTTGGCCACGACGTCGCACGGCTCGCAGATTCCTTCGAGCCTGGTGACCGCCGCCAGCTGTGGTTGCCCCGGACGCACGGACCCGATGGGGGCATCCGTCGGCGTCTCCCCGCCTGCGGCATCCAACCGGACCCAGCACAGCACGCCGTCGTCGTGGCTCGGGAAGGGTTGCCAGGCGCCGTGGCGCCGAGTCGACAACCGCAGGCCATGCCACGGGCACACCAGCGCCCCGCACTCGACGGGGGCGGTGGCGAGGTCCGCGCCCAGATGGGGACACGCGCGCGGCGCGGTCAGCAGTTGCCCACGGTCACCCCGCCACGCGACGATCGGCACCCCGGCGACCGAGGTACCCACGCTGTCGGTGGTGATCGTCGAGCTCTCCGCGAAGGGATACCAGTTGCCCGTCGGGCGACGCTGGGCCCGCTCGAGGGCGGCTCGAATCACCGCCGGGTTGGCCTGCCCATAGCTGGGCTTCTGGGCGGCCCAATCCTCGCGCGGTAGGACGGTGAACGGCCAGGCCTTGGCCGCTTTGGCCCGGATCTCGGACAACGGGCTCATCAGCGCTCACCCCCGGCGCGCGTTGCCAGCTTGCGCAGCACCGACGACCTTCCATGATTGGGCACGGTGTGCAGTTCATGCCCGCGCAGTCCGAAACCGCCGAGCAATTCGTTGGCCGCGGTCCACCCGGTGGTGGCGGCGCGTTCCATCAGCGCGACGGGCAGATCGATGCGAATCCCGTCGCCGGCCAGCATCACTCGCGGATCGGGGGTGCGGACGGTGGGGCGTCGGGCGAAGTCACCCGGCGCGAAACGCGGACAGTCGCCGCGGCGCACCAGGCGTTCGTCCACGATCTTCGCGTCTGCCGTCTCGGGATACAGCTCGTGCATCCGCGCCACCAGCGCATCACGCACGACGTCGTCGGCCTCGGTCACCGAATAGGCATGCAGTTCCACCACCGAACCTCCCGTACGCGCAGCCCACAGGGCCGCTTCACGCTCGTACCGTTCCAACACGCTGACATTGTCCAACGGAGAACGGCCCCCCGTACCGACGAACGCGGCGCGCTCGTCGAGCACCGGACGGTCGAGCCAGAGCCTCAGCACGACGAAGGGCGACGCGGTGCCTAGGCCGGCGATCCGCTCGCGCCAGGCGGCGTCCCCGAGGCCGGGTGAGCCGGCCACGACGTCCCGCAAGCCGGCGACGTCGGTGGCCAGCACCACGGCGTCCGCCACCAGATCCGCACCCGACCCGCATGCGACCCCGATGTAGGAGCCCATCGTCAAGCCCTCGACCGACGTTCCGGTGTGGAATCGAACACCGTTGCCCTCCAGATACCTTCGCAGCGGATTCCACAGTGCGACGTCGAAGTTGGCGTTCGCGACGTCGAAGATCAGCCCCTCGCTCGAGCCGAGGAAGTAGATGTGGAACATCGTGACGAGTTCGGCCGCCGAGAGATACCGGGGCTTGGCGAAGAAGCTGCGAGCGAATACCTCGAACGCGAGATGCCGCGCCGCTGCGGGGAAGTTGATGTCCTGCAGGAACGACTCGGCGTCCGTGTCGTCGAGGTCGGCGTACGTGCCGGGCACCGACGCGGCGGCCAGCGGCGCGGCGGCCTTGGCGTTGAGCCTGACCAAGTCACGCAGCCGAAAGGTGGGGCTGCGCAATGCGAATGCCAGCGCGTTCAGCGGTGGCGTGCGAGGCAGTCCGCGGAACGTGTCGTGCCGGCCAAGGGCGTCGATCAGAGGATAGTCGTCGACCGGGGTCAGCGCGGACAGGTGCGGGTCTGCACGGCGCAGCAACGCCCTAAGGTTGTAGTACTGACGGAAGAAGGCGTGGAAACCCCGGTTCATCGCCGTCTCGGAGCCGTCGACGAGGGTGTCGGACCAACCGCCAACGCGACCACCGAGGTAATCGCAGGCTTCGACGACGTCGACGCCGACACCCCGCTCGCTCAACCCCGCGGCAGCGGCCAGACCGGCGATGCCACCACCCACGACGACGACCCGCGGGACCCGTTCGAGAGCGCGGGCATCGTCGGCTCCCCCGGTCGGTGGTATCGACGCACGCAGGCGGTCGGGCTGGATGCTCACACGCGCCGTCTTCCGTGGCGCATGCGCGCAGCCCACGCCTTGGCCAGACCCGTTCCGGCGACCGTAAGTCGCCTGACCCGTCCGACGGAGGCGCGGCGGCCGAAGATCTCGAAGTCCACGTCCTCGATCCGGTCCAGAATCTCCGAGTACAGCGTCAACGCGGCGGTGACGCACGGACGAGAGATGGGCTCGAGCAGCTCGATGCCGGGCCACGCCTGGGCATACACCCGACGTGCGATGGCGTGCTGCTCCGCCAGAGCGCGGCGCACGCGTGGTTCGGTCCGCCGGTTGTCCTGACACCAGGTCAGCAGGTCGCGGTCCACGTCGTGGGCGGCGAGTTCGTCGGCCGGCAGGTAGACCCGGCCACGACGCAGGTCCTCGTCGACGTCGCGCAGGAAGTTGGTGAGCTGGAAGGCCTTTCCAAGAGCAGCGGCGTGCGGCGCGGCATCCTCGCGGGGACCCACCGTACCGAGAATCGGAAGCAGTTGCAGCCCAATGACTTCCGCCGAGCCATACATGTAACGCTCCAGCGCGGCACGATTCGGGTAGTCCGAGACGGTCAGATCCATTCGCATCGACGCGAGGAAGTCGTCGAACAGATCCCACTCGATGTCGTAGCGCCGTGCCGTATGCACCACCGCGGTCAACGTCGGGTCGTCGGCACAGGGCTCGTTCGCCCGCAGACTATCGAACAGATGGGTGGAGAACCGTTGGAGCTGCTCGGCACGCTGCTCGTTGCCACGGGTGTCGTCGAACTCGTCGAGGATGTCGTCGGCGCGGCGGGCGAACCCGTAGAGCGCGTGCACGGCGGGTCGCTGACTGGGCGCCAACAACCGTGTCGCCGCATAGAACGTCTTGCCGTCGCGCGCATTGATCTCGCGGCAACGCCGGTATGCCTCCCGCAGCGACGGATCGCGGACACCGGCGGCATCGAGTTCCGATCCGATCATCGCGGCAACACCTCCCGCGCGGGCCGGCTCACCGTGACCCCGGTGATCCGATCCGCGGCGAGCCTGCCGGACATGATCGCGGTGGGCACACCGACCCCCGGCACCGTCGATGAACCAGCCAGGACCACGTTGTCGATACCGCGCACCGTGTTCGCGGGCCGGAACGGCCCGGTCTGGCCGAAGGTGTGCGCAAGGGCGAAGGGGGTGCCGGCCGCCATGCCCTGGCGGCCCCAGTCGGCAGGTGTCACCACGGACAACACCTCCAGGTCGTCACCGAGCGCGGGCAGCCGTTTGGTGACGGTGCCGAGCATCTGCTCGACGTAGGTCGGCCCGGCGGCGTCCCAGTCCACGGTACCCACCTCCGTGTTGGGGGCAGGTGCCAATACGTAGAGCAGGTCGCGGCCAGGCGGCGCGAGGCTGCGATCACCTGCCGTCGGACGGGTCACCAGAAGTGACGGGTCTCCCATCACGCGTCCGTCGTCGATGATGTCGGTGAAGGTCTGCTCCCAAGCATCGCCGAACAGGATGGTGTGATGCCCGACGGCGGCGTCGACGGCCGGGCAACCAACGTGCGCGACGACCGCCGAGGGAGCCGGCCGCAGCCGCAGCGGGCGCCGTGGCGTGCGGCCCAGGAGGCGATAGGTGTCCGGAAGCTCGGTGGTGAGGATGACGGCATCGGTCGGAATGCGGTGGCCCTGTGTCGTGGCCACCGCGGTCACCCGCGATCCGCTCCGGACGAGCTCGGAAACGGTTGCCCCGTAGACGAACTCGACTCCAGCGTCCGATGCGGCGGCAGCCATCGCGTCGGGTAGCGCGCGCATGCCGCCCTTGGGGAAGTAGACGCCCGCGACGGTGTCCATGTAGGCGATGACCGCATAGACGGCCAGCGCGCTCTGCGGTGGGACGCCGGCGTAGAGGGCCTGGAAGGTGAACACCCGCAGCAGCCGCTCGTCACTGAGGAAACGCCGAATCACGTTCTCCCAGCGCCGGAATCCGCCCAAGGCCACCAGCTGCGCAAGCTGTGGGGTCAGCAATGACAACGGCGAGTCGAAGTTGGCTCCGATGAAGCCGTCGAACTCGGTGCGGTAGAGCTTGGTCAACCAGTCCCGCAACCTCAGGTAGGCCTCGGCCTCCTGGCGTCCCGCGAACGCCTCGATCTCGGCGACCATCGCTGCGGGCTCGGTGTGCACCCGCAAGGTCGCCCCATCGGCGAACCTTGCGTTGTAGGCCGGGTGCACCGGCAGCAGTTCGAGGCGGTCGGTCAGCTTCTCCCCGAGCGCGGCGAACGCATCGTCGATGATGTCGGGCATGGTCAGCACGGTGGGCCCGGTATCGAGCCGGTAGCCGGCCACGTCTGCCCGCCCGACCCGGCCACCGGGATCGTCGCCCCGCTCGACGACGGTGACGTTCAGCCCGCGGCCGGCGAGTTGCATCGCCGCCGACAATCCGGACAGTCCGGCGCCCACGACGACGACCCGATCGGTTCTTCCCTTGACGGTGCGCATCACGCGGCCCTTTCGGTACAGACGACGGCCATGTCTCGCAGTGCCGCGTGGGTGTCGTGCGAAATCTCGATTCCGTCCAGGCAGCGCATCGCCCGCGCCAACCGGTCGGCGATGCGTTCCTCGATCCACTGCACCGCTCCGGTGGCGAAGATCAGCGACCGCCAGAGCTCGGCGTCGGCGGGTTCCAGCGTGGGCGCCCGCATCAGGTCGTCGAGTTGCCGGCGGAGACGGGGTTCGGCGAGCCGATGCGCGGCGACGACCACGCTGGTGGCCTTGCGCGCGGTCAGGTCGATGCCGACGGACTTGCCGGTGACCGTCGGCGAACCAGAGATGCCAAGCAGATCGTCGCGCAGCTGGAACGCCTCACCGATGGCAGTGCCATAGCCGCCGAGGGCGTCGATCACCCGTTGTTCGCACCCCGCCATCACCCCTCCGATCTCCAACGGCCGCCGTACGGTGTAGTTACCCGATTTCCGCCTGAGCACGTCGAGCACTTCGTCGAAGGTCGGAAATGTTCCGGAGTCGTTCACCAGGTCCGCGAATTGACCGACGGCCAATTCGATGCGCATTTGGTCGTAGCGAGGCCATGTCCGTGCCAGAGCCCCCTCACCGACGCCGCTCTCCCTCAGCATCTTCGCGGCCCACACCAGGCACAGGTCCCCCAGCAGTGTCGCCGCCGACTCACCGAACCTATCCGACGATCCCCTCAGCCCGCGCTCCCGATGCCACCGGGCGAACGCCACGTGAGCCGATGGCCGACCCCGGCGCATGGCCGCCTCGTCCATCACGTCGTCCTGCAGCAGCGCGAACGCGTGCAGGAGTTCCAGGCTCGCCGAGGCACGAAGCGCTGCTTCGTCCTCCTGCGCCCCGCATGACCAGCCCAGATACATGAAGGTCGAGCGCACGTACTTGCCGCCGTCCAGGAAGCCCGACAACACCTCGCCCGCGACGTCGACCCCGGTGCCCTGCAGGTCCACGACGCACTGCTGGGCGACGCACTCGGTGAGATGCGCGCGAATGGCCGTCCGCACGTCGACCAGCCAGTGCGACGCCGCCCCGACGCGCGGTTGACCTCGGTGCCCCAGGGGACGGCGATGCGTGGTCACGGTCGGCATCCCAGGCGGCATCCCAGGCGGCATGGTCTCCGGTATCGCCATTCACGCTCCTCGGTGCACTCTGTCCAGTCCGTCTCGTCAGGGCACACCTTCCTTCCAGGAAGGTGTCCCAAACTTCCGTCTGTCATTCGGAGCCGAGGTGCCGTTGGTTGGGTTGACGGCGGCGAAGATTCATTCGACCCGCGCTCGAAGTAACGATCGGGCGAGTTGGCGCGATGAATACCACGAAGTTGGTACCTGCCCGAGGGGCTGGCGATCAGCCCTGAACTGGCGTTCGTGCGCCAGGAGAGGCTGCGCTGCCCCTTGGTGCGGGCTCAACGCGTCGTCCCCGCCGACCGAGCACACGAGTTGGCGTACGCGACGCGAACGGGCAGTACGCGCGGATCGCCGGGCCCGGGATGCGGCTCGACCACGATGCCCTCCCGTTCGGTGCCGGGTCCGCGACGTAGACGGATGGGAACTGCACCATGACCACGAGGACCACGAGGACCACGACGGCGACGAGCGCCCCCAACACCACGGAGACGCTCTCGGCCTCGGCGCGATGACGATTCCTCGGCACCTCTCCGACCGCTATGAGCTCGGGGACGTCCTTGGCTTCGGCGGGATGTCGGAGGTCTACCTCGCGCGCGACCTGCGTCTGCACCGCGACGTCGCCGTCAAGGTGTTGCGCGCGGACTGGGCCAGGGACCCCGACTGCTACCTAAGGTTCCGCCGCGAAGCACAGCACGCCGCAGCGCTGAACCACCCCGCCATCGTCGCGGTCTACGACACCGGCACGAAGGACACCGTCAGCGGGCCCCTGCCCTACATCGTCATGGAGTACGTCGACGGCGTCACCCTGCGACACGTGGTGCAACACGACGGACCCATCGTCGCGCACCGCGCCGTCGAAATCGTCGCCGACGTCTGTCAGGCACTGGAATTCAGCCACCAGCACGGCACCATCCACCGGGACGTCAAACCCGCCAACATCATGATCGACACGTCGGGGGCAATCAAGGTGATGGACTTCGGCATCGCCCGCACCCTGACCGACACCGGCCAGCGGCTGACCCAAACGGCGGCCATCCTCGGCACGGCCCACTATCTGTCCCCGGAGCAGGCCCGCGGTGAGAACGTGGACGCCCGCTCCGACGTCTACTCCCTGAGCTGCGTGCTCTACGAGGCACTCACCGGCCAGCCGCCCTTCGAGGGCGACTCCCCCGTCGCCGTCATCTACCAGCACGTGCGCGAGGATCCTCGACCACCGTCGCGATGCCACGGCGACATCTCGCCGGAGTTGGACGCGGTCGTACTGAAGGGGCTGGCGAAGAATCCCGAGAACCGATACCAGAGCGCCGCTCAATTGCGAGCGGACCTGCTTCGGATCATCCGGGGCGAGGTGCCCGAGGCACCCAAGGTGTTCACCGACGCCGAACGCACCGATCTGCTGGCCTCGTCACGGCTCGACTGGCAGACCAAGGGCGCGAGCCGGTCGGTGACGAAGTCCCGTCGCGCGGTGCCGGCGCTTCGATGGTTGTCGGCGGCGGCCCTGGTGGGAGTGCTGGCGTTCGCGGTCACTGCCGCCATGGGCGCCTTCGGCAACGGCAACCGTGCGGTGCGAGTTCCCGACCTTCGCGGACGAAGCCAGCAGGACGCGGTCGCAGCGCTTCAGACCCTGGGTTTCGAGATCCGCGGTCCCATGGTCGAACCCGATGCCGACGTGCCGAGTGGGCACGTCATCGACACCAGCCCCGGAGCCAACACGGCGTTGGCAGGCGGTGACATGATCACGCTGAACGTGTCCTCCGGGCCCGAGCAGGGAGAGGTGCCGGACTGCTCCAACCTGACCGCCGACGACTGCGTACGCAGGCTCACCGACGGCCGGTTCGGACACGTCACCCAGCTGCCGGTCGCCTCGGCGACGGTGCCTCGCAGCATGGTGGTCGCCACCATTCCCTCGGCCGGCCGACCCTGGCCGCTCGAGGCCGACGTCACCGTCGAAGTCAGCACGGGCCCAGAGCGCCGGCGGATCCCGGACGTGTCCGACCAGCCGGCCGATCAAGCCTCACGAAGTCTGTACGCCGCCGGATTCCGGGTGGTCCTGCGGACATCGGTGGACAGCACCCATCCACGCGGTGACGTCATATCGACCGATCCTCCTGCTGGAGTGGACGTTTCGATTCGATCCGCTGTCACGCTGCGGGTGTCCGAGGGCAACCAGATCGTGGTGCCGAACCTGGCGGGGATGACCTACGTCGACGTCGTTCCCTACCTGCAGGGCCTCGGCCACGTGGGGCCACTGCTGAACGGCGGTGACGTGCCAGGAGGCGACGCGGACCGCAACCGCGTCGTGCGTCAGACCCCGCCGGCAGGCACGACCGTCAACCGTGACGGCACCATCGTGCTGGGCTACGGGTCCTGACCGCGATCGCCGAACTCGCCGTCTCGGCCGGCGCCAATGGCGTTGTCCAGCAACATCACAGGTGACCGGGTGCACTCGTTGCGATGTCCGGTGTCGTATCGTACTGTCAACCAAATTGACATGGGGTGGTTTGCCATCGGGACCGGACATCGCCCCGCTGCCCGTCGCAACTCGCCGAAGGGGTCACGGATGCCGCGGTGGTCTTCTCGCCTGCCACCTGGGCACTTCGCGATGCCACCCGTCTCGGGCTGGTCCCGATGAGCGCGAACCACGCCGGCCGCCCCACGCTCACCGATCGCATCGCCGATGCCATCCGTCGCTTCTCGGTGTTGATCGCCTTGTTCTGGCTGGGCCTCGCCGTGGTGACGAACGTGTTCGTCCCGCAGCTGGAGCACGTCGCCGAGGAACACAACGTGTCGCTGAGCCCCCAGGACGCGCCCTCCCTTCAGGCCAGCAAGCGCATCGGCAAGGTGTTTCAGCAATTCGACTCCGATAGCGCGGCGATGATCGTGCTGGAGGGTCAGAAACCCCTCGGCGCCGACGCGCACCACTACTACGACGGTCTGGTCCAAGCCCTCGCCAAGGACACCACCCACGTCGAGCACATCCAGGACTTCTGGGGCGACCCACTGACGGCGGCCGGGTCACAGAGCAACGACGGCAAGGCCGCCTTGCTGCAGGTGTATCTCGCCGGCAATCAGGGCGAGTCGCTGTCCAACCAATCCGTCGACTCCATCCGAAGGATCGTCAACGATTCGACCCCGCCCCCGGGGGTAAAGGCCTACGTCACCGGGGCGGCGCCGCTGGTCACCGACCAATTCGAGGTGGGCAGGCAGGGCACGCTGAAGACGACCCTGATCACCATCGGGGTCATCGCGGTGATGCTGTTCTCCCTGTACCGGCGGTTGACGACGGTGTTCCTCGTCATCTTCACGGTGATGATCGAGTTGACCGCGTCGCGCGGCGTGGTCGCCGTGCTGGCGAATGCCGGGATCATCCAGCTCTCGACGTATTCGACCAATCTGCTGACGTTGCTGGTGATCGCCGCCGGGACGGACTATGCGATCTTCCTGCTTGGCCGCTTCCACGAGGCTCGCCATGTCGGCGAGGATCGTGTGACTGCGTTCGGGACGATGTACCGCGGCACCGCCCACATCATCCTCGGCTCGGGCCTGACGATCGCCGGCGCGGTGTTCTGCCTGACCTTCACCCGACTGCCGTACTTCAACAGCCTTGGCGTTCCCGCGGCGGCCGGCGTGCTCGTCGCGGTGGTGGCTGCGCTGAGCCTCGCTCCGGCGCTGCTGAGCATCGGCCGCCACTTCGGCCTGTTCGAGCCGGCTCGCCCGATGCGCACTAGGGGCTGGCGGCGCATCGGGACCGCGATCGTGCGCTGGCCGGTGCCGATCCTGCTCACCACCATCGGCGTCGCTCTCATCGGCCTGCTGGCCCTGCCCGGATACGAGACCAGCTACGACGCCCGCCCCTACATGCCGGCCACCGCTCCGGCGAACGTGGGTTACGCGGCGGCCGAGCGCCATTTCTCCCAAGCCCGGCTCAACCCGGAACTACTGATGATCGAGACCGATCACGACCTGCGCAATTCCACGGACATGATCCTGCTCGAACGCGTCGCGAAGGCGATCTTCCACACGGACGGCATCGCCCAGGTGCAGTCGATCACCCGGCCGCTGGGAACTCCCCTGGACCACACGTCGATCCCGTTCCAGATCAGCGCGGGTAGTTCGGCGCAGATCAACAACCTGCCCTTCCAGCAGGCCCGCGCTGCCGATCTACTCAAACAGGTCGACGTGATCAACGATGGCATCGACGTACTGCGGCAGCAGTATGCGTTGCAACGACAATCCGGCGCCATCACCGACGAGCAGGCCAAGGCGTTCCAAGACACCGTCGCCACGGCGCAGGACCTGCGCGACAAGATCGCCAACTTCGACGACTTCTTCCGGCCGCTGCGCAGTTACTTCTATTGGGAGCCGCACTGTTTCGACATCCCGGCGTGCGCTGCGCTGCGGTCGATCTTCGATGCGCTCGACGGCATCGACGCGCTGACCGATCAACTCGGTGACGTGGCGGGCAGCATCGCCAAGCTCGACGCGCTGCAACCCAAGCTGCTGGCGCTGATTCCGCCGCAGCTGGCCAATCAGCAGACCAACCGCGACCTGACCATGACGAACTACGCCACCACGGCGGGCATCGACGAGCAGACGCAGGCGGCACTGAACAACGCCACCGCACTCGGTCAGGCCTACGACGCGTCGAAGACCGACGACTCCTTCTACCTGCCGCCGGAGGCATTCACGAACCCGGAGTTCGTCCGCGGGCTCAAGCTGTTCCTCTCACCGGACGGCAAGGCCGCGCAGATGATCATCACCCACGACGGCGATCCCGCGACGCCGGAGGGCATCTCCCACATCGACGGGATCCGGCACGCGGCCCAGGAGGCGGTCAAGGGCACACCGCTGGCCGGGTCGAAGATCTACCTCGCTGGAACGGCCGCCACCTACAAGGACATTCAGGACGGCGCCACCTACGACCTGTTGATCGCCGGCATCGCCGCGCTGACCCTGATCCTGCTCGTCATGATGTTCATCACCAGGAGCATCGTGGCCGCGGTCGTGATCGTAGGCACGGTTGCGCTCTCGCTTGGCGCGTCGTTCGGGCTGTCGGTGCTGATCTGGCAGGACATCCTCGGCGTCGATTTGTACTGGATCGTCCTGGCGTTGGCCGTCATCCTGCTGTTGGCCGTGGGATCGGACTACAACCTGCTGCTGATCTCCCGCTTCCAGGAGGAGATCGGCGCGGGCATGAAGACTGGCATCATCCGCGCGATGGCCGGCTCGGGCGCCGTCGTGACGGCCGCCGGGCTGGTGTTCGCGGCGACCATGGCCTCGTTCGTCTTCGCCGACCTGCGAATCCTGGGGCAGATCGGCACGACGATCGCCCTGGGCCTGTTGTTCGACACGTTGATCGTGCGGTCGTTCATGACACCCGCCATCGCCGCCGTGCTCGGACGCTGGTTCTGGTGGCCACTGAGGGTGCGCAACCGCCCGGTGCCCAAGTCGTTCGCATCCATCGATCGAGGGACGCGGCAACTACCGCTCTGGGAGGACGGGGACTCCGCCGTCACCCCGGAGCGGCCGGCCCCGGCCTAGGCCGTCGCGAGCTCGGCTGCGGTGTCTGGCGTTCGCGAAGCCACCTGCTGCAGTGGGCCCTCGAGCCGCGCCACCCGGCGCAGCTGCGCGGCGATGTTCATCGACGTCAGCATCGGAATGCCCCCGATGAACGTTCGGAACGACGGATCACCACCGTCGCGGTGCAGCATGTAGAGGCAGCCGACGACGTAGAAGAAGCCCGTGGTGAACAGCGCTGCAGGGATCGCGTACGCGAGCGGCGAGCGGGCGTCGGCGACCAACTCCGCCGCGTACTCCACCTCTGCGTCCGACATCGGTTCGCGCTTGCGCAGCTTGGCGAGCACTGCCTTGTGCGCACCCACCACCTCGCCCAGCGGGGCCGGGGTGCGGCGTTCCAGGCGCGTGAGGTAGACGAATACGCAAGCGGCGAAGAACAATTCCATCACCGCGGCGAGTGCAGTGAGGAATCCCCACGGTGCAAGATTGACGAGTTTCACCTGGCCGCTCCCTCGTTCTGCTCGACTACCGGAGACGGTACCGCACGTCGAAGTCGGCATGGCCTGACGATTCCCCGGAAGCGCCTCGCCGGATACCCGGTTGCGGCATCATCGGTGCGCAGCCGATCGTCAGTCAACGCACGCCTGGGGGGGTTCGTGGGTACGTCCGAGTCGCGGGATCAGGCCGACGTCGAGCAGTTCGCGGACGCGCTCATGGATGCCATCGAAGACGACATCGGCGGTGACGCCGCCCCCGACGTCCTGCGGAGTGCGGCGTTCGCCTTTCGCAAGCTGGGCATCGAATTCGTACGTCGCTACAACCGCCTCGAGATCATGGCGCAGCAGGGCTCCCTGACCGAGCCCGTGCTGTTCGTCGCCAACCACGGCTTCGGTGGCATCTTCGACCTGAACGTCTTCGCGGTGGGGGCCGCCCTGGACCACCTGCAGCTCGACCGGCCGGTGACCATCCTGACCCACCAGCTGGCCTGGACACTGGGTGTCGGTCCCCTCATCGAGCCCCTCGGAGCGCGACCGGCCAGTCGGCAGTCCGCCGAGGAGGCCTTCGCGAGAGGCGAGCACGTCGCGGTGTTCCCGGGGGGTGACGTCGATGCCGCGAAGTCGTGGGAGGACCGCAACCGCATCGTGTTCGGCGGTCGCGTCGG
Source organism: Mycolicibacterium sichuanense (assembly GCF_033741125.1). Lineage (NCBI taxonomy): Bacteria > Bacillati > Actinomycetota > Actinomycetes > Mycobacteriales > Mycobacteriaceae > Mycobacterium > Mycolicibacterium sichuanense. Next base: position 979,875 of record NZ_JAWQPU010000001.1, on the reverse strand, counting down.
CTTCGCCCGCCTGGCCATCGACAACGGCGTACCCGTCGTGCCGATGGTCACCGCCGGCGCGGGAGAGTCGCTCTTCGTCGTCTCCAGCGGAGAACGCCTGGCCCGCGCGCTTCGTCTGGACAAGCTGCTGCGGGTCAAGGCAGCGCCGATCAGCGTGTCGCTGCCGTGGGGACTCAGCGTCGGTGCCGTCGGCATGCTGCCCTACCTGCCGCTGCCCTCCAAGCTGGTGACCCGTGTCCTGGCACCCCTGCGCGCAGCCGACGGTGAAGATGCCGCCCACTTCGCCGACCGTGTCCACGACGCCATGCAACGAACGCTCGACGCGATGACGGCCGACCGCACCCCACTGCTCGGGTAACCCCCGCGCCGTTCAGCAACCGCGTGCGCGCCGCGGCGACACGTCCTGAGCTCCCACCGACGACGCCAAGGGCGTTAAGCAGACAACCCAGCTCACAACTGGCGCGACGCGGATGGGCAGGTAGTCTCGGAGGCCGTTGGCCGAGTCGTCGGCCGTGGATTTCGTGGGGCGGGATCGGGTGCAGGATGGCACGGACGGCGGCGTGCGATACGAGTCGCGCATGCATACCGCCCTGCCACCGCCCGGCGATCCGGATCCGTCCCTGGTCCCCGATCTGACCGCGGATCTGCCGGTGCTCCAGGCCATGCTCATCATCTCCGGCGCCGTCTCCCGCGCGGCGTTCTTCGACGAGGTCCTCGAAGTCATCGCCGAGCAGGCGCTGATCGCCCTCGATGCGTCATCGCTGACCATCAGTCGGTGGGAACGAGACAACGGCGTCTTGCGCGCCTTGATCAACGTCGGCGAACTCGCTGCGGGACAGCATCGCTGGCCACAGGATGAGTGTTACCCGGTGGCAGACGACCCCACGGTCACCGAACTGCTTCAGCACGGGCGCTCCTACGCCAACGCCATCGATGACGAGAACGCCCCGGCTCGATGCCGGGACCTGCTGCGCGCGTGGAACAGGGAGAGCGAAGTCGCCGCGCCCGTGATGTGCGGTAACGCGATGTGGGGTGAGATCTGGGCCAGCGGGACGAATGGCCGTCGGTTCGACCGCGGCGACGCGCAGCTGCTGCAGGCCATCGCCGCGCACACCGCCGTCGCCATCGGTCGCTCCGAATTGTTGAGCACGGTGTGGAAGTATGCGTTCTGCGATCCGTTGACCGGCGTCGCCAACCGACGTGCCATCGATCAGCACTTCGCCGAGATCGATTGGACCGGAACCAAATTGGTGGCGCTGGTGTGCGACCTCGACGGGTTCAAACACTACAACGACCACGCCGGTCACCCAGCGGGAGATGAACTCCTGCGCCACGTCGCCGAGGTGTTGCAGCGCCAGGCCGAGATGGTCGACGGTGCCATCGCCGCCAGGTTGGGCGGTGACGAATTCTGCGTGTTGCTGCCCGACTCGACCCTGGCCGCCGCGCAGGACTTCGCCGATCATGCGACCCGAACGATGCGAAACGCATTGCAGCCCATGGTCAGTGTCTGTTGGGGAGCCGCCGCCGCGGGTCCCGATACCACGAACGGACGCGATCTCCTGACAGCCGCCGACGCGGCGCTGCTCGAGTCCAAGCGTCAAGGCCCGGCGCGCTTCAGCACGACGGCCTACACCCGTCCGGTCGTCGGTGGTCTCGATCGGCGTGGACTTCACCCGCAGGCTCACCGCGGCACCGATCGTCTCGCCGCGGTGATGGTGCAACTCCTTCGGGAGAACGCGCCGCTGTCCGACGTCGACGCCCTGGAGCTCCTGGCCACGCAGGTTCAGGCGGCCATCGGTTCGGCGGGCTGGGCGATCTCCGTAGTCACCGACGACGGCACGGGCGTCCATACGCCGCGCAAGATGGACAGCGTGAAGACGCCCGAATCCGGTCTCACCGTGTTGACCGATCTCGGCCTGTACGGCGCCCAGCTCGCCGACTACCCGGCCACGGCACGCGCGCTGGAGGACGGCTCGACCTTCCTCGCCGCCCTCGATCTGGAAGGATCGGAGCCCACCGAGACCGCGCTGCTGGCTGACCTCGGCTACCGGGCGGTTCTCGGCGTGGGAATCCACGCCCCCACCCACCGGTATCTGCTGGAGATCTACTCCCACGAGGGGTACCGCCACCTCGAACCGATTGGCCCACTGCTGCAGGTACTTTCGACCTACTGCGTATACGGTCCATCGGCCGGTTGAGCGCGCTCGACGCAGCACGTCTCCCTGCCCGCAGTGCATTGTCTGCGGGCAGGTGACGTCGATCGGACTAGGGCGAGGCCGTCAGACCGCCGCGACGGACGAGGCCTTCTTCTGGATCAGGTCGAGCGCCTGCAGGAGATACGTGCGGAACACGGGGTGATTCTCACTCATCGGGAAGTGGCCGATGTCCTTCATCTCGATGAACTCCCCACCCTTGATTCGCTTGGCGGTTCGTGCGCTGTCCTCGGGGGTCGTCAGGTAGTCGTAGTCACCGGTCAGCATCACCACCGGGCACTGGTCACCGTCGATGTCACCGAGGCGCTCCCGCAGGTCGTGGTCGACGGAGTAGAAGTACAGGTCGCCCTTGAACGACTCGGAACCCTGGCTGTAGTAGAACCACGTCTTCCAGCGATCCGCCTCCGGCGACTGCGGAGCCATCAGATCCCACACGCCACTGGCGCACACCTGCGCGGCATTGGCATGCGGATGCTGCCACCAGTCGAGGTAGAACCCTGGTGAGTAATCGGCGCCTTCGACGGGAATTACGCCGGCGAATCGATCCGGCCGGCGCAGGGCCAACTGGAGGGCGATGTTGCCGCCGAACGACGAGCCCATGAAGATCGGGTTCTCCAACTCCAGCGCATCCACCAACGCCACGATGAAGTTCGCGTAGTGGTCGGCCGAAAGTTGGTACTCCTCGGTCCACCACTGCGTGTTCTCCGGCGGATCGGACTTGCCGTGCCGCGGCAGGTCGTAGGCGATGACGCGGTAGTCCTTGGTGATCTCCTCGTCTTCGAGGAGACCGCGCCACTGGTGGTTGTGACATCCGGCGGTGTGCTGGCAGACCAACGGTTGGCCCTGCCCGTTCTCCAGGTAGAAGACCTTGTAGAGGAGGCCGTCGACGTCGACGTCGACGTAGTGCCCGGTGACGGGAGAGATCTTGCTCATGGTTCGTCCTTCGATCGGAGTTGGAAGTCGTTGGTGGATGGGAGATCTAGACGGGTACGCCGACGGCGCGCAGCAGTTCGAACTGGCGGGTGAAGCACCTCAGGTTCTGCATCAGCACCAGGATGTCGCCCTCGAGCTTCAGGTCGCGCTGAAAGCTCGCCGACCAGATGCCGTGGTACATCGGCGCTGGAACGGGCACTCCGAAGTTGCGCCAGGTGTCGGCGCTGGCGCGCAGCGCGAACTCATAGGCCACGTCCAGGGGGCCGGGGTCGATGGCGACGTTGACGACCTTGCCCCGGCTGACCTCGACGACGAACGTCCGATCGGCCATGTCGAGCAGGTAGGAACACGTGAAGTACTTCCCATGTGCCTGGATTTCGGGGTCTTCGTTGCTGACGCGGGTGAACGCGTCGGCCCAATCGGCGGGAGTCGTCGCCGACGTCGTGACAGTCATGGTGGGGTCCTTTGCGGGTGATCGACGGAGGCAGGATTCGTGCATCCATGCAGACCGGCTTCAGCGAACCGCCCTGCATGACGGCAATCACACTCGCGAGGTGCTGTGACGTCCAATACCCATTGGCAACCGACCGATAGGCAAGAACTAATGGTGGTCTGCGGGCCACTCAACTACCGTTGACCCGTGCTTCCCTCCTTGGACCTGCGACTTCTGACGTACTTCGTCGCCGTCGCCGAGGAACTGCACTTCGGTCACGCCGCGGCACGGTTGCACATCGCGCAGCCATCGCTGAGCGTTCAGATCCGAAAACTCGAGCACTCGCTGAACACTCCCCTGTTCGTCAGGACGAGTCGTCACGTCGAGCTGACACCGGCCGGTGAACTGCTCCTGGACGGCAGCAGACGACTTCTCACCGAGGCCGAACGGCTGGCCTGGCAGATCCAGGACGCCGGACGCGGGGGGTCGGAGCGCCGACTGGTCGTCGGATTCCAGGCCAACGCCGCAGCAGAGTTGACACCGAGAATCCTCAACGCGTTCCACGACCTGCATCCACAGGTCGACGTCGAGATGCGCTCGCACGACTTCAGCGATCCCTACGTCGGACTCGCCGACGGTTCGGTCGACGTCGCCTTCCTGCGCCCGCCGGTCCTCGTTCAGGACTGGCTGGGTATCGACACGCTCTTCGTGGAACCGCGCGTCCTGGTGGTCTCGGCGACGTCCCCGTTGGCCGGCCTCGACGAGGTCAGCGTCGAACAACTTCTCGATCAGCCCTTCGTCGCCCGCAAGTCCCCCGAGACCTGGCGGACGTTCTGGCTGGCCGCCGACCACCGCCAGGGCGCGCCCGTCCACCTCGGCGCCGAGGTGTCGACCGTCGACGAATGCTTCGAGGCCATCCTCTCCGAGCGCGGCGTGGCGTTCTCCCAGGCCTCGACCCGGCGCTTCTACGACCGCCCGGGGCTGGCGTTCGTTCCGGTCAGCGACATTCCTCCCACCATGCTGTCGATCGCGTGGCGCACCGACGTCGACTCCCCTGTCGTGAACGACTTCGTGGAGACCGCCAAAGCCGTTGCCTCACTAAGCCATATCCCAGATGCGTGGGTTCCGAGACGGTTTGCCACGAACGCGGCCGCTCCTGTGGAGGCCGACGTATGGGCGCCGGCGGCGCCGCTTCGACGGGTCCAGTAGCGTCGGCGACCGGCTCGCGTGACGGCCGTGGCAGCGCCTGCGCTCAGCGGACCACCTCGAACACCGCGGCCAGTCCTTGCCCGCCGCCGATGCACATGGTCTCCAGGACGAAGCGGGCCTCGCGGCGACGCGCCTCGTAGGCCGCGGTGGCGAGGATGCGGGCACCCGTCGCACCGATGGGATGGCCGAGCGAGATGCCAGATCCGTTCGGGTTCAACCGCTCATCGAGTGGATCGATCTTCCACTCGGACAGCACGGCCAGCACCTGCGCCGCGAAGGCCTCGTTGAGTTCGATCAGATCGATGTCACCGAGCGTCAGTTTCGCTCGCTGCAGGGCTGCCGCGCTGGCGCCAACCGGGCCGATGCCCATCGTCTCGGGCGCACAGCCGGTGACCGCCCACGACCGCAGCGCTAGCATCGGGGTCAGACCACGCGCGTCGGCCTCGGCGCGGGTCGTGACGACACACATAGCCGCACCGTCGTTCTGGCCCGAGGCATTGCCCGCCGTCACGGTGGATTCCTCGTCGACCTCGAGGCGAATGGGACGCAGCGCGGTCAGCTTCTCGACGGTGATGTCCGGGCGGGGGTGCTCGTCGCGGTCGACGACGATGTCGGGTTTACCACGCCGACCCGGCACGGTGACCGAGACGAGCTCGTCGGCGAACCGACCCTCGTCGTGAGCAGCCACGGCGCGCTGGTGCGACCGGACGGACAACTCGTCCTGCTCGGCGCGGGTGATGCGGTATTCACGACGCAGGTTCTCCGCGGTCTCGATCATCCCACCCGCAATGGGATGCGTTGATCCACCGGCTGTTTCACGTGCTCGATCGAGGCGGTCGAGCAGGGCTATTCCGCCCTGGCGCACACCGGTCCGCAGACCGAGGGCGTAGTGCTCGACGTTGGACATCGATTCGGCGCCACCGGCCACGACGACGTTGGCGGCACCGGTGGCGATCTGGCCCGCCGCATGGAGCACTGCCTGCAGTCCAGATCCGCAGCGCCGATCGATCTGCAGGCCGGGCACCCGGGTCCCGAGGCCCGCGTCGAGGGCTGCGATGCGGCCGATCGCGGGTGCCTCACCGTTGGCATAGCCGTTGCCCAGGATGACGTCGTCGACGTCAGCCTCACCGAGGCCGGTGCGCTGGATCAGTTCCCGCAAGGTGAGGGTGGCCAAGTCGGTCGCGGTGAGCGAGGCCAGGACCCCGCCCATTCGACCCACCGGCGTACGTACTGGGTTGCAGATCACCACGTCGGACATGTCTAGACGGTATGGGCGCCGGTCGATATTCTGAAATACTCATTTCGATTCCATTGAGAGTCTGCGGGTCCCAATCATCGAGCTACGTCATCTGCGGTACTTTCGGGCCGTCGCCGAGGAACTGCACTTCGGCCGCGCAGCGGAACGCCTGCACATCGCGCAACCCCCACTGTCGCAACAGATTCGACAGCTCGAGCGCGAACTCGACGTCGCGTTGTTCACCAGGAGCACCCGCCGGGTCGAGCTCACGCCCGCGGGAACCGCGTATCTCAAGCGTGCGATCGCCATCTTGGATGCGGCCGACGACGCCGCACAGCAGGCGCGGCGGATCGCGGCGGGCACCGAGGGACACCTGTCCATCGGGTGCGTGGGCTCGGCGACCTACTCGGTGTTGCCGCAGCTGGTGCGCGCACTGCGGGAGGAATTGCCGCTCGTCGAGATCGGCATCCGGGGCGAAATGCTCGCACCGGCGCAACTCGACGCCCTGCGGGCCGGTGAGATCGACATCGCCCTGCTGCGTCCGCCCGTCGACGACGTCTCGATCCGATCGGAGACGTTGCGCCGCGACCGGTTGATCGTGGCCGTGCCGTCGGGTCATCGCCTCGTCGAACGCGATGCAATGACCGTCGGCGACCTGCGCGACGAGGACTTCATCGCCCACACGGGCCGGGGACGCTCGGTGATGGGCGATCTGCTGGCCGCCGTGTGCGCCGACGCCGGGTTCGCGCCGCGCGTGCGCCACGAAGTCTCCGAGACGTCGACCCTGGTCACCCTCGTCGCCGCCGGTCTCGGGGTGGCGGTGGTACCCGCACCCACCGCCGATCTCGACGTCGTGGGGGTGACCTACCGCCCGCTCGAGCCGTCGTCGTTGGGCATCGACTTGGTGGCGGCCCGGCTCGTCGGCGCCCAGTCCCCAACCGTCGAACGCGCACTCGAGGTGCTGCGCAAGATCACGGGATAGTCGGCGCGGGCGACGTGACCACCGGCGGCGCGACGAGCGGACCGAACCGTGAACGAAGAAGTGGTCGGATCAGAGCTGACCAAGCGGCCGGCACACGTTGGACAACGCGTTCCAATACTGACCGGGCGCACAGTCTTCCGCCGGCCTCGGCGTCTGGCAGGTGTTGGTGATGGGATCCCAGAACTGCCCATTCACACAGTTGAGGGGGTCCGCCGAACCGGTGCCTGCGCTGAGCATGGAGAAGGCGACGACGGGCGCGACGACGATCGCCGAACGGCTTAGGAGATTTCGCATGCTTGCATTTAGCCGGCGCCGCGGATGGTCAAACGCCATCGACATCCGTCGACCCTTGGATCTCGTTCGCAATCAGTGGGCATGCAGCGGTGCAGAGAATGACTTTCTCAGCGACCGGGTCGCAAAGATCGGCAGTAGGGCGGCAAGGACCTTGCGTCTGATTCCCCGCGGACTTCGGGTGAGCTCGATGTCGATGCGCGTGCCTTCGGCCACCGGTTCGAACTGAAACGTCCATCCGCCACCGGGCCCGAATACCTTCGAGTCATGGGTGGTGAGTGTGACGCGGCCGACTCCGGGATCCCAGTCGTAGCGAGCGCGCTCCCACGCCGAAGCGGTCCCCTCGGTGACTTCCGCCCAGGTGTCGCCTATGGCGTGGACCTGGAAGTGTGCGGCGTCGATGGTCGGCCACCGTCTGGGACGCGACGGTCCGAAGTCGGTGAGCACCGCCATCAGTTCCGGTGGCGTGAGCGTTGAGGTCATGTTCAAGCGGATGAGTGGCATGGCGAAAGCCTTTCGTTGATGGTGCGGGATGAGGTGGTCCTCAGATCGCGGCCCAGCCGCCATCGATGGACAGGAGCGAGCCGTGGATGTTGGCGGCGGCCGAACCGGCCAGGAACACCACTGCCGCCGCGACTTCAGCGACGCTGCTCATCCGACCCGAGGGCAGTTGTGCCAGCACGGGCGCTACCGCTTCGGCGTACTCCTGACTCCGTTCGGTCGCGATCGGGCCGGGCGCCACGGTGTTGACGCGGACCCCACTAGGCCCGTACTCGGCCGCCCAGGCCCTGGTCAGCTGATGGACAGAGGCCTTGGTCGCGCCATATAGGGCCGATCCACTGGCTCCGACGAGGCCGGCGATCGAGCCGATGTTGACGACGGCGCCGTCGCCTCGTTGTGCCATCGCTGGAGCCAGCAGTCCGGTCAGCAGGAAGGGCGTAACCACACTGACCCCCAATGCAGCTTTGATCTGCTCGGCGGTGACCTCGGCCGTGGGCGCCGGGTCGATCAGCGTCGCGACGTTGTTGACCAGGATGTCCATTCGACCCCCGACGGACTCGGTGGCCGAAGCTGCCAGCTCGGCGATGCCGTCGGGACCGGCGGAGAAGTCCACCTGAATGTAGGTTGCTCGCCCTCCGTCTGATTCGATCTGCGCAACGACCTCCTTCCCACGCGCCCGAGTACGGCCGGTGACGACGACGTGCGCGCCGGCGGCGGCCAGGGCGGTGGCGATTCCGGCGCCGAGCCCGGACGTAGATCCGGTCACCAGCGCGGTGCGGCCGGTCAGGGTGTCATCGGTCATCATCGTGTTCCCTTCTGTCGGTACACGTCGGCGATCGCCGACGCGAAGTGTTGCGGTGCCTCCTGGGGCACGTTGTGGCCGATGCCGTCGAGCACGCGGTGCTCGTGCCAGCCCGTGTAGCGGCCCCGGTAGGTGGCGCCGTCCTTGGCCGCGCCATCGAAGTCGCTGGCGATGGTGACGGTCGGCGCCGTGATCGCGGGTTTGGCTGCCAGCCGTCGTTCGTCGGCGTCGTAACGGGTTTCGCCAGCTGCGAGACTCTGACGCCAGCGGTAGTTGTGCACGACGATGTCGACGTGGTCGGGATTGACGAAGGATGCCGCGGACTGGTCGTAGGTGTGGTCAGCGAAATGCCAGTCGGGAGAGGCCAGCTGCCAGATCAGCTTGTTGAACTCACGGGTGTTGCGGCGATACCCCTCTTCGCCGCGTGGGGTGGCGAAGTAGTACTGGTACCACCATCCGCGCTCGGCGGCCGGAGCCAACGGTTCGAGATTGGCGGCCAGGTCGACGATGAGGTATCCGCTGACCGCAACCAGGCCCGAGCAACGTTGCGGCCAAAGTGCGGCGACTACGTTGGCAGTCCGGCCGCCCCAGTCGTACCCACCCAGGATCGCAGTCGGGATTCGCAGAGCATCCATCAGATTCACCACATCGTGTCCAAGGGCGGCCTGTTGACCGTTGCGAACGGTGTCGGCCGACCGGAAGCGCGTCGACCCGAACCCGCGCAGATGCGGGACGATGACTCGAAACCCGTTGTCGACCAATATCGCTGCCACATCAGCGTAGCTGCGGATGTCATACGGCCACCCGTGCAGAAGGATGACGGGCGGACCATCTGGTGATCCGGTGTCGACGTAGCCGACATTGAGTTCGCCCGCATCCACGTGTCTGATGGGTCCAAGGTCGTGCGTCGGCGCGGCCGGGGGCTTCGTGGTGGCCGGCGCCGAGGTGGGTGCACAGGCGGCCAGGGTGGCGATACCCGCCCCCACAGCCGCCAACTGGCCGAAAGATCGTCTATTCAAACCATTCACAGCGATTGCTCCTGCCGAATCATGTCAGCGGCGCGTTCACCGATGACCACGCATGGCGCCATCGTGTTACCGGTCGTGACGCGCGGCATGATCGACCCGTCGGCAATTCGCAAGCCGTCGATGCCGTAGACCTTGAGACGCGCGTCCACCACCGACATCGCGTCGCGGCCCATCTTGGCGGTGCATGTCTGGTGCCAGTAGCTCGACGCGGCGTCACGAACGAACCGCTCGAGCTCGACGCCTCGGAGGCTGCCCGGCATGACCTCGCGTTTCGTGAAGGGCCGCAGCGGTTCCGAGTTGCCGATCTCGCGGCACAGTTCGACGGCGGCGACGGCAGCTTTGACGTCGTCGGGATCGGAGAGCATGTTGGCGTGAATGTCGACCGGGTCGAGCGGATACGCCGAGCGCAACCGGATGTGCCCCCGGCTGTGTGGACGAACCACTCCGGCGAAGAGCGTCCAACCGTGCTCGGGGAGCCCGAAGCGGGCGATGTTCTCGGCGCTGGACTTGGGCACCTCGGCCTGGCAGGTCTGCAGATCCGGCGCGTCCAGGTCGGTGCGACTGGTGGCGAAGTACGTGACCTCCGAGGCGTTGTTGCGCGGCGCCAACGGTTCGCGGTGCTCCCAGACACAATCGAAGCCAGGATGGTCCTGCAGGTTCTGGCCCACACCGGGTAGGTGTTCCTTCAGGGTGATGCCGAGGCGGTGCAGCTCTTCTCGCGGCCCAATACCCGAGTGCATCAACACTTTCGGTGTGTTGACGGCACCGAGGGATAGAATCACTTCGGTGTCTGCGGCGATCCGCCGGGTCGAACCGGCCTGGAACAGTTCGACGCCGGCGGCGCGGTTGCCGTCGATGGTGATCCTGGTGACCAGCGTGTCGGTGATGACGTCGATGTTGGGACGTCCCAGGACCGGTCGGACGTAGGAGTCGAACACCGACTGGCGGCGCCCTGCCCGTGCGCGGATGTCGGTGACGGCGACGCCGGCGCGGTGCTCCATCATCCGTCCGTTCTGGTTTTCGAATACCGGGATGCCGGCTGCGTGAGCGGCCGCTACCGTGGCGGGCGCCAACGGGCTGGGATCGGGAGCGGGCTCGACGTAGACGAGACCACCGATGCCGCGGTAGTCGGGATCGGGCGCTCCGTGGAAGTCCTCGATGCGGCGGTAGATGTCGAGCACTGCCTCGTAGCCCCAGGCCGCGTCGCCGGATTCGAAGGCGAAGTGGTCCCAGTCGTCCTGGTGGCCACGGGCCCAGACCATCAGGTTGATGCTGGAGCCACCGCCGAGCACCCTGCCCATCGACAACGGCACCGAACGGCCGTTTACATCGGCACTGGGCACCGCAGTGAATCCCCAGTCCCGTTCGGTGCCCAGGTTGAGCGGCCACTGTTCGGCAGCGGCAACGCTCGGCACCTGGTCGCTACTGCCCGCCTCTACCAGAAGCACTGATGCAGAGGGATTTTCGGCGAGCCGCCGAGCGACCACCGAGCCGGAACTTCCAGACCCACAGACGATGAAGTCGTAGTGCGGCCGGAGGGAGTCGATCGCGTTCATGGGTCCCATCAGACGCCCGCGTTGTCATCAAGTCCAACGATCATTATTGATGATTGTCATCTATGAATTCGATACCGTTGAGGTATGGAACTGCGCCAGCTCGATCACTTCGTTGCCGTTGCCGACGAACTGAACTTCACCCGCGCCGCTGCCCGCGTCCACGTCGTGCAATCGGCGCTGTCGACCTCGATCGCAAAACTGGAACGCGAGCTCGGCACCGCCCTCTTCGATCGGACGCGGCAGCAGATCACGCTGACACCGGCGGGCCTACGGTTCCGCGTCCATGCCCAAGAGGTCCGGCGCAGTGTTCGCAGGGCCGCTGGCTCGGTCGATGAATTTCGCGGAACACTTTCCGGCACAGTTGAATTCGGATCACTGATCTCGTTCGGCCCAATGGACGTCGCCGGCGCCCTCGGGGACTTTCACCGCCTGCACCCATACGTGCGCCTGCGACTTCGGCTAAGCCAGTCCGGTGCATCAGCCTACCTAGCGGCGCTCATCGAAGGCGCGTTGGATCTGGCGTTGGTATCGGTACCCGACCGCTTCCCACCGCAACTCGACATGCGGTTGCTGTTCGAAGAGCCGATGGTGTTCGTCTGCTGTCGGGATCACACCATGGCGAAGCGAAAGATCGTGAGCATCGCCGACCTCGCCGACGAAGAGCTCGTCGGCTTCCCACCCGGGTTCGGGCTGCGACGCCTCGTCGACGACGCGTTGCGCACCGTGGGCGCCGACCCCCACACGCGCTACGAAGTACCTGCGGGATTCGCGGCGATCGCCGAACTCGTCGGCAACGGATTGGGCACCGCCTTCATGCCCGTATCGGAGGCGCGAAGGTTTCCCGACCTGCCGTCGGTGAAGCTGAGCGATCCGGTGACATGGCAAGTGTTCCTCGCGTCGCCACCGGCAGCCCGGATGGCACCAGCGACCGCCGCATTGGCTGACCTACTGCTGGATGCGGCGGTGCGGGCCCGGGGACGATGACCACGTGTCTGCAAGTCTTCGCGGAGCGGCATCAACACACGGACTGCGCTGAAGCAACACGAGATAACAGCCGATTGAGTTCGAGCAAGGACGCCAATGTGTCCGATAAGGGGATAAGGGGATTCGAACCCCTGCGTGTCGTGCCGTTATGCCCTGCGACCTGCGCTCAGGCCGACAGGCGACGGCAGACACCGGCACTCGCGAGCAGGGGAAACCCCTTGGCGCGATGACGCCGTCATCAAAGGAGAGTCATGACACAGCACATCTGTCCACGGTGCGGACACGAGGATTCCTGCGGGTACGGCACCTGGCCCGATCGTCACCCCGCCCTGGCGACGATCGGCGCGCTGTTCACGCTGACGTTCATGGGCATGATGTTCAGCGTCTACCCCATCGCCGCGACCGCCATGACCGCACTGGGAGCGATCGGGTGGCGTCTGCGGGCTGCGGGCCGGGACAAACAGCGGCGTGCAGCTCTCGCCGCCCGCGCCGACTACGAGCACGCGCGGCTGATGGCCCGCTCGACGCCGCAGCCGATCCGCCTCCTCCAGCCGGCGCCCGCCCATCCGCCGGCGGCGCCAGCGCGGATGGAGCAGCGCACCACGCCGCTGCAGTACCGGTGAGACGACTACTCGCCACGGCCGCCCTAGCCGTCGCCGCGATCGGCGCTCCTGGCTCTGGATACCCTGACTGACCAAGAGCGCGCGATGCTCGATCTCGAGGCACAGTGGTGGCAGACCGCCGGCGGCAAGGAACGCGCCATCCGAGAGCAGTTCGGGATGACACCGATCCGCTATTACCAACGGCTCCAACAGTTGCTGGCGACCGAAGCCGCTGTGGCCTCTCAAAGTTCATGTCCACAGTCGGCTTGCTGACCTGCACCGACGTCGACGTTCCTAGTCGGTGTCCACCCCAGGATTTCTCACATTCGTGTCCACAGCACCAACGCCGTGAATGCAAGCCAGGAGGCCGTCATCCGAACGGCCCGAGCAGAGGGCTTTGAGTTGTCACAGGGACGCGATGACGGGAATCGGAAGGCTAGTGCCGAGAAACAAACGTGATCGGCCACAGTCCCGGGTTGATTCGAATTTGTCGACGTCGGCTTGATCGCTTCGAGCTGGTTCGAACCGGTTACCTCGTAGGAAGGGACTGATGGGTGCGGGGCTCCTGTGAGGGGTAGTCGGTGTATCCGTGCGGGCCTGGGGTGTAGTACGTGGTGTGGTCGGGGGCTGCTAGCGGTGCGCCCGCGCCGAATCGCTGGGGGAGGTCGGGGTTGGAGATGAAGGCTTGACCGAAGGCCACCAGATCGGCGGTGCCGCTCGCGATTAGATGGTTGCCCCGCGCTTGAGTCATGTCGACGTTGACCATCAGGGTGCCAGGGTTCGTGGTTCGGAAGTGGGTGAACATGCCATCGCCGCCGAGTTCACGAAGCGGGGTGGCGGTGAGGTCGGCCATGGGGCCCATCAGCAGCCAGTGTGAGATTGGGTAGTCGTTCATCCGGTCGGCGACGTGTTCGGCTGTCGCGAGAGTGTCAGCGGTTGATTGGAATTGGCCAGATTCGGCCCAGGCGGGTCCAGCCTTGACGCCGACGCGGCCGATGTCGACGTGGGTGCCGACGGCGTCGAGGATGTCGAACAGTATTCGTGCGCGGTTGGCGATGCTGCCGCCGTAGGCGTCGGTGCGATTATTGGTGGCCGGGTTGAGGAACTGACTGATGAGGTAGGAGTAGCCGGCCTGCAGTTGGACGCCGTCGAAGCCAGCACGGATGGCGTTGGCTGCTGCGGTAGCGAAATCGTCGATGGTGTTGGCGATGTCGCGCTTGGTCATGGCGCGGGGCGTGGTGGTTGGTTTGCTTCCCGTGGGCGTAGGGGCGCGCATGTCGGGATTGATCGCCGCGGGGGCAAGCGTTGGGGCGCCGTTGAAGAAGTCGGGGTGTGAGATCGAACCGGCGTGCCAAAGCTGAGCGAAGATGACGCCGCCGCGTTGGTGCACCGCGTCGGTCACCGCCGACCAGGCACGCACTTGCTGATCGGTGAAAAGCCCTGGCACGTCCCGCCATCCGACGGCATTCCGGCTGACCCAGATGCCCTCGGTGACGATGAGCCCAGCCGACGCGCGTTGCGCGTAGTACTCGGCATGCAACTCAGTTGGGACGAAGTCGGGGTTGGTCGCACGGCACCGCGTCAAGGGCGCCATCACCACCCGGTTGGCCAAGTCGAGGTCTCCCATTCGGTAGGGCGTCAGAAGTGGTTGGCCGGAGTTCACCGCTGTGGTCATCTCACCGACGGTAGTCACGACGCGGAATTAATGCAATTATCACTGCGTTAAGGTCATCACCACCACGAGAGGATCCACCACGTGAACACCGATGCACCCTACGAGCCGAGCCCCCTAGCGCGGGAACGCGCACAAGTAGCGCTCTACGAAGCCACCGACGGAACCATGGGAGACACCCTGGAGGGCCGACCGGTGGTCATCTTGACCCACATCGGCGCCAAGTCCGGGTTGGTGCGCAAGTCCCCGTTGATGCGCATCGAGCATGACGGCAGCTACGCCGTCATCGCGTCGAACGGCGGCTCCGCCCGAGATCCGCTGTGGGCGGGCAACATCGCCGCCAACCCCGCAGTACGCATCCAGGACGGTGCGACCGTCCACGACCTGCGCGCACGCCGGGCATTCGGCGAGGAGCAAGAACAGTGGTGGCTTCGGGCGTACGAGACATTTGCGCCGTTCGCCGAATACCGCAAGGCGGCAGGCCGCGACGTGCCGCTGTACGTGCTCGAGCCGGCGTGACGTCGCCGCGGCACGGTCGCCTCGTTTACAGTCGTTTCATGAGTACGCGCCGACCGGTCAAGAGACCCGGCGGACGCACGGCAGCGGTGACCAACGCCATCCGATCGGCCGTCGAGGACCTGGTGAGCGAGAAGGGACGCGACAAGGTGACCATCCCCATGGTCGCCGAACGCTCCGGGGTCAACGCCACCACCATCTACCGCCGGTGGCCCGACGCCGGCGCGATGATCAACGACATCGCGACCTACCAGCTCGACCCGTCGCGACCCCTTCCCGACACCGGCGACCTGCGCACGGACGTCACGGCCTGGGCCACCGAGGTCATGCTGCACTACCGCAAACCGGTCAACGCAGCCCTGTTGCGGGCGGGTTCGGCGAACGCTGGTGAGGCTCAATCTGATTGCTTGCGTGGCCTGCTCGACGAGGTGACCCGTCTCGTCGAGCAGGTAGGAGACGCGGCTCCGGTGACCGCGCAGGAGGTGGTCGACGGGGTGCTCGCACCGGTGATGTATCGGATCATCTTCATCCCGTCGAGCCTCACCGACGACTACGCGGAACGGCTCACCGACAAGCTGTTCTCGTGAACGAACTGGCCAACGCGAATGCGGCTCTGAACGTTCTGGAACGCGCGGTGAGTTCCGTCGGCGACCAGCAACTCGCGAACCCCACCCCGTGCCGGGACTACGACGTCGCCGCCCTGGCCGGACACCTCGTCGACAGCCTCACCCGCATCAGCGGCGCAGCAGGGGTCGTCGTCAGTGCGCCGACTGGCGGCGCGATCAGTGGGCTCATCGACACAGGACGAAACGCCGTCGCGGGCTGGGGACGCCGGGGAATCGACGGCGATGTGCCGTTCGCCGGCCGCACGATGGCCGCTCGAGACCTCCTGGGTGTCATCGGCCTCGAATTCGTCGTCCACGGTTGGGATTTCGCCACCGCGGTCGGGGACACGCTGACAGTGCCCGACACGCTGGCCGACGACATCCTGCACCTCGGCTACCGGACGGTGACTTCGCAGAGCCGGCGGCACGCGGGATTCGACGAACCCGTCATGATCGGCCCAGACGCCAGCGCACTCGACCGACTGCTTGCCTTCACCGGCCGCAATCCCGCGGCAAGGATCCCCTTGCGCTGACGCCGCCCGTCACCTAGCGTCTGTTAATGCAACATATTTTGCATTAAAACTGTGAGCCTCCTGGCAGCCAACCCACCATCGAAAGAAGCTCAATGAGCACCACCACCCCGACCGTCGTGCTCGTCCACGGCGCGTTCGCCGACGCCTCCGGGTACGCCGGCGTCATTCTCGAACTGCAGGCCAAGGGAATCACCAGCGTCGCACCGCCAAACCCGTTGCGAGGACTCGCCTTCGACGCCGACTCCGTGCGCGCCTTCGTCGGCGCCGTCGACGGGCCCGTCGTACTGGTCGGCCATTCCTACGGCGGCGCGGTCATCACCCAGGCCGCCGTCGGTCTGGACAACGTCAAGGCCCTCGTCTATCTGGCGGCGTTCGCACTCGACGAAGGCGAGAGCGCGGGCAGCGTTCAGGCGCCGTTCGCCGAACCGCTGCTCGCCAGCAACGCCCGCCCGACCGGCTACCCGGCCGGTGCCGGCGCGGCCGAAGGCCCAGATTTGTTCATCAGCGCCGAGGGCTTCCGGGAAACCTTCTGCGCCGACGTCCCCGTCGACGTCGCCACCGTCCTAGCCGCGACGCAACGACCCGTCGCGGCAGCCACCCTGGGCGAAGCGTGCACTGGCGCGGCGTGGAAGACCGTTCCGTCGTGGTACCTGGTGTCGGCCCACGACAACGCCATCAACCCCGACGCGCAACGCGCAATGGCCGAACGCATCGGGGCCACCACGGAGACAATCGGCGGTTCGCACACCGCGTTCATCGCCCAACCGGTCGCCGCAACCGCGTTCATCCTCGAGGCCGTCGACCACGTGCGCGGTCACGACGATGTCTGACCTGCTGGCGCTGGCGATCGACGCCCATGGCGGCCTGACGCGCTGGAATCAGTTGACGGCGGTGACGGGTCACTTCGCCATCGGGGGTGCCATCTGGGGCTTCAAGGGTGTGCCCGACGTGCTGGCCGACATCACCGTCGACCTGGATCTGCGCACCGAGCGGGTCACTCTCGCTCCGGTCGGCGGCGCCGACACCCACACCGTGTTCGCCGACGGTCGTTTAGAACTGCGATCGTCGTCGGACGAGTTGGTCGAGGCGGTCGACGACCCGAAGGACGCGATGGCGCGCCTGTCCTACGACACGCCGTGGACCGCAATGGACGCCGCCTACTTCGCCAGTGAAGCCTGGTGGACCTACCTGACGGCACCATTCCTATTCACCTACCCCGGGTTTCACACCGAAGAGGTGGAACCTTTCATCGAAGCCGGCGTCAGCTACCGGACACTGAAAGTCGCCTTCCCCGACGGCGTCGACAGCCACACGGCAGAACAGTTCTTCCACTTCCACGACACCGGCCTGCTGTTCCGGCACACCTACACCGTCGACATCCTCGACGGCGCCACCGGCGCGAACTACCCGACTGAGTGGAAGACCATCGACGGCATCGCCGTGCCCATGGCCCGGCGCATCTACGGCTACGACGACGATGGGCAGAAGATCGCCGAACCCGTCCTGGTGTCTCTCGACATCGGCGAGCTTCGATTTCAGTAACAGCCCCCCGAACGGAACACGCGCAGATGAACGAGAACGAAGAGAACAAGGCACTAGTCGTCGAGGCGTTCGACACCCTGTTCAACCAACGTGACTACATGGCCGCCGAAGCCTTTTGGTCCCCGGACTACGTTCAGCACAGTGCGCACATAGGCCCAGGCCGCGACGGGCTGTTCGACCTCATCAAATCCGCCCCCAGCACCCTTCGATACGAACAGCAACTCGTCGTCGCCGACGGGGGCTTCGTCTTCCTGCATGGCAGATTCTCCGGCCGCGGGGACCAACCCAACTGGATCGCTGCCGACATCGTGCGCATCGACGGTGGCTTGCTGGCCGAACACTGGGACGTGTTGCAGGACGAAGCCACCCAGGCCCAGTCCATGAGCGGGCTACCCATGTTCGGCGACGCCTTTCCTAGAGTCGGGGGTCCTTCGTGAACCACCCCCGACGACACGTTCGCCGCACGTTTCGGACTGCCCGACTCTGCAGTCGCCGTCGGGGCCCGCCAGTTCACCTACGACGTGTCCCCGGACTTCGTGGCACACGCCAGACACTGCGCAGTCACTCGGTGAAATCACCCCAAAACAATTGGGCTCACAACGGATTACGACGGCGATGCCCAAACCCTGATCGCCACGTCTGGGCGCAACCGGCGGGCGAACCGGACGGACTTACGCCAGCCCTCTCCAACAGCAGCAGGAATATGGGCTCATCCTCAGCTGTCGGCCAGCCGAATTCTCACTTCCATGTCCAATTGGACATCAGGTGGACATTTCACTTGAGAATTGGACATGAAACTTGAGAAGCCACAGCCGCTCTCAGCTACGCAGCCGTGACCGTGAACCGGCTGCAGCGCATCCAGTCAGCGAATCCACAGCGATCTTGGAGACAGGCTAATATTCTGCCCTCATGAGGGGGATATCGCGATGACGCTCGACTTGAGACGGCTGGCCCCGGGGGCAATGCTGATAGCCGCTGGCCTCCTGAGCGCGGCTCCAACCGCGTCGGCTGAGCCGGGCGTATGGCCGGACTGCAACCCGCGGTCCAGTGAAGCCATGGCCGAATGCTCCATGCCGCCTGCTGGCTCTTGCGCGCAGCCCGCTGTCGACCACTACTCAGGGCTGAACGGTGGCGCGTTCGTGTGCGCGGCGTCGGGCCAATGGGCGTGGCGATCGATGAGCTACGACGAATGGAAAGCGTTGTCAGGAGCACCGAATTGACCGGACCGCTGCCCAAACCGGGCTGGTACCCAGACCCGACCGGGGCACCGCGGCAGCGGTACTGGACCGGGACGGAGTGGGCGCCGCTGGCACCGCCGGCCGCGCAGGTGCCCCCACCCCCGCCGGCACCGAAGAAGGTCATGTCGTGGGAGAAAATCATCCTGCTCCCCCTGGCCGTTGTGTTCGCCGGCCTTGCGGTCCTCTTCGCGATCGCCGGGAAGTGGGAGGCCGTGGGCGGTGTCTTGGTCCTCGGCGTGTTCGTCGCAGCCCCTGTCCTCCTGGTGCTGCTGATGGTGCGCCGGACCCGGCAGTCCCGCCAGATCCGCGCGGAGCAACGCGCATACCGCGAGGGTCTGATCGCTCGGGCTGACCAGCAGCACGGTTCGTTTATGGGCGGTGACGCTGGCGGCCCTGGGGCATTCGGCTCCGCCCCGTGGATGCAATTCCCGCCATCGAGCGATGACCGACCGACGGCATCCGGCTAGACGTGAAGGCGCTCGATCGACTGCTCCTTGTCGTAGCGATAGCAGCCTGTGCAGTGGGCCTTGTTGTCATGATCGGCAGTGCATTCGCACTGCGATCTTGGCCAGCTCTGGAGTGGGGTGACGTTAGTGGGTGGGTAAACGGTGCAGGCGCGTTGCTCGCTGCGATAGCCGCCGTCGGCATCGCAATTCTCGACAATAAAAAGCACGCCGACGAACTAAACCGCTCGGCGAGAGCTGCCGAAGATAGAGCTCGCCGCCGCGCTACACGAATAATGGTTATTGCGCTCAATGACGATACTAGACACCACTTTTCAGATAGAGACATCATATGCGAAAGCAAAATTGCTTTAAGTAATACGGGTGACGCTGACGTCTACGATGTGCAGTGGCATCGTCCCATCGTTGTGTACTACACCGATGGCAATGCTGTCGGCACTGGGTTGGGATCCATGGCCGCGACGGTGGGTCAGTCCTACAGTGGCGGCGGTTATCGCAGAATTGAGGACTTCGCCGTTCCGGTACTACCCAAATTGGGGAGCGGCGACATGTTCTTCACAGTTCGTGCTCGTCCGGCTGTCGGTTCAGGACCCAGGTATCAGTGGTCTACGTTCGCGCTTGTCTCATTCGTCGATTCTGACGGATTTCGCCTCGGCTGGACATTCGAGCGGTCGCGCATGGATCTGCCCGTTCTGGAGGACCCAACGTTGAAGGGCCGGTGGAGTGTCGTCGACGACAGCTACCCCGCAAGCGTCGATGGTGTGTGGTCAGAGCTGACTGCACTACGCGCAACCCAACGCCTGCCAGAGATCGTTACACCGGACGACGACGGATACCGTGGCTCGCAAAGCTTTGCGGAGTACCGCGGTCCGAGACCCGGAGACGGACGCTGGACGAATGAGAAGAAGCCCCAAGTTAAGACGTAGCGGGTGCGCATCCCGCCTAGCTGCGGCCTAGCATTCGACCGATGACGTCGGCGTTGTCCCGTCCGCTGGAGCGGTCCAGGTGGCCGTAGACGCCGACGGTGGTCTGAATCGACTCATGGCCGAGGTGCTGTTGCACCGCGGGTAGTGGGCGGCCGGACTGGATGAGCCACGACGCGCAGGTGTGCCGAAGGTCGTGCACGCGTGGCTTCTTCGTGAGGCCGGCGGCGCGGGCCCGCGCGACCGCGGGTGTCCAGACGTTCGGGTTGAATGAGTGGATCCGGACCGGTGCGTTGACGTCGCCGTGGCGGCCACGCCCGGAGTTGGTGAACAGCCACTCGCCCGTGTAGTCGAGGTGCTCGAGGGTGGCTGCGGCGACGTTGATGGTGCGAACTGATTTCTTCGTCTTGGGGACCCCGAGGGTGTATCCGCCGGCGCCGGTCTTCCACGCGCGGCGGATCCGGACGGTGCCGGCGACTCTGTCGACGTCGGCGGGCTTCAGCGCGGTGGCTTCCGACCAGCGGGCGCCGGAGGCGACGAGGAACTCGACGAGCGGCCGCCAGTACTCGGTGACGTGAGCGAGGAGTAGTTGGAACTCGGTGGGCTCGAGGAAGGTCATGTCTTCGCGGTCCCACCGCGGCAGCCGGTTCCCGTCGCACGGGTTGGACTTGAGGTGGCCGTCGCGGACAGCGACGTTCAGCGCGCCGGCGAGGAAGCCGTGCTTGTTGGCGACGGTCTTCCCGGACTTGCCGTCGGCGGCCATGGCGGCGATCCAGCGGGCGACGTGGTCACGGGTGAGCGCGGTCAGAGGAATGTCGCCGAGCGCGGGCCCGATGTCGTTGCGGACGTAGGACCGGTACCGCGCGAGGGTGCCTTGCTCGACGCCGGTGAGGTGGTCGATGTGCTTGAGCAGGAACTGGCGGACGGTCTGCACCTGCCCGGGGGTCTGGACAATGCGAAGGATCTCGCGCGCCTTCTCAGGGCCCACCTGGTCGATCAGGCTGCGGCAGTGCTCGGCGTCGTTCGGGTTATCCCACGACAGGCTGGTCTGCGCCGTCTGACCGGTCGTGTGGTTGAGCTCGCGGAAGTAGACGCAGAAGTAGACCGAGCCGTCCTTGCGCTGCCGCGCCTTCACCCACGCCATCAGCGGCCGTCTGTCCCGTGCTGGTGCTCCTTGCCCGCGACTCGCTCCACGCCTCGCACGATTGCCACGCCGTCCACCACCATGAAGGCGATGCCAACCGTCTCACCCGGCGACACGTCAATGGGGTGGTCGAGCGGAACCCATGGGCTTCCCATCACTGTCCCCGGTATTCGTCGAGAGGACCGACGTCGGCCGGGAAGCGCGCGATGACGTCGTCATCGCCGCCGGGCCAGCGGAGCAGTTCCTCACCGTCGGCGCGGTGCTCAAGGATCGGCGGGTTGCGAACGAATTCCTCGAACACTTCGACGGCGACACGCGCTGCCGTCGCGTAGACGTCTGCTTGGAGCCCACTGGGCCTGTGCGCTACGCCGCGGTGCCCCTCGAGATGTCGGCCGATTTCCACTCGCACCTTCTCGGTCAGTGCGTCTCGGGCGGCTGCCTCGCGCACCACGTGCTTGGCCTCAAGGATGCGGTTCGTCGCCGCGGTGACAGCGTCGGCCGCGGTCGGAATGCGTTGGTCGGCTAGACCCTTCAGCCGCTGGTATTCAGAGCGCAGCGGCTCTGGCAGCGTCTCAGCTGGATCGGGCAGTCCGCCGTACCGGGTCTGCGTGAAATATGTGGGTGCAGCGATGACTGGTTCTTCTGGCATGAGCCCATTTGAGCACGCCAAACAGACATTTTGATGACGGTGTCTTGATGACGTGGCATACTCGACTTGTGGTCAAGCCGCCTACCAGGCGTTTTCCGCCCTATGTGGGTGGAGCTAAGGGGATTCGAACCCCTGACCCCCACACTGCCAGTGTGGTGCGCTACCAACTGCGCCATAGCCCCTCGTCGTGCTGGTCGACGGTACACCAACCACTCCCGCGGTTCAAAACCACTGGTCAGGGCACCTCGCCACCGGCCTCTGGGCCCAGGGGTCGGGCCGGGGTGTGCTCGGTGGTGGTCCGCGGCCGCGTCTCGGGCGCGAAGATCCAGCCCACCGCGGCGAACAGCAGGATCACCCCGCTGATCACGAACGCCGAGCCGAACGTCAGGTGCTCGGCGATCTGCCCGACGGCCAGCGAGCCGAGGATCGCGCCGAAGTCCGACATCATCTGGAACGTCGCCACCGCGGTACCGCCACGGGCCTTGCTGCCGATGATGTCGGCCACGGCGGCCTGCTGCGGCGAGATGAACATGCCCGTCGCCGCACCGGTCACGTAGGCCGCCACCAGGAACAGCGGCAGCGAGGTGGTGAAGCCGACCAGGACCGTGGAGACCGCCGACACCGTCAGCCCGCCGATGAGCAACAGGCGTCGTCCGATGCGGTCGGACAGATGCCCGCTTGGGATCACCGCCGAGACGTTGCCGATCGCGAACGTGGCCAACGCCAGCCCCGCCATCCCCGCGCTGCGGCCGAGCACCTCGACGACGAACAACGGCACCAGCGCGATGCGCAACCCGAACGCCGACCATCCCGTCGCGAAGTTCGACAGCAGCGCGGCCCGGTACGCCTGGTTGCGCAACGCGGTCCGCACCGAGATGGCCGGCTCGCTCTGCACGTCCAGCGCCGCCAGCGACGAGTGCCGCAGCTGGACGAACACCACGGCCACCGCGATCAGCAGTGCCACGCCGTAGATCACGAACGGCGCCGAGAGCCCGAGCCCGACGGTGAGGCTGCCCAACACGGGCCCGCCCACCGACCCGACCAGGAACGCACTCGAGAACAGCCCGGCCACCCGGCCGCGGGCATCCGGCGGGGAGATCCTGATCATCAGACCGAGCGAGGACACCGTGAACATCGCCGAGCCGAGGCCACCGAGTGACCGGAACACCAGCAGCTGCCAGTAGGTCTGCGCGAACGCGCACGCCCCCGTCGACAGGGCCACGATCAGCAGGCCCGTCAGATAGATCCGGCGCTCCCCCAGCCGCTGCACCAGCACGCCGCTCACCGGCGCCGCGCACAGCCGCATCAGCGCAAAGGCCGTGATGACGAACGTCGCGGCGGCGATGCTTACCCCGAAGTTGCGGGCGTACTGCGGCAGTACCGGCGCGACCACGCCATAACCCAGCGCGATGACCGCGTTTGCGGTGACGAGGACCCAGACCTCGTTGGGCAGCTTGGGCTTCTGGGGCGCCGAACAGTCACCCTCCGCGACGGAACTCACCCTATCACTGTATTCACCAGCTCCTTGGCCGCCTGCTGGACCTCGGCCAAGTGCTCGGCCCCCTTGAACGACTCGGCGTAGATCTTGTAGACGTCCTCGGTGCCCGACGGGCGTGCGGCGAACCAGGCGTTCTCGGTCGTCACCTTCAGCCCGCCGAGCGGCGCGCCGTTGCCCGGCGCGGTCGTCAGCTTCGCGGTGATCGGCTCGCCCGCCAGTTCGGTGGCGCTGACCTGTTCCGGGGAGAGCTTGGCCAAGCGCGCCTTCTGGTCCCGGTCGGCGGGGGCGTCGATGCGCGCGTAGGTGGGGGCACCGTACTGCTCGGCGAGTTCGGCGTACCGCTGCGACGGGGACTTGCCGGTGACGGCCAGGATCTCCGAGGCCAGCAGCGCCAGGATGATGCCGTCCTTGTCGGTGGTCCACACCGACCCGTCGGTCCGCAGGAACGACGCGCCCGCGCTCTCCTCGCCTCCGAATCCGATTGTCCCGCTGATCAATCCGTCGACGAACCACTTGAACCCGACGGGTACCTCGATGAGCTTGCGGCCCAGCCCGGCCACCACCCGGTCGATGATCGAGCTGCTGACCGCCGTCTTGCCGACCGCGGTCGATCCCGGCCAGTTGGGCCGGTGCGAGTAGAGGTAGTCGATGGCCACGGCCAGGTAGTGGTTGGGGTTCATCAGCCCGGAGTCGGGGGTGACGATGCCGTGGCGGTCGGAGTCGGCGTCGTTGCCGGTGGCGATCTGGTAGTTGCCGATCTTGCCGATCAGCGACGCCATGGCGTTCGGCGAGCTGCAGTCCATCCGGATCTTGCCGTCGGTGTCCAGCGTCATGAACCGCCACGTCGCATCGACCAGCGGATTGACCACCTCGAGGTTCAGGCCGTGCCGCTCGGCGATGGCACCCCAGTAGTCGACACTGGCCCCGCCCAGCGGATCGGCACCGATGCGGATGCCCTGGGCGCGGATCGCGTGCACGTCGACGACGTTGGGCAGATCCTCGATGAAGGCGTTGAGGTAGTCGTGCCGCTGCGCCAGCTGCAGTGCCCGCGCCAGCGGAATGCGCTTCACCTCCTTGAGCCCGTCACGCAGAATCTCGTTGGCGCGCTTGGCGATCACACCCGTGGCGTCGGTGTCGGCGGGGCCACCGTTGGGCGGGTTGTACTTGAAACCGCCGTCACGCGGCGGGTTGTGCGACGGGGTGACGACGATGCCGTCGGCGAGATCATTGTCCCGGCCGCGGTTGAACGACAGGATCGCGTGGCTGACCGCCGGCGTCGGCGTGTATCGATCTGCGCCGTCGATCATCGCTTCTACGCCGTTGGCGGCGAGCACCTCCAATGCGGACGCCCAGGCCGGTTCGGACAGCGCGTGGGTATCACGGCCGATGAACAACGGACCGGTGGTGCCCTGCGCCGCGCGGTACTCCGCGATGGCCTGGGTCGTCGCCAGGATGTGCGCCTCGTTGAACGCCGCGTCGAGGCTAGACCCGCGGTGCCCCGACGTTCCGAACGCCACCTGCTGGTTCACGTCTTCGGGGTCGGGCTCCACCGAGTAATAGGCAGTGACCACCTGGGCCACGTCGATGAGGTCTTCGGGAAGAGCCGGTTGTCCGGCACGTGGGTTGGCAGCCATGGGGACGATTCTGCTCCCTCGCCGGGCGCCGCACGCGCCCGTCACCAAGAATTCAGCCAGCTAGGCCCTACAACGCCCATGCCATCGCGAATCCACCGGCGCACGCGGCGGCCGACAGCACCAGCGAACCACCGGCGTTGAGCACAGCCAGCAACCGCCGGTTCTGCTGGACCAACCGGACGGTCTCGAAGCTGGCCGTGCTGAAAGTCGTGTATCCGCCGCAGAATCCGGTGCCCGCCACGGTCTGCCACGCCGCGGCCTGACCCTGAAAGAGCACCAGTCCCGCCAAGATGCCGAGCAGTAGCGAACCCGTGACGTTGATGGCGACCGTCGCCCAGGGGAACGCCGTTCGCCAGCGCGCCTTGACCGACGAGTCGACCAGGAAGCGCGCGACGGCGCCGCAGGCACCGGCGAGCACGGTCAGCGCGGCGATCACGACCGGGCCCTGCGTCGGTGCACGCCCGCCGCGACCACGATCCCGAGCCAAGCGGTCACCACACCCCCGACGACGCTCACGACACCGTAGGCCACCGCCGTCCCGACCTGGCCGTGTCGCTGCAGCAGAACCGTCTCCAGCGCCAGCGTGCTGTAGGTGGTGAAGGCACCGCACACACCCGTGCCGGCCAGGAGCCGGACGCGTTGCCGCCAGCCCGAGTCGGTACCGAGGCGGGCCAATCCCTCCAGCAGCGCGCCGAGGACGAACGCGCCGACGAGGTTGATCAGGAACGTCGCCCAGGGCCAGCCCGCGGCGTCGTGCGGCAGCACGAGCTCGCCGACGTAGCGCAATGCCGTTCCGACTACGCCACCGAGGAAGACCCACGCCAGTGCGGACGGGTGCAGGTGCAGCGGGCGGTCGGGGCCGGCGTCGGGATCGGAGGGCAGTTCGCGATGGGAGTCCGCGGAACCTGGCTGAGTCATGGTCCTAGCTACCCACGAGTAGTACGCCGGCCCACACCAGGGCTACCACCTTGACGAGTTCCAGGGCGACGTAGGCGAAGTGGGCCCGCGACCGTCGACCTTCGTCGCCCTCGAGGACGGCGGAGGTCCGACCCGCGAGTAGGGGGCGAATCACGATGGTCTGGGTGAGAAGTGCGCCTACCGCGACGCAGATCGCGACGTTCACCGCTGCAGACGTCTCATGGGTGAAGAGTGCGAACGCGATCACGACGGCGAACACGTACTCGAAGACGTTGAGGGCTCGAAAGACCAGTCGACCGATGCCTAGGCCGATCTTCACGGTGACACCCGGTGCGCGAAACTTCAGCGGTGCCTCGACGAAGGAGATCGCGAGCACCATGCCGAGCCAGACGAACGCGGCGGCCGCCGCAATCCGGATGCTGGTGTCCACCGCGGCAGCCTACGGCAGCAATGGCATCGTGGAGGAGTGACGGACACGATCTACGCCGACGTCTCCGAGTGGCAGGTTCCCGTCGACGACCGCTATCCGCACCGGGTGCTGTGCATCCGATCCAACGACGGCGATCACCGCGACCAGAACTGGGACGCCAATCATGGGTGGTGCAAGCGTCGTTGCGACGAGGGGGCATTGGACTTCTTCATCGTCTACTTCGTGTGGCGGCAGAACTGGCACGAGACGGTCGATACGCTGATCGCCATGGTGGGCGACCCGCACCCCCGGATGGCGGTGATGATCGACGTCGAGAGCTGGGGAACGCAGATCGCGGGCAACCAGTCCGACGGGATCAACCGCGCCTACTGGGCGATCGCCGACTGGCTCGGCGACCGGCGCCGGGTGATCGGCTACGGCAACGTCGACGACCTGAACCGGCTCTGGCCGGTCAAACCGGCGGGCTTGCGCGTGGTGGTCGCGGCCTACGGGCACAACCCCGCCTACCCCGGCAAGGTCGCCCATCAGTACACCGACGGCTCCGGGTACGGCAATGGATACGGAGCCGGGGCCACCCTGCCCGACGGTACTCCACCGTTCGGGCCATGCGACATGAACTCGGCCGACGGACTGGCGCCCGCCGAGTTCGCTGCGGCGTGCGGAATCCAGACCGCCTCGGCCGCAGCCATTCTCGCGTCTCGCAACGTGCGGAAGGGGTCGCGGTGAGAGTGCATCTGCGTTGGCCTCGGCGGCGGGTGCTCGCTGCGACCGCCACGATCCTCGTCGCCACGTCGTGCACCTCGCCAACCGTGCCCTCCCCCGGCACGTCATCCAGCTCGTTTGCGGCACAGCCGACTTCGACGACGGCCGCTCCCGTCCAAGCCCCGGCCGCGCGGCCGGTCGACTGGTTCGACCTCGACGTCGGTGAGTGCCTGGCCGACCCACCGCCGACCGATCCGAACGTCATCGCCGTCTCGGTGGTCGATTGCGCCACACCGCATCACGCGGAGGTGTTCCGCCGCGCGCCACTGGCAGTCGGCACCGCCATCGCCGACGTCGCCACCGCCGTGTGCGACGACGGGTTCACCGCCTACACCGGAGAACCCGTCGGCAGCGGCACGTTCACGATCACCTATCTCATCGACTCCAACCAGAACCGGACGTCGTCGAATCCGAATCCCAGCACCGTGATCTGCATGCTGGAAGCCGTCGACGGCGCACCCCTGACCGTGCCGGCGCGCAGGTAGCGCTACTGGGCGGCGCCATCCGCCACGGGCGCCTCGACGAGCAGGGACATGCCGTGGTGGTTGGGCATCTCGACCGCGAAACTGTGCAGGTCGTCGACCGTGCCGACCGTCTTGCCAGTGAACATGTCCATGACGTGTCCCCCGGGCGGAAGGTGCTCGGAGCGAACCGTTCCGGCGATCTCCTCGTTGGCGAAGTTGAGCAGCGTGAGCTGATGCTGGCTGGGGTCTTCGAGCTGATGCACCATCACCAGCATGCCGCGGTGTGACACCTCGGGGATGTCGACCTGACGGCTGGTGGCGATGCCGTAGTGCGAGCGGACCCGCAGGATTGCCTGCAACTGGCGCAGGAAGCTGGTGTCGTCGGCCATCTGCTCGGGGATCGACCCGTAGAGACTGCGGCCCCGTGGCATTCCTGCCATCGACCGGGTCGCGCGTTCGTTGACGCCCATCAGGTCGTGCCCCGCGCGGTGGATCCACCGGGTGTCACCCCCGCGCAGCAACTCGGTCACCTCGCTGGGCGGCAACGTCAACATGCCGCACATGTCCCAGCCGGACAACGCGAACACGCCTGGCTGCAGGGCGTTGAACATCGCCAGCAGGAGATGCGCACGCCGGATCGGGTCGACGTCGTCGATCAGGTCCAGGTCGGTGATGCCAAGCGCCGCGGCGACGACGGTCGCCGTGGTCGAGGCAATCCCATTGGTGGTGAAGACCAGGTTGTACGGTGCCTGCGGCCCGGTGAGCTTGGTCAGCAGATCCTGCCGGACCGACTCGCCGAGTTCCTCGCCCGTCATCTCCTCGCCCTTGTAGGTGTAGACGTCGTCGCGGTGCCCGGTCGACCAGTGGACCAGCTCGTAGGTCAGCTCGTCGTGGTTCTGCAGGGCGTGCACCAGCGATGCCGGGTCGACGCCGAGTTCGTTCGAGGTGTTCAGCGTCAGCCGAAGGAACTCGGTGTCGCCGGTGGCCAGGGCGTGCTGATAGGCCGGCCGGTTGATGAAGTCGTAGGACAGGTCGGCGCCGGCTTCACCGGTCTCGCGGATGTCGTCGATGGTCAGGTTCAGCTCCTGGAAGGTGAACCCGCCGACCTTGCGCACCATGCTGGCGATCAGGTGGTTGGCCGCCTCGGACAGCGGGTGCCCCTCCGACCAGGCGGGGTTGCCCTCCGCGGTGCTCTTCTCCACCCCGAGGAAACCATTGGCGTCCAGCCGCAGCGCTCCGGTGCCGAGGTCGGTCAGCGAGTGCAGCGCGTCGCCCATGACCATCCGCATCCCGGCGAAGGTGGGGTCGAGCCAGTTGATGGAGGGCTGCCCGTCCTTGAAGTAGTGCAGGTACACCCACCGCCGCTCGACGCCGTCGACTCCTAGGACGGGACGGGTGACACTCCAGTTGGTCTCCTTGACGCCCTCGGCGTAGAAGATCACCCGCTGCAGCCGGCCGATGATGTAACCGGCCTTGTCCAGCCACTCCTCGGTGGTCGCGTCGATGTTGACCGAATCCACTCCGGGCGGGGTCTCGGGCAGCTCGTGCCAGTCTCTGGGATCGATCTCGACCATGTGATAGATGCCCGGGTAGTCGGCGTACTTCATCTCGGCCAGCCGGAAGTCCGCGCCCTTGCCGGTGTGACCCGGCACGACGTCGTCGATGATGGTGCCGCCGTACCAGTTGGCGGTGGCACACATCTTGCGGAATTCGTCCTCGGTGCCGAACGCAGGATCGATCTGCGTGCTGATCCGGTCGAAGTGACCGTCGACGCTGGGGGTGTACTGCCAGCCCGAGATGCCGCCCGCCCGCTTCACCGGCCCGGTGTGAATGCCCTCGATGCCGATCTCGGCGAAGGCCTTCCACATGTCCTCGTCGGCCATCGCCGTCAGGAAGGACTCGTCGGGGCGGGTGATCAGCGACAACGGGTAGGCCGTGAACCACACCGAGGCCGCGGTGACGGCGGCTCGGGGGTTCGGGTTCGCGAACGGGTTCTGCCACATCGAGCCCTGGCCGGAGAACTGCTGGCTGATCTCGTTGGCGTCGGACAGCATCGACTGGGCCAGCAGCCACGACACGTACGCCGGGTTGTCTCCGGTCGCCGACCCGTCCTGCGCGACGGACCGGCGCGCGAACGGCGCCTTCACCCGTGGCCGGAATCGCAGCGTCCTCGGGCGGGCCGGATGAAGATGCTCGGCATAGGTGATGTCGGTGGGCTCTCGCGCCTGCTCGTCGCCGACCGTGTCCGTCATCTACGTCCTCACCCTCGGTACCGCTCGATTAGTTCCGGTCTACGCGACGCCCAACCCTGCGCGACCCGCTTCCGCGCCGTATAGCCGCTGGCGTGGTGTTGAAACTCGGGCGCCGCGACGGGTACGCGTCCCCCAATGTAGGCGGACCGGCTCACCACGGCTCACCCACGGCGATGCCGTGCGACGATCTGACCGTGACCGCATCGTGGAACTCGATCTGAATCGGGTGCCGTGAAGGAGTTCCTCGAGTTCCTCGGTGCCCAGTCGCCCTATGACCGCCTCGACGACGACGACCTCAACCGGCTGGCGAGGGCCGTCGAGGTCGAGTACTTCACGGCGGGCACGGTCATCGTCGAAGCCGACGCGACACCGTTGAATTGCCTGTACGTCGTCCGGGTGGGAGCCGTGGACGTGATCGACCGGGGCCGCGTCACCGACGTGCTGGGCCCGGGTGAGACCTTCGGCCACATCTCGGTACTGTCCGGGCTGCCGCCCCCCTTGCAGGTCCGCGCGGCCGAGGACACCCTCTGCTATCGGTTGCCCGACCCTCGCACGATCCTGACTCACCCCGAGCGGCTGCGGTTCGCGCACTACGGCGGACTGGTGGCCCGGGAGCGGCTGATCAGTTCGAGTGAATCCTTCGCCCGGCTCGAACGGCCGATTGGCGACGTGGCACACCCGATCACCTGGTGCGACGCCGACGATCCGATTCGCAGCGTCGCCGCACTGATGACCGATGCGGGCCGATCCTGCGCCCTGTTCCTGCGGCACGGCCAAATCGGCATCGTCACCGACGACGACTTCCGGCGCCGTGTCGCGACCGGGGAGGTCGGCGTCGACGCGCCCATCTCGGCGATCGCCAGCGCTCCTGCGATCTCCATGAGCGTCGACCGCACCGTCAGCACGGCGTACCTGTTCATGGTCGAACAGGGCATCCACCACCTCGTCGTCGTCGATGCGCTCGGCGCAGCCGTCGGCGTCGTGCGGGTGGTCGACATGGCGGCCGCCGAGGTCCGCAACCCCCTGGTGATCCGCTCCGCGGCAGCCGCGGCGACCACCATGGACGAACTCGTCGACGCCTGCCGGTTGTTGACGCCCACCACGGTGGAGCTTTGGGATGCCGGCCTGCCCGTCGAACACGTCGGGGCACTGCTGTCGGCAATGGTGGAGTCCATCTACCGCAAGATCATCGAATTACACGTCACGACACCACCGTTGAGCGAGCTGGACTGCTCTTGGCTGCTGATGGGCTCCCTGGGTCGACGCGAACCGCTGCCCAACTCCGACGTCGACACCGCGCTTGCGTGGGCGGTTCGGGAACCCACCGACGTCGTGCTGACACGTGACCAGGTCGCCGCGGCCACCGAACCCCTGATCACCGCCCTGGCTCGGTGCGGGCTGGCACCGTGCCCGCAAGGCCTGAACGCCTCGTCACCCCTGTTCAACCGATCGCAGCGGCAGTGGCGGGAGGTCGCCGATGCCTGGCGCGCCAACCCCGACGACATCGACTACCTGCTAATGGCCTCGACGATGCTCGACGCCCGGCCGATCACCCGCCCCGCGCTGATCCAGCCGATGCGCACCGCACTGGTCGGCGGCATCGGACGCGATGCCTTCACCCGCGCGCTGAGTCGCTTCTCGATGAGTGACCGGCCGCCGAGCGGGTTCGTCCGAGGATTCGTCGTCGAGCACTTCGGTGAGCAAAAAGGCCACCTAAACCTCAAGAAGTCAGGCCTGCGTCCCGTCGCGTCGCTGGCTCGCGCCCTGGCCCAGCGCACGGGCGACCCCACGGGCTCCACCCCGCAGCGTCTGGAGCGGGCACACCGCAGCGGCCTGCTCACCACCGACGAGGCCGACGCGCTGGCGGGTGCCTTCAGCCTCTGCTACCACCTCGTGTTCGACAGCCAGATCACCGCGATCAAGGCCGGTAAACCGTTGGCCTCGGCCATCGATCCCGCCGCCCTCGACCCACTCGAGCGGCGACACCTGCGCAGCGCCTTCAAGGCCATCAGCGCGATCCAGGAGCGCTTGAGCCGCAAGTGGTTCAGCTACGAAGGACTGTGAGCATGGGACGCGGATGGCGACGACGGCTCGGCGCCCGGAGGTCGCACCGACCAGCTGCCGCAGACGTCGACTGGCGCACCGACGCATTCGTGGCGATCGACCTGGAGACCACGGGTCTGGACCCCCGCCGCGATCACATCGTCTCCTACGGCGCGGTACCCATCCGCGATGGCCGGATCAAGATGGCCGAATCGGTGTACGGCCTGGTCCACGTGCCAGGGGACGTACCGGGCAGTTCGACGAAGTTCCACGCGCTGCGCACCCAGGACCTCGACGATGCGCCCCCGCTGTCGGACTGCGTCACCACCCTAGACGCGCTCATCGGCGCTCACCCGGTCATCGCGCACTGCGCCTGGATCGAGCGGTCGTTCCTGCACAGGGCCTTCCGGCGGTCGTACCTGACGTTCGCCAGTCCGATGATCGACACCGCGGTCCTCGCGCGCCTGGTGCTCGACGTGAACCTCGCTCCCGATCAAGCAATTTCGCTGGAGTACGCCGCGACCGAACTCGAGTTACCCGTGCACTCACCGCATCACGCCCTCGGCGACGCCCTCACCACCGCGACCCTGTTCCTCGCACTGGCCAGTCGACTGGAACGCGGCACCACCCTGACGACGTCGAAGCTGGTGCGGCTGTCGGAGTGACGCCGATCCGGCGACGACGAGGATGCCCGTCGTCTCAGGGCTCGGGCACGAGCGGATGTGTGTCGTCGAGTCCTTCCGCGCGAACTGGCTCACACTGCGGTCACGCCGACATCCTGCGCGAACAGATTCGTGCTGCTGAGATCTGGGACCACGTCTTCGAAGACTCGTTCGTCTCGGGTGGTGGTCTTGCCGGTGCGGAGTCGGTAGGACTTGGTGCCGGTGCATCCGCGGCGGCCCCGTACCTCGTGGAGAACGCGCCGAAGCGCGGCATACGGCCGTACGCCCCAGCGGACCGTACTCTTGCCTCGAATCGACGTCGGCGACCTGGCATCCGCCTGGAGCCGTACCGACGTTCGGCCGGACGCCGACGTGCGTCGACGCGTCGATCGAACTGTGCGTTTCAGCCCCGGTGCGGGCGGGAACAAGCTGCGCATCGTTCACGTTGTCGTGACGCCGGCACTGAACTCGAGAGGACGAACATGGCCACCGATTACGACGCCCCACGCCAAAAGGAATCCGATGACGTCGTCGACGAATCGCTCGAGCAGCTGGCCGGACGTCGAAACGACGCCGCGACCGCCGTGCTCGACGTCGACGACGGCGACGAACTCGAGGACTTCGAGCTGCCGGGGGCCGATCTCTCCGGTGAGGAATTCACCGTTCGCGTGGTGCCCAAGCAGAAGGACGAGTTCACCTGCTCGAGCTGCTTCCTGGTGCACCACAGCCACCGGCTCGCCAAGCAGGTTGGCGACCGGATGATCTGCACCGACTGCGCCTGACGGCCGCCGGCACCCGGTTCACGGGTGCGGCGCGTCCGTCCGAACGGTAAGAGCGGACACGAGCGGGGTGTCCACTCCGACGCGACCGAGCCGCTCGGCTCCGCCCGGTGAGCCGAGCGGGGCGGCGCGTCCGGGGAGGACCTCGGTGAAGAACGCGGCATTGTCGGCGAGATGTTCGAGTTGGTCATCCGGTAGATCGGTTTCGTAGTAGATCGCGTCGACGCGGCAGATGAGTTTGCACGCACCGCAATCGACGCACTCCTCCGGATTGATGTAGAGGACCCTCCCACCTTCGTAGATGCAGTCGACCGGGCACTCCTGCACGCAGGACTTGTCCATCACGTCGACGCACTCGCGCCCAATCACATAGGTCATGTGCGCACGGTATCGACGTACCCGACTGGTGTGCAGGGGCCGAAAGGGCACCGTCGCCGGGGCCGTGGGCCTTTGCGCCGGGGACCAAAGACCCTTCTCGCCCATCGCCGCGACGGCAACGGTGGGACTCGAGAATCCGAGGAGGATCATCGATGCCGCCATCCCGGCCGAAATCCGCTGTCCCACGCGAAGTCGTCGAGGACGCCGTGCGAGTGGCCTGCCGCGCCCCGTCGTACCACAACAGTCAGCCTTGGCGGTGGGTGGCCGAAGCGGGCCGACTCCACCTGTACGCCGACCGCGATCGCCTGGTGGCGACGGACCAGTCCGGACGTCAGGCGCTGATCAGCTGTGGCGTCGTCCTGGACCACCTTCGCGTCGTGATGGCGGCGGCCGGGTGGACCACCGACGTCCGGTACTGCCCCGATCCCGACGACGTCGCCCACCTGGCGTCGCTCGAGTTCACCGAGGCGCCGCTCGTCACCGACGCCCAACGTCGCCGCGCCGACGCCGTCCTGGCTCGACGGACCGACCGGCTGCCGTTCGGCGCGGTACCGGACCACCAATCGACGGAGGGACTGCTGCACGACGCCGTCGCCACGAGAGCGGTGGTGAGCGTGCTGACCGACGACGCCAGGCCGCGCCTTGCCGAGGCCTCCCAGTACTCCGAGTCGTTACGCCTATACGACTCGGCCTATCATGCCGAATTGAACTGGTGGACTTCGCCGTTCGACGTCAGCGATGGGATCCCCCAGAGTGCCCTGATATCCGCGGCCGAGAGCGATCGTGTCGACGTGGGCCGCGCCTTCCCGATCACCCACCATGCCGAGCGCCGCATGCAGGTGCCCGAGGATCGATCGCAGCTCGTCGTCCTCTCGGCGCGCGGTGATTCGCGTGAGGACGTACTTCGTTGCGGGGAGGCTCTTTCGGCGCTGCTACTGGAGTGCACCCTCGTCGGTCTGGCGACGTGCACG
The DNA here is from genome assembly GCF_033741125.1 of Mycolicibacterium sichuanense. Classification (NCBI taxonomy): domain Bacteria; kingdom Bacillati; phylum Actinomycetota; class Actinomycetes; order Mycobacteriales; family Mycobacteriaceae; genus Mycobacterium; species Mycolicibacterium sichuanense. Next base: position 945,027 of record NZ_JAWQPU010000001.1, on the reverse strand, counting down.
CTGACGCACGTGACCGAGGTCCACACCAGCCGGGAGATCGTCGCGTCGTTGACCGGGCAGCCGTTTCCGCAGGCACTGGTCCGCATCGGGACCGCCCCGGCCCTGGACGACGTGCCACCGCCCACGCCGCGCCGTCCGGTCACCGACGTCCTCGAATTCCGCGGCCAGCCCGCCGAGACGTTCGCGTAGGGTCAACCCCCCGCGCGCTCGGTCACCACAGCGGCGCGCCGTCCAGCCTGGTCGCCACGTCCTGGACGGGACGCCGCGGGGTGGCTGGCAGTGGATCGGCATTGATCGGTGCCCAGCCCACACGTATCAGCATCTGCGGGAATGCCTCTACGCCAAAGACTTCGGCCCGCACGTCGTCACGGGTCGCCTTGATCTCGAGGACCTCGGTCAACGGGCACGTCGCCATGCCCAGTGCCGTGGCGGTGAGCAACAGAAGGCTCGTCGCCTCGCCCGCCCGCAGCCGCGCGAGTTCGTCGTCCTCGGCGGTCCCGAGGGCCAGCATGACGCCGTTGTCGGCCTCGGCCTCGGCCTCGGGCGGTTGTGACAGAGACGAAGCTGCGAACAAGCGGCCGGGTACCCGGGCGGCGGGTTCCGGGACGGGCGTGCTGTGCGCGGGCACACCTGCCATGGCGGCGTGGCGGCCACTCCACATCGCCAGCTCCGCCAGGTACTCCTCGTCGTCCACGTGTTCGTGGGTGGCCCGGTCCAACGCGTCCCTGAGGTCGACGCTGTCCTCGACCCGCCGCATGGTGACGCCCATGCGCGCCACTCGAGCACCCATCAGCGCGATGTCGCCGTGGGCCACGGGCCAAGAGCTATAGAGCCGACGATCGGTCCGTCGCCTCGGAATCGCCGCAGCCAGTGCGACGTCGAGCTCGACAGGACGAGACCGGTGCACTTCGATCGAGGCAAGATGACCGGCGTCGGCCGGGTTGGGGAATCGACGGACCTTACTCTGCCAGCCCAGCGCAGCGAACGCCACCACGCAGTGGTGCAGTGCGGCACCACAACTGATGATCAGGTCGCGACTATCGGGGTCGGTATGGGGCAATTGCAACGAGGTGTCTGCGTGAAGGTGCAGGCTGGACCTGCCGACACGCCACCGCCACGGTTGGGTGTTGTGGACCGATGGCGCTCGGGTGGCCAGCGCCAGTGCGGTGCGCAGTGTCTCGGCGCCGGGGAGCTTGCTCATCGTGGCACCCCGCCGAAGCGAAACCGCCGACCCGTGATCTCGTTGGGAACGATCCGGATGAAGTACTGCTTGGTCGTCGTGATCCACGGAAGCACCTGGGCGCGTTCGGCATCGGAGACGTCGGCCGCGTCTGACAGGACCTGCGCGCGGCCCTTCACCACGACGCTCCACGCCTCCTCGACACCGTGGTCGTCGGCTTCGAAGGCGACGCGATCGTTATGGGCGACACCGGCTAGCTTGGCGCCTGCGGCAGTGCGAAGCACGATCGTCTGGCGCTGCACGACGTAGTTGACGGGAAACACGTCCGGCTGACCGTCGAAGCTGGTGACTAGTCGCCCCAGCGACGTCCCGGCGAGCAACGCCCAACTCTGGTGATCGGACAGTCCGAGTTCGGAACCGGATTCAAGGTGCGTCGTCATTCCATCGACCATGCCCGTCCACCGCGCCGGTGTGGTGAGGCGTCGGTCACCGAGGGGAGGGCACAAAGTCCCCGCCGCAGTCCCCGCCGCAGTCCCGGACCTAGACGCCCCGCTCCACCGGCAGCAATCCACGCTCCACGGCGACGATTAGGGCGGCGTGGTCGGCCTCGGTTTGATCGGCGTAGCGCCGCGCAAACGTACAGAGCGCCTGGTCGACCCGATCCGAACCACCCATGTACCCGGCGATCATCGAGGCGCCGCTGGTCCGCGCGTGTCCCTTGGCGAGGAGTCTTCCGACCACACCCGCGTAGTCGGTCAGCGCTGCGGCGTCCATCGAATCCAGTGGAATGCGGCCCTTCATGTTGCGAAACTGCCGGACGTAGTACTGCAAACCGTCCATCGTGGTCCAGCCGAGCAGCGGGTCGCTGACCGTCTGCAACGACTGCTGGTACTCGACCACCCGCTGCCCCTGATGCCGGTGCCACGCCTGATCACCGTGCACGTACCGCGCCAGCACCGAGCGGCGGGCCTGTTTGAGTTGCAGGAACACCACGTCCTCGGCCGAGGATCCCTCCAGCAGTGCGACGTAGGCGCGCAGCCCGACGCTGCCAACCCCGACGACCTTGTGGGCGACGTCGACGAGGGTGTAGCCGCCGAGGACTCGCCGCCAGTACGACGGCAGCGTGGTCAGGTATTCATCGAGAGCCTCGGCGAGCGCGTCGGCCTCGCGTGCATCGGGACGGGTGATCAGCGGCGGTTCCTCGACGATTCTGCGCAAGCCGTCCACCTCGTGGGTGAAACGGGGCAGCGCGCGATCCCCCGTCCGGTGACGCGCCCGCTCGGCCGCCCGTGCCACCTGTCGCTGCAGGGGCCCAGCGGTCTCCTCCGTCAACCGGTCGACGTCCATGCGCAGGAACGACCGCGTGAACAGCGGCAGGTCGGCCAGCCGGCGCAACTCGTGACGGTAGGACTCGACGCAGGACAGCACCGAGGCCGCGCAGTGCTTCTCGGAGGTGCCGTTGTACCGGCCGGCGACCCAGATGCTGGCCACCAGCCGGCGCAGGTCCCATTCCCAGCCGCCGGGGTGAGCCTCGTCGAAGTCGTTGAGGTCGATCACCAGATCGCGCTCGGGTGAGGCGTAGAAGCCGAAGTTGCCAAGGTGCGAATCGCCGCACACCACCGGCGTGATGCCGGTGGACGGTAGGTGTGCTACGTCCTCGGCCATCACGACGGCGGTGCCGCGCAGGAAGCCGTAGGGCGAATCCACCATGCGCCCCACCCGAATCGGGATCAACCGGTCCAGCCGGCCGCGGTGGCTGGCATTGATCAGGTCGACGGGGTTGGGGCGGTCCGCCGGCGGCGTCCAGTCGGCCAGCGTCCTGCGGGGCACCCGCTTGCGCAGACTCTTGCCGAGGGCATAACGCTCGGCCCGGGTGACGGGTCGCTGACGCAGCGACCGGTAGGCCCGTCCGTCGGCCTCCGCTATGACGGTGTGCCCGTCCGGACCCGCGTTGCCATGCACGAGTCGCGATGTTACGGCCGCGACGCTCGGGAAGTGGGAGGTTGCCACGTAGTCTCGGACATCACCATGGACGACGAGGTGATGCAGCTCCCCAGCGGCCGGATTCGGGTCCGCCGAGACGGCAAGGTGATTCGCGCGTTGGGGCTGCGGTACGCGATGGCGCGGCGCTTCCAACCGTGCGAGCCGGTGCCCGTCACCGACGACCTCGTCGACGCGACGACACCCGGGCCCGTCTGCCCGCAGCTGCCATCGCGCCTGGAGTTCGTGGTCGGGCCCGTCATGGCGGGCCTCGATCAGGACGAGGACTGCCTGGCGCTGACCGTCGTCGCCCCCGTTCCCGATGGCAGGGCCCGCCCGGTGATGGTGTTCCTCCACGGCGGGGCATACGTCACCGGGAGTGGGCAGCCGGCCGCCTACGACCTCTCGGCGATGGCCGCGGAGGGCGGGGTCGTCACGGTGACGGTGAACTATCGCCTTGGCATCTTCGGGTATCTCGCGATCGACGGCCTCTCCCCCGCGAATCTCGGCCTGCTGGACCAGATCGCCGCGCTGCGGTGGGTCAGGGAGAACATCGGCGGGTTCGGCGGCGATCCTGACGCCGTCACCATCTTCGGCCAGTCCGCCGGCGCGGACAGCGTGTCCTACCTCCTGGTTGCCGACGGCACCGAGGGCCTCTTCCGGCGCGCCATCCTCCAGAGCGCTCCGCTTGGGGTGCAGCGGGGGCGCGCGGCCATGAGCCGGGCGATGGCCGTCGCCGCGCGGGAAGTATTGGGCGCCAACCCGGAAGCGGCATCCACCGCGGACCTGCTGGTTGCTCAGTCCGCGGCAGCCGCCGCAGCCGCGCCGTTCGGAACCGTCGCGCAGATGCCCTTCGGCCCGCAGTCGGGCCAGCATCCGCTACCCGAGGACGACGAGGTCGAGGCGCGCCAGCTCGACGTCGCCCGTCGCCTCCCGGTCATGATTGGCACGACGTCCGACGACGCCTTGCCATTCCTGAGTCTCGACCCACGGCTGGCGCGCGCCTTCGGTCTTCCCGTCCTCGGCCCGCCCGTGCGGCGGCTCCTGAGCTCGGTTGTCACCAGACGACTCTTCGGCCGTCCCTCATCGGCCTACGCCAAGCGACACCGGCGAGGCGGCGGCCATGCCGTGACCTACGTCTTCGACTGGCACCCCGCCAACAGCTCGCTGCGGGCATGCCACTGCATCGAACTTCCCTTTCTGATGGGCTCATTCGCCGACTGGGCGACGGCGCCGATGCTCGGACCGCAGTCCCGGCCGGCTCTCGACGAACTCGGGCCAAGGATGCGCCAGCTCTGGTACGAGTTCGCCCACGGGATGTTCGACGAAGCCGACGCCCACCTGCAGCTGCCGGGGGCGTTGGCTCCGTCGTGAGCCGCTACGGACTCTGGTGCACGCTGGTGTCCACCTGCGGCACCGACGCGCTCGATTGGTTCTGCTGATTGGCCCAGATGTCGTGACTCAGATCCGCCTGAGCGGGTGCAGCCAGACTCACGACGCCTGCCGTCAAAACGCCGACGAGGACGCCGACGACTCCAAACTTCTTCATGATGATGCCTTCTCACTTCGTCTGGGATCGCTTTGCGGTCCCGAGAGCTGAAACTGATTGCCGCCCCGTGGGATTCCGCAGAAGCAGGATTTCAGCGAGTTGGCAGCATTCCCGCGGCGAACCCGAATGTGGACACCGGCCGGGTTCTCGCGGCGGTCCCCGCCACGCCACTGACGGACTTTGCCAGCAACGCTTGTGCACTAGACCTTGACGATGCAAGATATGACGCACGCGATAATTTCTTCGAAGGGGGTTTCATGACATCTCGGGTGCGCGGCTTCGCCGCGGGGATCATGCTGGTGGGGGGCGCGATGTTGAGCGCACCGGCCGCCCATGCCGGACAAGTCGTCAACGAGCCGCGGATTCCCGCACCCGCACCTGCGCCGCAACCGGTGGTGCAGATGTTCGACTGCCAGGGCTCGACGGGTGACCACGGTTGCGGCGCTGGCTTCTTCTGGCGCGACGGCTGGCACGGCTTCGGTTGCTACCCATGCTGAGTCGCAGAGTCCTGATGCCGTCTTCGCGATGCACCGTCGCCACGACCGCGGCCATGGCAGCCGCCGCACTGGCATTTCCGGCTACCGCCCTGGCGGCGCCCATCGACTACACCACCTTGCCCGTCGACCCCAACGTGATCACCGACTCCGTTGCCTATCATGCGGATCCACCGCTGCTGAATCCTGAAGGCAAGTCAGGCATCGAGGTCGTCTACACGCACCGGGACGGGACGAGGGCCATCACCGACATGGTCTTCGTCCTGCCCGATCCCCAGGCAGCCACCGTGGCGCTCGACGTCAGCCGTGGTGACGTGCTCGCCGACATCCCCGGAGCTTCGTCCCGCCCGATCGCCATCGGTCAGAACGGGACGCTGATCACCGGCCGGGCGACCAACGGTCAAGCCGCCAGTGTCCTGATCTTCACGGAGGGGCCCGCCGTTGCTGCCGTGCGGTTCAACGGCGCCGCCGGCGATCCCGTGCCGCTCGATCTGGTCACCGGGTACGGCAAGCAGCAGGACGCCAACATCCTCGCGGCCCTCAACGCCTAACCCAACCCTGCGCCGAGTGTGGAGACGATGCGCGCCCTCGAGGCCCGAGGCGTGCCGAAACTCCACACTCGGCGCGGGTCGGGGGCTCTGGTGGCTAGGCACCCGATGACGGGTTGGCACCCTCGGACTTGAACTCCGGTCCGGGCAGCCGCAGCAGCAGGCGTGCACCACCCAGCGGGCTGACGTCCAAGTGGGCTGTGCCACCGTGCAATTCGGCCTGCTGGGCCACCAGCGCCAGGCCCAGGCCCGAGCCCGACCGGGACGCGGTGGTGCCGCGCGCAAACCGCTCGAAGACAGCGGCGCGCTCCTCCTCGGGGACACCGGTGCCGTTGTCGTCGACGGCGATCTCGACCCCCTCGACCGAACTGACGACACTCAACCGGATCTCCGAGGCACCACCGTGTTTGACCGCGTTGGCGATGGCGTTGTCGATCACCAGCCGAAGACCGGCCGGGAGCCCGACGATCAGCTTGGACGACGACGACGAAAGCGTCACGCGCAGACCGGGATAGACGCGAAGGGCGTCGTGCGCCGCGCGGTCGAGGAGTTCGGTGACGTCGAAGGTGACGAAGTCGTCGGTGGTGGTCAACTCACCCTGAGCCAGCCGCTCCAGCGCCGTCAGCGTCGCCTCGATCCGGCCCTGGGTGCGGACGACGTCACCGATCACCTCGTCGCGCTGTTCAGGGGCCAGGTCGAGCGTCGACAGCACCTCCAGGTTGGTGCGCATGGCAGTCAGCGGTGTTCGCAGTTCGTGCGAGGCAACCGCGGCGAAGTCGCGCGCGGACTCCAGCGCGGCCTTGGTGCGCTGCTGCTCGGTGCCGATGCGGGCCAGCATGCCCTCGACGGCCTCGGCGATCTCCACCGCCTCCCGCACGCCGCGCACCTGGACCTCGTCGGGCATGGACTGGGCGTTGATGGCGCGTGCCTGCTGCGCGAGCAGGCGGAAGGGATTGATCATCAGCAACGAGATCACCCACCCGACGATCACCGTTCCCGCGATCACGCCGCTGCAGATCAGCAACACCCGCATGTGCAGCTCGTCGATCCGGTGTTGCGTCTCGGCCAACGGGGCACCAAGCGCGATCGATCCCATTCCAGCGGCAAACGTGCGCACGCGGTACTGCACACCGTCGATCGAGGTGGTGGCGTACCCGTTGGGCAACTCGGGCAGGACTATGTTCGTCGGCACCGACACCGTGATGCCGCCGATGCGGGCGGTCCGCACCACGTTGCCGTCGGGCATCGGCTGCTGGGCGTCGGTGTTGGGCGAGCTGTTCAGCAGCGTGCTGACGTCACCGAGGCTGCTCACCGAATCGAGCCGGCGATCGAGCTGGCTGTACTGGTCGTCGGTGACACCCACCCACACCCACGTGCCGAGGACGATGACCAGCAAGATCACTGCGAGCGCGGAGACCACCACGATGGCCCGCAGGGACAGGACCCGGGTCAGTGGTGACATCAATCGGTACACCCGATCGTTGATTTCCACTATCGGAATCGCCGAGGGAGCCCTGGGCCTCTGGCGGCCGTGATCAACACCCCTGACACGCTACTGAGGGTACGTGGGCCGTGCTGCACGCGGCCGGTCTCGCGCGACCCTCATGCGGGTGCGGGGTCGGCGACCCACCCGCCACGGCGCAACGCGCCCGTCACGACGAGGTCGCCGTCGAGTACTACCGCGTCCGCGGGGGCCCCGGCCACCAGGCCCGCATGGGGAAGCCCGAGTGCGCGAGCGGGATTCAGCGACGCCTGCCGGACCGCCAGGTGCAGCGCCTCGTCTCTGGGCAGGCCGCTGTGTTCCACGGCGAACGCGAACACCCGGTCCATCGTCGCGGTACTGCCTGCGATGGTGTCCGTGCCCGCAACCCTGGCCACCCCGTCGACCACGTCCACGGCCAGGGGGCCGAGCAGGTAGCGTCCGTCGGTCATCCCGGTGGCGGCCATCGCATCGGTCACGAGCGACACCCGGTCGGGTCCCACCGTCGCCGTGACGTGCCGATAGACCGCGGGATGAACGTGAACGCCGTCGGTGATCACCTCGACGGTCACGCGCGAATCCTCCAGCAGCGCGACGATGGGCCCCGGCTCGCGGCGATCGATCGGGCGCATGGCGTTGAACAGGTGCGTGGCCACGGTGGCACCGGCCTCGATCGCCGCTGCGGCCTGGGCGTAGGTGGCCTCGGTGTGCCCCACCGCCACCACTACACCGGCGGCCACCAGCTGGCGGATGGCCGCGAGCGCGCCGTCGCGTTCCGGTGCGATGGTGACCATGCGGATCGCGCCGCTCGCGGCGTCCAGGAGGCGGTCGATCTCGTCGGGATCCGGGTCGCGCATCAGGTCGGGTCGGTGCGCACCACACCTCGATGTGGACAGCCACGGACCTTCGAGGTGGATGCCGTCGATCAGACCGGCGCGGACGTCGCCCGCCAATTCACCCACCTGCCTGAGCAATTCGTCGGGGTCAGCGGTGACCAGCGACGCGACGAGCCCGGTACTGCCGTGGCGTCGGTGCAACCCGACGGCAGTGACGGTCTCGGAGTGGACGGCGGTCGAGAAGTTGGCTCCGGCGCCGCCGTGCAGGTGGGTGTCGACGAACCCGGGGACCACCGTCGCCGCGCCGAGCGCGTGGTCGGGCGCCCGCGGCGGAGCACCCGCGCCCACCGCGGTCACCCCACCGTCGGACATCTCGATCCAGCCGGGGCGCAACGACTCTCGGCCGGTCAATACGGTAGCTGCGGTGAGGAGCATGACCGAGTTCAGATGCCTTGCCAGGCCGGCTTGGACTGGTAGGTCTCACGGTAGTAGTCGACCAGTTGCAGCCGTCGGGCGGCGGCGTCGTCGAGCAGGACCGTCACGTGCGGATGGTGCTGCAGGACGGTCGCAGGCCACATCGCACTGACCGGACCCTCCACCAGGTGGTGAACCGCCTCCGCCTTGCTGCGGCCCGTGGCCACCAGGATGACGTGCCGAGCCTGCATGATCGTTCCAAGCCCCTGGGTCAGGCAGTGCGTCGGCACCGCGTCGACGTCGTCGCCGAAGAAGCGGGCGTTGTCGATTCGCGTCTGCCGCGTCAGCGTCTTGATCCGCGTCCGCGAGGCCAGGGACGAGCCCGGCTCGTTGAACGCGATGTGCCCGTCGGTGCCGATCCCGAGGATCTGCAGGTCGACGCCACCGGCAGCGCGGATGGCGTCCTCGTAGGCCTCGCACGCCGCGGGGATGGCGGCCGCTGCGCCATCGGGACCCTGCACGGCGCCGGGGGCGAAGTCCACCCGCGAGACGAACACCGTGTCGATCACCGTCCGGTACCGCTCGGGGTGGTCGACCGGCAGCCCGACGTATTCGTCGAGGGTGAAGCCGCGGGCTTGCCGGAACGAGATCTCGCCGGCCTCGTGGCGTGCCACCAGTTCGTCGTAGATCGCCAGCGGCGAGGACCCGGTGGCCAGACCGAGCACCGCCGTGGCCTTGCGCTGCAGCAGCAGAGTGATCGCGTCGGCGGCGATCCCGCCGATCTCGCCGGCGTCGCGGCAGATGACGACTTCCATCTAGGTGGCCGCCGTCGGCTTGGTCGCGGTGAAGAGAGTTTCCCCGGTCGCTATCTCGGCACCCGACGTCACCGCGTCGGAGGCGACGACGTTTCCTGGCTCGCGCTCGTCCATCACGACCACGGGAACGATGGGATCGAGCCCCTTGGCCACGATCGCGGGTACGTCGTAGGTGATGACCAGTTGACCCGCCGTGACCTCGTCGCCCTGACTGACGTGGGTCGTGAAGCCCTCACCCTTCAGCGCGACGGTGTCCAGCCCCAGGTGCACCAACACGCCGACGCCGTCCGGGGTGAGGACTACGTAGGCATGCGGAAGCAGTTTCAGCAGTCGTCCGCTCACCGGCGCGACGGCCTCTACGACAGCGCTGGGGGGTTCGACCGCCGCGCCGTAGCCGACCATGCCCTGCGAGAAGACCGGATCGGAGACGTCGCGAAGCGGTATCGCACGTCCCGAGATCGGGGCGAGGACTGATGTGGTGCTCACTGCGGCTCCTTCGTGGCGACTGTGTGCCCAACAATACGAGCGCCCCGCAACAGGGTCTCGTGGTCCGGGGTTCTCGTCTAAGCTTCCGCACAGCGTGGGCGGGGGCGACGGGTGCGCACGAGGAGGGTGACCGACGATGAGCGAGACCATCGAAAATCAAGGGCCGCAACCGAAGTCGGGGCTGCGCATTCCGGGGTTCGCGCAGCTGCAGCGGCTTGGCAAGAGCCTCATGCTGCCGATCGCAGTGCTGCCGGCGGCCGGAATCCTGCTGCGGCTGGGCCAAGACGATCTGCTCGGGCGCATCAAGGCACCGGTCATCGGGCCGTTCTTCCAAGCGATGAGCGCGGCGGGCGACGCGATCTTCAGCAATCTCCCGCTGCTCTTCGCCGTCGGCGTCGCCATCGGATTCGCCAAGAAGGCAGACGGTTCGACGGCGCTGGCCGCCGTCGTCGGCTATCTGGTGGTTCAGGCGGTGTTCAAGACGATGTCGCCGATCGTCCTGGCCGGTCAGGTCGACAAGGCGGGCGAGCAGGCCCAGATCAACTACAGCGTGTTCGCTGGAATCGTGGTCGGTCTGCTCACCGCGTGGCTCTTCGATCGCTATCACACCATTCAATTACCCTCGTATCTCGGCTTTTTCGGGGGTCGGCGCTTCGTGCCGATCGTGGTCTCCCTGGCGTGCCTCTTCCTGTCGTTCGCGATGAGCTACTGCTACCCGCTCTTCGACGCGGGCTTGACCGGCCTCGGCAAGTTCATCGGCGGCTCGGGAGCAATTGGCGCGTTCGTCTATGGATTCGCCAACCGCATGCTGATCCCGCTCGGTCTGCACCACATCGTGAATTCCTTCGTGTGGTTCATCTACGGCGACTATCAGGCCCCCGACGGCAAGGTGGTCACCGGTGAGCTCACCCGCTTCGCCGCGGGTGATCCCTCCGCGGGTCTGCTGACCTCGGGCTTCTATCCGATCCTGATGTTCGGTCTGCCGGCCGCCGCGCTGGCGATGATCCACGTCGCCAACAAGAAGCAGCGCAAGGTGGCAGTCGGCATCCTGTCGGCGGCCGCACTGACCGCCTTCCTCACCGGTGTCACCGAGCCGCTCGAGTTCGCGTTCATGTTCGTGGCCTTCCCTCTCTACGTCATCCACGCCGTGCTCACCGGGCTGTCCCTGGCGATTGCCTACCTGCTCGACATCCACCTCGGCTTCTCGTTCTCCGCCGGCCTCATCGATCTGCTCCTGTACGGCACCGCGCCGGCCGCGAAGAACATCCCGCTGCTCATCGGCATGGGCGTGGTGTTCTTCGTCGTCTACTACCTGCTGTTCCGCTTCGCGATCACGAAGTGGAACATGCGGACCCCCGGCCGGGAACCCGACGACGAGTTCGAGGCCGAAGAGCGGGCCAACCTCGGCGAGGGCGCCGATGCAGCCACCGCGGTGATGCCGGGTGCGCCAGGCACCGCGACCGAGACCCGCACCGCCCCCGCGCCCGCGCAGGTCGCGGAGAGCACCGCCGAGCAACTCATCGCCGCCTTCGGTGGTCGGGCCAACCTCGTCAACGTCGACGCCTGCATCACGCGCCTGCGCATGGAGGTGGCCGACACCGGCAAGGTCGACCAGGCTCGACTCAAGAGCCTCGGCGCTGCCGGTGTCATCGAGGTCGGCAACAACGTCCAGGCGGTCTTCGGGACCCAGGCGGAGGTCTTGAAGAACGACATCATCGACGTCCTCTAGGACGCCGGGCGCCGAAACGACCCCCGCGACGCTGGCCGCCTGACCGCTTTCATGGCAAGGGCGCTTGATCGCGAGTAAGTTTCCGTCCACAACTCAATACGCTGTCGACGCGCAGCGGGAGATCCCCGTTCTCGGGGTGCCGTAGGAGCAACATCCTCCCCAGGAATCTCTCAGGCCCAGTACCGCCGCGCCGAGGCAACTCTGGAGAAAGCGCCGGGCACGACAGCGGCACTTACCGAAGGTGAATGGCACGCCCGTGGCGTCGCTCAATCTCTCAGGTCTCAGGACAGAGCGGGGAGGCGACCTGCACCGTCACATGCCGACCAGAGGTTCATCATGTCCATCCCAGCCCAGTCCATTTCCACCCTGCAAATTCCCACCCAGCCTCTTCCCACCCAGCCTCTTCCCACCCCGCCAATTCCCACCCAGTCCCTCGCCACCCGATGACCATCAGCGTCTTCGAGCTGTTCTCCGTCGGCATCGGCCCATCGAGTTCGCACACCGTCGGCCCGATGCGCGCCGCGGCGCGCTTCGCCGGCGAGGTCAGCCAGCGCGGGTTGCTCGATGCGACGGCGGACGTGCGCGTGGACCTGTACGGATCGCTGGCCGCCACCGGTGCGGGTCACGGCACGATGGCCGCGATCCTGCTCGGGTTGGAGGGTTTCGCGCCCGAGACCATCGACACCGACGAGATGGAGAGTCGGTTGTCCACCCTGCGGGAGCAGGGTTGGATCCTATTCGGCGGCGCCCAGCAAGTGGCACTGACCGAGGATGCGATGGTGTTGCGGCCCTTGACCGTTCACGAGCGGCACGCCAACGCGATGACGCTCGCCGCGTTCGATGCGGACGGCACCGAGCTGCACCGGCAGACGTACTTCTCGGTCGGCGGCGGCTTCATCGTCAGCGCCGACGACGAGCTCCCGGATGGCGATCGACCTTCACCCGTCGACGCTCCCCTCGCCTTCGACAGTGCCGCCCGGCTGCTCCAGCTCGCCGACGCCCAAGGTCTCGCGATCAGCCAGGTCATGCTCGCCAACGAGTGCGCCACCCGCTCAGAGGACGAGGTGCGCACCGGCCTGCTGCACATCCACCAGGTGATGCTGCAGTGCCAGCGCAAGGGCATCGAACGCACCGGCAATCTGCCGGGCACCCTCGGCGTGCGACGGCGGGCCCACGATTGGTACGAGCGTCTCGACCGCGACGATCCCGACCGCGACGTCGCCTTCGCCGAGGACTGGGTGAACCTGGTCGCACTCGCGGTCAACGAGGAGAACGCGTCCGGCGGACGCGTGGTCACGGCCCCGACGAACGGGGCCGCGGGCATCATTCCCGCCGTATTGCACTATGCGCTGCACTACACCCGCGCGGGCGACGCCGACCCCGACGACGTGGTGGTGCGGTTCCTGCTCACTGCGGGCGCCATCGGTTCACTGTTCAAGCAGCGGGCGTCCATCTCGGGCGCCGAGGTCGGCTGCCAGGGCGAGGTTGGTTCGGCAGCCGCGATGGCGGCGGGAGCGCTGGCCGAGATCCTCGGCGGCACCGCGCAGCAGGTCGAGAACGCCGCCGAGATCGCCATGGAGCACAGCCTGGGCCTGACGTGCGACCCGATCGCCGGCCTGGTGCAGATCCCGTGCATCGAGCGCAATGCGATCTCGGCCGGCAAGGCCATCAACGCCGCGCGGATGGCACTGCGCGGGGACGGTTTTCACCGCGTCAGCCTCGACCAGGTGATCGAGACGATGCGCGCCACCGGGCTGGACATGAACTCCAAGTACAAGGAGACCTCGACCGGCGGACTGGCCATGCACGTTCCGGTCAACCGGGTGGAGTGCTGAGACCTCACCTACCGTGGGCGGTGAAGAATTGCGCGCTGGCCAGCGACGCGTTCGTCGCCCCCGTGGTGGGCCCGGCGTCGGGCAGGGCGAAGTTGCCGCTGGGCCAGGTGTGTCCGCCGCCGTCGATCTGGATGAACACCGCCGACGTGCCACCGGCGCAGCCCACCGAGGTGTAGCGCCGCAGACCGGTACCGTCGCCGACCGAGGGCAGGGCCTCCTCCACCGGGGCGTCCGAGCAGCCGTCCGCGGCGCGCCATCGGGCCGCCAGCGCCGGCGCCGAGAGGATGTCGCTGGCGCCACCCCGACCCACCATGCCGCCGCCACCGAACGGCACCACACCGTCGGCGGTGCCGTGGAACTGCAGGACCGACACCGGCCGCGACGGCGCGCACGGAACCCCCGAGCCGAGCGTGCCCGCCACCGGCGCGACGGCCGCGACGACGTCGGCGCGATCGCAGGCCAATCGATTGGCCATGAAACCCCCGGCCGACATGCCGGTGGCGAAGACCCGGCCCGGCGGGATGCCGTAGTCACGGACGAGTCGATCGACCAGCGCGACTAGGAAGCCGACGTCGTCGACGCCTTGCCGGTCTGGTGTCGAGGCGCCGCGTCCGTCGGCCCAGCTCTGGTCGATGCCGTCGGGGTAGGCCACGACCAAGCCAAGCGCGTCGGCGGCAGAATCGTAGTTCGAGATCGCCTCCTGCGCCTGACCCGTCGCGCCAGCGCCGTGCAGGTTGATCACCAGGCCCGCGGGCTGGTCATTGCCGGCCGGGGCGTGCACCAGGTACGTGCGTTGCAAACCACCGAACGACAGCTCCCCGCGCGTGTTGCCGGGAGGACCTGCCGCCGCGGACCCGCTGAGGCCGATCAGCGCGCAGCCGAGCGCAGTGACCAGGCCCGCCACCCATGCGCGCCCGGCAACCGTCAACATGCGGCGCCCACTTCTCGAAGCAATGCTCTCATCGGTGTCGACACGCGGGTCATTGAACGCAGCCGAGCTTGACGGCGGGTGAACGGCAGGTGCCCGACGAGATTTGCGCATGCCGCGTGCATTGACGGCCGCGCCCCGCGCAAAACCCCTACGCCCCGACCAGACCGCCGACCACACTCCTGACCAGCGATGTGACGAACGCGGCATCGATCACTTCGCGGGCAAACCAGCGCCGGTAGTACAGCGGCCCCATCAGCGCCGAGACGACGAACGCCCGATCCGTGGCTTCGGCGATCTCCCCCCTGGCCGCGGCCCTGTCGAGCACTTCGCGCAGTGACGCCGCGTGCCCTCGCTGGATCGATGCGTGCACCTCGGCGAAGGCCGGATCGCGCTCGGCGACGTCGACGAGCGACGGGACGACCGACGACCACCGGGCCGTCACGAGGAGTCCGCCGATGGCGACGAGGAGTTCGACCAGGTCGGTCTCCAGGGCGCCGGTATCCGGGACCGGATGCTCGGCACTGATCCGAACCGCCGCCTCGAGCACCAACGCCTCCCGCGAGGGCCAGTGTCGGTAGATCGTGGTCTTGGCGACGCCCGAGCGGCGTACCACCTCGTCGACGCTGAAACCGCTCACCCCGCTCTGGCTGAGCAGCTCCAAGGTGGCGCTCAACACGCGATCGCGAGATCGCGCGATCCGCCCGTCCACTGCATCTGCCATGGAGCCATCTTGTCACAACGCTACGCTACGGTGTCGTATCGTTTCTGACTTCGAGGACGGGATCCACGACCATGCAGTTCGCCTCCATCCGCATCATCACCGACGACGTCGAGCGGCTCGTCGAGTTCTACGAACACGTCACCGGCGTCGCGGGCGTACGACACACGCCGCTGTTCGCCGAGCTCGTGATGCCGCCCTTCGCACTGGCGATAGGACACACCCAGACCACGGCCCTGTTCGACGTGGACGACTTGCGCGCCGGTGAGAACCACAGCGCCATCGTCGAATTCGAGGTTGCCGACGTCGACGCCGAGTGGGAGCGCCTGGGTTCTGCGGTCGCAGACTGGGTGCAACCGCCGACCACCATGCCCTGGGGCAACCGCTCGACGCTGTTCCGGGATCCGGACGGCAATCTGGTCAACCTGTTCACCCCGGTGAGCGCGGACGCCATCGCCAGGGCCCGCCGCTAGAACGGACTGCTGTTGGCCTGTCTGCGCGCCGACTCTGGACGCGGGCCGAAACGCTCGATGTAGTCCGCGTGCAGACGGGCGTCCCGCTTGCGACGGATGACGTCGACCAGGTTGGGGTCCAGACCGTGCTGAGCCAGCCGGTGGCGGCGCCAGACCTTGTTGAGCGCCAATGACATCAGCACCGCCCAGGCGTAGATCGGCACCGTCATCTCCATGTGCACGTACAGCGACGCAGGCAGCAGCCAGAAGGGCGCCAGCACGATGAGCGGTGGAATCGCCATGCGAATCAGGTGGCGGCGCACCGCCCCGTGGTCGGCCAGATCATGGGCGACCCAGTCCCGCATCGAGTCGGGCAGGCGCCGCCCATACGAATAGGCGACGTACTGCAGCGGGGATGGCTTCTCGTGGGACATGCTGCCCTCCTTGGGGTGGACGTCGCTCACGGCAGGGCCGTCAGCGCAGCGGAATTGATGCGGGTGAGCACGCGGTGCAGCTCCTCGAGCTCGGCGAGGTCGACGCCGAGCCGGGCCACCACGGCCGGCGGAATCTGCAACGCCTGGGTGCGCAGCTCGAGGCCCCGGTCGGTGAGCTCGACGGCGGTGGCGCGCTCGTCGATCGCACTGCGACTGCGCGTGACGAACCCGAGCGCCTCGAGGCGCTTGAGCATGGGAGACAGCGTGGCCGAGTCGAGCTGCAAGGCAGCGGCGATCTCCTTGACCGTGAGCGCCGGCCGGCCAGCCGCGGTCGCGCGCCGATGATCCCAGAGCGCCAACATCACCAGATACTGCGGATGAGTCAGACCCAAGGGCTCCAGCAGGGGGCGATACACCGCCAACACGGCACGGTTGGTCACTGCCAACGCAAAGCACACCTGACGCTCGAGCGCGAGCGGATCGATCTCGGACTGGACGGAAGCGGACACAAGATAGATCGTACGCTAATAGTTAGTGCACTATCAATGTGCCGCGGGTCGCACGTTCCGTCGCATCCGCCCTCGCCGAAACGCCGGAGCCAACCCAGCGGGCGAGTCAGAATGACCCGATGCGCTTCGGAAACTTCATGGCCCCGTTTCACCCCGCCGGGCAGAACCCGACGTTGGCCATCGAGCGGGACCTCGAGCTGATCGTGGCGATGGACCGCCTCGGGTTCCACGAGGCATGGGTCGGCGAGCATCACTCCGCCGGTTTCGAGATCATCTCCTCCCCCGAGGTCTTCATCGGCGTGGCCGCCGAACGGACCAAGCACATCAAGCTCGGCACCGGGGTCAGCTCGTTGCCGTACCACCACCCGCTGCTGCTTGCCGATCGCATGGTGCTGCTGGATCACCTGACGCGCGGCCGCGTGATGCTCGGCTGCGGACCCGGTCAGCTCACCTCCGACGCCCACATGCTGGGGATTCCTGCCGATGCGCAGCGACCCCGCATGGAACAGTGCCTCGATGCGATCGTGCGGCTCCTGCGCGGGGAGACGGTCACGGTGCACACCGACGGTTTCACCCTGCAGGACGCCCGCCTGCAACTAAAACCGTACAGCGACCCCTGTTTCGACATCGCGGTGGCCGCCTCGTTCTCACCCACCGGGCCGCGCGGCGCGGGCAAGCACGGCATTGGCATGCTCTCGATTGCCGCAACGGCCAGACAGGGCATGGATCTGCTTGCCCAACACTGGAATACGTGGGAAGAGGTGGCCCACGAGCACGGGCACGTCGCCGACAGATCGAAGTGGCGCCTGGTAGGGCCGATGCACCTGGCCGAGACCCGGGAACAGGCCGAGCGCGATGTCGATTACGGGATCGCCGAGTTCTCCCGCTACTTCGCCCACATCCTGCCGTCCGGGCCCGTGCGGGGCGAGACGACGGCCGAGATCATCGCCAACAACCGGGAGTCCGGCTTCGCGGTGATCGGCACACCCGACGACGCCGTGGCCAAGATCGAGGAGCTTATCGAGGCCAGTGACGGTGGGTTCGGAGCATTCCTGCTGTTCGACCATGACTGGGCGGCCCCGGCGGCCAAGCTGCGCAGCTACGAGCTCTTCGCCCAGTACGTGATACCGCACTTCACCGGCCAACTCGCCGGCCCGATCGCCTCCCGCGACTGGGTGACCGGCAGCGGTTCCGAATTCGTCGACCGGGCCACCCACGCCATCGGCAAGGCGATCGAGGACCACGCCGCCGAGCGGCGCTCGGCGCACACCCCGACGAGTTCCTAGTCCGACTTCTGGTCGTAGCGGTGATAGGTCGCCGACATGGAACCGTCCGGGTCGACCCGATTCAGGATGGCCTCGCCGATGTCGGCCAGCTGACGAATCTGCTCGGGGGTCAGGGCGTCGATGACGTTGTACCTCACGTTGGCCACGTGCCCCGGTGCCGCCTCGCGCACCTTGCGCCAGCCCGCCGTCGTCAGGCGCGCATTGGTGGCACGCGCATCCTCCGGGCAGGGAAGCCGCTCGACCAGACCTCGGTCTTCGAGCCGCTTGATCACGTGCGACAACCTCGGCAATGTCGAATTCGTCTGCAGTGCAAGGGCACTCATGCGAAGCGTCCGCTTCGGAGCCTCGGAGAGCATCGCCAGGGCGAAGTACTCGAAATGCATCAGATTGGCGTCGCGTCGCAACTGCGCATCGAGGACGCCGGGTAGCAGTTCCAACACCGAGGCAAGACGTACCCAGGCGGCCATCTCGGCGCGGTCGAGCCCATCGGCATTCATCAACCTCATTCTGCCATGAGTAGTTGTAGGTACAACCAGAAGTCTGCTACCGTCATGCTTGTAGCTACAACGAAATGGCCGTCGCCACGACGGCCCGTCCACCGAGGGGAGCTCAGCCCATGGCCGTTGCGCCAGTTCGCTTGAACCACGCGGTGCTCTTCGTCGCAGACGTGGACCGCGCGGTGCGCTTCTACACCGAGGTGTTCGGCATGGAACTGGTCAGTCGCGAGACTGGTCTGAACGCGGCCTTCCTGCGGCTGCCCCGCTCAGGCAATCACCACGATCTCGGGTTGTTCGAAGTGCCAGGCGCGATCCCGCAGCCGCGCCGCTCGGTTGGTCTCTACCACCTGGCCTGGCAACTCGAGACCATCGACGAGCTGATCGACGTCCGCCGGACCCTGCAGCAGGCAGGGGCATTCACCGGAGAGTCGAACCACGGCGCGACCAAGAGCGTCTACGGGGCCGACCCGGACGGCAACCAATTCGAGATCATGTGGATGCTCCCCCGCAGCGAGTGGGGACGATACGATCGCGCCGCCGTGGTCGAACCGCTCGATCTGGCAACTGAATTCGCCGCCTGGTCGGGGGTCCGTACGGCCGGCGAACTGCAATACCAAACCTCCGAGAACACTGCTCGACCCGCCGAATGACCGACGAATGGAGATCCGTCCCGTGACCAACGCCACCCGCAACATCGATGCCCGACTCGACCCGCATGCACCCACCGCGCTGAGCGTGTTTCGCATCATCATCGGGTTGCTGTTCCTGTGCCACGGCCTCTCGCACGTCTTCGGCTGGCCCTCCGGCCCGGCGGCCCCCGTCGGTCTGTGGCCCTACTTCTACGCCGGTTGCATCGAACTCGCCGTCAGCGTGCTCGTCACGGTCGGCCTGTTCACCCGCATCGCCGCGTTCTTCGGCGCGGGCACCATGGCGTTCGCGTACTTCACCCAGCACCTGCCCAAGGACTTCTTCCCGATCAACAACGGAGGAGAACTCGCGGTGCTGTACTGCTTCGCCTTCCTGCTGCTGATCTTCACCGGTGGTGGCGCCTTCGCCCTCGACGCGCGGCGGCGCTAGCCGACCCGACGGTTCTGCCACCGTGACAAGATCTCTCGGTGGCAGAACCGTCAGCCGGTGAGGACCTGGCCCGCGTCGCACGGGATCGACTCCAACAGTGGCAGCTGACCCAGGACGGCACCGGCCACCGCGGTCACGGTTCCCTGGTTCTGCCGGTACGTACCTCCGACGGCGCCCCCGCCACCCTCAAGATCGGTTCATCCGACGCCGAATCCGAGTTCGAACACCTCGCCCTGCGACGCTGGGGAGGCGCGGGAGCCGTTCGCCTGCTCCGCGCCGACCCCCGCCGACACGCCGTGCTCCTCGAACGACTTCGGCCGCGAAGCCTGCACGACATCGCCGATGACGAGGCGTGCCGGGTGATCGGCGACCTGGTACGGCGCCTGCACGTTCCCGCTCTGCCCCAACTACGCTCCCTCACAGCCGATCTCGACCCATGGGCACGACGGTTCGACGATCTGCCTCGGAGCGCGGCGCTACCCCGCAGGCTGATCGAACAGGCCGTCGCCTCCACCCGCGACCTGGCGGCGCAGTCGGCCAACGCGGAAGTCCTCCTTCACGGTGACCTGCACTACGGCAACGTCCTCGAGGGCAGCCGCGAGCCGTGGCTGGCGATATCGCCACGGCCGGTCAACGGTGACCCCCACGCCGAACTCGCATCCATGCTCTGGCGCCGCTGGAACGACTTCGGCGAGCACGTCCGCGACGGTGTGCGGACCCGCTTTCACCTCCTGGTCGACGCCTGCGGCCTCGACGAGGACCTGGCCCGCGCATGGACCTTCGTCAGGGTGATCGACGCGGCCAGCCGCGCGCTCGACGGTGGCGCAGCGGTGGACTCGCCGGCGCTGACCCGCTACGTGGCAATCGCCAAGGCTCTGCAGGATTGAGGCGACCGTTCGGGCTCTGCTGGGAATCCGCTGCCAACGCGCCGGCGGCGCGATAGTGTTCGATCGCCCGTTCATCGCGGCGCCAGATCCGGTGACCGCCGAGTCACCGCGGAGTTCACCTGCCCATCGGAAGGTTAGGCATGACCACAAAACGGCTCCTCGCAGCCGCTGCGTCCGCATTCGTCGTCATCGGGTTGGTGGCATGTGCGCCTCCGGCGAAGCAGGAGGCCCAGACCCAGTCCGGTGTCAACGCCAAGGACGCGAAGTCTGCTGCCGACTTTGGCGGAATGGACGGCCTGGTCAAGGCAGCCAAGGACGAGGGTGCGCTCAATGTCATTGCGCTGCCACCGGATTGGGCCAACTACAAGGAGATCATCGACACGTTCTCGGCGAAGTACGGCATCAAGGTCAACTCGGCGCAGCCCGATGCCAACAGCCAGGACGAGATCAACGCCGCCAACCAGCAGCAGGGCAAGAGCACCGCTCCCGACGTGTTCGACCTGGGCCAAGCGATCGCCCTGGCCAACACCGCCATGTTCGCGCCGTACAAGGTTTCGACCTTCGACGACATTCCGGCGCAGTTCAAGGATCCCAACGGCACCTGGGTCAACGACTACGGCGGCTACATGTCGGTCGGCTACGACTCGGCCAAGCTTCCGGAGATCACCGGCGTCAACGACCTGCTACGTCCCGAGTTCAACGGCAAGGTGGCACTCAACGGTGATCCCACGACCGCCAGCGCCGCGGCCAACGGAGTGCTGATGGCCGCCATTGCCAATGGCGGTTCGGTGGACGACATCGCCAAGGGCGTCGACTTCTTCAGGCGTCTCAAGGCCGCCGGCAACTTCCTGCCGGTCGACCCGACCCCCGCGACCATCGAGTCCGGTCAAACTCCGGTCGTCATCGACTGGGACTACCTGAACTCCGCCGAGACCAAGAAGCTGCCCAGCTGGAAGGTCTTCGTGCCGTCCAATGCGCTCGTCGGCGGGTACTACTTCCAGGCGATCAACAAGGACGGCCCGCACCCGGCGGCCGCGCGGCTCTGGCAGGAGTTCCTGTACAGCGACGAGGGGCAGAACCTCTTCCTGAAGGGGCTGGCCCGCCCGGTGCGCGCGGATTCGATGGAGAAGGCGGGCACCGTGGACAAGGCACTGCTGGCGGCGCTGCCTACGGTGCAGGGCACCCCGGTGCTCCCGACCGACGCTCAGAGCAAGAAGATGTCGGAGTACCTCGGCGCCAACTGGGCCAAGGCCGTCAGCTGATCCGGACGTCCTGGCGGACCAGCTCCGCCTGAACGGCCGAGACTTCGACGTCGTCCAGGGGTCGACCGGAGCGGATCGACAGGGCCGCAGCCACTCCCGCCCCCTGGCCGGTGACGGCGCAGCACGACATGTTCCTGGTCGCGGCGTGCGCGATGCGGTCGCCACCGGTCGCGCGCCCGGCGACGATGAGGTTGCCGACCCCGCGTGGCAACAACGACCGGTACGGAATCTGCAGATAGCGTCCCGTGGTCGGAAGCACCAATACGCCGTAGCCGTCGATGAATTCGGGGTAGATGCCGATGCTGTCGTCGAAGCGGCCCTGCTCGCGAACGTCGGACTCGGTGAGGTTGTAGACGGCGTCGATCTTGCGGGTGTCGCGGATCCCGATCGTCATTCCGAAGTTGCGCAGCCGCGCCGACTCGCAACCTGGGGTGTATCGGCGCAATGCCTCGATCGCAAGCATGGCCTGCTTGCGGCCCTCGATCTCGTATCGGGTCAGGCTGTCGGGATCGGTGCCGTCACACCCGGCGAGGTGGACCAGATTCATGTAGGTCAGTTCGCCGGTGTCGTGCATCGCGCCCCAGGTGCCGCCGATGGTGTTGAGATGCACGGGAAGAATGCCGTCGGCGATCGCCTTCTCGAAGGGCTTGCCCAGGTATGGCGAGTAGAGGTCGGCGTCCTTCTCATCGGTCTCGGCCGCGAATTCGCCTGCCGCCCAGTCACGATACGTCTGCGGATCGTCGGCCACCCCCGCGAGGAACTTCGCCTTGTCTACGCCAGCCAGATGGAACATCACCGAGGCGGCCATCATCTCCTCGACCGGCGTCTCGTGCACCGGTGCACCTGCACGGGTCGCCACGTCGGCATCACCCGTCGCGTCCACGATGCGGTGCGCCAGGATCGCCTCGCGGCCAGCCTTCGACTCGGTGACGATGCCGATGACGGTGTCACCGGCCATCAGCGGTGCGACGAACTGGCGGTGCAGCATCGGATGGATGCCCGCCTCCTCGACCAGCCGGTCTGCGACCAGCTTGAAGCCCTCGGAATCCAATTCGTATGACAGCGACTGACTTTCGGGTACGGCAGCACCCATCTCCTTGGCCCGCTGCTCGAACTCCCACCCAATGCCGCCGGCCTCGACGGTCTGCTCGCGGCGGTACCAGGCAAAGCCCTCGACACCGACGGTCGTGATGTTGCCGCCGAAGCAGCCGAACCGCTCGACGAGGGCTACCCGGACGCCGGCGCGGGCCGCCGCGAGCGCAGCCGCGAGACCCCCTGGACCCGAACCGACGACGAGGACGTCGGTTTCGTGAATGACGTCGATCTCGCGACTGGGTTCGGTCACGGTTCGGGGATGCGCCGGCATGGTGCGGAATCCTAGCCCGCCAGGGTGAACTCCAAATCGTCGCTCGATGATGCGGTGCTCGCCTACGCCTCCAGCCGGGCCCGGACGAGGTCGAGGCGCTCGCGCAACTCGGCCTCGTCGATGATGCCGCGGGCCACCAGGGAGTGCGCCAGCGCCACCAATTGGTTCTCCGGATAGGGCACACCGGCGTACAGGGTGGCGGACAATTCGTCCTCCTCGTCACGGCGCTCCTTGAAAGTCGGCACATCGGTACCGCAGGCAGCGTGATCGAGCGCGTCGCACAGGCCGTCCAGGCTGGTCTTCCACGGTGGCACCGGATTCTCGACACCCCACTTGGCGGCCATCCTCGGCCACACCTGATTGCGGTCGACGATCTGATCCAGTGCCGCGAACCGCATGCCCTCGATCGCACTCCACTCCGATTCGGCATTCACCAGACCGCTCCCCTCAGTCGGTGATCGGGTGGACGGCGGGACGGGTGTCGACGACGACGTTGGTCGTGACACTGGCCTTCGGCAGTGCCACGCCGATCAGGCAGTCCCTGGTGACGATCTCGGCGAGTTGGTCCTCGGTCCACCCGTCGGTGCCGTCGGGGCGCATCGGCATGACCATGAAGCGATGCTTTTGATTGGAGTCCTGGACGCGGACCTCGACGTCATCGGGAAGATACAGCCCGAATTCGGCAAGCACCTGACGCGGCCAGCGGACCAGACGCCTGCGGTAGTTGGGCGTGCGATACCACTCGGGCGAGTTCCCGAGGATCGGCCGCGGGTAGCACGAACAGAGCGCGCAGACGATCACGTGGTGCACGCCGGGACTGTCGGCCAGGATCTGGAACGCGGTGAAGTCACTGGGGGTTCCGAAGCCCGTCGGCTCCATCCAGTCGACCCCGACCTCCTTGCTGGCGCCCATCGGATCGGCGAGGGCGAGAGCCTTGAACTCCGGCTCGAGCCAGGCCCTGGCCACCAGCCTCGCTGCGGGCGTCGGACCGATCTGTTCGGCGAACTCGGTGAAGTGGCGGTGCTCCTCGGCGGTGAAAATCCCCTTCTCGATGCACAATTCGCGCAGCGCGATCTCGAGCACCTCGAAGTCGGTGACCTCGTCCACCATTGGCTTGACCGTCCGGTCGTGGTCATGGTCATGGTCGTGGGACATGGCGGCTTCCTCTCCTCGGACTAGGTGGGCACCTCGAGCCAGCGTTCGGGCAGTTCGGTGCGCAGCGTGTCCGCGGCCGTGCCGGTGTAGCCGTGCCACAGCTCGGACATGGCGAACTCGACCACGTAGAACCATTCCGGCGTGGCGTCGGGGCGGTCCCAGGTCTCGTCCTCGGCGGCAGGGCTCTCGTAGGCGATGGCGTGGATCACGCCCGCCGCACCCCGCACGTACTCCGGGGTTCTGGTGTAGAAGACGACGGGCAGGTCGCGCACCACCACCGGGTCGCCGACGGCGAACTTCGGCTCGCCAGCGAGCCCGGCGTACACACCGGGGTCACCCTTGCCGACCGCGTGCAGGTGGTGGGCATTGCGCTTGACGCCGGACCCGTCACCCTCGGACTTCGGCCGGGCTTCGAGCTTCTGCCCGTCGAGGCCGTTCGGGTACCTGGCCGCCACCTCGGCCATCCGTTCGCTGAGCTCCCCCAGGCTGATGTGATGCTTCTCGACCAGAACACGTGCGACGGACAGCAACCAGCGGCCGTAGTACGGCAGACCGAGGTATTCCGCGCGCCCGACGTCGACGTTGCCCATCCGGCGTCGCTCCTCCGACAACCAGATCCCGCGCCAAGCAAGGACTTCGCAGATGACGTAGGTCATCTCCTCCCAGTACTCGTACTGCTTGTTCTCGAACTTCATGGGCGCGTCGGGCTCCCCACCGACGTCGTGCACGGGCTTGAGGTAGGCCTTGATGCGACCGTGGTCGAGCAGATCCGGGGTTGGGGCGTCGGGCAGCTCTGGATAGGAGGACTTCAGTCGCGCCACCAGATCGAGCTGCGCGGCACGTTCGGCGGCGGTACTCATGACGGCTCCGATCCTCGGCGGGCATGCCGGATGGGAGAGGACCAGTTCACGCGGATACCTGCCGTTGCCCCGCCCCAGGTCAAGTTAGCACCGCGGTGGGAGGTCAGCAGCAAATTCGTCGACGGCATCGGGAACCCCGGCCAGACTGGCCGCGGTGGCGGGGCGAGGAGCCGATGTGACCGACATCGCCCCTGGTGGACTGGCCTCGACGGGCTCCCTGGGGGACCATGGAAACATGCGCGTAACAAATGGGCCGCGCCGATGACCCTCAACCCCCGCCGCTGGTGGCTCGTCCGAGCCCTGGGCCGCAATCACATGGTCCGCGCCGTCGATCGCGTGGAGGCGCTGGCCGTCCTCGCGGGCGTCCTCCTCGTCGCCATGGTCGGCCTGCAGTGCTCCAGCATCTCCGACTCGGTGTACGCCTCGCGCTCGCGGACCATCGCCGCGGAGGCTGCAACCCGTCACCAGGTCGAGGCGACCGTCGTCACCGATAGCACCGCCGACGCCAAGACCACCCAGCAGTCGGCGCAGAGATATAGCACTCAGATCCGGTGGTTCGCGCAGAACACCTCGCGCGACAAGGTGGTGAAGCTGGCTCAGCCAGTCAAGGCCGGCGACCACGTACCCGTCTGGCTCGACGAGCACGGCAACGCCAGCACCCCGCCGCGCACCGACGCCGATGCGCGCGCCGATGCAATGGGGGCGGTCGCGCTGTCGTTGGCATTGGCGGCCGGCCTGGCCTTCGGTGCCGTGGCGCTGCTGCGGTGGCTCCTCGACCGCCTGCGTTATCGCTCCTGGGATCGCGGCCTGCACTGGTTGTTGGTCGAGAATGGCGGCGGTCCGACCACCCGCACCCCCGACGACGGCGCCTGATCAAACGCACTCGTCTCGGCCCGCCAGGCTGCCGCGCGGGCCTGCTCGCGTCGACCTGCTAGGCCGAACCGCAGTGCTGAGATTGCACCTGCCGGTCCGATTCGCACGATCCCCGTCGTCCGTACGTTGAGGAGTGGTTCGACCGGGCCAGCTTGGACACGAGGCGGGAGGTGACGTGACACATCCGTCGGGAATACCGGTGTTCCAGCGATTCTTCCGCTCGGTCGCCAGCATCAAGATCGAGAAGAACGACATCAAGCGCTACCGGGCGTTCATCGACGAGGAGATCGACGACATCGCCATCTCCGGGCGCAACACGGCGAGATGGAACAGACGGGACGTCATCGTCGCGCAGGACCTTCCCATCACCAGGGGCATACAGGAACGGATGCGCGAATTCGACGAGCTAGACGAGGCTGACGAGATCCGCCGCCTCCTGCGCGAGGTGGTACGCCAACCACCGGCTGACGTCACCTTCGCCGACGAGACGGAGGATCTGCTGCCGGAGTTGTTCGGCGGCTTGAGCATTGCGCTGGCAAGGTCGTTTCGCCTGGTGGACCCGACGGTCACCAAACCGTCTACCGAACACTGGGACCGGGTGTTCGCGCTGTTCCGGCTGGTGTTCTGACGTCGCGGTGCGACGCAGCCGCAACGGGGAACAGGTCTCGGCGCGAGCCTAGACGAGGAAGACAGGAGCTGACATGACTCTGTCCGTGAAGGGTTCAGCTGGTCGGTCGCAACGGCACCCGTTACACGATGCCGAGAGTGTCCAGGCAGAGCTGAATCGATTGGCGCAGTCGGTATTCGGCGGGAAGGCTGGTCAGGGCGCTTGGATGCCGGCAGCAGACGTCATCGAGACTGCCGGGGCCTACACCGTCGAGATCGAACTGCCCGGGGTAAGACGTGACGACGTCGACGTCGACCTGAACGGCAACGAACTGGTGGTCACCGGCGAGGTGAAGGAACGGCAGCGGGAGGGCCTCTTTCGCCACCGAACCCGCCGCGTCGGCGAGTTCGAATTGCGCGTCACACTGCCGGGCCATCTCGAGGAGGCCGGCGCCGAGGCGTCCCTGGCCTATGGCGTGCTGAGGGTCTACGTGCCGAAGGCCGAAGGCACCACGACCAACCGGATCACCGTCCGCGAGGCGAGCGACGGCCGGCCCTGACCTGAGGTAGGCGAGAACCAGCGCACCGCCCGAACGACTGACATCAGCGCACCAATCCTGGTGTGGCAGTGCCGATCTGAGGGCGTCGCCAGAGTTCCCAGCCGAGCCGCAGAACGCCGATCGTGGTGAGAACGGCCAGCGAGCCGACCGCAGGAACGACCATCGCTAGGGGAAGGACCAGCAGAGACGCGGCTGCGGCGAGGAGTCGATCGACCGTGAGCTGATGGTGGTCGCGCCACCGGTAGGCCACCTCGGCGGCGTAGAAGGACGCGACCCCTCCGGTCAGGGCGAGAGCGGGCAGCGGGGCCAGCGGCCCACCGACGTCTTCCACCGCAACCCTGGTCCCTACGGCGAAGAAGACGATCCCCGCAATCAGAGGCAAGTGCAGATAGCTGTAGGCGTCCAGCGCCAAGCGCGGCCGCTCAGCAAGCGGCGTTCGCCGCATGCGCTCTTCGGCCCCGCCGGTGAGGCCGAAGTAGGTCCACCACAGGGTGGCCGAAATCACGACCCCGCACACCACGACGACCAGGACGCCGGGGTGGCGCAGGTCCTGGGACGTCACCGCTCCCAGCGCGACGATCGCCTCACCGAGCGCGATGATGATGACCGACCCGTGCCGCTCGATGAAATAGGACGGTACGACCCGAAGACCGTCGGTTCCCACGAGCAGGGGACTGCCGAAGTCGACCAGCGCCGCAGCGATCCACAGTGCTTCACGACATGGGTGGTCCACGAAGGCGGCGCCGACGATCAGGCACGGGCCGATGAGCAGACCCGGCACCAGTCGGCGAATGGCCGACGCCAGCTCCGCCTCGTCGTGAAGCGACGAGGCGACGAACATGCCGGCGTTGATCAGGCGGACGGCGAACAGCGCCAGCCCGAAGACGAGGGCCCCGGTGTTGAATGCATCCGGTAGTGCGATCACCGCGACGAGCATCCCCGCCATCGCCGCGACGATCAGCATCGTGTGCACGATTCGCGCCATCTCGAACGAGTTCGTCAACCAGGCGTAGCAGACCCACGCCCACCACAGGGCCAACAGAGCGAGCACGCCCCGGCCGAATCCCTGCCAGGAGACGTCGGCGAGCATGAGGTGGGTGACCTGCGACATGGCGTATACGAACGTCAGATCGAAGAACAGCTCCAGATTTCCCACCGACCGCCCGTCCCCCTCCGGCGCATCGTCGGCCGGGGACTCGCTGCCAGCAGTCCCTCCGGCGGCGTCGCCTTCGGACGCCGTCATCGTCTACCGATGCTCATGGCCGTCGGTGTGGTTCTGGCACTGACGAATTCCCGGTCTCGACCTGCTCTCCGCTGCCGCATCACGGATGCAGGACGACCTTGGTCCAGCCGTCGTCGCGGGCATCGAAGTGCTGGTAGCCCGATGGCGCCTCCTCTAGGGACAGTTGGTGGGAGACGATCCACGACGGCTTGGCCCGGCCCTCGTGGATCAGGTCGCGCAGTTGGCGGTTGTAGTGCTTGACGTTGGCCTGGCCGGTGCCGATCTTCTGGCCCTTGAACCAGAACTTGCCCATGTCGAAGGCGATCTTGCCCTTCTGCTCCAGTTCGTCGGGCGCGTTGGGGTCCTGCGGCAGGAAGATGCCCACGACGCCGATGTGCCCGGTGAAGCGCACCGAATCGACGAGCCGGTTCATGGTCATGGCCGAATCCTCGTGCCCCTGAGGGTCGTGGGCCTGATAGCCGACGCATTCACACCCCTTGTCGGCGCCCCGCCCCTGGGTCTGGTCGAGCACCTGCTCGACCGGATCGCCCTTGGAGTCGTCGATCGGGATGACACCGATCTCCTCGGCGAGTCGCAGTCGGTCGGGGTGACGATCGACGATCATCACCTTGCTGGCGCCCTGGATCATCGCCGAGTAGGCGGCCATCAACCCGACCGGGCCGGCCCCGTACACGACCACGGAATCACCCGGCTGCATGTCGGCCAGGCGGGTGCAATGCCAACCGGTCGGGAAGATGTCCGACAGCATCACGTAGTCGGCTTCCCTCTCCTGCGCGTCCTCGGGGAGGCGCAAACAGTTGAAGTCACCGAAGGGCACCCGGAGGTACTCGGCCTGCCCGCCCCAGAACGGTCCCATTCCGGCGAATCCGTAGGCGGCACCGGCCATCTTCGGGTCCGGGTGCACGGTCAAGCAGTACGCCGTCAGCCCCTCTTCGCAATTGCGGCAGAAGCCGCAGCCGATGTTGAACGGAAGGCACACCCGGTCCCCCGGCGACACCTTGACGACTGCCTTGCCGACCTCGGCGACGATCCCGAGATTCTCGTGGCCGAGCACCATCCCCGGCTCGAGATCGGTGCGGCCCTCGTACATGTGTAGGTCCGACCCGCAGATGTTGGTGGTGGTGATCTTCACCAGCACGTCGGTGGGATGCTCGATCCTGGCATCCGGGACCTCCTTGACGACGACGTCGCGCGGTCCGTCGTAGACGACTGCCTTCATGTTCGATCTCCTCAACCATCGTTTGTGAATGGTGCTTCCAACTCGTAGTGTGCGATGCCCGAGGGAGTCTGCGGAGCGGGCCGACAAGGCCAATACTCGAGGTGAAATTCGACCCACGAGCACTAGTCAGGGTCGTGACCAGCAGTGAGCAGCGAACCGGGCCCATGCGATGCGGGTTCGACAGCCGCCGCCATCGAACGTCGACTCGGCACACCGTGACGAAAACCCGGCCGCACCTTTACGCCGTTGGGATCAGGAGATCGGAGTTCCGATGGCCGAGTCTAGGACGGACCGGCGCACCCACGGCATGCACTCTAGAAGGGGAGGAACCTCACCATGGCGAATAGGTTGCAGGGCAAAAGGATTGCGATTCTGGCCGCAGACGGCGTGGAACGCGTCGAACTGGAGCGACCACGAGAAGCAGTGCAGGACGCCGGCGGGGAGACCGAGCTGGTGTCGTTGGCAGACGGTGAGATCCAGGCCCGCAACCACGATCTGGAGCCGGCGGGCACCTTCACCGTCGACCGGGTGGTCGCCGAGGCGTCGGTCGATGACTACGACGCGTTACTGCTTCCGGGTGGAACCGTCAATCCGGACAAACTGCGCATCGATGACACCGCCGTGCAATTCGTGCGGGCCTTCGTCGATTCGGGAAAGCCCGTGGCCACGATCTGCCACGGACCCTGGACGCTGGTGGAGGCCGGCGTGGTCGGGGGTCGGACACTGACGTCGTATCCGAGTGTGCGCACCGACCTGCGAAACGCGGGTGCCACCGTCGTCGACGAGAAGATCGTCATCGACGGCAATCTGATCTCCAGTCGATCGCCCGACGACCTGCCCGCGTTCTGCCACGCGATAGTGGATGCGTTCGCCCAATCCCCGGCCGGCTCGATCGTTCCGTAGCCACCCAAAGACAACGAGGAGAATCAGCATGACGACCAAGGCACTGTACGTACGGCTCGAGGCCAAGCCCGGCAAGGAGGATGCCGTCAGGGAATTCCTCCTCTCGGCGCTCCCGCTCGTCGAGCAAGAACCCGGCACCAAGCCGTGGTTGGCGGTCCAGTTCGGTCCGACCACGTTCGGCATCATCGACGCCTTCCCGGACGAGGCGGCGCGCGAGACGCATCTGGGTGGCCCCGTAGGAAAGGCGCTCGCGCAGAGGGCCGATGAGCTCTTCGCGGTATCACCCGACATCAGCTACCTCGACGTCCTGGCAGACAAGGTCTGACGCCGTAATTGGTGAATCACCATCACCACTTGGTGGTCATTCGGCGGCACCACGAACACCGTGCACGCCGTACGTCCACGTATCGGAGTAAGCATGAAGGTCAGATCGAACGACGAGTCGTTGCCCCGCAGGTCGCGTCGCGCCACGCGCGGGATGATCGCCAATCGGCAATGCGCACGATTCGACTCACTACGCCCGGGATGACGAGCGTCATCAGCGCCTTCCGCTCCGCGAGGCCGGTGCGGCCGTGGCGGCCGTCGACCACGGTGGACCAATGATGAACGAGCCGTTGAAGATTGGTCTGTTGGCACCGCCCTGGGCGGCCACTCCCCCGCCAGGGTACGGTGGCACCGAGTCGGTGGTGTGTCAACTGGCGCAGGGCCTGGCCGCGACCGGGCACGAGGTGGTGCTCTACGCCACCGGCGACAGCACCGCCCGCGTCCCGATCGCCTACACCATGGCGACCGCGGATTGGGCTCGCGTCGGTCGCGGCGAGGTCGAGATGCCGCACGTCATGGGTGGTTACGAAGCGCTGGCCGGCTGCGACGTCATTCATGACCACACCCTGTTGGGGCCGGCGTGGGCGATGGCGTCGGGGTACGACCGAGTGGTCACCACCTGCCACGGCCCGTTCAGCGGTGAGCTGCGGGCGATCTACCGCCGTTACGGCAAGCGGCTGCCCGTCGTGGCGATTTCACACGATCAGGCGGCACACGCACCGGAGATTGCCGTCGACCGAGTCATTCACCACGGCCTGGACCCCGCCGGGTATCCCGTGGGTAGGGGCGACGGGGGTTACCTGTTGTTCCTCGGCCGGATGACCCCGGACAAGGGAGTGCGCGAGGCGATTCTGGCTGCACGGGCCGCGGGCCAGCCGCTCGTGATCGCCGCGAAGAATCGGGAACCCTTGGAACGAGCCTACTTCGCCGAACGGATACTGCCGCTACTGACCGACGACGTGACGTTCGTGGGCGAAGTCGCAGGCGCCGCCAAACTGGCGCTACTGGGTCACGCCAAGGCCCTCCTCAATCCGATTCAATGGGCAGAACCGTTCGGGCTGGTGATGATCGAGGCGATGGCCTGCGGCACACCGGTCATCACGTGCCCGAACGGGGCCGCACCCGAGATCGTGGACCACGGCAGTACCGGTTATCTGTGCGCCGACGCCGCCGAACTGGTCGCCGCGATCCACTCCGTCGAACGGTTGAGCCGCGCCGCGTGCCGCGCCGCGGTCCTCCAGCGCTTCTCGACGACCCGGATGGTCACCGACCACCTCGCTCTCTATGCGGACATGGTCAGTCGGTGAGCATGGTCGACGGTGCGGAAGGAGCGGCGGGCGCCTGGGCGTCGGGCACCGGCCCACCCGTGACCGGTGACGGCGGTGACGTCACGCTGCTGGAGGGTTCGACGTTCTGCATCTGCGCCAACTCGGGTGACGTCCATCGCGACAGACCACAGGGCCTGTTCGTCTCCGATACCCGCCTGCTGTCATGCTGGAGGCTTGCCATCGACGGCGCGCCGGTGCAGAGCCTGACCACGATCGAGGAGCCGGGTGAGCCCTTCCGGGCTACCTTCGTCGGCCGGACCCCGCCGCGTCAATGGTTGGCGGACAGCACGATGCTCGTCCTGCGGGACAGGTTCGTGGGCGACGGAATGCGCGAGGACCTCGTCTTGCGAAACCTGGGCGCCGAACCCGTCGGGGTCACCGTGTCCTTGGCCGTCGACGCGGACTTCGCGGATCTCTTCGCCGTGAAGGAGGGCAGGGTTGCGCGGCCGCTCGGTCTGGCCGTCGACATCGGCACCGCGTCGATGGCCTTCACCTTCGCCGGCAGGGACGACACCCGCGGCGTGCAGATCACGGCCAGCACCGGAGACCCGCTCGTCACACCCGGCAGATTCACGTTCCGGATCATCGTCCCCGAGCGGTCGCAGTGGTCGACCTGCTTCGCCGTAGAGGCCTCGACCGGAGGCGAACGAATCCAGCTCAGGCACCGCTGCGGCGAACCGGTCGACGTCAGCGATCCCGCGCGGCGACTCCGGGCCTGGCGGCTGTCGAATCCGCGGATCGTCACCGGGGATTCGGCATTCGATCGATCGCTCGACGTCGGCACCCGCGACCTGGGTTCACTGCAGATCGAGGATCCGAAGCAGCCGGGCCGCCCGATACTAGCCGCCGGGGCCCCATGGTTCATGGCGTTGTTCGGCCGCGACTCGCTACTGACCGCGTGGATGAGTCTGGGCCTGGACCCAAGCCTGGCGCTCAACACGTTGCGCACCCTGGCCAGGCTGCAGGGAACTCGGGTGGATGCGCTGACGGAGGAGGAACCGGGGCGCGTCCTGCACGAGGTTCGTCTTGGTACGGAGGCAGCCCTGGCGCTGGGCGGGGGCACCGCGTACTACGGAACCGTCGACGCCACACCCTTGTTCGTCATGCTCCTCGCCGAACTAGACCGGTGGGGCGGCCTTCCCGACGACGATCGTCCATCGCTGGTGGCAGCGGCCGACCGCGCCGTGGCGTGGATCCTCGACTACGGCGATGCCGATGGCGATGGCTTCGTAGAATACCGCCGGCACACCGACCGCGGCCTGATCAATCAGGGCTGGAAGGATTCCTTCGACGGAATCAACCACGCCGACGGACATTTGGCCGCTCCGCCGATTGCGTTGTGCGAGGTGCAGGGTTATGTCTACGCGGCGTTCCAGGCGCGGGCGTTCCTCGCCGACGTGGACGGCGACACGGCGCTCGCTCGGCGATTTCGAAGCCGGTCGGCTCAGCTGAAGGCGGCGTTCAACCGCGCCTTCTGGATGCCAGAGCAGCAAGCGTTCGCGATCGCCCTCGACGGAGCCAAACGCCAGGTCGACTCCCTGTCATCGAACATGGGCCACTGCCTGTGGACCGGCATCGTCGACGAGGACAAGGCCGCCGCGGTCGCTGCACATCTCGCCGGTCCGGCACTCAACTCGGGCTTCGGGATACGCACGCTGGCCACCGACATGAACGCCTTCAATCCGATGAGCTATCACAACGGCTCGGTGTGGCCGCACGACACCGCGATCGCCGTCGCCGGATTGGCCAACTACGGCTTCGCCGAGGAGGCGCAACGGGTTGCGCTGGGCCTTCTCGATGCGTCCGAACATTTCGGTGGCAGGTTGCCCGAGCTGTTCTGCGGGTTCCCTCGTACGGACTTCACCTGCCCGGTGCCCTACCCGACCTCGTGCTCGCCCCAGGCGTGGGCTGCGGCCTCGACCCGCCTGATCTTGCGCAGCCTGCTGCGCTTTCACCCCGACGTTCCGCACGGTCGAATCGAACTGCGCCCGATGCTGCCGGATCGGCTGCTGCCCCTGCGCCTGGAGAACCTTCCCATGGCGGGGACGCGGGTGGGCATCTCGGTGGACGTGGACAACCGCGCCGTGACGAGCGACCTCCCTGCGGGCATCCGCGTCGTCACGACGCCTGCGGGGCCGTGATGCCGCGCGACCATGGACCACCGCCGATCAGCGCGCTCGGCGGCCTCCGCGCGACCGGGCGTCGACGGCCCTGGCGGCCAGGTCCCGCACCGGCGTGTTGGTGTCCCGCGAAATTGCGACCAACATGCCGAAGGCCTGGGTGGCGTCGACACCGAAGCGCTCCATGACCATTCCCTTGGCTTGTCCGATGACGTCGCGAGTGGCCAGGGCGGCCTTGAACTGGCGTTCGCGTTCCCGGTGGGCCAGCGCAATGGCGGCGTGGTTGGCGAGCACCGCGCCCACGGTCTCCGACTCGACACCGAAGGCTCCGGTCCGAGAACCGAAGAGACTCAACGCCACGCGCATGTCGCCGGGAACGCTGATGGGCGAGGACAACACGCTGTGCACCCCAGCGGTCGCCGCGCGAGCAGCGAATCGTGGCCACCGGACATCGGATTCGAGGTCGTCGCAGCGGATCGTCCTGCGCGCACGCATCGCGTCCAGGCATGGACCCTGGCGCGACGCCTGCTGAGCGCAGTCGAGCATCATCGTGACCCGTGAGGTCGCTGCGAGGGAGACCAGACCGCGGTCGCTCACCGTCGAGATC
The DNA here is from genome assembly GCF_033741125.1 of Mycolicibacterium sichuanense. Taxonomy (NCBI): domain Bacteria; kingdom Bacillati; phylum Actinomycetota; class Actinomycetes; order Mycobacteriales; family Mycobacteriaceae; genus Mycobacterium; species Mycolicibacterium sichuanense. The sequence continues at coordinate 910,464 of NZ_JAWQPU010000001.1, read as the reverse complement.
TTGGCGAAGTCGGCACTCGGTACCAACGTCAACGACGCCGCGGTCAGCCTCACGAGCACCTCGTCGGTGCTCGTGCCCCGCGCCAGCGCGCCCGCCAGGTCGGCGATCGTCGACTGGAGGGACTCACCCTCGTCCCGCCCCAGGGCAGTTGTCGAAGTGTGCATTGCTGCCCCTAGGTCGCCGTAGCTGAATGTGGTTGCGGGGGTGACTATGCCAAGCAATCGAAGTTAGGGCGTCGACCCGGCAGATCAATGAGTCGCCGAGGTCCTAGACCTCCCGGAGTCACCACGGGGTCGGCGGTCCGAGGCGACGCCTGCCGGTACCGTCCGCCGTACGTCGGCTACGCCCGGCCCGAGAGGGCCACGTGGATCCCGCAGGTGTGCGCCGTCGGGCCGATGCACGACGGCGGCGGCACCCGCAAGATCGACTAGTCAGAGCGACGGTGACCTCACTGCTCGGCGGATCCTTCGAAAGGCGGCCAGACGATGAACACAGCTCGGTCGGTATCCCTGCGCTCGGGCGAGAAGATGGCCGCCGTCGGCCAGGGCACGTGGCATTTCGCCGAGAGTCCTACCTGGCGGGCCGACGAGATCGCCTCGCTCCGGCTGGGGATCGACCTAGGCCTGACGGTGATCGACACCGCCGAGATGTACGGCGGCGGCGCGGCGGAAGCCCTGGTCGGCAAGGCGATCGCGGGGCGGCGCAGCGAGGTATTCCTCGTCGACAAGGTGCTCCCGCACCACGCGACCCGGCAGGGCACCCGGCGTGCTTGCGAGGCGAGCCTCGCCAGGCTCGGCGTGGACTACATCGACCTCTACCTCCTGCACTGGCGGGGTCGCATCCCGCTGGCGGAGACGGTGGCGGGCTTCACCGAGTTGAAGCAGAAGGGGATGATCCGGCACTGGGGCGTCAGCAATCTCGACATGGACGACATGATCGAGCTCACGAGCATCCCCGGCGGTGACGGGGTCCAGACCAATCAGATCCTGTTCAACCTGGCCCACCGCGGCCCGGAGTACGCGCTACTGCCGTGGCTGGCCCAGCATGGCATCCCCGTGATGGCCTACTCACCCGTCGAGCAGGGTCGACTGCTCGAACACCGTGCGCTGCAACCGATTGCGCGCAGACACGGTGCCACTGCGGCACAGATCGCCTTGGCCTGGGTGCTTAACCACGAAGCCGTCAATGAAATCCCGCGCGCTGGAACGCCGTCGCACGTTCGGCAGAACGCCGCCGCCCGGGACATCGAACTGAATGGCGAAGACTTGCATGCCCTCGACCGCGCGTTCCCGCCGCCGACCCGGCCACGCCCGCTGGAGATGCTCTGACCGGGCATCCCGGATCAATCGCCGTCCCGGGCGCCTCCATGACCAGTATCGTTGACCGGCAACGGAATTCCGGTGGTAAGGACGATGCGCGTCGCCAAGTGCAGGTTCAACCGATCCTCGACGTCCTGCAGATCCCGCCCGGAGATCTCCCGTATGCGGCCGAGCCGGTATCGCAACGTACTTCGATGGATGGTGAGCGACTGCGCCGCATCGTCGTAGTTCCCGCCGCAATCGAGGTAGTGGGTGAGCGTCGTGACCAGATCGGCGTTCTTCCTGCGGTCGTAGCTCAGCAGCGGACCCAACCACTCTGCACGAATTCCTGGAGTTCCGGCAATCCGCTGGCCGGGTCGAGGATGCGGTACAGGCCCAGGTCTTCGAATCGTCGGCCACCGTAGGGCGTCATCGACTGCGTCTGGACCTGTAGCGCCCGCTGTGCCTCGGAGAACGATCGCGGCAGCTCCGACGGTGTGCGCGCCGCCGAACCGACGCCAATCGAGCCCTGATCACTTCCGGTCTCGGAAGCCACCGCGCGATACAACGACATCGGATCGGGGACGCCGTCGGTGAGCAGGACGGTCATCCCCGGCCTGCGCACCGCCAGGGCGTGCATTCGCGCGTGAGTGGCCCATCGTCGTGCGGCCGCGGCGATGACGTCGCCAGGAACGTCGTGCTGCCAGCGCAGCACCGTCACGGTGTTCGGCACTCGCAGGTTGTGGCCGAGCGCCTCCGCACGGGAGTCCGCGCTCTCGTCGTCGGTGCCGGCCAGCAGGTCCTCCACGAGATCGCGGCGCAGCCTCAGCTCCGTCTCCGCCAGCACTCGCTGGTGAGCGAACTCCAGCGCCAACACCGTCGCGGCGTGCTCCAGCGCGACGATGTCGAGACGATCGCCGACGCGTTTGGGATCGTGCAGAAGGACCACCCCGAGGATGTTCGCCTTCTGCCGGATGAGCCAGAACACCTGTGCGCCGTCGCGCTGCGGAGTGCCGTGAGCGGCCGCGCGACGAAGCGATTCCTCGCGGTTGTTGCCGCCGACCGGCCGATAAGGACTCGGAAGCACTCCCCCGGACCACGCCCGCGGATTTCCGAACACGTCCTCCACGACGACGTCCAGAGACGTCAGCCGCTGTAACGCATCGGCGATTCCCTGCATGCCGGCGCCCGAGCCCGACACGGCCGTCAGCGTCGCGTGAATCCGATCCTGCCGCCGGAGCTCTGAGACGGTGTCCGACAGGCGTTTGATGACCTGCTCGCGTTCCTCGATGAGGGCGCGTTCCTTGTCGAGCTGGTCGGCGCTCTGCATGGCCACCGCCGTCTGCTGGGCTAGCGCCCGCAGCCGGAAGAGTTCCTCGGCGGACGGGGGATGCTCAGCCCGAATGACGAGCGCCCCCTTGGTTCCCTCCACCGCCTGTAGCGCGATGGCATACCGGCACTTGCCGTCGGGCAGATCGATGGGCACGTCGGACCCCAGGTTGGCCGCCACCAGACCGTCCATGCGGCGGTCGAGCTTGCGGTCGGAGTCGCGACCGTCGGCCAACTTCCCGTTTGCGACCCGGTAGGTCGCATCGATCTGGAACGCGCCAAGCGATGCCACCGCATTGGCCGCCAACTCGAGGATCGACTCGGCGTCACGACCGTCGAACATCACGGCCGAAAGGACGAGGACGCCGTACAGGCGCGACAGCTGGGCGCGGGCGTCGTCGGGTGAGCGCACCGCAACCCGCCCGGAGGGGAAGAAGTCGGCGTTCGGGCGTTCCACAGACAATTAGATCCCGCCTTCGCCCCGTATGCAATGAGCAATCGCTGTCAACGTTCGCACGAGACGGAGGCGCAATCTTCGGTCCAACAGGACAGCTTTGCTCCCGATGTTGGTCCTGACCGAGCAATCGGATGGTCGTCGCCCTGCGTACGGTTCGACTCATCAGGGCGAAGGCGCCCTCGCCGAGCGGTCGAACGCGTCGCGCCGTCGACCGTCCTCGCCCCGTGCCCCCTCGCCAAATCCCTTTTGCCAGTAGAATGATCATGCCGAGCAACTTCAGCCAATGAGGTGGTGCCGTGTCCGATGCCCTGAATCTGGGTGTCACCGGCATCGAAGCGGCGCTGGGCGATCACATCTGCGGGCTGTACTCCACCCACGCCCAGCGCGATCAGATCCTGCTCCCCTTTCTCGAAGCGGGGCTGTCGGCCGGTGACAAGTGCATCTGCGTCGTCGACGGAACCGACCCCAGGGAGGTGGTCGCGGCCCTTGGCACCCAGGCCGACGCCGTCAATTGCGTGGCCACCAGGCAACTCGAGGTCATGCGGGCGCCTGACATGTACCTTCGGTCCGGCAGCTTCTCGGCCGACGAGGTGATCGGCAGCTGGAAGGCGGCCATGTCCGACGTCATGTATGACGGCCGGTTCGACGTCGTGCGAGCGGTCGAGACGTGGTCCCGCCGGGAGGTCGTGCCGGACATCGACGAACTCATGCTGCTGGAGTCCGAGATGAATCGATTCCTGCCGCTCTTCCCTCAGGTGCTCGTGTGCCTCTACGACGTCGAGAGATTCGGCAGCGGCATCATCATCGATCTGCTGAAGACGCACCCGCGCATGCTGATCGGCAGCATGTTTAATCGAAAACCCGTATTACACATCGCCCGATCGACTCCGTCACCCGTCGGAGGCCGTCGATTTCGATACCCGTGATGACGAGATCGAGGAGGTGGCCAGATGGTACTTCGACGAGACGATTGGCTAGACCTGGCACGCAAGGTCGACTGGACGCCCCGCTATGTCGACGAGCGGGAGATTTTTCCCGAAGCGATGAGCGGCCGCCCCTGGTTGCCACACGAGGCGTGGCAAGGCTGGGACGAGGCTTACCGCACCACCTACCGCGAATACGTTGCGAATCAACGGGAGAAGGATGCCGCGGTGCTGGGGGTGCGGGCGGCGTTGGACAAACCACACCTGTTCGACGGCCTCGATGCCGGCTGGGTGCAGCTGGTCAAGTTCCACAACGGAGCGGTCGCCCTGGTGGAATATGCCGGCGCGATCGCAGAATTGCGGATGGCGCGCTTCGGCCGCGACAGCGCGTGGCGGATGATGTCGACCCTCGGCGGACTCGACGAGATCCGGCACACCCAGATTCCGTTGCTCGTGGGCCACGACATGCTGGCTTACGACGGCAACTTCGACTGGACGCACAAGGCATTCCACACCGACGAGTGGGTCATTCTCGCCGCCCGCCACTTGTTCGACGACATGTTCCTCGCCGCCGATGCCATCGACAGTCCGATCCAGCTCAACTTCGTCTTCGAGACCGGCTTCACCAATCTGCAGTTCATGGCCATGGCGGCAATGGCCGACCGTGCCCACCATCACCTGTTCGAAAAGACGCTGGCAAGCATTCAGACCGACGAGGCCCGGCACGCCCAGATCGGCTACCCGGTGATGCGGACGCTGCTGGAGAACGGATCTCGGGACAGGGCCCAGTATCTCGTCGACAAGATGTGGTGGCGGTGCTGGCGGTTGTTCCTGGCGCTGACGGGAACCGCCATGGAGTACCTCACCCCACTCGACGCGCGGACCCGGTCGTTCAAGGAATTCATGAACGAGTGGGTGACCGAACAATTCATGAAGAACCTCGCCGAATTCGACCTCGCGAAGCCGTGGTTCTGGGATCTGTTCATCGAAGAACTCGACCACGCCCACCACGGCTTCCAGCTGGGTCTGTACACCTACCGAACCACGCTGTGGTTCGACGTCGCCATGCCCGACCGCGCCGAGCGGGAATGGTTGGACGCAAAGTACCCACACTGGGAATCGACCTATGGGCCACTGTGGGATCGGTTGGCGCACAACTGGGAGGCGGGCGGTGAGAGCAATACACTGTCCTACGGGTTGCCCGCCCTGTGCAACCTGTGTCAGCTTCCGGCGCTGTTCATCAGACCCGGAAGAAACACCGCCTGCACTCTGGAGCTCAACGGCCGGAAGTACCTCTTCTGCTCCGAACCCTGCCGCTGGATCTTTGGTCAGGAGAGTGCCCGGTTCGCCGACCACAAGAGCGTGGTGGACCGCATCGTCGTCGGCGAGGCGCCGGGGAAGCTGACGGCCCTGCACGAGTGGATGGGACTGCAGGCGCCCGTCGAGACGGGCAAGGACCTGCGGCGCGGCCTGGATCCGTGGCGCCTCGACCCCATCCCCACGGTGTAGGAGCAGCGGCGGTGCGGATCTACCTGTTCGGCTATGCCAGCGATGACTTCCTGGCACGAGTCCTGGTCACCCCCGACGACCGCACGGTGACACAGTTGGCCGAGCAGCTCGTCGCCTGGGGCTGGGAACCCGAGCGGGTCACGTCCCTGGCCGTACGCGACGAGGGGGGCAACCTGCTCGATCCCACGTCGACGATCGCCGCGGCAGGACTGGGCAATGGTGACGTCTTCACCGTCGAGCGAGGGTGACGGCGCCGTGGCGCAATGGATGAACGCCGGCACGCTCGACGATGTCTGGGAAGGTGAGATGTTCGCCGTGAGCCTGGGCGACGTCGACGTCGTACTGTGCAACGTCGATGGCGAAGTGCACGCATACCACGACCGGTGCCCGCATCTGGCCAACCCGCTGTCCGACGGCGAACTCCGGGGCAGTGTTCTCACCTGCCGTGCCCACCAGTGGGTGTTCGACGCCAGCACGGGCGCCGGCATCAACCCCAAAGTTGCTCTCTTGCGGCGCATTCCGATTCGCATCGACGGAGACCACATCTTGGTCCTCCTCGAGCAGCTCGAATGACGACGGCCGATGGCGTGGGCCCCGTTCTGCAGGCGACGCCGTTCGCGCGGGCGGTCATCGCGGCCATTCGGGACGAGAACGAACACGTGGCCGTTCAGGACGAGGGTGCCTACCTACGGGTGAACGTCCCGCGGATCTGCCGGCTGTCGCGGGCGGGGCTGGAGGCGGTGACCGGCTCGACCGTTCGATTCCCCGGCGAGTTGGAGGTGGTGATGTCGTCGTTCACGGGCGTCATGCGAATGACCGAAGACGACGTGGTCTGGCGGCTTGCGGGCGAACCGTCGTGACCAAGCAGGGTCGGCCGCCGGGACGCAAGACCTACACCCGACTCGCGACGGGTCGGCGCATCCCGACCGACTACGAGCTGACGAGCACGGACCTGCACTACAACTATCCCCATCGCTTCGAACTGCCGCCCGGCAACCCGGTCGTCGACTGGTATCACCGTCACCGCGAGGACTGCGCTCTGGTGTCGCGCGACTGGGACCAGTTCGCCGACCCGCGCAGCACCACCTACCAGAGCTACACCCAGCTGCGGGACGGACGCGAAGACGTCGTGGATGGCCTGCTCCGGGAGATCGACGACACGGGCTACGACGCCCGGCTCGACGACGGGTGGGTGACGTTCCTCGAGCAGTGGTACACCCCCCTGCGCTTTCCGGTGCACGGGTTGCAGATGCTGGCCGCCTACGTCGCACAAATGGCGCCGTCGTCGCGGATCACCAACTGTGCCGCCTTCCAGGCCGGTGACGAGATGCGCCGGGTCCAGCGGATCGCTTACCGCACCGTGCAATTGGCCGGTCCATCATTCGGCGCGGACGCCGCGGCGCGACAGCGAGCGGCGTGGGAGCAAGCCGCGGCGTTTCAACCACTGCGCGAACTCGTCGAACGTGCACTGGTCGCCTACGACTGGGACGAATGCTTCGTCGTGACCAATGCGATCATCAAGCCGAGGTTCGATCGTCTGGTCGATCAGGTCATCGCGGGCACGCTCGCGACCGCCAACGGCGATCCGATCCTCGCGAGTGTCCACTTCTCGCTCGACGAGGACGCGCGTTGGCATCGTGAATGGACCTCTGCATTGCTGCGGCACATCGTCGACCAGGGCATCGCGAACGTCGAGGTGGTCTCGGGGTGGCTCGAGAAGTGGAATCCGCTGGCCTCCGAGGCGCTGGAGGCCCTCGCCGGCGCCATCGCACATGCGCCGGTCCCGTTGGACCCGACGGAGCAGGCGCGTCGCATCACCGATGAGGTGTCACGGGACGTGGACGCAGCGCTCGCAGCTGAGCCGGGCGCGCGCAGCGCGCTCCCTCGTGCTGCCAGGACCAATTTCGATCGTCAATTCCGGCTCGTGGGGAGCACGCGACGGCCGAATTCGATTGCCAGACTCATTGTTCGAAGGCCTCGGCGGGCGGTGCGGACGGACCATCGGCTGCCGAAGCCTCCGTCCGAGCACCCCCGTGACCATAGGAGAAGACATGGCCCTGATGCGATTCGATCCGTTCCGCGACATCGACCGCCTGGCCGAGCAGGCGCTGGCCGGCGCTCGCACCGCGCGCTCGCTGCCCATGGAGGCGCTGCGACGCGGCGACCAATTCATCATCGCCCTCGACGTCCCCGGCATCACGTCCGAGGACATCGACGTCACCATCGAGCGCAACGTCATCGAGATCACCGCGCGCCGCCGTCCGCTGCGCCAGGACGGCGACCAACTGATCGTCGACGAACGGCCCCAGGGCGAATTCCGACGCCAACTGTTCCTGGGCGACAACCTCGATGCAAATCAGCTGAGCGCGGCAGTCGCCGACGGCGTGCTGACGTTGACCGTCCCGGTCTCGGCGCAGAACAAGCCCCGCAAGGTGGCAATCGGCACCGCCGGCGAGGCGCACGAAACCACCGCGACCGCGTCCGCGCCGCGACAGACCGTGGACGCATAGGAGCAGTCATGGCCGTGCATACAACGGTGCAGACCTCCGCGGTCCGACCCAATGAGCCTGCCCGCCAGGTGATCGCCACCTTCGACGACTACGCCGACGCCGAACGTGCGGTCGACTTCCTGGCCGATCAGGGCTTCGAGGTACACCGGGTGGCGATCGTGGGTCGCGATCTCGAGTACGTCGAACAGGTCCTGGGCCGACTGAGCTACGGCGGGGCGGCCTTGCGAGGGGCCGGTTCGGGTGCCCTGGTCGGCGCGCTCATCGGCTGGATCTTCGGGCTGTTCAGCTGGATCGCGCCGCTCGTCTCGGCGTTGGTCCTGGCCGGTTACGGCCTGATCTTCGGTGCCATCGTGGGTGCGCTGTTCGGTCTACTCACCCACGCGTTGCAGCGGGGCCAGCGCGACTTCCGGTCGGTCGGCGGGCTTCGCCCCAGGTCCTACGACGTCGTCGCAGACGTCGAAGTCGCCGATCGTGCAGTGCAACTCATCAGCGGCAATCGAAGGGATTAGACGATGGCAACAGCGGTAGGCATCGACCTCGGCACCACCAACTCGGTGATCGCCGCCTGGCAGGGCGGTGAGCCGATCGTCATCCCCAACACCGAGGGAGCACGAACGACGCCCTCGGTGGTGGCCTTCACCGAGAGCGGCGAACGTCTCGTCGGGCAACTGGCCAGGCGCCAGTCCATCATGAACCCGAAGGGCACCATCTACTCGGCCAAACGCTTCATCGGTCGCCGCTTCGACGAGATATCGGAGGAGGCCAAGGCGGTCAGCTTCGACGTCGTCGAGGGCGACGGCGGTGCGGCGCGGTTCGACGTGCGCGGACGGCAGTACTCGCCCGAGGAGATCAGCGCGCAGGTGCTGCGCAAGCTCGTCGACGACGCCAGCAAATTCCTCGGGGAGCGCGTCAAGCAGGCGGTCATCACCGTTCCGGCCTATTTCAACGACGCCCAGCGCAATGCCACCAAGGATGCCGGCCGCATCGCCGGGCTGGAGGTGTTGCGCATCATCAACGAACCCACGGCCGCAGCGTTGGCCTACGGACTGGACAAGAAGGGCCACGAGACGGTCCTGGTCTTCGACCTCGGCGGCGGCACGTTCGACGTCAGCCTCCTCGACGTCGGCGATGGCGTCGTGGAAGTGCGCTCCACGGCGGGTGATTCACACCTCGGCGGCGACGACTTCGACCGCCGATTGGTGGACTATCTGGCCGAGGAGTTCCAGCGCGAGAACAACATCGACCTGCGCAAGGATTCCCAGGCGCTGCAGCGGCTGTTCGAGGCGGCGGAGAAGGCGAAGGTGGAGTTGTCATCGGTGTCCCAGACACAGGTCAACCTGCCCTTCGTCACCGCCGACGCCAACGGCCCCAAGCACCTCACCACGACCATCAACCGTTCCAAGTTCGAGGAATTGGTCCACGATCTCGTCGAACGCTGCATGGGTCCGGTCAAGCAGGCGATGGACGATGCCAAGGTGACGGCCAACGACATCGACGAGGTCATCCTGGTCGGCGGGTCGACTCGCATCCCCGCCGTCCAGGCCCTCGTTCGTCGGCTCACCGGCGGCAAGGACCCGAACATGACCGTCAACCCCGACGAGGTGGTGGCGATGGGTGCCGCCATCCAGGCGGGGGTACTGACCGGCGAGGTCTCCGACGTCCTACTGCTCGACGTCACTCCCCTCTCGCTCGGCGTCGAGACCGCCGGTGGTGTGATGACCAAGATCCTGGAACGCAACACCACCATCCCGGCACGCCGCAGCGAGGTGTTCAGCACGGCGGCCGACAATCAGCCGGCCGTGGACATCGTCGTGCTGCAGGGCGAACGCGAGATGGCCAGCGACAACCGCGTCCTCGGCAGATTCAAACTGGAGAACATCCGGCCGGCCCCGCGCGGTGAGCCCCAGATCGAGGTCACCTTCGACGTGGACGCCAACGGCATCCTGCACGTCACCGCGCGCGACAAGGACACCGGCGCCGAGCAGAGCATCACCATCAGTGAGCAGTCCAACCTCGACGAGCACGAGGTCGAGCGCATGCTGGCCGAGGCCGAGGCGCACCGCCGTGAAGACGAGCAGCTGCGCAAACAGGTCGATGCCAGAAACGAATTGGACTCGGCGGCCTACCTCGTCGAACGCCGGCTGGCCGAGTTGGGCGACTCGGCAGCGCCACACGATCGGGCGCGCGCCGAGATGCTGATCACCGATGCCCGCCAAGCCATCAAGGACGAGGCCCCGCTGGAGCGCGTGCAGGCACTGACCTCCGAACTCCAGCAGGTTCTCTACGGACTGCAGGCCGCCCCGGCTGCCGGCAGCAACGGCCAACAGGCGCACTCGGCCAACGGCCACGGCGCGCCCGTCGGCGACGACGACGTGGTCGACGCCGAGTTCGATCGGAGCTGAGCCGAGATGGTCAGCTCGACGGAGCACACGTCGACGGACGAGGAACGCGAAGCGCACGTGCCGAGCTCAACCGAAGCGGTTGTCGCCCAGCCCGATTCGGACGCCGAACTGGCCAAGGCCGAGGATCGGGCAAGACGGGCGGTGGCCGACCTGGACAACCTGCGCAAGCGTTACGCCCGCGAACTGGATCGAGAGCGCACGGCGGCACGCTCCAAGGTGGCCGCGGCTTGGCTGCCCGTCGTGGACAACCTGGAGCGCGCGATCGCGCACGCGGGCGAGCAGTCCGACGCCGTCATCGAGGGTGTGAGAAGCATTCTGGGCGAGGCGCTTCAGGTGCTGGATCACCTCGGCTATCCGCGCGACGAGGAGTCCGGCGTGCCGTTCGACCCGCAACGCCACGAGGTGGTCGGCGTCGTCGAACACGCGGACAGCGCACCGGGGACGGTCCTGGAGGTGGTGCGTCCGGGGTATGGGCGGGGCTCGGACCAGTTGCGGCCGGCGGCCGTGGTCGTCAGCCGACGCGGGGAGTGAGCTCGGGTGGCGCGCGACTACTACGACGTCCTCGGGGTGTCGCGGGATGCGACCGCCGACCAGATCCAGCAGGCATTCCGCACACTGGCCCGCAAGTACCACCCGGACGTCAACAAGGATCCGGCGGCCGAGGACCGGTTCAAGGAGGTCAATGAGGCCTATCACGTGCTGGCCGATCCCGACACCCGCAAGCGTTACGACCGCTTCGGCGAGGACTTCCGGCAGGTTCCCGAGGACTGGGAGCAGCGTGCAACTGCCGGCGCCGGAGGCTTCGGCCGCGCACGGCAATCCGGCGGGCAGGCGCGCTACGGCCAAGGGTTTGGCGGGGCAGCGGGCGGCATCAACATCGAGGACCTCTTCGGCGACATGTTCGGCGGCGGTGGCGGCTTCGGGCCGATTCCGGGCGCCGACCAGGAGGCGGTGCTGGAGTTGACCGTCGAGGAGGCCTACCGCGGCGGCAAACGCCAGATCTCACTGGACGGCCGCAGCTACGGCGTCACCATCCCCGCCGGAGTCGTCGACGGACAGCGGATACGGCTGGCCGGTGAGGGAGGCCGGGGCAGCGGTGACGGGCCGGCCGGGGATCTCTATCTGCGGGTGCGCATCAAGGCAGATTCGAACTTCCGGCTCGACGGTCGCGACGTCACCACCGATCTGCCGGTGTCCCCGTGGGAGGCGGCACTGGGGACCACCGTCGCGATCCGCACGCCGGGGGGCGAAGCGAAGGTCAAGGTCCCCGCGGGATCCTCCACTGGCAGGCGGCTGCGGCTGCGGGGCGAAGGCATGCCCAACCCTCACGGTGCAGCCGGTGACCTCTACGCCGAGATCAAGGTCATGGTCCCGCCGAAACCCACTGCCCAGGAACGTGATCTGTTCGAACGATTGGCGACGGTGTCCACGTTCGACCCGAGGAGGGGACGATGACCGCGCCACGCCACACCCTGGCCCGCCGACCCGGCATGCCGCTGGATGAATTCGCCGCGCGCTGCGGGCTGCATCCCGACATGGTGCGCCGGTTTGCGGCCCTTGGCCTCGTCGCGTGCCGGTGGGACGTCCGCGGCGATCTGCGATTCGAACCGTCGGTGGTGACGACGGTCGCCCGCATCCAGCGGCTGCGGACCGGTCTCGGGCTGAACTATGCGGCCATTGGACTGGTGCTCGACCTGCTCGACCACATCGACGCGCTGGAATCCGCTTCTCGCCAAGGAAGGTCACCACGGTGGACATCGACAAGCTGACGCAGAAGTCGCAGGAGGCGTTGGCGGAGGCGCAGAGCATCGCCACCCGCATGGGGCACGTCGAGGTCGACGGTGAACACCTGTTGATGGCGCTCATCGATCAGCCCGAGGGTCTGGTGCCGCGACTGCTCCTGCAGGCGGGCACCGACACCGCGGCGCTGCGGGCCGACCTGGAACGCGAGCTGAACAGGCGTCCCAAGGTGAGCGGCCCTGGCGCTACACCGGGGCAGGTCTCGGTGACCAGGCATCTGGCCGCCGTGCTGGAGACCGCTGAGCGGGAGGCCAAGCGGCTCAAGGACGACTACGTGTCGGTCGAACACCTCGTCATCGCCCTCGCCGAGGACGGTTCGACGAGCGCCGCGGGGCGGATCCTCACCGCCCACGGCGTCACACGGGAGGCATTCCTCGGCGCGCTGTCCACGGTGCGCGGCAATCAACGGGTCACGTCCGCGTCACCCGAGGGGGCCTACGAGTCGCTGGAGAAGTACGGCCGCGACCTGGTCGCCGAAGGCCGTGCCGGCAAGCTGGATCCGGTGATCGGCCGAGACGCCGAGATCCGCCGGGTCATCCAGATCCTCAGCCGCAAGACGAAGAACAATCCGGTGCTCATCGGCGACCCCGGTGTCGGCAAGACCGCGATCATCGAGGGGCTGGCTCAGCGGATCGTCCGTGCCGACGTGCCGGAGGGCTTGCGCGACAGGACGGTCTTCTCCCTCGACATGGGTTCACTGGTGGCCGGCGCGAAGTACCGGGGCGAGTTCGAGGAACGGCTGCAGGCAGTACTTTCGGAGGTGAAGGCGGCCGACGGACGGATCCTGTTGTTCGTCGACGAACTCCACACCGTGGTGGGGGCCGGCGCGACCGAGGGATCGCTGGACGCCGGCAACATGCTCAAACCGATGCTCGCGCGCGGTGAACTGCACATGATCGGTGCCACCACCCTCGACGAATACCGCAAGCACATCGAGAAGGACGCCGCGTTGGAGCGCCGGTTCCAAACCGTGTTGGTCGACGAACCCGACCTGGAGGACGCCGTGTCGATCCTGCGCGGCCTGCGTGAACGCCTGGAAGTGTTCCACGGGGTGAAGATTCAGGATGCCGCACTGGTGGCTGCGGCCACGCTGTCGCACCGCTACATCACCGATCGCTTCCTGCCCGACAAGGCCATCGACCTGGTGGACGAGGCGTGCGCCCGGTTGCGCACCGAAATCGATTCGATGCCAGCCGAACTCGACGAGCTCACCCGTCGGGTCACCCGACTCGAGATCGAGGAGGCGGCACTGGCCAAGGAGACCGACGCGGCCAGCAAGTCCCGACTGGCCGAACTGCGCAAGGAGCTCGCCGATCTGCGCGCCGACGCCGATGCCCGGCACGCGCAGTGGGACGCCGAACGACGGGCAATCAAGCGGGTCCAGGAGTTGCGCGCTCAACTCGAGCAGCTGCGGCAGGAGGCCGAAGCGGCCGAGCGCGCCTATGACCTCAACCGCGCCGCCGAACTGCGGTACGGCCAGATCACCGAGGTGGAACGCAAGCTCGCCGCCGCCGAGGAGCAACTGACCTCCAAGCAGGGTGAGAAGCGCCTGCTGCGCGAGGTCGTCACCGAAGACGAGATCGCCGAGATCGTGGCCGCCTGGACCGGGATACCCGTCGCCCGCCTGCAGGAGGGCGAACGGGAGAAGCTGCTGCGGCTCGACGAAATCCTGCACGAGAGGGTGATCGGTCAGGACGAGGCGGTTCAACTCGTCGCCGACGCGGTGATCCGGGCCCGCTCCGGGATCCGCGATCCGCGCCGCCCGATCGGCTCGTTCATCTTCCTCGGACCGACCGGGGTCGGCAAGACCGAGCTGGCCAAGACGCTGGCCGCCGCGTTGTTCGACAGCGAGGACAACACGGTCCGGCTGGACATGAGCGAATACCAGGAGCGCCACACGGTGAGCCGATTGGTCGGCGCACCACCGGGATACGTCGGATACGAGGAGGGCGGCCAGCTCACCGAGGCGGTGCGGCGCAAGCCCTATTCCGTCGTGCTGCTCGACGAGATCGAGAAGGCCCACACCGACGTCTTCAACACCCTGCTGCAGGTACTCGACGACGGCAGGCTCACCGATTCCCAAGGGCGCCAGGTCGACTTCCGCAACACGGTGGTGATCATGACGTCCAACATCGGGTCGCACCACCTGCTCGACGGGGTGACCGCGGACGGCGAGATCAAACCCGACGCGCACGACCGGGTGATGGCCGAGTTGCGTGACCACTTCCGGCCCGAGTTCCTCAATCGCATCGACGACATCGTGTTGTTCACCCCGCTGTCGATGTCGCAACTGGAGAGGATCGTCGAACTTCAGCTGTCCGAGCTGCGAGATCGACTGGCGCAGCGGCAGATCGAGCTCGACGTCACCCCCGAAGCGCGCAGGATGATCGCCGAACACGGCTACGACCCGGTGTACGGAGCGCGGCCGTTGCGCCGCTACATCGCCCACGAGTTGGAGACCAAGATCGGCCGGGCCCTGCTGCGCGGAGACATCGAGGGCAGCGGAACGATCCGCATCACCGCTAAGGATGGCGCACTGACCGTGGACTATTCCGAGCCGGCCCTGACGGTTTGACGGAGGAACACCATGGAATCGGAGATCGTGACGTGTCCGCACTGCAGTACCCGCAACCGCGTGCCCCCGGCGGCCATCGGCAAGCCCCGATGCGCGAACTGCCACCAGTGGCTGCCGTGGATCGCCGCAGCCGGAGACGGGGACTTCGCCGACATCGCCGAGAACTCCTCGGTTCCCGTGCTGGTCGACCTGTGGGCACCCTGGTGCGGACCGTGCCGCATGGTGAGCCCGGCACTCGAACAGCTGGCCACCGAACGCGCCGGCCAGCTCAAGCTCGTCAAGGTCGACGTGGACACGGCGCCGGAGACCTCTCGGCGATTCTCCGTGCAGGCGGTCCCTACCCTGCTGGTGCTCGATCAGGGCCGGGTCCTACGGCGACAGTCGGGTGCTGCTCCCGTTGCGGCACTGCGTCATTGGCTAGATGAGGCTCTCATGGAAGATGAATCGAAGGAGGCACGATCATGACGTCGGTATCCATGGATCCGCACGTGGCGGCGATCCGCCCGGTACACCCACACTCGAGCGGGTGCGAGGATTGTCTGCGGCTCGGTACGCCCTGGCTGCACCTGCGGCTGTGCCTTACCTGCGGACACGTCGGCTGTTGTGATTCGTCGCCCATGCGGCACGCCCGGGCCCACGCCCACACCATCGGACATCCGATCGTGCAGTCCTTCGAACCCGGCGAGAATTGGCGGTGGTGCTATGTCCACGAATACTATGTCTGAGGCCGTGGTCGACGAACGTCGATCACCTCCGCCGGCCGAAACCCCCGATGTCTACGGCGCTTACCCGCGGCTGTCCGACGACCAGGTGGCCATGCTCGAGCGGGGTGGGGCCCGGCGACCCGTCGTCGTGGGCGAGACGCTGGTGCGCGAAGGCGAGCGTGCCGACTACTTCTTCGTGATCCTGTCCGGCAAGGTGGCCATCAGCACCACCGACGAAGAGGGCGAGCAGCGCGTGACGCGGGTCCACGGCCCCGGGCGGTTCCTCGGCGAGCTGGGTGACCTCGAGGGGCAGGCCGCGTTCTACACCGCCGAGGTGGTCGAATCCGGTGAAGTGCTGGTGGTCCCGACCGAGCGGGTACGCGACCTGGTGGCTCACGATCCGGCACTCAGCGATCTAATCCTTCGCGCGTACCTGTGGCGACGCTGCCTGCTCATCCAGGAGGGATCCGGGTTCCGCATCATCGGTTCCTGCTTTTCACCGGATACCGTTCGGCTGCGCGAATTCGCCGCGCGAAATCGGTTGCCGCATCGCTGGTTCGACCTCGAGCGCGACCCGCAGGCCGAGCGCCTGCTCCAGCGGTTCGGGGTGACCGCCCAGGACACCCCGGTGGTGATCTGGGGCGGTGCGGTGCTGCGCAATCCGTCCAACGCAGAACTCGCGCGGCGGGTGGGCCTGCCGGTGCCGGACGCGTTGCCGAGCGAGGCCGACGTCATCGTGGTGGGAGCGGGACCGGCGGGACTCGGCGCCGCGGTCTACGCGGCGTCGGACGGACTGACCATCGCGGCCATGGAGCGGATCGCGACCGGCGGACAGGCCGGGACGTCGTCGAGGATCGAGAACTATCTCGGTTTCCCCGGCGGCATCTCCGGCGGCGATCTCGCCGAACGCGCTTGCCTGCAGGCCGCGAAGTTCGGCGCGCGAATCTCGTTGTCCGCGGACGTCGTTGGGCTCGTCTCCGGTGAAGGGCAACATCAGCTGACACTGGCCGACGGTGCGACGGTGGTGGCCCGAGCGGTCGTCCTGGCGATGGGGGCCAGGCACCGCAAGCTCGCGGTCCCCGGCCTGGACGCGTTCGAGGGCAACGGCGTGTACTACGCCGCCACCGTCCAGGAGGCACTGCTGTGCGGCACGGGGCCGGTGGTCATCGTCGGGGGCGGAAACTCCGCGGGACAGGCCGCGGTCTTCCTCGCCGAACGGGTCTCGCACGTCTACGTGGTGATTCGGGGGGAGGGCCTGGCCGCGACGATGTCCCGGTATCTCATCGACCAGATCGAACGGCATCCGCGCGTGACGATCCAGTCGCGCACCGAGGTCCGCGAGGTGCACGGGGACGACAAGCTTCGCGTGGTGGTGATCGAGGACAACCGCACGCGCCAGCGCCACTCGATCCCAACCAGGGCACTGTTCGTCTTCATCGGCGCGGACCCTCCCACCGCGTGGCTCGACGGTGCCGTCCAGCTCGACGACTACGGGTTCATCCCGACCGGCCCGGCCGCGCTCTACTCGGGCGCCGACGGCAATCAGACGCCCGCGGGGCGCCGGCCGAACACGTTGGAGACCAGCCGACCCGGCGTGTTCGCCGTGGGAGACGTGCGCAGCGGCTCGGTGAAGCGGGTGTCGTCTGCAGTCGGAGAGGGCTCCATGGCCGTCCGGCAGATCCACGAGTACTTCGGGACGTAATCGCCGAGGTCGACGGCACAGGGGGTGGGTCGCTCAACCCTGCCGACGTCCGGAAGGAACCGGCGGACAACCGAGCGCCCCGGTCAGAAATTCTCTGACCGGGGCGTTTCCTGGTGGAGCTGCCGGGAATCGAACCCGGGTCCTACGGCATTCCCTCGAGGCTTCTCCGTGCGCAGTCCGCTATGTCTCTACTTGGATCTCTCGGTCACGCGGACGAGCCGAGATGACGATCCCAGTCGCTGCAAGTGTCCCGATGAGTCCCGCGACCGAACTCATCGGTTGATCCCTCTAGATGACGCCAGGGTCCGGGTCGAGGGCTCTCCCGGTCTGACGGACACGCTATCGCTTAGGCAGCGAGGGCGTAGTCGCGCTGATTGGAATCGGCGCTTAATTGGTTGCAACGACGCTTACGGTGGTCTCTTGCCTGCACCGGCACGCTTCCCTCGATTCGATGCGCGAAGTCGAAACCGTTCAGCCCCTCGCATCCCCGCCGACTTTCAGCGGGATGATCCATCATAGCGCGGTCGCAGCGCCGGACGACCCTACATCCGCCACCCCACGGCGGCCAATGCCACGATGCCCAGGACGGCGATGAGACCAGCCATGACCCCGGAGACGGAGTACGGCATCGGGCCGGCCTCCGCCTCGAGCGCCTTCATCGCCTGGCGGTGCTGAAGTGAGGCCAGGACGAGCCCGGTCAGCCCCACGACGATCATCAACACCCCGACGACCCACGGACTGACGATGCCTTGCCGCACCCCTTCCTTCGTGTCGAGGAACTGAAAGAAGTTGAAGATCGTGAAGCCGAAGGCGATCAGCGAGGTGCACGTGCGGATCCAGGCCATCAGGGTTCGCTCGTTGGCCAGCCGGGTGCGTTCCAGGGCCAGTCGGGTGGAGGCGTCCAGGGGCTCGGCCGGCATGCATCCCTCCGCGCGGTTGGTCGACGAGGAGGTTCAGCGTACGACGGACCCCGGCTTTCGTCAGCCGACCGCGATCAACCCGACCGACACCAACGCCAGCGCCATGCCGGCAACCTGCCAGCGGGTCACCCTCTCCTTGAGCACCACCAGAGCCAGGCCGACGGTGCCCGCCGGGTACAGCGAGATCAGCACGCTGGTCAGCGACAACAGCGAGGCGTGCAGCGCCAGCAGCATCGCCACGTTGGAGATGGTGTCCAGCACGCCGGCGGCCACCGCCAACCGCAGCGGCACCCCAGCTGGGGCGGCCAGGTTGCCCGACACCGCGGCGATGACGACGACGACCAGGCTCGCCGTCAGACGTGCGAAGACCAGCGGCCACAGCCCCGCCTGAACCGGCGCCTGATCGATCAGCACGAAGTTCAGCCCGAACGCCAAACCCGCGCCCAGGGTCAGCCAGGCGACCTTGACCGTGAAGCGATGCGGTGTCGAATCCCCGTCGCGCAACTCCCGGCTCACCAGCACCACCGCGACCAGCGCCAAACCGATCCCGACGATGGCGGCCGCGCCAGGCCGCTCCCCCAGCACCACGACACCCGCAACGACCGGCACACCCGAGACCAGGATCGCGGCCAGCGGGGACACCAGCGACATCGGCCCTTTGGCGAGCGCAGCGTAGAACCACCACACCCCGAACGCCTGACTGAACCCGCACAGCGAACCCCACCCGACGGCCGGGGTCGACACGTGGCCGCCGACGACGCTGGCGGCGACGGTCAGCAACAGCAAGGCCACGGGGTAGGACACCAGCACGACCCGCAGCGCCGCGACCCGTCGCGACGCCAACCCACCGACGAAGTCGCTCACCCCGTAGCCCATTCCGGACATCAGGGCCAGAGCTGGCCCCTGCAGGGAGCCGATCAGCGCATGCCCTTGGAGCGCCTGCCCAATTCCCGGGTGATCTCGCGGTCGGCGTCGCGTTTGGCCAGATCTTGACGCTTGTCATGCGCCTGCTTGCCGCGCGCGAGGGCCAGCTCGACCTTGACCTTGCCCTCGGTGAAGTACAGCGACAGCGGTACCAGCGACAGGTTGCCGTCGCGGATCTTGCCGATCAGCGTGTCGATCTGGCTGCGGTGCAACAGCAGCTTGCGATTGCGGCGCGGTGCGTGGTTGGTCCACGACCCGTGGTGATACTCCGGGATGTGCACGTTGCGCAGCCAGATCTCACCGTCGTCGACGGTGGCGAAGGCGTCGGCGAGGGAGGCCTGGCCATCGCGCAGGGCCTTGACCTCGGTACCCATCAACGCCACCCCGGCCTCGAAGGTCTCCAGGATCGAATAGTTGTGCCGCGCCCTGCGGTTGGTGGCCACCACCTGGTTGTTGCGGCGCGTCGCCTCGTCGACCTTCTTCTTGTTGACCACGCTAACGCCGCACGTACAGCCGCAGGGTGACGTAGCCCGTGACACCTGCCATCGCCACGCCGACCAGCAGCAGGATCGGCGAGATGTAGAGGATGTCCGCGTAATCGATTCGGGCGATCAAATTGGCTTGATAGAACTGGTTGAGCGCCCTCTCCAGGAACAGCGCCCGCACCAGGATCAGGCCCACGATCGAGATCACCACACCGATGAAGGCCGCCAGCATCGCCTCGACGAGGAACGGCAGCTGGGTATACCACCGGCTCGCGCCGACCAATCGCATGATGCCCACCTCCGTTCTTCGGGTGTAGGCGGCGACCTGAACCATGTTCGCGATGAGCAGGATCGCGCCGACCGCCTGCACCAGCGCCACCGCGAACGCCGCCGCACTCAACCCGTCGAGCACCGCGAAGAGCCGGTCGATCAGGTCCTTCTGATTCAGCACGTTCAGCACACCGGGCTGACCCTTGAGCGCCTCGTCGAACTGCTTGTGCTGCTCGGGGTCGTCGAGCTTGACCACGAAGGATGCGGGGAATGCGTCCTTGCCTGCGACGTCCTTGTACTGCGGGAACTTCTTGATCGCGTCGTCGTAGGCGTCCTGCTGGTTCAGGAAGCGGACGGATCTGACGTCGTCGCGATCCTCGATCTGCTTGCGCAGCGCCTTGCACGGATCGGAGTCGCAGGTCGGATCGTTGGCCGAGACGTCGTTGGTGAGGAACACCTGACTCTCGACGCGGTCCAGATAGATGTTGCGGGAACTGTCGGCCAGACGCACGACGAGCAAGCCGCCGCCGAACAGGCCGATCGAGATGGCGGTCGTCAAGATCATGGCGACCGTCATCGTGACGTTGCGACGAAGCCCGGTGAGGACTTCGTTGACGAGAAAGCCGAAGCGCACTTAGCGATCCATTCCATAGACACCGCGCTGTTCGTCGCGGATCAGTCGTCCCAGCTCCAGTTCGATGACTCGCTGGCGCATCGAGTCGACGATGTGATGGTCGTGGGTCGCCATCAACACCGTCGTACCGGTGCGGTTGATCCGCTCGAGCAGATCCATGATGTCCTTGCTGGTCTCGGGGTCGAGGTTGCCCGTCGGCTCGTCGGCCAGCAGCACCAGCGGCCGATTCACGAACGCCCGCGCGATGGCGACGCGCTGCTGCTCACCGCCGGACAGCTCGCTGGGGAGTCGGTTCGCCTTGCCGGACAGGCCCACCATCTCCAAGACGTCGGGCACCACCCGGTTGATCACGTCGGACCGCTTCCCGATCACCTCGAGGGCGAACGCCACGTTCTCGAACACGGTCTTCTGCTGCAGCAGACGGAAGTCCTGAAACACGCAACCAAGCACCTGCCGCAGGCCGGGGATGTGTCGGCTGGGCAACTTGTTGACGTGGAACTTCGAGACCTGGATGTCGCCGTGGGTCGGGGTGTCCTCGGCGAGGAGCAGCCGCATGAAGGTCGACTTGCCCGAACCGGAGGGCCCGATGAGAAAGACGAACTCCCCCTTGTCGATCTTGAGCGAGACGTTGTCCAGAGCTGGGCGTGCCGAGGATTTGTACTGCTTGCTCACGTGGTCGAGGGTGATCATCACGGCACGCCAGTGTAGCCGGGTCGCGTCCGGCAACCGGACTACCCGGGGGGCGCGGGGGGTGGGAAGAGCACTCCCGCGCCGGGCGCGACGGTCGTGGTGGTGGTCGTCGACGTGCCCGATCTGTTCGGCACCGGCAGCAGCGCGGTACTCGACGGGGCGGTTCCGGTGACGGTCGTCGGGGGCAGCGGGCCGGGACCGTCGGGGTCGACGACTGTCGTCGGGTTCTCCGAGCCACTCGTGGTCGGGCTGGTGGGCGCAACGGACTCCGTCGGCTCGCTCGTCGTGGTGGTCTCGGTCGTCGTCTCCGTCGTCGTCGGCGTGGGCCGGTACGTCGTCGTCCTGGGCTGGGTCTGGACATTGGTTCGCGGCACCCAGGTGTACTCCGGGTCGGGCATGAACCCCGGCGGCACCACCTGGGCGGTCTCGGGCGTGCTGGGCGTCGACGCGGGCGGCTGGTAGGCGTTGTGCACCCACGAGATCACGATGAAGGCCACGACGAGGGCAGCGGTCGAGGTTCGGATGCGGCCGTTGATCATGTAACCCGGCCAACCGCGGTCGGTGCGCCGGCGCGTGACCCAATCCCAGAGGCTCATCGCGCATCCTCCGCGGTCTGCGCCTCGGCCTGGCCACCCTGGGACGGTGACGGGGTGACGGTGGCGGGACTGGGGATCGTGTTCACCGAGGGCGAGGTGTCCGCCGAGGTGACGATGCCGGCCCGGATCAGGCCGGCGATCACCAGCACCCGAAGCTGGCGGCCGACTTCGAACTGCTTGCCCGGCAACGTACGCGCGACCATACGCAAGTTCACGGTGTCGACTTCGATGCTCTCCACGCCCATCACCTGCGGCGGATCCAGCAGCAGCTTGCGCAGGCTGGCGTTCTTCATGGCGGTTTCACTGACTCCGTGCAACACCTCGTCGACGCGGGTCAGATCGGCACTGGTCGGCACCGGAATGTCGATCACCGCGCGCGCCCAGTCCTTGGACAGGTTCATGGTCTTGACGATCTGACCGTTGGGGATGGTGAAGACCTCGCCCTCGGTGGAGCGAAGCTTGGTGACGCGCAGCGTGACGTCCTCCACCGTGCCCTCGGCCGGCGCGGCGATGCCCGCGACGGTCAACGCGACGAGGTCACCGAACCCGTACTGCTTCTCGGTGATGATGAAGAAGCCCGACAGCAGGTCCTGCACGACGCGCTGGGCACCGAAGCCCAGCGCCGCACCAAGTACCGCCGCGGGGGCGACCAGCGAACCCACCGGAATTGCCAGTACGTCGGTGATGTCCACCGCGACGACGACGAAGAGCACGGCGATCGACACCCAGGAGATGACGGATGCGACCGCCTGCCGGTGCTTGGCGCTCTCGGTGCGCACCAGCTGATCGGTCTCCTGGAAGTCCGCGTCGATGCGGCGGGTGACCTTCTGGGCGACCCAGCTGATGAAGCGCGCCGCCAGCATCGCGAAGATGACCAACAGCGCGATCTTCAGACCCCGCGTGAGGATCCACTCCCCGATGCCACCGCGCCAGAAGTCGTGCCACGTCTGCGACCAACCGATCGCTGAATACCTAGTCGTCATCTTTCCTATTGCGCCAACGGATGCCCGCTTCCAGGAATCCGTCGATGTCGCCGTCGAGTACCGCTGCGGGATTTCCGACTTCGTAATCGTTACGCAAGTCCTTGACCATTTGGTACGGGTGCAAGACGTAGGACCGCATCTGGTTGCCCCACGAACTGCCACCGTCACCCTTGAGCGCGTCCATCTCGGCGCGCTCCTCCAAGCGCTTGCGCTCCAACAACTTCGCCTGCAGAACGCGCATCGCGGAAACCTTGTTCTGCAGCTGCGACTTCTCGTTCTGGCAGGTCACCACGATACCGGTCGGAATGTGAGTCAGGCGTACCGCCGAGTCGGTGGTGTTCACCGACTGCCCACCCGGCCCACTGGACCGGTAGACGTCGACGCGCACGTCACCATCGGGGATGTCGATGTGATCGGCGGTGTCCACCACCGGCAGCACCTCGACGTCCGCGAAGGACGTCTGACGCCGGCTCTGGTTGTCGAACGGGCTGATGCGCACCAGCCGGTGCGTGCCCTGCTCGACCGAGAGCGTGCCGTAGGCGTACGGGGCGTGCACGGCGAAGGTCGCGCTCTTGATGCCGGCCTCCTCGGCGTAGGAGGTGTCGAACACCTCGACGCCGTAGTCGTGCTTCTCCGCCCAGCGGATGTACATCCGCATCAGCATCTCAGCCCAGTCCGCGGCGTCGACGCCACCGGCACCCGAACGGATCGTCACGACGGCCTCGCGCTCGTCGTACTCCCCCGACAGCAGGGTGCGGACCTCCATGGCCTCGATGTCCTCGCGGAGCTTGGCGAGTTCGGCGTCGGCGTCGGCGAGCGCCTCGGCGCTGCTGGCGCCCTCTTCCTCGGCGGCGAGTTCGTACATCACCGGGAGGTCCTCGAGTCGCTGCCGGAGCTCCTCGACGCGCCGCAGTTCACTCTGGGCGTGCGACAGCTCGCTGGTCACCTTCTGGGCCCGCGACTGGTCGTCCCACAGCTTGGGGTCGGACGCGGCGTCCTCGAGGGTCTTGATGCGGCCGCGTAGCCCGTCGACGTCGAGCACCCGCTCCACCGTCGTCAAAGTGGTGTCGAGCGCTGCGATGTCTTCTTGCCGGTCGGGATCCACGGGAGTTCAGGGTACCGACCGCTCTGCGGGTCTAGCATCGGCTTGGTAACCAGGCCGGTGACGTCGCGACAGCCCCCTTGCGCATCACCGGCTCGAACACGCTTCCTCGGGAAGGCTCATCCCTTGCGCCCATACCGTGTGGCGATCGTCGGTGCCGGTCCATCCGGCTACTTCGCGGCCGCATCACTGTTGAAGTTCGCCGACTCCACGCAGGGCTCCGAGCAGCCCAAAGACGTCCGCGTCGACATGCTGGAGATGCTGCCGACCCCGTGGGGGCTGGTGCGGTCCGGCGTCGCACCCGACCACCCGAAGATCAAGACCATCAGCGCCCAGTTCGAGAAGACCGCCAACGACCCGCGCTTTCGCTTCTTCGGCAACATCAGGGTCGGTGACCACGTGCAGGCCGCCGAACTCGCCGAGCGCTACGACGCGGTCATCTACGCGGTGGGTGCCCAGTCCGACCGCCCGCTGGGCATCCTCGGCGAGGATCTGCCCGGCAGCGTGGCCGCCGTCGACTTCGTCGGTTGGTACAACGCCCATCCGCACTTCGTGGAGATGGCACCGAAGCTGACGTCCGGACGCGCCGTGGTGATCGGCAACGGCAACGTGGCTCTCGACGTGGCCCGGATCCTGGTAAGCGATCCCACCGCCCTGGCCAACACAGACATCGCCGACCACGCCTTGGAGTCCCTGCACGCCAAGGGCGTTCAGGAGGTGGTGGTGCTCGGGCGCCGCGGCCCGCTGCAGGCCACCTTCACGACGCTGGAGTTGCGGGAGCTGGGCGACCTGGAGGCGATGGCCGACGTCGACGTGATCGTCGATCCGGCCGACGTCGCCGACCTCACCGACGAGGAGATCGAGGCGGCGGGCAAGACGGCCAAGCAAAACATCAAGGTGTTGCGTGGATACGCCGATCGCGAGCCGCGGGGCGCCAAGCGCCGCATCGTGTTTCGGTTCCACACCTCCCCCATCGAGATCCGGGGAACCGACGCGGTCTCCTCGATCGTGCTCGGCCGCAACGAGCTGGTGAACGACGGCGGCCGAATGGTGGCCAAGGACACCGGTTTTCGCGAAGACCTCCCCGCCGAGCTGGTGGTGCGCGCGGTCGGTTACCGGGGCATACCGACGCCGGGACTGCCGTTCGACGCACGCTCGGGCACCATCCCGCACACCGACGGTCGAATCGAGGGCAGCCGCAACGAATACGTCGTGGGCTGGATCAAGCGCGGCCCATCGGGGGTGATCGGCAGCAACAAGAAGGACTCGGCCGCCACGGTGGACACCCTGGTGGCCGATCTCGTGGGCAGAGAGCCGTCGGGCTCCGGCGAGGACGCCGTCGAGTGGCTGCTGTCGCGCCAACCGCAGCTGGTCACGGACGACCACTGGAAGTTGATCGACGCCCACGAGCGGGGCGCCGGTGAGCCACACGGTCGGCCTCGGGTGAAGCTGACCAGCGTGGCGGACCTACTGCGGATCGGGCACGGCTGAGGAGACGCGCCGAGTATGGGTGAGGAGATCACTCCCCAGCTGGTGGCGTCACCCGATCGGCCTCGATGGTGATCAGCAACCGCGTCTCGTCGGGATTGCCGCTGTAGAACGCGTACGGCGCGCCCGTGTACTTGTGCGAGATCTCGTGGATGCTCTCGCGGCCGCCCTCGGAGGTCACCTTCACCACCCGGCCGCGGACCGCATAGAACCGCCGGACGTCGTCCGGATCGACGACGTTCACGGCGACCCGCGGATCCCTCGCGATGTTGCGGGCCTTTTGCATGCCGTCGACGATGTTGATGACGACGTTCTCACCGTCGGTGCTCACCCAGGTCTCGGTCAGCTGCGGGGATCCGTCTGGCATCAGGGTGGCGATGAAACACGGGCTCGGACGGCGCAGGAGGTCGAGCAGGCCCTCGGGCAGTGATTGCGGCATGGTCCCGTCTTACACCCGGTCAGCGAAGTTCGGTCGGTCCGGTCGGCGCGTCGGGCACGTCGGGAGCCTGAGTCGGAGCGAATCCCCACTTGTCGGGATTCTTCGGCGAATAGAGGACGGGGATCAGCTGTCCCATGGTCGGCGAGGCACCGACGTTCATGACCATGCGCGTGTAGACCTCGTGTTCGCGGACCGTGGGACCGTTGATCACCCCGGTGATCGTCACGTTCTGGGAGCCGTCCGAATCGGGCCCCGCGCTGACGCCCGTGACCAGCAACGTGCCCTGCGCGAGCTCGGCGCCGGGCCTGCCGACGCCAGCCGGGCCGCGGCCCCGCATGATCCGCGGTGCCAACAGCAGAACGATGGCACCGACGATGAGCAGGATCACCAGGATTTCGAACACACCGCCCATGGTAGGACTGCTCCCATGAGCACCATCTCCGACGACCTCGAGCTCGCCCTCCGGATGGCCGACGAGGCCGACGCCCTCACCTTGGACAGGTTCGGTGCGCTCGACCTCCGCGTGGACACCAAGCCGGACCTGACGCCGGTGACCGACGCCGACGAATCGGCGGAGGAACTGCTGCGTGGACTGCTCGCCGCGAACCGACCCGAGGACGCCGTCCTCGGTGAGGAGTTCGGTGGCACCGCGGTGTTCGCCGGTCGGCAGTGGGTGCTCGACCCGATCGACGGCACCAAGAACTTCGTTCGCGGCGTACCCGTCTGGTCGACGCTGATCGCGCTACTCGAGGACGGCGTGCCCACCGTCGGCGTGGTCAGTGCGCCGGCCCTGGCCCGCCGGTGGTGGGCGGGTTCCGGCGAAGGGGCATTCGCGTCCTTCAACGGCGCCACCCGGCGCATCTCGGTCTCCGGCGTCTCGGCCCTCGACGCGGCCAGCCTGTCGTTCTCCGACCTCGTCGGGTGGGAGGAGCGGCGCCCCCGCTTCCTCGAGCTCACGGACGCGGTGTGGCGGGTCCGCGGATACGGCGACTTCTGGTCGTACTGCCTGCTCGCCGAGGGGGCGGTGGACGTCGTCGCCGAGCCCGAGGTCAAGCTCTGGGACCTGGCCCCGCTGGACATCGTCGTTCGCGAGGCGGGCGGCCGCTTCACCAACGTGGAGGGCCAGCCGGGTCCGCACGGCGGAAGCGCCGTCGCCACCAACGGGCTGCTCCATGACCAGGTCCTCGCCGGCATCACCCCGCGCTGATCCGGTGACGAGCCGAAGCGCGGCAGGAATGCCGAAAGAATAGGGAATTCCCCTATTCCCCGGGCAACCCGGCTTCCCTACGGTCAGCTGGATGAAGAAGTCCACGATCCTCGCCGCGGCCGCCCTGACTGGACTGGGCGCTGCGCTCGTCGCACCGGCCGCAGTGGCCGACCCGCGGATCAGCGTGCCGTTCACGCCCGTCCTCGTGCCGATGGGACCGCCCCCCGGCGACGACTGACGACGCGGCTCGGCGCCTCCTCGCGCGTGACGTTGGTTACAGATCCGCCGTACCTTACTCAGGAGTAAGATACGGTCGTATAGCACTGCCCAACTGACGCGAGGCTGCCAACATGACCAACACCCTCCCTTCGACCAACGGTTCCAAGAAGCGCCCCCCGCGGACCGGTTCCGAGAGTTCCGTGGGCCTGCAGAAGCACAAGCGCTCGCCGACGTCCGTCGCCCTAGCGGTGCTGACGCCACTTCTCGGGCAGGAGTTCCTGGACAAGTACGGCCTGCGTGACCCCCTCAACCGCGGGCTGCGCTACGGCGTCAAGACCACGTTCTCGACCCTGGGAGCCACCACCCGCACCTTCAAGCGGGTGCAGAGTGGCGGCAAGCCGCCGACCCGCCTCAAGACCAGCGGCGCGGACTACTTCGACCTCACCCCCGACGACGAGCAGAAGATGATCGTCGAGACCGTGGCGGAGTTCGCCGAAGAGCTCCTGCGGCCGGCCGCTCACGATGCCGACGCCGCCGCGGCCCATCCGGCCGGGCTGGTCGCCAAGGCAACCGAGATCGGCGTCACCGCGATCAACATCCCCGAGGACTTCGACGGCATCGCGGCTCACCGCAGCACGGTCACCAACGCGCTGGTCGCCGAGGCGCTCGCCTACGGCGACATGGGTCTGGCACTGCCGATCCTGGCGCCGGGGGGTGTGGCCTCGGCGCTGACCCACTGGGGTTCGGCCGACCAGCAGGCCACCTACCTGCCCGAGTTCGCCGGCGAGAATGTGCCGCAGGCGTGCGTCGCGATCGCCGAGCCGCAGCCGCTGTTCGACCCGACCGCACTCAAGACCGTCGCCGTCCGCACCCCCGGCGGGTACCGGCTCACCGGGGTCAAGTCGCTCGTACCGGCCGCCGCCGACGCAGAGCTGTTCATCATCGGTGCTCAGCTGAACGGCAAGCCGGCACTGTTCCTCGTCGAGTCGGCCTCCGAGGGACTCTCGGTCAAGGCCGATCCCAGCATGGGGGTGCGGGCGGCAGCCCTCGGCCTCGTCGAACTCCACGACGTGGCCGTGCCCCTGCACAACCGCCTCGGCGGTGACGACGCCACCGAGGCCGACCACGCCCAGAACTACGCCGACGCCATCGCCCTGGCCCGATTGGGTTGGGCCGCACTGGCGGTCGGCACGTCTCATGCCGTGCTCGACTACGTCGTGCCCTACGTCAAGGAGCGCGAGGCGTTCGGCGAACCCATCGCCCACCGGCAGTCGGTGGCCTTCATGTGCGCCAACATCGCCATCGAGCTCGACGGGCTGCGACTGGTGACCTGGCGGGGCGCCTCCCGCGCCGAACAGGGTCTGCCGTTCGCCCGCGAGGCCGCGCTGGCCAAGCGCATCGCCACCGACAAGGGCATGCAGATCGGCCTCGACGGCGTGCAGCTGCTCGGCGGCCACGGCTTCACCAAGGAGCACCCCGTCGAACGGTGGTACCGCGATCTGCGCGCACTCGGCGTCGCCGAGGGTGTCGTCGTCCTCTAACGGCCGAATCAGACCAGGAACGGAAGACCAGTCATGGCAATCAATCTGGAAATGCCGAAGAAGCTTCAGGCAGTCATCGACATGGCGCACGACGGCGCCGCCGAGATGCTGCGTCCGATCTCGCGCAAGTACGACCTCTCCGAGCACGCCTACCCGATCGAACTCGACACCCTCGCGGACCTGTTCGAGGGCATGTCCGAGGCCAACACCATCTCGTTCGCGGGTGCCGAGGCCTTCCGCGGCGCCGACGGTCCGAAGGAGAACGTCAACGGCGCCAATATGTCCGCGCTCGTCAACGCCATCGAAATTAGCTGGGGCGACGTCGCACTGCTGCTCTCGGTCCCCTATCAGGGGCTCGGCAACGCGGCAATCTCCAGTGTCGCCACCGAGGAACAGCTCGAACGGCTCGGCAAGGTGTGGGCCGCGATGGCGATCACCGAGCCCGGGTTCGGCTCCGACTCCGCGGCGGTGACCACGACCGCCAAGCTCGACGGCGACGAGTACGTGATCAACGGTGAGAAGATCTACGTCACCGCGGGTTCGAGGGCCAGCCACATCGTGGTGTGGGCCACCTTGGACAAGACCAAGGGCCGCGCGGCCATCAAGTCCTTCATCGTGCCGCGCGAGCATCCCGGTGTCACCGTCGAGCGCCTCGAACACAAGCTCGGCATCAAGGCCTCCGACACCGCCGCGATCCGGTTCGACAACGCCCGGATCCCCAAGGAGAACCTGCTGGGGAGCCCAGAGATCCAGGTGGACAAGGGTTTTGCGGGGGTCATGGAGACCTTCGACAACACCAGGCCGATCGTGGCCGCGATGGCCGTCGGCGTCGCGCGCGCCTCGCTCGAGCAGCTCCGCAAGATCCTGACCGACGCGGGCGTGGAGATCTCCTACGACAAGCCCGCCCACGCCCAGAGCGCCCCCGCCGCGGAGTTCCTGCGCATGGAGGCCGAATGGGAGGCCGGCTACCTGCTGACCCTGCGCTCGGCGTGGCAGGCCGACAACAAGATCCCGAACTCGAAGGAAGCCTCGATGGGCAAGGCCAAGGCCGCCCGCGTGGCCAGCGACGTCACCCTCAAGGCCGTCGAAATGGCCGGCACCACCGGCTATTCCGAGGAGACGCTGCTGGAGAAGTGGGCCAGGGATTCCAAGATCCTCGACATCTTCGAGGGCACCCAGCAGATTCAGCAGCTCGTCGTCGCGCGCCGGCTGCTCGGCCTCTCGTCGGCTCAACTGAAGTAGCGGACCTCCGGCGGCCGAGACGCTAACGTCGGCTGCATGGATGACTTTCAGGCATTGGTCGCCCGCCAGGGCGAGGACGGCATCACTGCGACGGTGGAGGCCCTCGGCGAATCGGACCTGCCACCGGGCGACGTGACGATCCGGGTCGCCTACTCCAGCGTCAACTTCAAGGACGCGTTGGCGCTGACGCCCAACGGCGGCGTGGTGCGCGATTATCCGATCGTGCCCGGCATCGACCTCACCGGCGAGGTCGTGCAGTCGTCCTCCGACCAGTTCGCCGTCGGCGATCTGGTCTTGGCCCATGGTTACGAGATCGGCACCGGCCGCCACGGTGGCTACGCCGAGTACGCCAGGGTGCCAGCCGACCAGATCGTGGCGCTGGGCCCGCTGACGCCCCACGAGGGGGCCGCAATCGGCACCGCAGGCTTCACGGCGGCCATGAGCGTGCAGGCGCTGATCGCCCGCGGAATCGACCCCTCGGACGGGCCGATCGTCGTGACCGGTGCCACGGGCGGTGTGGGATCGGTCGCGGTGGACCTGCTGTCGGCAGCGGGCTACGAGGTGGTGGCGTCGACCGGCAAACCCGAGGCCACCGATCGGCTCAAGGACCTCGGCGCCGCCGACGTCATCCCCCGGCTGCCCGCCGACCCCGACGCCAAGCCACGGCCGCTGGGCAAGACCCGCTGGGCGGGTGCCGTCGATTGCGTCGGGGGTGCGACCCTCGCCGACGTCCTCAGCACGGTCTCCTACGGCGGTGCAGTGGCTGCCAGCGGGCTCACGGGTGGGTCGGCCCTGCACACCACCGTGCTGCCGTTCATCCTGCGCGGCATCGCGCTACTGGGCATGGATTCGGTGATGATGCCCATCGGCCCGCGTCGCGAGCTGTGGGCGCTACTCGGTGGTTCGCTCAAGCCGCGGCGGCTCCCCCAGATCACCCAGGACGTCGACGTGAAGGACGTCGTCGAGGTGATCGATCGGGTGCGGGAGGGCAAGTTCTCGGGTCGAGCGGTGGTGCGGGTGGCGGGCGGGTTCTGAGCGCGCCCGCCACCCGGACCACTCAGAGCAGGTGGCTGATGAGGTCGGGTTTCATCTGCTGCAGCTGCGATCCCCAATACGGCCAGTCGTGCGTACCGTTGTCCGGGAAGTTGAAGACCGCGTTCTTGCCGCCGTCGGCGATGTAGGTGTCCTGGAACGTCCTGTTGGTGCGGATGGTCAGACCCTCGAGGAACTTGGCGGGCACGTTGTTGCCACCGAGATCGCTGGGGGTGCCGTTGCCGCAGTAGACCCAGAGCCGGGTGTTGTTGTTGACCAGCTGCTGGATGTTCACCATCGGGTCGTTGCGCTTCCAGGCGCTGTTCGGGTCCTCCGTGGCGCCCCACATGTCGTTGGCCTTGTAGCCACCGGCGTCACCCATCGAGATGTTGATCAGGAACGGCCACGATCCCTCGGACGGGTTCAAGAAGCCCGACAGCGAACCGGCGTAGATGAACTGCTGGGGGTGATAGATCGCCAGGGTCATCGATGCCGAGCCGGCCATCGACAGACCGATGGCCGCGCTGCCCGTGGGCTTGACCTGCTTCTCGGAGGCCAGGTAATTCGGCAGCTCCGAGGTCAGGAACGTCTCCCACTTGTAGGTCTGGCAGCCGGACTTGCCGCACGCCGGCTGGTACCAGTCGCTGTAGAAGCTGGACTGGCCACCGACCGGCATCACGATCGACAGCCCGGAGTCGAGGTACCACTCGAAGGCCTGGGTGTTGATGTCCCAGCCGTTGAAGTCGTCCTGCGCGCGCAGACCGTCCAGCAGGTAGACCGCGGGCGAATTCGGGCCGCCGCTCTGGAATTGCACCTTGATGTCGCGGCCCATCCCCGCCGACGGCACCATCAGGTACTCCACGGGAAGACCGGGACGGGAGAACGCCCCCGCCGTCGCACTGCCCCCTACCGCGCCGATCATGCCCGGCAGCAGAACAACCGCCATGGTCGCCATCAGTAGTCGGCGCGCCCAGCGCCCGAGAATTCCGTCAACGAACATCTACGAATCCATCCAGTTCCTGTTACGGGTCAACCGTCGACTCCTGCGATGCTAGATCGCCCAAAGCGGCGGCGGGATCACCCGACAGCCGCGCCCGCGCCGCGTGAGCGGGCGGACCTCTGTATTGATTTGTCGACACGAAGTAAAACATGTGGCAAGCATCACCAGCCACCCAGTCCGGGGGCGAGTCGACTGACGCGAGCGTCAGCCGACCGGCGTCTCAGCGCCGTAAGCTGCAGGTCATGGCCCGTTCCTCCAGTCCAGCTGGCAACCGTCTCGGACTCGACGACTGGATTCGCGCGGGCTACGAAATCGTGGCCGAGGAAGGCCTAGTGGCACTCAAGATCGACCGGTTGTGCGACCGCCTCGGCGTGACCAAGGGCAGCTTCTACTGGCACTTCGACGGCATGCCGAGCTACCGCGCCGCGCTCGTCGCATCCTGGGGAACCCTGCGTGACGACGACCGTACGACGGTCGACGAGCTGGACCGGATGGCGCCTCGGGAGCGCCTGTCGGCGATGATGTCGGCTCTGGTCAGCCCCCGGCACTGGACGCTGGAGCGGGCGATGCGGGAGTGGGCGCGCTCGGACGAAGCGGTCGCCCAGAGCGTGCGTGCGGCGGACCGGCGGTTGCTACGGGCCGTGCGTCAGGCCTTCCTGGACCACGGCTTCGACGATGACGAGGCCGACCTGCGGGCCAACGCCACCTTTGCCGCCGGGATCGGGTTCCTGCACCTGTCCGGGCCGACCCCCGATGCACGTCAAGCAGCCCGTAGCGAGCGCTTCCTGGACCTCATGCTGACTCCGTGATCCGCTCTCCATACTTTTTAGTATGGTAGCGTCGCGCGGCATGCAGCCCACCGACGGCATCACCGATGAATTCGTCGATCGTCTGGCCGACCGCGCCCGCGAGGCGGAGCAGTTGCGCCGCCTGCCCGACGCCACGCTCGCCGAGGTGCGCGCCTGCGGCCTGACAGATCTCCTGGTGCCCCATCGCTTCGGCGGCCAGCAGGCCGACTTCCCCGCGCTGCTCGATCCCGTCCGGCGGATGGCTCACGGCTGCACCTCCAGCGCGTGGACCATCGGTTTCTACGCCCTGCACAACTGGATGCTGGCGCTGTTCGACGAACAGGCGCAGGCCGAGGCCTTCGCGACCCGGCCGTTCCTGGCGCCCGCTCCGCTGGCACCCAGCGGCCGCGGCCTGCCCGCCAACGGGGGCATCCGGCTGTCCGGGCGGTGGTCGTGGGCAACGGGGGTGATGGCGGGCAACTGGCTGATGGTGGGCGCCCTGTGCGGACCAGACGACGCCATCTACCCCGCCATGGCCCTGCTGCCCGCCGGCGACTTCGTCGTGGAGGACGTCTGGCACACCGACGGGATGCGGGGCACCGGCTCCAACGACGTCGTGGTCACGGACGCCTTCGTGCCGGAGCACCGACTCGTCCGCGTGATCGACGTCTACCGCGGCACCGCGCCCGGTGCGGGCCTGCACGACTCGGCGACCTATCGCTGGCCGCTGGTGCCCGCCCTCGCACTGCTGGCGGCGATGCCCGCGCTCGGCAGCGCCGAGCGGGTGCTCGAGCTTTATGCCGAGCGGCTGGCGGGGCGAACATTGGCCTACGAGGGGGTCAAGCAGCGCGACAAGCCGATCGCCCAGGCCCATCTGGGCGAGGCGGCCGTGCGTCTGCGGGCCCTGCGGGCACTGCTCGCCGACACCGTCGGCACCATCGGGGACATCGTCGAGGCGGGTGATGCGGTACCCATGGCGGTACGCGGCGACGCCCGGCTGGCGGCCGCTCACCTCGTGCACGAGTCGCGCGCGGTGATCGCGGCGTTGACCGAAGCCTCCGGAGCGAGCGCCCACTTCCTCGACAGTCCCCTGCAACGCTTCAAACGCGACGTCGACGTGATCTCCGGTCACGTCGTCTTCGACTACGACACCAGCCGCGAACTCGCCGGAGCGCTAAACCTCGGGATGAGCGTCCCGCCGACGGCGATGGTCTGAGACCCGGCCTCGTCGAGGCCTTGCTCCGGCACGAACATAAAAGTAACGTCAGTTTCAGTTTGCACCGTCACCGATGACAGGGGAGACAGTCATGGAATCGTTCGTCCACCTCCGCAAGGGCAGGACGCCACGGCGCCTGCACGCCGACCTCGACGGGCTCAAGGACGACGAACTCGGTCGCGGCGGATTCACCGGCCGAACCGCCAACATCTACCGGCGCCACGATCCGACGGCATTTCGAACGGTTGGACCGTTGCGCCCCGTCGACGTGCTGTCCACCGAGCTCAAACCCAGTGACGCCACCGACGCCAACGGCGGTCCCCTTCTGATGTTCTCCAACGCCGACTGCCTGGTACTGCTGTCGGCGCGCACCGAGCCCATGCCCCATTTCGTGCGCTACGTCGACGGCGACGTCCTGTTCTTCGTGCATCAGGGTGCCGGACTGCTCGAGACCGAATTCGGTCCGCTGCGCTACCGCCCCGGCGACTGGGTCTACGTGCCGAAGGCATGCACGTGGCGGCAGGTGCCCGACCCCGGCGAGGCCGGAGCGACGACGCTGCTGATGATCCAGGCCACCGACGAGTTCCGGGTGCCGCCGCCCGCACAGCTGGGCCGGCACTTCCCCTTCGACCCCTCGCAAGCCGTCATTCCGGAGCCCGCACCGATCGACGACGGCGACGGGCCGCACCACGACGGCGAGTACGAGGTCCGGTTGATCCACGAGGGTGGCCCGACGTCGCTGTTCTACCAACACCATCCACTCGACGTCGAAGGCTGGCGCGGGGACAACTTCGCGTTCACCTTCAACATCGCCGACTACAACGTCGTGACCTCGGACAGTGTGCACCTCCCCCCGACCGTGCACCTGTTCATGCAGGCCACCGGCGTGTACGTGATGAACTTCCTGCCCAAGCGGGCCGAGTCCGTACCGGGAACCGAGCGCACGCCGTGGTATCACCGCAATGTGGACTTCGACGAGATCGCGTTCTTCCACAGCGGCTCGCTGTACGGGATCCCCATGCCACCGGGACTGATCTCGCATGCGCCGCAGGGCGTTCACCACGGCGCGCCGGAGAAGGCCCGCGAGCGCGCCCGTCGCAAGTTCGACGAGTACGACCGGGTGGACTGGTCGGTGATCGCCATCGACACCCGCCGTCGCCTGGTCCCCTCGGCCGAGGTGCTGGCCAACGATCTTGGACAGCACCAGTGACGACGACGGCGAAGCCGGTCGCGTTCGACTACGAGCGCATCCCGTATCTGATTGCCTACCAGAATGATTCGGCGGTTCGCGACGTCTATGGCGGCGTCGCCGATCTCGTCGTGCTGGAGAGCTACCTGCTCAAGCCCAAGGACAGGCCTTCGGACACCGTGCTGGTGTTCATGCATCCGATCGGCGGTGGCGCGTACCTACCCATGATCAATGCCCTGGCCCGCGCCGGCAATCACGTCATCTACTGCAACAGCCGCTTCCGTGGCACCGACTCGGCGCTGCTGATGGAGAAGGTCGTCGAGGACCTCGGGCAGTGCATCTCCGACGCCAAGAACCGGCTCGGTTACGCCAAGGTGGTGCTCGCCGGCTGGAGTGGCGGTGGCTCGCTGTCGGTCTTCTACCAGCAGCAGGCGCAGCATCCGACGATCACCGCCAGCCCGTCCGGTGACGGCCCGGATCTGACCAAGCTCGACCTCATCCCCGCCGACGGCATCATGCTGCTGGCTGCCCACATCAGCAGGCACGGCACCATGACCGAGTGGATGGACGCCTCCATCCTCGACGAGTCCGATCCGTCCAGGCGCGATCCCGAACTGGACCTGTACGACCCGGCCAACCCCAATCAACCGCCGTACACCCAGGAATTCCTGGAGCGCTACCACGCGGCGCAGATCGCCAGGAATCGCCGAATCACGGCCTGGGTCAAGGACAAACTGGCCGAGCTGAAGAACGCGGGGCGTCCCGACGACGAGTTCGCCTTCGTCGTGCACGGCACCATGGCCGACCCGCGGTGGCTGGATCCGACGGTCGACCCCAACGACCGCACGCCCGGCACCTGCTACCTGGGCGACCCACGGGTGGTGAACAACTCCCCCGTCGGGTTGGCGCGCTTCTGCACGCTGCGCAGCTGGCTCTCGCAGTGGAGTTACGACGACGCCAACGGCGATGCCTTGAAGGCCGGACCCGACGTCGCGGTGCCCACCCTGGTGATCGGCAACCTCGCCGACGATGCGTGTACGCCCAGCCACACCCGGCGGCTCTTCGAGGCGATCGGGCACCCGGACAAGGAGATGTACGAGATCGCAGGCGCCAACCACTACTACGCGGGCCAGGATCAGCGCGGCACGCTGCGTGAGGCCGTCGGCGTCGTCACCGACTGGCTGCGGCGCCATGGGTTCGCGCCATGACTCCCACGGGCCCACTGGACGGCATCCGGGTCATCGAGGTCGGCACACTGATCTCGGGGCCCTTCGCCGGGCGACTGCTTGGCGACATGGGTGCCGAGGTCATCAAGATCGAGCCGCCGGGCGCTCCCGACCCGCTGCGCACCTGGGGGCAGGCCGAGGTCGACGGACACCACTTCTTCTGGACGGTCCATGCCCGCAACAAGAAGGCCGTCACCCTCAACCTCCGCACGCCCAGGGGCCGCGAGTTGTTCCTGGATCTGGTCGAGCGCTCCGACGTCATCGTGGAGAACTTCCGGCCGGGCACCCTGGAGAAGTGGGACTTGGGTTACGACGTTCTGCGGCAACGCAACCGGGGGATCATCCTGGTGCGCGTCTCGGGTTACGGGCAGACCGGTCCAGAGGCGCTCAAGGCCGGTTACGCCTCGGTCGCCGAGGCGGCCAGCGGGCTGCGCCACATGAACGGCTTCCCGGGCGGGCCGCCCCCGCGCCTGGCCTTGTCCCTTGGCGACAGCCTTGCCGGGATGTTCGCCGCGCAGGGCGCATTGGCTGCCCTGTACCGCCGCACCGTCACCGGTGAGGGTCAGGTCGTCGACACGGCGTTGACCGAATCCTGTTTGGCCGTGCAGGAATCCACCATCCCCGACTACGACGTCGGCGGCGTGGTGCGGGGGCCGTCGGGCACCCGGCTGGAAGGCATCGCGCCCTCGAACATCTACCGCAGCGCCGACGGCAGCTGGGTGGTGATCGCGGCCAACCAGGACACGGTGTTCCGCCGACTGTGCGCGGCGATGAGCCAACCCGAGCTAGCCGACGATGCCAGGTTCCGGGACCACGTCGCGCGCGGTCGCAACCAGGACGAGCTCGACCAGATCATCGGTGACTGGGCCGGGCGGCGCCAGCCCGGTGACATCATCGAGACGCTGGGCGCGGCCGGGGTGATCAGCGGGCCGATCAACACCGTCGCCGAGGTCGTGACCGACCCCCAACTGCTGTCCAGGGGCATGATCGCCGACCACTACGACGAACGGATCGGACGCAACGTTAAGGGGCCCGGGGTGGTGCCGGTACTGTCCGAGTCACCAGGAACCATCCGCACTGCGGGTTCGCTCGCGCCGGGCCAGCACAACACCGAGGTGTACGGCGATCTGCTGGGCAGGTGCGCCGACGAACTCGAGACCCTGCGGTCGGAGGGAGTGCTGTGACGGACACACTCGCAGACCACGTCACCATCCGCGAGGTCTGCCTGCGCGATGGACTGCAGATCGAGACCCCGATCCCGTTGTCCGCCAAGCTCGAACTGCTCGAGGCCGTCGTGGCGACCGGGGTGCGCGAGGTCGAGGCGACGGCGTTCGTCTCACCGTCGAAGGTGCCCGCGCTCGCCGACGCCGCCGCCCTGGCCGCCGAATTGCCCCGCTTCCGGGAAGCCCACGGAGTCCAGTTCTCGGCGCTGGTCGCCGGCACCGGCGGGGCCGGCCGGGCGATCGCCGCAGGCATGGAGTCGATCGAGTACGTGGTGTCCGCGGCCGACGGTCACAGCCGCGCCAACGTCGGCCGCTCCACTGCCGAGTCCACCGACATGATCGCCGACATCGCGCGGATCGCCCACGAGAGCGGCGCG
Organism: Mycolicibacterium sichuanense; assembly: GCF_033741125.1. Lineage (NCBI taxonomy): Bacteria > Bacillati > Actinomycetota > Actinomycetes > Mycobacteriales > Mycobacteriaceae > Mycobacterium > Mycolicibacterium sichuanense. The sequence continues at coordinate 872,464 of NZ_JAWQPU010000001.1, read as the reverse complement.
ACGATCGAGGTGATCGTCGCGACCGCGTGGGACTGTCCCTTCGACGGCCCGACCGACCCGCGACGGGTGCTGGACGTGGCCACCGCGGCCGTCGAGATCGGGGTCGACAGGATCGCGATCGCCGACACGATCGGCACCGCAACGCCGCGACGGGTCACCGACCTCGTCGCGCTGATCCAGCCGATCATCGGCACCCTGCCGCTCGGCGCGCACTTCCACGACACCCGCGGCGCGGGACTGGCAAGCGCGTACGCCGCCGTCATCGCGGGGGTCCGGCGACTCGACGCCTCCGTCGGCGGGCTCGGCGGTTGTCCCTTCGCCCCTGGCGCCAGCGGCAACATCGCCACCGAGGACCTGGTCTACCTGTTGCGCGACAGCGGTATCGGCGTCGACGTCGATCTTCGCTCGGCGATCCACGCCGCCGAGGTCGCCAGGGCGGCCGTCGGTCACGAGCTGCCGAGCGCGCTGCTGCGCGCCGGCGACCGAATCCTGAACTGAGCGCGCGCATGCCCGCCACCTCGCTCACCCCCAAGGGCCGCCAGACCCGGGACGCCATCGAGTCGGCTGCGCGAAAACTGTTCGCCGAGCGTGGCTTCCACGGGACCACGCTGACCGAGATCACCTCGGCGGCGGGCAGGTCCCCCGCCGCCTTCTACCGGTACTACAGCGACAAGGAAGACCTGCTCGCCGTGCTGGCCGACTCGTTCCTGCGGGACGTGGTCGCCCCGCTGGGCGCTCAGGTGCACCTGCCCGACTCCGCGGAGGACACCGAGTTCTTCACGTCTGCGGTGACGGGCTACTGGAACATGTTCAAGCAGAACATCGGGATCATGGTCGCCGTCGACCAGCTGGCATCGGTGCAGCCGCGATTCACCATACTGCAGAACGAATTTCGGCGTTTCGGTATCGATATCGTGCGCGCCTCGGTGCTGCGCGCCCAGGAACAGGGCTACGGAGCCGATCTCGATCCCGAGCACACCGCGCTGGCGATCTCCCTGCTCTTCGAGCGGTTCACCACGGTGTACCTGCGCGAGGACACCGCCAGGCTTGGGGTGACGAACACCGACGAGAACGCCGTGCGCACCCTGTCGACGATTTGGATGAAGACGCTCTACGGGTCTTGATGGTTGCACCTCGAGAAGGGAATCAGTGTGGATTTCGCCTTGCCAGAACATCTTCCGGGCCTGCTCGCCGAGATGGACGCGTTCATCGACTCGCAGATCGTGCCGCTGGAGCGCGAACACATGCAGTACTTCGATCAGCGGCGGGAGCATGCCCGTACCGACTGGGAGCACGGCGGCATCCCCCAGCGGGCCTGGGAGGACCTCCTCGACGAGATGCGCCTCCGCGCCGACGCAGCGGGCTGGCTGCGCTATGGACTGCCCGCCCAGTTCGGCGGCCGCGACGGCACCAACCTGGACATGGCCGTCATCCGCGAGCATCTGGCGCACCGAGGGCTGGGCCTGCACAACGACCTTCAGGACGAGTCGTCGATCGTCGGCAACTTCCCGCAGGTCATCATGATGGACCGGTTCGGCACCGACGCGCAGAAGCGGGACTGGGTCGAGGCGCTGCTGACGGGCTCGCGGTCGATGGCGTTCGGACTCACCGAGCCGAACCACGGTTCCGATGCCACCTGGATGGAGACCACCGCCGAACTCGTCGGCGACGAGTGGGTGATCAACGGGGCCAAGCGGTGGAACACCGGTGTGCATCGGGCCACCCACGACCTGGTCTTCGCGCGAACGTCCGGACGGGCCGGACAGGCAACCGGGATCACGGCGTTCCTGGTGCCATGCGACGCGCCCGGTTTCACCGTGCCGTTCTACTGGTGGACGTTCAACATGCCAACCGACCACGCCGAGGTGGAACTCAAGGACGTCCGGGTGCCGCTCGACGCGGTCCTCGGCGAGGTGGACCACGGTCTGGAGGTGGGCCAGACCTTTCTGCACGAGAACAGGATTCGGCAAGCCGCCAGCAGCCTCGGCGCGGCCCAGTACTGCATCGACCGCGCTGCCGGCTACGCCTCCGAGCGCATCGTGTTCGGCAAGCCGCTGTCGGTGAACCAAGCGGTGCAGTGGCCACTGGTGGAGCTGCAGACCGAGGCGCAGATGGTGCGTCTGCTGGTCTACTATGCCGCCTGGCACCTGGACCGCGACCACCACATGGAGGTCAGCGACAAGGTGTCGATGGCCAACTACCGCGCCAACCGCCTGGTGTGCGAGGCCGCCGACCGCGCCATGCAGGTGCACGGCGGCATCGGCTACAGCCGCCATGAGCCGTTCGAGCACATCTACCGGCATCATCGTCGCTATCGGATCACCGAGGGCGCGGAGGAGATCCAGATCCGCCGGGTAGCGCAGCGGCTGTTCGGGTTCGGCCGCTCGGCCCGCCCACGCGAGGAACCGAGCGCGTGAGCGTCGATGCCACCGCCCTCGAGAGCGTCCTGGCACCGGAGCTCGGTGACGTTCGGGTCGCGAACCTGCGCATGCTCACCGGTGGCGCGAGCCGCACCACGTTGGCGTTCGACGTCGACGGTGCGGATGGTCCACGCACCTTGATCCTGCGCATCGGGCCGCCGGACGAGATTCACGCGAGCATGGAACTGGAGGCCGCGGCACTGAGGCGGGCCGCCGTTCGGGGTGCTCCCGTTCCCCACGTGGTGGTGGCCAGCAATTCCGCTGCCGCACTTGGCAACCCGTTTCTGGTGTGTGACTTCGTCGGCGGGGAGACCATCGTACGGCGAATCCAGCGAGCGCTCGACGACGTCTCCCGGGCCGACCTGCTGCGGCAGTGCGCGGTGGCGCTGGCCGAGATCCACCGGGCGGACCCCGCAGGCATCGGTCTCGAAGACTCCGATCCGCTCGAGGAATCGCACGCTCAGCTCGACGAGATGGGTGATACCACGGCCACCTTCGAGTGGGCGTTCCGGTGGTTGGCCGCCAATCGACCGCCACCCTCGTCGAACGTCCTGGTGCACGGCGACTTTCGGATGGGCAACCTCATCGTCGACACCGGTGTGCGCCCGGCCCGAATGGCGGCGGTGCTGGACTGGGAGCTCGTCCACCGCGGGGAGATCTACGAGGACCTGGCCTGGTTCTGCATCCGGGCGTGGCGCTTCGGCGCTCCAGTGGCACTCGGGGCAGGCGGGCTCGGGAGCATCGAGGACTTCCTGCGCGCCTACGAATCCACCGCCGGCATGGCGCTGGACCGCGTAGCGATGCACTGGTGGCTGGTGCTCTCGACACTGCGCTGGGGCGTGATCTGCCGCTATCAGGCCGAGCGCCACCTCTCGGGGCAGACTCGATCGGTCGAGCTCGCGGCCATCGGACGTCGCGTCTGCGAGACCGAGTTCGACCTGCTCACCCTTCTGGAGGCGCGATGACTGAGCTTTACGGCCGTCCGTCGGCCGCCGAACTGGTGGCCGCGGTGGCCGAGTTCCTGGAATCCGACGTCCGGGACGCGACGACGGGGGCCGTCAACTTCCACGCGAGGGTGGCCGCCAACGCACTGCGCACCGTGGAGCGCGAACTGCTCGCCGAGGGCCCGCCACCAGATCTGCTTGGGTTCGACGATGAACGCGCCCTCGCGAGCGCCATTCGCCGCGGCGAGCTCGACGACCGCGGTGCCGAGGTCATGGCGACGCTGCGCACCCTGGTGGGCCGGCGGCTCGCCGTCTCCCATCCCGGATACGACCAACCGTAGGAGCAACCACGATGCCTGCCTCGCCGACCGACGTCGCGAACGCGCTCTTCGGCGCCATCGAACGCGGTGACCAATCCGCCGTCGGGGAACTCTGGGCCGCCGACGTCTCGGTGTGGCACAGCGGCGACACCGCCGACGACGACCGAACCCGCGCCCTCAAGGTGATCGGCTGGTTCATCCGGTCCACCACGACGCGGCGCTACGAGGTGCTGGACCGGCAAGTCTTCGACGGCGGCTTCGTCCAGCAGCACGTCCTGCACGCCGACGGGGTGAACGGCACGTCGATTGCGCTGCGCGTCTGCATCGTGGTCAAGATCGGCGCCGAGGGCTCGATCACTCGAATCGACGAGTACTTCGACCCGGCCGACGTCGCCCCGCTCCTGCGATGATCGGTGCCGGTCTCGGTCCGGTAACCCCGAACCCGATGTCATCGGCGCGTCCGCCGTCGTAGCATCGGCTGCGTGCCCCAGCCATCCCTGAAGATCCTGGTCTACAGCGATGACGCCCGCACCCGCGAACGGGTCCGCAGCGCGCTCGGCAAGCGGGTTCATCCCGACCTGCCGGAACTGGAGTACCTGGACGTCGCGACCGCACCGGTCGTCGTGGCGAACCTCGACCGCGGCGGCATCGACCTCGCGATCCTGGACGGCGAGGCCACTCCAGCCGGCGGGATGGGCTTGGCCAAGCAGCTGAAGGACGAAGTGGCGGACTGCCCGCCGATCCTGGTGCTCACCGGACGCCCCGACGACGCGTGGCTGGCCTCCTGGTCGCGGGCCGAGGCAGCCGTCCCGCACCCCATCGACCCGATCCGGCTCGGCGAGGCCGTGGCTGCGCTGCTGCGCCCAAGGACGCCCTGAACCAGCATGAAATAGCCTGACGCCGTTCGCTTCTCGCGACGAGCGGGCGACTATGCGTCGGCGCGCAGCTGCTTGATTCGATCCTAGCCAAAATGCTTCAAGGCGACCGTTAACGAGACTAAGCTGTGTCGTAGCTCACATCGATGGCCCAACGAGGGAGCGACACAGCGGTATGAACGCCTATCTACCCATCCTGGTTCTTGGAGCGATCGCGGCGGCATTCGCGATTGGTTCGGTCGGCATCGCGGTCCTGATCGGCCCGCGGCGCTACAACCGGGCCAAACTCGAGGCATACGAGTGCGGCATCGAACCCATTGCACCAGGGTCGCCGGGTGACCTGCAGACCGGCCAGCGCTTCCCGGTGAAGTACTACCTCACCGCGATGCTGTTCATCGTCTTCGACATCGAGATCGTGTTCCTCTACCCGTGGGCAGTGGCATTCGACTCGCTTGGGCTGTTCGCCGTCGTGGAGATGCTGCTGTTCATGCTCACCGTGTTCGTCGCCTACGCATACGTGTGGCGGCGCGGCGGACTCAGCTGGAACTGAGGCCGACGCATGGGACTAGAGGAACAGCTGCCCGGCGGCATCCTGCTGTCGACGCTGGAGAAGGTCGCCGGATACGTGCGCAAGGGGTCGTTGTGGCCCGCGACGTTCGGACTGGCATGCTGCGCCATCGAGATGATGGCCACGGCCGGTCCGCGTTTCGACATCGCCCGGTTCGGGATGGAACGCTTCTCCGCGACCCCGCGACAGGCCGATCTGATGATCGTCGCCGGACGGGTGAGCCAGAAGATGGCCCCGGTACTGCGCCAGGTGTATGACCAGATGGCCGAGCCCAAATGGGTTCTCGCCATGGGGGTGTGCGCATCGTCGGGCGGGATGTTCAACAACTACGCGATCGTCCAGGGCGTCGACCACATCGTGCCGGTCGACATCTACCTGCCGGGTTGCCCGCCACGCCCCGAGATGTTGCTCAATGCAATCCTGATGTTGCACGCCAAGATTCAGGACATGCCGCTGGGCGTCAACCGGGCCGAGGCCATCGCCGCGGCCGAGGAGGCCGCGCTCGCCTCGCGTCCGACGATCGAGCTCAAGGGACTGCTGCGCTCATGACGGGGACCAACGGCAACGGTGACGCTGCTGAGGTGATCGGCCGACGTCGCGGCATGTTCGGCGTAGAGGGCAGCGGCGACACCTCGGGTTACGGCCGGCTGGTCCGCGACGTCTCGCTACCCGGCAGTTCGCCGAGGCCCTACGGCGGCTACTTCGACGAGGTCGTCGACGCGCTGGCGGACGCGCTGGGCGATGACGTATTCGGCGGGGCGATCGAGCGCGTGGTGGTGTTTCGCGACGAGCTCACCCTCGAGGTGCGGCGTGAGCACCTGGTGGCCGTCGCTCAGGCCGTGCGCGATGACCCCGCCCTGAGATTCGAACTCTGCCTTGGCGTCTCCGGCGTGCACTACCCCGGTGACGCCGGCCGCGAATTGCACGCCGTCTACCCGCTGATGTCCATCACCCACAATCGCAGGATCCGTCTCGAGGTGGCCGCCCCCGACGCAGATCCCCACGTGCCGTCCCTCTTCTCGGTCTATCCGACCACCGATTGGCACGAGCGCGAGACCTATGACTTCTTCGGGATCGTCTTCGACGGGCACCCGTCCCTGACGCGCATCGAGATGCCGGACGACTGGGTGGGCCACCCGCAGCGCAAGGACTACCCGCTGGGTGGCATTCCCGTGGAGTACCACGGGGCCGAGATTCAACCGCCGGACGCCCGGAGGTCCTACAACTGATGACCGCCTCCAACAACCCGCCCGAAGAGCTCGTGGTCACGGTGGGCGGTGAAGACTGGCACCACGTGGTCGAAGCGGCCCGTGACAACGCCGTCGCCGGGGAACGCATCATCGTCAACATGGGCCCGCAGCACCCGTCCACCCACGGCGTCCTGCGCCTGATCCTGGAGATCGAAGGCGAGACGATCACCGAGATCCGCTGCGGAATTGGCTACCTGCACACCGGGATCGAGAAGAACCTCGAGTTCCGCAACTGGACCCAGGGCGTCACCTTCGTCACCCGAATGGACTACCTGTCACCGTTCTTCAACGAAACGGTCTACTGCCTGGGCGTCGAGAAGCTGCTCGACGTCACCGACGTGATTCCCGAACGCGCCAGCGTCATACGCGTGATGCTGATGGAGCTCAACAGAATCTCCAGCCATCTGGTGGCGCTGGCCACCGGCGGCATGGAACTCGGGTCCATGTCGGCCATGTTCTTCGGGTTCCGCGAACGCGAGCTGGTGCTGTCGATCTTCGAGACCATCACCGGACTTCGGATGAACCACGCCTACATCCGGCCCGGCGGCCTGGCCGCCGACCTGCCCGACGAGGCAATCCCCCAGCTCAAGGAACTGTTGACGCTGCTGCCAAAGCGGCTGCGGGACATGGAGAATCTGCTCAACGAGAACTACATCTGGAAGGCCCGCACCCAGGGGGTCGGCTACCTCGACCTGACCGGTTGCATGGCGCTGGGCATCACCGGCCCCTGCCTGCGGTCGACCGGGTTGCCCCACGATCTGCGACGCGCCCAGCCGTACTGCGGCTACGCGGACTACGAATTCGACGTCATCACGACCGACGAGTGCGATGCCTACGGCCGTTACATGATCCGGGTGCGCGAGATGCGCGAGTCGATCAAGATCGTGGAGCAGTGCCTGGACAAGCTGAAGCCTGGACCGGTGATGATCACCGACAAGAAGCTGGCCTGGCCCGCGGATCTGAAGCTCGGGCCCGACGGCCTCGGCAACTCGCCCGAACACATCGCCAAGATCATGGGCGGTTCGATGGAAGCCCTGATCCACCACTTCAAACTCGTCACCGAGGGCATTCGCGTGCCCGCCGGTCAGGTCTACGTCGCGGTCGAGTCACCGCGGGGCGAACTCGGCGTGCACATGGTCTCCGACGGTGGCACCCGGCCGTATCGCGTGCACTACCGCGACCCGTCGTTCACCAATCTTCAAGCGGTGGCGGCGATGTGCGAGGGCGGCATGGTGGCAGATGCGATCGCGGCGGTGGCGTCGATCGACCCGGTGATGGGCGGAGTGGACAGGTGAGCGTCGTCGATCTGCAGCTCGGGCCGCGACCCGACGAGCCGGGGCCACCGATATCGGCTGGGCCACGGCACTATACGGCCGAGGTGACCAGTCGGCTGGCGGCCGACGCGGCACTCGTCATCGCCAGGTATCCCCACCCTCGGTCGGCTCTGCTGCCCCTGCTGCACCTGGTACAGGCCGAGGACGGATACCTCACGCCCGCGGGTGTCGCGTTCTGCGCCGACCGACTCGATCTCACGCCCGCCGAGGTGACCGCGGTCGCGACGTTCTACTCGATGTACCGGCGTACCCCCACCGGGGACTACCTGGTCGGCGTGTGCACCAACACGCTGTGCGCGGTGATGGGAGGCGACGCGATCCTCGAGGTGCTCGAAGACCATCTGGGCCTTCACGCCGGGCAGACCACCGACGACGGCAAGATCACCCTGGAGCACGTCGAGTGCAACGCCGCCTGTGACTACGCGCCGGTGGTCATGGTCAACTGGGAGTTCTTCGACAACCAGACACCCACCTCGGCACGGGATCTCGTCGACGAACTGCGTTCGGGGGGACCCGTCACCCCGACGCGCGGTGCGCCGGTGTGCACGTTTCGCGAAACGGCCATGATCCTGGCCGGTTTCGCCGACCAGCGGCCCGGTGCCAACGACGCCCCCGCCGGTGACGCCACGCTGGCCGGGCTGCGAATAGCCCGCGAGCGCGGCATGACGGCACCCGAGGTCGGCGAATCCGGCACTACCGCAAGCGGACCCGACGACGAGCAGCTGACCAGGGAGGCCAAGCGCGAGGAGCCCGCCCCAGGCCCGTCGGCCGAGGTGCCCGCGAAGGACGGAGCCCCCGAATGACGTTGACGCCGGTGCTGAGCAGCTACTGGGACGAGCCGTCCTCGTGGACCTTGGACTGCTACCAGCGACATCACGGCTACGAGGCACTGCGGACCGCGCTTGCGATGGATCCCGACGCGGTGATCGACACCGTCAAGGACTCCGGGCTGCGCGGCCGGGGCGGGGCAGGGTTCCCGACCGGTCAGAAGTGGTCGTTCATTCCCCAGGAGCGGGGTGACCAGAAGACCGGGGGCGCCGCCGCCAAGCCGCACTATCTGGTGATCAACGCCGACGAGTCGGAGCCGGGCACCTGCAAGGACATGCCTCTGCTGCTGGCCACCCCGCACGTCCTCGTCGAGGGCGCGATCATCGCGGCGTACGCGATCCGGGCGCGCCATGCGTTCATCTACGTCCGTGGCGAGGTCCTGCCGGTGCTGCGCAGGCTGCAGACCGCCGTCGCCGAGGCCTACGAGGCAGGCTTCCTCGGCAGCGACATCCTCGGATCCGGCTTCGATCTGGACCTGATCGTGCACGCCGGGGCGGGCGCCTACATCTGCGGTGAGGAGACCGCACTGCTCGACTCGCTCGAGGGCCGCCGCGGTCAGCCCCGCCTGCGTCCGCCCTTTCCCGCGGTCGCCGGTCTCTACGCCTGTCCGACGGTGGTCAACAACGTCGAGTCGATCGCCAGTGTGCCCGCCGTCATCCGCGGCGGAGTCGACTGGTTCAAGTCGATGGGGTCGGAGAAGTCACCCGGGTTCACGCTCTACTCGCTGTCGGGTCACGTCACCACCCCGGGGCAGTACGAGGCGCCGCTTGGCATCACGCTGCGCGAGCTGCTCGACTACGCGGGCGGGGTGCGCGCCGGCCACCAGTTGAAGTTCTGGACCCCCGGTGGTTCGTCGACTCCGCTGCTGACCGCCGAACACCTGGACGTGCCACTGGATTACGAGGGCATGGCGGGCGTCGGCTCGATGCTCGGCACCAAGGCGCTGCAGATCTTCGACGAGACGACGTGCGTGGTGCGGGCCGTCCGCCGATGGACGCAGTTCTACGCCCACGAATCGTGCGGCAAGTGCACGCCGTGTCGCGAGGGCACCTACTGGCTGGCACAGATCTACGCCCGCCTCGAGGACGGCACCGGCCGACGCGAGGACGTGGACAAGTTGCTCGACATCGCCGACGCCATCTTCGGCAAGTCGTTCTGCGCGCTCGGCGACGGCGCGGCGAGCCCAATCCTGTCTTCGATCAAGTTCTTCCGCGATGAGTACGAGGCCCACCTCGGGGGTGGGTGCCCGTTCGACCCGCACGCTTCGATGCTGGCCACACCGGAAGGGGCGCTGTCATGACCGCGAGCAGACGCAAAGGGCCCTCTTTCAGGGCAATCGAGGGCCATTTGCGACTGCTCGCGGGAAAGGGGGTGGGTGCGTGACGACGACCGAGCCGAAGAAGGACACGGCCGAGACCGAGATGGTGTCGCTGACCATCGACGACCATCCGATGAGCGTGCCCAAGGGCACCTTGGTGATTCGCGCCGCCGAGCTGATGGGCATCCAGATCCCCCGGTTCTGCGATCACCCGCTGCTCGAACCCGTCGGCGCGTGCCGGCAGTGCCTCGTCGAGGTCGAGGGCCAGCGCAAGCCCATGGCGTCGTGCACCATAACCGTCACCCCGGACATGGTGGTGCGCACACAGCTGACTTCCGCCGCGGCCGACAAGGCGCAACACGGCGTGATGGAGCTGCTGCTGATCAACCATCCGCTCGACTGTCCCGTCTGCGACAAGGGCGGTGAGTGCCCACTGCAGAACCAGGCCATGTCGAACGGTCAGGCGGACACGCGCTTCGACGACGTCAAGCGCACGTTCCCGAAGCCGATCAACCTGTCCGCGCAGGTGCTGCTGGACCGCGAGCGCTGCGTCCTGTGCGCTAGGTGCACGCGCTTCTCCAATCAGATCGCCGGGGACCCGTTCATCGAACTGGTCGAGCGCGGCGCACTGCAGCAGGTCGGCATCGCGAACGACACCCCGTTCGACTCGTACTTCTCCGGCAACACCGTGCAGATCTGCCCGGTTGGCGCCCTGACGGGCACGGCCTACCGATTCCGCGCCAGGCCGTTCGACCTGGTGTCCACCCCCAGCGTCTGCGAACACTGCGCCTCGGGCTGCGCCCAGCGCACCGACCACCGCCGCGGCAGGGTCCTGCGGCGCTTGGCCGGTGACGATCCCGAAGTCAACGAGGAGTGGAACTGCGACAAGGGCCGGTGGGCGTTCACCTACCCGACGCAGGGTGACCGCATCCAGACACCGCTGGTGCGCGACGCCGACGGCAGTCAGCGCCCGGCGTCCTGGTCGGAGGCGGTCGCGGTGGCGATCCGCGGGCTGGGCGCCGCGGGGGCCGACGTTGGCGTGCTGGTCGGCGGCCGCGCCACACTCGAGGACGCCTATGCCTACGCCAAGTTCGCCCGGATCGTGCTTGGCACCAACGACATCGACTTCCGCAGCCGAGCCCACTCCGCGGAGGAGGCGCAGTTCCTGGCAGCTGCGGTGGCGGGCCGACCGATGGCCGTCACGTTCACCGACCTCGAAGCGGCACCCGCGGTGCTGCTGGTCGGGTTCGAACCGGAGGAGGAGTCGCCGATCGTCTACCTGCGCCTGCGCAAGGCGTTTCGCAAGCGGGGTCTCAAGGTCACGTCGATCGCCCCCTTCGCGACGCGCGGGCTGGAGAAGATGGGTGGCACCCTCGTCGCGGCCGCACCGGGAGCGGAGGCCGCCGCCCTCGACGCCCTCGATGGCGAGGTGGACGCGACCACGATCGTCCTGGTCGGCGAGCGGCTGGCGACGTCACCAGGGGCGTACTCGGCGGTGCTGCGCCTGGCCGAACGCACCGGTGCCCGGGTGGGCTGGGTTCCGCGACGCGCCGGGGACCGCGGAGCGCTGGAAGCCGGTGCAGCGCCGGGCCTGCTGCCGGGCGGCCGGCCACTCGGGGATGCCGCCGCCCGCGCCGAGGTCGCCGCGGCGTGGCACGTCGACGACGTTCCCAGTGCGCCGGGACGCGACGCGGCGGGCATCCTCGCGGCGGCCACCGACGGCACGCTTGGGGCGCTGCTCATCGGCGGCGTCGACGTCGACGACCTTCCCGATCCGGTCACCGCCGTGGCGGCCGTCGACGCCGCGCCCTTCGTCGTCAGCCTGGAGTTGCGGCACGGTGCGGTGACCGCGCGTGCAGACGTCGTGTTCCCCGTCGCACCCGTCACCGAGAAGTCCGGTTCGTTCGTCAATTGGGAAGGGCGACAGCGTTCCTTCGAAGCCGCGCTGCCGCCGAACGCCACCTCCGATGCTCGCGTGCTCGCGGCGCTCGCCGAGGAGGTCGGCGTCGACCTTGGGTTGCGCGACGCCGCCGCCGCCCGCGCGGAGTTGCGCGGCCTCGGTACCTGGCGGGGCAACCGCCCCGCGATGCCGGACGTGCCGCCCGCACCGGTTCGCGACCTGGCCCCGGGGACCGCGGTCCTGGCCGGATGGCGCATGCTGCTGGACGCGGGACGTCTGCAGGACGGTGAACCGCATCTGGCGGGCACGGCCCGGCCCCCGATGGCCCGGCTCTCGCCCGACACGGCCGCCGAAATCGGTGCGCGTGAGGGTGATCCGGTCACCGTCGGCACGCCGCGGGGCGCCATCACCCTGCCGCTGACGATCACCGAGATGCCCGAGCGGGTGGTATGGGTACCACTGGACTCGCCGGGTTCGCGGACCCATCTCGCGCTCGGCGTATCGCCCGGCGCGGTGGTCACCATCGCGACGGAAGGCGAGCCCTCGTGACGTACCCCAATCTCGGGTCGTTCGGCCACGATCCCTGGTGGCTGATGCTGGCCAAGGCGCTATTCGTCTTCGTATTCTGCCTGCTGACGGTACTGGTGGCGATCCTCGTCGAACGCAAGGTGCTCGGCAGGATGCAGATGCGCTTCGGCCCGAACCGAGTCGGGCCGTTCGGTCTGCTGCAGAGCCTCGTCGACGGGGTCAAGCTCGCGCTGAAGGAGGGGCTCATCCCGGCCGGCGTCGACAAGCCGATCTACCTCGCAGCTCCGGTCATCGCCGTCATCCCGGCGATCCTGGCGTTCGCCGTCATTCCGATGGGCGGCATGGTGAGCGTCTTCGGCCACCAGACGCCGCTACAGTTGACCGACCTCTCCGTCGGCGTGCTGTACGTGCTGGCGGTGACGTCCATCGGGGTGTACGGAATCGTGTTGGCGGGCTGGGCATCCGGCTCCACCTATCCCCTACTCGGCGGCCTGCGCTCGAGCGCCCAGGTGATCTCCTACGAGATCGCGATGGCGCTGTGCTTCGCGGCGGTGTTCCTGTATTCGGGCACGATGTCCACCTCGGAGATCGTCGCCAAGCAGCAGGGGCTGTGGTACGTGTTCCTGCTGCTCCCGTCGTTCGTCATCTACGTGACCTCGATGGTGGGCGAGACCAACCGCGCGCCCTTCGATCTGCCAGAAGCCGAGGGTGAGCTCGTCGGCGGATTCCACACCGAGTACTCGTCGCTGAAGTTCGCCATGTTCATGCTCGCCGAGTACGTCAACATGACGACCGTCGCCGCGTTGGCGACCACCCTGTTCCTGGGGGGTTGGCAGGCGCCGTGGCCGTTCAACATGATCGGCGGTGCCAATTCCGGCTGGTGGCCTCTGCTGTGGTTCGTGCTCAAGGTGTGGACGTTCCTGTTCGGCTTCATCTGGTTGCGGGCCACCCTGCCGCGTCTGCGTTACGACCAGTTCATGGGATTGGGCTGGAAGATCCTCATTCCGATCTCGCTGGGCTGGATCGTGACGGTCGCCGTCGTCCGGACGCTGCGTACCCGGGGTCAAGACGGGCTGACGGTGGTGCTCGTCGCCACCGGCGCGTTCCTCGCCCTGCTACTGCTGGTCTACCTCTGGCGAGTGCTGCGGCACGCGCAGACCCGACCCGACCGCCTCGCCGATCGACCCTCGACGGCATACGGGGCGTTCCCGGTGCCACCCATCCCCGCGAAGGAGCCCGCCGATGCCTAAGCGGCCGCACCTCGTCGACGCCATCGCCGGCTTCGGCGTGACGTTCAAGACGATGTTCAAGAAGCCGATCACCGAGGAGTATCCGGAGAAACCGGGACCGGTGGCCAAGCGTTATCACGGCCGCCACCAACTGAACCGGTACGAGGACGGTCTGGAGAAGTGCATCGGCTGTGAGCTCTGCGCCTGGGCGTGCCCGGCGGACGCGATCTTCGTCGAGGGCGCCGACAACACCGAGGCGGAACGCTTCTCCCCAGGTGAGCGGTATGGGCGGGTGTACCAGATCAACTACCTGCGATGCATCGGCTGCGGCCTGTGCATCGAGGCCTGCCCGACGCGCGCGCTGACCATGACCAACGACTACGAGCTCGCCGACGACAACCGGGCCGACCTGATCTACGGCAAGGACAAGCTACTGGCCCCGTTGCAGCCGGGGATGATCGCTCCACCCCATGCGATGGCCCCGGGCAGCACCGACGAGGACTACTACCGGGGCAACGTCAGGGCCGACGGTCTCGCCACCCCGCTGGGCACGCCCAGCGTGAAGGCCAAGGCCGTTCCACGGGAAGTCGCCACGGAAGTCGCACCGTGACCGGCCAATTCGCGGTCCTGGCGGCCGACACCATTCAGCGCACGTCGACGATGGAGGCGGTGACGTTCTGGGTGCTGGGCACCCTGGCCGTGCTGGGTGCCATCGCCGTCGTCGCCGCCCCCAAGGCCGTCTACTCGGCGATCTTCCTGGCGCTGACGATGATCAGCCTGGCGATTCTCTACATCGCTCAGGATGCACTGTTCCTGGGGGTCGTGCAGGTCGTGGTCTACACCGGTGCGGTGATGATGCTGTTCCTGTTCGTCCTGATGCTCATCGGGGTGGATTCGGCCGATTCACTGGTGGAAACCATTCGCGGACAACGCTATGCGGCCATCGGTGCCGGGTTGGCCTTCGGCGTGCTGCTCATCGCGGGCATCGGCAACGTGTCGGTGGCGGGTTTCACCGGTCTGGCGCAGGCCAACGCGGGCGGCAACGTCGACGGCCTGGCGGCACTCATCTTCGTCCGCTACCTGTGGGCGTTCGAACTGACCAGCGCCCTGCTCATCACGGCCGTCCTCGGCGCGATGGTGCTGACGCACCGGGAACGCATCGACCGCCGCAAGTCCCAACGCGAGCTCTCGGTCGAACGGTTCGCCGCCGGCGGACATGCCACGCCGATGCCCAACCCCGGGGTCTACGCCCGCAACAACGCCGTCGACATGGCAGCCCGGCTACCCGACGGCTCCGATGCCGTGACGTCGGTGAGCGGCATCCTGCCGGCGCGCAGCATGGCCGTCTCGAAGGAGGGAGCGCCCAAGTGAACCCGCGGACGCGAGGGGCGATATGAACCCCGCGAACTACCTGTATCTGTCGGCGCTGCTGTTCACCATTGGTGCGGCGGGAGTGCTGTTGCGGCGCAACGCGATCGTCATGTTCATGTGCGTCGAGCTGATGCTCAATGCCGCCAACCTCGCCTTCGTCACGTTCTCCCGGATGCACGGCCATCTCGACGGCCAGGTGGTGGCGTTCTTCACCATGGTCGTCGCCGCCTGCGAGGTAGTGGTCGGGCTGGCGATAATCATGACGATCTTCCGGGCCAGACAATCGGCCTCGGTCGACGCGGCGAACCTGCTGAGGCACTAGTGGACCTTCCCGTGTGGCTGTTGATCGCCCTGCCACTCCTCGGCGCGGTCGTCCTGCTGCTGGGCGGCAGGGCCACCAACGCATGGGGCCACCTGCTGGGCTGCGCGGCGGTGCTGGCCTCCTTCGCCGTCGGCGTGGTGCTGTTCTCCCGCATGCTGGGCCAGCGGCCCGACGACCGCGGGTATCACCAGCACCTGTTCACCTGGGTCCCGGTCGGTCGGCTGCACGTCGACTTCGGGCTCCAGATCGACCAGCTGTCCATCTGTTTCGTCCTGCTGATCACCGGGGTGGGATCGCTGATCCACGTCTACTCGGTCGGCTACATGGCACACGATCCCGAACGGCGGCGGTTCTTCGGCTACCTCAACCTCTTCGTGGCGGCCATGTTGCTGCTGGTGCTCGCCGACAACTATCTCGGCCTGTACGTGGGCTGGGAGGGCGTCGGCCTGGCCTCGTACCTGCTGATTGGCTTCTGGCAGTACAAGCCCTCGGCCGCTACCGCAGCCAAGAAAGCCTTCGTGGTCAACCGCGTCGGTGACGTCGGGCTGGCCCTTGCACTGATGGTGATGTTCGCCAGTGTCGGGACCATCTCGTACGAAGGCGTCTTCGGAGCGGCCGGGCAGATGGACCACGGCACGCTCACCGCGATCGGTCTGCTCCTCCTGCTCGCCGCGTGCGGCAAGTCCGCCCAGGTGCCGCTGCAATCGTGGCTCGGCGACGCGATGGAGGGCCCGACGCCGGTGTCGGCGCTCATCCACGCCGCGACGATGGTGACCGCGGGCGTGTACCTCATCGTGCGGTCCGGGCCCGTGTACGACCTGGCCCCCGAGGCCCGTCTAGGCGTCGTGATCGTCGGGGCCGTAACCCTGCTCTTCGGCGCGGTCATCGGGTGTGCCAAGGACGACATCAAGAAGGCGCTCGCCGCGTCGACGATGAGCCAGATCGGCTACATGGTGCTGGCTGCCGGCCTCGGCCCGGCGGGTTACGCCATCGCTATCATGCACCTGCTGACCCACGGCTTCTTCAAGGCCGGGCTGTTCCTCGGGGCCGGATCGGTGATGCACGGCATGGACGACGAGACCGACATGCGCCGATTCGGCGGTCTGCGCACGGTCATGCCCATCACGTTCGTCACGTTCGGGCTCGGCTATCTCGCCATCATCGGGGTGCCACCATTCGCCGGCTTCTTCTCCAAGGACGCCATCATCGAAACCGCCTTTGCCGCAGGCGGAGTCAAGGGGGTGGCGCTGGGTGGCACCGCGCTGCTCGGTGCGGGTATCACCGCGTTCTACATGACGCGGGTGATGCTGATGACGTTCTTCGGAGAGCGACGCTGGCGGGCCACGGTGAGCCAAGCGTCGGGAGAGGTGACCGAGCCGAATCCGCACGAGTCACCGGCCAGCATGACGGTGCCGATGATCGTGCTCGCCATCGGTTCGGTGGGCGCCGGCGGCTTACTCGCCGTGGGCGGCACCCTGGAGCACTGGCTCGAACCCGTCGTCGGCGCCCACCCGGAGGCGCCGCACGCCATTCCGGTGTGGGTGATCACCGTCGTCACCCTTGCCGTCGTCGCGATCGGCATCGGCATCGCCTACCGGATGTACGCGACGAGGCCGGTGCCGGTGACGGCACCGCAAGAGGTCTCGGCGTTGACCGTGGCCGCCCGCCGGGATTTGTACGGCGACGCCGTCAACGAGGACGTGCTGATGCGGCCTGGACAGCGGATCACGGCGGGGTTCGTCGAGATCGACGACGAGGGCATCGACGGGGTGTCGAGTGGGCTCGGCGCGCTGGTCGGGTCGACCTCGGAATGGTTGCGCCAGTTCCAAACCGGTTTCGCCCGCTCCTACGCGCTATCGATACTGGGTGGCGCGGCGCTGGTGATCGCCGCCATCCTGGCGGTGAGGGTCTGGTGAGCACGATGCCGTGGTTGACGATCCTGTGGGCCGTGCCGATGCTGGGTGCCGTCGTGGTGATCCTGCTGCCCTCGGCGGCACGGCATCTCGCGAAGTATGCCGCCCTGGCCGTCTCGCTGGTGGTGCTCGGCATCGCGGTGTTCCTCGCCGTGACCTTCGAACCCGGTGCGGCGCAATATCAATTCGTCGAGGACCACGCCTGGATTCCGTCCTTCGGCACGGGCTACATCCTCGGCCTCGACGGCATCGCGCTGGCGCTGGTGGCCCTGACGGCCGTGCTGGTGCCGTTGCTGATCGTCGCAGGCTGGAACGATGGCAGCGACCAGGCCCGCTCGGCGCACACGTACATGGCGCTGACGCTGGCCGTCGAGGGCATGGTGCTGATCTCGCTGACCGCGCTGGACGTGCTGCTGTTCTACGTCTTCTTCGAGGCGATGCTGATCCCGATGTACTTCCTCATCGGCGGGTTCGGCGGGGCCAACAGATCCAAGGCGGCAGTGAAGTTCCTGCTGTACAACCTCTTCGGGGGACTCATCATGCTCGCCGCGGTGATCGGACTGTACGTGGCGACGGCCGGCAGTTCGGCGTTCGCCGGTGGTACGTTCGACTTCCGGGCGATCGTCGCGGCCGTCGCCAACGGGTCGCTGCACATCGACCCGGCGGTGCTCGACGCGTTGTTCCTCGGCTTCATGTTCGCGTTCGCGGTGAAGGCACCGCTGTGGCCATTCCACCGCTGGCTGCCCGACGCCGCGGTCGAGGCCACCCCGGCGACCGCGGTACTGATGATGGCCGTCGTCGACAAGGTCGGCACGTTCGGCATGCTGCGCTATTGCCTGCAGCTGTTTCCCGATGCGTCGATGACGTTCCGGCCGCTGATCATCACGCTCGCCGTCATCGGGATCGTCTACGGCGCGGTCGTGGCCATCGGGCAGACCGACGTCATGCGGCTGATCGCCTACACCTCGATCTCGCACTTCGGCTTCATCATCCTCGGCATCTTCGTGATGACCAGCCAGGGCCAGTCCGGGTCGACGCTGTACATGGTCAACCACGGCATCTCCACCGCGGCGCTATTCCTGATCGCGGGATTCCTGGTGTCGCGCAGGGGAAGTCGCGCCATCGCCTCGTTCGGCGGGGTGCAACGGGTGGCACCGGTATTGGCGGGCACGTTCCTGGTCGCCGCGCTTGCCACCCTGTCGCTACCGGGTCTGGCGCCGTTCATCAGCGAGTTCCTGGTGCTCATCGGCACGTTCACCAGGTACCCCGCCATGGCGGTGTTCGCGGCGTCGGCACTGGTGCTGTCGGCGATCTACATCCTCTGGACGTACCAGCGCATGATGACCGGGCCGGTCGCCCCCGACAACGAGAAGTTGCGTGATCTGGTGCCGCGCGAGCTCGTGGTCGTCACACCGCTCATCGCGATCCTGCTGGTGCTCGGGACGTACCCCAAACCCGTGCTGGACGTCATCGACCCCGCCGTCGGCCACACCCTTGGCACGATCGGCCAGCAGGACCCCGCACCCCGACTCGCCGAAGGGGGACCCGCGAAATGACCCTCACCCCACCGTCGGTCGAGTACGGATTGCTCTCGCCGATGCTGATCGTGCTGGGCGCGGCCGTGCTAGGCGTGCTCGCCGAGGCGTTCCTGCCCCGCGGCCTGCGCTACCGGGTGCAGTCGACGATGGCCGTCGCCGGTCAGATCGCCGCGCTGGCCGCGGTCGTCGTCGAATGGGTCGGTCTCGGTTCGTCACCCGGCCAGACTGCCGTGATGGGCGCGGTCGTCCTCGACAAGCCCGCGCTGTTCCTGCAGGGCACCCTGCTGCTGGTCGGCATCCTCGGCACCCTGCTGATCGCCGAGCGCCGCATCGCCTCCGAGGTCGACGCCGAAGAGGGTGCCGGCGGCCTCGACGCGTTCACCCCGATGGCGTCGACGGTGCCGGGCAGCGTCGCCGAGAAGCTGGCCACCAAGGCCGGGATCGCGCAAACGGAGATCTTCCCACTGACGATGTTCGCGCTCGCGGGGATGATGCTCTTCGGCGCCTCCAATGATCTGCTGACGATGTTCGTTGCGCTCGAGGTGTTCTCGCTGCCGCTCTACCTGATGTGCGGGCTGGCCCGGCAACGGCGGTTGCTGTCGCAGGAGGCGGCCCTCAAGTACTTCCTGCTGGGCGCGTTCTCGTCGGCGTTCTTCCTGTACGGCATCGCACTGCTGTATGGCTACTCCGGCGGACTGACCCTGGGCGGCATCCGCGAGACGATCGCGTCGAACGGCGACGACACCACGCTGGCCCTCGTCGGCATCGGCCTGCTGTCGGTGGGAGTGTTGTTCAAAGTCGGTGCGGTGCCGTTTCATTCGTGGATTCCCGACGTCTACCAGGGCGCCCCCACCCCCGTGACGGCGTTCATGGCGGCAGCCACCAAGATCGCCGCGTTCGGGGCGATGCTGAGGATCTTCTCGGTCGCACTGCCGGGGTTCGAGGACGACTGGCGGCCGCTGATGTGGGGCATCGCGATCCTCACGATGGTGGTCGGCACGGTGACGGCGGTGTCGCAGACCGACGTCAAGCGGATGCTCGCCTACTCCTCGGTGGCGCACGCCGGTTTCATCCTGACCGGCGTCATCGCGTTGAACGACAGCGGTGTTGCCGCGACCCTGTTCTACCTGTTCGCCTACGGCTTCAGCACCCTCGGAGCCTTCGCCGTGGTCAGCGTGGTCCGCAACGCGGCCGGCGAGGAGGAGACCGACATGTCCAGGTGGGCGGGCCTTGGCCGCAGCAACCCCCTGGTCGGGGTGGTGTTCTCGCTGTTCCTACTCGCCTTCGCCGGCATCCCCCTGACGAGCGGCTTCGTCAGCAAGTTCGCGGTCTTCAAGGCCGCCGCCGAGGGAGGCGCCGCTCCGCTGGTGATCGTCGGCGTGTGCGCCAGCGCGGTGGCGGCGTACTTCTACGTCCGCGTGATCGTGCTGCTGTTCTTCACCGATCCCCCGGACGACGCCCCGACCGTGGTGGTGCCCAGTGCGCTCAGCACGGCGACGGTCACGCTGACCGCCGCGATCACCTTGGCGCTGGGTGCGCTGCCGCAGCCGATCCTGGACCTGGTGAACACCGCCAATCAGTTCGTGCGTTGACCGACGAACCGATGGGTGCCGCTCAACGGCCCTTGCGTCGCGGCACCGCAAGGTACTTGTACTCCAGGAACTCGTCGATGCCGACTCTGCCGCCTTCGCGTCCCAGACCGGACTGCTTCACCCCGCCGAACGGAGCGGCCGGGTTGGACACCAGGCCGGTGTTCACGCCCACCATGCCGACTTCGAGACGCTCACTCAGGTCGAATGCGCGGTCGACGTCCTGGGTGAAGAGGTAGCCCACCAACCCCCAGTCGGTGTCGTTGGCGCAGTCGATCACGTCATCTTCGTCGTCGAATGGAATGATCGGAGCCACGGGTCCGAAGACCTCGGTGGTCATCAGCTCGGAATCGACGGACACGTCCACCAGGACGGTTGGCGGATAGAAGTAGCCCGGCCCCTCAGGCAGCTGACCACCCGTCAGCGCCGTCGCCCCGCGCTGCAACGCATCGTCGACGAGTCGATGAACCTTCGCACGTCCGGCCGCGTCGATCAGCGGCCCGACGTCGGTCTCGTCGTCGAGTCCGTTGCCCACCTTCAATGCCGCCATCCGCGAAGCGAGCCGTTCGGCGAACGTCGCCGCGATGTCACGGTGGACGTACATGCGGTTGGCAGCCGTACAGGCTTCACCCATGTTGCGCATCTTGGCTGCCATCGCACCATCTACGGCGGCGTCGATGTCGGCGTCCGCGCAGACGATGAACGGGGCGTTCCCGCCCAGTTCCATCGACGAGCGCATCACCGTCTCGGCCGCTTGTCGAAGCAGGAGCTTGCCCACCCCGGTGGAGCCGGTGAAACTCACCTTGCGGGCCTTCCCGCTGCTCATCCAGCGGTGCACCACGGTCGCCGCATCCGTGGTGTTCACGACGTTGAGAACGCCAGCGGGCAGGCCGCTTTCCTGCAGGATCGCGGCCAATGCCAACGAGCTCAACGGAGTCTGGGGAGCTGGCTTGAGCACCATGGTGCATCCGGCCGCGACCGCGGGTGCAATCTTGCGTGTTCCCATGGCCAGTGGGAAGTTCCACGGGGTGATGAGGACACACGGGCCGACGGGTTCGCGCGCCACGATGATCCGGTTCGCCCCATCCCCGGTGGTGCCGTGATCACCGCAGACGCGGACT
The DNA here is from genome assembly GCF_033741125.1 of Mycolicibacterium sichuanense. Classification (NCBI taxonomy): domain Bacteria; kingdom Bacillati; phylum Actinomycetota; class Actinomycetes; order Mycobacteriales; family Mycobacteriaceae; genus Mycobacterium; species Mycolicibacterium sichuanense. Next base: position 851,096 of record NZ_JAWQPU010000001.1, on the reverse strand, counting down.
GCCTCCTCGGAGAACCACCGCAGGAACTCGGCGGCATAGGCCACTTCACCCTTGGCCTCGGCGAGCGGCTTGCCCATTTCCAATGTCATTACCTCGGCCAGCCAATCTTGCCGCGCCATCACCAAATCGTAGGCACGGCGCAAGATTTCACTGCGGTACCGCGGTGCGGTAGCAGCCCAGGATGCTCGCGCGTCGACTGCAGCCGCGAGCGCGTCGTCCCCGTCGCTCGGCCCGGCGTCGGCAACGGCTGCGAGCACTTCGCCCGTCGCGGGATTCTCCACGTCGAAGACCTTCCCGCCGATGGCACCACGCCACTGCCCACCGATCAGTAGTCCGGTGGGAATCGGGGCCACCGCCGATCGGGAAGTGATCGAGCTGAGACTGGTCATCGGTGCAACTCCTGTCGGGTGCGGGGATCGAGGATCTGCGCCAGGTGTAGGGAAGCGCTCGGCGAAGGATTACCGGTGAGTTGTCGAGCCTGGATGTGGCAACTGAACCCGTCGGTGAGTACGACGGCGTTCGGGTCGGCCCTCAACGCAGGCGCGAGCGCCTGCTCGGCCACGGCCATGCTGACGTCATAGTGCTGGCGCTCGAAGCCGAAGTTGCCGGCCACGCCGCAGCAACCCGTCGCCTCACGGATGGTTCCGATTCCGACAGCCTCCAATGCCCGGCGTTGCGTCGCTGCACCGAACACTGCGTACTCGTGGCAGTGGGTTTGCAGGGTGACCGAGGACGGCAACGTCACGCCTGGTGCCCAGCCGCGGCCGCATTGTGCGCTGATCTGTTCGGCGAAGCTGCGGACGCGGCGCGCCACCCGGTGCGCGGCAGGCGTGTCGACGAGTTCGGGCAAGTCCTTGCGCAGAGCTGCCGCACAACTCGGCTCAGGTAGGACGATAGGACGGTCCGTTCCGTCGTCGAGAGCAGTGGCGCTGTGGGCCAGCCGTTTTCGAGCCTGTCGCAGTTGTCCGGTAGAAGTCCAGGTCAATCCACAACAAACATCGGTGCGAACCTCGGCACGGTGCCCGGCGTCCTCGACCACCCGAAGCGCTGACCCGGCGACTTCGGGCCGGAATCCCTTGGTGAAGGAATCCACCACGAGGACCACGTCGCCGTGCCCCGTGCGCTCGTGCTGAAGTTCGTGGCGGAGCCGACGCTTGGAGGCGAAGCTGGGCAGCGGCCGCTCGGTGGTCAGGCCACCGAGGCGCAGTCCGACCGAACGCAGAGGACTCGCCAGCACACCGTTGACGAGCGGCGCGACCCGTGTCGTCAAGGACAGCCAGCGAGGCAGCCAGCCCAACGAGTAGTGCGATGCCGGGCGTATCCGTCCGCGGTAATGGTGATCGAAGAACTCGGACTTGTAGGTCGCCATGTCGACACCGGTCGGACAGTCCGACGAACAGGCCTTGCACGACAGGCACAAGTCCAGTGCCTCGCGAACCTCCTCAGACGCCCAGCCCCGTTCGACGCTGCGTGCGCCGCGAACCATGTCCTGGAGCACACGGGCGCGGCCGCGAGTGGAGTCCTTCTCATCACCGGTCGCGCGATAGCTGGGGCACATGACGCCACTGCCGTGGGAACGGCACCGGCCCACGCCGATACAGCGCTGGACCGCCTCGGCGAACCCTCCGGTTCCACTGCCGTTCGCGTCGCGTAGAACGAACGTCGTCTTCCAGGGCAGCACCGGAATGTCGGCCAGTGCCAGTCGTTCCGTGACCGGCGCCGGATCGACGATCATGCCCGGGTTCAGTACGTTGGTCGGATCGAAGAGGCGTTTGAACTTGGAAAAGGCCGCCATGATGGCCGGGGAGTACATCTCCGGCAGGAGTTGAGATCGGGCCCTGCCGTCACCGTGTTCTCCCGAAAGAGTTCCGCCGTGCTGGACCACCAGGCGTGCGGCGGCGGTGAGGAAGCTCGACATCACGAGCCTGCCCTCAGAGGTCCTTTGGTCGAACGTGATTCGAATGTGCATGCAGCCGGCTCCGAAGTGGCCGTACATCACGCCGATCAGGTGAAACTGATCCAGCAGGAGCCGAAAGTCGGCAAGGTAGTCGGCGAGATCCTCCGGCGCGACGGCAGAGTCCTCCCAGCCCGGCCACGACGTGACGCTCGAACCGTCGGGCCGTTCCAGTCGCGACGAGAGCCCGGCGCCATCCTCACGAACACGCCACAGTTTATTCCGCTCCGCGGGGTCGTGGACTTCACGGCAGTCGAGCGCTCGCCCGTTTGCCTGCAGGTCACCCAGCAGCTTCTTCGCCCGTGCCGCGACGACGTCGTCGTCTCCATCGAGATCGACGTAGAGCCAGGCACGCCCGGCGGGTAGTGCGGACACCGAGTCCTGACCGCACCGCGCCTTCATCGTCGCCACGATCTGCTCGTCGATGCCCTCGATGGCCGCGGGCGAGTACTGCAGGATCGTCATGACGTCGCGCGCGGCGTCCACGATGTCGTCATAGGCCACGATCAGCAACAACGCCGATGGCGGCACGTCGACCAGCCGCATGGTTGCACCCACCACGATCGCACACGTTCCCTCGCTGCCGACGAGCGCGCGTGCGACATCGAAGCCATTCTCCGGCAGAAGATTCGAAAGGTGGAAGCCCGACACCTGCCGCGGAATCCGACCCAGTTCCAGGCGGAACTGCGACAGGTATTCGGCGGCAAGCGCCTTCAGCCCGGCAGTCAGCTGGTTGGCGCGCTCAGTGGCGGCGCCATCTTCGGGATCGGTTGCTCGCAAGCCGGTTTGGGTAGCGGTGAGTCGGGTCCCATCGGCAAGAACCAGGTCGAGGGACACCACGTGGTCACCGGTACGGCCGTAGCGAACGGAGTGATTGCCACAGGCGTCGTTGCCGATCGCTCCTCCGACGGTGGCGCGGTTCTTGCTGGAGGGATCCGGCGCAAAGGTCAACCGGTTCCCCGTGCCGCGCTGAACCGCCTCGGTGAGATCGGCCAGGATGACCCCCGGTTCGACGACGGCGGTTCGGCTCGCGGGGTCGATCGACACGATGGCGTTCATGTAGCGCGATAGGTCGAGCACCACTCCACCGCCAATTGCGTTGCCGGCCATCGACGTCCCACCACCTCGGGCGATGACGGGCACACCCGCCCGATGACACGTCGCCACGAGACGACTGACCTCACTGGCGCCGCGGGGAAACGCGACGGCTAGCGGTGTGACGCGGTAATTCGATGCGTCGTAGCTGTACTCGGAGAGACGCCTACCGCTGGTGTCGATCTCGACGCCGCTGGCCGTGAGCAGGTCGATGACTTCGGCGCCGTCTCGTAGCGCCGTCATCGGCTACCCCGCCCGGCCGAGTCGAAGCGGGTCGGGCGTTCACCGCTCAATGAAGTTCCTCGGCGAGGACGACCGCGAGATTCTCCAGCATCCGATCCGCATCGCTGATCGAGAAAGTCAACGGCGGGCGGACTTTGAGTACGCTGCCGCGTGGTCCTGACGCGGAGATCAGGATGCGACGACGGCGCATGTGGTTGACCACGCGGAGCGTTGCCTCCCCGTCCGGAGTGAGCGAGTCACGGTCGGTCACGATGTCCACGCCGACGAACAATCCCGCACCACGCACCTCGGCGATCTGTTCGTAGTCGGCGGCCAGTTTGGTGATCTCGGACTGGATGTGGTCGCCGACTGTGTCGGCGTTGTCGATGAGACCCTCGTCGTCGATCACGTCGAGTACTGCCTGGGCGGCTGCGATGGATACCGAATTGCCGCCGAAGGTGTTGAAGTACCGGATGTTGCGGCCGAACTCCACGAGCAGTTCCGGGCGAAACGCGGCTGCGGCGATGGGAATGCCGTTGCCCATGGGCTTGCCGGTCGTCATGATGTCGGGGACCACACCGTGTCGCTGAAAACCCCACCAGTGCCGGCCAGTGCGCCCAAAACCTGGTTGGACCTCGTCGGCGATGAACAGCCCGCCAGCATCGTGCACCTCTTCGAGGATTGGTCGCAGGAATCCGGCGGGATCGGCGTAGATACCGTCCGAGGAGAAGATCGTATCGGCGATGAATGCAGCCACCCCGAAACCGTGGCGATGCAGGTCGGAGATGGCTTCTCGGATCTCTAGGCGCATGCCGGCAGCCACGTCGTCGCCACGCCGGAGACGATCGGGTGCGCTGATCGTGCGCACGTGCGGCCCCAGCGGGACGCCGACGCCCAGGGACGGTGAGAAGGCCGACACATCGGAGGTGAGACCGTGGTACGCCCCGGCCGTAACGATGATGCCCTGGTTCCCGGTGTAGTACCGGGCCACCCGCATGGCGAGATCGTTGGCTTCAGAACCCGTGCACGTGAACATGACGTGCCCGAGTTCGACCGGCATCGTGCCCAGGAACTGCTGGCTGTAGCTAAGGATCGACTGCTGGATGTACCGGGTGTTGGTGTTCAGCGTCGAGAGCTGTCGGTGTACGGCCTCGACGACGTAGGGGTGGCAGTGCCCGACGCTGGTGACGTTGTTGTAGACGTCGAGGTAGTCGTTGCCGTCGGCGTCGTAGAGCAATGTGCCCGCGCCGCGCACGATTTCGACCGGCTCCTCGTAGAAGAGTCGATATCCGGGCCCGAGGAGACGTTCCCGTTCGCCGACCTGCTGACGTGTTCGAGGGGGCAGCCGGTCGATGTGTGACGAGTCGAAGCCGTTCACCATCGGCTCGGAGGCTTTGGGCGTGAAGGCCTTGGTCACGGTCATTCCCCTTCTGTTGGATGCACTGGGTGGGCGGTGGCTGCCAACATGGCTTCGACGGTGGGTGTGGCAACCGACACCGCGCAGCGCAGCCTGGCCCAATCGAGCGCCGAGTGTGATAGTCCGTAGTCTCGGGTGTGCGGATGGGTGGCGGCGCGCCAGCCGTAGACCAACGCGCGCAGGAGAAGTCGCGCGGGGCCGGTGATGGCCAGCAGTGCGACATCACTGTCGGCCAATGGTCGCACCGCCCGGTAGCCTCGCACGACGTCCAGCGCGCTGGCCCATGGTCGTCGTGCGTGGATGCCGATCTGGTTGGCCACCGCGACGCTGAGTTCGAACACGGTCGGGCTGCGGACCACATCACCGAAATCGATTATCCCCGTGACGAACTGCTCACTCGTCGGATCGACGACGACGTTGAAGGGGCTGAAGTCACCGTGGATCATCTGGGTCTCGAGGGCGGCGATCCGGGGGGTGACGACTGCGTCGAACTGATCGAAGATCCGAGTCGCCATCTTCATGTCGTCGCGATCGGTGACCCACTCGAGCAGCGGTCTCGTGTGGGAGAAGTTCTTGAGATCCCAGATCAATAGCCTGGACTCGTCGGGGTGCGCGAAGTCGCTGAGTGCGCAATCCAATCGGGCCAACATCGCACCGACACCTGCGAATTGGGCAGGCGTCGGATCGACCGTCGCAAGAAGACTGCCGTCGAGGTAGCTCAGCACACGCAGGATGCGGTCGTCTCCGACTGGATCGACGATGGTGAATTCGACTTGGCCGTGCACCCCGCGAATCAACCGCTGGACGGGGATCGGCCCTGCGTAGTTCTCCAGATGCCGCATGACCGCGGACTGCAGATTGACGATCTTGGGGCTCTCCGACGCTGGCGCGATCTTGACGAGGAATCGACCGCTGGCGCCGTCGAGGCGAAACGTGTCGTCCTTCTCGGTGGGAATGCGAGTCAACCGGCCCGTCAGGTCATAGAGCCGGTGCAGTTCGCCTGCGAGCTGCTGCTCGGGGAACGCGTGGGCACTGGACTCGAGCCCACTCTCCTGCGCGATCTGCGCGAGGACGTCCGAGCCGGCGATCACGGCGTCGCCTCCTGGTACGGACCCAGCCGCGTGCAGTGCGGCTGCAGGGCGGCGCGGCAGTCGCCGGTGACGTTGAGCATCCGAGATCTGTTCCTTTGCGCTGAGGACACGCCAAACGGCTATCGATGCGTGATGTCGAGCTGGGCCTCGATCGGGGCGATCGAGGCTGCGACTGGGTGAAACAACTGTAGAACATTAGAGCAGACGAGTCTAGTTGCGTTACGGTTGAGCGTCCGTGACATCGACGGTGTTGAACAGTTGTACGCTGGCGACATGTCGGTAGCAGATCGCATCCAGATCGTCGGGCGCAGCACTTCGCAACAGATCGCCGACGGCTTGATGGACATGATCCTCGAGGGAGAACTCAAGCCGGGCGAGCGCATCAGGGAAAGCGTCATCGCCGATCAGTTGGGAATATCACGCAACACGGTTCGCGAGGCCGTGCGACTTCTGCAGGGCACGGGACTGGTTCGCTACGTCTTCAACCGCGGCCTGGCAGTCTGGGACCCCTCCGACGAGGAGGTCCTGGACATCTACCGCGCACGGCTCCATCTGGAGACGGCCGCCGCGGCCTCGGTGGGATACGACACCGACCTCACGCCCCTGAACGCCGCGATGGACGCCCTCAAGGCGGCGATGTCGACCGAGGATCCGCGCTTGATCGTCGAGAAAGACCTCGATATCCACCGTGCCATCGTGGGACTGATGAACAGCCCTCGGTTGAACAAGTTCTACGACGAGCTACTCGGCGACCTTCGATACTTCCTCCTCATCCTCTCCCTGGATCACCACGAGTACGAAAGCGGCTCGACTCTGGAGGAAGAGCATCAGCGGATCGTCTCGGCCTTTGCCTCTCGCGATCCCGAACTGGCGCGCTCCACGATCGCCGAGATCATCACCGAGAACCGCGACGAGGTGCGCAAGATCCTGGCCGCTCGCGCCGCCGGCTGACGCGCCGCGCCCGCCCTTCCGTTGGCCCAGCTCCGTTGCGGTCTCTCGAGGCGCGTCGTCGCGCGCCCTCGGTGCGAAATCGCACGATGACCCGAGGCGGGTGCCCCCAGCCATCCGGAACGTGTTCCGACGGGAATTCAGCGTCTCATCTTGCGCCCACTATCTACCTATGCTTAAGTCCATCATGTCAACTGTTCAACACTAGGACATGATGCACCGCCTAGATCGTGGCGGTTCCAGTCGGGAGAATCTCACATGGCAGACGGCCATCTCATGTACATCGCGGGCGAGCACGTGCCCGCCGCCAGCGGAGCGACCGAAGCGGTCATCAACCCCGCCGACGACACGGAGATTGCAACGGTTCCCCTCGGCGACGCGACCGACGTGGATCGTGCCGTCACCGCGGCAGAGCGCGCGTTCGACGACTGGGCTGCCACTACGCCCGGCAAACGTGCCGAGTTGCTACTGAAGCTCGCCGACCGGTTGGAGGCCCACGCCGAAGAATTCGCGCAGTTGGAGTCCCAGAACGTCGGCAAGCCCATCGCGGTGGCCCGCGACGAGGTGCCCTTCGGCGTCGACAACATGCGATTCTTCGCCGGCGCCGCTCGCGTGCTGGAGGGTCGCGCCGCCGGTGAATACTCCCCCACCCACACCAGCATCATCCGACGAGATCCGCTCGGGGTCGTGGGTAGCGTCGCGCCCTGGAACTTCCCACTCGTCATGGCCATCTGGAAGATTTGCCCAGCGCTCGTGACGGGAAACACGTTGGTGCTCAAACCCAGTGAGCAGACTCCGTTGACCACACTGCGGTTGGCCGAACTCGCGGCGGATCTGTTTCCACCCGGAGTCTTCAACGTCGTCACCGGCCACGGTGACACCGTCGGCGCTGCCTTGACGTCGCACCCGCGAGTGCGGATGAGCTCGCTGACCGGTGACACTGCCACGGGCAAGGTCGTCGCCCGCGCCGCCGCCGGCAACCTCAAGCGGCTGCACCTCGAATTGGGCGGCAAGGCACCGGTTCTGGTGTTCGACGACTGCGATGCCGAACTCGCCATCACCAAGATCTGCGAAGGCGGCTACGGCAACTCCGGGCAAGACTGCATGGCCGCATCGCGGGTGTACATCGCCGACGGAATCTACGACGAATTCGTCACCGAACTCAGCCGCGCCGTCTCGAAGGTCGCGATGGGTGATCCAGCGCTGGAGTCCACCGAGATGGGCCCGGTGATCTCCGAACGCCAACGCGACCGGGTGGCGGGCTTCGTGGAGCGGGCGGTCGCAGGCGGACCGGCCACCCTCGCCGTCGGCGGACCCGGCAACGGACCCGGCTTCTGGTACCAGCCATCGCTGGTGGTCGATGCCGCACAAGACTCCGAGATCGTGCAGAGGGAAGTCTTCGGTCCAGTCGTCACCACCACCCGATTCAGCGACGAGGCACAGGCCTTCGCATGGGCCAACGACGTCGAATACGGCTTGGCCGCATCGGTGTTCACCAGGGACGTCGGCCGCGCGATGCGGGCGGCCCGCAAGCTCCAGTTCGGCACGGTGTGGATCAACGACCACTTGCCGATCGTCTCCGAAATGCCGCACGGCGGCTTCAAGCAATCCGGCCACGGCAACGACATGTCGATCTACTCCGTCGAGGAATACACCAAGATCAAACACATCATGATCAACCTCGAATCCTGAAGATCCCGACCACCTTTGGAGCCTCCACGATGACCGCACCAAGCCGCTCCGTCGTAGCGGTGAACCTTTTCTCGATGCTGCCCGGTGTCGACCCGGCCGACTTCGAACGATTCTCCACCGACGTGGACCGGCCGACATGCCTGGCCCACACCGACATCGTTACGCGGTTCGAAGCATTTCGCGTCGACGAGGCACCCGACGGGGCCCCGGCGGACATCCTGGAAGTCATGGTGGTCAGCGACTGGGTGGCGTGGGAGCAACTGCGAGACGACCACCCCTCGATGAAACCCGTCACCGACGGCTTCAACGCACTCGTCGATCCGGCTACCGTGCGCACCTACTTCACCCACGTCATCCCTGGAGAGTCCCAATGAGCAACGGCACCACCTACGACGCGATCATCATCGGCGCCGGTCACAACGGTCTGATCACCGCTGGATACCTAGCCCGCGCGGGTAAGAAGGTCCTGGTCGTCGAAGCCCGCGACGTGGTGGGCGGCGCGTGTACCAGCGAGGAACTGATCCCCGGCGCCACCTGGTCGTCGTGTGCCTTCATCGCCAGCCTGCTGCGCCCCGAGATCATCGCCGACCTCGAACTCGAGCGCTTCGGCCTGCAGATGTACCAGACCGAGGCCAACGAGGTCAGCATCTTCCCCGATGGCAGTCACTTGTTCGTGTGGAAGGACATGGACAAGACCCTCAAGGAGATCGAGAAGTTCTCCAAGAGCGACGCCGGCGCCTTCCTGGACTTCGGCTTGCGGGTGAAGAAGTTCGCCTCCATCCTGACGCCCTTCCTGATGTCCCCGGCACCGAGTCGCTCGCAGGTGCTCGCCGCGTTCGAGGCTGCCGGCGCCGAGGACCTGTTCAACGAAATGGTGCTGTTGTCCACCAAGGACCTGTTGGACCGCTACTTCGAGAACGAACACATCAAGGGTCTCTTCACCTTCTTCGGGATGATCTCGGTCTGGGGCGGGCCGTCCACGCCCGGCACCGGCTATGTCTACGGCCACCACTCCGTCGGTGAGTTCAAGGGCACTCTCGGGCAGTGGGGGTTCGTGAAGGGCGGAATGGGCGGCATCACTCAGGCGATGGCCCGCAGCGCCGAGGCCCACGGCGCCGAGATCCGACTCAAGTCACCGGTCGAACGGGTCGTACTCACCAAGGGCGAGGCCACTGGGGTTCGACTCACCAGCGGCGAGATCATCTCCGCGCGCGCGATCATCTCCAATGCCGACCCCCAACGTTCCATGCTGCAACTGCTGCCCGAGGGCGCCATCGACGCGAAGCTCAAGACGACACTGCAGGACTACGACGCCCGCGGCTCGATGGCCCGTATTCACCTGCTGATCGACGAGCTACCCGACTACATTGGATTCCCGGCCGGCGAGTTCGGCCCACAACATCAGGCGCAGGCGATCATGGGCGCCTCGATCGAGAACTTCGAGCGCGCTTGGGAAGCGGAACGCCGCGGCGAGATTCCCGAGGACTTCGTCATCGAAGCCGTCATTCAATCGACCCACGACGACACCCTCGCACCCAGGGGCAAGCACACCATGACCCTTGGCGTACAACAGCTTCCGTTTGAACTGGCTGGTACCGATTGGGATTCGTTCCGTGATGAATGGGCCGATCGCGTGCTGGAGGTGCTGTTCCGCTACGCCCCGAACCTACGCGGGCACATCCTCGAGCGAGTGATCATCACCCCGAAGGACCTCGAGCGCGACTATGGCCTGACTGGCGGCAACATCTTCCACGGCGCCATGTTCTTCGACCAGCTATTCAACAATCGGCCCACCCCGGAGCTGGCCGACTACCGCACCACCGTCGGCAACTACTACCTCTGCGGCTCAGGCACCCACCCCGGTGGCGGTGTGATGGGAGCAAACGGCCACAACGCCGCTCAGGTCGTCATCGCCGACCTCGATGGCACGCCCGCTCCCACTGCGCAACGCGTCGGGCCGGCACCGAAGGCGGGTGTCGTCGACCGGGCGATGGAGACCGTGATGAGCACCAAGACCGGCAAGAAACTCGGCTACACCGTCGCAAGTAGCCCCGCGCTTCGCAAGGTCGTCAAGTTCGCCGCCCGAAGCAAATCCACCCGCTGACCTCATCGAAAGAGGACCCGCCATGCTCCATCGAGACGAACCCCAATCGCTGGCCACCGCCAAGGACGCACCGGACGGTTCAGCGGGATTGGCGCGCAACCAGATCGGTGTGCTCGGCATCGTGTTCTTCGTCGTCGCCGCCGCAGCACCGCTAACGGTGGTAGTGGCACTCTTTCCGGTCATCATCGGCTCTGGCAACGGAATTGGCATCGCCGGCACATTCGTCGTCGTCGCTCTGGTGCTCACCGTCTTCGCAGTCGGCTACGTCGCCATGAGCAAGCACATCACCAACGCCGGAGCCTTCTACGCCTTCATCACCCGAGGCCTCGGCCGGCCCCTGGGACTCGGGTCTGCTTCGCTGGCAATCTTTGCTTACAACGCAATCCAACTTGGCGTCATCGGCGGGTTCGGATACTACGCAGCCGAATTCGCCTCCACGCACACCGGTATCGACATTCCGTGGTGGGTGTTCTCCTTCATCGCCATGGGGGCGTCGCTGTTCCTGGGCGTTCGGCAGATCCACGCCGGCGCCCGGGTGCTCGCCGTCCTGCTCACCTTGGAGACCGCGATCATCCTGATCCTCAACGTCGGCATCCTGGTCAATTCGCCGACACCGATCAGTGATTACTCATTCGAACCCTTCGCTCCGTCCGCGATATTCGCCGGCGCGATCGGTGTCGCGCTGATGTTCGCCCACGCTTCATTCATCGGATTCGAAGGCACCGCCATCTACGGTGAAGAAGCCAAGGACCCCAAGCGCACCATCCCCCGCGCCACCTACGCGTCGGTGATCTTCATGGGTGTCTTCTACGCCGTCACCGCCTTCCTCATCGTCAACGCCGTCGGCGTCGGCAACATCGCCGGCCTCGCCGAGACCGAAGGCGGCAATCTGGTCTTCGCGGTCAGCGACAGCGTGCTCGGTCGCGCGGGAACGGAGGCCTTCCAACTGCTGGTGATCACCAGCCTATTCGCGGCGATACTCACCTTCCACAACAACGTCGCCCGCTACCTGTATTCGCTTGGGCGCCAGGGCGTCATCTGGTCGCGATTGGGCACCACCCACCCGATCCGCCAGTCACCCGCGATTGCGTGCTACGTCCAAATCGGCATGGTCGCAGCCGTGGTGGCCATCTTCGCCATTCTCGGACTGGATCCCTACACCACACTGTTCACCTGGTGGACCGGTGTCGGCGCCGCGGGGATCATCCTGCTGCAGACCATCGCCAGCGTCGCCATCTTCGTCTTCTTCCGCCGTTCCAATGTCGACAAACGACCCTGGAACACCTTCATCGCACCTCTGCTCGGCATCGCAGGCCTGATGCCGTTCCTCTGGTACGCGGTAACGGGGATGGACGTACTCCTTGGTGGCGGCGGTTGGCTGCAGTTCACCTTCACGGTCATGCTGTTCGCATCTCTCGCTGTCGGCATCGTCGGCGCGTACATCATCAAAGCCCGGTCACCGCAACGCTACGAGCAGCTGAACTCGACACTAGGTGACCGCGTCTAGATTGGCCGGAACCGTCGGTGAAAGGTGTGAAACCTGCTGGTTGGTACTCCTGCGGACCAGCCCGATCGGTGGGTGCGGGGACAGAACCTGAGCCACACCTTCGAACCATCTGGACCAGAAACGCGTATTCATCGAGACTGATCTGGTGAACGAGGAGGTTCTCATGCCCACATTCCCCGCCCTTACCCATGTCGCGCTCACCGTCCGGGACCTGTCCGTCAGCGGGCCCTGGTATCGCGAGCTCATCGGCCTCGACCCGGTGCTCGACGAGGACACCGACGCGGGTTTCCGCCACGTCGTCTGGGCGTTGCCCGGTGACACGCTGTTCGGGATCCACCAGCACGACCGGTCCGCGCCGGACGGGGACTTCAGCGAGTTCCGCGTCGGCCTCGACCACGTCGCCTTCGCGTGTGCATCCCGCGCCGAGTTGGAGGAGTGGGCGGCCCGCCTCGACGAGCTGGGCATCGAGCACGGCGGCGTCGTCGATGCGCATTACGGGTCGGGCCTGAGCTTCCGCGACCCCGACGGGTCGGCTCTGGAGTTCTTCGCGCCGCCTGCGGAGGGTTAGGCCTCGCCCGCCGAGTCGTCGTCCGAGCCGGCCATCAGGACGTTCCACGCCTCGCGGCGCCTGCGGTCCTGGACCTCCTTGCGCCACTGGGTGCCGCGCTGGCTGAACGTGCCCTCGGCGGCCAGCTCGGCGATCTCGGTGATGCGCCTGCCGAGCACCAGCGCCTCGCCGATGGTCATCGTGAGCAGGACACCTGCCCGGTCGCCATCCGGCCGGCCCACCGGGTCGACGACGATTCTGGCGGTCTCGGCCCGCCCGTCGGCGTCGTCCGTCCAGGGTGGAGTGGAGTAGACCTCGGGCACCCCGTCCTCGTCGTTCACGGTCAGCTGCACGTACATGGGGTCAACGTTAGCTGCTCACGCGGTGACACCGTGACTGATGATGGCGGCGGTCTGCTGCACCCAGGCCTCGTCCAGCTCGCCCTCGGGGTCGAGGAGCAGTCGCAGAAGCGTTGCCCCGCCGATGATCTCGATGAGCCGTTCGGGGTCGACGTCGGCGCGCACCTCGCCGCGCCCGACGCCGTGCACCAGGCGCTCGCCGACGACGGCGAACAGGTTGGTGAAGCGGCCCATCACCCTGGCGTTCAGATCCGGGTCGGCGGCCATGTCGGCGATCAGCCCGGGTAGCGCGGCCCGCACGACAGGGCTGGTGAACACGTCACGGGCGGCCGCCACCATGGCCCGCACGTCACCGGCGATGTCCCCCTCGGGGGTGCTCAGCGCGGTGGGGGCCGTCGGGAAGGCGGCTTCGTGGACGAGTTCGGCCTTGCTGGACCACCGGCGATACAGGGCCGTCTTGGTGGTTCCCGCGCGTTCGGCCACGGCGGCCATCGTGAGGTTCGCGTAGCCGACGCGGACGAGCAGATCCGCCGTCGCACCGAGGATGGCCGCGTCGATGCGCGGGTCGCGCGGACGGCCGGCGGAAGGGGTCTCGACAAGCTGGTGCGGTTCTGCTTTCATAACGCTACTCACCGTATCGTAATTGCGCCGAAGGGGTAGCTCGTGGCCAACGAACCGGCTGTCGAAGACGTCAGCCGCCTCCAACGCTCCGCACGGGACATCACCACGCTGCCGTCGGTGATGTCGCAGTGGCTCGCCACCGTGATGCCGGGCGGCCCGACGCCCGAGGTGACCGTCGAGAGCGGCATCGACGCGAACGGCATGTCCTCGGAGACGATCGTCCTGACCGGCAAGTGGGAGCAGGACGGCCGGCCCGCCGAGCAGAAGTGGGTGGCCCGGGTGGCCCCCAGCGCCGCCGACGTGCCAGTGTTTCCGACCTACCGGCTGGATCACCAGTTCGACGTCATCCGGCTGGTCGGCGAGCTGACCGACGTGCCGGTCCCCCGGGTCCGCTGGATGGAGGACACGGGCGAGGTCCTCGGCACCCCGTTCTTCCTGATGGACCACGTCGATGGGATCGTGCCGCCCGACGTGATGCCCTACACGTTCGGCGGCAATTGGTTCGCCGACGCGCCGCCGGAGCGACGACGCGAACTACAGGACGCCACGGTCGAGGTGCTGGCCAAGCTGCACTCGATTCCCGACGCGGAGAAGACCTTTGGCTTCCTGTCCGAGGTCGATCCCCCTGGCGACTCCCCGCTGCGCAGGCACTTCGGCTGGCTCAAGGACTGGTACGAGTTCGCCGTGCCCGACATCGGACGCTCGCCTCTGGTCGAACGCGTGCTGTCGTGGCTGGAGGACAACTTCCCGGCCGACGTCGCGGCCTCACCGCCGGTGTTGGCGTGGGGTGACTCACGCGTCGGCAACGTGCTCTACCAGGACTTCCGTCCGGTCGCGGTACTCGACTGGGAGATGGCCACCGTCGGACCGCGCGAGCTCGACGTGTCGTGGATCATATTTGCGCATATGGTCTTTCAAGAGCTTGCCGGACTGGCGGGCCTCCCCGGCCTGCCCGACGTGATGCGCGAGGAGGACGTCCGTTCCACCTACCGTGCACTGACCGACATCGAACTGGGCGACCTGAAGTGGTTCTACCTCTACTCCGGGGTGATCTGGTGCTGCGTGTTCATGCGGACCAGCGCTCGGCGGGTGCACTTCGGGGAGATCGAGAAACCCGAGGACGTCGAGTCGCTGTTCTATCACGCCTCACTGCTGCGCCGGCTGATCGGAGACGAATGATGCTCGGGCCAATGGACGAATTCCCGGTCCACCAGCTACCGCAACCGATCGCGTGGCCGGGATCGTCGGACCGCAACTTCTACGACCGGTCCTACTTCAACGCCCATGACCGCACCGGGGACGTCTTCCTGATCACGGGCATCGGTTACTACCCGAACCTCGGCGTCAAGGACGCGTTCGTGTTGATCAGGCGCGGTGACGAGCAGACCGCGGTGCACCTCTCGGGGGCCATCGACCAGGATCGGCTCAACCAGCACGTGCTGAACTACCGGGTCGAGGTCACCGACCCGCTGCGCTCGCTGCGCATCGTCATGGACGAAACCCAGGGCGTCGCACTCGATCTGACGTGGAACGGGCTCTTCGACGTGGTGCAGGAACAACGACACGTCTTGCGGGCGGGTACCCGGGTCACGCTCGACGCGCAACGCTTCGCGCAGCTCGGCTCCTGGAGCGGCTCGATCGCGATCGACGGCACCGACATTCGCGTCGACGCGTCGGTGTGGATCGGGTCCAGGGACCGGTCCTGGGGCATCCGGCCGATCGGCGAGTCGGAACCCGCTGGGCGCCCTGCGGATCCGCCGTTCGAGGGCATGTGGTGGCTGTACGTGCCGATGGCGTTCGACGACTTCTCGATCGTGCTGATCATCCAGGAGGACCCCAGCGGCTTCCGCTCGCTGAACGACTGCACGCGGATCTGGAAGGACGGTCGGGTCGAGCAGTTGGGCTGGCCGCGGGTCAAGATCCACTACACGTCGGGCACGCGCATCCCCACCGGTGCGACCATCGACGCCACCGCGCAGAACGGCGTACCGGTGCGCTTCGAGGTGGAGTCGAAACTGCCGGTCCCGATTCACGTCGGCGGCGGCTATGGCGGTGACTCCGACTGGATTCACGGCGTGTGGAAGGGCGACGAGTTCACCGAACGCCTGACCTACGACATGACCGATCCCGCGATCGTGGGGCGCGCCGGCTTCGGCGTGATCGACCACGTCGGTCGCGCGGTGTGCACCGAGGCCAACGGGGCCCCCGTCGAGGGCTGGGGGCTGTTCGAGCACGGCGCGCTTGGCCGTCACGACCCGTCCGGCTTCAAGGACTGGCTCACCGTCGCCGACTGAACGGGGAATCGCCGGCGATCGACCGTCGGCGCACGACGGCCACTTTCTGCACCGTGGTCGCGATGAGGTGCTCCCGCATGCCCAGGGGGCATGAAGAAGGGGCATCCGCTTCCGGATGCCCCTTCTTCTGCGCTTGGGTCAGCGGCCGTTGCCGACGGTCGAGGTGACCGTGCCCACGGTGGCACGCTGCTGGATGTCGTTGATCCACTGGTGGTGGTCGATGTCCGCGCTGGCGGGGGCGGCCAAGCCGAACAGGGCGGCGGCGAAACCAGAGACGACGATGCTCGCGATGCTGAACTTCTTCATGATGATCCCTCTCCTTCGGGCCGACGTTCCGGCCGGACTGAGGGGTGTAACGGTGTGCGTCAAGGGTTTTAGTTCCGATGGCAGAAATTGAACGACGGGTGGCAGCAATCGTCCGGCGATGCCGCAGAATGACGTGATGCGCGACACCGTTGGGCCCGATCCTCAGTACGACGTCTTCGCCGACGAATTCGCCGAGCATGCCCGCGACGGCCTGTTCAACGCGCACTACGACCGTCCGGCGTGCCTCGCCCTGCTCGGTGACGTGACCGGCGCCACCGTGCTCGACGCGGCGTGCGGACCCGGGCTCTACGCCGACGAGCTGACGGCCCGCGGTGCCAGCGTGATCGGGTTCGATCAAAGCCCGCGGATGACCGAGCTGGCCCGCCAGCGTGTGCCGACGGGCCGGTTTCGCGTGCACGACCTGGCCGAACCGCTCGGCTGGCTGGCCGACCACTCCGTGGACGCCGTGCTGTTCGCGCTGGCCCTGGAGTACGTCGACGACCGGGTCGCCGCGCTGCGCGAGTTTCGGCGCGTGCTGCGGCCCGACGGTGCCCTAGTCCTGTCGCGGATGCATCCCACCGGTGACTGGCTCCGCCACGGCGGCAATTACTTCCAGGCCCGGGTCATCGAGGAGACCTGGAGCCGCGGATGGCACGTCCGGTATTGGCTCTCACCGTTGGAGCAAACCAGCGAGGAACTGCACGAGGCCGGCTTCCTCATCGAGCGGCTTCGAGAACCCCGCCCCACGGCACGGGCGGCCTCCATCGACCGCGAGCACTTCGACCGGCTCAACCGGGAGCCCAGCGGCTTCCTCGCCATCCGGGCGGTGCCCGATCCGCGGCGCCCGTCGCGGACGGCCGGCGGCTAGGCGGTCTGAGCCTTCTGCACTGCCTCGGGCTGGTTGGCCACCGCGGCTGGAGCGCGCCCGAACACCATCGACTCCTCGATGCGGTCGAAGCGGTGCTCGATCAGGTCGAGTACGTAGTTGTGCCGGACGTTCCACGGCCGGCGGATACCGGACTTCGGCAACGCGTGCGGAGCGCGCTGGATGTACCCCGCCTTGAGGTCGAGCGTCGGCTTCTCGGGCATCGCCACGTTGCCGAGATGCGGGTAGGCGTGCGTATAACCGCGATCATCCATGTACGCCAACAACTTCGCGAACGCGCGGGCCGTCATGTCGGCGCGCAGCGTCCATGACGCGTTGGTGTAGCCGATGCACCACGCCATGTTGGGAACGTCCTCGAGCAGGTACTCCTTGTAGACGAAGCGGTCGGCCGGATCGATCTTGACGCCGTCGACGAGGATCTCGATGCCACCCAGTGCCTGTAGCTGCAGACCGGTGGCCGTCACGATGACGTCGGCCTCGATGCGCTTGCCGGACTCGAGCGCGATGCCGGTGGCATCGACGTGATCGATGTGGTCGGTGACGACTTCGGCCCGGCCGTCGCCGATGTGGTCGAACAGGTCGTGATCGAGGACCAGGCACATGCGCTGATCCCACGGGTCGTAGCGCGGCTTGAAGTGCAGGTCGACGTCGTAGCCCTCGGGAAGAGCCGCGATGGTCCGGTTCCTGATCAGCCACCGGCCGAACTTCGGGGCCGCGCGGAACAGGAAGTACGACAGCACGGAGAAGGCAGCGTTGCGCGCACGAACCACGGCGTGGGACAGCTTGTCCGGCAGCACCTTCCGGATCGCCTGCACCATCGGATCGATCCGCGCCATCGACATCATGTACGTCGGCGAGCGCTGCAGCATGGTGACGTGGGCGGCCTTCTTCGCCAGTGCCGGCACCAGACTGATGGCCGTCGCACCGCTGCCGATCACCACGACCCGCTTACCCGTGTAGTCCAGCGACTCCGGCCAGAACTGCGGGTGCACCACCTCACCGGTGAAGTCCTCGATGCCCGGGAAGTGCGGCAGGTACGGCTCGTCGTAGTCGTAGTAGCCCGTGCCGCAGAACAGGAAGCGCCCGCGGTAGAGCTTCTCCCCCTCCCCGTCGGCACCCACCGTCCGCAGGGTCCAGGTGTCGGTGGCCGAGTCCCACTCGGCGGTCTTGACGTGGGTGCCGAACCGGATGTGCCGGTCGATGCCGTGATGGCGGGCGGCGTCGGTCAGGTAGTCACGGATGTCACCGCCGTCGGCCACGTTCTCGGGCCGCGTCCACGGCTCGAAGGGCAGGCTGAGCGTGAAGATGTCGCTGTCGGAGCGGATGCCCGGGTACCGGAAGAGGTCCCAGGTGCCACCGATGCGCTCTCGCCGCTCCAGGAGCGTGTAGCTCGACCGGGGGTTGCGCTGGTGGATCCGGTATGCCGCTCCAAGACCCGAAATGCCCGCGCCGACGATCAGCACGTCCGAGTATTCTGCCTGCTCAGCCATCGAGAACCTCCCTTGGTCCTGCCGCGTACCAGACCACGATAGGGCGTCAGGCCCGCAATGCGTCGACAATCCCCGCCAACGAGTCAACGCGCATGGGCGCCGGTTGGTAGACGCACACCCGGTCGCCCACCCCCGCCACCCGGTCGCGGATGTGCGCGGCGACCTGCGCCGGCGTCCCACATGCGGCGATGGTGTGCAGCACGTCGTCATCGATGAGTCCGCCCATCTCCTCCCAGCGGCCCTGCTTGGACAGGGCGTGCAGCTCCGGCTGCAGCTCGCCCCAGCCGTGGGCCTCCAGCACCGGCCGGTAGGCGGGCGTCGACCCGTAGAACGCCAGCAGCTGGCGGGCCGAGCGGTGCTGCGGGTCCTCGTCGGCGATCGAGACGATGACCTCGGGGACGACGACGAAGTCCTCGCGAGTGCGGCCCGATGCCGCGAGTCCCTCGTCGACCATCTTCATGGTGACGTCGTGGAGGAATCGCTTCGAACCGAACGGCATCACCAGCAGCCCGTCGGCGACCTCGGCGGTGGCCCGGGTCAGGCGCGGTCCGAGCGCCCCGACGTAGATCGGCGGAGGTCCGTGCGGGATGGACTTCGGCGTGAAGTTCGGCGTCATCAGCGTGTGCCGGTAGAACTCGCCGTGGAAGGTGAGCCGCTCCCCGGTGGTCCACGCCGCGAAGATCGCGCGCAGGGCCGCGACGAGCTCGGTCATCCTGGCAACCGGCTTGTCGAAGTCGGTGCCGAACCGCTTCTCGATCTGGGTGCGAATCTGCGTCCCGAGGCCGAGCACGAACCGGCCGTCGGCAAGCAATTGGTGATCGATGGCCTGGTGCGCGAGGTGAATCGGGTTGCGCGGGAACGCGATCGCCACGTTGGTCATCAGGTCGAGCCCACCGACCGTCGAGGCCAACGTCAACGGCGCGAAGACGTCGTGCGGCCCCTCGAAGGTGAACACTCCACTGGCGCCCGCCTCGCGCAGGGCGTGCGCCCGTTCGATCGCATCCGTCGGCCCGAACAACGCTGTCATGACCTTCACCCGTGAGAGCCTAGTCACGTGACCATCCCAGCCGGCCCCGACGTGATCGTCGTGGGCGCCGGGTTCGCCGGGCTGACCGCCGCACGCAGTCTCGTCGGACTCGGTTACGAGGTAACCGTTCTCGAGGGCCGTGACCGCGTCGGCGGCCGCTCCCACACGACCACGCTGGCCGGTGTGCCCGTCGACCTCGGCGCCACCTTCATCGGGCCGACGCAGACCGAGGTGGGACGTCTGGCGGCCGAGCTCGGTTGCCCGACCGTGCCGACCTACAACCGCGGCAAGAACCTGATCCGGTGGCGCGGCAAGGTGAGGTCCTACCGCAGCACCATCCCGAAGCTGTCCATCCTCGAACTGCTCGACGTCTCCCGCATCCAGTGGCGCTTCGAACGGTTGGCCAAGCAGGTGTCGGTCGAGCACCCGTGGACGGCGCCGACGGCACACCAGCTGGACCAGCAGACGATGGGAGGCTGGCTGCGCTCGATGCACGCGGGCGCGAGCACCCGCGACCTGATGGCGATCATGGCCCGGGTGACGTGGGGCTGCGAGCCCGCCGAGGTGTCGCTGCTGCACGCCGTGCGCTACGTCAAGGCGGCCGGTGGCATCGGACCCATGCTCGACGTCGAGGGCGGTGCGCAGCAGGATCGCTTCCCCGGCGGCACCCAGCAGATCGCGCTGCGCATGGCCGACGAGCTGGGTGAAGCGGTGCGGCTGAACAGCGTGGTCGACCGCATCGACGACGGCCCCGACGGCGTGGCGGTGCACACCGGTGCCGGCGTGCTGCGGGCACGCGCCGCCGTCGTGGCCATCGCTCCCGAACAGCGGGCCGGCATCACGTTCACCCCGGCGTTGCCCGTCGAGCACACCGGACTGGCCCGGAGCTGGCCGCTGGGCCAGTTGAGCAAGGCATACGCCGCCTACGAGATGCCGTTCTGGCGCAGTGCCGGCCAGTCGGGCGAGGCGCTGTCCGACGACGGGCCGGTGTTCATCACCTTCGACGTCAGCCCCGGTGATGACGGTCCCGGCGTCCTACTCGGCTTCACCGACGCGCGCACGTTCGATCCGCTGGATGCCGAGACCCGCCGGGCGCGGGCGCTGGACTGCTTCGCCAAACTCTTCGGCGAGGACGCGCGGCACCCGATCGACTACGTCGACCATCGCTGGGGCGCAGAGCCCTTCGCGCCGGGCGGACCCACCGCGGCGGTTCCGCCGGGGTCGTGGACGGGCTATGGGCGGTGGTTGCGCGAGCCGGCGGGCCGGATCCATTGGGCGGGCACCGAGACCGCCACCGAATGGACGGGTTTCCTCGAAGGCGCGGTGCGCTCCGGCCGGCGAGTCGCCGCCGAGATCGCCGCCGAACTGGGGCCTACGAGCTGAGCCGCCGGTTCTCGCGCACCGATGCGGCCAGGTCGCGGAGCTGGCGGTTGACCTCGTCGGGCCGTTCGAGGATCGCGCAGTGTCCGCCGGCCAGCTCGACGAAATTCGCCAGGTTCGGTGCGTCCGCGGCGATCCGTCGCGACGAACCGATGGGCAGCAGCCGGTCGTCGCGGCTGCCGATCACCAGCGTGGGCACCGTCAGGTTGCGCAACGAGATGTGCCTGGGGCCAAGGGAATCGACCAACACCCTGGCCCATCCGCCCCGGCCCGCCGGCGGCGTCGCGGCGAACAGGTCGTAGACGAAGTCGGCGATGGCGGGGTCGGCGTCGCGACCAACCGCCAGGGCGGCTACCAATCGCCTGCTCTGCTGCACCGACCCGGGGACCAGCGGCGCGGCCCCGAAGGTCTTGAGCAGCGAACCCGCCGCGCGCACCCGACCACCGACCAGCGGACGGGGCACGGGCAGGAAGTTGACGTTGCGCAGCAGGTCACCCGTGGTGGTGTTGATCAGCGCGACGGCGTCGGCGCACCGCTGCACCCGCAGCGGGTAGCGCTGCGACCACGACGTGATGGCGATGCCGCCCATGGAATGCCCCGCGATCACCGCACGCTCACCGGGCGCCAGCGCGGCGGCCAGCACGGCGTCGAGATCGGCGGCCAGGAAGTTCAGGCCGTAGCTGCCGCGGCGGCGCGGCACACCGCTGCGGCCGTGGCCCCGGTGGTCGTAGGCGATGACCCGGTGGTCGCGAGCCAGCTCGGCGATTTGATTGGCCCACACTCGAATTGCGCAGGTGATGCCGTGCGCCAGCACGATCGGGTAGCCATCCTCGGGACCGAACACCTCGGTGTGGATCCTGGTGCCGTCCGCCGATTGGACGGCCAGCGGCCGCCCCGCGGGCATCTCATCCAGCACCGGTAACCGTCTCGACCTCGTCGCCATGTCATGCTCCGATCCGCCGCGGCGCCCTTGCCAGCGGCTGCGAAATCATAACCACGCCGCGCTCAGCCAGGCATCACGACCACGGGCTTGACGGCCGCTCCGGTCTTTGCCGCGGTCCACGCGTCGCCGAAGTCGTCGAGGACGAACCGCGTCACCACCTTCTCCAGTGGCAACTCTCCACACCGGACCAGCTCCGCGAGCCGCGGGATGAACACCTGCGGGTCGCTGTCCCCCTCGACCACGCCGCGCACCCGCAGTCCCTTGGCCATGATCAGCCCGACCGGCAGGTCCGCGTTGAGGGCGCCCAACCCCACCAGCGCCAACGTGCCGCACGACCGCAGCACCGCCAGCGCCGTCGCGATGACGGCGGGCAGCGCCGTGGTGTCCACGGCAAGGGTGGGCCCACCGCCGGTCAGCTCCGGCAACTGGACGGCGACGTCGTCGACGGTCGGGTCCAACGCGGCCGTCGCACCCAATTCCATTGCCAGCGAACGCCGTTCGACGATCGGATCGACGACGACGATGGCGCGGCAGCCCGCGATCCCGGCGGCCATCACCGCCGAGATCCCGACGGCACCGGCCCCGAACACGGCCAGGGCGTCGTCCGCCCCTGCCGACATGGCCCCGAGGACGGTGCCGACGCCGGTCTGCACGCTGCAGCCAAGTGGCGCCGCCAGGGCGGGGTCGAGGGGTTCGGCCAGCACGACGGCGTTGGCGGGTCCCACGATCGCGTGGGTGGCGAAGCTGGATTGGCCGAAGAACCCACCTCGCAGTGCCACCCCGCCCAGGCTGAACGCGCTCGTCTCGTCGGCGGCGTCCCCCCGCAGGTTCAGCACCGTCGACCGCTCGCAATACGCCGGCCGCCCGGCGCCGCACGAGGCGCACCCGCCACAGCTGTCGAAGGTCAGGACGACCTGGCGGCCCGGCTCGACCCTGGCCAGGGGCCCGGCCTCCAACACGGTGCCGACGCCCTCGTGACCGAACACCATCGGAAGTTTGCGGGCGGGCCACCGCGCCGCGACGCTCACGTCGGTGTGGCAGATGCCCACCGCGTCGATGCGGACGAGCAGCTCGTCGTCGACCGGCGGGCGAACCTGGACGTTGACCAACTGCGGATCGGCCCGCTCGGCGAGCAGCACCGCGGCACGTGCATCCATCACCGGGGGATGTTAAATGGTGACGATGCGCGCCATCCAGATACCCCGGCTCGACGGCCCGACCGCGGCCGAAGTGGTCGACATCGACGAACCCGACCCCGATGACGGCGTCCTGATCGACGTGTACGCCGCCGGGGTCGCATTTCCCGACGCCCTGCAGAGCCGCGGGCTGTACCAGCACCGGCCGGAGCTGCCGTACGTGCCGGGCGCCGAGATCGCCGGCGTGGTCCGCAGCGCACCCGCCGACGCCCACGTGCGTGCCGGTGACCGCGTCGCCGGGCTCACGATGCTCACCGGGGCGATGGCCGAAGTCGTTGCGCTGCCGGCAGATCGGGTGTTCAAGCTACCCGACTCGGTGTCGTTCGAGGCGGGCGCCGGGCTGCTGTTCAACGACTTGACGGTGCACTGCGCCCTACGTACCCGCGGCAGGCTCGCCGCCGGTGAGTCGGTCCTGGTGCACGGTGCAGCGGGCGGCATCGGCACCTCGACGCTACGACTGGCCACGGCCTGGGGGGCCTCGCGCGCGATCGCCGTCGTCAGCACCGCCGACAAGGGCGACGTCGCCCGCGCGGCCGGCGCCACCGACGTGGTGCTCGCCGACGGGTTCAAGGACGCCGTGCAGGAGCTGACCGGTGGCCGCGGGGTCGACGTCGTGGTCGATCCCGTCGGCGGCGACCGCTTCACCGACTCCCTGCGGTCGCTCGCCCCCGGCGGCCGCCTCCTGGTGGTGGGGTTCACCGGCGGGGAGATCCCGACGGTGAAGGTGAATCGACTGCTGCTCAACAACGTCGACGCCGTCGGCGTCGGATGGGGCGCCTGGGCGATGACCCACCCGGGTTACCTCGCCGAGCAGTGGGCAGAACTAGAGCCGTTGCTGGCCTCCGGCGCGGTGCCTGCTCCGCAGCCCGTCGTCTACCCGCTCGAGCGCGCAGGTGAGGCCATCGCGTCGCTGGAGGACCGCACCGCACGGGGCAAGGTCGTGGTCAAGGTCCGCTGACCCGCGATCGGCGACCACGTTGATCGGAACGATGGCGGCCGGTGAGTAGGTGCGCAATGATGCCGCACATGCGCAACCTCTCGAGTCTGATGTCCATGCTGGCGCTCGTTGGCCTGGCCGCCGCAACGGCCTGTGCCCCTGCCGACGAGCAACCGTCGGCGGGGTCGTCGTCCTCCCCGGCCGCCCAGCAGTGCACCAAGGACTCCCTGGCCACCCTCGCGAAGGGCACCATCACCTTCGGCACCGACCAGCCGGCCTACCCGCCGTGGTTCGTCGATGACGACCCCGCCAACGGCAAGGGCTTCGAATCCGCCGTCGCCTACGCCGTTGCCGGCAAGCTCGGGTACTCCCCCCAGGACGTGAAGTGGGTACGGGTGCCCTTCAATGCCGCCATCGCACCGGGCCCGAAGACGTTCGACGCCAACCTCAACGAGTTCTCGATCACCGACGAACGCAAGCAGGCCGTCGACTTCTCGTCGCCCTACTTCAACGTCACCCAGGCCGTCGTCGCGGTGAAGTCCTCGCCGGCCGCCGGTGTCAAGGACCTGGCCGGGCTCAAGGGTCTCAAGCTCGGCGCGCAAGTCGGCACCACCAGCTATACCGCCGCACAGGCCATCGATCCCGGCGTCGCGGTGTTCGACAACAACGACGACGCGAAGGCGGCGCTGAGCAACGGGCAGATCGACGCCCTAGTGCTCGACCTTCCGACCGCCTTCGAGGTGCAGAGCGAGCTGACCGACGGCGTGATCGTCGGCCAGCTGCCCCCGGGCAAGGAGAAGGAGGAGCAGTTCGGCATCGTGCTGGACAAGGGCAGCCCCCTGACGGCCTGCGTGTCCAAGGCCGTCGACGACCTCGGTACCGACGGTGAGCTGTTCAAGTTGCAGAAGGTTTGGCTCACCGGCGCCGGCAACGCTCCGGTCCTGTCGTGACCACGGCCGCCCTGGACCGGGTGGCCTATCGGCAGTCGCGGGCCCGCCGGTCCACGCTGATCGCCCTGGTGTCGACCGTGGTGTTCGCGGCGGTCCTGCTGGTGGCGGTCACCTCCTCGCCCGGCTGGCCGCGCGTGCGGGAGTCGTTCTTCAACCTTCGGGTCGGGTGGGAGAGCCTGCCGGCGTTGCTCGAGGGGTTGTGGCTCAACGTCCGCGTGCTGATCGTCTGTCAGGTGCTGATCCTGATCTTCGGACTGGGCCTTGCCGCGATCCGCACTTTGCGCGGTCCCGTGTGGTTTCCCTTGCGGGCGTTGGCAACTGGCTATGTCGATCTGTTTCGTGGCCTGCCACTGCTGATCTGCCTGTACCTCGTCGGGTTCGGCCTGCCGGGTCTGCGACTGTCCGGCATGCCGTCCAATCCGGTGGTGCTCGGGGGCATCGCGCTGGTCCTGATCTACTCCGCCTACGTTGCCGAGGTGTTCCGGGCCGGCATCGAGTCGGTGCACCCGTCCCAGCTGGCCGCCGCGAAATCCCTTGGCCTGAACTATCGGCGGACCCTGCGCCTGGTGGTGCTGCCGCAGGCGACGCGCCGGGTGACCCCCGCTCTGCTCAATGACTTCGTGGCACTGCAGAAGGACTGCGGACTGATCTCGGTGCTCGGCGCCGTCGATGCGGTGCGTGCCGCACAGATCCAGGCGGCGACGTCCTACAACTTCACCCCCTACGTCGTGGCGGGTCTGCTGTTCGTCGCACTGGCCGTACCATCCGCGCGACTGGCCGATTGGGCCGCCCGGCGCTCCGCGGTCCGGCAGGGCGCCGTATGACACCGGTGCTGCGCATCCGGGGGCTGACCAAGGCCTACCACGATCGGCCCGTACTCGACGGGATCGACCTGGACGTGGCCGAGCACCAGGTCGTCGTACTCATCGGAGCATCCGGTTCGGGAAAGTCGACGCTATTGCGGTGCGTCGACCTGCTCGAGGAGATCGACGACGGTCAGATCCTGCTCGACGGCCGCGACATCAGCGATCCCCGCATCGACGCCGACGAGGCCAGGCAGGCCATGGGCATGGTCTTCCAGTCCTACAACCTCTTTCCGCACATGACCGCGCTCGCCAACGTCGCACTGGCACCGCGGGTGGTGCACGGGTCCAGCCGCCGGGAGGCCAACGAGCGCGGCCGGGACCTGCTGGCGCGGGTCGGGTTGGCCGCGCACGCGGATGCCTACCCGGACAAGCTCTCCGGTGGGCAGCAGCAACGAGTGGCCATCGCCCGCGCCCTGGCCCACGACCCCCGGTTGCTGCTGCTCGACGAGATCACCAGTGCCCTCGACCCCGAACTCGTCGGCGAGGTCCTGACGCTGGTGGGCGAGTTGGCCGCCGCCGGCCGCACCATCGTGATGGCGACCCACGAAATGGCATTCGCCCGTGACGTCGCCGACCTGGTGTGCTTCCTCGACGGCGGCACGATCGTCGAATCCGGCCCTGCCAAACAGGTTCTCACCGAGCCGCGGCAGGACCGGACCCGTCGGTTCCTGCGGCGGTTCACCGGGCTCGACCCGTCGTAACCGGACTACGTCAGCTGGAGCACCACGGCATAGCCGTCGTGGTCGCCGGTGGTCGCAGTCGCGGAGTCATGGGCATTGTCGAGGGGAACCATGCCGACGAACGTCGCTTGGCCGCTCGAGAGCAGCCGGGTGACCAGCGCGGTGCGGGCCATCTCAGAGGAGACGTAGGCATGGGCGGGTAGCCAGTTGTTCAGGACCAGCGTCTCGGTGCTGAACGCGCCGCTCCACACGTACCCAGTGCTGGTCTGCACCGGGTCGGGCCCGAAGATCCGGCCGTGGTCGTTGGGCACGAGGAAGAAGTTGTCGGAGAAGCCCAGCAGCGGGATCGCGGGCTGCTGGCCATAGGTGACGTCGTCGATGATGCCGGCGAAACCGGTGCTGTGGACGGGCTGCGCGGCGAAGCCGGACCAGAACATCGCGGTGTCCAGCCGCTGGGTCGCCTGGGCGGGAGTCGTCGACACCGGGTCGAGGATGATCACGTTCACCGCCTCCAGGACCTGCTTGCCACCCGACGGCAGTCCCCCGTAGTTGGAGATCTGCCCGGTGGGCAGCAGCATCCACTTTCCGATCTCGCCGTAGGGGGTGGCGGCCTCGTCGGCGGGGTCGGGCACGGTGGCGGACGTCGCCGGGTTCGGTGCCGGCTGCGCCGAGGTGTACACGCCAGCGGGCAGCGTGTGCGGCGCGAAGGCGTAGTCGAGTTCCCGGCTGACCAGCTGCAGGACGCCCAGCACGAACTGCACCGGCGTGATCGGGGAACCGCTGGCCACCGCTGCCAGCGAGTAGCCGACGGCGTCCAGGAACGTGGTGACGACTGCGGCGACGACGTCGATCGGGTTCGGGGCGGGACGGGTCACGATGACCTGCGTCGGCGTTGCCGCGGCGGCGCTCACCGATGTCGTTGCCGGCGAGGGTGATTCGGTGACCCGCTGCTCGGCTGGTGTCGACGACACGACCGTGGCGGCCCGGGCCGCCGCGCGGACGGTCGCCGTGGCGTCGTCGGTCTTGGCGCGAACCACCGGCACCACCGGTTCGGCGCCGGGTCGAGCGGACGTCGTGGGCTGGGTGGCCGCGCCGGAGTGCTCGCTCGCCCGTGGACCGGCCTCGCGCGCGGCGACCGCCTGCCCGGACGGCGGGGTGACGACCGGGGCCGGGTCGTCGCGCGACGTGTCGACCTGCTTGGGAACCTCAACGACGTCCTCGTCCGGCGGATCGCTCGCGTGACGCGTTGGCGTACCACCGCCGATGACCATCTTGGGCACGTCCGGCACGTTCGACGCATGGGTCGCGGTGCCGGCGGAACCGGGCGTCGCCGTACTCGGATCGGCAACCGCACTGGCCCCGGACGTCGACTCTGGCGCCGACTGGCTCGAGCTGCTCGCGCCGGCCCCGGCGGTGTCGTCGGCAACCGCAGGCCCGGCACCACCGACCACGGCGGCACCCACCCCGAGGGCGAACGCCATGGCGCCGACGCGGGTCGCAGCGTGCCGTCCCATGACCACCCCCTTGACGGCCCCAGAGCAAAGGAACCGCGGGTGAATGTATCAGGCGCGGGCCGGTAGCGGCAGCGCGCAGGACGAGGTCGCGGTGAACTCGTCACGACTACCCGCCAACTGCGCCGATGATCTTGGTGTCCGAGCTGCGGCACTACCATCGGCCGGCTGGGCTCAGCCCGGTCCTTGGCCCGTCAGTCCAATTCGGCCGACGACGGCAAAGTCGGCGGCGGCAGTCCCCCGGCGACGCGGTCCGCACCGTCGTCGTAGTCCTCGTCGGCGTTGCACGTCAACACGCCAACGGTGGCGCCGGCCGACTCGTACCACACGGTGAACCCGTCGCCGTGGTCGATCAGCCGATCGCGCTGGTAACCATCCCCCCAGGCGTGCTGCTTCAGCGTCGCCTCGCCGATGGAGCTCCAAAACCCGGGCACGGCTTGCCATTCCGCTGCCGAGCCGGCCGCCGAAGCGCCGGCGACGGCACCGTGGTCGTCGGCATCCTGCCAATGTTCGACGGCGATGTGCCGGCCGGCGGTGGCGTTGAACGCCAATGCGACGTCGCCCACCGCGTAGACGTCCCGATGCGACGTGCGCATGTCGGCGCCCACCACGACGCGGCCATCCCGGACGTCGAGGCCGGCGTCGGCGGCCAACCGGACACGCGGCGTCACACCCGTCGCGGCGACGACGAGGTCGCAGGACAGGCCGGTCCCGTCGTCGAGGTGCACGACGCCCGGTTCGACCGCGCGTACCGAGACCCCGCCCAGGTAGCGGGCCCCGGCGTCGGTCACCATCCGTCGCACGCGTTCACCGGCTGCGCGACCGAGCCGCTCGAGCTGGGGGACGTCGCCGGGCGCCACCACGGTGACGTCCAACCCACGCAGCGCCAGGGAGGCAGCCACCTCGCAGCCGATGAAGCCGGCGCCGATGATGACCGCCGACGCGGCGTCGTCGACGTACCGACACAACCGCGCAGCGTCGGCGAGTGAACGCAGCGGTAGTGCGAGGTCACCGCCCGGCACGGACAGCGGCTTGGGGGCCGCCCCACAGGCAAGGACGAGCGCGTCGTAGCCGTACACGTCGGATCCGACCGTGACGGTGTGCGCCGTGGGATCGATCGCGTCGACCTCGGTGGCGAGGTGTAGTTCGATGGCGCGCTGGTCGTACCAGTCCGCGGGGTGCAAGAAGACGTCGTCGGTGTCACCGCGCAGGTAGTCCTTGCTCAGCGGCGGGCGCGCGTACGGTCGTTCGGAGTCTGCGGTCAGGATGCGCACCGGCGCGTCACGGTCGTGGCGCCGAAAGGCGTCTGCCGCGCTCACCCCGCCCGGGCCGCTGCCGACGACGAGCAATCCCTTGCGATCCGGCTCAGCCACGGTCTCTTCCGTTCTCGTATGTCCCGGCGTGGTGCGCGTCCCACGGCGCCCGAACTCCACTGCAGACCGGGAGTCCGGGCGTCGGCAGGTCGATCCGCTACTGCTCGGCCTTCTGGCGCGCCTCGTTGGCCTCGGCCGCGGCGCGGGCGCTGTCCGCTTCGGCTTCCTTCTTCGCCACCTCACGCTGCGCGTCGGCCTTGTCGCTCTGAGCCTCGCCCTCGCGGCGCAGATCGTCGCGTCCGGTGACGGCGCCGACGGCCTCCTTGGCCTTGCCCTTGACGCCTTCCACGACGCCACTGATGCCTTCTGCCGGTCCGCTCTTGTCGTCAGCCATTTCAGATCTTCCCTTCATTCGACGGTGTCGGGGCGCTGCCGGCTGAACGCCTTCGATGGTGCGGAGCCCGTCGCCCCACGCCTAGTTCGTTGCCCGCAACCTCTGGCACCAAACCTGTGCGCGTAGACGTCGCCGAACCGGGTACGTGCCCGGGCATGACTCGAATCGGCTACTTCCTCTCCTGCGAACAGTACGGTCCCAAGGAATTGATCGACCAGGCCAAGCGCGCCGAAGACGCTGGCTTCCAAGCACTGTGGATCTCCGACCACTTCCATCCGTGGAACGACGAGCAGGGTCAGAGCCCGTTCGTCTGGGGTGTCATCGGCGCGCTGTCCGAGGCGACCTCACTGCCCGTCTCCACTGCGGTCACCTGCCCGACCATCCGGATCCACCCCGCGATCCTGGCCCAGGCCGCCGCCACCGCCGCCGTGCAGCTCGACGGCCGCTTCGTGCTCGGTGTCGGCAGCGGCGAGGCGCTCAACGAGCACGTCCTCGGTGACCCCTGGCCGTCGGTAGGCCTGCGGCTGGAGATGCTCGAGGAGGCCATCGAGGTGATCCGGTTGCTCCATCGCGGTGAAGAGGTCAGCCACCACGGGGTGCACTACGAGGTGCAGGAGGCGCGCATCTACACGCTGCCGGACCAGCCGGTGCCGATCTACGTGTCCGGGTTCGGACCGCAGGCCGCCGAGTTCGCGGGTCGTGTCGGCGACGGGTTCTGCATGGTCACACCCGATGCGGACCTGGTGAAGGCGTTCCGCGGCGCCGGTGGAGGGGACAAGCCCGTGCAAGCCGGTATGAAGGCCAATTGGGACGCCGACCCGAGCACGGCACTGGAGGTCGCGCACCGGCTCTGGGCCAACGACAGCCTGCCCGGGCAGTTGGCCCAGATCCTGCCCCGGCCCATGGATTTCGAGGCGGCGATGTCACTGGTGCCCGAGGATGCGGTGGCGTCGACGATCGCCTGCGGCCCAGATGTCGACCTTCACGTCGAGCGCGCCAAGGCCTACCTCGACGCCGGAGTCGACGAGCTCTACGTCCAGCAGATCGGACCCGACAAGGCGGGATTCTTCAGCGCCTGGCAGCGCGACGTGCTCCCCCAAGTCAAGGGATAGCGGGATGCGCTCCGCGGGGGGCGGAGCGGATTCCGTTGATGCACAGGCTTCTTACACAGCTGTGGACGTTCGGGTCGCAAGGTGGCGGTCGCGCACGTCGGTGAGGAACGCGGTCGTCTCCTCGGCGCAGCGCCTGGCGTGCGCGCCGTCGACCAGGTCGAATGCGTGCCCCGCCCACGGAATCTCGCTGTAGCGCACGGTTTCCCGCGACACCGCCGATAGCGCTTCGTGGAAGTTGCGCGCCTCGCCGACGGGGATGAGCGTGTCCTTCTCCCCGTGGATGAGGAAGAACGGCGGGGCGCCCTCGTGGATGCGCGCCAGCGGCGATGCGGCCCGATAGATCTCGGGGTGGCGAGATTGACTGCGCCGCACGACGACCCGTTCGAGGAAGTCCTGGAAGTTCCTGCGGGTCGGGGTGGACCTGTCCTCCCAGTCGTATCGACCGTAGATGCCGACCACCGCGTCGACCGTGGTGTCGGCGTCCTCGGCGAGTTCGCCGCGAAACGCCGGGTCACCGGGCGTCAACCCGGCCAGCGCGGCCAGGTGGCCACCCGCCGAACAGCCTGCGATGGCGAGGAAGTCGGAGTCGCCGCCGTACTCGGCGGCATTGGCCCGCGCCCACGCGATGGCGGCGTTGACGTCGGCGATCTGTCGCGGCCACCGGTGCCTCGGTGACACCCGGTAATCCATCGTCAGACACACCCAGCCACGCCGCACCAGGTGCGCCAGCAGCGTGTGCCCCTGCATCACCCGGGTGCCCTGCACCCACGCGCCGCCGGGGACGAAGAGCAGCACCGGCGCCGGACCCGGCGGCAGCTCGGGTAGCCGCCACACGTCGAGGACCTGGGCCGCGTCGTCGCCGTAGCGAATCGAGTCACGGTGCAGGAAGGCCCGTCGCTGCGCACGGGCCTTGGCGAACGGCGGGACCTTGCGGACGCCGTTGCGTTCCAGTTCGGCCGCGGCGCGATTGCTCAACTGAGCGGTGCGCCGGCCGACCGCGGCCTGCAGCGTCGCCGGAGCGTAGTGCCCACCCCACAGCGCCAATGCGGTCAAGCCGGCGAACGGCTCGAGCCGCTTGCCAATCACCGGCAGTGAGGAGTAGAGCCGGGTGGAGGCCAGCACCAACTCGACCGGATTGGCTCCGGCGACGGCCCGTCGCATCCATCGGGTGGCACTCGCCGGCGCATCGTTGCGCGTTGGCGACATGAGGTCAGTCCCGACCGGCGGGGTCGGTGGAGGTGCGGCACGGCGAGCAAACGGCGTCGTCGAAATCGAATCGACCGCACGTGGGGCAGATGAAATCGAGCAAGGAAGCTCCCTGTCAACGAGAACGGGCGCCGACCTGGCTGCAGCGCTGGGGGGTCCGTACCCATCCGTCAGCGCGATCAAACCGTTTGGTCCGCCACGTTCACGCGTTCGCGCTTAGGGCTTGTGCCAGTGCCACTGCGCGGTGAGCCATGGGCGGGCGTCGGGCAGGGTGTCGCGCACCGCGCCGACGACCCCCGGCCAGAACTGCTCGTCGTAGTCGTCCCCGGAGAGCCAGCCACCGGGGGCCACCTTGGGTGCCCACGCGGTGATGTCGGCGACGACGCTGTCGTAGTCGTGCCTGGCGTCGAGGTGGACCCAGGTCAGGGATCCGTCGGCGAAGAAGTTCGCCGCCCGCGGCGATGAGCTGATCATCACGTCGACGGTGTCGGCGAAACCACAGGCGATGATGTTGCGGTGCAGTAGCCCGGCCAGCGTGCCGCCGCCGTGCTCGACGGCTGGCGCGTGAGCGTCGTGGTTGCCCTGGCCCTCCTGGCCGCTGCCGCGGCAGGTGTCGATGCCGATGACCGTGTACTGCCGCCCCGAACTGCGCACCACGTCCGCCAGCGAGCAGAGGCTGCGCCCCAGATAGCAGCCCACCTCGACGAACGTGCTGCCCTCCGGAAATTCGGCCACGGCGCCCTGCTGCCCCTCGCGCCAGTGGAACCAGCCGGGAATGTCCGACCACTGGGTGACCTCGAGGGCGAATGAATCCTGTGCGGGATGACCCATGACGGGGGCGTCCTCCTAGCGGGTGTCCGCCCCGCCTGCCGGTCGAGGCACCGATGAACTGCGCGGCGCGCGTGAACCAGTTACCCGCGACCGCAGAATGCAATCAGGCGACACCCGGGCGCAAGACCTCGTCGCACGCCCCGGCCACCACCTGGTGGTAGAGCCGGACCGTGGCCTCCCTGACCCGACGCCGCTGCTCGGCACGATGGACGCGGCGTGCCTCGTCCACGATGGTTGGCGCCGCGCGCGCCCCGAGGACGGCCTGGCGCACCGCCTCGTCGAACCCCTCGGCATCGAATCTGCCGATCCCGTAGCCGAATACGGGATTCGGGTGCTGACGATGGAAGTGACCGCAGTCCGGGACCACCGCCTGCACACCGGCGTCGTGACAGGCCTCGATCCAGCCCGAGTGCGTGCCGTGGCGGTAGGGCAGCACCAGCACGTCCAGATCGGCGAGATAGTCGATCATCTCCTGATCGCTGAACCGGCGATGCGTCCGCACGTCGACACCGGCGCGCCGGTACCCGTCGAGGCGCACCCTGCCGGCCTCACCGGCCCGCGGCGCGCCAAGCGCCTCCTCGTCGAGGTCCAGCCGCACCTGCCAGTCGTCGGCCCGTCGTTCGACCAGGCGGTCCAGCAGCGGCCACGGATCGACGTTGGCGCGCAAGTTCTTCGCGTGAATGCCGATGACCTGGCGCCGCCGCGCCTGGCGCGCGGCGCCGACCGCGGCGATGGGCAGCACGTGCGGATGGGGCAACACCGTGGCCTCGCGGCCCCAGCGGCGGGCGATCTCCGCGGCGGCGCCGTCGGTGAGGGTGATGACTGCGGCGGCCGCCGGCACCAGGACGTCGAGCCGCTCGACGTGAGCCTCCTGTGCGACGAAGTGCGGATTCTGCAGATCGTGCACGGTCATGACGAGGGGAATGCGCCGGGCTCCCAGTAGGTCGACGACCTCGCTCAGCCGGTCCGGACCGTCGGTGTCGAAGCCGAAGTGCACGTGCAGGACATCCGGGCCGGGGGCTGGGCCGTCGAGGTAGCGGCGCAGGTGACCGGGGTCGAGCAGCTGCGGCGGCCACCACTGGCCCGGTTCGGTGGCGCCCGGCGGCACCGGGTCGTCGAGCAGCCTGAGCTGGGCGGGGTCGACGACCGAGCGCACGTAGGGATGCGCGGCGGGGATCGACGCTACGGTCAGCACGGCTTGCCAATCAGCTGGTGGGGTTCGCCCATCGCCGAGGGACCGGCGGGGCGCGCAACGAGGCCATACCCGCCTTCGGCAGCGGCTACGCTCGCGACGGTGACCGACCTGGGCCGTATCCGCCACTACGGCGACTTCTACGGCCTGTCCGATGGCTCGCCCGACGCCGCCGGGCCGCTGTGGGTCGTGATGGGCAACTGCCAGGCCGAAGCCCTGCGGCACGCCCTCGACGCAGTGCCCGACCGCCCATACCGGACGGTGCGGGTGCCACCGGTGCACGAACTCGCCGCCGAGGATCTACCGCACCTGCGCGAGCTGCTGCGACGGACCGCGGTGCTGCTGTCTCAGCCCATCCGGGCCGACTACCGCGACCTGCCGCTCGGGACGGCGCAGCTGGCCGCGGAGCTGCCCACGTCCGCGACCCTGTTGCGCTGGCCGGTGATCCGCTACGCCGGTCTCTACCCGTTCCAGGTCATCGTGCGACGGCCAGCGGACCGATCGATCGTCCCGCCAGCGGTGCCCTATCACGATCTGCGCACCATCGTGGCCGCCCTGGACGGGCGCGGCCCCGACGATCCGTGGGACGTCCACGTCGAACCGGAACGCCTGCGCGCGGTTGCCGCGGCCAGCATCGCCACCCTCGCCGAGCGGGAACGCCGCGACACCGACGTGGGCGTCTCCGACGCGCTGGGCCCGGCGGGCGTCGACGCCGCGCACGCCATCAACCATCCGGGCAACACCGTCTTCGCAGAGCTGGCCCGCCGGATCCTGGGCGAGCTGGACGTGCCTGCACGACTTGCCGATTCGAACCTCGGCAGCGCTCCCCTGCTGGGTTCGGTGTTCGTCCCGCTCGAACGGCGGGTGCTCGACGCTCTCGGCCTCGCCGGCACGACCCGCACCCGATGGCTGTTCCAGGGGGAGTCGATCGACCCCGAGTGGGTACATCGAGTGCAAATGACTTGGTATCAGGACAACCCCGACTTCCTCGGACTCGCCGTCGAACGGCACCGCACCACCTTCGACCTACTTGGCCTTCCCACCGGTGGGGTCGCTCCTTGACCCCTTCCGTGGTGCACCTCATCGTCGGTCCGGGGCAGCACGGTGTCGTGCGCTTCGGCGTCGAACTGCAAGCCGCGCTCGACGCAGGCGGTGTGGTGACCGTGCCGCATCGCGCCTCCGACGCCGCCGGAGTCCTCGACGCGATCCCAGCGGGCCTCGGGGTGCATCTGCAGTTCACCGATCGACTGTTCGGCGCCGACGCCCGCCAGGCGGTGGACGCCGTGCGCACCCTGACCGCAGGCGTGCACCGGGGTGGCGGCCGGGTCACCGCGACGCTGCACGACCTCCCCCAGCCCACCGACCGCGCCAACTACGCCGTCCGGTCGCAGGCCTACGCCGCACTGTCCGAGCTGCTCGACGGCATCGTCGTCAGTAGCGACCACGAACGACTGCTGTTGCGCGACATCGGGATCGACGTACCGGTCACCGTCGTCCCACTGCCCATTGCCGCGCCGGCGGTCGACCGCAGCACGCCTCCGGCTCCTCCGTCGGTGGCGGTGTTCGGCTTCGTCTACCCCGACAAGGGACACTCCGACGTCCTGGAGGCGATGCGCGGACTACCACCGCAGGTCCGGATGATGGCCATCGGTGAAGCGTCGGCCGGGCACGACGACCTGATCGACGGGCTGGCCCGTCTCGCCAACGCGCAGGACCGGCCCTTCGTCGTCACCGGGCACGTCCCCGATGACCAGGTGGTGGGCCAGTTGCAGGCCGTGACGGTGCCGGTCGTGCACCACCGGCACGTGTCGGCATCGGG
Source organism: Mycolicibacterium sichuanense (assembly GCF_033741125.1). Taxonomy (NCBI): domain Bacteria; kingdom Bacillati; phylum Actinomycetota; class Actinomycetes; order Mycobacteriales; family Mycobacteriaceae; genus Mycobacterium; species Mycolicibacterium sichuanense. Next base: position 815,206 of record NZ_JAWQPU010000001.1, on the reverse strand, counting down.
CTCGCTGAACTCCTGGATCTCGGCGGGCCGCCGACCACTGGTGCCGGCCACGCGGTACGCATGCGAGATGACCGACCGGAATCCCGGTGCGCTCAACCTCTTCGCCGACGAACCGGGAGCACTGTCGGCCGCGATCCGTGCCGCACTGGACGACCCATCCTCGACCTGGATCGCGCCCGGCACCGTGTGCTCGCCCACGCCGAGGCAGGCTGCCGACGGATACCGGCGTCTGCTGGCCGAGGTACACCGGTGAGTTCGGCGCCGCGGCCGGTGCCCCTGCCCGACGGCCGCTTCGCCGTTCCGGCCAATCGCTGGGACCTGCTGGACGACATGCCGTCTCGGCCCGCGAGGGTGGGCGTGGTGGTACCCCACTACGAGCAGCCGGAGCGGCTGGCCCTGGTGCTGCGGGCTCTCGAACTTCAGGATCATCCGGCCGAGCTGATCGACGTGGTGGTCGCCGACGACGGGTCCGCGACCCCGCCCGAGGTCACCTCGTCGACGCTGCGGGTCACCGTCGTTCGCCAGGACGACCAGGGTTTCCGCGCCGCGGCCGCGCGCAATCTCGGCGCGGCCGCGACCTCGGCCGAGCTGCTGTGCTTCCTGGACGCCGACACCGTTCCCGAGCCCGGATACCTGCGGCACGTCACGCGCTTGCCGTCGCTGGTACCCGACGCCGTATCGGTCGGAAGGCGACGGCACGCCGACCTGACCGGTTGGACGCCAGACATGCTTGCGGACTGGTGGGCCGGTCGGTCGAGCCCACCGATCCTGTCCGAACCGGACTGGCTCGTCGAGGCCTACCGCGACAGCCACGACCTGCTGGCGGCCGATTACCGGTCCTACCGCTACGTCATCAGCGCCGTGATGTGTTGCAGCCATGCGTTGTTCGACGAGGTCGGCGGTTTCGACGAGTCCTTCCACGAATACGGCGGCGAGGACTGGGAATTCGCGCACCGCGCGATGGTGGGTGGCGCGGTGGTTCAGCATGCCCGCGACGCGGTCGCCTGGCACGACGGCCCCGACTGGGGTGACCGCGACGTCTCCGAACGGGCCACGGCCAAGAACCGCGAGGCGCTGGCGATGGCGCGGCTCATCCCCGATCCCGTCGCCCGCCGGGCGGGATTGCGCTACGGGATCCCCCGGGTGTGCGTACGGATCGACACCGACGCGCACGGTGCCGGCTCCCTCGTCGCGACGATGGGTTGTCTGCTGCACGAGGACGTCGGCATCTGGCTCTGCGGCGCGACTGCCGCGACCCTGCTCGAGCTGCTGGGCATCGACGATCCGCGCGTGCACGTCGGACCGGTGCCGGACGCGATCGCCCGGCGCTGCCAGCTGCGGGTGGAGACGACCGGGCGTCCCGTCCTACCCAGGGCGTCGTTCACCGAACTGCTCAGGCGCTGCAGCGCGCCAGAGGTGGGTCGGGTCCAGACCACCGGCGCGGCAGCGGATTTGGTGGTCGAGGCGAACTGGGCCCTGCACCGTTGCCGGCGGTGGTCGATCGAGGTCGCCGACGTCGCCACGGTGCTGACCGCTCCTGCCGACGAGGTCGGGCTGGTGGCGGCCGACCCCGACGCCGACCTGTCCTGGTAACCCGTCAGCGCGGCGGCTCGGAGGTGCGCACCTCGTCGCCGCGCAGGGGGCGCACCAGCGCCCAGACGAAGAACGCCACGGCGACGGCGAGCAGGATCAGCCCCACCCACCAGTTGGCGTCCGTGCCGACGTAGAGGTCCGACCGGTTGGATGCCGCGGCCGGATCGGCGTGATCGGGCAGCACCGCGGGCACGAACCCGGCGACGGTCAGCACCACGCCGTAGATGGCGAGCAACGCACCGATGACGTTGCGGATGTCGAACAGGTGCGACAGCACCCTGTTGGTATGCGGGACGGCCATTCTCGGCTCCGATCCTGTTCGCTAGTGGAAGACGACGTTGAACACGATGGCCAGGACGAGCATCACCGCGCCGAGCGGGACCGCGCGCTGATACCACGGCCGGCCCGCCTCGTCGGGGTCGGACATGATGTCCACCTGCGTCTCGGAGTAGACGAAGCCGACCAGCTCCTCCCGCGGTTTCGGAGTGGTGACCATGCTGACCGCGACGCTGACCAGGATGTCGACGATGAAGGCGGTGGCGGCCGCCAGGAAGGGCATGCCCTGCCCCGGCAGGTCGATCACGCCGACCTTGGACAGGATGAACACGAAGATCGCCGACAGGGTGCCCGCGACCAGGCCGACCCAACCCGCGGTGGCCGTCATCCGCTTCCAGAACATGCCGAGGATGAAGGTGGCGAACAGCGGGGCGTTGAAGAACCCGAACAGCGTCTGCAGGTAGTCCATGATGTTCGAGTAGCCGGACGCGATCAGCGCTGTGAAGATCGCCAGGATCGTCGCGGCCACGGTCGCGTATCTGCCGACCGCGATGTAGTAGTCGTCGGAGCGGTCCTTGACCACGTACTGCTGCCAGATGTCATAGCTGAAGACGCTGTTGAACGCCGAGATGTTCGCCGCCATGCCTGCCATGAACGAGGCGATGAGACCGGCGATCGCCACGCCGAGCAGACCGTTGGGCAGGATGTCGCGGATCATCAGCAGCATGGCGTCGTTGTAGGTGACGTCGCCGGCGCCGGTGGACTTGAGCTTGATCATGTCGCCGATCGAGGCAGCGGCGATCATGCCCGGGACCACCACCACGAACGGAATCAGCAACTTCGGGAACGAGGCGATGATCGGCGCGCGCCGCGCCGCCGACATCGAGTTCGACGCCATCGCGCGCTGCACCTCGACGAAGTTCGTCGTCCAATAGCCAAAGGAGAGTACGAAGCCCAAGCCGAAGACGATGCCGACCACGGACCAGAACGGGCTGTCGAAACCGCTGAGCGCCTGGCCGGGCCACGTCGTCAGCTGCTCGTGCACGGTCGCGGTCACCTTCTCACCCGCCCCGACGGTGTCGACGACCCTGTCCTTCAATCCCGTCCAGCCGCCGACCTTGATGAGCCCGAAGACGGTCAGCGGCACCAGCGCGGCCAGGATGACGAAGAATTGCAGCACTTCGTTGTAGATGGCGGCCGACAGCCCGCCGAGTGCGGTGTAGGTCAGCACGATCGCCGCCGCGACGAGCAGCGAAACCCAAGTGGCCCAACCCAAGAGCACGTTGATGACCGTCGCCAGCAGGAAGAGGTTGACCCCCGCGATGAGCACCTGGGCGACCGCGAAGCTGATGGCGTTGACCAGGTGGGCACCGGTTCCAAAGCGGCGGCGCATGAACTCGGGCACGCTGCGGACCTTGGAGCCGTAGTAGAACGGCATCATCACGATGCCAAGGAAGATCATCGCCGGGACGGCGCCGATCCAGTAGTAGTGCATGGTCGCCAGGCCGATCTGGGCGCCGTTGGCGGCCATGCCCATGATCTCCACGGCGCCCAAATTCGCCGAGACGAACGCGATGCCGGTGACCCAGGCCGGCAGGCGCCGGCCGGACAGGAAGAAGTCCAGGCTCGTCGAGACCTGGCTGCGGGCCAGATAGCCGATGCCGAGCACGAAGACGAAGTACACCGCGATCAACGCGTAGTCCACCCCGCCGACGTTCAGCCGCAAGACGTCGTCTGCCACGAACGTGGTCATCGTGCCCATCAACTCCTTCGTTGAGTGATCCCGACCACTGTCCTAACATGTTCTAACAGAAACACGCAACATCCGTCGTTTCGATCTGGGCCGAAGCGGCTCCGAACGGTTGATCATGTTTGTTACTGTTCGATCGGGATCACCGAAGGGAGTGTCGACGCCGATGCTTGCCGCCGAACGTCGAGACGCGATACTGCGCGCGTTGCGGTCCGTGGGGTCTGTTCGCGTCGCCGATCTCGCCGCCGAGCTGGACGTCTCGGAGATGACGGTGCGACGGGATCTCGACACCCTCGATGCGCAGAATCTGCTGCGCAAGGTGCACGGCGGGGCGGTGGCGCGGCAGAACCGCGGTGAAGAACCGCGCTCGGCGCAGAAGGCGGCTCAGCAGCGGGCCGAGAAGGCCGCCATCGCGAGCGTGGCAGCCACGACCGTCGAGGACGGCATGACCATCGCGATCGGCGCGGGCACCACCACCACCGAACTCGCCAGGCACCTGCGCGGCCGCCGGTCCATCACGGTCGTCACGAACTCCATCACCATCTTCCAGGAGCTCACCGACCCGGCGACCGACGGTTCGGATGCTCCGCCGGTCTATCTCAGCGGCGGTGTTCGCACGCCGTCGGATGCCCTCGTCGGGCCGGTCGCCGACGTCGCGATCGGTTCGTTCCGTGTCGACGCCACCTATCTCGGCGTACACGGATTCGACGTGGACGCGGGACTTACGTCGCCGAACATCGCTGAAGCACAAACGAATCGGACGTTGATCGACATTGGAGGACGCCTCGTGGTGCTGGCCGACCACACCAAGTACGGGGAGGTCGGCGCCTGCGTCTTCGCCCGACTGTCGCGCGTGCAGACCCTGATCGTCGACGACGGCCTGGTCCCCGCCGACCGCGCGCGGGTCGAGGAGCACGTCGGCGACCTGGTGATCGCACCGGTGGAGACACGATGAGCGCGGAGCCCCTGCGCTGGCAGCTGGCCGACGGTCGCGACATCCTGTTCTTCGCACTGCCCGGCCACGTCGCCGCACCGGTCCCCGACCGGCGTCCGCTGCCACCGCGCGGAGATCACCAGTCGCAGTTGCGGTTCGACCGCCAGACCGGGCAATGGGTGGCCATCGCCGCGCTGCGACAGGACCGCACCTACAAGCCCAGCGCCGATCAGTGCCCGCTGTGCCCCAGCGCCTCGGGCGACGGTGGTGAGGTGCCCGCACCCGACTACGACGTCGTCGTCTTCGAGAACCGCTTCCCCAGCCTGTCCGGGGCAGACGGCCGAGCGTTCAGCCTGCCCCCCGTGGACGGCACGAACTTCGTCAGCGCCCCGGGACATGGCCGCTGCGAGGTGATCTCGTTCTCCAGCAGCCACACCGCCTCGTTCGCCGAGCTCGAACCCGCCCACGCCAGGCTCGTCGTCGACGCCTGGCGCCACCGCACCACCGACATGATGGCCCGACCCGGCATCGAGCAGGTGTTCTGCTTCGAGAACCGGGGCGAGGAGATCGGGGTGACGCTGACCCACCCGCACGGCCAGATCTACGGTTATCCCTACCTGGCCCCGCGCACGGCGCACATGCTCGCCCAGGCGCGGGCGCACGCCGAGCGCCACGGCAGCAACCTCTTCGCCGACATCCTCGCCCGCGAGGTGGCCGACGGGGTCCGCGTCATCGCCCGCAACGAGCTGTTCACCGCCTTCGTGCCATTCGCGGCGCGCTGGCCGGTCGAGGTGCACATCTACCCGAACCGCTTCGTGCGCAACCTCGTCGAGCTCGACGCTGCCGAAGTCGATGCGTTCGCCACCATCTACCGCGAGGTGCTGCGCCGGTTCGATCGGCTGTATCCCAGCCCGCTGCCCTACATTTCGGCACTTCACCAATACCGGGACACCGAGACGCAGCGGGAGGGCTACTTTCACGTGGAATTGATGTCGGTGCGGCGCAGCGCCACCAAGCTCAAGTTCCTGGCCGGATCCGAATCGGCGATGGACGCGTTCATCTCCGACGTCACCCCGGAGGCGGTCGCCGAGCGGCTGCGGGATCCGTCGTGACCTCCGACATCCGTTACGCCGCACCGGGGCGCATCAACCTGATCGGTGAACACACCGACTACAACCAGGGTTTCGCACTGCCGATCGCGCTGCCCGACCGTACCGAGGTCGTCTTCCGGCCGGACGGCGGCGACGTCGTCGTGGTCTCCAGTGACCGCGAGGACGGCGAGGTCGCCATCGCCCTGGACACCGCGCCCGGTGACGTCACCGGCTGGGCCGCATACGTGGCCGGCGTGGTGTGGGCGCTGCGCGGCGCCGGACACCGTGTCGGTGGCGGCGCGATGTCAGTCAGCAGCGGCGTCGAGATGGGCTCGGGCCTCGCGTCCTCTGCTGCGCTGGAGTGCGCGGCGCTCGGAGCCCTGGCTGCCGCCACCGACCTGCGGATCGGCGCGGTCGAACGGGCCAGGCTCGCCCAGCGCGCCGAGAACGACTACGTCGGTGCGCCAACGGGATTGATGGACCAGTTGGCCTCCCTGTGCGGGCAGCGGCAGCACGCGATGATGATCGACTTCCTCGACGCCAGCGTCCGCCCGGTTCCCTTCGACCCCGCCGCCTCCGGTGTGATGTTGCTGCTGATCAATTCCCATGCGCCACACCGTCATGCCGGTGGCGAGTACGCCTCTCGGCGCGCCTCCTGCGAGCGGGCGGCCGCCGCTCTTGGCGTCGGATCGCTGCGCGAGGTGCAGGACCGCGGCGAGGCGGCGCTCGGCGCGATCAGCGACCCCGTCGACGCGCGACGGGCTCGACACATCCTCACCGAGAACCGCCGCGTCGCCGACGTCGTCACCGCGCTGGAACACGCCGACTTCGCCGAAGTCGGTCACATCTTCACCGCCTCGCATGCGTCGATGCGCGACGACTTCGAGATCACCACCGACCACATCGACCTGATCGCCGACACCTGCGTACGCGCGGGGGCGCTCGGGGCGCGGATGACCGGCGGCGGCTTCGGCGGCTGCGTGATCGCGCTGACCCACGCCGACGGATGGCCGGACGTGGCGGACGCCGTACGCCGAGCGGTCGGCGACGCCGGGTTGCACCCGCCGACGATCACCCCGACCGAGGCCGGCGCGGGCGCCGGTGCGGTGTCGCAGCAGGCATGATCCGGAGGGTTCTGGGTAACCCACACCGTTGACCCGTCTCCGGAAGGACCCATGAGCTCAGCACGATCGCCACTCGACCACCACGACCTGGCCGAGGCGCAGCGCATCGTGACCGCGGTGAGCTCGGCCTTCACGGCCAAGGTCGTCGGCCAGCACGCATTGCGCGAATCCATGCTCGTCGCCCTGCTGGCCGGGGGGCACGTCCTGGTGGAGAGCGTCCCCGGGCTGGCCAAGACCACCGCTGCCCGCGTCGTCGCCGAGTCCATCGACGGGGCGTTCCGGCGCATCCAGTGCACCCCCGACCTGCTGCCCAGCGACATCATCGGGACCCAAATCTACGAGGCCGCGACGAACTCGTTCGCCACCCGGCTAGGACCCGTGCACGCCAACATCGTGCTGCTCGACGAGATCAACCGGTCCAGCGCCAAGACCCAGTCGGCGATGCTCGAGGCCATGGAGGAGCGCCAGACCACCATCGCCGGGGTCGAACATCCGATTCCAGAGCCATTCCTGGTGATCGCGACGCAGAACCCGGTCGACCAGGAGGGCACCTACCCGCTCTCGGAGGCGCAAACCGACCGCTTCATGCTCAAGGACGTCGTCGACTATCCCTCCACCGACGAGGAAGTCGAAGTGATCTCGCGGATGGACGCCGGTCTGTACGACCGCGATCACCAGAGTTCACCGGTGGTCAGCCTGGCCGACGTGCGTCGCATCCAGGCCCTGGCCGGTGCGGTGCACATGGATCCGGCGCTGATCCGCTACGCCAGCACCCTGGTCGCGGTGACGCGCGACCCGCACCAGCATCTGCCCGCCCAGATCGCCCGGCTCGTCGAATACGGCGCCAGTCCCCGCGCGACCATCGCGTTCTGCCGCAGCGCGCGGGCGGTGGCGATGCTGCGCGGGCGCAACCACGTGCTGCCCGACGACGTCGCACACCTGGCCCACCGCGTGCTGCGGCATCGGTTGGTCCTTGGCTTCGAGGCGGCCAGCGCACGCGTCACGCCCGACGTCGTCGTCGACGCGGTGCTGCGCGCCGTGCGGGTGCCGTGAGATCGGCCGGCGCGTGGGCACCCATCTGAACCAGGCCAGGGCACACTTCGGCCGTGACACCACCGGCCTGCTCGACGGTGGCCGGTATTCGCTGGTGCACACCCGCAGCCTGGAGTTCGACGACCTGCGCCCCTACGTGCCCGGAGACGACGTCCGCGACATCGACTGGAAGGCCACCGCCCGCTCGGGCCAGGTGCTCATCAAGCGCTTCGTCACCGAGAAGCACCACAGGATCCTGGTGGTGGCCGACGCCGGCCGCGACATGACCGCCGCGGCCTCGTCCGGTGAGCGCAAGTACGACGTGGCCGCCCACCTCGTCGGGGCAATGGGGTTGATCACGCTGCGGCGCTCCGACGAGATCGGCATGGTCTTCGGCGACGTCCGCGGCAGCGTCGACGTCCGGTTGCGGCGCGGCGAGACCCACGTCGAATACCTCCTGCACCGGTTCCACGACCACGTCACCTCGAATCCCGGCGCCAGCCGCGTCGTCACCCAGCTGGAGTGGGTCGCCGAGCATCACCGCCGTCCACTATTGATCTTCGTGGTGTCCGACGAACCCGGCGTCGACGACCGGTTGACCGACGTGCTGACCCGGCTCACCGCCCGCCACGACGTGATGTGGGCGATGGTGGCCGACCAGCCGGCGGTGGGTGCTGCCGACGTCGACGGCAACGGCAACGGGGATGGGGATGGCGATGGGGATGGCTACGACGTGGCCGACGGCCGCGTCGTCCTTGGCGGGGCGACCGTCGGGGCGAAGGTCGTCGCTGCCTACCACCGAGCCGAAGCGCAACGGCGCCAGCATCTCTCGGAGTTCCTGACCGTCAGCGGCGTGCCACACGGCTTCGTCCGCGGCAGTGCCACCATCCGCGCTGCGCTGACCGCCATCACCGGGGTCTACTCCCGTGCCAGATGACGATCTGCTGCGCCACCTGGTCCCGCCGACGGCCCCGTCCCCGCTGTGGTGGTGGCTGGCCGGTGCCATCGCCGCGCTACTCATCCTCTGGTTCGTCGGCGTCGTGCTCGCCACCCGCCCCGCCGGTGAGGGGGTCGACGGAAGCGGCCTGCTCGGCAGGGCGCGGGACCATCTGCTGCGCCGCCGCCACGCCCGGGCGGTGCACGCCATCGCCGAGCGCCACCGCCGCGGCGAGCTGACCACGGCGCAGGCCGGGGCCGCCCTCAACGCCGAACTGCGCCGCTTCCTGCGGTACGCCACCGGCTTGCCCGCCGAGTATCTGCAGGTCGGCGATCTCGCCCGCCGCGGCATCGCCGGCACCGAGTTGCTGGAGCAGCTCGGCGACGCCCAGTTCAACACCTCGTCGACGGTTGACGTCGCACGCACCGGCAGCGCGATCGAGGAGCTGATCACGACGTGGACCTGACCTGGATCCCGGTCGCGATCATCGGCTGCGTCGCGCTGGCGCTGTGCATCGCGGCGGCCCTGCTGTGGCCGACCGATGCCGAACGCCGCCGTCTGCGCCCGCTGGCCCACACCGAGCGACTGACCCGGCTGCCGGAGTACATCCGCGCCAAGCGCGCCCGCACCGTGGCGACCGTCGTGACGGTCGCCCTGCTGCTCGCCGTCTTCACCGGGGCAGTCATCGCCGCCTCCCGGCCAACTGGCTTGCCAACGGCGGCAAGGCAATCGGGTAGCGCCCAGCCCGAGGACATCATGCTGTGCGTGGGCACTCCGCCATCGGACCCCGCGGCGGCTGCGGTGCTGGGAACCTTCGCCCAGCAGGTCCGCGCCTTCGGCACCGAACGAGTGGGGCTGACCTCGAAGAACCGACGCGTCATCCCACTGACCCGGGACTACCAGTACGCCGCCCAGACGCTGTCGGACTACGCCAGGCCCGCCGGGGGCACCGACCTGCCGGCGTTCGCGCCGCAGGTCTCCTACGTCGACTATGCCCCGACCGTCGAGGACCTGCTTGCGTTGTGCCTCACCGGGTTCCCCGACTTCGACCAGCGGACCGCGCAACGCCGTTCGGTCGTCTACGTCGGACCCGGGCAACTGCGCCGGCCAGGCGACCTGCGCCCGGCACTGTTCACCGCCGACCGGGTGCGCGAGCTTGCGACGACGGCCGACGTCCAGCTCAACGCGCTGGTCACCGGTCCCCCGTCGGCCACACTCGACGCGCTGACGGCCGCCACCGGTGGCCGGTCGGTCCCGGTGGGGGTCAACGCGACGCCGAATCTGGCGGCGATCCGCGACCACCCGCCCGCGAGCCGGGTCGATGCAGGGGCGTCCGCTTCGGCGGGCTCGGTCGACTCTCCCGACGTACCACTGCTGGTCGCCCTGCTGGCGGCCGCGGTGCTGGCACTCTGGCCGCTGGTGGCCCGCCGATGATCTTCGAACCGGTGGTGCCGCCCCTGGCTCTGGCGGCGATCGCGGTCATCCTGCTGGCGGCGCGCCTGGCCACGCTGCGCCGGGCGCGGACGACCCGCGGCTCGAGGTGGCGGTGGGGTGCCCAGACCGCGGTGATCCTGCTGGTGGTGCTCGCCGCCGCCCGCCCCGTGCTGGTGCCGCGCGATCAAGACGTCACCGCGGTTGCCGACCGGGAGGCACCGAATGTCTTCGTGGTGCTCGACCGCTCCCCCGACATGCAGGTGCGCGACCAAACCGACGGTCAGTCACGGATGTCGTTGGCGCGCTCGGACGTCGGCGCGCTGATCGACCGGTATCCCGGCGCCCGCTTCGCGGTCGTCTCGTTCTCCTCGCGTGCGACCGTGGAATGGCCGCTGTCGGCGGACACATGGAGTCTTCGGCCGCTGGTCTCCGCGCTCACCCCGTACGCCCCCGCACCCGACGCGGTGACCCAGGCCAACGCCGGTGCGGCGTCGAACACGTTGCGGTATCAATTGATCGGCGCCCGGCAGCAGTATCCGCAGGCGAAGAACCTGGTGTTCTATCTCGGCTCAGGAACCCCCGAGGCGCTGACCCCGCCCCGCGAGTTCAACCCACCGGCCGGCGCCATCGATGGCGGCGCGGTGCTGGGCTACGGCAGCGCGCAGGGCGGACCGGTGCCCGGGACCGACGTCACCCGTTCGGCGCTCGACGAGCCGGCCTTGCAAGGCATCGCCGCCGAGTTGAACCTGCCGTACGCCACTCGCGCGCCCGAGCAGCCGCTCACCGACGCCATCCCCGCGAACGGCGCTGCCGCGCCCCGGCCCGTCGCGACCACCGGGCCCGCTGCGGCCCGGACCGAACTCTATTGGATTCCAGCGGCATTGGCCGCAGTCCTGGTCCTCACCGAACTCGGCGTGGTGCTGCGTGAGTTCCGCCGCACCCGCTTCGTCCAGACCGGAGCCACCCGATGAGCCGGCCGCGCGGGACCAGGCAGCGCCGGCGGCTGCTGGCATACTCCGCCCCGGTCGCGATCCTGTTGGTGCTCGTGCTGGTGAAGTTCTGCTCCGTCGGCATCGCGGGCAACGCCGCCGTCACCGACTTCGCCAACGGTGACGTCGACGGCTTGCGCACCGACGTCACGGTGCTGGAGGTGGCCGATGTCGTCGCGCCGCAGACGACCGCGTTCGCCGCGGGCGCCCTCGCCGTCCTCGAAGACCGACTCGCCGACGCCGACGACCGCTTCGCCACGGCGCTGGCGCAGACCGAGCCTGCCCGCTCCTGCGGGGTTCGGGTCAACCTCGAACTGGTCCGCGAGACGCTGGGCGACCGGGCCGTGGCGAGTCTGGACGGCCGCGCGGCGCTGGACGCCTACCGGCGGGCAGCCGACGTCATCGACCAGGCGCCCCCGGGATGCTTCACCGGCAGCACCGACCCAGACGAGCAGCGCCGGGCGGTGCTCGACGGGGCCGAGGCCCGGTTGCGCGCCAAGATCGACGCCCTGGCCGTCCCGCCGCCCCCACCTCCGCCGCCACCGCCCGCAGCGGCAGCGGCACCCGCCATCCCACCGCCGGCCGGCGCGGGAGCCCGCGATGACGTCCCGTTGCGGCTGGACCCCGGGGGTGACCCGCTGGAGCGCCTGCAGCAGGTCCTGCGCGACGCCGCGGCAGCCCAAGCCAAGCGGTGACCTGCGCGTCACCACGATTGCGGGCCACTCACCCCGGGTACGTGCACGAGGTGATGACGAACTCCACCCTGACGGCGCAGCCCGTCCCGACGACGATCGACCCCGCACTGCCCAGCGCAGTCGGACCACTGTCCGAATGGGTCGTCGATCTGCTCGCCGGCACCGGTTCACCCGACGCCGCCACCCCCGACGTCGAGGCCGCCGACCCCTGGGGGCTGGATCTGCAGCTGGCGCTCTACGTCTGCTACGAACTGCACTACCGCAGCTTCGCCGGGGTAGCTGGCTCGTGGGAGTGGAACCCCGGCCTGCTGGCGCTGCGGAGCCGGATGGAGCGGTCGTTCCTCGACGCAGTGCGCCGGGAGGTCGGCGATCGCGCCGAGGGACGGACGGCTGCCGATCTGATGGCCGAACTCGCCATCGAGCCCGTCGACGGCACCGGGCTGTCGTATTACCTGCGCGACGAGGGCAGCTGGGAACAGATGCGCGAGTACTTCGTGCACCGTTCGCTGTACCACCTGAAGGAAGCCGATCCGCACGCGTTCGCCATCCCCCGCCTGGTCGGCGGGGCCAAGGCGGCCTTCGTCGCCGTCGAGTACGACGAGTACGGCGCAGGTCGCGGCGAGCGGGTGCACCAGCAGCTGTTCGCCGACCTGCTACTGGCCGCGGATCTGGACGCCAGCTACCTGGGCTATCTCGACGAGGTGCCCGCCGATGCGTTGTCGGTGGTGAACCTGATGTCCCTGTTCGGACTGCATCGCGATCTGCGGGGCGCGGCGGTGGGCCACTTCGCCTCCACCGAGATCACCTCCCCGCCCGGGTCGGCGCGCATCGTCGCGGCACTCGAGCGGATGGACGCTCCGTCGCCCTGCGTCGTGTTCTACCGCGAACACGTGGAGGCCGACGCCGTGCACGAGCAAATCGTGCGCCACGACGTCGTCGGCGACATGGTCGCCCGCGAACCCGCACTCGATGCCGACGTCGTATTCGGCATCCTGGCCCGCGACGTGGTCGAGGACCGGCTGGCCGATCACATGATGGCGAGCTGGCAGTCCGGCACGACCTCGCTGCGCACGAAGGGCTGAGCGCAGCTCAGTCGTTCACGGCCTGGACGACGGCCAGGCGCTCCTGGCGTCGCCCTGGCTCGAGCATTCCGGCCCCTTCTAGCCACACGGCCCGCGCCGTGAGCACCGGCCCGAACGGGATCCATTGCTCGGCAACCACTTCGGCGCGCAGCCCGCGGTCGCGTAGGCGAAGTACCGTTTGTTCGACGTCGGCGAACTCGGACTGCACGATGAGCATCGATGCGCCGTCGCGCAGCAGGCCGGGCGCGCTGTCGCACAGGGGGTCCAGCACCTCGCGGCCGTCGCTGCCAGCGTTCCACGCCGCCTCGGGCCCGGCCGCGGGCGAGATGACGGCGTGGTCGGCACCGGGCACGAAGGGCACGTAGGGCGGGTTGCACGTCACGACGTCGAAGGGTGCGAATTCTGCTGCCCTGGTCCATGACCCGCGATGAACGGTCACGTCCAAGCCCGTCGTGGCCGCATTGGCCCTGGCGCAGGTGACCGCCGAGGAGCTCATCTCGAACGCGTGCACGCAGGCGGCACCTTCGGCTGCTGCGGCCAGGGCGATCACGCCGCTACCCGAACACAGGTCCGCAACCCGGCTACCCGGGGCGAGTCCGGTCTCACGCAGTGCGGCGATGAGCAGTGCCGAATCCTCCTGCGGCGGATACACGCCGATGGGTACCGACAGGCCCGCCGCGGGGGTCGTGGGGTAACTCTGTGCATCGGTGAAGAAAGTCGTCACTGCCGGTGCTCCATTGCAAGTCGAGAGGCTGTCTGCCGCAATTGCCCACATCTGGAGCGATTGAATCGTCGCCGGCGCAAAGTCGTGCCCAACTCACTCACCCGGCCACCAGACGCCATGCCACGTTTCGCGGCTCCGTCCCATGGGCACGTGTAGGCGGCCCGCCCAAGATCCCATCGTTCTCACAGCTGACGCTGGCGTGTCAGGCAGCGCGCCGAAGGCCGGTCGTGGCACCGTTGGAGTACGCCGCAATCCGGGCGCCAACGACTGCCGATCAGGTTGACCTAGTGACCAAGTCCACGCCAGACACCGTGCTGTGTCCCTGCTGCGATCTCGACTTCCCCGGCTGGCTGGCGCCCGACGCCGGACAGGCCGACGAGTGGCTGTGCCAAGCGTGCGACGGCCACCGCGACGACCCACTCGCAATGGCGCGCGACCACGAGGACGAGCTTCGGGTTCGGTGGCAACAGACCCTGGAAGACCTCGCCGCCGAGACCTTCCGCGCCGACGACTACCGGGAGAAGATGCTCGCTGCGTGCAGGTCCCGGGACAATGTCCTCAAGCAGTTCGAGCGGCTGGCCCGCTACCACCGCGCCACCGAGCACGGCTGCATCTGCGGCAAGCGCAACTGCGAGACACTCGCCGTCGTCGACACCGGTTGGATCAACGATCGCATCGCGGCGATGCTGCGTCTCGGCTAGCTCGCCCCTTACGCATGGCGCGGGCCCGCATCCCGAAACGAGATGCGGGCCCGGCACTTTCGCGGATGGTACCTACTTGGCGTCGACCGTGGTCGGTTCGATCGAACGGGTCGCACCGCTGTGGGCGACCTCGATGCGCCGTGGCTTGGCCGCCTCGGCGACCGGGATGGTCACCGTCAGCACACCGTTCTCGTAGGTTGCCGAGATGCGGCTGGCATCCACGCCCTCGCCGAGGGATATCTGGCGACGGTAGGTGCCGAAGAACCGCTCGTTGCTGAGCCACTGCACGGAGTCCTCCGACCTTGCCGACCTGTGCGCGGTCAGGGTCAGGGTGCCGTTGTCGGTGGTCACGTCCACCGAACCGGGATCGACTCCGGGAAGGTCGGCCGTCAGGACGTAGTGATCGTCGATCTTGCAGAGGTCCATCGGCATGAACCGTGGACTGCGATTCGATCCGGCCTGTCCGCTGAGCAGGCTCCGGCTCAGCCCATCCCAATCACTGAACGGATCAAAGCGAAGCACAGCAACCACCTCCCATATCGCCTGTGGGCCCGCCACCCTGGCGGGCGACCAATCACTGTGCACCGTCAGATTAGCACTCGACCCAGGCGAGTGCTAACACTTTTTGGGGAAATTTTCTGGGTGCGGCGGAGCGGTTTCCCCGACGTGGTTCCAAGCACCGAGGAGTCATCGAGGCGGCAGCGGCGCCTCGACGGGCACCGCCGACTGCGGGGTGATGACGAGATACGCCGGGCGCGACTGCGTGTAGTACCTGATCCGACGGGTCCACAGACGGGCATGGGCGAGTTCGGTTGCCGCGAATCGTGGCGATAGGTAGTACCGCCAGGCGATGCGGGCCAGCGCAGTCGGCGGTGGTGCACCGGTGACCGCGCTAGCCCGCGAAGGCACGATCAATCTCGTTGCGTCTCCTTGCCTTCCACCGCCAAACAGGATGACTACGTGTGGGCACGCTGCGACGTTGCGCACGGTCCACGACGACGCCGACGTGGTGGCCAGGAGTCGGCCGCCACAGGTGGTGAACCACAACGGCACCGCGAAGGGGCGCCCCGATGGCGAGCGACTGGCCACGATCATGACCCGTGACGTCGCCAACTCCGCATCAAGTCTCGCCGACGAGAACGGCGGCTCGCGATCAGCATCGGTTGCGGCGGCCAGGACCAGCGGCCGGCGTCGCACCACCGAAGAGTCCGACGCCTGCCGGAGCGCACCGTAGTCCCACGCCACGACGCGCGTGGGCACGATCGAGTACGTCTGCGCGCCGGCGCTCACCGCGGATCCACGAAACGTCAAGGAGCGCAACTCGAACCACGCGGCACCGTCGTCGATGACCACGACCACGTCGTGCTTGGCGAGATCGGGTGACGACGGTGGCATCGTCACCGTCAACGACCGTGGGTTACCCGGACCGTCGGCGACCACGCCTACCGGGTAGAGCTCCACCCGCCCGTCGACGACCGCGGCCAGCGCCGCGCGCGGCGGATTCCGCAGGAGGTCGGCGAGCTGCGCCGGTTCGACGTCGCGGGTGATCACGTCGCATCACCCGGGCGGAAGATGGCGTTCGCGATGCATCCGGTTGTTGACGATGTGCTCGACGAGGATGGGTACGAACGTCCGAATTCGGGCGTCGTCCAACTGCGCGGCGGCGTCCTGGCACCAGCTCAGGATCTGAGCATCGCGAATGGGGTCGTGACGCCCCTCGTGTTCGGCGAGCTTGCTCGCCACTTCGGCCACCGAGCGCGCAGCCGCCGCACCTTGCCCCGAGGTCACGGCTCGACGTGGAATGTCGTCGAGCTCGAGCCGAGCCTGCCGTTCATCGACGTCGGGATCGATGACCCGCAGAGTGAGGTGGTGCCCGTCCTCCCCGATGACGATGATCGTCGACGGTTCGTCACTGACGAAGCCCAGCAGTTCCACCACTCGGCCGCCGAGCTCGACCCGCTGCGGGGCGATCCACCCGTCGCGGCGGTAGGCCACCATGGCGACCCGTGGCATCCGGTCACCGATCGCGGTCACCAGGGCGGGGATTTCGACGTCGAGGTGCCTCGATGCCGGCCACCACGCACCGTCGACGTGCTCGGTGGGTGCTCGGCTTCCGGTCAGCCGGAGACGATCCGGATCACGGGCGGGATCGTTGGTCCCGGATGTCTGCAATACATCGGTCATGCTCGAAGCTTGTCCTTGAAAAGTCGCCGAAGCCATGGACTTTGGTCCCCTCGGATGGAGCCGATGGTTGCCTCGCGCGCGCCCGGGTGAACGCCGAATGAACGAAGTGCGAAGGCAACTCGACGCATGCACCTTCGTGCCGCCGCGACCACAGCGGTAGGGTTCGCGACGTGAACACGCCCTCTTCGCGCGCGGGAATACTCCGCGGCGCGCTGGTGGGCACGTGTTCGGCGCTGGTGACCGCGCTTGCCCACGCCGCAGGTGGTGGAGGCCTGCCGACCGGTTCGGCGCCAATCGAGTTGCTGATCGTGTGCGCGACGATCGGTGCCGGCGTCGGGGCCCTCGGCGCCGAGCGACGCTGCGCCAGGCTGACGATGGCGGTCTCCGCGCTGGCGGCGGGCCAGGGCCTCGGACATCTCACCCTGGCCGGGGTCGGCGGCCATCACCACGCCGATCAGGCTGCCTCGCATCCGCTCCAGATGTTGGCGCTGCACGCGAGTGCGGCGGTCGTGCTTGGCTCGTTGATCGCCGCTGTCGAATACCTCTACCTGATCTGCGTCTCGGTGCTGTCCTGGCTGCGACTGTTCGCCACCGCCAGCATCGATCCCGCCCCTGCGGCGCCCACGCGCCGATCGAACGTCGTCGTTCGTCGACCAGTCCTGCTCGGCCCGGGACTGGGTACCAGAGCACCCCCGAGGGCGTTGGTCCTCGGTGCCTGACGCACCCTCACCTCACTGACCGGTGGGCCGCTCGCAGCGGCCTGCCGTCCACACGGATACTCGCCACCCGATCGGACCCACGCGGCCCGCGGCGGCGGTCCGCTGCATCGCGCTCGCACCCCGAGCGTGCCCTGCCCGCATTCGCCGCGCCAACCCCGCACTTCGTGTGCCGCGACACGGGCCAACACCATTGACACGAAGGCAGATCCGTCATGACCAAGACCCCAGACGACGAAATCCACACCACCGACCGGCACCTCGCCCAACCTCCGCCAACGCCCACCCGCGACGCTCGAGCACGCCCCACGGGGCTACGGCCGCTACTGCTTCGATTGCACTTCTACGCCGGCGTCTTCGTCGGTCCGTTCATCCTGCTCGCCGCAGTCACCGGCCTGCTCTACGCCCTGATTCCCCAGATCGACTCGATGGTCTACCGGCACGAACTGACCGTCGAACGCGCCGGCGAACACCGGTTGCCGCTGGCCGATCAGATCGGTGCGGCGCGTGCCGCGCACCCCGAAGGCACCGTGACGAGCATCCGCCCGCCCGCGGCTCCCGACGAGACCACGCAGGTCAACCTGTCGGTCGGGGACGTCCCGCCGGACTACGGGCGCACCGTGTTCGTCGACCCCTACACCGGTGGGGTCCGCGGGGCGCTGACGACGTATGGGCAGTGGATGCCGGTGCGGGCGTGGTTCGACGAGCTGCACCGCACCCTGCATCTGGGCACCATCGGCCGCAACTACAGCGAGCTCGCCGCCAGCTGGCTGTGGATCATCTCGCTGGCCGGGTTGGTGTTGTGGTACCTGCGCCGCAGAGACACCGGCAAGCTGCGCCGTCTCGCGCTACCCGATCGCAACTCGCGGGATCGCCGACGCACGGTGACCTGGCACGGCGCGGTCGGGATATGGATTCTGGTTGCGCTGCTTGGCCTGTCGGTCACCGGAGTCACTTGGTCGCGCCATGGCGGCCAGTCGGTGAGCCTGGTCAGGCAGCACCTCGACATGACCGCACCGTCGGTCGACACGACCCTCGCGGCGCAGACGTCGTCCGTGGAGACCGGGCAGCATCAGCAGCACGGTGACATGGTCATGCCCGAGGCCGGTTCGGGTGGCGGTGCCCTCTCCGGGGCCGACACCGTGTGGCGCACTGCCGAGGACGCCGGGTTGCGGGGACCGATGTGGCTGTACCCGCCGACCGGGCCGGACCAGGGCTGGCAGGTGGCGGAGAACAAGCGGGACTGGCCGACCAGGCACGACGCCATCTCGGTGGATCCCAACTCGGGGGCGATCACCGCCCGGGTGAACTTCGCCGACTGGCCGTTCCTGGCCAAGCTCACCGATTGGGCAATCGATGCGCACATGGGCGTCCTGTTCGGCCTCGTCAACCAGATCGTGTTGGCGCTCACCGCAATCGGATTGATCACGATCGTGGTGCGGGGTTACGTGATGTGGTGGCAGCGCCGGCCCACGCGGGGTTCGGCATGGGCGATGGGACGACCGCCGCTGCGGGGTGCTCTGCGCAAGCTCTCGCCGGGCGTGCTGATCTTGCTCGCCGTCGGCACCATCGCCGTGGGCTGGTTCCTGCCGCTGTTCGGGTTGAGCCTGCTGGCGTTCCTGGTCGCCGACGTCGTCGTGGCCGCGGTCAAGCGCTGACCCCGTGGACCGGCGGCACCGTTCAACCGGGCCGCCGGTCCCCCGGGGTCGATACCGTCGTGGCGATGGTCTGGAGGATCTCGGGCGTGCTCTTGCCCAGAGTGACCTCCATGCCCATCAGCAGCAGGCCCGAGAGATTCACCAGCCCGGTGATCAATCCGGGAGAACCGTCCGGCTCCGCCAGGTAGGCGCGAATGCGTTCGTGTACGAAGTCGCCGTCGTCGTCGTCGACCCAGGCGGTCATGACGTCGATCGCCCAGCGGGTCTTCTCGTCGTCGACCATCATGCGACCTCGCCACGTGGAATCGTCATCGTCGCTCTGCCACGGACGATTTCGGTTGTTCGCAAATCAGCACCTCGCTGAATCTCGAAGCGGACGTCGCCGCATCCGCACGCCGTCCTGAACCTGCGCGGACAGCGTGCACCGCCCGCGGCCCGCCTCGCCAATACCTTAACACCTGAACAGATGAATGTATGGACAGATGTTGCCAGTGGGTCCTAAGCTCCCGACGGGACGTTCCGCGACCACCGAAAGGGTCTCCATGGCCGACTACACCCTGCCCGACCTCGACTATGACTACGGCGCGCTCGAACCCCACATCTCGGGGCGCATCAACGAGCTTCACCACGGCAAGCACCACGCCACCTACGTCAAGGGACTCAACGACGCCGTCGCGAAACTGGAGGAGGCCCGCGCCTCGTCCGATCACGGCGCGATCTTCCTCCAGTTTCGCGACGGCGGTGACGAGCCCATTGGTGAGCTGGCCGCCGCCATCGACGACCAGTTCGGCTCGTTCGACGGGTTTCGCGCGCAGTTCACCGCGGCGGCGAACGGGTTGCAGGGTTCGGGCTGGGCGGTGCTCGGCTACGAGCCCCTCGGCGCGAAGCTACTCACCTTCCAGCTCTACGACCAGCAGGCCAACGTACCGCTCGGCATCGTCCCGCTGCTCCAGGTCGACATGTGGGAACACGCCTACTACCTGCAGTACGAGAACGTCAAGGCCGATTACGTCAAGGCATTTTGGAACGTCGTCGACTGGGCGGACGTCCAGGGCAGGTTCACTGCGGCCGTCACTGGCGGGCCATCGCGAGATTGAAGCGCTCTTCGGCGGTGATGAGGTGGTCGTGGCCATCTTCACCGATGTCGAGCTGCACCCATTCGATGCTGCCGCTGAAGCGGTTGCCAGTCGGCCCGTAGTCGGGTGATGCCGGGGACCCGGTGTCGCACCCCACGTCGCATGCCTCGTCGGCCGAATAGCCCATGGGTTGGGTCTTCTCGACGCGCCCCGACCCGACCCGTCTGCCGTCGTAGAACAACGCGACGTCGCCACCCTTGGCCAGACCGCCGCCGTCATAGGTGAACTCCATGCGCAGCTGGTGCTTGCCGGCCGGGATCGGCTCGTCCGCGGCGGTGATGTAGTACTCGATGCCGAAGAAGTTGAAGCAGTACTTCAACCGTCCCTCGTGGGCATAGAGCGACCAGCCGCCGACACTGCCGCCCTGGGTCACGATGACTCCGCTGGCGCCGGACTCCGGCACGTCGACGTTCGCGGTCACCGTGTAGGACTTGTTCTTCAGGGTGAGCACGCAGTTCTCGCTGACCCGCATGCCGTCGAACAGCAGTTGGGTGTTGCCCTTGATGAGCTGCGGGCGCCCGGCGATGTCGGGGTTGATCCGTTCGACGCCACGATCGTCCAGCGGCACGACGTCGTACTTGACGGCTTCGATCAACCAGAGCCGTTGCAGCTCGGCGAGTTTCGCCGGGTTCTCGGCACTGATGTCCCGCGCCTGCGTCCAATCCCCCGGGCCGTAGAGCTCCCACACGTCCTCGTCGAAGGGCGGCGGGGTACCGGTCTCCCACGGCGTACGGTGCTTGGTCACCGCGGTCCACCCCTGGTGGTAGATACCGCGATTGCCGAACATCTCGAAGTACTGGACGACGTGCGTCTCCGCCGCGTCGCCATCCCGCAGGGTTGGCAGCATGCTGACTCCCTCCAGCGGCGCCTGGGTGATGCCGTTGACCGCCGCGGGGGCCGGTAGACCGGCGGCCTCCAGGATGGTGGGGGCAACGTCGATCACGTGGTGGAACTGATTGCGCAACCCGCCCTTGTCGGTGAGCCCGTTGGGCCAATGCACGATGGTTCCGTTGCGCGTCCCGCCCCAGTGTGAGGCAACCTGTTTGGTCCACTGATACGGCGTGCAGAGCGCATGTGCCCAACCGACGGCGTAGTGGTTGTAGGCCTGCGGGGTGCCGAAGTCGTCGATCTTGGACAGCAGGAACTCGGTGGTCTCGATGCCGCCCATCCCGTTGAGGGAGGCCATCTCGTTGAAGCAGCCGTTCATGGTGCCCTCGGCCGATGCACCGTTGTCGCCGATGATGTAGTAGATCAGGGTGTCGTCGAGGAAGCCAAGATCGTCGATGGCATCGATGACCCGACCGATCTCGTGGTCGGTCTGCTCCAGGAATCCGGCGTAGATCTCCATCTGGCGCGTCAGTACCGGTTTGAGCTCGTCGGGCATGTCGTCCCAGGCCGGGATCTCGTCGTGACGGCGCGTCAGCTCGGCGTCGCCAGGAATCACGCCCAACTCCTTTTGAGCGTCGAAGATGTTCTGCCGCAGCTGATCCCAACCTGCGTCGAACTCCCCGCGGTACCTGTCGGACCACTCGGCGGGAACGTGATGCGGCGCGTGGGTGGCGCCGGGTGCGTAGTACATGAAGAACGGCTTGTCCGGAACGAGCGCCTTCTGCTGGCGCACCCACGTGATGGCCCGATCGGCGAGGTCCGCGTTCAGCGTGTAGCCCTCCTCGGGCGACTTCGGCGGTTCGACGGCCGAGGTGCCCTCGTACAACCCCGGGTAGTACTGGTTGGCCTCACCGCCGATGAAGCCGTAGAAGTACTCGAAGCCGGATCCGGTGGGCCACTGCCCGAACGGGCCCGCCGGCGAGACCTCCCACACGGGTACCTCGTGGCACTTGCCGAATTGCGCGGTGGAATAGCCGTTCAGCCGCAGGGTCTCGGCGATCGGCGCCTTCTCCTTGGGACGGATGCTGCAGTTGCCCGGTGCCGACGTCGCCATCTCGGTGATCGCGCCCATGCCAACCGAATGGTGGTTGCGTCCGGTCAGCAGGGCCTGCCGGGTGGGTGAGCACAACGCCGTGGTGTGGAAGCGGTTCAGCTTCACTCCGCCGGCGGCCAGGCGCTCCGCGACCGGGGTGCGGCACGGGCCGCCGAACGCCGACGACGCGCCGAAACCGACGTCGTCGATGAGTACGACGAGCACGTTCGGTGCGTCCTTCGGGGGCCGCAACGCAGTGATGGGCGGATAGCTGGTGTTGGGGTCCTTGGCGTCGTAGGTCGTCAATCCGACGTGCTTGGGATCCGGGATCGGCAGGTGATCTCGGGAGACGGGAGTGGCCATGGGTGCCCTTTCTGCTCAAGACATGGACCAGGTACGTGGGGCGCCGACTCGCGGAGGCGGCGGTTCGAACGCGACACTAGGCCGAACGGCTCATCGGAGGACGTCGTTCAATCGAATATCAGGAAGAGCCCGGCCGTGCGCGCCAAGCCACCGGGTCAGGAGCGGACACCGGACCGAATGATGGGACGGCACCAGCAGAAGACGTCAGGATCAGGTTCGGCGACAGAGTGATTCGGAACGTCGGTCACCGAGATCTCGCATTCACTTGGGGGTTTCTGTAGTGATCGACACGGTAGTGTAGTGATCACTACGGGGTCAAGGGTGAAAGTCGAGGAGTGACGCGATGGTCGAGAACAAGCCGCGGCGACAGCGCGCGGACGGTGCCCTCTCCCGGCGCCGAATCCTCGACGCGGCCACCGAGATCGCCGCCGAACGGGGATACGAGGGCACCAGCATCGGCGCGGTGAGCGCGAAGTGCGGGTTGCCGGCCAGTTCCATCTACTGGCACTTCAAGGACAAGGACGACCTGCTCGCCGCCGTCATCGAGCGAAGTTTCGGAAAATGGCTCACCGCATGGGAATTCCCGGATGGCGACGTTCCTGCCGAACGCCTGATCGGCGCGGCCCGCCAGATCGCGAAGGCACTCACCGATTCACCCGACTTCATCCGGCTCGGCCTCATGCTGGGACTGGAACGCCGCCCCGTCGAACCACGGGCGCGCGCGGTGTTCGTCGAGGCGCGCGGCGAGGCGTTCCGCATCCTGGCGGCGGCAATCGAGGAGCTGGTGCCCGGCCTGGCCCAGGTGCACGTCGACCAGGTCACCACGTACGCGATCGCAGGGGCCGACGGATTGTTCATCGCCGGGGAGATCGCCGGGGACGGCCTGGACTTGACCACGCTCTTCGAGCTGCACGCCCGCGCGCTGTACGACATGGCGGTGCGGCTCAGGGCCGAACAGGACCGCTGAGCGAGCCGGACGGACGGCGGCAGGCCATTGAACCTAGGCGCTAGTGGTCTCCAGCCCCGCGAGCAGCGCGCGCCGGCTGGCACGAACGTGTTCGCGCATGACGCGCTCGGCGCTGTCGCCGTCCTTGGCCAGGATGAGGTCCAGGACGTGATGGTGTTCGCGGTCGGACTGCAGGGGCCGACCCGGTTGGCTCAGTGAGGTATTCACCAGGCGCGCGTAGGCCAGCTGGTTCATCAGCGTGCGGTAGTGGGCTTCGAGCTTGCTGTTGTCGGCGCCAGTGATGAGCAGGTCGTGGAATTCCTCGACGAGTTCGGCGTACCGGGTCTTGTCGTCAGCGGCGACGGCACGATCGGCCTGCCGCAGGTTCTCCTCGAGCTGGTCGATCTCTGGAACGCGGCCGCGCTGGGCCAGCAGCCGCGCGGCGGCCCCTTCGAGGAGTTCCTTCATCTCGAAGAGTTCGGTGATCTCGCGTCGCGACGGTGTGGTGACGAACGTGCCGACCTTGGGTCGGATCTCCACCAGCCCTTCGGTTTGCAGCTGTTTGAAGGTCTCCCGCACCGGCGTGCGGCTGACCCCGAATTCTTCGGCGATGGCGAGCTCGGAGATGTTCACGCCGGGGCTGATCTCACCGGCGATGATGCGGCGGCGAACCTCGCTGATCAGGCGCGCCTGGATCGAACCGTTGCCCGAGCCGTTCTTGGTGCTCACCGCGATCCCCTCACGTGCCGTTGGCGTCATCCCAGCGCGGCAAGGGTACCGCCGTGGAAGAACGCTCCGGCGCTGTAGATCATCGGGTCGCGGTCGGTGACCTCGGCGTGCACCACCCGGCACATGAAGACGGTGTGCGTGCTCGCCTGCAGACGCTCGCGGATCTCGACTTCCATCCTGGCGGCGCTGCGGGCGATGAGCGGGCTGCCGAAGGGGCCCGCCGTCCAATCCAGCCCGGCGAACTTGTCGTCGGACTTCACCGCGAATCGCCCGACCACGTCGAGTTGATCGATGGACAGGATGTTGATCGCGAGGTGCCGGGCCGGGAACAGACAGTCGTGCGTCGATGACGAATGCTGCACTGCCACCATCACCGTCGGCGGTTCCAGCGAGATGCTGGCGAAGGCGTTGACCGCCAGGCCGCGGGGCGTGCCCTCGTCGCTCACGGTCACCACCGTCACCCCGGTGACGAACTGACGGTTGACGCGCTTCATCGTCTCCAGCATTGGCCCGTCGCGCTCGAGCGGGGCCGGGGTGCCCGCCGCGGCGCTCACTGGTCCTGCCCCACCGAGATGATGCCGAGGGCCGACAGCAGGGTCCTGGGATCCCATGTCACCGACTCCTCGACGATGCGGCCGTCCTCGAATCGGGCAAAGGTGGCCCCACTGACGGTCACCTCCCGCTTGGTGGCCGGGATGCCGAGGAAGGAATGACCGTGGTGGCCGCTGCTGCGCCAGCGGACTGCCGCCTGCTCCCCCTCGACGACGATCTGGTCGATGGTCGTCGTCAAGTCGGGGAAGGCGGCCCGGGTGGCGGTGATCGACGCCTTGAACTCCTCGCGGTTCTGCACGTCACCGGAGGCGCCGACGCGGCGGTAGTCGGGGCTGAGCACGTCGTCGAGCGCGTCGACATCACCGTGGTCCCAGGCGGCGGTCCAAGCGTCGACGATCTGGGTGCGAATGGTCTCCGGGGTGAGCATGGTCTCGTCCTCTCCTTCGGCGATTCAAGCGCCGTGGCTGATGGTCGTGGTCGCCGTGGTGCCGACGGTCTCGCCCTGGATCACTTCGGTTGCGGGGCTCGACTTCTTGCGGTGCCACAGCGGCGGCAGTCGGTAGGTGGCCAGGTAGGCCACGGAGCCGACCCCAAATCCGACGAAGTAGGACAGGTCACCCCACCCGGGGTGGGCCTGCGCCACCGGACCGACGAAGAAGGACAAGGTCCAGAACGGAACCGAGGCGAGGGTGCCGACGAGCCAGGCGACGAAGCCCCATTCGAGGATGCGGCTGGCGTCGTAGAGCTCGGCGATGCGGGCGCGGTCGTGGCGGCGGCCCAGGACGTAGTCGAGTAGCAGGACCGCTCCGAAGGGTGCGATGAGGTAGGCGCCGACGAACAGGAAGGTCTTGAACTTGGCTTCGAAGCCCTCGTCGGCCCACAGGCTGATCAGGTAGGCGGCCACGCAGATCACGATCACGGCGGTGCGCCGACTGACCGGAATGCGCAGTGTCTGAACGGAGATGGCGCCGCCGTAGACGTTGAGGAAGTTCTGCGAGAACGACGAGATGAGCACGACGAGCAGGGCCAGCGCGTGGAAGGGCCCCGTCAGGCGGAACAGGGCCTCGATCGGGCTCTCCCCCGTCGCGGCCGAACTGCCGAGCAGCGCGCCCGCGATGCCCAGCCACGACAGCGAAAGGAAGTTGCCGGCGAAGGTCCACACCCCGGTCGCCCGGTTCACGCGGTCGTCGTCGGGCAGGTAGCGCGAGTAATCCGAGGCGAAGGGCCACCAGGCGATCAGGAAGGACAGGAAGAACCCGGCGAAGGTGATCCAGCCGCCGGCGTCGCCAATCCAGTACGGGGCCTTCGGGTTCGTGTCGAAGCCACCCTGCCAACCGCGGGCCACCGAGACGATGGTGATCATCAGGAAGCCGAAGAACAGCACCACGGCCAGGATGCGCTCCAGATAATGGATCATGTTGTAGCCGTAGATCGCGACGACGAGCTGGATGCTTACCAGCACCGCCGCGCCCAGCCAGAACGGGATCGCGGGCACCAGCGCCTCCAACGCTTGCGCGCCGAGAATGACAGTGACTGCGGCCCAACCGATTCCGGCGAAGACGTTGACGTAGGCGACCGGAATGAAGTTGCCGAAGAACCCCAACGGGCCGCGGGCCTGAATCTGCTGGGCGACGCCGAGGCGGCCACCCATCCGCGACAGCACCCCCATCACCACCGAACCGACGAACGACCCGGCGACGATGGCGGTGACCGAGGCCGTCAGCGAGAGCCCGTAGCTCACCGCCAGGAAGCCCAGCACCATGATCGGGAAGTTCATGCCAGCGGCGAACCAGATGAAGAACTGCGAGCTGGCCTTCCCGTGACGTTCGGAGTCGGGGATGGCGTCCACTCCGTACGGTTCGATCGCCGCCACCTTGTTGCGATATCCGAGATCGGGCGCGGGTTCACCGGCCGACGTGTTGGAGAACTTGGTCATGAGGTTCCTCGTCTTGACGATGGGATTCCGTGCTCCGCGGCGACGCTACCGCTGTTGCATACAACAGAATGTAAGGGTCGTCACATCGGGTGTCAATGGCCAGTTTGGCCTTCCGCCCACCTTCGGCGCGGAGGGCAGGCACTCGATCCGGGGATTCTTTGCGTATTGGCCGGTGAACGGCATCTTTACTGCTTGCCTGACCGCCACCGGTCATCCGTCCTCATTTCCGCCCTTGACGCGGGTACGGCCGAGTTCTAGTGTCTGTTGTATGCAACATGTCGATCCGCGGACCATTGGTCTCCGGAAACTCGTCACCTACCGTGAGTCGGTGATCACCGAGGCCGGCGCCGTCGCGGCCCGACCCGCCGTGCAAGCCAGCATCGCCGCGGTGATCCGCAATCCCTGGGCGGGAACCGGGCCAACGCACGATCTGTTCGACGAAGCCTCCCGCATCGCGCCCGTGCTCGCCCGATTGCTGACCGACCGGCTGGTCGACGTCCTCGGCGGCGCCGACGACGTCGAGGCCTTCGGCAAGGCCGCCATCGTGGGCAGTCGCGGCGAGATCGAGCACGGCGGGGCACTGATCCACACCCCGTTCTTCGGCAACCTGATGCGCGAGTTCCTGGGTGGCGAGTCGATCATCTGCTTCTCCGACACCCGGGCCGAAGCCGGTGAGACCCTGGTCGTCCCGCTGTGGCACAAGACGAAGGCCGCCACCCGCGACTACTACCAAACCGTCACCACCCGGGTGTCCGACGCGCCGTGTGCCGACGAGATCGTCGTCGTCGCCGCCGGATCGACCGGCCCCCGTCCCCATCCCCGCATCGGCGACCGATCGACCGATCCCGCCATCACCGTCAAGAGTCTGGAGAGTGCGCTGTCATGAAGGTCCGCAAGATCGTCACCATCGTCGAAGAGATCCGCACCGAGGGCGGCCGTGAGGTCTTTCCGCCGGCGCGCATCGCGGTCGTCGCCGCGGTTATCGAAAACCCTTGGGGAGGAAGGGGATTCGTCGAAGATCTCAACCCCGGCATCGATGCGACGGCCTCGGACCTCGGCGCCCTGCTGGCACCTCAGGTCATCGACGCCCTGCAGGGCGAGCCGGAGGCCTACGGCAAGGCCGCCATCGTGGGGCTCGACGGCGAGATCGAACACGGTTCCGGGCTGATCCATACGCTGAAGTTCGGCGATCACTTCCGCAAGGCCGCCAACGCCACCACCCTGCTGCCCGCGGTCGAGAAGCGCGGACCCGCCGGTGTGCTATTCGACATTCCGCTCAAGCACATCACCGACGCCACGATCCGATCGCATCACCAGACGGTGGAGGTGCGCATCGCCGACGCGCCGCACGCCGACGAGATCGTCGTCGCCCTGGCCGCCGCCGCCCAGGGTCGTCCGCAGCAGCGGCTGGCTCCGCTGTCCACCGAGCAGTAACGGGTATCGAGGTGAGCACGCCGACGCTGGTCCTGCTGCACGGAGTGGGTCTCGACAGCTCCGTGTGGGAGCCGGTGACCGACCTCCTGTCGGGTCGGGCCCGCGTGGTCGCCCTGGATCTGCCCGGGCACGGTAACCGCGAACCCGTCGGCGACGACGTCACGCTCACCGATCTGGCCGACGGGGTGGCAGCCGACATCGAGGCTGGTTCCCACCTCGTCGGGTTCTCCCTCGGCGCGATGGTCGCCCAGCATCTGGCGATTCACCGTCCCGACCTGGTCGCCTCGCTGACCTCGGTGAGCTCGGTGTGCCGGCGGACCAACGAGGAGCGGGCCGCCGTGCTCGCCCGATTGCATTCGGCCGAAACCGATTACGACGCCGGCATCACCGCCTCCCTACATCGCTGGTACGACGGGACGGGCGTCGACGAGGCCCTGATCCGCCGCACCCGGGACGTCCTGGCGTCCAACGACCGCCGCAGCTTCGTCAACTGCTACCGGGTGTTCGCCACCGCGGACACCGAGCTCGCCGATCGCCTCGGCGACGTCACCGTTCCCGCGCTGGCCGTCACCGGGCAGTGCGATCCGGGATCCACCCCGGAGATGACCCGGCGCCTGGCGTCGGCCATCCCCCGCTGCGAAGCCGTCATCATCCCCAACGCCCGCCACATGCTTCCCGTCGAGCGACCGGGCGAGCTGGCCGAGGTCCTGTCCACATTCGTCGAAGGATTTGCCCATGTCTGAGCGGAACAGGTTGCAGCACTTCATCGATGGCAAACCCGTCGAACCGGAGTCCGGTGCCTACTTCGAGAGCACCAACCCCGCCACCCGCGAGGTGCTCTACGAGGCGGCGCGAGGCACCGCCGGTGACGTCGACGCCGCGGTGAGATCGGCGCGATCGGCGTTCGAGGATCCCCGCTGGCGCGACCTGAGCCAGACCAAGCGCGGCCATCTGTTGCGCAGGCTCGGCGATCTCGTCGGGGAGCACGCCGAGGAACTGGCCAGGTCGGAGTCGTTGGACAACGGCAAGCTGCTTCGCGAGATGCGCGGCCAGCTCACCACGCTGCCCGAGTACTACTACTTCTACGCCGGGCTCGCCGACAAGATCAACGGGTCGGTCATCCCGACCTCCGACCGCCGCGTGCTGAACTACACCTCCCGCGAACCGCTGGGCGTCGTCGGCGCGATCACCCCGTGGAATTCGCCGCTCACCCTGACCACCAGCAAGCTCGCGCCAGCTCTGTGCGCGGGAAACACGGTGGTGATCAAGCCATCCGAGTACACCTCGGCGACCGTGTTGCGCTTGGCCGAACTCGCCATCGAGGCTGGCTTCCCACCGGGCGCGGTCAACGTGGTGACCGGATTCGGGGTCGAGGCGGGCCAGCCGCTCGTCGACCATCCCGCTCTGGCCAAGATCTCGTTCACCGGATCGACGGCGACCGGTTCGCGCATCGCCGCTGCCGCAGCGGGCCGCTTCATCGGCTCGACCCTGGAGCTGGGCGGCAAGTCGCCCAACATCGTGTTCGACGACGCCAACGTCGCCAACGCGGCCACCGGCGTCGTGGCCGGCATCTTCGCCGCGGCGGGCCAGACCTGCATCGCGGGCAGCCGCGTGTTCGCCCAGCGCGCGGTCTACGACGAGCTGCTGGAGCGGGTGACGGAGCGCGCCAAGAGTATTCGCATCGGCAATCCCCTCGCTGACGACACCGAACTCGGCCCACTGGCCTTCGCAGACCAGCGCGACAAGGTGGCGTCCTACGTAGACCTGGGTCGCTCCGAGGGGGCGCGGGTGCTCACCGGCGGCCGGGCGACCGACGCCGGCCTTGGCGGGTACTTCTACGAACCCACCGTGCTGGTCGACGTCGACAACGACATGCGCGTGGTGCGGGAGGAGATCTTCGGCCCAGTCGCCGCCATCATGCCGTTCGACACCGAGGACGAGGTCGTCCGCCTCGCCAACGACACCGACTACGGGTTGGCTGCCGGAGTGTGGACCTCCAATCTGGCTCGGGCACACCGCGTTGCGGACCGCATCGAAGCCGGCACCGTGTGGGTCAACACCTACCGAGCCATGTCGCCGATGTCACCCCGGCAGGGCTTCAAGAGCAGTGGCGTCGGCGTGGAGCACGGCACCGAGACCATCCGCGAATACACCCGGCTGAAGAGCATCTGGATCAACACCGACGAAGGACCCGTGCCCGACCCCTTCGTCATGAGGAGCTGACATGCCGCTCGTCGAAGTCACGATCGGAGCGGGCCGCACCCCCGAACAGGTCCGCGCGCTGATGCGAGAAGTGCATCACGCCGTGCTGCGGACCGTGAACACCGCATCCGAACACATTCGCGTCGTCGTGCGCGAAGTACCCAGAGACCATTGGGCGACGGGCGATGTGACCCTGACCGAACTCGACGCCCAACGCCACCAGAGCACGCCAGAGGAGCAGTCATGAGATTCTCGTTGTTCGCCCACATGGAGCGGTGGAACGAAGACGTCAGCCACCGCGAGCTATTCGAGAACCTGGCCGAGCTGACCCTGATGGCCGAGGCCGGCGGGTTCGGCACGGTGTGGATCGGCGAGCACCACGCCATGGAATACACCATCTCGCCGAGCCCGATGCCGCTGCTGGCCTACCTCGCCGGCAAGACGAGCACCATCCGCCTCGGTGCCGGCACGATCATCGCGCCGTTCTGGCATCCGATCCGCGCAGCCGGCGAGTGCGCGCTGCTCGACGTCATCAGCAACGGCCGGGCCGAGATCGGAATCGCCCGCGGGGCCTACCAATTCGAGTTCGACCGGATGGCCGGCGGGTTGCCCGCGACCGACGGTGGCAAGCACCTACGCGAGCTGGTGCCCGCGGTGCGCAAGCTGTGGCAGGGTGACTACGCACACGACGGTGACATCTGGCAATTCCCCACCTCGACCAGCGTTCCGAAGCCCATCCAGCAGCCGACACCACCGATGTGGGTGGCCGCCCGCGACCCCGACTCCCACGACTTCGCGGTGCGCTCGGGCTGCAACGTGATGGTGACGCCCCTGATGAAGGGCGACCAGGAGGTGGTCGACCTGAAGGGCAAGTTCGACACCGCCGTCGCCAACCATCCCGACGTCGCGCGTCCGGAGATCATGGTGCTGCGCCACACCCACGTCCACGCCGCGGAGGATCCCGACGGCTGGCGCCCTGCCGCCGAGGGCATCTCGAAGTTCTACCGGACCTTCGATGCCTGGTTCGGCAACAAGACCGCCCCGGTCGACGGCTTCCTCGAGCCCAGTCCCGAGGCGAAGTTCGCCGAGCGGCCCGAGTTCGAACTGGAGTCACTGCACCGCACTGCGATGATCGGCACGCCCGACGAAGTCATCGAAAGGCTGCGCTTCTACCAGGACCTCGGCATCGACGAGTTCAGCTTCTGGTGCGACAACAGCCTGCCCCACGAGGAGAAGCGCAAGTCCCTCGAATTGTTCATCAAGGAAGTCGTTCCGGCATTTCACTGAGCACCCCACACGCACCCAGGAGTAGTCATGGCCATTCGAATCAGCGCAACCGACCTGCGCGACGCCTCGCGTAAGTCCGCCGCCATCCGCGCCGACGCGCAGGCTCGTGGCGCCGTCGCCCCGGAGATCCTCCTGGACGTGAAGGTCGTCATCGAACACGACGCCGCCACCGCCTTCGCGGCGCTGGATTCCATCGAGACGGCGCACGTGCGCTACGTCGGAACGGCCCGCGGCCTGGCCGGTTTCATCGCCGACGTCCAGCGTCTCGGCATCGCCGATGGGGTCGTGCTGCTGACCGCGCGCCGGGATCACGTGATCGGGCTCGTCCTCGACGAGATGGCTCCGGGGCTGGGTGCCCAACGGGCAGCGTGAGTTCGCCTGCCTCGCCTTCATCCTGACTGGTCCCACCCGGCCTACCATGATCCATGGGCGTTTGCTGGGCGAGGGTGAACCGCATCGGTGCACTGGTGTTGGTGATGGGACTTCTCCCCGCGTGCTCGGGTGGTCGTTCGACGACGCCGACCCAGCCGTCACTCCCCCATCCGCCGCCGGCCGTCGCGGGAATCGACGACACGGTGACGGTGCGCTGGGGCATGGCCGACTCGTTCGACGTCCTGAGCGACGGGACGTGCGCGGGCAGGAAGTACTTCGAAGGTCTCCGCGGTGGAGCGCGGGCGCAGCTGTTCGGCAACACCACCGGCTTCTGGGACGAGTCGGTGACCACTGCGGTGGTCGAGCACCGGAACTACACCGGCGGCCAAGCGCTCTCCGACGACGGCGTGTACTGCGTCGTGGCGGCCGTATTCACCCCCGCCATGCCCGACCCACACGGCTACACGTTCAAGCTGCCGGGAACCACGCAGCAGCTGGACCGGGTGGCTGTCGGCGGCCGCCCGTTCGGCCAGCGGGATCGCCCGGGGTACGGCACCTACTACTTCGGCGCCCAGACGTGCCCCAGCCTGCTGGACCCTCCCGACAAGGACTGCTGACCGCTACCTGGGGATCTTCTTAACGAATTCACGGCAAAGGCAGAGCGGCGCGCTCAGGTAGGGACGCGACACTGGGCGGCATACCAGCCGAAGAGGCGTGAACCACACGGAGGCCCGACGATGGCGAAGACCACTACCGGAGTCGGAAACGTCATCGATCTTGGTGCACACCCGAAACGGCAGTCGGCTCGCCAACGTTCCCTCGAGCTGGCCGAGGCGATGCGCAGACATCCGTCATACCAGGGTCTTTCACTGGTTGACGCGAGAGACCAGGACATCGACGAGTCCCGGCTCCTCGAGCGTTCCGGACTCTCTGCCACGGCGCCGTCGTTGCGCCTGGTCCGGGCCGTCAACGTCGGACGCGGCCCGCAGCCGATCCCCTCACCCCTCGCAGCGTGCGAAACCGCAGGTATGCAGCGGTAACTGCGCCCGGCCCAATTCGCTGGCACGCAGCACGTTAATCTGGCCTACACGGCGCAGTGCCGCGTTTGCTAGGAGGAACTACCATGCGTACTTTCAGCGTGGCCGTGCTCGCCACGGCTGCCGCCATCCTCGGTTCGTCTGGCGTGGCGGTGGCCGCGCCGAAGGACTACTGCGCCGACCTCAAGGGCGGCAATACCGGCAGCACGTGCGAGATCCAGCTCTCCGACCCCGCGTACAGCGTGGACATCAGCATTCCGCAGGACTACCCCGACCAGAAGTCGGTCGCCGACTACGTCTCCCAGACCCGCGACGCGTTCCTCAACACGGCCAAGTCCGGTGCACCGCGCACGACGCCGTATTCGTTGACCATCACGCCGTCGGAGTACACCTCGTCGGTTCCCCCGCGCGGCACGCAGGCCGTGGTGTTCAAGGTGGTGCAGAACCTCGGCGGCACGCCGCAGACGACGTGGAAGGCGTTCGACTGGGACCAGACCTACCGCAAGGCGATCATCTACACGGCCGCCCCTGACGACAAGGCGAATACGCCGCTGTGGCGGGTGGACGATCCGTTGAAGACCGTCGCGCCGATCGTCCAGACCGAACTGCAGCAGCAGCTGGCACCGCCGCCGGTCGCGACTCCCGCCCCGACCACCCAACCGGGACAGCCGGCGGCGACCACGACTACGACCACGACGGCCACGCCAACCACGACCACGCCGGCACCTGCGCCCGCGCCGCTGCCGTTCGCGACGGCCGCGCTGTACAACCCGGCCAACTACCAGAACTTCGCGGTGGTCAACGACGGAGTGATCTTCTTCTTCGACCAGGGCGTGCTGTTGCCCGCCTCGTACGGGGCGGTGCAGGTGCTGGTGCCCAGGTCGGCGATCGACCCGATGATCGCCTAGCGTCCCCCGATCAGGTCGTCGGCTCCGCCGCGGGTGCCGACAGGATGGCCTGTAGCCGCGCCAATGCCGGAACGGCCGCGGTGATGGCGGCCCGGTCCTCGGCGGTGAGTTGCGCCAATGCCTCGGCGAGGATGCGGCGGCTGGCGCCGTCGTAGCGGCTCAGCAGATCCGCGGCCCGATCGGTGGCACTGACGTGGACGACCCGGGCATCCCGCTCGCCGCGGTCCAGGGTCAGCAACCCGTCGCGTTTGAGCGCCTGGATCAGGTTGCTCACCGTGGGGCGGGCCAGCCCGAGCCGCTCGGCGATGCCGCCGGCGGTGATGCTCGGTTGGGCCGCGACCGTGCGCAGGATCTCGATGTGCGCCTCGGGTAGATCGGGCAGGCCCTCTATGGTCCGGGTGGCCCGCAGCACCGCTCGTCGCAACGGACCCAGCAGCGGCGACAGCGCCGCCGCGGCGGAGTCGTTCTTCGATCGCGTCACATATGTTCCTTACAAAACTATTTTGCAATAAACTCATCTTATGACCACCGAACCGACCGCGCACTCCACCGACGACCTCGACGGCCTCGTGGGATACCGCTACATCTACACCTACGACAACGGGTGGCAGTACGAGATGTACGTCAAGAACGCCACCACCATCGACTACCGCATTCACACCGGCCACGTCGGAGGCCGATGGGTGCGCGACCAAACCGTCGACCTGGTCGCCCTGGCGCCCGACGTCTACAAGATCTCGTGGACCGAACCCACCGGCACCAGCGTCGTCGTGAACGTCATGCCCGCGCTGCGGCGCCTGCACGGCACCATCTTCTTCCCCGACTGGATCCGCACGCACGGCGAGCGCACGGTGCTCTACCAGAACGACCACCTCGACGAGATGCGCGCCTACCGCGACGCCGGCCCCACCTATCCGATCTACGTGGTGCCCGAGTTCGCCGCCATCACCCTGTTCGAGTTCGTGGGCGCCGACGATGAGACGATCATCGCCGTCGGACCGGAGGAACTGCCCGCCGGGTTCGCCGACCGCACCAACTAGCGGAGCATCGCCGCGAACGGTCCGAAACCTGGGCATCCGCGCAACGCCGACTCAGGTCCGGACGAGACGGGCGTGCCGCTTCATCCCTCCCCGAGTCGGACGAGCCGCTCACGCAGTGCCGATGAGCTTCGTGATGCCGCGCATGACAGTACGGCTTGCGGCGCGCTGGACGTGCTCTGCCCACGTCGGCTGCGGCGGCGGTTGGGCGCGACCGAGCCGTGGGAAGAGAGCCAGGGCGTTGGTGCGTTCGATGCCTGCGTGACTGAGGATGAAACGGATGTTCGGATACTCGCGACGGATTCCGTTGCGCACCAACAGGTACGCGGCGCGTGTGGTGTCGAGGAGGAAGTCGGCCGCGAAGGGCAGCACGCCCGGAATCACTGGCCCGGGCAGGTCGGCGGGGTGGATGAACACCACCGCCGAGCGGGAATCGAGGGCGGCGAACAGGTCGTCCTGACCGTCCCGGCCGAGATAGGTGCCGGCGCTGTTGGCCAGCAGGACCACCCCGTCGGCGTGTAACTCGTCCAACGACCGCACGACCTCGGCGGCGGACTCCCGGAAGTGCGGCATGGGGATGGTGGCGAAGAACCCGAACCGGTCGGGCTCGGCGTCGACGAGGCCGGCGGTGTAGTCGTTGAGGTCGCGGGCCAGTGCGGCCGCGTCGGCGGCGGCGGGCAGGAACGTGGTGCCGGGGGTGGACACCGACAGGATCGCGGTGCTGACGTCGAGGTCGGCCATCGTCTGCAACGAGGTCTCGGGGCTCCAATTCGGGAGCGCACGGCCGCCGGCATCGTCGATCCCCCTTCGCTGCAGCACCTTTCGGTACTCAGGCGGGATGAGGTGGTGGTGGGTGTCGATGCGCATGCGTCCTCGTCGCCTCTAGGTGCGGATGGTGGTGCCGGCCAGGGCGGGCACGGTGTCTTCGCGGTGTCGAAGCGAACGTGCGCCGGTCTTGAATTGGGCGAGTCTGTCGATGACGGTCTGCCCGACCGGGGAGTGCCCCCAGATGCTGATCCCCTGGTGGGTGGTGGGTTCCCAGGTAGTTTCGTCGACCACGATGGGGTTCCAGCCGACCTCCCATTCGAAGCCCGACGGGGTGACCGCGTAGAACGACAGTTCGCGGTCATTGGTGTGCTGCCCGATCGCCAAGGCCATGTCGAAGCCCAGCGCACCGACGCGTTGATAGCAGTCGACCATGCCGTCGAGTTCGGCGGCTTGAATGTTGAGGTGTTGCACGCGGGTGCGGACCGGGTCGACGGGCAGACCGCGCACGGCGGCGATCGCGACGGAGTGGTGACGTTCGTTGACGCGCAGAAACCGGATCTTGAACTTGACGCCGCTGATCGTCTCGTCAATGTAGTCCGACAGCCGCGCGTCGAACACGGTGTCGTAATACCCATGCAGCTGAGCGGGTTTGGTGGACGTGATGGCTACGTGCCCCATCCCGGCGGCACCGGTGACGAACCCGCCGTGGCGGATCCGCGGCGGGGATGCCGTCGTGGCGGTGGTGAAGATCTCCTGGGTCAATCCCTTGGGGCCGGGGAAGCGCAGCAGGCGCTCCACTCCCCGCAGGGCGGCTTCTTCGTCGGTGCCCTCGGCGATGGGGACACCGGCGGTGGTCACTCGGTGGATGATCTCGTCGAACGTGTCGTGGTCGTCGAGGTGCCAGCCGATGGTGGTGACGTCCTCGGCCGCGCCGCGTTGAAGCAGGAAGCGACATTCGTGTTCGTCGAGGCGGAAGCGCAAGTGTTCGGTGGAGAGTTCGTCGCAGTGCATGCCGATGGCGTCCTCACCGAAGCGGCGCCAGTCGGCGAACTTCTCGGTCTCGATGACCAGGTAGCCCAGGTGCGCCTTGCCGAAGACGTTCATGCGCTCAGAAAGGCGCGGGTGACGCCGTTGAAGAAGTCGGCGCGTTCCCATTGCACCCAGTGCCCGGCGTTGGCGGCCAGCAGCAGGTCGCAGTTGGGCATGGTGTCGGCCAGCGTGGAGCCACCACTGGGTCGGTTCACCTTGTCCGCGGTTCCCCACACCACCAGCGTCGGGGTCTGCAGGTAGGCCAAGCGGGGGTCGCGGGTGAAGTCCATCCGCCACAGCGTCCGCATCGCGGTCGGGCCGGAGGGGCGGCGCAGCGGCGGGTTCGCGATGACTTCGGGTTCGATGCTGGACTCATAGCGGGCGTCGATGACCCCGGCCGGCACGGATTCGCCGTCATGGACCAGGTATTCGCGAATGAACGTCTCCAGCTTGTCCCGCGACGGCCCGTCGCCACCGTAGTAGGCCAGCAGGCTCCGCAAGCCGGCGGTCGGCAGGGCGCGGGTGGCGCCGATGCCGCCGGGTCCCATCAACACCATCCTCTGAACGCGGTCGGGGGTGTCCAGTGCCAGACGCAGGGCGCACGCCCCGCCGTAGGAGTTGCCGACCAGGTGCGCGGTGTCGACGTCGAGTTCGTTCATCAATCCGCGGATGCCGTTGGCGAGGTAGCCGAAGGGGTCGGTGCCGTCGACGCCCTTGGTGGAGCGGCCGTAGCCGGGCAGATCGGGCACGATGACCCGAAAGTGCTCGGCGAGGGCGTCGATGTTGCGGGAGAAGTTCGACACCCCGGAAGCGCCTGGGCCGCCGCCGTGCAGCAGCACCACCGCAGGGCCAGTACCGGTTTCGGCGTAGAAGATCTGCTTGCCGCCGACGGTGACGGTGTGCTCGGTCAGGGTCGACGTGGTCATGCGAGGACTCCGTTGCAGATGGAGAGGACGGGGGCTGCCGTGGTCGCGCCGGAGAATCCGGCGGGCGGGCCGGGTAACGAATCATCCGATGTGGCGGCGGCATAGACGAATCCGTCGGGCCGCACCACCAGTGCGGCGGCGTTCTTGTCGGCCATCCAGTCGAGGAGGGTGGCGCCGCAGTCGCGAACGCCGTCGCCGGGGATGGCGTCGTGCGGTCTGGTCAACCGGATCACCCTGGCCCCGACGTCCGCCCAGGCGCGTGCACCGGCCGGGAGTGCCCCGGTGTGCAGGACGGTCCACGTGCGGTCCAGGATGTCGTCGAGGCGCTTGGTGCTGCCGTCGCTGCCAATCACCCAGGGCTGCGGGATCTGCCACCCGACCGCACCGTGACCGCTGTTCGCGAAGAAGCCCGCGTCGTAGTGCGCGTCCGGGATCCACCACAGTCTCTGGCCACGGTCCACGGCGCCGGGGATTTTGGTCAGTGCCCGGACCGCGTGGTTGCGCAGCGCGACGACGGCGCGGCGGCGTTCGGTGATGACGCGGCCGACGAGCACGGCGCGGCGGGTGACCTCGGTGACATGCGGTTTGCGTTCGGCCTCATAGGAATTCAGTAGTGTCTCCGGGGCGTTCCCCTGTAGCACGGCGGCGATCTTCCAGCACAGGTTGGCGGCGTCGCGCACTCCGGCCGACATCCCCTGTCCGATCCAGGGCGGCATGGCGTGTGCAGCGTCGCCGGCCAGGAAGACGCGTCCAACGCACCAGCGGTCGGCGACGCGGACGTGATGGCTGTAGACCACCGCGCGCAGGATCTTCACCTGCGCTTCGGTGACACCCTGCTCGTGCAGCACCTCCCAGATGGCCTTCTCGGAGGTCAGCGTGGCCTCGTCTCCGCCGGCGCGGACGGGGAACTCCCAGCGGTGATGACCCAGCGGGGTGGGACAGTCCACGGTCGGGCGGTCGGGGTTGCAGTGAAAGCGCAAGCGGTCGTGCCCATCCCATTCCTGCAGCACCTCGGTGTCGATGACCACCCAGCGTTCGGCGTAGGTGCGACCGGAGTAGCCGACGCCCAGTGAACAGCGAGTCGGGGAGGATCCGCCGTCGGCGGCGATCACGTAAGACGCACGGACGCGGACGAGGGTGTCGGTGCTCGCGT
The DNA here is from genome assembly GCF_033741125.1 of Mycolicibacterium sichuanense. NCBI lineage: Bacteria > Bacillati > Actinomycetota > Actinomycetes > Mycobacteriales > Mycobacteriaceae > Mycobacterium > Mycolicibacterium sichuanense. The sequence goes on along the minus strand of NZ_JAWQPU010000001.1, from coordinate 776,550 downwards.
CACCGACGAGCAGCTCGACGTGATCACCCCGATTGGCCACGCGCAGGCATTCCCGTTCCAGGAGCACCTCGACGTTGGCGAAGCGCTCGACGCCTTCGCGCAGCACGTGGTCGACGGCGGGCTGGTAGATGAACTGCTGTGGTGGGTGGCCGCAACCGCGTGCGGTGATGGTGGTCTCCATGAACGGCACCCCGGCGGAGTCGACGAACGCGATGGGCCGGTCGGGCAGCATGTCAGCCTGCAACCGGTCGGCCAGACCGACCGACTGCCACACGCGCAGCACCTCTTCGTCGGTGGAGATGGCGCGGGCGCGTGCGTAGACGTCGGGGTCACGCTCGATGACCACCACGCGCAGGCCGAGTTGGCCGAGCAGGTTGGCGGCGGTGGCGCCGGTGGGGCCGTAGCCGATCACCGCCACGTCGTAAGTCGGGACATCACTCATCGAGGTCTCACTTCGTCCGATCCCCTATTCGAGGATTGCACCTGTAGTGATCGCTACGGTAATGTAGTGATCACTACGGAGTCAAGGGTTGGATCGAAGGGGACGAAGATGGCAGGGGGCGAGGCGCCCAGGCCGCGTCGCAGGCGCGCGGACGGGGAACTGTCGCGGGAACGCATCCTCGACGCCGCGACCGAGATCGCCGCCGAACGCGGGTATGAGGGAACCAGCATCGGAGCGGTCAGCAAGAAGTGCGGCCTGCCGGCCAGCTCGATCTACTGGCACTTCACCGACAAGGACGACCTGCTCGCCGCGGTCATCGAACGCAGCTTCGCGGACTGGTTGGGCGCCTGGTCGATGCCCGACCACGGCACCGCGCACGAGCGTGGCACGGCTGTGGCCACCCAGATCGCGAAGGCACTGCAGGATTCACCCGACTTCCTCCGGCTCGGTCTGATGTTGGCGTTGGAACGCCGCCCCGTCGAGCCGCGGGCCCGCACGATGTTCCTTCGAGTCCGCGCCCAGGCCCACGAGGTGCTCTCGGCCGGCATCCGCACCCTGACCCCCGGCCTGACCGATGCACAGGTCCAACAGCTGGCCACCTACGCCATCGCCGCCGCCGACGGCCTGTTCATCGCCAAGGAGATCGACGGCGACGGCGTCGACTTGATCGCATTGTTCGAGATGCTCGGCCGCGCCGTCTTCGGCAACGCGGCCGTCATGGTCGCCGAGAACACCCGATGAGCCCCGCCATGCCGTGATGGGCGATGTACCGCGGTCGCCTGACTGGCCGACGCGCCGGCCGACTGCGGCATCAACCGGCCCCCGAAAGTCCCCGACGGCCGTTTTGCCTACTAGCGGGGACAGGATCCGAATCTGCGACCTCTGGGTTATGAGCCGGGTACTGGAGCCTTTGCCTTGTCCGCTTCATCGCATACCTGCAGATCAGAGCCCATGAGCTGTTTACTCAGCCCGGTGACGTTGCATGGCTTTCAAGCTGTTTCGCAGAATTTCGTTCCCAAATCGGTTCCCAAATACGCAGCATCTCGCGCCCTGTAGCGCGGCCGTTAACGGTCACGACTCTGCGGCGAGATGGTGCGAGGTATCTCGTTAAGTTCAGGACGCGCTCTTCATCTTCCGCGAAGTCACGTCACGTGTCGGCTCGTGGCCGAACGGCGTCGGGGTCGGTTGCCGGGAGCATGAGGACCGAAGACATTGCTCCATCAACGGTGAGTGTCGTTCCAGAAATGTAGGACGCTTCGCGGGACACGAGGAAGCTGATCGCGTCGGCAATCTCCTCGGGCTCCCCGAGTCGATTCATGGGAGCTTGGCGTTCGAGGCGTTCGCGCGCGGCCTTGGGGTTTGATGCCGTCTCGAGGGACGCCTGGAGTGCGCGGGTCGCGATTGCCCCGGGGGCAACGGCGACAGCCCGAATACCCCGAGAACCGTAGGTAACGGCGATATTTCGGACGAGAGCCTCGATGGACGCTTTGGTCATTTCGTATATTCCTGAGCCCGATGCCGCGTGGCGTGCGTGGACGGATGAGACGGCGACGATCGTGCCAGCAGTTCCCGTGGCTTCCCAGATGCGAAGGGCTTCGATCGCACCCCACAGCATGCCCAGTTGGTTGATGTCGATGAGCCTGCGCACGTCGCCTTCCGAGACAGTGGCAAGGTCGTAGTCAGTGGCCACGCCCGCGACACCTACCCACGCGCCAAGCGGCGCCAGCTGGGCGGCGGCCGCGCAGGCCTGCTCGTGGACTGCCCGCAACGAGACGTCGCCGTGCACCGCGACCGCGCGATGGTCGGCTGCGACAAGCTCGTCGATGAGTCCTTCAAGAGCAGCGGCATTGGTGTCTACGCACGCCAGCGCCCAACCGCTTCGTGCGAGATGCTTGGCGGTGGCGAGGCCGATACCAGAGGCAGCACCGGTGATCACCGCGCTACCGACACAATCGTTCACTCTCCGATCCCCTATGGCCGTGTCGCTTGTAGGAGAGCGGCCAGGTAAGGCTCGGAGTTTTCCTTCAGGCGATCGGTCGGAGCCAAGATGGTCAGTGCAAAATCCGTGCCGTTGTAGTCGATGGACGCCGCCATGCACGTAAGGCCGGGGATGAATTCCTCATCGTCCATCGTCCATCCGTTAGCCGCGGCTCGCTCGAGTTCCCGTTCGAGCGTGGCGCGCCGCGTGATCGTATTCTCGGTGAACTTCTTGAGGTGTAGATCCTTGAGAACGCGATCGCGTTTCTCGGCGTCCGCGCGTGCCAGCAGAATCTTGCCGGCGGCACGCGCATGTACGGCACCGCGCTGACCTACTTGCACATCGGCCACGCGGACGGTGTGATCGCCCGATTCCTGCGCAATGAGCACGACGTCGTCGCCGGACCATGTCGACAGAGAGCACGTCTCCCTGGTCGCTCCCCGGAGTTTCTTCAGGCGTCGTAGCACGGCTTCGGGTGGAGTGAATTGGCGTTCATAGCCATCGATCAGAGGAGGGATCGCGCTGCCCAGCCGATAGCGTTGACTCGAATCCTGCTCGACGTACCCAACCTGGCGAAGGGTATGCAGCAGGTGATACGTCGTCTGGGGTGAAACGCCGATGCGACGACTCAACTCGGCAGCGGTCAGATCTCCGTCGCTTGCAGCGACCTCGGACACGATGGCGAGGCCTCGCGCCAAGGACTGGATCCGGAATGAGCTTTCGGTCACCGTGTTCCTTTAGCGTTGAAGAGTGTTACGGAGAGAATAACAGTTTGATACATCACCCTCCGGTTTGGCAATGCCGATCTCCAGTCTCATTCATCGCAATATGATGTCTTGCATCAGAGTGCGAGAAGTGATTACCTTGGTGCCGTTGCCACGCGAAGCCTCGGCTGTTCTGGCGCGGATGAGTCCACTACTGGCGCCAACCGAATCGATCGTTGAAGGAGTAAGAATGGCAACCGCTATCGGCCAATCTAGAACGGTGCTCGTCACCGGCGGAGCCAGCGGAATCGGCCTCGCGACCGTGACGAAACTGCTCAGCGGCGGTACGGAGCGGTGTGCAATCTTCGATCTCAACCCGGACCCTGCCGTCGTCGAGCATTTGTCGGATCAGTTCGGTGCCTCGCGCGTGACTGCTTTGTCCTGCAACGTCTCTGATCAAGAGGCGGTCGCTCGGGCTGTAGGCAAGGTCGTCGAAGCCGGACCGATCACTGGCGTCGTCAACTGCGCCGGCACCTTGCTCGCCAAACCGAGCCTGGACTTGACGTTGGCCGACCTCCACAAGCTCTTCGACGTCCATGTCGCGGGGTCCCTCTTCGTCGCGCAAGCGGCAGCGAAGATTTGGATCTCGCTGGGAGATCCCGGCGTCATCGTCAACGTGAGCTCGGTGGCTTCGACATTCGGTTGGCCCGGTCGGTTGCCGTACCCAATCGCCAAGACTGGCGTCGAGGCGTTGACGCGCACCCTTGCGGTGGAATGGGCCCGCTGGAGAATTCGTGTCAATGCCGTCGCGCCGGGCTCCGTCGATTCCCCCCTCATGGCTGAGGGGCGCCGACCGGCTGGCGTGAAATCCCTTGAGGAGGTGGCGGATCGCCATGCGCTGGGTCGGGTAGCGGCCGCGTCCGAGGTCGCGGCGGTAATCGCCTTCCTGCTCTCCGAGCAGTCGTCGTTCATGACCGGCACGGTCGTCCCGGTCGACGGAGGTTTTAACATCACGAAGGATTCTGCGAAGGAGTTGGCACAGTGAAGCGAGTAGTAGCCAAGGCGCCGTGGGTCGCTGATTGGGCGTATTCACGCGCCACCCGCATCGGGCCCCTCATCGAAGTCGGCGGCACCACCGCGGGCAAGCCCGATGGAACCATCGAAGGACCAGGCGATCTGTACGCGCAAACGGCCTACGCATTGTCGGTAGTGCTTGCCGCCGTTGAAGAACTCGGCGGCAAAAAGCATGACGTTCTGCGCACGCGAGTGTTCGTGCGAAACGTCGAGGATTGGCGCGAAGCCGGCAGGGCGCACGCCGAGATGTTCGGCGAACATCTACCCACGAGCTCTTGCGTCGGCGGCCTGCAATTCCTCCATCCGGATCTGCTCGTGGAAATCGAAGCCACCGCGTACGTGCAGGAGCATTAGCAGGTGCAGCTCGACGAAGGGATCCTCGATCTGCGGGTGACGCGCGCCCAGGTCGACGTACTACGCTTCGCGATGGATCCTCCCCTTCAACTTGCGGGCCGGTCCATCAACGCCAGAGAATACGTCGTACTCCAAGTCACCCTCGAAACGGGAGTCACCGGGACGGCCTACGTGCTCACCCGGGGCCAGTCCATTGGTGCGGCAGCCGAATCCGTAGCTCACCAGGTGCTTGGATGCACACTGGCGAACCTGTTTTCACGTGACGTGGATGGACGTGGCACGTCTGCGGACCAGCGGGCGCGGGCTGTGTTGGACAACTGTGCATGGGACCTCGCCGGTCAGTTACAAGAGGTTCCCACGTGGAAATTGCTCGGTGCTCCCCGTACGCACCAGCCCGCGCTGCTCGTCGCCGGCTATCGGCGCCACGGGGAAGGTAACGAGGTGATGGCCCGCCGCCTGGTGGGGTGGCGGGACGTTGGGTACCGATCGGTCAAGATTGCCGCGGATCTGCGGGGCGATTCGACGGCACGGTTGCTCGCCGAGATCCGAAGGCTCGCCTCTGTCGAGGATCTCGAGGTGATCGTGGACTTGGGGTTCGCCGGGCGCAACGTTGAGCAGATCGTTGAGGCCACCCGCGCGTGGAAACCGTACGGCATCACCTGGGTCGAGGACCCAGTGCCGGTTGGATCGGCAGGAGACATCGCCGAAATATGTTCCGCTGCTTCGCTTCCGATTGCCGCGGGCGACGAAGCCTCCCCCGATGAACTGCTTGGGCTACTCGAAATCGGCGCCGTAGACGTCCTTCGCGCCGACTCGACGACAGTCGGGGGCCTCAGCGGCCTCCGCGACCTCGTCGCGCGCGCCACCGTGCCAGTGTCCTTGCACGTGTACCCCGAGATCCATCGCCACGCCGCTCTGGTCATGGACACGGACAGCCCCGTCGAGATCTTCCCACCTGGCGACGCCTTCGACTTCGTTGATCGATTCATCCACTGCGAAGAATCAACGCTCGTCGACGGCGGGTTCCTCCCACCAGCCTCTCCCGGATTGGGTCTGCGGTACCAGCCGGAGTCATTGCTCGACAACGTCGTTCGATCGATGACGTTCACGACCGATTAGCACGAGGACGTCATGTGGTTGAGCTGGTAGGTCGGGGCTTCTCCTTCACCGAAGGTCCGCGCTGGCACGAAGGCGCTTTGTGGTTCTCCGACTTCTACACACATAGGGTCCTTCGCTGGGATGGCGCGACGTTTCACACCGTGTGCGAGGTGGCCGGTCAGCCCTCGGGATTGGGATTCACCCCCGCTGGAGAACTGCTGGTCGTCTCGATGATCGAACGGCGGCTATTGCGTTTGCGGGCGGGAGCCCTCGATGTCGTGGCAGAACTAGCAGACCATTGCCCCGGCCTCGCCAACGACATGTGCGTCGATGCGGCGGGGCGGGCTTACATCGGCAACGACGGCCCGCTCAACCCCCTCAAACCAACGGTACTCGTCCGAGTCGATCCCGACGGCGCAGTCGTCGTCGCCGCTACCGACGTGGTCACCCCCAACGGCGTCGTCCTGTCGCCAGACGGAAAGCTCCTGCTCTTGGCGGAGTCCTTCGCAGGTCGAATCAGTGCATGGGACGTCCGAGCCGACGGTTCTCTTTTGAATCGGCGAGTATGGGCGAACTTCGGCATCCCGCGGCTCGCAAGGACGTTGACCGAAGCGCGCAAGCACCTGCTGATGATCACCGACGGCATCACGCTCAACGCCGCGGGCAACCTGTGGATCGCCGATGCTGCCGGTTCAGGCGTGTGGTGCATCGCCGAGGGGGGAAACGTCGTCGATCACGTCGACACCGGCCAGTACACCGCCTACTCGGCCGTCCTCGGCGGTGACGATGGGCGCAGCTTGTTCATCACCGCCGGGCCGGACCTCGACGACATCCATGAGGATGGCCGTGATCAGTCGGTTATCCTGGTAGCCAGAGTCGACGTGCCCGCTGCGGAGGTCTGACGCCGCCTCAGAGAGGCGCACTCCGTCGTTCGCCGAGAGCAAGAGCCCGTCAGGACGTGGCGAATTCGCGGTAGTGACGGGCGGCCTCGACGAGCCACGGGAACACTGGGTCGAGTTCCATGTGCCACTCCGGGTGCCACTGCACCCCAAGAACCGGGAACCCCATCAGCTCAATCGATTCGACGCTTCCGTCAACGGTGTGGCCGGTAGCGAGTACGCCGGGACCACACTCCTTTACCGCCTGGTGATGCAGGGAGTTCGTTTGAGCTGAGTCGCCGTAGATCTCGCGGACAAGCGACTGCGGGGTGAAGGTCACGACGTGGTTGGTGTGGCCCGGGGTCGGTGGCGCCTCTTCGGCGGCGTGAATGACTGTGTCGATGGGGATGTCCTCGACCAGGGTGCCGCCCAAGGCGACGTTGAGGACCTGATGTCCTCTACATATCCCGAGGACCGGGAGGCGCCGTTCAACCGCTGCGCGTACCAGCGCGATCTCGTAGACGTCGCGTTCGTGGTCATGGACATTGGCGTCTCGCCGAGGATCGGCGTCAGCGTCGGCTAGGGCGGGGTCGCCTCCCCACACGTCGGGATGGATGTCTTGCCCGCCGGTCACCAGGAGTGCGTCCAGTCGGTCGATCACGCCGGAGTCTGACGACTCAAAGGGCAGGAGCACCGGGATGCCGCCCGCTTCGAGGACACGTCGCCCGTTGTCCGACCAGTAGACGTCGACGTGTAGGTCGTGGAACCGCGGGTGGTAGCTGAGCACGCTCCCGGCAGCCAGCCGGCGACCAGTGATACCGATGAGCGGCTTCATGATTGCGCTCCGCGGAGGAGTGAATTACGCCGGAATTGTGGTTGATGCACGGTCAGCTTTCCTTGTGTGCGGGCATGGTGGTCGACGGCGACGGCAGCTCAGTTAGGTAACTTCCAAGTAGCGAGCCAGTTCCCAATCGGGGACGTATCCGTCGCGCAAGGCTTCGTAGGTGGATATCTCCGAAACACGTGATGCCGCATAGTGTTCGACGAAGTCATCTCCGTACCATTGGCGGGCCAGCCCTGAGTCGTGAAGTGCCGCGGCGGCCGCGCGCAGATTCCCGGGGAATGGCTTCGCTTCAGCGTCGGCGTAGGCGGCGCCGGTGGAAGCTCTCGGCGGTTCGATGCGATTGCGAATGCCGTGGAGGCCGCCATCGAGGCTAGCTGCAATGGCAAGGTAGGGGTGGAAGTCGGCTCCTCCTCGGCGGTGCTCCAACCGCGTCGCCGACCGGGAGTCGGTGATGACGCGCAAACAGGCGGCCCGATTGTCGATTCCCCAACTGATGTTGGTGGGCGCGAAGAACTTTGGATCTAACCTCCGGTAGGAGTTTGCGTACGGGCATTGGAACACAGAGAGTTCACCGGCCGTGGCCACTACCCCGCCGACGTAGTGCCGGAAGGTCTCCGACATACCTGTGCTCAGCTCATCTTCGGGGCAGAAGACGTTCTGACCGTTGCGCAGCAAGCTCTGATGCAAGTGGGCTCCAGCCCCTTCTTGTTTCATGTGGGGCTTGGCGACGAAGCTCGCGAGCATGCCGTTGCGTCGCGCAACGTCCTTGCAGGCCTGTTTGAACCGTGCTGCGTTGTCTGCGGCTTGCAGCGGGGGCACCGGAGAAAGGGCTGCCTCGAGCATGCCGTACCCGAGCTCGGTGGAGAACGCTTCGACCTCGATGCCGTAGGACTCCATGGCCGAATCGAGGTCGGCGACGAACTTGCCGTGATCGGGCCAGCGATGAACACTGAGGGTTTGTCGGGTACGACCGACAGGTCGCAAACGGGTGGGGTGCTGCTCCCGCAGTGCCGTCTCACCATGCTCGTCGACCTCATAGAGGTAGAACTCCAACTCGACGCCGATCAGCGCATCGAAGCCGGCCTCTGCTAGCCGCGCACACGTTCGCCGCAATGCCGAGCGCCCGTCGAATTGCACGGGTTCACCCGTCTTGGACTGGACGTCGCAGATGACGGCGGCGACTCCGTCCTCATTTGGTGCGGGGCGCAGGGTCGACCAGTCCGGTATGGCGAAGAAGTCAGGGAAGCCGTGGTCGGCGCTGGCGATCGGCACGTCATAGGCGCCGTCGTCGACGCTGAGGGCGTAGAAGAACTCGGGCAGGCCAATGCCCCCCTTGGAGAGTGCCTTCTCCACGGTGACGTACTTGCCGCGCAGGCGCCCGTCGGTGTCGATGAACTCGACGCGTACGCGGCGGGCGTCGAGTCGTTCGAGCATTTCCCCTGCATCCATTGGTGAATTCTTTCGGATCTTCGAGGCGCCGGTGCCGTTCTCCGCGACCGGGAGCATGCTGACAGTGTCACTGGACATGTGGCGCCTCCTTGTTCTCCTGGCCGGCCGACGCGTGGAGATTGGGCTTAGCACTAATTGACGGGTCCTCGCTCTGGACAGCCTCGTCAATCCCAGCCTCGCCGAAATCTGATCGCTTTGCGCCGATGATCCATCCAACGACGGCCACGACGAGGTAAAGCAGGGGCGACCAGGTAACGACTGGTGACGTCGATCCCGTGAGACCCGCGAAGTTGATCAGCACGATCGCGAGGAAGACCGCGAGCGCGACACCCGCGACGAGCGGCGACAGCGTCGTGATCCAGAGTCGACGGTCCTTGGCTCGCCTGAAGTAGACGAAGATCGCCAACGCACACATGATCTCCAGGGCGAAGATCGCGACCGAGCCCAGCACGCCCAGGATCGCCGCCACCTTGAGGTAGGGGTCCAGTTGAGCGAGCCGGCAAGCGATGAGGACCGCGCAGATGACCACGGCGAGTGCGATTCCCGAGTTCGCAGGTGAGCCATGCTTGGGGTGCACCCGGGACAGGCGTCCCTTCGGCGCCAGCGCGCGCGACATGTTCAGCGTGTACTGCGCTGTGGTGTTGAAGACGACGATCAGAGTCGCGAACAAGCTTGTCATCAGGACCACTTCGAACACGACCCCCATCCACGCACCCAGATTGGCACTGGCAACCATGGGTACCAACTGACCCGAATCGGGGCCTTGCGCGATCGCGATGGCCTTGTCGGCGCCAAGCCCGGCCAACACCACCCAAGCACCCAACCCGAACGTGGTGAACAAGATGACGACACCGATCATCGTGGCACGTCCGATCGTCTTCTCCGGGTTGCGAACGTGGCTGGTGAAGACGGCTGTCACTTCGAATCCCACGAAGCACAAGAACGCTAGCGCTAGGGCGAAACCTGGTGACCCACTGAAGATCTGCGCGGGTGAGAAACTCGTCACCGGGAAAGCTCCCGGCCCTTGGCGGACGACGACGGCGATGGCCAGCGCCGCGAGGATCGCGAACTCGACCATGAGGAACCCGGCGGTAACCAGAGCGCTCTCCTTCACGCCTAAGTACATGAGTACTGCAGCGATGACGACGAAGCCGATGCCCCACACCACCCAATCGAGGTCAAGGCCGAACCGCGTCCGGAAGAACGTGCTGGCGAAGTACGACAGCAAGGCAGCAACGAAGATCGTGATGACGGCGTACGCGGTGGTGGCGACGAATCCCGCAGAGAGGCCGGCCCGCCCGCCGAGACCAGCACGGATGAATCCGAAGAACCCGCCGGCCGAGGGCAGAGCCTGAGCCATCGCGGCGTAGCCGAAGGCGAACACTACGAGCACCACGCCGACGAGAACGAATGCCCCTGGTGTGCCAATGCCATTGCCCACGCCGAGCATTAGGGGAACGGTTCCCACTACGACTCCGACGGGGGAAGCCATCGCCACGACCATGAGGGCCAAGGTCATCGTGCCCATCAATTTTCGCGGTGGCGATGACGCTGGTGTTTGAGCTTCGGTGACCATCTTTCGTTTCCTCACCTGTCAGGAGCCCGCCTGGAATGGAATGCGGCGGTGTGAGGAGGCACACTATCACCGTCTCACGATTCGATGGAACTAGTAAAATAGTGATGCATAGGGCCCGGCTAGATAGCTCCCCGCCACTAGGCCCGCCTCACCTCTATGCACCACCACTAGGGCACGCGGTATGACGGACGGCCCGCCATGGCGTACAGCAGCTTTCGATCAGTTACAGCCATCGACTCGGCTTAGATCTCGACCAATACATCGCTATATTATTACTTCCATAGGATCGTGAGACGGTGTTAATGTTCGTCGATACCAGTGGTCGAGTAGCCCGCTGCCGAACCCCTCACGAATGAGGACACACATGCCCACCAACGCCCAAGTCGCCGTCTTGCGGGCCGGGTCGGACCACCTGTCCGTCGAGGACGTCGAACTGCCCGATCCCGGACCAGGTCAGGTACTCGTTCGCAACCTCGGCGCCGGCGTCTGCCACAGCCAACTGCACGAGATCCGTGCGCAGCGCGACCAGACGTACTTATTGGGCCACGAAGCCTGCGGGATCGTCGTATCCGTGGGACCCGATGTTCGACTGGTTGCGCCTGGGGACGCAGTGTCGGTGTCCTGGGTGCCGCGGCCCGGCGCAGGAACACCATGGAGGGCTGGCGCCGCGCTCGCGAACGGTGAGTACGCCTCCACCGACGAGATGGTCTTCACCTGGGGCACGCACAGCCTGATCGATCAGCGCTACGCGGTGCGCATCCCGCCTGAGATAGCCAGCGACGTTGCGGCGGTCCTGGGATGTGCGGTGCTGACGGGCGCATCCGCGGTGGTACGAACGGCCAAGGTCGAACCCGGTGCGAGCGTGGTCATCTGGGGCGCCGGCGGAGTAGGGCTTTCCGCGATCGCGGCCGCCAGGCACGCCCAGGCTAGACCCATCGTCGCCGTCGATGTCTCCGATGAAAAACTCTCGCTTGCATACGATTTCGGTGCTACACACACGGTGAACGCCGCCCACACCGATCCGGTCGCGGCGTTGCTCGAGATCACGGCGCATGCCGACGGGCCTTCAGGCGCCGACTACGTCTTCGATTGCGTCGCTCAACAGTCGACCCTCGGCACGGCTCTGGCGGCGGTTCGCCGCGGGGTGCTCGGCAGCTCACGCGGTGGACATCTCGTCATCGTCGGCGTACCAGCTCCGGGAGTCGGCGTTTCCGCTCGCGAGCTTCTCATCGGGCAGAAGACGGTCACCGCGAGTCTCGGGGTGCCCACAGACATCGGTACCGAGATTCCGCTGCTCGCGCAGTGGTGTGAGGGCGGCGACATCGACCTGCAGGCACTGGTCACCAATCGCTATGAACTGCAGGACATCAACCGGGCGATCTCCGATCTCGCCGGTGGCCGAGTCCGCGGCCGCGCCATCCTGACCTTCCCCTAGATCCACCCCACGAACACATATATGTCTCTGTCCCACATAGGAGTTGATGTGAGCACCCACGCACTGTCCGTAGCCGATGCATACCGGCAGATGGCCACCATCCGCCGATTCGAGGAGCAAATCCTCGAACTCGGCCGCGAGGGAGTGATCGCCGGATCAATCCATCTGTGCCTGGGCCAGGAAGCAATCCCAGTCGGGACACTGGCAGCATTGCAGGACCAAGACAGGGTGCTCTCGACCTACCGCGGACACGGGTGGGCGCTCTCCTGTGGCACTGACCCCGAAGCACTGATGGCCGAAATTGCCCAGCGCGGCACCGGCGTCAACGGCGGCCGCGCCGGCTCCCCGCTACTCAGCGATCCTGACAACGGGTTCCTTGGCGAGAACTCCATCGTCGGTGCCGGCGTTCCCATCGCCGACGGGGTCGCGCTGGCCTCCCAATACTTCGACACCAACCGTGTCGTGGTCACCTCGATCGGCGACGGCGCCATGAATCAAGGATCGACCACTGAGGGGATGATATTCGCGGCTTCGCGCAACCTTCCGGTCATCTTCTTGTGCGAGAACAACGGTTGGGCCGAGATGACCGCGATTTCCGGTATCAACCGTGTTGCGGATCTAGCCGAACGCAGCCGCGGTCTCGGTATCGAGAGCCATGTCGTCGATGGCAACGACCCATTCGCCGTCTATGGCGCGGTGGCCGCCGCGGCCGAGACCTGCCGTCGCGGGGAAGGCCCAGTGCTACTTGAATGCAAGACGTTTCGACTGTCCGGGCACTACAACAAGGACATCGAGCACTACCGCCCGAAAGAGGATGCTGACGCCGCCCGGGACGGCGATTGTCTGCCGCGGTTGATCCGTCTCGCCCTGGAGCAGGGCACGCTGTCCGAAGACGACATCGATGACATCGATGAGCAGGTCTACACCCTGATCGACGACGTCGCCCGACGAGTGCGGGCGATGCCCGAACCGACAGTGGCCGACGTGTATGCCCACGTCATCGGCCCCGACGAGGGCGACGATTCCCGACCCCACAGTCCGGTCGAGCCGGCCAAGGATCTGACATACCTGCGCGCGATCAATCTCGCGTTGCGAACCGAGATGGACGACCGACCCGAGGTCGCCATCTGGGGAGAGGACGTCGGGTTCGCCGGCGGCATCTTCGGCGTCACTCGTGGGCTGCAGAAGGATTACGGGGACCGGCGGATCTTTGATACGCCAATTGCCGAAGCCGCGATCCTCGGAGCCGCAGTGGGCGCGGCGATGGAAGGCATGCGGCCGGTCGTCGAGATCATGTGGGCCGACTTCCTGTTCGTCGCGCTGGATCAGATCGTCAACCAGGCGGCGAATGTCCGCTACGTCAACCGTTCTCGGCTCACCGCACCATTGGTCGTCCGGATGCAGCAGGGCGTTACTCCGGGATCGTGTGCTCAGCACTCGCAAAGCATCGAGGCCATTCTGGCGCACATTCCAGGAATCAAAGTTGGGCTACCCGCCACGGCACAGGACGCGTATTCGATGACCCGCGCCGCCGTCGCCGATCCGGATCCGACGATCCTGATCGAGCATCGCAGTCTCTATCAGGAATCCGAGCCGGTGACCGCCGGCGGTGTCGTCGAGGCCGCGGCCGGCGCCCGCAAGCACCGCGATGGTTCTGATTTGGCGATCATTACCTGGGGTTCGATGCTGCACCAAGCCCTCTCTGCTGCCGACGAACTCGCTGCGACGGGTATCCACGCAACTGTGCTCGATCTGAGATGGCTACGGCCACTCGACGATGCGGCGATCGCCGAGGTTGTCCACGCTAGCGGGGGTCGGGTCATAGTGGCGCACGAAGCAAACCTCACCGCTGGATTCGGCGCCGAAATCGCCGCCCGCATCGCCGAACGTCACTTCGACGCCTTGACCGCACCCGTCGTCCGCATCGGTTTGAACGACCTGCGCATGCCCTCAGCGCCCGCCCTGCAGGCTGCCGTGCTGCCACGTGCGGCCGACATCGTCGACGCTGCACGCAAACTGGTGACCCTCGCCCGGGTGTAGGACGAGCCGGGACAACAGCATGAGCAGTGCGGGAGCCAGTGGTGCGCATCGGCGTGGACGGAAGGAACCCCCATGACGCTCGACGTCAGAACTTGCCCTCGGACCGGAGGCTGACCCGACGTCATGCTCGTCCGGTCGTCAGCCAATGTCGCGAGCACTCTCTGGCTCATCTCGAAGTACTCGGAACGTGGGGCGGATTCCGAATCCGATCGAATCCGCCCACTTCCGCCTCGGGCGGCCAATCTGCGCGAACATCGACGCTGCGCCTCAAGCGGTTCCTCGACGGGTGCCGTTGCGGTGTAGCCGGGAGACGCAACGAACTAGTGCATCTACGCCACGTCGAGCAACACCTCGGCACGCCCCATCCCGCCGCAGACCCAGCTTCTCCTGAGGAAGCACCCGCTTCAACTCGACCCCACGATGAGGACCACCGATGCCGATAGCAGTGACAATGCCTGATCTCGGGGAAACCGTGACCGATGCCACGATCAGTAGATGGCTTCGCTTCCCCGGCGATTTCATCGTAAAAGACGAGCCGCTTGTTGAAGTCTCCACCGATAAAGTCGATTCCGAGATCACCGCGCCAGCCTCGGGCCGACTCACCGAGATCTTCGCTAACGAGGGGGACGTGTCGCCGATCGGCGCCAATCTGGCGCTGATCGACGACTCGCAATCAGCGACCGACGTAGACATCCCACAGGGCCATCCGTCCGAAACACCCGTGGTGACAACGCATGCGCACTTAGTTCCGGCGACGAGCACAGTCGATGCGCCGCACACGAACGAGCACCCCGCTGCGGCCATGACATTGCCGACCGGGGTCAGTCACACCCCAGGGACTCCTTACGTCACACCCCTGGTGCGTCGCCTGGCCACCGAGCTCCACGTCGACCTCACTACGGTTACAGGAAGCGGCGTGGGCAACCGCATCCGCAAAGCCGACGTCCTCGCTGCAGCCGACACTGCCGCAGCTGCCACCGCTGACGAAGAACCCACGAACGCCACGCACGACGGGAAGTCCGCAGCCAACCCCTACCTCAGCCCGCTGGTCAGCCTGACCATCCAACAGCGTGGGCTGGACATTTCGACCTTACGGGGTAGCGGACGCCACAACCGCATCCGCATAGCGGACCTCTCCCTAAATCAGCGACGTACCCTCACGGCTGTCGCGAATCGGCCAGATCGCACCGAGAAGCTCACACGACTGCGAAAGGTCATCGCCAACCGCATGGTCGAATCACTTCACACCTCAGCACAACTGACCACCGTCGTCGAAGCCGACCTCACCGCTATCAACCAACTCCGGGGGCAATACGGAGCCGCGTTCGCCGCCGCGTACGGCACCAAACTCACGTTCACCAGTTTCTTCTTGCGCGCCGCGATGGACACCCTCGGCGACTTCCCGGCATTCAACGCTTCAGTCGATACCGCCGACGGCACCGTCACCTACCACGGCGCTACACACCTCAACGTCGCCGTGGACACCGACCGCGGGCTCTTGGCCCCGGTCATACGCAATGCCGATGCACTCGATATCGCTCAAATGGCCACCGCTGTAGCTGATGTCGCGGATCGCGCTCGCGCCAACACCCTTACTGTCGACGACCTGTCAGGGGGAACGTTCACCGTCACCAACACGGGATCCCGCGGTGCGCTCTTCGACACGCCCATCATCAATCAACCCCAAGTCGCCATCCTCGGCACCGGCGCCGTCGTTGCGCGCGCCACCGTCATACGCGATGACGGTGGCAAGGAGACGATTGACATCCGCAACATGGCCTACCTCGCCCTAACCTACGACCACCGACTCATCGATGGCGGGGACGCTGCCCGATTCCTCACTTCGGTGAAGGCCAGGCTTGAAACCGCTGACTTCTCTTTAGAACTAACAGGCACTACGTAAGGGTCTGCTGCACGATCAGGTGACAGTTTGACCTGACCCACCGTTTGGGTTCCAGATTCGGTGACTAAGTGACGGCCTGTACGAAAGGCTGACCGTCATGCCCCGCCCCTATCCTGCCGAGTTCCGGGCGCGTGCGATCGCGCTCGTGCGTGCCGGCAAGCCGCAGAAACAGACCGCTGACGACCTCGACATCCACCCGGTCACGCTGTCGAAGTGGATCAAGCAGGACGATATCGACCGCGGGGTGCGTCCCGGTGTCCCGACGAGCGAATCAACAGAGTTGCGAGCAGCGCGGCGAAGGATCCGCGAGCTGGAAACCGAGTTGGCCATAGTGCGCCAGGCCGCCACGTTCCTCGGTGAGGACAAGCCCCGCCCAAAAGGATCTACCCGGTGATCGACCGACTGGTCGGCGCCGGGGCGCCTGTAGATCGCTGCTGCGTCATTCTTGGTGTGACACGCCAGAACTACTACAAGCACAAGCGAAAACCGACCACAGCCACCCAGTTGCGCCGTCAGTGGTTGACCGGGCTGATCCGCGAGATCCACGTCGCCTCACGCGGTACCTACGGTTATCGTCGCGTCCACGCTGAACTCACCCTCGGTATGGGAATCACGGCCTGCCCACGCACGGTGTCGGTCCTGATGACCCTTGCCGGCATCTACGGTTTGCCGGGTCCAGTGCGGGTGAAACGCCTGCGCGGGGTGGTCACTGCTGATGATCTGGTCCATCGCAAGTTCCACCGACTCGCGCCAAATGAGTTGTGGGTCACTGACATCACCCAGCACAGGACCCGGGAAGGATGGCTGTACTGCTGTGCTGTGCTCGACGCGTTCAGCCGCCGGATTGTGGGCTGGTCGATGGACTCGAAGGCCGATGCCACGTTGGTGGTCAACGCGTTGGATATGGCCATCCGCAACCGTCGCCCGGCACCTGGCGGCATTGTGCATGCCGATCACGGAACTCAGTTCACCTCTTGGGTTTTCGGGGAGAAGATCCGTTCTGCCGGGCTCGTCCCGTCGTTCGGGACGATCGGTGACGGCCTGGACAACGCCATGATGGAAAGCTTCTGGTCCTCGATGCAGATCGAGCTACTCGACCGTCAAAAGTGGAAGACCCGCACCGAGTTGGCCAACGCCATCTTCGACTACCTGGAGATCTTCCACAACCGCCAACGCCGCCATTCCGCGTTGAACTACCGCACACCGATCGAGTACGAACTATCCTTCACCAACGACACCCTCACCGCAGTCAGTTAGCCACCGCGACTGGAACCCAGCAGGTAGGGCAGGTCAAGATGTCACCTATTCGTGCAGCAGACCCATCTATGTCGCTCCCGCCGAGTCTGCAGACATCGACGAACTATCCAACCTGTATGGCATCCGCCAAGCCAGCCTCGAACCCACCTACAGCCACTGGCGTGCAATTGGGCCACAGTCCATGGCGGTCGTCGGCGCTGTCGACGAAGACATGCGAGCGGCGCTGTCTCAAGACCCAGGCCCAGCGGTTGTTGGAGTACTCGACTCTGGGATCAACACCGCCATTCTCGAGCCATGGGTCATGGCAAGAGAGAGCTATGACCTCGGAAGCGAGCAAAATCCCGAGCATGGGACATTCGTTGGCGGACTCATCCTTGGCGGCGGCGCACTAAACCCTGGCGAGGCATGCTTCGAGGGCGACTCGGCGCGTCTGATCGATGGTCAAGTGTTACCCGCGGGACCATCCGGCATCGGCGAGCTCGAATTGCTGGAACGGATTACCGAAGTGGTCCGCAGACATCCAGAGGTCAAGATTTGGAACTGCTCATTCGCCCGGCGAAACGAGCTCCGGCCGGTTGAATACTCAGTTTTTGCAAGCGAGATGGATGCGCTTTCAAGCGAACTCGAGATTCTGTTCGTACAGGCGGCAGGCAACTTTGAAGATGGCGGAGGACGTCCATGGCCACCTATCGATCCGCTCAGTGATGGCATTGCTAGCCCGGCCGACTCGGTGAACTCCTTGGTGGTTGGGTCTATTTCTCATAGGGGTGGACGAACCCCGGTTGGCGCACCGGCAAGCTACTCCAGGCGGGGTCCGAGCTTCGGCGGCCAAACCAAGCCAGACGTGTCGTTTTGGAGCGGCGACGTCGGACCGCTCGGCGAAGTCCCATACGCAGGTATCAGGTCATTGGTTCCCAACGACCAAATTGCAGAGGGAGTGGGCACATCCTTCGCCACGCCGCTGATCAGTGCTATTGCCGCGAACGTATGGTCGGAAATAGACGATGTAGAGGGCGTCGACGCGGCACCAGCGTTGATCAAGGGCCTCATTGTGCACGGGGCGGCAACCAACAGTCGAGAACTCGTCGCGAATCACAGGAACTATTACGGCGCCGGAATCCCCTTCAGCGGAACCAAGACTCTGTTCGAAGATAGCAATTCCTTCACCACGGTCCACGACGTCACACTCGCCAGCAAGATCAGCTGGTTGCGCGCTCCGTTCCCGATCCCTGCCTGCCTTCTAACGCCAGACGGCAAGCTCAGGGCCGAAATCTTCATGACCATCTCCTATAACCCGATCTTGGACCGCGCTTGCGGGCAGGAAGCTGTTCGCACATGCGTCGATGGGAGTTTCGGCGTTGTGGACCGAACTGGCGAGACCATCAAGATCACTGGGAAGGCCCCCGAAGAGAAGACCACGGGGGCGCACCCCTGGGAATCCGATCTCGTTGCCGCAGGCAAGTGGAGCCCGGTACGAACGCACCACGCGCGGTTTCCACGTGGCTGCGCCGGCGACGAATGGGGCTTAAAACTAAGCCTCACCGAGAGGCACGACTACGAGGACGGCATCGAGCAAAGGGCGTACGCCATCGTCACATTGCGCGGGCTCGATGACGGCCTCCCAGTGCACGCTGACGGACTGCAGGCAATCCAGCAGCTTGCCCTCTGGAACGCACCTTTGAGTGTCCGAACGTCAGTAACTGTCGAGGTGTAATCGTTCGAGATGGTTCCCATTCGATCGTTAGCGATGCGAATGTTCCCAAACGTGTTCCCAAGTGGCATGAAAACGGCTCCCGGAGAGATCTCCGGGAGCCGTTTTGCCTAGTAGCGGGGACAGGATTCGAACCTGCGACCTCTGGGTTATGAGCCCAGCGAGCTACCGAGCTGCTCCACCCCGCGACGGGTGAACACAAGGTTACCGACCCCCGGGCACAGCTCCAAATCGCGTGCTCAGCGCATCACGGAGGCCGGATCGTAGCGTCGCGCGAGCGCCCGCAGCCAGTGCAGCGCGTCCTCGTTGTAGCAGCGCGACGGCCGCTCCGGATCGGCCGAGGCCGCGAAGTTCGGCAGCTGCCCACCCGTCGCCCACGGGGCCACCGCCTCGACCACCTCGGCGGCGTGCCCGACGACGGCGTCGGCCACCTCGGGCATCAGCACCCCGATCGTCGTCAGCGCGACCGCGGCGTTGCGGTGGCAGAACGCGCTGCGGTGCCGCGGCTCGCGGGCCAGGGCGCCACCGAGCAGCCGCAGTTCGACGATCGTCTGCGGGGAGCCCGCCGCCGGCCCGCACAGCGCCAGGATCGCCTCGACGGTCTCGGCGGTCAGCTCGCGCAGCAGGGCGTGGCCCTCGTGCACCGGCATCGGGTCCACCGGATCGGCGTGCACCGCGCCGATCGCCGCGTACGGCAGCACCCCGACCGCGTCGATCAACGCCGGCGCCGCCGCGCGCATCGGCTCCAGCAGGCGCGCTGCCGCCTCGAAGTCACCCACCGCGGTGTAGCGCACCGCCACCGTCATCCGGCCCGCCAGAGGCTCGGGAATGCCCGGCAGCGGGGGCAGCTGCTGGACGCACAGCGACGTGTTCGCCTCCTCGGGCAGCGCGGCCGACCACCGCTGCCACTCGCGCATCACCACGCCCGCCTGCGCACCGTCGAAGTACAGTGCCCCACCGTAGAATTCGGCGATCGGCAGCAGGTCGATCTCGACCGTGGTCACGATGCCCAGCAGCGACTTGCCGCCGCGCACTCCCCAGAACAGGTCGGCGTGGTCATCGGGTGTGACCCACAGCACCTCCCCCGCACCGGTGACGAGTTCGAAGGCCCGCACGTGATCGGCCGACAACCCGACCGTGCGCACCAGCGGGCCGATGCCGCCACCGGTCAGGTAGCCAACCACCCCGACCCCGGGGGCCGACCCGCACAGCGGCGCCAGACCGTGCGGTGTGGCCGCGTCGAGCACGGTCTGCCAGCGGACACCGGCCCCGACGCGGGCGGTCCGGGTCACCGGATCCACCACGCAGCCCGTCATTCCGGTGGTGAGCACCAGGATCGCGTCGGCGCCGGTCGGGACGGCCCCGTGGCCGGTGGCTTGCACGACCACCCGCATGCCCCGCTCCCCGGCGAACCGCATCACGGCCGCGACGTCGCTGGCCGTCGAGGCGAACACCACCGCGGCCGGGCACACCGGCACCGCCACGTTCCACGGCATGGCCCGGTCATAGACGCGTTCACCTGGCAGGGCGACGGGTGCGGTGACGTGGCTGCGCAGTTCGGTCACCTCGACGTCCGGCGCCTCGGTCGGGGCGAGGGGGCTCATAGTGGGTTCCTTTCAGCGGGACGGGCGTTCGATGGCACGACCATCACCCATGCCGCTTGGCGGGACCTTGGCGCCGCCGTGGCCGCCCGATCCAAGAAACGTCCAAGCCCGCCTAGCAGAGCCTCAGGGCGGCGGCGCGCAAGGTGTTCATCCCCAGCCGATCGGCCCGCGCCGCGACGTCGGTCGCCAACGCGCGCCGCTGCGCCTCGGACTCGGCCAGCTCGGCGGCCAACAGGTCACACCGCACCAGGGTGGGCACCGCCCCGGTGCGCCGGCCCATCTCGCGGGCCGACTCGAGATCACCGGCCGCGTGGGCGCGGTCCCCCAGCAGCCACCGCAGGCGCGCAGTCGCCAGCGCCACCGGGCCGACGACGCCGATCTGCCCGATCACCGCGACCCGGTCGCCGAACGGCTCGAGCTCCTCGATCAGCGGCCGGGCATAGTGGGCGTGCCCGCCGTCGGCGGCCAGATGCGCCAGCAGCGCCAGATGACCCAGCGTCGTCCACACGTGCGGACGTTCCCGGGTGGCGAGCCACTCGGCCAGGATCGTCTCCCCCGCCGTAGCCACCTCCGGCCCGTCGGCCACCGTCAGCAGCGCCGCGCGGACCAGATTCAGCATGTCCTGCCCGCCGGTCTCCGGGGTCGCCGCCATCGCCTGCCACTGCGGATCGATCGGACCGCCGGTCTCTCGCAGCAGTGACACCTCGGCCATCAAACCGCTTCCCGCGCCGTACAATTCGGTCTGCTCATGCACGTAGGCCGCAATGCCGTGGTGCCGCTTGGCCTCGGCGAAGTCGCCGCGCCACACCGCCAGCACCGCCTCCATCCACCGCAATTGCGCGCGCAGCACCGGCAGCTGCATCTCCTCGCTACCCTCGATGCCCGCGGCCAAGCGACGAATCGTCTCGTCGACGTCGCCCAGGTTCATCGCGGCCATCGTGCACACCGAGTTCGCGATGACGCGGTCTTCACGAGACCTGCTGTGCTGCAACACATTCAGCCGATCTGACCACGCCAGTGCCTGCTCGCTGTGGGTGGCCACCCCGGAATAGGTGATCAACTGGCCCACCAGCACGTCGGCGACGACGTCGGAATCCCCCGTGGTCTCCGCCAACCGCTGCGCGTGGTCGAGGTGGGCCGCCGGAACCGCGGGATCGGGGTCGTAGCAGTGCCCCACCGCGAGGGCGGCCAACACCCGCGCGCCCGCGCCCGCGTCGCGATCGGCGACCTCGGCGGAGCGCTCGAGCAGCACCAGCAACTCACCGGGGTCCTCGCCGGGCGCCAGCCACGGCCATCCCCCGCTGGCCCTCAGCAGTGCGCTGGCCACCCGGCCCGCCGTGGCGGTGCGACCCGCCCGCAGCGCCTCTGTCAGCTGCTGCTCGACGGTCTGTAGCACCAGACGCCCGCGCCCCGCGCGCGAATGCGCGTCGAGCATGGCCACGGTCAGGGCATCGCGCTCCTCGTCGTCGCGCGCCGCGACGGGCAGCCGGTCGTAGGCATCCAGTGCCGCCTGCCACCACGTCGCGGCGATGTCCGAACTCCAGCGCTGCGCGGCGTCCTCGGCGGCGCGCCGGCACGCCCGCACCACCACGTCGGGCTCCACCAGAGGCTGCGCCGCCACCAGGTGCTGGGCTCGCCGCGTCAGCGCGTCGGCACCCACGCCGTCCTGGAGCACCTCGGCGATCTTGGCGTGCAAGCGTTGTCGGCGCAATGCGGGCAGGCTCGCCATCAACTGCTCGCGAAGCAGTCCGTGCGCGAAGGCATATCCGTCACCGGCGTGCGACGGGACGACGATGCGCTCGTCGGCCGCCTCGTCGAGGTAGTCGGCCAGGGTGTCGATGTCCAACCCGGTCGCCTTCGCCAGCACCGGCACGTCGACCTCGTCGCCGACCACCGCGGCGGTGCGCAGCATCTGCAGCACCGCAGGATCCAGGCCGGCGAACCGGCGGTCCAGCACGGCCTTCACCGCGACGGGAATCTCGTTGCCCTGCCGCTCGTCTCGCGGCAGACGCGCGTACTCGCAGACGAAGAACGGATTGCCACCGGTCCGCACGGCCAGGGTCGCAGCCTCGGCGTCGGTGACCACCTCGTCGGCCACCTGCGTCGCCAGCGCGGCCACGTCCCGCGACGACAGCGCCGGCACCTCGAGGTGACGGTTGTGCGGCCCGCGGGCCACCGTGCCGAGCAACCGCCGCAACTCCGGGCTTGGCTCGCCGTCGCGGACCGTGACGACCAGCGCGACGGGATGTTCGCGCAGCGCACCGGCGATGTAGGCCAGGCAGCCCGTCGACGCCGAGTCGGCCCACTGGACGTCGTCGACCACCACCGCCCGGACGTCGCCAACCGACTCGAGGAGGGACTGAATGCGTTCGTAGACCTGGAATCTCGCGATGTCCGGGTCGGCGTTCGCCGGCACGCGGAGAAGCTCGTCGGCGTCACCTCCGAGTGCGCGGACCAGCTGGCGCATCGGCCACCACGGCGGGGTGCCCGACTCGTCGGGACAGCCGACCCACACCACGCGCCCGCCGCCATCGACGACCCGGGCCGCCACCTCCTCGGCCAGACGGGTCTTGCCGATCCCGGGAGGCCCCGAGAGCACCAGCCAACGGGTCGCGCCGGCTGCCACGTCGTCGAGAAGGCTTGCCACCGTGCTCAACTCGCGATCCCGACCGACCAGGCTGGCTCGGGGCGGGGTCTCTTGCGACGTCACCGGCGCGACGTGACCCGTCGGGGTGGCGACCTGGGCCGCGCCGGTCCACTCGGGCTGGCGCGGCCAGGCCGCGAGCTCGGGAGCCTGACGCAGGATGGCCGTCTGCAGATCCCGCAGTTCGGCACCCGGCTGCAAACCCATCTCGTCGTCGAGCATCCGGGCGTGGCGGGTGAAGGCCGCCAAGGCATCCGAGGTGCGACCGGCGCGATACAGCGACAGCACGTGCAGCCAACATCCCCGGTCGGACAACGGGTCGGCCGCACTCAGCTGCGTGGCGGCGCTCAGCGCCGCGGGAATGCGACCGAGGGCCAGCAGCGCACTGATCCGGTAGTCGAGGCAGTCCCGACGCAGCTGCTCGGCCAGCGCCGCCTCCGGGGCGACCCACGGCTCGTCGCCCAGGTCCTCCAGGAAGGGACCGCGCCACAGCGCCAGCGCAGTGTCGGTCTCGGCGAGCGCCCCCTCCCACCGCGATGCCTCGATGGCGGCGGCGGCGCGCCCGAGGAACGCGCCGAAGACGGTGAGGTCGACGTCGTCGGGTCCGACGGCGAGGTAGTACCCCGGGGACTGCCTGACGATCGGCGTGGCCACCTGCGACCCGGTACCACCACCGCGCAGGGCCCGCCGCAGGTTGGACACGTAGGCCTGCAGGCTCGCCGTCGCACTCGCCGGAACGTCGTCACCCCAGACGGCGTCGATCAGGCGGTCCACCGATACCACGCTGCCGCGCGCCAGCAGCAGCACCGCCAGCACGGCACGCTGCTTGCGTGGCCCGACGTCGACGAGCACCTCGGTGTCGTTCGCCGGGGCCGCGTGCACGACCTGCAGCGGTCCCAGTAACCGATAGCGCACGCGTCGAGCTTATTGCCCTACTTGGTATCCCGGTACTTGTTCATGGCATCGTCCAGATTCTGCAACGCCTGGCCGTACTGGGCGAAGTTGCCGCTCTGCTGAGCCTGCTGCATCGCGTCCAAAGCGACCTGAACCTGTTGCAGGGCAGCCGCTTTCGCAGCCGTCAGCTGAGTTGCCCCGCCGGGCACCGCAACCGGCACCTCCGGCGCAGTCCCGGACGGGTTGGCCGGCGGAGCCGCCTGCGGCTGCTGGTTGGCCGGCGGCGACGCCGCGGGCGGCTGGCCGGCGGGCAGATCCGTCGGAGCCGGACCGGTCGCCGTCGCCCCGGCACCTGGCCCGAACAACTCGTCGAGCGCGTCCCGTACCGTCGGGCCGTAGCCGACCTTGTCGTTGTACATCATCGCCACGCGGATCAACCGGGGATACGACGATGCCGCGTCGCTGGCGCCCGGCGAGGCGTAGACCGGCGCCACGTACAGCAGACCGCCCTGCGCCACCGGCAACGTCAGCAGGTTGCCCCAGCGGATGCGGTTCTGATTGTCGCGACCGATCACACCGAGGTCCTGGCTCACCGCGGTATCGGTACTGATCGCGTTGAAGGCCAACTTTGGGCCGTTGACCTGACCGGGAATGGTCAGCACGGTGATCTTGCCGTAGGTCGACGGGTCGGAGCTGGCGCTGATGTAGGCGGCGAGGAAGTCACGCCGGAACCTGTTCATCGCCGTGGTCAGCTGGAACGACGCCGAATTGTCGTTGGAGGCAATGTCCTTGGCGACGATGTAGTACGGCGGCTGGAAGCTGCTGGCCGTCGGGTTCGGATCCAGCGGCACGTCCCAGAAGTCCGACGTCGAGAAGAACGTCACCGGATCGTTGACGTGGTACTTGGCCAGCAGCGCGCGCTGCACCTTGAACAGGTCCTCGGGGTAGCGCAGGTGCGCCTGCAGCTCCGGCGAGATGTCCGACTTCGGCTTGACCGTGCCGGGGAACACCGACTCCCACGCCTTGAGCACCGGATCGCTCTCGTCCTGCGCGTACAGCGTCACGGTGCCGTCGTAGGCGTCGACGGTGGCCTTCACCGAGTTGCGGATGTAGGACACCTGCTTGTCCAGCGCCAGCCGGTTCAGCGCGATCTCGTTGGAGTCCGCGGTGGCCGAGGACAGCGAGGTCAGCTCCGAGTAGGGGTAGTTGTCCAGCGTCGTGTAGCCGTCGACGATCCACACCATCCGCTTGTTCACGATCGCGGGATAGACGCTGGTGTCGGTGGTCAGCCACGGGGCGACCGCCTCGACGCGCTGCGCCGGGTCACGGTTGAACAGGATGCGACTGTTCTCGCCGATCACGTTGGAGAACAGGAAGTTCCGCTCGGCGTACTTGGCCGCGAAGACGCTGCGCGCCAGCCAGTTGCCCACCGGGACGCCACCGGTGCCGCCGTAGGTGTAGTTCTTCGTGTCGGTGTTGGTCTCGTAGTCGTACTCGCGGTCGGCGCCGTTGCGGCCGACGATCGCGTAGTCGTCGGTCGTGTTGGCGATGATCGGGCCGTAGTAGATGCGGGGTTGATCCAGCGGTGCGGGTCCCGGTGACACGACGCTGCCGTTGGCGCCGACGACGCTGGCCAGGAACTCGGGATAACCGCCGTTCTGGTTCGGGTCGTTGGCCACGCCGCGGACCGTGTTGGCGGGCGAGGCGATGAAGCCGTTGCCGTGCGTGTACACCGTGTGGCGGTTGATCCAGTCCCGTTGATTGTCGATCAGCCGGTCGGGGTTGAGTTCGCGCGCCGCGACGACGTAGTCGCGCAGGTTGCCTCCGGTGTCGTACCGGTCGATCGACAGTTGGTCGGGGAACGAGTAGAAGTTCTTGCCCTGCTGGAACTGCGTGAACGCGGGACTGACGATGGTGGGGTCGAGCAGGCGGATGTTCGACGTCGTCGCACGGTCGGACGCCACCTGCTGCGCCGTGGTCGCGGCGTCCCCGCTGTAGTCGCGGTAGGTGACGTTCTGGTCGGTGAGCCCGTAGGCCTGTCTGGTCGCGGTGATGCTGCGACTGATGTATTCGCTTTCCTTTTGCGCCGCGTTGGGCTTGACGCTGAACTGCTCGACGATCAGCGGCCAGGCCGCCCCGACGATCAGCGAGCTCAGCAGCAGCAGCACCACGCCGATCGCGGGGATGCGCAGATCCCGCAGCACCACCGCGGAGAACACCGCCACCGCACAGATCAGCGCGATCGCCAGCAGGATCAGCTTGGCGGGCAGCACCGCGTTGATGTCGGTGTAGCCGGCGCCGGTGAACGGCTTGCCACCACGGGTGTGGCTGAGCAGCTCGTAGCGGTCCAGCCAGTAGGCGAACGCCTTGAGCAGCACCAGCGTGCCGACGAGGGTGACGAGCTGGATGCGCGCCGAGCGGCTCAGCGCGCCCGTGCGCCCGGCGAGGCGGATGCCGCCGAACAGGTAGTGCCCCAGCAGGTTTGCGATCAGCGCCAGGAACGTGGCGACGAACAGGAAGTTCAGCACCAACCGGTAGAACGGCAGATCGAAGGCATAGAAGCCGAGGTCGAGGCCGAACTGCGGATCGGTCACGCCGAAGTCGCCGCCGTGCAGGAACAGCTGCACCTGCACCCAGTAGGTTTGTCCGACGATGCCGGCGAGCAGACCGATGAACACCGGAACGCCGATGCCGAACAGCCGCAGCCGCGCCATCACCGAGGTGCGGTAGCGGGCGACGGGATCGTTGGGTCCGGCGGTGGGGACGAACACCGGACGGTTGCGGTAGGCCAGGGCCAGCGCGGCGAAGACGACGCCGCCGACTAGGACCGCCGCGACCACGAACACGACCAGACGGGTCAGCAGCGTCGTGGTGAACACCGATCGGTATCCGAGCTCGCCGAACCACAGCCAGTCGACGTAGGTGTCGATCAGGCGGGGGCCGATCAGCAACAGAACGACGACCGCCAGGGCGATCCCGATCAAGATTCGGCTACGTCGAGTCAGCTTCGGCATTCGTGCCGCGGGCCGCATCCCCACTCGTCAACTCCAGTCTCGGGTGCCACGAACAGGTGGCAGGCAGTCACACGCCGCGATTGGACGTGCCATAACTCTACGCATCCGTCGCAAAGGGACTTCTCAGCAATGGGGAGGTTCACCACCAGCGGAATAGGTCTTCAAGGCATCCACCGCGCCGGCCAGATTCTCCACCTTGATCAACTGCAGACCGTCCTCGTGGGCGGACTTGGCCTCGTCGCAATTCTCCGCGGGGACCATGAACACCTCGGCCCCGGCCTCCTTGGCGGCATACATCTTGTGGGTGATGCCGCCGATGGGGCCGACCTTGCCGTCACCGGTGATGGTTCCGGTGCCGGCGACGAACTTGCCGCCGTTGATGTCGCCCGTCGTGAGCTTGTCGACGACGGCCAGGCTGAACATCAGACCCGCCGACGGACCGCCGATGTTGGCGAGGTTGAAGTCGATCTTGAACGGTGCCCACGGCGCGTCCAGCACGCCCACCCCGAGGAAGCCGTAGTCGCGGTCGGGGTTCTTGCCCAGCGTGATGGTCGTCGTGCCCAGCGACCCGTCCTTGCGGCGGTAGTCGACGACGAACTGGTCACCGGGCTTGGTGGCCTTGAGGATGTCGGTGAACTGGGCGAGGTTGGCGACCGGCTTGTCGTCGACCATGTCGATGGCGTCGCCGTCCTGCAGCTTGCCCGCCGACGGCCCGTCGGACGTCACGGTCTGGACGGTCACGGCCTGCGGGTACTTCAGGTACCCCAGCGCCGCGTACTCGGCGCTGTCCTCCGACTGCTTGAAGTCGGTGGTGTTCTCCTTGTCGATGTCGTCCTTGCTCTTGTCCGGCGGGTAGACCAGGTCCCGCGGCACCAGCTGCTCGTTGCCCGACATCCACAGCCGCAGCGCCTGGCCCAAGGTCAGACCGTCGCTCTGGCTGACCGTGGTCATGTTGAGGTTGCCCGACGTGGGATGCACCTCGGTGCCCTCGATGTCGACGACCTGCTTGCCGTCCACCTCGCCGAGCGTGTTGAACGTCGGACCTGGCCCGAGTCCCACGAACGGCACCGTCACCACCGACAGCAGCAGACCGAAGATCACGATCGGGACCAGCGCCACCACCAGCGTCGAGATGCGCCTGTTCGTTCCACCCTTCACGCTGCATACATTAGGGCGCTTCGCCGAGTGCCCGGCGCCACGCACTTGCGGCCGCAGGTGCTCACTCGCCCCGCGACCTCGAAGTTCACTCTCGGCGTGACCCGGGCACACGCACCCGGCGCCCGGGGTGAGTACCGTTGACGCCATGGCTGACCTGCCCTTTGGCTTCTCCCCGGGAGACGACCCCGAACGAGACGACCGCAAGAAGGACCCCGGCGAGGGTTCGTCGTCGGATCCGTTCGGATTCGGCGGCGGCGACTTCGACATGAACAACCTCGGGCAGATCTTCTCCAAGCTCGGCGAGATGTTCAGTGGCGCCGGGCACTCGATGGCCGGTGGAGCGCAGGCCGGGCCGGTGAACTACGACCTGGCCCGCCAGTTGGCGTCCAGCTCGATCGGCTTCGTCAAGCCGGTGTCCGAACAGACCAGCGCCGCCGTCGGCGACGCCGTGCGGCTGGCCGATACGTGGCTCGACGGTGTCACACCCCTGCCCGCCGGTACCACCAAGTCCGTCGCGTGGACGCCCAGCGAGTGGGTGGACAACACCATGGCGACCTGGAAGCGGCTGTGTGATCCTGTGGCCCAGCAGATGTCGACGGTGTGGGCCTCGGCGCTGCCCGAAGAGGCCAAGGCCATGGCGGGCCCCCTGCTGGCGATGATGACGCAGATGGGCGGGATGGCCTTCGGCTCCCAGCTGGGTCAGGCCCTCGGCACACTGTCGCGGGAAGTGTTGACCTCCACCGACATCGGGCTGCCGCTGGGGCCGAAGGGCGTCGCCGCGCTGATGCCCGAGGCCATCGAGGCCCTCTCCGAGGGGCTGGAGCAGCCGCGCGGCGAGATCATGACGTTCCTCGCGGCGCGTGAAGCCGCCCACCACCGCCTGTTCAGCCACGTGCCGTGGTTGTCGAGCCAGCTGCTGAGCGCCGTCGAGGCGTTCGCGCACGGCATGAAAGTCGACATGAGCAGCATCGAGGACATGGCCCAGGGGTTCAATCCCGCCGCGCTGGCCGACCCGGCGGCCATGGAGCAGCTGCTCAACCAGGGCATCTTCGAGCCGAAGTCGACCCCGGAGCAGATCGCCGCACTCGAACGCCTCGAGACGCTGCTGGCACTGATCGAGGGCTGGGTGCAGACCGTCGTGACCAGCGCCCTCGGTGACCGAATCCCTGGAACGTCGGCGCTGAGCGAGACCCTGCGCCGGCGCCGCGCCACCGGCGGTCCCGCCGAGCAGACCTTCGCCACGCTGGTCGGGCTGGAGCTGCGGCCGCGCAAGCTGCGCGAGGCCGCCGTGCTGTGGGAGCGGCTGACCGAGGCGGTGGGCCAGGACGCCCGCGACGCCGTCTGGCAGCACCCCGACCTGCTTCCCGGCTCCGACGACCTCGACGAGCCCGCGGGCTTCATCGACCGCGTCATGGGTGGCGACACCAGCGGCATCGACCAGGCGATCGCCGACCTGGAGAAGGACTTCGGGGACGACTCGAAGTAGTCATCCACAGGGTCCTCGGGGCCTGTGGATGGTTCGCACCCGGCAGGGGCTTGCCGTGGCAGAGTCGGCGCATGTCGCGTCACACCCTCAACCCGGCGATGCCGGTCCTGGTCCGGCCCGACGGCGTCGTCCAGGTGGGCTGGGATCCGCGGCGCGCGATGCTCGTCGAACCGCCAGACGGGTTGTCGGCCGCCGCGCTGGCCGATCTGCTGCGCACCATGCAGTCCGGGGTGACCGATGCCGAGCTGGTGGCGCTGGCCTGCGCCCGCGGCATCGCCGAGTCGGCGGCCATGACCGAGCTGGTCGGTGCCCTCGCCGCGGGCGGGCTGGTCACCGCCACTCCCGTACCCACCCGGTCGGCGTCGATCCGCATCCACGGCCGTGGACCGCTGTCGGATCTGCTCGCGAGCGCGCTGCGCTGCTCGGGGGCCAGGGTCAAACAGAGCGACCGCAAGCACGCCGGGGTCACCGCGGGGACGACGGATCTGGTGGTGCTCTCCGACGTGCTGGTCGCCGATCCGCACCTGCTGCGCGAACTGCACCGGGCGCGAATTCCGCACCTGCCGGTGCGGGTGCGCGACGGGACGGGGCTCATCGGCCCACTGGTGATCCCCGGAGTCACCAGCTGCCTGGGCTGCGCCGATCTCTACCGCAGCGATCGCGACGCGGCCTGGCCGGCCGTCGCGGCCCAGCTGCGCGACGCGGTCGGCAGCGCGGATCGCGCCACCCTGCTTGGCACGGCGGCGTTGGCGCTCAGCCAGGTCGATCGCGTCATCGAGGCCGTGCACGAGTCCGACGACCCGCGCCGCGCGGATGAACCGCCGTCCACCCTGGACACCACGCTCGAGTTCGACGTACGCACCGGCTCGACGACCAGCCGCCGGTGGTCGCGCCACCCTCGCTGCGAGTGCTGACGCCCGGGCCCGTTCCCCGACGGTGCCCTAGTTCCTACTTTCGACGTGCCGCCGGGCGTCCCACCTGGTGCTCAGCGGCGCGTCCCAGTCACCGCGCTCCAGCCACCGGCACAGGGCGCGCACCTCCCCGGCCCCGTCGATCGGACCCACCCATCGAACCCGGCCCTCTGGGCGCCGGTCGACGGTGCAGGGTTGCACGGCGACCGTGACGCGCCCCACCGCCTGGGTGCACCGGCCCGGTGCGAGCAGACAACCCGTCGTGACCAGCATGCCGTGAGCGCTCCGCCGGATCGTCGCCCTGAGCTCGGCCGGCACCGCGGCGTCCCCGTCGGCCGCGCACGCGGTGCACACGATGACGGTGAAGGGCCGACGGGTCCCGAAAGACGTTTTCCCAGAAGGATTTCGACGCTGAGCCGACATCGCGACCAACCCCTCTCGGTGACCGTACTGATGAAAATGATTTTCGACAACGACCTCCCCGGACTGTACCGTGAAACCCCGCTAGATGACAACGATTATCAATAAGGAGCGGTATGCGGACTCCTGTAGTGCTGACGACCGGCCAGGGCGACACCGATGCGGTGACCGACACGCTGCTGCGACGACCCGGAACGCTGGTCGTGCGGCATCGGTTCGACGGCCACGTCGTGCGTCGCACCCTCGAGATCCAGCGCGACGGCCTGCCGCAGACGATCGAGACCGCGCTCGAACTGGCGCACGGCTGCTTGTCGTGCACAGTGCGCGACGACCTCCTGGTGCTGCTGCGACGGCTGCACCGACGCGACGACCTCGACCGCATCGTGGTGCACCTGGCGCCGTGGCTGGAACCCGAGCCGATCTGCTGGGCGATCAACCACGTCGAGGTGCGGGTCGGACCCGGATACTTGGACGGCCCGGCGGCCCGCGACGTCGCCATCCGGGCCGTCGTGACCTGCGTGGACGTCGACCGCTTCCTCGAGCAGGCCCTCGGCGAGGACGAGCTGGCCGATGGCAGGACCGTCGCCCAGGTGGTGGTCGGACAGGCCGAGTTCGCCGACGTGCTGGTGCCGACTCGCCCGGAGGCGGTGACGCTGGCCGTGCTGCGACGCCTGACGCCGCGCGCGCGGATCACCGTCGGGCCCGACCGCGTCGAGATGGCGCTGGCGAACCTGGAACCCGACGCCCGCCGCGGTCGCAGCGACGGCCCCCACAAGCCGCTTCTGGCCGGCCAACCGCCACTCGGACGCGACGGAGCCGTGCAGCTCGTCGAGTTCACCGCGACCCGGCCACTGCACCCGCAGCGGCTGCACGCCGCCGTCGACCTGCTGCTCGAGGGGGTGATCCGCACCAGGGGCCGACTGTGGCTGGCCACCCAACCCCGGCAGGCGATGTGGCTGCAGTCCGCGGGTGGCGGGTTGCGCATCGACACCGCGGGGCGGTGGCTGGCCGCCATGGATGCCTCGGAACGGGCCTATGTGGCCCCCGACCGACGCGCCATGGCCGACCTGATGTGGAGCGCCGAATACGGCGACCGGCACACCTCGATGGTGATCCTGGTCTGTGGCGCCGATCCCAGCGACGTCGTCGCCGCCTTGTCCGGCGCCGTGCTGACCGACGCCGAAATGGCCGCGCCGTGGGATTGGGCCGACTACCCGGATCCGTTCGGCGACTGGCACGAGGATCCGTGCGACGACGGGGCCGAGCTGGCCGACTCGAATGCCGACGAGAGCCGTCCGGAGCGCCACACCGGCGAGTGAGCACGATGGCCGCTCCCCGCGGCGGTCGCGCTGCCAGCATCGTCATGGATGATGGAGTCGTGGCAGACATCAAGCGTGGACGAGTCGCCAGGAACGCCAAGCTCGCAAGCCTGCCCGTCGGGTTCGCCGGGCGGGCCGCCCTTGGCTTCGGCAAACGGCTGACCGGCATGTCCAAGGACGACGTCAATGCCGAGATGATGGAGAAGGCCGCCAATCAGCTCTTCACCGTCCTCGGCGAACTCAAGGGCGGCGCGATGAAGGTCGGCCAGGCGCTGTCGGTGATGGAGGCCGCGGTCCCCGAGCAGTTCGGCGAGCCCTACCGCGAGGCCCTGACCAAGCTCCAGAAGGACGCCCCGCCACTGCCCGCAACGAAGGTGCATCGCGTCCTGAACGCCCAGCTCGGCACCAAGTGGCGCGACCGCTTCCAAGCCTTCGACGACACCCCCATCGCGTCGGCCAGCATCGGCCAGGTTCACAAGGCCATCTGGTCCGACGGCCGCGAGGTCGCGGTCAAGATCCAGTACCCGGGCGCCGACGAGGCCCTGCGCGCCGACCTGAAGACCATGCAGCGACTGGTCTACGTCTTCCGGCAGCTCTCCCCCGGCGCCGACGTCCAGGGCGTGGTCGACGAACTCATCGAACGCACCGAGATGGAACTCGACTACCGGCTGGAGGCCGACAACCAGCGTGCCTTCGCCAAGGCCTATCACGACGACCCGCACTTCCTGGTGCCCGCGATCGTCGCGAGCGCTCCCAAGGTGGTCATCGCCGAGTGGATCGACGGCATCCCGATGGCACAGATCATCCGCACCGGCACCCCCGAGCAGCGCGACCTCATGGGCACCCGACTGGCCGAGCTCACCTTCGGCGCACCACAGCGCCTCGAGATGATGCACGGTGACGCCCATCCCGGGAACTTCATGCTGCTCGCCGACGGACGCATGGGCGTCCTCGACTTCGGTGCCGTCGCACCGCTTCCCGGCGGACTGCCCCCGGAGCTCGGGCAGATGCTGCGCTACGCGCAGGAGAAGGACTACGACCGGCTACTGCCGACGATGGAGCGGATCGGGTTCATTCAGCGTGGCCAGCAGGTGTCGGCACGCGAGATCGACGACATGCTGCGTCAGTACGTCGAACCCATCGAGGTCGAGGTATTCCACTACACCCGCAAGTGGATTCAGCGCATGGCCGCGGCCAACATGGACCTCTCGGCCGACGCGATCCGGACGGCCCGCGCGATGGATCTGCCGGCCAAGCTGGCGATCCCGATGCGCGTGATCGCCTCGATCGTCGCGATCTCATGCCAGCTCGACGCCCATGTACCGGTGAGAGCGCTTACCGCAGAATACATTCCGGGCTTCGCGTCCTGATCTTCGAGCACGCCGCCTGACCCCAGCAATACGTGGGGTCAGGCGACCTGTCGCCGGCTACGCGGCCGCCGGGTTCGCAACCGGGTTCTTCCGCGGGCGGCCCCTTGGCCTCTTACGCGCCACCACCGCTCCGCGGTCGATGATCTCGCCGCCCCAAACTCCCCATGGCTCTTGGCGTTCCAGCGCTTCGGCGAGACACTGACGCCGGATCGGGCAGTCCGCGCACAGCGTCTTGGCCCGCTCGAGTTCGAGGGGGTTCTCGGCGAACCACAGGTCGGGATCACCGACGTGACACGGCACCGCCGGATGCGTTCTTTCGGGGCATGTCTGCGCAGACATGTCCGAATCACCTTCTTCCTGGTCTCAGTCGATCGGCCATCTGTCTTCGATGGATCTGCGACCAGGTGTTCGGATGTCCCGAAAACGAATCTGGCCACGGATCCTGTGGTGTCGGGTCCGTGGCCATGAGGCTTTCGAGAGCTTCCTAGATGGAGCCTCGATTCACGGACGCGACGGTCGCGGCGGCGGCGCGTCGCTTGAGCGCCGGAATGGCGCGCTTCGTGCCAATCGCCCAATGCGCCGCCGGGGCGACGGGTCCAGCGACGTGGAGGGACCACGGCATGACGTCGACGTTGGCATGGGCGTTGGCACGAGCATTGGCTACGCCGGAGAACGACTGGAACTTCATGATGGACACCTCCCTACCGACTCGACTGAATTAGACGCTTACGAGGTTAGAGGCTAACACCCAAATCGGACAAGCGATTTTCTGACCTGCATCTTTGGCAGAATCTTGGTGCATCCCGACCGTTTTCGCGGCACGGCCTAACGCCGGCCCCTGACCAGCGCCAAGACGTCGGCTCCGTACTGCTCGAGCTTGCGCGCACCGATGCCCGGAATCGCGACCAGAGCCGCCTCGTCGGAGGGCAGCGTCTCGGCGATGGCGAGCAGGGTGTTGTCGGTGAACACCACGTAGGCAGGCACCTTCATCGTCTTGGACGTCTCCAGGCGCCATTCCTTGAGCTGCGCCAGCAGTTCTTCGTCCAGGTCGGACGGGCAGGTCTCGCAGCGCCGCAACATGATCGACGCGGGTGTGCTCAACGCGCCATTGCAGATCCGGCAGCGTGGGGCGGGGCCACGCTGGCGGCGCGGCTTGCTCGGCCCCTCGTCGGTGCCGGTCTGCGGTGCGATGCCGTTGAGGAAGCGCGACGGCCGGCGACCCTGCCGTCCACCGGGAGTGCGGGCCAGCGCCCAGCTCAGCGCCAGATGCACGCGCGCCCGCGTGACCCCGACGTAGAGCAGCCGACGCTCCTCCTCGACCTGCTCGCTGTCGGCGCCGCGGGCCAGCGCATGCGAGATGGGCATGGTGCCGTCGGCCAGACCGACCAGGAACACCGCGTCCCATTCCAGTCCCTTGGCGGCGTGCAGCGACGCCAGCGTGACGCCCTGGACCACCGGTGGGTGCCGCGCATCGGCGCGCTGCCGCAACTCTGCCAGCAGGGCGCGGATGTCCAACGAGGGCCGCAGCGCGACCTCCTCCTCGACCAGCTCGACCAGGGCGACCAATGCCTCCCACCGCTCACGGGCCCGGACACCCTGCGGCTCTTCGGCGGTCAGGCCCAGCGGCTCGAGCAGTTCGCGCACGACGGGCGGCAGCTCGGCCCCGACGGCGTCGACCCGCTCGGCGGCCCGCTGCAGCGCGACCAGGGCCTGGCGCACCTCCTGACGGCTGAAGAAGCCCTCCCCGCCCCGCACCTGGAACGCCACGCCCGCGGCGGTCAGGGCTTCCTCGTAGACCTCCGACTGGGCGTTGATCCGGTAGAGCACCGCGATCTCCGCAGGCGCAGTGCCCGCCTGGATCAGCTTCTTGATCGACTTCGCGACGGCCCCGGCCTCGGCGACCTCATCGGGATGCTCGGTGAACGTCGGCACCGGCCCGGCATCGCGCTGACCGATCAGGTGCAGCTTGCTGCCCGCCATGCGTCCGCGGGCCATCGAGATCACCCGGTTGGCCAGGGAGACGACCTGCGGGGTGGAGCGGTAGTCGCGTTCCAGCCGCACCACCGCCGCGTCCGGGAAGCGACGGGAGAAGTCCAGGAGATAGGCCGGGGTGGCGCCGGTGAATGAGTAGATGGTCTGGTTGGCGTCGCCGACCACCGTCAAGTCGTCGCGGTCGCCGAGCCAGGCGTTCAGCACGCGCTGCTGCAGGGGCGTGACGTCCTGGTACTCGTCGACGACGAAGCAGCGGTAGCGGTCGCGGAACTCCTGCGCGACCGCGGCATCGTTCTCGATCGCCGCGGCGGTGTGCAGCAGAAGGTCGTCGAAGTCCAGCAGAGTGGTGCCGTCGCGGCGGGCCTTCAGCGCCTCGTAGCCGGCGTAGACGGCCGCGACCTTGGCGGCGTCCAACGGGATGTCACGCCCCGCCTCGGCGACCGCGGCGGGGTAACCCTCGGGGCTGATCAGCGACGCCTTGGCCCATTCGATCTCACCGGCGAGGTCGCGGACGTCGTCGGTGCTCGCCTGGATCCTGGCCCGGTTGGCCGCCTGGGCGACCACGCCGAACTTGCTGTCGAGCAGCTCCCACCCGGTGTCACCGACGACCCGCGGCCAGAAGTACTGCAGCTGCCGCCGGGCCGCGGCGTGAAACGTCATGGCCTGCACGGCCCCGGTACCGACCCCGTCGGCGCCCTGCTCGTCAAGGGACCGCAACCGGGCCCGCATCTCCCCCGCTGCGCGCGAGGTGAACGTCACCGCAAGCACCTGGCCGGGCGCGACGTGCCCGGCCGCCACCAGATACGCGATGCGGCGGGTGATGGTCCTGGTCTTGCCGGTGCCGGCACCCGCGAGCACGCACACCGGACCCCGCGGCGCCTGCACGGCCTCGCGCTGCTCCTCGTCGAGATCGTCGATGAGCCGCACCAACGGCCCACTCTTGCCCGACGAGGTGGCCACGGGAGCCTGGGATGGCATGGCATCCATCTTGGCAGGGGGTGGCGACATTCACCGATTCGACGGTCGCGCAGCTCACCCCCGATGGTGCAATACCGCCGGTCTCCACTACGTTGACAACGCTATGACAGGTACCAATGCGCAGCTGACCATGTACTCGACGTCGTGGTGCGGCTACTGTGCCCGGCTCAAGTCCGCCCTGAAGTCCGCGGGCATCGGCTACACCGAGGTCGACATCGAGGCCGACCCGGCCGCGGCGGAGTTCGTCGGCTCGGTCAACGGCGGCAACCACGTGGTGCCGACGGTGAAGTTCGCCGACGGTTCGACGCTGACCAACCCCAGTCTCAAGCAGGTCCAGGCCAAGCTCGCCGCCTGAATCAGTCGACGTACGCCCAGGATTCGATGATCTCCCTGGCTATCGAGATCGAACCGGGCAGCAACAGCCGCGACGGCGAGTCGCTGGTCCAGTCCCCGTCGGCCAGCGCCGCGCGCACCTCGTCCCTGGTGAACCACGCCGCCTCGGCGATCTCGCCGTCGCTGAAGAAGAACTCCTGCTCCGGATCGCCGATGGCGTGGAAGCCGACCATCAGGGAGCGCGGGAACGGCCATGGCTGGCTGCCCAGGTACGTCACGTCGCGCACGTCGAGCCCGATCTCCTCGGCGACCTCGCGCACGACGCACGACTCGAAGGACTCGCCGGCCTCGACGAAGCCGGCGATCAGCGAGAACAATCGCTCGGGCCACACCGTCTGACGCGCCAGCACCGCGCGGTCGTGCCCGTCGTGGATCAGGCAGATGACGGCCGGGTCCTGACGCGGGAATTCCTCGTGTCCGTTGACCGGGTTGATCCGCGACCAGCCCGCCTTGTGACTCTTGGTCGGCGAGCCGTCGATGCTGCTGAACCGGGCGCTGTCATGCCAATTCAGCAGGGCGGTCGCGGTGGCCACCAGCTGCGAGCTGAGGTCGTCGAAGATCGCCCCCGCCTGGCGCAGGTTGAGCACCTCGGACTCGGCATGCGGATCCTCCGGCCCCTCCAGCGCACCGCGCACCGCCCACACGTGCCTGCCGTCGGGCATCCGGCCGAGGAACACCGCGTGCTCGTCGGGCTCGCTGGAATGCTTGGCCGCCTTGCCCAATACCACCTGGCCGCCGGAGATCAGCACCTGATTGCGCCGATCCACGTTCAGCAGCACGGCATCGGCCCACCCGTCGCGCAGCGCGGCGGGGTCGGTGCGCAGTTCGTCCGCCCGCACCAAGCCGACGCGCGACAGCAGGGGAACGTTGCGCAGCGCGAAGGCTCCAGGAGTACTCAACGGTTACCTTCTGCATTGCGGATGTAGAGCAGGCGGTCGCCGAGCTCCATGGCATCGACCTCGGGATCGTCCACCCGGAGCAGCTGCCCCTCCCGGACGACGCCGAGCACGATGTCGGGCAGGTGCCGGGCCGATCCGCCGAGCTCCTTGGCTGATACGTCGCGCTCGGCGATCGCGAAACCCGCATCGGGGGTCAGGAGGTCCTCGATCATCTCCACCACGGTCGGGGTCTTGGTCGCCATGCCGAGTAGCCGCCCGGCAGTCTCGGAGGACACCACCACGGAGTCCGCGCCGGACTGCAGCAGCAGGTGCTGATTCTCGGCCTCGCGGATCGAGGCGATGATCTTGGCCTTGGGCGCCAGCTCGCGGGCGGTCAGCGTGACGAGCACGGCGGTCGGGTCGCTGTTGGTGGCCACGACGATCGCCTTGGCGTGCTGGGCGCCGGCCAGCCGCAGCACGTCGGCGCGGTTGGCGTCACCGTGCACCGTCACGAGGCCGGCCTTGTCGGCGCGGTCCAGCGCTGCCCGGTCGGTGTCGACGATGACGATCTCGCTGCTCTTGGCGCCGTCACCGATCATCGCCGCGACGGCGGTCTTGCCCTTGGTGCCGTATCCGACGACGACGGTGTGGTCGCGCACTCTTCTCCTCCACTGCTGGATCTTCAGCGTCTGACGCGAGGCCTCGGTCAGGGTTTCCACCGTCGTACCGATCAACACGATGAGGAACGCAACCCGCAACGGCGTGATCACCAGGACGTTGATCAACCGCGCCGACGGGGTGAACGGGGTGATGTCGCCGTAGCCGGTGGTCGACAGCGACACCGTGGCGTAGTACAGGCAGTCCAGGAAGGACAGCTCGTTGCCCTGGACGTCGCGGTAGCCGTCACGGTCGAGGTAGACGATCGCGACGGCGGCGAACAACGCGGTCAGCGCGTAGATGACCCGCATGACGATCTTGCGGGCCGGGCTGACCGGGGTCTCGGGTATGCGCAGCGTGCCGACCAGCGCATGGTCGGGCTGCGTGGTCAGCGTCTGATCGAGCGCCGCCAACCGACGACGCAACCTACCCTTGGCCATGAGGGCCCATCATCTGCCCAACACGCCGCACAGCACAATGTAACCATGACCTCCCCCGCACCAACATTCGGCGACGCCCCCAGCCAGAAGACCGCCCAGCGGATGGGCGCGATGCTCGTCGGCATGGGCGTGCTGCACTTCGTCGCCCCGAAGCCCTTCGACACGATCGTTCCCGCCGAGCTGCCTGGCACGCCGCGGTTCTACACGCTGGCCTCCGGCGTGGCCGAGGCCGCGACCGGAGCGATGCTGCTGGTGCCGAAGACCCGACGGGTCGGCGCGCTGGCCGCGATCGCGCTCTACGTCGGCGTCTTTCCCGCCAACGTCAACTCGATCCGAGTGTTCTGGAGCAAGGGCTGGCCGGCCCGCGTCGCCTCCATCGCGCGGCTGCCGCTGCAGGTGCCGATGATCACGCAGGCGCTCAAGGTGTACCGCAACGCTCCTCGCTAGGCACGGCCAGCAGCCCCGCCAGCTCCGTGGCGTCGGGCAACGTCTCGGGCACGACCGTGCGCCCGCTGCGCACGTAGTGGAACGCGGCGCGCACCGACTCCGGTGCGACCCCCGACGTCGCCGCCCAGGCCAGCCGGTAGACCGCCAGCTGAATGGCGTTCTGCTGCAATGCCTCCGGGTTCGATGGCGGATCGCCGGTCTTCCAGTCGACCACGGTCACCCCGCCGTCGTCGTCGGCGAAGATCGCGTCGATGCGGCCGCGCACGACTATGCCGCCCACGATCATGTCGAACGGGACCTCCACCTCCATCGGTGTCCGCGCCGCCCACGGTGACACGGCGAACGCGCTCTGCAACTCGGCGAGCCGCTCGGCTTCGAGCAGACCGAGTTCGCCGTCGACTGCGCCCGGGAGGTCCTCCAGGTCGAACAACCGGTCGGCGTGGAAGAACCGCTGCACCCAGTCGTGGAACGCGGTACCCAGCAATGCGTGCGGGTCGGGTCGCATCGGCAGCCGGCGCTGCAGCCGGCGCAGCGCGCCTTCGCGGTCGCGGCCAATGTCGACCAGCGCGCTGACGGACAGTTGCGGCGGCACTACCGCGGTGGGCCTGGCCAGTGCCTGCGCACGCTCGACGAGCAGTGCATCCACGTCGGCCGCCCAGCCATCGACGTCCGCCTCGCCCGTCGGCACCGGCGAGGCACCGGCCGCCATGGCCGCCTCGACGAGCTCGGCGCCACGATGGACGGTGGTGCGCTGCGCGCCCGCCGATTCCTCGGGCCACGACCGCTCGGTGACGATGTCCCGCAGCGGGTTGACCTCCCCCTCCGCCGGGGCCGGCGCCCAGTGCTCGACGACGCCACACGGATCGCCCTCGGCGGTCGTCCGGTCGATGACGTCCTTGATCTCCAGCAGGAAGTCCGACGGCCCCCGGGCCTTGGACTCGGTGGCACCCCAGTGGTGACCCGAGAGCACCAGCGTGTCCTCGGCGCGAGTCAACGCCACGTACAGCAGCCGGCGCTCCTCGTCGGTGCGGCGCTGATCGAGCGTGGCCCGGTGGGCGGCGATCGCGTCGGACAACGCCTTCCGATCGTTGACGTCGGAGGTGTCCAGCACTGGCACGCCGTGCTCGGTCACCGAGGCGCGGTCACCGC
The DNA here is from genome assembly GCF_033741125.1 of Mycolicibacterium sichuanense. Taxonomy (NCBI): domain Bacteria; kingdom Bacillati; phylum Actinomycetota; class Actinomycetes; order Mycobacteriales; family Mycobacteriaceae; genus Mycobacterium; species Mycolicibacterium sichuanense. Next base: position 736,053 of record NZ_JAWQPU010000001.1, on the reverse strand, counting down.
GCAGCAGTGGCGGCAGGTCACCGGCGTCGGTCAGCCAGGTGCGCGCGGTTCCCGTCGACGGGAACACCCGGCCGCTCAGATGCGGCACGGCGACGACCTGCCACTCCAGCCCCTTGGCCGCATGGACCGTCAGGATCTGCACGCGGTCCCTGGACACCGTGAGCTCGGCGGGCGCCAGACCCTTCTCGACGTCCATTGCGACGTCGAGATAGGCCAGCAGCGCCGCCACCGTGGCCGATGGCCGCGCCGCGAAGTCGGCCACGACGTCGGCGAACGCATCGAGGTGCTCGGTACCGCACCAGCCCGCCGAAACCGATTGCTCGGCACGCACTTCGGCGTCCACCCCCAGCATCCACCGAATCTCGGCGATGAGCTCCGGCAGCGGGTGGTGCATCTGGGCGCGCAGTGTCGTCAACTCGCGGCAGAGGGCCACGATCCGCTCGTATCCGACCGGTGAGTACCGGTCGGAGTGGCCGGGGTCGCAGATCGCGTCCGCCAGGCACGCCCGATCCGCGTCGGGACCGGCGGACGCGACGACGTGCGCCGTCGAGGACCGCTCGGCGGCCGACCCGGCTGCGGAGTCGAGCTCCACGGCCCGCCGCCACAGCGCGGTCACGTCGGCAGCGCCCAACCGCCAACGCGGCCCGGTGAGGACGCGCATGGCGGCCGAGCCCGCGGTGGGGTCGGCGGTCAACCGCAGCATCGCGACGACGTCGGCCACCTCGGGCACCGACAGCAATCCCGACAATCCGACCACTTCGACCGGCACCCCTCGATTGGTCAGGGCCTCGGCCATCGGGGCGGCATCGGCGTTGCGGCGTACCAGCACCGCCGCGGTGGGGATCTCCGCGCCCGCCGCAACGGCACCGTGGTAGCGCTCCGCCAATTGTTGGGCGACCCAATCCCTTTCGGTGCTCACGTCGTCGAACAGCGCGCAGGAGATCGCGCCGGGTTGCGCACCGGGTCGCGGCAACAGCTCACGGACCGCCACCGACCTCCGGCGTGCCTCGGCAGAGACCGCGTTCGCCAGATGCAGGGCCCGCGGCGGGTTGCGCCAGCTGGTGCGCAGTTCCAACGTCGGCGCGGGCGTGCCGTCCGACAGTGGGAAGTCCGTGGTGAACCGTGGCAGGTTGGTCGCCGAGGCGCCCCGCCAGCCGTAGATCGACTGGATCGGGTCACCGACGGCGGTCAGCGCGAGCTCGTCGTCGGCGCCTCCACCGAACAACGACGACAGCGCCACCCGCTGTGCGTGCCCGGTGTCCTGGTATTCGTCGAGCAGCACCACCCGGTAGCGCTCCCGCAACTGCGCGCCGACTTGGGGAAACGCCTCGGCGAGACGGGCGGCCGATGCCATCTGCATGCCGAAGTCCATCACGTTCTCGGCGCGCATCCGTTGGTGCAGTGCGTCGATCAGCGGCACGATCATCGCGCGCTCGGCCTGGGTCGCCAGCATCCTCAGCAGCGACTGACTTGGCCCGGTGTCGCGCTGCCGGGGACCGGCGGGCAGGGCGTGCACCAACCGCTCCAGCTCGACGTGAGTGTCGCGCAACTGGTCGGTGTCCACCAGGTGCTCGGCAAGTTGGCCGGCCAGCCGCAACACCATCGCGGTAATGGTGGCCGGTGACTTGTCGGTGTCCAGGGCCGCGGGGTGCTCACAGACCACCCGAAAGGCCAACTGCCACGACTCGGTCTCGCTGATCAGCCTGGTGGACGGTTCGACCGGCAACAGAAGGCCGTGCTCGCGCAACAGCGTGCCAGCGAAGGCGTGGTACGTGCCGATCGACGGGTGCTCGTCGACCTCACCGGAGTCGCCGGGAACCAGGCCCGCCCCCGCCAACCTGGCCAGCCGGGTGCGCACCCGGCGCAGCAGCTGCCCGGCGGCCTTGCGGGTGAACGTCAACCCGAGCACCTCACCTGGGCGGGCGTGACCGTTGGCGACCAGCCAGACGACCCGCGCGGCCATCGTCTCGGTCTTGCCCGCGCCAGCACCCGCGATGACGACCAGCGGACCCGGTGGCGCGGCGATGACGGCGGCCTGTTCCTCGGTTGGCTCGAAGATGCCGAGCGCCTCGGCGAGTTCGGACGGGCTGTACCGGGCGATCACGCGCGTCCCTCCGCCGCGGCCCGGGCTGGGCACATCGCGCGCACGGGACAGTGCACGCAGCCGTCGTTGACACGGGCCACGAACTGGGGACCGCTGGTGGCTGCGGCCGCCTCCCGGACGCGGTCGCGCCACTCGGCCCGACCGTCGGCCGTCATCGGGTTCTGTTCGCGCTCAGCGGCTCCGGACGCACCGATCTTGCCGAGGTAGACCAGGCGGCCACCGCCAGCCTCGTCACCTTGGGGCAGGACGCCTTCGGCGATCGCCAGCTGGTACATCGCCAGCTGGGCATGCCGTTGGGCGTCGTCCTTGGTGACGGGGCTCTTGCCAGTCTTGACGTCGACGATGACGAGGCGGCCCTCGGCGTCGCGCTCCAGCCGATCGACCCGTCCCCGAACGCGCACCCCGGGCAGCTCTGCGTCGGCGGGCGCGAGGACGCCGTCGACGTCGACCTCGGTGCCGACCTCGGTCAGCTCGTGGCGCGTCTGCTCGCGCCACTGCACGAAGGCCCTCAGCATCTCCCGATGGCGGTCGAGTTCGTTGGCCGCATACCAGGACGCCTCGAACGGCAGCTCGTCCCAAACCGATTCGAGCTCGGCGAGCAACTGCCCCTCGCTCTTGCCCGAATCCGACACCAGCGCGTGGACGAGGGTGCCCAACGCGGACCGGACGTCGCGACCGTCGCTGCCCCCGTGGCGCTCGAGCAGCCACCGCAGCGGGCAGTCGGCCAGCGTCTGCAACGTCGACGGCGACAGCGTCACCACGTGCTCCGCGCCGGTCCACAGCGGCTGTTCGGTCGACGTTGCCGTGGTGCCATACCACTGATCGGGGACCGCACCGGGCACGCCAGCGGTCGCCAGCCGGGCCAATTGCGTTGCCGCACGCTCTCGCATCGCATCGCCCACCGTGCCCTCGGGCGCACACACCACCGCGCGGAGCCTGCCGACGACCGCGGCCGGCGTCAGCACGCGCGGGGCGCGAATGGGCTCGGCGGGCTCGGCCGGCCGCTCGGTCGACAGCGCGAGCAGTTCAGCGCAGAAGGGTGACGGCAGCAGGGCGTCGTCACCCTCCTCGCCGTCGACGGCGGTCACCAGCACGTGGGTGCGTGCTCTGCCAAGCGCGGCGAGCAACAGCCTGCGCTCCTCGGCCAGCAGCGGCGCCCTGGTCGAGGTGCCGTCGGCGATGCCGTCGAGGGCGTCGACGAGTCGTTGCGTCCCGAGCACGCCGCCGCGGGGAACCACGTTGGGCCACAACCCCTCCTGCACACCGGCGAGCACCACGAAGTCCCACTCCCGGCCGAGCGCCGCGTGCGCCGACACGACCGCCACCGCCTCCCCCACCGCGGCAGCGTCGTCGGCCGGAGCGGACAGCACCATGGCCCGCACGTGGTCGACGAAACCGGCCAGCGACGCGCCCGTGACGTGGGTGACGTACCGCTCGGCCACGTCGAACAACGCGGTCACGGCGTCGAGGTCACGGCCCGCCTGGGCGCCAACCGTTCCCGCGCGTTCGGTGGCGGCCAACCAGCGTCGCTGCAAACCGGTCTGATGCCAGGCCTGCCACAGCGTGAACCGCGGATCCAGGCCGTCGGCGTCACTGCGTGCGGCCGCCCCCACCACCTTGCGCACCCGTTTGAGCGCCTGTGCGAGCTGCTCCGGGATCTCGGCGGTGAGCGGCCGGCGGGCGTCGAGCACCTCGACCAGTAGCTCGGCGAACTCTCGGGGTGGGCTGGCGGCGTCGATCCGGCGCAGGGTGCGTCGCAGCTGCCGCAACGACACCGGGTCGACCCGTCCGATCGGACCGGTCAGCAAGGCCAACGCCCGTTCACCGGTCATCCCGGCGACGACGACCTCGAGCACGGTGAGCAGTGCGGCGACCGCGGGATGCTCGGCGAGCGGGCCCGTGGCGGCCTGCTGGCGGACCGGCACTCCTGCGGATGCCAGCGTGCGGGCGACCGCGGCCCCCACCCGTGGCACCGACCGCACGATGACCGCCATCTCGGACCACGGGACGCCGTCGACCAGGTGCCTGCGCCGCAGCGCGTCGGCGATCACGGCCGACTCGGCGCGCTCCGACGCGGCGATTCGGACGGCCACCGACCCCGTCGCAGCACCCGCGGCGGTGAGCTGCCTGGCGGGGTCGGCCCCTGGCAACCGGGCGGCGATCCCCGTCACCGCGCGCGCCACTGCCGACGAACAGCGGTGCGACTCGGTCAGGACGACGGTCGGATGGTCACCGTCGCTCAGCAGCGCCGGATCGGCTCCGCGGTAACCGAACACGGCCTGGTTGGGATCACCGGCGATCAGCGCGAGCTCGGCCCCGGCGGCCAGCACCCGGACCAGCAGCGCGGCCTGCGGGTCGAGGTTCTGCGCATCGTCGACCAGCAGCAACCGGATCCTGCCACGCTCACTGGCCAGCAAGTCCGGGTCGGCGGCGAACGCCTCCAGCGCCGCGCCGACCATTTCGGCCGCGCCGAGGGCGGGAATGGTGGCCTGCGGTGCCGCCATGCCCACCGCCGACCGCAGCAGCATCACCTGCTCGTACACCTGCGCGAACCGGCCGGCGGCGACCCACTCCGACCGGCCGGCGCGCCGCCCGATGCGTTGCAGCGCAGCGGGATCCACGCCGCGCTCGGTGCATCGGGCCAACAGATCGCGCAACTCGTTGGCGAATCCGACGGTGCCGAGGGCAGGCCGCAGGTGCCGCGGCCACGGCACGGACGCATGCTCGCCGTCCTCCACGTCGCCGGCCAGCAGCTCCCGGATTATGCCGTCCTGCTCGGCACTCGTGATCAACCGTGGCGGCGGATCGCCGTTGCGCTGGGCCGCCAACCTCAGCACCGCGAATGCATAGGAGTGCACCGTGCGCACCATCGGTTCGCGCACCGCGGCAGGCCCGGAATCGCCGAGCAGGGCGGCGGTCACCGCGGCCCTGGCCCGAACCCCCAGTTTGGCCGAACCCGTGAGCAGCAGAACCGATTCCGGGTCGACCCCGGCGGCGATGCGCGCGGCCGCGGTGTCGACCAGCAGCGAGCTCTTGCCCGTACCGGGACCGCCGAGCACCCGCACGGTGCCCCGCAGACCGGGATCGGTCAGCACGGTGGGCGACGACGCGGTGCGTGAAGCGGGCATGACGGCATGACATCACGCGGGTCCGACAAGTGCCGCCAAGCCAGGTCGACGGCACGGGGCCGTCACGATCACCGGACGGTACTGGCAGCATCGACACCGTGAACGACGTGTTGAACGTGTGCCGATTCGGCCCCCAGCGGCCGCCCCAGATCCTCGCCATCCACGGCCTGACCGGGCACGGCCAGCGGTGGCAGACCCTGGCCGACCAGCACCTGCCCGAGTACGCCATCCTGGCGCCCGACCTCCTCGGCCACGGGCGCTCGTCGTGGGCCGCGCCGTGGACCATCGACGCCAACGTGGCCGCGCTCGGCCACCTGCTCGACACCGACGCCAAGGGTCCGGTCTGGGTGGTCGGGCATTCCTTCGGCGGCGCCGTCGCGCTGAACCTCGCGGCCACCCGGCCCGACCTGGTCGCCGGACTGGTGTTGCTCGACCCCGCGGTGGCGCTCGACGGTGCGTGGATGCTGGAGATCGCCGACGCGATGCTGAGCTCACCGGACTTCGCCGACCGCGACGAGGCACGGGCGGACAAGGCGTCCGGTTCGTGGGGTGAGGTCGACGCCGCCGAGCTGGAGCGCGACATCGACGAGCACCTCGTCGAGCTGCCGAACGGGCGGGTCGGCTGGCGGGTCAGCTTGCCCGCGACGACGTCGTACTGGAGCGAGCTGGCCAGGCCGATCGCGGTGCCGCGGGAAGGCACCCCGACGACGCTGATTCGCGCCATCCGGACCGATCCCCCCTACGTCTCCGACGAGCTCGTCGCGTCGTTGAGCGCTCGACTGGGTGCTGACTTCACGCTGATGGACTTCGACTGCGATCACATGGTCGCCCACGCCATGCCGGCCGAGACGGCGGCGGTGGTTCGCGACCGGGTGGGCTGACGGGTGGCCGCGATCACCGACGAACAGGTGGAGAGGGTGCGCGCGCTGGTGGCCTCGATACCCGCCGGACGCGTGTCGACCTACGGTGACATCGCCGCCGCCGCAGGCCTTTCCAGCCCCCGCATCGTCGCGTGGATCATGCGGACGGATTCCTCGGACCTACCCTGGTACCGGGTGATCACGGCTTCGGGCCGGCCTGCACCGCACCTGGCCACCCGCCAGCTCGAAAACCTCAGGGCCGAAGGCGTTCTGGCCAGGGACGGCCGGGTACGGCTGGCCGAAGTCCGGCACCAGTTCTAGAGGATCAGCCGCACCAGCGCCGCGGTGCGGGCCAGACCGGGGAACGCGGCCGCCGTCGAACGCGGATGCAGCGCGTGGACCGCCAAGCGGAACATCAAGGCGCGCAGCAACATCTGCGGCCACTCCGGAAGCGGCGCCCACCGCTCGACGAGCCCGTCGTCGGCCTCGCCCCAAGCCAGCGCGTCGACCACGACCACCCCTGCCGCCCAGGACGCGGGTCGCCAGTATGGCGTGATGTCGGTGATTCCTGGAGCGGCCGAACCCGCGAAGAGCACCGTGCCGTAGAGGTCGCCGTGCACCAGCTGGCTGGGGCTGCGCGTCGGCCGGCGCAACGCGGCCAGCTGATTGATCAACTCGACGGAGCGCTGCCCGTCGGCCCCGCCCGGCGCCACCATCGCCCCCGGCGGCAACGAATGCAGCGGGCGTTCCTCCCAGGCCGCGCGGTCGGCGGCGACGAACACGTCGACGTCCGACCACGGCACGCCCGGCGGCTGGGTCAAGAACCGCGGCCGTTCCAGCTTCGCGGTGGCCTCGTGCAACCGCACCGCGGCCGAGACCACCTCGTCGTGGCGAGGTTCCGGCGTTCCGGTGACGAACGTGTCGGCGCGCCAGCCCGCGACCACGTAGCGACCGTCGCTCGAGCGGACCGGCCTGGCCAGCCGCACCCCGTCGACGAACAACGTCTCGCGGACCTTCGCGGACCATCCGGCGCGGGCGTGCTCGGCGACCATCGACAGCACGACCTCGCCGCACCGCCAGCCGCCCTCCCAGCTCGAGCCGAGCGGGATGGGGCGCACGCCCGTCAGCCCAAACGCCGCCAATACGTGGTCAGGCGGCATGTCGGCACTCACGGGCACAGCCTAAGGCGTGCCCGGGCCAACCAGCCGTCAGTACATGACCATGTCGGGTTCGAGTTGTCGCGCCCATGCCACGATCCCACCCTGCAGATGAAGCGCATCGGCGAAACCGGCCTTCTTCACCGCGGCCAGCGCCTCGGCCGACCGGATCCCGGTCTTGCAATAGAGCACCGGAGTCCGGTCGTGCGGCAGCTTGGTCAAGCCGTCGCCCGCCTCGATGGCCGACTTGGGGATCAGCTCCGCGCCGTCGATGTGATTGATGTCCCACTCGACGGGCTCGCGGACGTCGATCAGCGCCACCTTGCGTCCCGAGTCGAGCATGTCGCGCAGTTCGTGCGGGGTGATCGTGGAGTCGGCGGCCGCCTCGGCGGCCTCGTCGGACACCACCCCGCAGAACGCCTCGTAGTCGATCAGTTCGGTGATCTTGGGCGTCTCGGGATCCTTGCGGATCTTGATCGTGCGGTACGTCATGTCGAGCGCGTCGTAGACCATCAACCGGCCGAGCAGCGGCTCGCCGATGCCGGTGATCAGCTTGATGGCCTCGGTGCCCATGACCGAGGCGATCGACGCGCACAGGATGCCGAGCACGCCACCCTCGGCGCACGACGGCACCATCCCCGGCGGTGGCGGTTCGGGATACAGATCGCGGTAGTTCAGGCCCCGCTCATTGCCGTCCTCGTCGCCCGGCGCGTCCTCCCAGAACACCGACACCTGGCCCTCGAAGCGGTAGATCGATCCCCAGACGTACGGCTTGCCCGCCAGCACGGCGGCATCGTTGACCAGGTAGCGCGTCGCGAAGTTGTCGGTGCCGTCCAGGATCAGGTCGTACTGCTCGAACAGGCCGATGGCGTTGTCGGGTTCGAGGCGCACCTCGTGCAACCGCACGTCGACCAGCGGGTTGATCTCCTTGATCGAGTCCCTGGCACTCTCGGCCTTGGAGCGGCCGATGTCGGGCTGGCCGTGGATGATCTGGCGCTGCAGGTTGGACTCGTCGACGACGTCGAACTCGACGATGCCGATGGTGCCGACGCCCGCGGCCGCGAGGTAGAGCAGCGTCGGCGATCCGAGGCCGCCGGCGCCGATGACCAGCACCTTGGCATTCTTGAGCCGCTTCTGCCCATCGACGCCGAGGTCGGGGATGATCAGGTGGCGGCTGTACCGCGACACCTCTTCGCGCGTGAGCTGTGCCGCGGGCTCAACCAGCGGCGGTAACGGTGTGGACACCGGCTCGCTCCTCGTATCGACGTGAGTACCCGATGACGATCACACCAGGCCCCACCATTCAACGGCAATGCCCGCGAAGACCTTCCCCGCGGATCAGGACACCACGGGGTACGGCCACGGATTGAACCGGCACGTCTTGCCGTCGGCCTGCACGGACTGCGGGTCGAACCTGGCGTCGTCGTCGTTGCTCGTCGAGAAGGTCTGCTGCATCATCACCGGCGCCAGCGCGCCGTTGTCGGCGCACGGTTCGTGCTTCTGATAGCCGATCGCGTGTCCGACCTCGTGGTTGATCACGTACTGCCGGTAGGAACCGATGTCGCCCTGGAACGGCACCGCGCCCCGCACCCAGCGCGCTTCGTTGATGAAGACGCGCGACTGGTCACCCAGATAGGCGGGGTTGTAGCAGGAGGCCTCCAGCGGGATGTCGTACCCGCAGCCCTCCCGCACGGTCATGGGAGAGGTCAACGACACCCTGAAGTCCGGCTGGACCGCGGGATCGTCGATGCGGGTGAAGGCGATCTGCGGATTGTGCGTCCAGCTCTTCGGGTTGGCCAGCGTCTCGCTGACCATCTGCGCGAAGGCCTGGTCGCCGCCGAGGCTCGCGGTGTCGACGCCGTCCTCGACCTCGACGGTGTAAGTGAAGGACTTCGTCGTGCCCTCGCCCACCTTGGGCGTCGTGCCGGGCACGACGTGCCAGGTCTTGGCGCCCTCCTCGGTGAACGGCCCCCCACCGGGCAGTACGCCGGTCGGCAGGTTGGCGTCGAACTGCGTCAGCCCCTTGGGCGGGGCGCCGATGATGCCGGTGCTCGCGGCCCCGATGGTCGGCGGGCCCTGTGCCGGCCCGTCCGCCCGGACCGGGATGGGCTCGGTCGTCCCGGTCAGCGTCTGATAGACGACGAGAACGGTGATGACGGTGAGGATGGGAATGGCGTAGGCGCGCCAGCCGTAGGTCGACACGAAGCGTCCCAGCCAGGACTGCTTGCGCCACTGCTGATGGTCGTCGCGGTTGGCACGCGGACGGCCGCCGCCGTCGGCGAGCGGGTCGCGCTGTGCGCGCAAGGGTTCCCTCCACTCGTTGCGCAGCACGGGCTGACGACCGCCCCCGCGACGCCCCGGGTCGTAGGTCACCGAACCAGGATGGCACAGCCCGGGCCATCACAGGCCGTGGCGCGCCACCCTCCGCCCGGCGCAGATGCGGCGGGCGCCACAGTGGCGGTAGTAGTGTCGATCCGATGGGCCACCGGTTCCACCGATCCGGACCCGCCCGCTCGGCACCCCAAAACACCGCAGCACAGCCAGATTGAGGATTGATGAGCGACATCGCCAACGCCGCCCAGAGGCAAGGTGGCCAACCGGTGAATGGCGACGGTTCGACAGGTAGTTCGTCCGGCGCCAACCGTCGTGGCAACCGTCTGCCCCGCGATGAGCGCCGCGGCCAGTTGCTCGCGGCCGCCAGCGAGGTGTTCGTCGACCGCGGCTACCACGCCGCGGGGATGGACGAGATCGCCGATCGCGCTGGAGTCAGCAAACCCGTTCTGTATCAACACTTCTCGTCCAAGCTCGAGCTCTACCTCGCGGTGCTGCAGCGGCACGTGGACAACCTGGTCTCCGGGGTGCGCCAGGCGCTGCGCACCACCACGGACAACCGGCAGCGGCTGCGCGCCGCGGTGCAGGCCTTCTTCGACTTCATCGAGCACGACGGCCAGGGCTACCGGCTGATCTTCGAGAACGACTACGTCACCGAGCCGCAGGTGTCCGCGCAGGTGAGGGTGGCCACCGAGGCCTGCACCGATGCGGTGTTCGAACTCATCAGCAGTGATTCGGGCCTGGAAGCACACCGCGCCAGGATGATCGCGGTCGGATTGGTCTCGACGAGCGTGGACTGCGCGCGGTACTGGCTGAACTCCGACCGCCCGATCTCCAAGGACGACGCGGTGGACGGCACGGTGCAGTTCGCCTGGGGCGGACTGTCACACGTGCCGCTGGCCCGCTTCTAGCTGAGCTTGTCGGCCACCGCGGCAGCCGTGGCTCCGATCCCGAATCCGACCCTGCGCGACTCGGGAGCGCCGATCTCGACGTAGGCGATCCGGTTGTTCGCCACCAGGTAGCGACGGCCCTTCTCGTCGGTCAGTGCGAGCACGCCCGAGTCCTTGCCCAGCGCCGCGGCCACCAGCTCCTCCACCTCGGCAGGGGTGGACGCGCTCTGGAGCACCAGCTCGCGCGGACTGTCGGTGACGCCGATCTTGACCTCCACGCTGAACCCTTCCCTTCGATGATCGTTCTCTCGAGAAGGCTAGTGGACGACGTCACCGGCATGCGTCGGCGGTGGTCCCACTTCGCGCACGGCGAAGCCCTCGCGATGCCGAATCGACCGGTGTCCCAACCGAGTCCGGACCGTGACCTGAGGGCCAGCGCGTCAACCTCGTGCGTCACTTCCGTCTCGTTAGCATCGCTGCATCGACCAAGACGACTCACGGGAAAGCGGTATGGACAGGCCTTTCGCAACGTATCCACCGACGTCGACGACCGCGCGCAACGCCGAGGCAGCGGGTGTCGGCCGCACCCACCGCACCGGCGGATACCGCAACGTCGAGACCGGTTACTACGACGACGGCAGCCTCCACGACTACGACGCGTACGACACGCCGTACGGCACCCGCGAGCCGTCCTACGACACGTCCTACGGCTCGGCTCACTACGACGCCGCTCAATACGACGACGCCGAATACGACCCCGAGTACGAGGACGTCTACGAGTACGAGGATCCGATCGACCGCCGCTGGATCTGGGTGGCTGGCGTCGCAGCCGCCATCCTGTTGATCGCCGTCATCTGCACGGTGGTCATCCTCGGTGGCGGCGACAGCGGCGCGGTGTCCAAGACGATCGCCGCTCCCACTCCCACCTCGACCACCGTGCCCCAGGACGCCGTCAAGACGACCGCCCCACCCCTCGCACCGTCGGCGGCGCCCGTCCCGGCACCGACGGGCCCGTTGTCACCGGAGACGGTCACCACGATCGCCCCGAGCGTGACCGCGACCACCCCGCCCATGCCCCCGCCGGCAGCCGCTGCCCCGTCCGCGATCGCGCCGGTCTTGCCCGTCTCGCCGCAAACCGTCACCTACCTGGTGACCGGCAAACGACCGTTGCTGGACATGGTGACCATCGTCTACACCGACGCGCAGGGCGCGCTGCAGACCGAGTTCAACGTCGCACTGCCCTGGGTCAAGTCCGTCACACTCGATCCCGGTGTCGAGCTGAAGTCGGTGACGGCAACCAGCCTCACCGGTCAGTTGAACTGCCAGATCTCCGATGCCAGCGGCGCCACCCTGGTGGCGCAGAACACCGGCACGATGATCGCGAGCTGCACCAAGTAGAACGGTCCGGCTAGAGCAGGCCGAGCTCGCGAACCCTGGAGGCGTGCGTGTTCTGCAGACGGTCGAAGAACTCGGTCAGCCGGCCGAGGCCCTCCCCGCTGGAGACGACGAGGTCGACCAGTTCGTCGTGTTCGGCGAGCACGTACTGAGCCTGGGTGATCGCCTCACCGAGCAGCCGGCGCGACCACAGCGCGAGGCGGTGGCGCTGCTTGTCACTGGCGGCGATCGCGGCCTTGACCTCGGCCACGACGAACTGCGAATGCCCGGTCTCCGATAGCACGCCGCGCACCACGTCGGCCGCGTCGGCGGGTAGCGCACTGGCGATCTCGAGGTAGAAGTCGGCGGCCAGCGCGTCCCCGATGTAGGTCTTGACGAGCGCCTCCAGCCATGTGCTCGGCGTGGTTAGGCGGTGGTAATTCTCCAGTGCCGAAGCATATTTCGTCATCGCGGACACGATGTCGACCCCACGTTTGGCCAGCGCGTCGCGCAGTAGCTCGTAGTGGTTCATCTCGGCGGCGGCCATGCTCGCCATGTTGATGCGACCCGCCAGATTGGGCGCCATCCGCGCCTCGTCGGTGAGCCGGTAGAACGCCGCCACCTCCCCGTATGCCAGCAGTGCGAAGAGCTGCTCGACACCCGGATGCTCGACCGTCGTGGGGTTCACCGTCTGCTCGGGCACGGCCGCGGGCTGCGTCGGAGTCATGCCTCGACTCTAGACGCCGAGACGTGCGCCGACTGGGCGCGAGGACCCCTGATTGGCCGGGCCGGTTATCATGGAGGTGGAAGCGGCACGTCTGTCATCCGCCGCTACCGAGAAATGTGCGCACACAACGTCGGCTCAGGTCGGCCCGCTGCTGCGAATTCGTTCGTTCAGCCGAGGCCCCCAACGTTCTTTCGTCGAACCCGTGTGCGCGTGTGGACGCCGCGAGATTGACAACACGAAAGGTTATGTCGGCAAACGCATGACTTCTTCCACCACGAACACCACCGAAACCACAGAGACCACCACCACCGATCACGAGCCCCTCACCCCGGACATCGACGTCGTCGTCGAGGCTCCGGAGGCGGCCCCGAAGACCACCACCTTCGCCGAGCTCGGCGTGCGCGAGGAGATCGTCCGCGCCCTCGCCGAGGGCGGCATCGAGCACACCTTCGCCATCCAGGAACTAACCCTGCCGCTGGCCATGACCGGCAACGACCTCATCGGTCAGGCCAGGACCGGCATGGGCAAGACCTACGCCTTCGGCGTACCGCTGCTGCACCGCATCGTCACCGACGAGTCGCGACCGCTGACCGGCATCCCCCGCGCCCTGATCGTCGTGCCGACCCGTGAGCTGTGCATCCAGGTCTACGAGGACCTCGCCAACGCCGCGAAGTACCTGAGGGTCGACGACCGCAAGCTGTCGGTCACCTCCATCTACGGTGGCCGTCCCTACGAGCCGCAGATCGAGGCGCTGCAGAAGGGCGTCGACGTCGTCGTGGGCACCCCCGGCCGCCTGCTCGACCTCGCCCAGCAGGGCCACCTGCAGCTGGGCGGGTTGTCGGTGCTGGTCCTCGACGAGGCCGACGAGATGCTCGACCTGGGCTTCCTGCCCGACATCGAGCGCATCCTCAAGCAGATCCCCACCAGCCGGCAGGCGATGCTGTTCTCGGCGACGATGCCCGATCCGATCATCACGCTGGCCCGCACGTTCATGAACCAGCCGACGCACATCCGTGCCGAGGCCCCGCACTCCAACGCCACCCACGAGAACACCAAGCAGCACGCCTACCGCGCCCACGCGCTGGACAAGGTGGAGATGGTCGCCCGCATCCTGCAGGCCGAGGGCCGCGGCGCGACGATGATCTTCACCCGCACCAAGCGCACCGCGCAGAAGGTCGCCGACGAGCTGGCCGAGCGCGGCTTCAAGGTCGGCGCCGTGCACGGCGACCTCGGCCAGGCCGCCCGCGAGAAGGCCCTCAAGGGCTTCCGCAACGGCGACGTGGACGTGCTCGTCGCCACCGACGTCGCCGCGCGTGGCATCGACATCGACGACATCACCCACGTCATCAACTACCAGATCCCCGAGGACGAGCAGGCCTACGTGCACCGCATCGGCCGCACCGGCCGCGCGGGCAAGACCGGCATCGCGGTCACCCTCGTCGACTGGGACGAGCTGCCCCGCTGGACGATGATCGACAAAGCCCTCGGGTTGGACAATCCCGACCCCGTCGAGACGTACTCCAGCTCGCCGCACCTCTACGAGGAGCTGTCGATCCCCTCCGAGGCGGGCGGCTCGATCGGTAAGGCCACGCGCAGCACCGAATCCAAGGACCGGTCGAAGCGCGAAACCCGGGAGACCCGCGACGCCGGCGAGCGTCCGGCCCGCAGCCGGGAACGCACCCGCCAACGCACCCGCGGTGCCAGCAAGGCCCCCACCGGCCACGTCGACGACGCCGACCAGGCCCAGCCGTCCGACGAGGGCGACGCGGCCCCCGCAGGCGACGGTTCCACCCCGGCCCGGCGCCGTCGCAGGCGTCGTCGCCCGAACAACACCACCGCGCCGAGCGCCGGCTGACCGAGGCACCCACCCCTCGAATGGTCGAACCGGAACGCCGCACCAGGGGCGACGTGCTGGTGGCCGCGGCAATCGTCGTGGTCATCGCCGTCGCAGCAGGCCTGATCTGGTGGAGCAGCGACGCGCGGGCCACGCTGAGCAAGCCCGCCGCGCAACCCGTACCCGCGCTGAAGTCGGCCCGTGACGTGCCGGCGACGCTGCGCGAACTCTGGACCGCGGCCAGCCCGAAGACCACCCGACCGGTGGTGGCCGGCGGTGCGGTGATCACCGGCGCCGGCGCCGAGGTCGACGGCCGGGACCCGCTTACCGGCGACGTGCTCTGGAGTTACGCGCGCGGCGTCGACCTGTGCGGGGTCACCTACGTCTACAACGACGCGGTCGCGGTGTACCCGGATGACCGCGGCTGCGGCCAGGTGACCACCATCGACGCCCAGACGGGCCGGCGCCACTATGCGCGCACCGCCTACGCCGATCCCAAGGTGACGCTCTCGTCGGACGGTTCGACGGTGCTGTCGGCCGGGGACACTCGGTTGGAGCTATGGCGTTCGGACATGGTCCGGATGATCGGCTTCGGGGCGCTGGACGCCAGGATCAAGCCCAACGTCCCCGCGCAGCCGCTATGCCGGCTGGTGTCGGCCGCCGCGAATTCGTCGCAGGTGTCGGTGCTGCAGGCCTGCCCCGGCCAGAAGGACCTGCGGCTGAATCTGCTGACCGCCGGCGACCAGGAGGACGAACCTAAGAGCAAGATCGTCCAGCTGCCCGGCGTCCCCGCCGATAGCGGCGCCCGGGTGATCGCCGTCGCCGACACCACCACCGCCGTCTACGTGCCCACCCCGACGCCCGTGGTCAACGTCATCGACGACACCGGCACCACGATCGCAAGCACGGCGCTGCCCGGCCCGGCGTCACCGCAGGCCACCGCGACGCGGGCCGGCGACCTGGTGACGTGGTGGACCGGCGACGTCGTGATGGTGTTCGGCACCAACGGGCTGAAGTACCGGTATTCGGTCAGTCCGGTCAACGGGCAGGGACCGGTTGGTCCCGCCACGCTGATGGCGGGCAAGCTCCTAGTGCCCGTCACCACCGGCTACGACGTGTTCGACCCCGCGACCGGGGCCGGACAGTTCCACATCGCCGTGCCGCGACCCGCGGGCACGACCCCGGTCATTCCCAACGTGGCCGGCACCACCGTGCTGGAGCAGCGCGGCGACACGCTGGTCGCGCTGGGGCCGTGAGCCCCGGTCAGATCTCGGGAGCGTACGTCGGCAGCTTCTTGCCGGACTTCCAGTACTTGACGAGCGATTCCGCCAGCTCGCGATACGCGATGGCGCCCTTGTTCCGTCGGCCCGCCAGCACCGATGCCCCCGACGCGCTGGCCTCGGCGAACCGCACCGTGCGCGGAATCGGCGGCGCCAGCACCACCAGCCCGTAGCGGTCGGCCACGTCCAGTAGGACGTCGCGGCTGTGCGTGGTCCGGGAGTCGTAGAGCGTCGGCAGTGCACCGAGCATCCGAAGGTCGGCATTGGTGATCTGCTGGACGTCGTCGACGGTGCGCAGGAATTGCCCGACGCCCCGGTGCGCCAGCGTCTCGCACTGCAGCGGGACGATGACGTCGTTGGCCGCGGTCAGCCCGTTCAGCGTCAGGACACCCAGCGAGGGTGGGCAATCGACGATCACGACGTCGAAGTCGGCGCCGAGCTTGGCCAGCGCTCGCTTCAGTGCATATTCGCGACCCGCCCGCATCAGCAGCATCGCCTCCGCGCCGGCCAGGTCGATGTTCGCGGGTAGCACCGTCATGCCCTCGGCCGCGGTCACCAGGGCGGTGGACGGCTCGACGTCACCCAGCAGCACCTCGTGGATCGACACCGCGAGTTCGTCGGGATCCTGGCCCAGCGAGAAGGTCAGACATCCCTGGGGATCGAGGTCGACGAGCAGCACGCGCTGCCCCATCTCCGTCATCGCCGCACCGAGCGACGCCACCGTCGTCGTCTTGGCAACCCCGCCCTTTTGATTGGCGACCGCAAGTACCCGCGTCATGTGATTCCCGTCGCTCTGCTCGGCACGCCTTCATCCAAGCACGTACGCGCCCGGAGCATGACGCGCGGCGTGAGGCAGAATCGCCGGAGTGGGCACCGAACGGCACCGCCTGATCCTCCTCCGCCACGGCGAGACCGAGTGGTCCAAGAACGGCCGGCACACCGGCCGCACCGATCTGGAGCTCACCGAAGAGGGGCGGGAGCAGGCCAGGCTGGCCGCCGACGTCCTCGCCGACCTGCAGTTGGAGGACCCCTTCGTGGTGTCCAGCCCCCGGCACCGCGCCCTGGTCACCGCCGAGCTGGCCGGGTTGACGATCGACGAGGTGAACCCCGTACTCGCCGAGTGGGACTACGGCGCCTACGAGGGGCTCACCACACCGCAGATTCGCGAGACGGTCCCCGGCTGGACGGTGTGGACGCACGGCTGCCCCGACGGCGAGAGCGTCGCCGAGGTCACCGTGCGGGCCGATCGCGCCGTCGGACTGGCCCTGTCTCACCTGCAATCCCGCGACGTGGTGTTCGTCGGACACGGCCACTTCTCGCGGTCCGTGCTGGCGCGGTGGGTGGAACTGCCGGTCTCCGAGGGCATTCGCGTGTCGATGGCGGCGGCATCGATCGCCGTGTGCGGATACGAGCATGGAGTCCGTCAGATCACCGCGCTCGGGCTCACCGGTCACACCAATCCCTGCCTGCCCGCGTGACCGAACCGTCCTTCGTCCTGGCCGGTGCCGATGGCGTCGTCGTCGGCGAGGGCATCGACGCTGCGTACCCGCGGCTCGACGATGCGCGCGAAGCCCTGGCGCGGGGGGTGGCACCGATCATCGTGGGCGCGCTGCCGTTCGACGTCACGCACCCGGCCGCACTGATGCGGCCCGAACGGTTCCACGTCACCGACGCGCTGCCGGGCTTCCCCAGCCGCGACCTGCCCGCCGTACGGATCGCCGCCACCGAACCAGAGCCCGCCGAGCACCGGACCCGCATCGCGGCGGCCCTCGAGCGCCTGCGAGACCCGGCAGATGCGCTGCACAAGGTGGTGCTGGCCAGGGCGCTGCGCCTGATCGGCGAGGGCACCATCGACGCCCGCACCTTGATCCGGCGACTCGCCGAAGATCATTCGGCGACAACGTATTTCGTCGACCTGACCGCCTCGGGTGCCGAACACGACGGTGCCGCACTGGTTGGCGCCAGCCCCGAATTGCTGGTGGCGCGCCGCGGTGACGTGGTCACGTGCCGACCGTTCGCCGGATCGGCACCCCGGTCGGCCGACCCGGCGACCGACCGGTCGAACGGGGCCGCCCTGGCGGCCTCGGCGAAGAACCTGCACGAGCACCAACTGGTGGTCGACCAGATGCGGGAGGCGCTGAAGCCGCTGTGCGCGGACCTGGACATCGCGCCATCACCGGAGCTCAGCCGTACGTCGCAGGTGTGGCACCTCAACACCCCCATCACCGGCCGCCTGCGCGAAACATCAGCCACTGCACTGGATCTCGCCTTGGCGCTACACCCGACGGCAGCCGTCGGAGGCGTGCCCACCGCCGACGCCGTCGACCTCATCCGAGCCCTGGAGGGTGACCGTGGGTTCTATGCCGGCGCGGTCGGGTGGTGCACGGCCGACGGCGACGGTACCTGGGTGGTGTCGATCCGCTGTGCCGAACTGTCGGCGGACCGCCGCTCCGCCGTGGCCAGGTCGGGAGGCGGTATCGTCGCCGAGTCCGACCCGGACGACGAAGTGGCCGAGACGAATACGAAGTTCCGAACCATTCTGAGCGCGTTGGGAGTGAGTACGTGACCGTGACGATTCGCCGGGCCCGAGCCGGTGACGAGGCAGAGCTGGTCGCCATGGTGCGCGAACTCGCCGAGTTCGAGCATGCCCTCGAGGAGTGCACCGTGACCGAAGGTCAACTGCGCCAAGCACTCTTCGGCGACCCGGCCACCGTGCAGGCGTACCTGGCCGAGGTCGACGGGGAGCCGGCCGCGATGGCGCTGTGGTTCTACAACTTCTCCACCTGGGATGGCGTGGCAGGCATCTACCTCGAGGACCTGTTCGTCAGGCCGGCCTTCCGCCGGCACGGGCTGGCGCGGGCGCTGCTGTCGAAGCTGGCCCGCGAATGCGTCGACAACGGTTACACCCGGCTGACGTGGGCCGTGCTGGACTGGAATTCGAACGCGATCGCGCTGTACGACGCCGTGGGCGGCAGGCCGCAGAGCGAGTGGATCACCTATCGGGTGTCCGGTGACGAGCTGTCGGCGCTCGCCGAGTCCTGAGACAGCCACGCCACCGTCGACTGACTGAACAACAGCCCCAGCGCGCACACCGCGACGAGCGCGACGGGGACGCCATAGGACCACTGCTGGGACCCGACGGCGATGTACCAGGCCACCGGCAGTAGCAGCAGCTGGGCGAACACCGCGATGCCGCGACCCCAGCGGCGGCCGGTCCACAGCGCCCAACCCGCGCCCGCCACGGCCGCGCCCATGACGACGAACCACGCCGCGGTCCCGTACCCGCTGATGGCCTTCTCGTGCGCCCCGCCGATCGCCCGCACCACCAGTACCGCGGCCACCCCGATCAGGACGACGCCCTCCAGCGCCACCAGGGCGGCGGCCCGTCGAACGTTGGGCGGCGGAGGTGCGATCACACGGATGAGCGTAGAGCGCGAGCCAGGGCGTGCGGATGGGCGGTCGGATAGGGTCGAGCCCCGTGCGTGCCGTCCTGATCGTCAATCCCAACGCCACGTCGACCACGCCGGCGGGACGTGACCTGCTGGCCCACGCGTTGGAGAGCCGGGTCAAGCTGACCGTCGCTCACACCGACCACCGCGGCCACGCCATCGAGATCGCCAGGAATGCCACCCACGACGGCGTCGACGTGGTGATCGTCCACGGCGGCGACGGGACGGTCAACGAGGTGGTCAACGGCATCCTCGGCGATTGCTCGCCGACCCCGCCCGAGCGCGGGCCCGCGATCGGCGTGGTCCCCGGCGGATCGGCGAACGTCTTCGCCCGCGCGCTGGGCATCAGCTCCGACCCCGTCGAGGCGACCAACCAGCTCGTCGACCTCCTCGGTGCCTACCGCCGCGGCGTGTCGTGGCGCCGGATCGGCCTGATGAACTGCGGCGACCGGTGGGGGGTGTTCACCGCGGGCATGGGGGTCGACGGTGACGTTGTCGCCGCCGTGGAGGCGCAACGGGAGAAGGGCCGCAAGGTCACCGCGGCGCGCTACATCCGGGTGGCCACGCGTGCCGTGCTGGCCAGCGCGCGACGGGAACCGTCGTTGACCCTCGAGCTGCCCGACCGGGACCCCGTCACCGGCGTGCACTTCGCGTTCGTGTCCAACTCCAGTCCATGGACGTACGCCAACACGCGGCCGGTCTGGACGAACCCGTCGACCACGTTCGAGACGGGCCTTGGCGTGTTCGCGACGACGAGCATGAACGTGTGGGCGAACCTGGGGCTGGTGCGTCAGATGTTGTCCAAGAAACCGCGCCTGGAGGCCAAGCACCTCATCCGTGATGACGACGTGGCGTGGGTCCGCGTGACCGCCGACACACCGGTGGCGTGTCAGATCGACGGCGACTACATCGGGCTGCGCGAAAGGATGACGTTCACGGCGGTTCAGGATGCGCTCAACGTGGTGGCGCCACCGCTCAAAACCGTCTGACCTGCGAATGCGCTCCGAAGTGACGTTATTTAGGGCGCAAGTAGGTTGAGTGTAGTACAAACGAATGAGGGGTTCGCTAACCCGGTCCCGCAGTGAGATTGCCCACGTGTTAACGCGCCTCTATTGACATCTGTTCAGCCTGTGGAAGCATCGTTTGCAACAGTGCAGAAACATTTGATGTGCACGCGTTAACAGCCGAAGAAAAACTCGCGCGCCCTGCTGCGCACATGAAGAGGAGTTGTAACTATGGATTGGCGGCACAAAGCGGTCTGTCGTGACGAGGACCCGGAACTGTTCTTCCCGGTGGGGAACAGCGGCCCGGCCCTTGCGCAGATCGCCGACGCGAAGCTCGTCTGCAACCGCTGCCCGGTCACCACGGAGTGCCTGAGCTGGGCTTTGGAGTCCGGTCAGGACGCTGGCGTGTGGGGCGGCATGAGCGAGGACGAGCGTCGTGCACTGAAGCGGCGCAACGCGCGCACCAAGGCGCGCACCGGCGTCTAGCCATTTCGAATACCTACGTTTACGGCCCCGGTTTTCACCGGGGCCGTAAATTTTTGGGCCAGGCAATTCGTTTCGATCACGTAACCGATGAGTCATTGCGCCATCCGGCCGCGACGGCCGATCGGCACCCGCAAGACGACGTCGGTGCCGCCGGTGGGTACGGCGTGCATACCGAGCGAACCGTCGAGTTCGGCGGACACCAGCGTGCGGACGATCTGCAGGCCGAGGCTGTCGGACTTCTCCAGACTGAACCCCTCGGGGAGGCCGCGGCCGTCGTCGTGCACCACGACGTCGAGCCACCGCGAGGAGCGTTCGGCCCGGATGGTGACGCTCCCGTTGTCGGAGGTCGAGTCGTAGGCGTGCTCGATCGCGTTCTGCACCAGCTCGGTGATGACCATGACCAGCGCCGTGGCCCGATCGGCGTCCAGCACGCCCAGATCACCGACCCGGTTGATTCGCACGGGCCGGCCCACCGACGCGACGTCGTTCATGATCGGCACGATGCGGTCCACCACCTCGTCGAGGTTGACCTCCTCGTCCACCGACATCGACAGCGCGTCGTGCACCAGGGCGATCGACGACACCCGGCGCACCGATTCGATCAGCGCGTCGCGCCCCTCGGCGTTGTTGGTGCGGCGGGCCTGTAGGCGCAGCAGCGCGGCAACGGTCTGCAGGTTGTTCTTGACCCGGTGGTGAATCTCCCGGATGGTCGCGTCCTTGGACAGCAGCGCCCTGTCGCGCCGCTTGACCTCGGTGACGTCGCGGATCAGCACCGCCGCCCCCGCCGCCTCCCCGTCGAACACCAGCGGCAGCGTGCGCAGCAGCACCGCAGCTCCCCCGGCGTCGACCTCCATCCGCATGCTCGAGCCGCCCGAGAGGGAGTCGCGCACGTGGTTGGCCAGTTCCTGCGCCTCGAAGGGATCGGACATCAGCGGCCGGGTGACGGTGACGAGGTTGTGTCCCTCCAGTTCGGCGGTGAAGCCCATCCGGTGGTAAGCCGAGATCGCGTTCGGACTGGCGAAGCTGACCTCCCCACCGACGTCGAGCCGGATGAAACCGTCGCCGACGCGGGGGCTCGACCGGGACATGGCCAGGTCGCCAACGTTGGGAAAGGTGCCCTCGGACAGCATCCGCAGCAGATCCGCTGCGCAGTCGAGGTAGGCACGCTCCAACGGGCTGGCCTTTCGCCGGTCGACCAGCGCGGTCTGGTGCGTCAGCACGGCCACCACCTGTTGGCCGTGCCGGACCGGGACGGCCTCGACGTTGAGCCACCGGCCTTCGGGCGGCGAATCGGCTTGACCCGCATCGCTTTCCCGGCCGATGTGACCGGACTGGAAGGCCTCGACGACGACGGGCATGTCGCTCGCCGTGTTGACCGTGCCGACCGCGTCGGCCAGCAGCACCGTCGGTGCGGTGTTCGGCCGGACCTGCGCTACGCACACCAGCAAGCCATCGTCCTGGCGGACCCACATCAGGTAGTCGGCGAACGACAGATCAGCCAGCAGCTGCCACTCGCCCACTACGGCGTGCAGGTGATCGACGGCGCTGCCGGGCAACATGGTGTGCTCGGCGAGCAGATCACCGAGGGTTGACATGGCGGGTGCCCCGAGCGCCGGGTCCTAGCCGATGACGGCGATGAGATCGCCCGCTTGAATGACGTCGCCCACGGCTACGTTCACGGTGGTCACCGTGCCTGCGACCTCGGCGAGCACCGGAATCTCCATCTTCATGGACTCCAGGAGCACGAGGGTGTCCCCCTCGTCGATGTGGTCGCCTTCGCTCACCACGACCTCGAGAACACTGGCCACGATCTCGGCGCGAACATCCTCGACCATCTTCACCCCACTCGTCTCCTAGAGCCGCCTGTCACGACTGCACAGCGCGGTGCTTGCGTGGTCCATCGAACCACACGGGCGGGATTGGAATGCAGGGGCGCGAGCGTGAGACACTTACGAGCAAGCAATTGACTCATTGGAGGACCATCATGGCTAAGCGTGGCCGCAAGAAGCGTGACCGTAAGCACACCCAGGCCAACCACGGCAAGCGGCCCAACTGCGGTTCGAAGTCCGTCCGCTAGCCGCGGATGATGGTGGTGCGGCTGATCTCGACGCGCAGCCGCGCCCGCAGTGAATCCGGCGCCTTATCGCCACTGCACTTGGTGGCGATGAGGCGCTTCACGCGTTCCTCGACGCCGTACTGCCGAAGGCAGGTCGGGCATTCCTCGAGGTGATGACGCAGTTTGTCACGCGTCTCGGTGGTGCACTCGCCGTCGAGCAGAGTCCACACCTCGGCGATGACCGAAGCGCACTCTGGATGGTCGGGATCCACCGGCCCTACCGGCGGACGGAACGTGTGCCCCTCTGGGCGCGAGAACTCGTCGCTCACGGGGATACCTCCTCGGGCTCGTCGAGTGGCTGACCTCGCAGGAAGCCGCGGTCACGCGCAACATCGGCCAACAGATCACGGAGCTGTTTGCGTCCGCGGTGCAGTCGGGACATCACCGTCCCGATGGGAGTGCCCATGATCTCGGCGATCTCCTTGTAGGGGAATCCCTCGACGTCGGCGTAGTACACCGCCATCCGGAACTCCTCGGGCAGCGCCTGCAACGCTGCCTTGATCTCGGTGTCGGGCAAGGCCTCCATCGCCTCGACCTCCGCGGAGCGCAGACCCGTCGACGAGTGCTGCGCGTTGGCCGCGAGCTGCCAGTCGGTGATCTCGTCGGTGGGGTACTCCGCGGGCTGGCGTTGCTTCTTGCGGTAGCTGTTGATGTAGGTGTTCGTCAGGATCCGGTACAGCCACGCCTTGAGGTTGGTCCCCGCGCGGAACGAACGGAAACCGGCGTACGCCTTGACCATCGTTTCCTGCAGCAGGTCCTCGGCGTCGGCTGGATTGCGGGTCATGCGAAGCGCACCGCCGTACAGCTGATCGAGCAGCGGGATCGCGTCGCGCTCGAACCGCGCCGTCAACTCGGCGTCGGTTTCGATCACGGGCTCGTCGGCCGTCGCGGGTGCTGCCCCGTCGAGATCGGTCATCTGGATCGACACCGTCCCTTCTCTCGCGGCACCGTCGAACGCGGCCGGCAAATCGGCCGGACGTTCCAGGCAGAGCGTTGGCACCGAGGTGTCTCCTTCCGATGATCCTAATGCGTGATCCCGACATGGTCGCCCTTCGGCGGCCGTACCACCCCAACAACAGCGCGCGTACGCGGGGTTGTTCCCCGGACCGCCGCCGCTATGGTGAGCCGATGGCGCGCGCAGCAACCCCGGCAATCGCCGCGCTGCTGACCGCGGGCGTCCCGCACGAGGTGCTGCGCTACCACCACGATCCCCGCGCCGAATCCTTCGGTGACGAGGCCGTCGCGCAGCTCGCCGAGAGCGCGGGTGTCTCCCCCGAACAGGTCTTCAAGACCCTGGTGATCGCTGTGCCAACGGGCCTGGCCGTCGCGGTGCTTCCGGTGCCCTACAAGTTGTCGCTCAAGGCCGCCGCCGCGGCATTGGGGGCCGCGCGAGCCGAGATGGCCGACCCCGCCGCGGCCGAGCGGTCGACGGGATACGTCGTCGGCGGCATCTCGCCGCTCGGCCAGCGCAAGCCGCTGTCGACCGTCGTCGACGACTCCGTCCTAGCCTGGGACCGGGTGCTCTGCAGCGCCGGCAAGCGTGGCCTGCAGGTGGCGCTGGCCCCCGCCGATCTGGTCGGTCTGACCGGGGCCGTGACCGCCGACATCCTGGCCCCCTAGGGTGAGCTCATGGCCACATCTTCGTTGTCCGGACGGACCCTCTTCATCTCTGGTGCCAGCCGCGGTATTGGGCTGGCCATCGCCAAGCGGGTCGCCGCGGACGGCGCCAACGTCGCCCTGATCGCCAAGACCGCCGAACCGCATCCCAAGCTCGAGGGCACGATCTACACCGCAGCCAAGGAGATCGAGGATGCCGGCGGCCAGGCGTTGCCGATCCTCGGCGACGTGCGCGACGGCGACTCGGTGCAGTCCGCGGTCGCGCAGGCGGTCGAACAGTTCGGCGGCATCGACATCTGCGTGAACAACGCCTCGGCGATCAACCTCGGGTCCATCACCGAGGTGCCGCTCAAGCGCTTCGACCTCATGAACGGCATCAACGTCCGCGGCACCTACGCGGTGTCGCAGGCCTGCATTCCGCACATGAAGGGACGTCCCAACCCCCACATCCTGACGCTGTCGCCGCCGATCCTGCTGGAGTCGAAGTGGCTCAAGCCGACCGCCTACATGATGGCCAAGTACGGCATGACGCTGTGCGGGCTGGGCATGGCCGAGGAGCTGCGGGCCGACGGCATCGCCTCGAACACGCTGTGGCCGCGGACCCTGGTCGCCACCGCCGCGGTGCAGAACCTGCTGGGTGGCGAGGAGGCGATGGGGCGCGCCCGCAAGCCCGAGGTCTACGCCGACGCCGCCTACGTGATCTTCACCAAGCCGGCCACCGAGTACACCGGCAACGCCGTGCTGTGCGAGGACGTCCTGGTGGACTCCGGGGTCACCGACCTGTCGGTTTACGACTGCGTGCCCGGCTCGGAACTCGGCCTCGACCTGTGGGTGGAGACCCCGAACCCGCCCGGGTACACCGGCCCCTAGAGCAGCGTCGCCTGCTCGGGCTGCGGTTCGGCCGGCTCGATGAGTTCGGGTCCGTTGTTGCGGACACTGTTGACCAGCCGGGACACCTCGCGGATCGCGATGCGATCGAGGTCGCCGTGCCCACGCAGCAGGCCCTCGTCGATCGGCGCGTCGGGGTCCAGCCAGTGGTCCCAGTCCCGTTCGCTGATGGTCAGCGGCATCCGGTCGTGGATCTCGGCCAAGGGACCGGCCGACTCCGTCGTGATGATGGTGCAGCTGAGCAGTGGTGGCGCGTCCCGCGCCGCGTCCTTGGGCCGCCAGGTGGACCAGAGGCCCGCCATGAACAGCAGTTCGCCGTCGGCGCCATACATGTAGAACGGCGTCTTGGCGGCCTTCTTGCCGCCGGTGCCCTCACCGTTCGGCCGCCACTCGTACCAGCCGTCCATCGGCACCAGGCAACGCTTGCCCTTGGCGGAGGTGCGGAACGCCGCCGAGGTGGTGACGGTCTCTGCGCGGGCGTTGATCAGCAGCGGCCCCTTGGTGTCCGGGCCGCCGTCGGGCGCCGTCTTGGCCCACGATGGGACAAGCCCCCACCGCATGGTCCGCACGCGTCGGGTCGACTCGTCGTCGGGCTCGTCGTGGCGCTTGACCACCGAGGTGATGTCAGTGGTCGGCGCGACGTTGTAGTTGGGTTGCGGCGGACCACCGTTACCGGTCGCCGCCGCGCTCTCGTCGAGCGCCTTGATCTTCTCGGCGAGCAGGGCCGGATCGGTCGTCACCGCGAATCGCCCACACATGTGTCCCATGGTTGCAGAACATGCCGACAAGGCAGGATGGACGCCATGACCGCACGCACGCGCGACGAGCACGCAGGCAGGTGGCCGGCCCCGTCCACCACCACGCCCATCCACGCCGCCGTCGACGTGCCCGGATCCAAGTCGCAGACCAACCGTGCGCTGGTCCTGGCCGCATTGGCCACGCGGCAGGGCACGTCCACGATCAGCGGCGCGCTGCGCAGTCGCGACACCGACCTGATGATCGGTGCGCTGCAGACTCTCGGGGTCTCGATCGAGGGCGCGGGCACCGACTTGTCGGTCGGCGGCGCGATCTCCCCCGGTACGGATGCGCACGTCGACTGCGGCCTGGCGGGCACCGTTCTGCGGTTCGTTCCGCCCGTGGCCGCGCTGGGCACCGAGGTCGTCACCTTCGACGGTGACGAGCAGGCCCGGGCTCGTCCGATCGCGCCCCTGCTGGACGCGCTTCGCAGCCTCGGCGTGCAGCTCGACGGGGACGCGATGCCGTTCCGGGTGCACGGCAAGGGTTCGGTGGCCGGCGGCACGGTGCGCGTCGATGCGTCGGCGTCGTCTCAGTTCGTCTCCGGGCTGCTGCTGTCGGGTGCCACCTTCGACGACGGGCTCACCGTGGTGCACACCGGCGAGTCGGTGCCGTCCGCTCCCCACGTGGCGATGACCGTGTCGATGCTGCGCGATGCCGGCGTGCCAGTCGACGACGGCACCCCCAACCGCTGGACGGTGCGACCAGGACCGATCGCCGCGCGGCACTGGGCGATCGAACCCGACTTGTCGAACTCGGTGCCGTTCTTGGCGGCCGCCCTGGTGACCGCCGGCACGGTGCGCATCACGGG
The DNA here is from genome assembly GCF_033741125.1 of Mycolicibacterium sichuanense. NCBI lineage: Bacteria > Bacillati > Actinomycetota > Actinomycetes > Mycobacteriales > Mycobacteriaceae > Mycobacterium > Mycolicibacterium sichuanense. Next base: position 709,202 of record NZ_JAWQPU010000001.1, on the reverse strand, counting down.
CTGGCCGCGCGACAGCGTGCAACCGGCGCACACCATCCTCGACCTGCTCGCCAAGGCGGGTGCGACGGTGCAGCAGGGCGACGCACACCTCGACGTGACCGGTGCGATCGGCTTCGGGGGCTTCGACGCCGACCTGCACGAGGTTGGCGAGCTGGCACCATCGATCGCCGCGATCGCCGCCCTGGCCGACCCGGGATCGGTCTCACACCTCACCGGCATCGCGCACCTGCGCGGCCACGAAACCGACCGCTTGGCGGCGCTGAGCGCCGAGATCACCGGCCTCGGTGGCCACTGCGAGGAGACCGCCGACGGGCTGACCATCACGGCCGCTCCCCTACGCGGCGGCGTGTGGCGGTCCTACGCCGATCACCGGATGGCCACGGCCGGCGCGATCATCGGGTTGCGCACGGCCGGCGTCGAGGTCGAGGACATCGGCACCACCGCCAAGACGCTGCCCGACTTTCCGCAGATGTGGATGGACATGCTGGCCGGGCAGGTGCCCGAAATCCGTTGAGCCAGTACGACTACGACGAGTCCGACGTCCGGGTCCGCCCTGGTCGGGGTTCGCGACCGCGCACCAAGACCCGTCCCGAGCACCGGGATGCGCGTGCCGCGATGGTCGTCACCGTCGATCGCGGCCGGTGGGGATGCGCACTCGGCGGCGATCCACACCGCGTCGTCACCGCGATGCGGGCGAGGGAACTGGGCCGCACCCCGATCGTCGTCGGTGACGAAGTCGACGTCGTCGGCGACCTGTCCGGGCAACCGGACACCCTTGCCAGGATCGTTCGGCGTGGTGAACGACGAACCGTGTTGCGCCGCACGGCCGATGACACCGATCCGACCGAACGCGTCCTGGTCGCCAACGCCGACCAACTGCTGATCGTCGTCGCCTTGGCCGACCCTCCGCCGCGCACGGGATTCGTCGAACGGTCCCTGATCGCAGCGTACGTGGGCGGGCTCGAACCCATCCTGTGCCTGACCAAGACCGACCTGGCCCCGCCCGAACCATTTGCCGCCCAGTTCGCCGGACTGGACCTCACCGTGGTCACCGCGGGCCGCAACGACGACCTCGCCGCGGTCGAGGAATTGCTGGTCGACAAGACCACGGTGCTCGTCGGCCACTCCGGGGTCGGCAAGTCCACGATGGTGAATCGCCTCGTCCCCGAAGCACGTCGCGCCGTCGGCGTGGTGTCCGGCGTGGGCAAGGGCAGGCACACGTCCACCCAGTCGGTGGCCCTGCCGTTGAAGGGATCCGGATGGGTGATCGACACTCCAGGCATCCGCTCGTTCGGGCTGGCCCACGTCACCCCCAACGACGTCATGCAGGCATTCTCGGATCTCGCCGAGGCCATCGAGGACTGTCCGCGGGGGTGCGGCCACCTCGGCCCGCCGTCGGATCCCGACTGCGCACTCGACCAGCTGACGGGCCACGCCGCCGATCGAGTGGCTGCCACGCGCCGTCTGCTGGCTGCGATGGCGGCGGACTAGCGCGTGGACGTCCTGGATTTGCATCTGCCGCAGGCATTCTCGGAGCTTCGTCGAGCACTCGCCGATGGTGGCGTCGAGACCACCTTCCAGGCCTTCGTCCTCGCACGCAAGCGCGCGGGTCGCTAGTCTGAGACGGCCATGACTCCGGTACCCGAGATCACGCTGAACGACGGCGCACGCATACCCCAGCTCGGATTCGGGGTGTACAAGGTCGCACCCGACGAGACCGCGGTCGCCGTCCGGACCGCACTCGAAGTCGGGTACCGCCACCTCGACACGGCCGCGATGTACCACAACGAGGAGGGCGTGGGGCGGGGCTTGCGGGATGCCGGCATCGACCGGCGCGACGTCTTCATCACCAGCAAGCTCGACAACGGATTCCACGAACCCGACGCTGCGCGAAGGGCATTCGACGACACGCTCACCGCCATTGGGTCGAACTACGTCGATCTATATCTCATCCATTGGCCCCTGCCGACCCGCTACGGCGGTGACTTCGTCTCGACCTGGCAGACCCTCGAGGAGTTCGCCGCCGACGGTCGCGCACGCAGCATCGGAGTGTCGAACTTCCACGTCCCGCATCTTCGGCGACTTGCCGCCGAGACCGCTACCGTGCCCGCCGTCAACCAGGTCGAGGCACACCCGTTCTTCACCAACGCCACCGTCCGGGACTACTGCACGCACAACGGCATTGCGTTTCAGGCCTGGTCGCCGCTGGCCAGGGGCAAGGTGCTGGGCGACCCGGTGATCCAGCGGATGGCCGAGGTGATCGGCAGGTCCCCCGCCCAGGTGGTGCTGCGCTGGCATCTGCAGCGAGGCGACATCGTGTTTCCGAAGTCGGTGTCCCCGCAACGCATCGCCGAGAACTTCGCGGTGTTCGACTTCGTGCTCAGCGCCGATGACGTGGCCTTGATCGATGCTCTCGACCAGGGTGCCTCCGGCCGTGTCGGATCCAACCCCGACACCTTCGACGTCATCACGCGCTAACTGTTTGCATCCATGCCGGAACGGGCACGCTCCAGCCGGGCAGATTGCCAAAGGAGGCACCTTCATGACGAACGTTCCAACGATCGAACTCAGCACTGGCGCACACATTCCGCAGCTCGGCTTCGGGGTCTATCAGATCGATCCCGACGAGACGGCGGGTGCGGTCAAGACCGCTCTGGACATCGGCTACCGGCATATCGACACCGCCGAGATGTATCAGAACGAGGCGGGTGTCGGTCAGGGCATCCGAGATTCCGGGATCGACCGCGCAGACGTGTTCGTCACCAGCAAGCTCAACAATGGTTTCCACGAGCCCGACGCCGCGCGAAGGGCTTTCGACGAGACGCTGAGCAAGCTCGGCTTCGACTACGTCGACCTGTTCCTGATCCACTGGCCGCTACCCACCCTCTACCGTGGCGACTTCCCGTCGACGTGGAAGACGCTCGAGGAATTCCGGCGCGACGGCCGGGCCCGCAGCATCGGCGTCTCGAACTTCCAGACGCACCATCTCGAACGCCTCGCCAACGAGACCGACACCGTACCCGCGGTCAACCAGATCGAAGTGCACCCCTACTTCGTCAACGAAGAGGTTCGGGCGTACTGCGGTGAGCACGGAATCGCCGTCGAGGCATGGTCGCCGATCGCCCAGGGCAAGGTGCTCGACGACCCCGTGGTGACGGGCATCGCGGAGGCGACGGGCAAGACCCCCGCGCAGGTGGTGCTGCGATGGCACATCCAGCGCGGCGACATCGTGTTCCCGAAGTCGGTGACCCCCAAGCGAATCGAAGAGAACTTCGCGCTGTTCGACTTCGAGTTGAGCCAACACGACGTCGATGCACTGACGGCGCTGGACAAGGGCGAGGACGGTCGCACGGGCCCCAACCCGGACACCTTCGACTACATCCCCGACTAGTACCAGTCACCTCCGCCGACGACTGCGGGGAGGGCGCACCTGGCGCCCTCCCCGCAGTCTCGTGTCGAGAGGTCAGACCGCGACGCGGCCCTTCTGCCGACGCCGGGCCCGGACTGCAGCGATGGCCGACCTGAGCCCGCTGCGCTCGCTGGGCTCCAACTCGTCGAACATCCGCTCGCTGCGCGTCTCGGGCGCATCGTCGCGGGTGTCCTTCAGGTACTTGTCCGGCAACGACAGCTTGGCGATGGTCCGCCAGGTCTTGCCGTACTGGACCGCGAAGTTGCCCGTCGTGTATGGCAGGTCGTACTTCTCGCACACCTCGCGCACCCGAACGCCGATCTCGTGCAGACGATTGCTCGGCAGGTCCGGGTACAGGTGATGCTCGATCTGGTGGCAGAGGTTGCCGCTCATGAAGCGAAGCGCGGGACCCGCCTCGAAGTTGGCACTGCCGAGCATCTGGCGCAGATACCACTGCCCCTTGCTCTCACCCACCATGTCGGTCTTGGTGAACTTCTCGGCGCCGTCGGGGAAGTGCCCACAGAAGATCACCGCATTGGCCCAGACGTTGCGGATCACGTTGGCGACCGCATTGGCCTTCACGGTGGACTTGAACGAGGCGCCCGGCGACAACGACGTCAGCGCCGGGTAGGCGACGTAGTCCTTGATCACCTGGTGACCGGCCTTCACACCGAATTCGCGCACGCGCTCCATCGTGGCCTTGCGATCGTCGCGCCCCTTGAAGATCTTGCCGAGCTCCAGGTGCTGCAGCCCGACGCCCCATTCGAAGCCGATGGCGAGCAGCGTGTTGAAGAGCAGGTTGCCGTAGAGGTTGAACGGCTTCCACTTGGCGTCGCGGGTGACGCGGATGACGCCGTAGCCGACGTCGTCGTCCATCCCCAGGATGTTCGTGTACTTGTGATGCATGAAGTTGTGAGTGAACCGCCAGTGCTTGGACGACCCGCTCATGTCCCACTCCCACGTCGTGGAGTGGATCTCGGGATCGTTCATCCAGTCCCACTGGCCGTGCATGACGTTGTGGCCGATCTCCATGTTCTCGATGATCTTGGCCACACCCAGGGTTGCCGTGCCAGCCCACCACGCCGAACGTCGCGAGCCTGCGGCCAGCATGAGCCGGCCTGCCACCTCGAGCGCGCGCTGAGCGGCGATGGTGCGGCGGATGTACTTGGAGTCACGCTCTCCGCGGGAGTCCTCGATGTCCGTGCGGATCGCATCCAGCTCGTGCGCCAGATTCTCGATGTCCGTCTCGGTCAGATGGGCGAATGCCGGTACGTCTGTGATTGCCATCGGTCAGCCTCCTTTCGTTACCTACGATACGGTAACCTACGACAGCGTAGGTTACTAGCCAGTAAACCTCAGACGTCCAGGACGCAATCGCCGGAAGCTGCGGAAATGCAGGTCTGCACCCGGGTGCCGGGTTCGTGTTCGGCCCCCGTTCGCAGATCCCTGACGTGCCCGTCGACCAGCCCCACGACGCAGGACTGGCAGATGCCCATCCGGCATCCGAAGGGCATCTGGATGCCGACTTGCTCGCCGGCGTCCATCAGCGACGTCGCGGCGTCGGCCACCACGGTCTTGCCGCTGCGTTCGAAGGTGACGGTGCCGCCAGTGCCATGCGCGGCGGCCCGAGACGCGGCGAACCGCTCGAGATGCAGCCGCTCGGGGATGCCGGCCTCGGACCACGACCGCTGCGCGTCGTCGAGCATGCCCTCGGGACCACAGGCCCAGGTCTGGCGATCCCGCCAGTCCGGCACGATCTCGGCCAGCTTCGACAGATCGAGCCGGCCCTGGGTCCGCGTCGCGCGGACGGTCAGCCGATAGCCCTCGTGCGCTTCGTGCAGCCGTGCCAATTCCTGGGCGAACATGACGTCGGATTCGGTGGGCGCCGAGTGCACGTGGACGACGTGGCCAGGCCCGCCGATGCCATTGCGTCGGGCCAGGGTGCGCAGCATCGACATGACGGGCGTGATCCCGGAACCCGCCGTCAGGAACAGCACCGAGGCGGGCGCGGGATCGGGCAAGACGAAGTTCCCCTGCGGGGCAGCCAGCCGCACGATCGTGCCCGGCGTGACGCCGCCGACCAGGTGGCTGGACAGGAAGCCCTCCGGCATGGCCTTGACGGTGATGGCGATCGTCTTGTCGCGGCGGGACCGACCCGCGGGCGCCGACGTCAGCGAGTACGACCGCCACCGCCACCGTCCGTCGACGAGCACCCCGATGCCGACGTACTGCCCGGGTTCGTAGTCGAAGTGAAATCCCCACCCCGGCTTGATCACCAACGTGGCCGAGTCCACCGTCTCGCGCCGGACCTCCACCACACGGCCGCGCAGCTCACGCGCCGACCACAGCGGGTTGGCCAGTTTGAGGTAGTCGTCGGGCAGCAGCGGCGTCGTGATGCGTCCGGCCACCGTCCGCAGCGCGCGCCAACCCGGATGACCGCCGCCCGCCGGCGTTGGGCGGACGGTGTCAGCCACCTTGGCCGCGATCTTGACTTCGTTCTTGGCCACCACGGCTCCTGCTCGCCTTGCCCACGTGTCGCATTTCGACCCAGCGACACCAACTTACGGTACCGAAACTTACGGCGCCGTATCTAGGCCTCAGAGCAGTTCCAAGAGAAACGGCAGCTCTTGCGCGGCGTACCACGCAAGGTCGTGATCTTGAGCGTCTCCGACGGTGAGTTCGGCGTCCTCGTCACCCAGGTCGGCGAGGTCGACCACCTCGACCGCCTCGGCGATCAGCGGTTCCGCCGACGCGGTGTCCACGTAGGCCGCGATCACGTCGTCGATGCCGACGGGCCCCGCCAGACGCACCACGGCGTCGTCGAGATCGGGCCGCAACGTGGCGCCCTCCACGTCGGCGATCAACACCGCGCGCCGCAGTGGCAGCCCGCCGCCGGCGCCCTCGTCCTCCGCCCCCGCACCGCCCTCCGCGGCGAGCAGGCGCAGCGATGCCAGCGCGGCCTCCCGCAAGGCGACCTCGGCAAGTTCGTCCTCGTCGCCCTCCGCGTAGGCCTCCCGCAGCGTCGGGGTGACGGCGAACGCCGTCCCGCTGAGGGCGTGCATCGACCGATCGGCGACGAGACGCTGCAGCATGGCGAGGGTCGCTGGAATGTAGACACGCACCAGGCGAGGGTAGCGGGCTATTCGCGGTCGCCCATCAACGTCGCCACGTGGTCGTCGACGTAGGTAGACAGTGAGCGCGGCGGGCGCTCGTAGGTGTTGCTCAAGATGGGCCGGTCCGGCAACTCCACCTTCGGCAGCTCCACCTCGTGATAGTCGATGGTGGAGAGCAGGTGGCTCATCATGTTCAGCCGCGCATGCTTCTTGATGTCGGACTCCACGACGTACCAGGGGCTCTGCGGCACGTCGGTGTGCACCATCATCTGGTCCTTGGCCCGCGAGTAGTCCTCCCACCGGTAGACCGACTCCAGATCCATCGGACTCAGCTTCCACTGCCGCACCGGATCATTCATGCGCGACTTGAACCGGCGCAACTGTTCGTCGTCGGACACCGAGAACCAATACTTGCGCAGCAGGATGCCGTCCTCGAGCAGCATCTGCTCGAACACCGGGGTCTGCCGCAGGAACAACGTATGTTCTTGTGCCGTGCAGAAACCCATGACCTGTTCGACACCGGCCCGGTTGTACCAGGACCGGTCGAACAGGACGATCTCGCCCTTGGCGGGCAGGTGCGCGATGTAGCGCTGGTAGTACCACTGGCCGCGCTCACGGTCGGTCGGCGCGGGCAACGCGGCGATTCGCGCGACGCGTGGACTCAGATATTCGGTGATGCGCTTGATGGTGCCGCCCTTGCCCGCGGCGTCGCGACCCTCGAAGACCACCGCGATCCGGGCCCCGGTGTGTCGCGTCCATTCTTGAAGCTTGACGAATTCCGTTTGAAGACGGAATAATTCGGCTTCGTAGACCGCGTTGGAGATCTTGGCCGGCTTGGACTTCTTCGACGCCTTGGCGGACTTGCTCTTGCTCATCGCCGAATCTTAGCGACAAGCGGCACTACTGGGCCGCGTCCAGCAACTCATCGAGCGATTCGCGCAGCAGCGATGGCACCATGTCCACGTCGCTCATCGCGTCGCGGTCGGCGTTGACGCCGAAGTACAGCATGCCGTTGTAGGAAGTCACGCCGATCGCGAGTACCTGCTTGTTCAACAGCGGCGGCACGGAGTACGTCTCGAGCAGCTTCGTGCCCGCGACGAACATCTGCTTCTGCGCGCCGGGCACGTTGGTGATGAGCAGGTTGAACTGGCGGGCCGAGAAGCTGGTGGCGACCCGAGTACCCATGGCGTGCAACGTCGGTGGGGCGAATCCGGAGAGCGTGACGATGGTCCGCGCGTCGACGAGGCTGGCTGCCGTCGAGTGCGACTCGGTCGCGTGCGCGATCTGCGAGAGCCGCACCACCGCGTTGCCCTCACCGGTCGGCAGATCCACCAGGAAGGGCCACACCTCGCTGATGGCTTGGCCGGGGCCCGTCGTGTCCAGCTCCGCGTCCGGGTACACCGACATGGGCACCATCGCGCGAACCGTCGAGGTAGCCGTCACCGGTTCACCGCGCGACAGCAGCCAATTGCGCAGCGCCCCGGTGATGACCGCAAGGATGACGTCGTTGACGTCGCAGTCGTAGCGCGCGCGCAACCTGCGGTAGTCCTCCAACTGGTGCCCCGCGACGGTGAACCGGCGGTTGCGCGACACCGTGGTGTTGAGCGGGCTACTGGGCGCGGTGCCACGGGCCAGCGTCTTGGCGACGTCAGCGAAGCGACGCCCTGCCTCGACCAATTGTCCAGTGCTGGCGAAGGTTTCGGCGACGGCGGACCGGATTGCGGCCAGCTCCGCCCCGGGGCGGGCGACGAACTCGCCGATGGCGCCGAGCAGCAACCGGGTGTCGCTCGGCTCGCGGGCCGGGATCCAGATGTCCTCGCCGAATTCCGGTGACTTCTGGGTACGGTCGGCGATGACGTGGCCGATCTCCAGGGCGGTCATGCCGTTGACCAGCGCCTGGTGGGACTTGGTGTAGATCGCGATGCGATTCTTCGCCAAGCCTTCGACGAGGTACATCTCCCACAGCGGGCGAGACTTGTCCAGGGGCCGAGAACCCAGCCGCGCCACCAGATCGTGCAGCTGGGCGTCGCTGCCGGGAGACGGGAGCGCCGATCGGCGGATGTGATAGGTGATGTCGAACTCGCGGTCGTCGATCCACACCGGCCGCGCGAGCCCGAGGACCACCTCGCGGACCTTCTGCCGGTAGCGCGGAATCTGCGGCAACCGCCGCTCGACCGTCTCGAGCAGGGTCTCGTAGCTCAGCCCGTTGCGTGGCTTGCGCAGGATGGACAGCGAACCGACGTACATGGGGGTCGAGGTGTTCTCGAGGTGGTAGAAGGAGGCGTCGCTGGCCGACAATCTCGTCACCATGACGGGCGCACCCTCCCCTCTCTCCGGTTGCGATCCCCGTCACGGTAACTGGCGAAACTGGAGTACGGCACTACGGGTGCGCGAAGGTGTCCCCGCGCCGTGGGATCATCGATGTGTCTGCGACTCTCCAGCAGATGCCGTCAATGTCGTCCGACCGCTGGAGATCCGCCGTGACCGCATCACGCATCCCGACCCGCCGCACCTCGTTCACCTCACCGGTCGTGGACTACGAACCGCCCCCTGTCGGTTTGCCCGCTGCGGTGGCCTGTCCGCCACCGTCACCGGCGGCGCTGCACCGCCACACCCCCAGGCCGCTGCGGCCGGTACGTGCGCCGGGCTCCGACCTACCGCCTCGCGAACCGAGGCCGCCACGCGCAGCGGCCGTGTTCGCCGACACCGCCTTGCGTCGGGTCCTCGAGGTGACCGACCGGCGCCGGCCGGTCGCGCAGTTGCGGCCGCTGGTGGCGTCCTCGCTGTTCGACGCCGTCGCGGCAACCACGCGCAAGGCGTCGTCCGAGGGCCCTGCCGTCCTGCGCCGGGTGCGGTTGCGGTCGGCGGAGATGCGAGACGACGAGGTCACGGTCGCCGAGGTATTCGCGACCTACTCTCGGGGTCAACGCATCCGCGCCATCGCCGGCCGGGTCGAACTGGCCAACGGGCGCTGGGTGATCACGGCCCTGCAGGTCGGCTGACTAGCCGCCCCCCGGCTCTACCCGCGGCGTGCCTTGGGACCGCCCCGGCTCTGTCGACGTGCGGCCTCCCGGCGCTCGCGCCGCGAGCCCGACGGTGCGGCATGCCTGCCGCCACCATCGCGCTGCACCTCGGCCGAGCCGTCCTCGGCGGGCCCGGAGTACGTCATCGGACGCGATTGCTCCTCGTCGATGCCCTTGACCCGTAGTGCGGCGGGAGCCTGGCGCGGCCGCTCCTCGGTGGCGACGGCGCCGTCGGCCGCTGCCGCCTCGCCCTGGCGCGCCTTCGCGGCGTTGGCCGCGTCGGCGGCGAACTGCGCCAGATTCGGCGGGGCCGCGGTGGCACCCACCTGCGCGGCCGGGGGCTGCGCGGCCTGCACCTGCGCGTTGAACAGCAGACCGACCGACTCCTCCTTGAGGCCGTCGAGCATGCCCATGAACATGTCGTAGCCCTCGCGCTGGTACTCGACCAGGGGGTCGCGCTGCGCCATGGCGCGCAGCCCGATGCCCTCCTTGAGGTAGTCCATCTCGTAGAGGTGTTCGCGCCACTTGCGGTCGATGGTGGTCAACAGCACGCTGCGTTCGAGCTGACGCATGGCGTTCTCGCCGCCGATCGCCGTCAGTTCGGCCTCGCGCACCGCGTACGCCCGCCGGGCATCCTCGATGAGCGCGTCGCGCAGCTCGTCGCGGGTCAGCTCACCGGGCTCGCCAACCGCATCGGAGTCGACGAGGTCGTGGTGGTCGATGCCGACCGGGTAGAGCAGCTTGAGCGCATCCCACAGCGCGCCGAGGTCCCAGTCCTCGGAGTAGCCCTCGGCCGTCGCGCCATCCACGTAGGCCGTGATGACGTCCTCGACCATCTGCTTGGCCTGCTCCTGGACGCTCTCCCCCTCCAGGATCAGGCGGCGCTCGGCGTAGATGACCTTGCGCTGCTGGTTCATCACCTCGTCGTACTTGAGGACGTTCTTGCGGACCTCGAAGTTCTGCTGTTCGACCTGGGTCTGGGCGCTCTTGATGGCGCGGGTGACCATGTTGGCCTCGATGGGCACGTCGTCGGGCAGGTTCAGCCGGGTCAGCAGCGACTCCAGGGTGGCGCCGTTGAAGCGCCGCATCAGCTCGTCGCCGAGTGAGAGGTAGAACCGCGACTCACCGGGGTCGCCCTGGCGGCCGGACCGGCCACGCAGCTGATTGTCGATACGGCGCGATTCGTGCCGCTCGGTGCCGAGCACGTACAGGCCACCGACTTCGCGAACCTCCTTGGCCTCCGCTTCGGCCTCGGCCTTGACCTGCGCCAGCACCTCGTCCCAGGCGGCCTCGTAGTCCTCGGGGGTCTCGACCGGATCGAGGCCGCGGGCGCGCAGCCGCTTGTCGGCGAGGAAGTCGACGTTGCCGCCCAGCACGATGTCTGTACCACGGCCGGCCATGTTGGTCGCCACGGTGATGGCGTTGCGCCGCCCCGCCTCGGCGATGATGTTGGCCTCTTGCTCGTGGTACTTCGCATTGAGCACGTTGTGCGGGATGCGGCGTTTGGTGAACTGCTTGGACAGGTACTCCGAGCGCTCGACGCTGGTGGTGCCGATGAGGACCGGCTGCCCCTTCTCGTAGCGCTCGGCGACGTCGTCGACGACGGCGATGTACTTGGCTTCCTCGGTCTTGTAGATCAGGTCGGTCTGGTCGGTGCGGATCATGTCCCGGTTGGTCGGGATCGGCACGACGCCCAGGCCGTAGATCTCGTGCAGCTCGGCAGCCTCGGTCTGGGCGGTGCCGGTCATGCCGGCGAGCTTGTCGTAGAGGCGGAAGTAGTTCTGCAGCGTGATCGTGGCCAGCGTCTGGTTCTCGGCCTTGATCTCGACGTGCTCCTTGGCCTCGATGGCCTGGTGCATGCCCTCGTTGTAGCGGCGGCCGACGAGCACACGGCCGGTGAACTCGTCGACGATGACGACCTCGCCGTCGCGGACGATGTAGTCCTTGTCGCGCTGAAACAGCTCCTTGGCCTTCAGCGAGTTGTTCAGGTAGCTGACCAGCGGCGAGTTGGCGGCCTCGTACAGGTTGTCGATGCCCAGCTGATCCTCGACGAACTCGACGCCGATCTCGTGCACGCCGACGGTGCGCTTGCGGATGTCGACCTCGTAGTGGACGTCCTTCTCCATCAGCGGCGCCAACCGGGCGAACTCGACGTACCAGTTCGACGCGCCGTCGGCGGGTCCGGAGATGATCAGCGGCGTGCGGGCCTCGTCGATCAGGATCGAGTCGACCTCGTCGACGATGGCGAAGTTGTGGCCACGCTGCACCATGTCCTCGACGGTGTGCGCCATGTTGTCGCGCAGGTAGTCGAAGCCGAATTCGTTGTTGGTGCCGTAGGTGATGTCGGCGGCGTAGGACACGCGCCGCTCGTCGGGGGTCATCTGGCCGAGGATCACGCCGACCTCGAGACCGAGGAACCGGTGTACGCGTCCCATCCACTCGCTGTCGCGCTTGGCCAGGTAGTCGTTCACCGTGACGACGTGCACGCCGTTGCCCGACAACGCGTTGAGGTAGGCGGGCAAGACGCAGGTCAGGGTCTTGCCCTCACCGGTCTTCATCTCGGCGACGTTGCCGTAGTGCAGCGCGGCACCACCCATGATCTGGACATCGAACGGACGCTGGTTGAGGACCCGCCAGGCCGCCTCGCGAGCCACCGCGAAGGCCTCGGGAAGGAGGTCGTCGAGGGTCTCACCGTCGGCGACGCGCTTCTTGAATTCCTCGGTCTTGGCGCGCAGATCCGCGTCGGAGAGCTTCTCCACGTCCTCGGACAGGGAGTTGACATGGTCGGCGACCTTCTTGAGGCGCTTGACCATGCGGCCTTCACCGAGACGGAGCAACTTCGACAGCACGCTAATTTCCCCTGTGGGCTCGATGGAACTCGTAATACTTCAAACGAGGTCCATCGTAGGTGACAGGCCGGACTGGCCAGCCGAAAGCGCCGCGCCGGCCAGTCCGGACCAGCACCGCTAGGCGAGCCGGATCAGGCCGTAGTCATAGGCGTGACGTCGGTAGACGACCGTCGGCTTGTCGCTCTCCGCATCGTGGAACAGGAAGAAGTCGTGACCCACCAGTTCCATCTCGTAGAGCGCGTCGTCGACCTTCATCGGCTCGGCGGTGTGCTCCTTGGTGCGCACGACGCGGCCTGGTTCGTGATCGTCGAGGGCCGGCCCGTCATCCTCGACGGCCGACGGGGCGCGGTCGAGTAGTGGTGCGACCGCGGTGGCCTCGGCCAGTGAGACCGGCGTCTTGTCGCCGTAGTGGATCTTGCGCCGATCCTTAGCCCGCCGGAGGCGGCTTTCGAGTTTGCAGACGGCCGATTCGAGGGCCGCGTAGAAACTGTCCGCACAGGCCTCACCGCGCGCAACGGGTCCGCGACCCCGGGCGGTGATCTCCACGTGCTGACAATTCTTGCGTTGTCGTCGGTTGCGTTCGTGGTCGAGTTCGACGTCGAACAAGTAGATGGTGCGGTCGAAGCGCTCCAGGCGCGCCAGCTTTTCTGAGACGTAGGTACGGAAGTGATCGGGAATCTCGACGTTGCGGCCCTTGACGACGACCTCGGCGCGGGGACCGTCTGGCTGCTCGTCGGGCTCATCCACCATCGTCGAACGGTTGGTATCCACGGAATGTATTGACATACTTGGCAACTCGTTTCCTCGTCGGCATCGCACGCCCGTAGGCATGCCCAGCTGGTAACAGAAACGCGCCGAAGGGTCCATGATGTCGGCGGCCCGCGGCGCAAGGTGTCGAGTACTCACCTCCTACCGCTTTTAGGGCGATGTGGCGCCGGGTCTCGACGCCGCCGTGAGTGGTTCACGGGTGATAGGTCCCGACGGTAGTCCGTGTTCACCTGCCCGTGCCACTAATTCGGCCCACCATTTTCTGGATGTTCATTTCGGTTTGATCTCGCAGTAATTGGCACCGCGACGAAGCCGCGTTCAGGCGTGCGCGACGGTGAGGATCGCACTGACGCGAGCGCCGGCAGTTTGCAGGACGCGGACCGACTCGGCGCACGTGGCACCCGTGGTCACCACGTCGTCGATCAGCAACGCCTCACCGAGGACGTCGCGACGACGCCTGACCCGTCCGGTGACGTTGCGCTGGCGCTGGTCGGGCGTCAACCCGACGGAGTCGCGGGTGAAGGCGCGCATCCGCAGCGCGGGGACCACGACGATGCCCGGCGTCGCCGCGGTCCGCGCGATGGCGGTGACGGGATCACCACCCCGACGGCGCGCGGCCGACCGGCGCGTGGGTGCGGGTACCAGCGTCAGCGGACGCTCGACGATGCCCCATGCCGCCAAACGCGCGACGGCCGCCCCCACGGCACCGGCCAGCGGGGCGACGAGATCGGAGCGTCCGTGCTCCTTCATCGCGAGGATGGCCGCCCGCCGCGGTCCGGCGTACCGGCCGAGCGAGAAGACCGGCACCCCCGGATCAATGCGCGGCGTGACGATCATCGGCTCGTCGGGGTGCACCGTCAGCGCCTGGGCGCAGGCCGCACACCAGCGGGTGCCGGGGACGGCGCAGCCACCGCACTCCAACGGCAGGACGAGGTCGAGCAGCATGCGTGCAGTGTGGCGGGTGGGTCCGACAGGGCCGGCTGGCCGAGTTGGCGCAGTTCGTACCTCCCGGGCGATATCTTCACCACTCCCCCGGTCGACCACAGGGGAGTGTGGCTAGAAGACTTGGCCGTCGTCGGGCTCGAACCATTCCTGCGGAATGCCCTCACGGACTGCATCGTCGAGGGCTTCGTAACTCATCGTGATGACATGGGAAAAGGGGATTGCGTCCGCTTCACCCATCCAACCTCGATCGATCGGTTCGTGATCGAGGCGCATGCTGACTCTTCCCGGAAAGTGTTCGGCATCCGGCTTACTGATCGTGACCCTTGAAGCAAGCCCTTCGGCATTCCACCGAAACCGAGGTGAGTCGGTGTACCGTCCCGGCCGCGCGGACTGGCTAATCAGGAAGAGCAGACATTTTTCCGCATCCTCGAAGGACCGGAACATCCAATATCGTCCCTCGGGCCTCCGCTCCGCCTCGTCGATGAAGAAGACCCCGTCTTCTTTCACGAGAAAATAGGCTCCGCCCGAGTCGTCCGACAGAACCAGAGTGGAGTCGTCGGCCGTCCTTGGCGGGGGCGCCCCCCAGAAGGCCTCTGCTCTTGACTGCCAAGGCTCGCGCGCAGCACTGCTGTCACCCGGGGCCCGCCCCCGCTTTCGAAGGTTCACCCGTTGCCATTGATACCAAGCCTCAACGATCCGGCGGAGGTGCGAAGCGACGATTGCATCGGTCATGTCTACGTCTGCCCTTCACCTCCATCGCATCGACTCACTCCACAATCGAGTGTTCCGTCGACCAATTACATTACGCCGCTAGAGGTTTCGATAACGTAGTACGACCTAGCAGGTTGTCCAACGAAATCCGATCACCTCAACGCAAACAAGGGATGTCCTCCTGGATCCTCGAATGAGATCTTCATATCCTCAAGCGAATTGCTGAGCAGATGAGAAAGTCTGACGAGAGTGGAGATGCCGCTAACCCTTCCCCCACTTTGACCAACAATCCGCTGGCATTTACCAACCGCCTGTATCCGTCGGAGTCTACTTCGTCCAGACGATATCCCTCGGCAAGTTCGTCGAGTTCTCTCGGAAAGCTAAGGCGTGGCATTCGCTGACGGATAGTTGGGGATCACGCTCGTGCATCACCGACTCGACGAAATGCCCCGCTTCCGTTGAGGTCGAGCTTTGACCAGTCGAGTTCGATGCGCATGGCTTCGTCCAACAACTTCTTGACTTTCGCCCTCTACGGCGTTCGCAGAGGACCCATACCAGGCTTCGAATTCTTAGCGGTTCTGGCCTGGATATCGCTTCAAGAATGTCACGATGGCCTCCCTCTCATCCAATGGGCTCGCTACTCGTAGGTCTTCAAGATGCTGGCCCGGGCTGTCGAGAAATTCTTCTCTATCTGTCCACCGAGCCATCTCAGCCACTTCTCACGCGTCTCGAAATTGGCCTTGTCGGCTCGAAGTACCTTCACGAGCTCCTCGAGCGGAAGCCTTGGCTTCTCCGCAAATTCCTTGAGGTAGTGCCACATCCCGGACCGGTCGTAGAGACCAGGTTGGTTCTGAGCCTTCAGGGGGGCAATCATGCAATTGATCTCGCCCGCGCGGCTGGACCAGTAAATCTGAAGCTTGCAGTCTGCAGAGCGGTAGTAAACAACGGATCCGAGCCGCCCTCCCTCGTCGACTGCGTCATCGACGGCGTCGAGGACGAAGCCAAGTTCTGCGAGAACCGGCCCGACGGTGGCCTCGACCATTTCGGGGAAGTCGTCAGACACAATCAGTCATCCTTCACCCAGGAATTTCCCTCACGACGGTAGCCGTATTCGGCTGCATGCTCAGTGAGATATTCGATCTCCATTGCCGAGAATGATCCTTCCCGTTCCAACACAACGTCTTCCAGCGTTGGGTACCTGCTGTCGAGAACATATTCGATACGTGGCACGCCATCTTCAAGCTGCATCCTTAGGAACTGCTCGTTGACCTGCCAGCCAAGCATCTTGGCTTGATCGGGGGCAAGACCGTGCTCGACTGCCTGCCACACCGGATCACCCGTGTCGAAGTAGATGCCGCCATTGTGGCGCGCCTCGCCGATGTATCCGCCATCCTGCCCGTCCCACTTGCCAAGGACCACCCGATCCGCGTCACCGACGCGGTGCGTTGCTCCTTCGGCCACTTGCCGCGCCAGGTCTTCGGTTGGGAGGCCGTGTGCGAACGCATGGTTGAGTTCGTTCGCAGTCTCTACCGGCCGGTCGTGGTCGAAAGTTCCGCTGGGGTCGTGTGCCGCGCCGTCCGGGCTGTGATCGCCTCCCAATGGATGATGACTGCCATCGCCGGCACCGCTGTCCGACCCATGCCCCGACGCGCCCGAGTCGTGCCCTACCCCGTCAGAGCCGTGGTTGCCTCCGTCGCCGGACCCGTGCGCGGCACCACTCGACGCGTGCCCCGACCCGCCAACGCCGTCGCTGCTGTGAGCGCCCACGCTGACCGGCACCTTGTCGTCCGCCCCCGCAGGCGACGTCGCGCCACCACCGTGGTCGCTCGACCCCAAGCCGGTCTGCATCGATGATTCGCCCGCCGGAGGTGGCGTCTCGAACCCGCCGCCTCCGGAAGTCGGCGAAGGAGGTTCATCGCTGGCCATCGGCGTCGGTTCCGACCCGTGCGCTGACGCGGGCGGTGGCGAATCCGGTGCCGCGTGCGGGGCCGGCGCCTCGGCTTGCGGCGCAGGCGCCAAGTCGCGAGGTACCTGCGTCTCTGGGGCTTGGCCCACCGGCGCCGGTCCGGACTCCGGCCGGGGCGTGTCCCCCGGCGGCGCGGTGTCGAGCGGGGCCCGGCCGCCGGGCGCTTCGGCCGGTGACGTCGGCGCGTCGACCGGCGGTCGCTCCCCGGGCGTCGACGTCCCGGGAGCTGCGCCCGGGCGGCTACTCTCGGGCACCTTGATGCCGTCCAGATCCTTGGCGACCCGACCAGCCTGGGTGGCGACGTTCTCCGCCCCTGCCCCGGCGACGCCCTCGCGCACCGCACCTGCGGCCGCCCGCTCCTCGACCGAGGCGGCGCGCCCGGCGATGCCTGCGCCGTCGGCCGCCGCGTCGGCCTCGCCCGCCCCGGGAATGAGCAGGGAACCCACCTGGGCGGCGTCGTAACCCAGGGCGCGGAACGGATGTCCGGCTTCGACGTCCTTCCAGTCGACCATGCCCTTGACCGTGTCGAGGCTGCCCTGCGGGTCGGTGACGATCTGCTGCGCCAGCAGGGCGGGATTGGTGACCACCGCCGCCGCCTCGCCCAGACCCTCCCACGTCTTCGCCGCCCCGGAGGGGTCGTAGAGGAATCGGGTGGGGTCCAGCTGGCCGATGCCCTGCGCGGTCTCGGCCACGAACTTGAACGCGCCCTCCGACTCGTCGACCAGCGCGGTGAACCCGAAGGCCAGCGCGCCGCCGACGTCCTTGCCGAGAACGTGGGTGAACTCCTTGTTGGCCCAGGACTCCAACGAGGTGCTCGCCGAGTCCAGCGCGTTGATGCCCTGATCGAACAGCGTGCCCGTCGCGTCGGCTTCGCGCTTCATGTTGTCGAGCACGGTCTTGATCTCGTGGGCGACCTTGCGGACCTCGTCCATCGGGTCGTGCCCGGTGAAGATGCCGCCGATGGTCTCCAAGATCCCGGAGGGGCTGAGCTGATGCAGCAGCCCACGCACCGCGTTCTGGGTGGCCTCGACGGTGGTGGCGAACCCGTCGACCGCGGTGGCCACCGCCTGGGCCGTCGTTGCGATGTTGGACAGACCGTCGCCGATCTGGTTCAGCGCTGAAACCATCTGTCCCGCTTCGGGAATCTGCTGGGCGCCGAGCCCCGGGCCCGCCGCCGTCACCTGCCCCGCGAGGCTGCTCATCGTCGTGGAGAAGGACCGCCACGCGCCGGCGGCCGTCCTCATCTCACCGGGGTTGCCGTCCGGCCAGACATCGCCGACGAATGCCTCGACCAAGGCCCAGCCCAGGGGCGCGACGATCCCAGCACCGAGCGGTGGCGGCATGCTCGGGGCGCCGAAGTTCGCCGGGGCGCTGGGCGCGGATACCGGCGACGTGCCGCCACCCACGGTCGACGCGGCGTTGGCGTGGCCGTAGTTGGAGGCGGAGGTCTGTACGCCGAAACTCACTCTGCGGCAGGCATTCACCGCCTTGCCCGCGGCCTCGAGGAGCGCATTGCCCGACGAGGTGTAGTTCTGCCCGAAGACCAGGCCGGCCGCATCGTGGCCGAACATCGCCCCCGCGCCGGACAGGGCGGCATCGAGGGCACCGATCGCCGTGGCGACGGCGTCGCCTTCGCCACCGACCGTCACGCCGGTAGCGGCCAAGGCAGCCGGATCCACCGAGAGTGGAGCCGTCACGCTCTAGCTCCAGTTGCGCACGTTGGTCTGCGCGGCGCCCGAATAGTTCTCGTGCGCTCCCTCGGCGATCTGCCGCAGGCGCGCCAACGCCTCTCGCATCTCGCGGGCTCCCTCGTCCCAGCGTTGTCGTGCCGCGCGTTCCGCCTGACCCGCGTCGCCGTACCAGGAAGTGCCCAGCTGGGCGACCGACGCTGCGGCTCGAGCCAGATGACCCTCCAGTTGCTGGTCGAACTCCGCCATGCGATCGACCACGGCGAGCAGGGCACCCGGATCGACCTTGAACGCGCTCACAGGCCGGCCTCCGTCACCCTTGCCGCGCCCGAGGCGTCGGTTGCCTCGTAGCGTGCCGCGGCGTCCTGCAGCAGCGCCGACATCGCCATCAAACCTTCGACTACGCGCTGGGCTCCCTCGTGCCACTCGCGCCACACTCCGTCGTAGGCCGACGCCGCCTCGCCCGACCACCCGGGGCCGAGCAGGGCCGACACCTCCCCGTCCAGCGAACCCAATCCGCCGCGCAACCCGGCCGCCACGGAGTCCAGTTCTCCTGCGACCGTGGCCAACGCAGCCGTCGTCACCCGTAGGTCCGACACCAATCCACCCCCGTGGCACTCCGTGAACACCCGACCAATTCAGCCTAACGGGTGACGACGGAGCCCAAAGACACTGTTTGCCTACTGTATTGGCAGCATCTTCACAGCGCTTCGGCAGCGAACCGTCAGCCGGGCAGCACCGGGGTGGCGCCCGGCACCATCAACGGCCGTACCTCGGTCCACATCAGGTCGTTCTCGGCGGCCGATCCCGACAGCTGCAGCACGCCCCGCTGATCGGCGACGTATAGCGTCGACGGGTTCGCCGCCACGGTCGAGACCGGCGCCAGCAGGTTCTGGCTGGGGCCGTCGGAGTTCACCCCGTCGAGGTTGACGTAGGACACCGGGTGCTGAGTGTCGGTGCGGCTCACCACGATGTCGTCACCGGTGCGCCAGGACAGCGACACCGCGGTGTCGCCGAGACCGAAGCCGAGACGCCGGGGATAGGTCAGCGCGTACAGGCCGCCCTGGGTCTGTTCGACACCGGCGAGGATGACTTGCCCGGCGATCACCATCGCAGCGCGCGTGCCATCGCGTGAGAGCTGCAGCTCCGATATGGGGCCGGGGTACTTCGTGAACACCGCCGTGGCGTCGACGGGGATGCGCGCCGGCTGACCCGACGCCGCCTCCTGGATGACGCGCACGACGTTGTTGCCGTCGACCACGACCCAAATCGCGTCGTCGAGCGACCAGCTGGGGCGTGACAGCGTGCGACCATCGATCGCCTGGGAGGCATCACCGCCGACCTGGCCGATCCACAGGGACGACGCCATGTCGGGCGCGCCGGGCCGCAGGATGACGACCGAAGCCGCCTCCTGACCGCTGCGCGACAGCGTGGCGGCCGTCTGTCCGGGAAGGTCCCCGAACGAGCCAGGAACCTTCGGCGCGCGCTGCCCGTCCAGGGACACCAACGACCCGCCTACCAGCGCATGCAGACCGGCCGCCGCTCCTGGATCGGCGCCCGGGTCGGTCGCGGCCACGTCGGAGGTGTTCCAGCCCTCCGCGAATCGGTCGTCCAACGCGGCACCGTCGGCGTTGATGACGTAGGGCCCGTTCACCCCAGCCCGCGACAGCGTCCAGATGATCTGCGCGGCAAGGAGTTGGCGCGAGTGCGGATCAGTGGTGGACAGACTGTCCAGCTCGACGCGCGCCCCGCCGTAACCTCGGCCTACCCCGGTCTTTCCGCCGTCCGATCTGGTGACCGGACCCCGCAAGCGCAGGGGCGGACCCAGCAGGTTGCGCACGGTGTTCGTCATCTCCGGGCGGGGCCCGGAGATGAGCTTGCTGACCAATTCGGTGGCCAGCTGGTCCGGATCGGCCACCGCCACGTAACGCGGATCGGGGACGACGGTCTTACCGGTCGGGTCGACGAAGTAGAGGGTGTTGCGCTTGTAGGTCGCCTGGAACTGTTGCCAGTCGAGGAACACACCGTTGGGTAGCTTGTCGATGCGCCAGCCGCCGGAGGTCTTCACCAGCTCGATCGGGCCGGGGTCGGGCAGGGCACCGTCACCCGTCTCGAATACGCCCATGTCCGATAGCGATCCGAGGATGTCGGCCTTCATGGTCACCGAAACCCGGTCGGGGCCCCGGGTTTCCACGAAGACGACGCGGTCGATGAGCAACGCACTGCCGGCGTCGTCCCACCCGCTGGAGGCCGACTCGGTGAGGAATTGGCGGGCAGCCAGGTGACGATTCGCGGGATCGGCGGTGGCCTTGAGGAATTCACGCAACAGGATGTCGGGATCCATGTCGGGTGTCGGGGTGGGCAGGCTCGGCGGTGCCGGACGGTCCATGGTGCCCAGAGCCTGCGGCGCCGACGAACTCGGTACCCCGGCGCATCCGGCCAGGACCAGCGCGATCGCCAGCAGCAGCGCAGCCACCGCGGACGGTCTCACGTGCGGTCTCCCGCGGGCTCGCGGTCGCGCGCCGCACGCAGAGCAGGCCGGTCTGGTCCAATCGGCTTGAGCGGCAACGGACTCGCCGTCACCTTGTGGCCCCGCGTCAGCGGCAGCGTCAACCGGAAGCACGCCCCCTTGCCGGGTTCACCCCACGCCTCGAGCCTGCCTTGGTGCAATCGGGCGTCCTCGATCGAGATGGCCAGCCCGAGCCCCGTGCCCCCGGAACGTCGCACGCGCGACGGATCCGAACGCCAGAACCGGCTGAACACCAACTTCTCCTCACCGGGGCGCAACCCGACACCGTAGTCGCGCACCGTGACCGCGACCGTGTCTTCGTCGGCGGCCATCCGGATCCGGACCGGCTTGCGCTCGGCGTGATCGATCGCGTTGGCGATGAGGTTGCGCAGGATGCGTTCCACCCGGCGCGAATCGACCTCGGCGATGACGGCCTCGGCGGGCATGTCGACGATCAGGTCCACCGAGGCGTCCTTGGCCAGGTGCCCGACGTTCTCCAGCGCGCTCTCCACGGTGAGGCGCAGATCCTCGGACTCGACCGACAACTCGGCGACGCCGG
Source organism: Mycolicibacterium sichuanense (assembly GCF_033741125.1). Taxonomy (NCBI): domain Bacteria; kingdom Bacillati; phylum Actinomycetota; class Actinomycetes; order Mycobacteriales; family Mycobacteriaceae; genus Mycobacterium; species Mycolicibacterium sichuanense. Next base: position 687,662 of record NZ_JAWQPU010000001.1, on the reverse strand, counting down.
CATCGTGTCTGGAGATCTCCAAGAGGTCGTTGAGCAGCGTCTCGAATCGGTCCAGTTCGCTGACCATGAGCTCGGTGGAGCGTTGCAAGGCGGGTTCGAGGTCCTCACTGTGGTCGTAGATCAGGTCGGCGGCCATGCGCACCGTCGTCAGAGGGGTGCGAAGTTCGTGGCTGACGTCGGAGGTGAAGCGGCGCTGCAGGTTTCCGAATTCCTCGAGCTGGGTGATCTGGCGCGAGAGGCTCTCGGCCATGTCGTTGAACGAGACCGCCAGCCGGGCCATGTCGTCCTCGCCGCGCACCGGCATCCGCTCGGTCAGATGTCCCTCGGCGAACCGCTCGGCGATGCGCGAGGCCGACCGCACCGGAAGCACGATCTGCCGGGCCACCAGCAGCGCGATCGCCGCGAGCAGACCCAGTAGCACGATGCCACCGGTGGCCATCGTCCCGCGCACGAGCGCGATGGTGCTCTCCTCGTTGTTCAGCGGAAAGATCAGGTACAGCTCGAGATTGGTGACCGGAGACGACGTCGGACTCCCGACGATCAGCGCCGGGCCGGAGAAGCCGTCGGTGTTGACCGTCGCGTACTGATAGCTGACCTGGCCGGCCTTGACGAAGTCGCGCAGGGCCCCCGGGATCTGTTGCACCGGTCCGGCCGCAGTTGCCGCGCGCGGGCCGTCACCCGGCACGACCAGCACCGCGTCGAACGCGCCCGCCAACCCGGCACCGGAGTCGGCCTTGCGGTCGACCAGCGTGTTGCGGGCCAGCTGCAGGCTGCTGTCCAGCGAGCGGGTCTCCTCACCGCCCACGATCCCGCTGACGGTGGTGCGCGCCCGCTCGATCTCCTCGGTCGCCGCCCGCACCTTGATCTCGAGGATCCGGTCGGTGATCTGACTGGTCAGCACGAAGCCAAGCACCATGATGACGGCAAGGGACAACCCGATGGTCAGCGTGACCACTCGCAGCTGCAGCGACCGGCGCCACGCAAAGCTCAGGGCCCGACCAAGAGTGCCGAGACCCCGCAACATCGGGGCCGATCGGCTCCGGATACGACGCCGGGATCCCCAGATCACGGGGGTCCGGCCTTGTACCCCACTCCTCGAACGGTGAGCACCACCTGCGGGTTCTCCGGATCAGTCTCGACCTTGGCGCGCAACCGCTGGACGTGCACGTTCACCAGACGGGTGTCGGCGGGATGCCGGTAACCCCACACCTGTTCGAGCAGCACATCCCGAGTAAACACCTGCCGCGGTTTGCGTGCCAGCGCCACCAGGAGGTCGAACTCCAGCGGCGTCAGCGAGATCTGTTCGCCGTTGCGCGTGACCTTGTGGGCCGGCACGTCGATCTCGACGTCGGCGATCGACAGCATCTCGGCCGGGCCGTCGTCGTTGCGGCGCAATCGCGCCCGCACCCGGGCCACGAGTTCCTTCTGCTTGAAGGGCTTCATCACGTAGTCGTCGGCCCCGGATTCCAGCCCGAGCACCACGTCGACGGTGTCGGTCTTGGCCGTCAGCATGACGATGGGGACGCCGGAGTCGGCCCGCAGCACGCGGCACACGTCGATGCCGTTCATGCCTGGCAGCATGAGGTCCAGCAGCACCAGATCGGGCCGCAATTCACGGACCGCCGTCAGCGCCTGGCTGCCGTCTCCGATGACCGCGGTGTCGAAGCCCTCGCCCCGCAGGACGATCGTCAACATCTCGGCGAGCGACGGATCGTCGTCGACGACCAGAATCCTTTGCCTCATGGTGTCCATCGTGTCACCAGATCGCGACAATCCCCGGTTACCACACGCGGCGTTTTGCCTGCAGATCACCCGGCCAGCGCACGCGCCAGGTCCGCGGCGACCACGTCGGGACCCGCCACCAACCATCGCCCATGCCAATTCGCGGCGGCCAACCCGGCGTAGGCGTCCCCCGTACGACGCTGCAAACCGTCGTCGCGTTCGTAGGCGTCACGCGTGCGGGCAGCGTCGCCTTCCTCGCGTCGGCGCGCGCGCTCGGCCGCCAGCTCCGTGGGGACCGCCAACAACACCTGCCAATCCGGGGCGGGCACGGCGAATCGACCGAACTCGAGCTCCCCCACCCAGGTGACGACGTCCCCGTCGACCCCCTGATGCATTCGCGCTGCGCTGTAGGCCGCGTTGGAGGCGACGTAGCGGTCGAGGATGACCACGTCGTAGGCCGCGCGCAGCCGGTCGATCTCCGCCTTGGCCTCACAGCGGTCCAAGGCGAACAGGGTCGCCATGGCATAGACCGAAGCCGACAGGTCACCGTGCTCGCCATGCAACGCCTCAGCGGCGAGATCGGCGTGCACGGACTGTCCGTAGCGGGGAAAGGCCAGCTGCGCGACTGTCACGCCGCCCACGTTGAAGGCCGCGCGCAGTCCCTCGGTGAGCGTGCGCTTGCCCGCGCCGTCCACGCCTTCGATCGCGATGAGCACGCCCGTCACATCCCCCGTGTTCGCTCCACTGCTGCCTGCGGCGAGCGTAACCGGTGCGTCCCGCCCCCCTGGAGCGCCGATGGGGAATACGCGAAGACCGATGGGCCGTCCGGCGCCGCCCCGATCCGACCGCATCGGCCAGCAGGCGCGGGCGCCCGCATCTCGGGGCCACGCGGCCCGCGCCGCGGCCAGTCCGCGGACGGCTCGAAGTAGGTGCCCGTCACGGCGATCGGATTGCCGCGAGCATCGTTGTTGCGGTACATGATTCGCGTGCCGGTCGCCATGATGGCGCCGAGCAGCAGCGCCAGCGGGAAACCCGGGATGCGTCGCACTGGGCCGAACCGTAACAGAGCGCCTCGACGTACACGACGGGTACGGCAACACCGATCACGATCGCGGAAACGGCCGTCCCGCAAGACATCTTGCTGCCAACGGGTTGACGTTGCGCCCACCCGGCCGACCGGAGATGCGAAGAGCCCCTGGCACACGAGGTGCCAGGGGCTCTGTCGTCGTGACTACTTAGTAGCGGTAGTGCTCGGGCTTGTACGGGCCGTCGACGTCGACACCGATGTACTCCGCCTGCTCCTTGGTGAGCTTGGTCAGCGACCCACCGAGTGCCTCGACGTGGATCTTGGCGACCTTCTCGTCCAGGTGCTTGGCGAGGCGGTAGACCTCGTTGTCGTACTCGTCGTTCTTCGTCCACAGTTCGATCTGCGCGATGACCTGGTTGGAGAAGCTGTTGCTCATCACGAACGACGGGTGGCCCGTCGCGTTGCCGAGGTTCAGCAGCCGGCCCTCGCTCAGCACGATGATCGAGTGCCCGTCCGGGAAGACGAACTCGTCGACCTGCGGCTTGATGTTGATGCGGCGGATGTCCTCGTCGCGCTCCAGGCGGGCCATCTCGATCTCATCGTCGAAGTGGCCGATGTTGCCGAGGATCGCCTGGTGCTTCATCGACCGCATGTGCTCGAGGGTGATGATCCCCTGGTTGCCGGTTGCGGTGATGACGATGTCCGCCCAGCCAATGGCCTCTTCGACGGTCTTGACCTCGAAGCCGTCCATCAGCGCCTGCAGCGCGTTGATCGGGTCGATCTCGGTGACCGCCACGCGCGCGCCCTGAGCCTTGAGCGCCTCGGCGCAGCCCTTGCCGACGTCGCCGTAACCGCACACCAGCGCGGCCTTGCCGCCGATGAGGACGTCGGTGCCGCGGTTGATGCCGTCGATCAGCGAGTGGCGGGTGCCGTACTTGTTGTCGAACTTGGACTTGGTGACCGAGTCGTTGACGTTGATGGCCGGGAAGGCGAGTTCACCCGCGGCGGCGAACTGGTAGAGCCGCAGCACGCCGGTGGTGGTCTCCTCGGTGACGCCCTGGACGGACTCGGCGATCTTGGTCCACTTGGTCTTGTCGGTCTCGAAACGCTCGCGGATCAGCGCCAGGAACACCTTGTACTCGTCGGACGCGTCGTCCTCCGTGGGCGGCACGACGCCGGCCTTCTCGAACTGCGCCCCGCGCAGCACCAGCATGGTGGCGTCACCGCCGTCGTCGAGGATCATGTTCGCCGGCTCGCCGGGCCAGGTGAGCATCTGCTCGGCGGCCCACCAGTATTCCTCGAGCGACTCGCCCTTCCAGGCGAAGACCGGGGTGCCCTTGGGCTCCTCGGGGGTGCCGTGCGGGCCGACGACGACGGCCGCGGCCGCGTGATCCTGGGTGGAGAAGATGTTGCACGAGGCCCAACGGACCTCGGCGCCCAGCGCCACCAGCGTTTCGATCAGCACGGCGGTCTGAATGGTCATGTGCAGTGATCCGGAGATGCGTGCACCCTTGAGCGGCAGCACCTCGCTGTACTCGCGGCGCAGCGCCATCAGGCCGGGCATCTCGTGTTCGGCCAGCCGGATCTCCTTGCGACCGAACTCGGCTAGTCCCAGGTCGGCGACCTTGAAGTCGATGCCGTTGCGGACGTCGGCGGTCAGTGTGGATGCAGTCATGTAGCCCCTACTTCGTTCGTTCTTGCTTCAGAAATGCCCATGAGCGCACAGATGTGCGCCGGCGACACCCAAAGCCTGCGGACTCGCGGGACAGGCGGCCAAAGCGCTCTGCCAGCTAAGAGGCGTCGATGACACCGTATCGCTCGGCGAACGGTGTCATCAAACGGGCCAGGTCACGGGCCACGTCATGATCCGCCTCCGGGGGCATCGACACGTAGCTCATCGCCAGCCGGACGATAGCTCTGGCCAGCACTCCGGCGTCCTCCGCGCTGGCGCGCACCCAGCTGTCCATGAACGTCGACGTCAACCGTTGCGAGCACCGCGTGATGATGGGCGCGCTGTCGGTGGTGATGATCTGCAGCAGGTCGGGCTTGGCCGCACCGGTCAGCAGCGAAATCACCAGCGGATCGGACGCAGACTCGGCGAAGAAGGCGCGGAAGCCCTCGAGGAAGGCTGCGTAGACGTTGCCGACGTTGCCGCCGATGGCATCGTCGACGGCGTCCACCAGGCGGTCGGCCAGCCGCAGCGCGTACCCCTCGGCCAGGCCCTGGCGTGAGCCGAACTCGTTGTAGATGGTTTGCCTGCTGATGCCGGCCGCCTTGGCGACGTCGGAGAGCGTGATGGCCGACCAGTCACGGTCGAGCAGCAGCTCCCGCATGCCGTCGAGGATGGATCCGCGCAGCAACACCCGCGACGCTTCGGCGTAGGGCACCCGAGGCGCACGGATGGACCGCTCCCCCTCTCCCGGACCGGCCGAAGTACTCACATGCGTGAGGGTAACGGTCATCGCCCCGTCGCTTCGGTCACACGCGTCACGGACGGGCGATCTCGACCATTTCGAAGTCGGACTTGGCCGCGCCGCAGTCGGGACAGCTCCAGTCGTCGGGGATGTCGTCCCAGCGGGTGCCCGGCGCGATACCGTCCTCCGGCCACCCCTTCTCCTCGTCGTACTCGAATCCGCATTGCACGCAGACGAATAGCTTGTACGGCTCACTCATGCCGATGCTCCCACCTCTTCGAAATCGACCTTCTCCCGGACCGCGCAGTCGGGGCAGCACCAGTCGTCGGGCACCTGGTCCCAGGCCGTGCCCGCCGGAAATCCCTCTCGCGGAGCACCTTCCGACTCGTCGTAGACGTAGTCACAACCAGGACACCGGTAGGCCGTCACGAGGCCACTGCCTCACCGCTGCCGTACTCGGCCATCACTCGGTCACGGACCCGCGGATGCACGTTGACCCGGCTGATGTCACCGTCGTAGTGCGCCATGACGCGATGGTCCATCACCTTGCGCCACAGGGGCGGGAAGTAGGTGAGACCGATCATCGAGGCGTACCCGCTGGGCAGGTTCGGCGCTCCGTCCATGCTGCGCAGCGTCTGGTAGCGGCGTGTCGGGTTGGCGTGGTGATCGCTGTGCCGCTGCAGGTGGTACAGGAACAGGTTGGTCACCAAATGGTCTGAATTCCAACTGTGTTGGGGTGCGCACCGCTCGTAGCGTCCGTTGACGGTCTTCTGCCGGAGCAGTCCGTAGTGCTCGAGGTAGTTCACGGTCTCCAGCAGCGTGAAACCGAACACCGCCGAGATGACCACGTACGGAATGAGTGCGATGCCGAAGACCGCGATGAGCACGCCGTAGAACACGATCGACATCGCCCACGCATTGAGCACGTCGTTGGACGGGTGCCAGGGACTGCGGTTCAGCCGACGCATCCGCTGGGCCTCCAACTCCCACGACGACTTCAGGCTTCCCCAGACGCTGCGCGGCAGGAATTCCCAAAAGGTCTCCCCGAACCGGGCCGACGCCGGATCCTCCGGGGTGGCGACGCGGACGTGGTGTCCGCGGTTGTGTTCGATGAAGAAGTGGCCATAGCACGTCTGTGCCAGGGTGATCTTGCTGAGCCAGCGTTCCAGGGAATCCTTCTTGTGCCCCAGTTCGTGCGCGGTGTTGATGCCGACGCCGCCCATCATGCCGACCGACAGGGCCAGGCCGATCTTCGCGGGCCAGCCCAGTGACCCGTCGAAACCGAGCCAACCCAGGTCTGACGCGGTGAACAGGTAGGCCCCCAGCACGACCGTGAGGTACTGGAACGGGATGAAGCTGTAGGTGCAGTACCGGTAGTACTTGTCGTTCTCCAGTCGCGCCATCACCTCGTCGGGCGGGTTCTCGCCGTCGGGGCCGAATCGCCGATCCAGCAGCGGCAGCACCACGTACACCAGGATCGGGCCGATCCAGAAGGGCACCTGCGCGGCGGCATGCCAGCCAAGCTGGTTGAGCGCCCACACGACGGGCAGCATGACGAGCACCGCGGTGGGCACGATGAGGCCCATCAGCCACAGGTACCGCTTCTTGTCTCGCCATGCCTCCGCGGGACTCCCGGTCCCCTCTTGGACGTCTGATAGCTCCATTGCCACGTCAGCCACTCCCCTTCGTGATGGTGGTCACTTGCCTGGCTTGACCATAACTCCGTTTTTGTCGGTTGTCTAGACACAGAATATGGTTTTGTAAAGCCATGGGCGTTGTCATCATGAAGCCATGACGAGTGCGTGACGACATCGGCCGAGACCTGTTTGGTGACCGCGCTGCTGGGTACGGTCCGGGCATGGGGCCGACGAGCGCAGTGGTCATCGGTGCGAGCATCGCCGGCGTGTGCGCAGCTCGCGTGCTGTCGGACCACTTCGACCGGGTGATCGTCCTCGAACGCGACGAATTACCCGACGAACCGGCCAACCGGGCGGCGGTGCCGCAGGGCAGGCACGTGCACCTGTTGATGGCGCGGGGCGCCAGCGAGTTCGAGGGCCTGTTTCCAGGACTCCTCGACGGCATGGTCGCCGAGGGCGTGCCCATCCTGGAGAACCGGCCCGACTGCATCTCCTTCGGCGCCGCGGGCCACCTCCTGGGCACGCAGACGACGCTGCGCGACGAATTCACGGCCTACGTACCCAGCCGCCCCCACCTCGAGTGGCAGATTCGCCGGCGCGCGCTGGCAATACCAAACGTCGAGTTGGTGCGCCAAGGCGTGGCCGAGCCACGATTCGACCCCCTCGCGGAGCGCGTCACCGGCGTTCTGCTGGAGGCCGGTGACGAATCCAGCGCGATACCGGCCGACCTGGTCGTCGACGCCACCGGGCGCGGCACCCGGTTACCGGTCTGGCTCGAACAGTGGGGATACGGCCGGCCGGCCGAGGACACCGTCGACGTCGGAATCAAGTACGCCACCCATCAGGTCAGCATTCCGGCCGGCTTGATCAAGGAGAAGGTGGTGGTCGCGGGCGCCAATCGCGCGAAACCCGTGGGACTTGGCATGCTCCTCTACGAGGACGGTCTCTGGGGTCTGACGACGTTCGGCACGGGCAAGGTCGAGCCGCCACACGACTTCGCCGGCATGTGCGCGCTCGCCGACGACATCCTTCCTGCCCATGTGGCAGTCGCCCTTCGCCAGGGCGAACCCGTCGGTGACGTCGCCTTCCACGCCTACCCCACGAGCCGGTGGCGGCGCTACGACAAGATGGACCGCTTCCCCGCCGGCATCATTCCGTTCGGCGACGCGGTGGTCAGTTTCAACCCGACCTTCGGTCAGGGCATGACCATGACGTCGATCCAGGCCGGCAACCTGCAGGAGGTGCTGCGGTCGGGCGCACCCGATGTCGCGGGCCGCCTGGCCAAGGCCACCGCCAAGACCACCTGGCCGGTGTGGGCCATGACGGCGATCGGCGATCTGAGCCTGCACAACGCCACCGGCGACGCCCGCTGGTGGTACAAACCGGTGGGCGGGTTGTTCGACCAGTTCCTGGGTGCCGCGGAGACCGATCCCGTTCTGGCCGAATGGTTCTTGCGCCGCTTCAGCCTCCTGGACAGCCTCTACATGGTGCCGTCGGCGCGATTGGTGGGACGCACCATTCGGCACAACATGCGGCTGATGCTGTCGGAGAGGTTCAGGTCTTCGGCGCGCGATCGAGATCCGGTTCCAAGTAGATGATCGAGACCGTGGGCACCGCGGCACGCACCGCGGCCTCCGCGGCGTCGATGGTCACCGCGACGGTCGCCAGGTCCGAACCCGGCGCCAGTGCGATCTTGGCGCCGACGAGCATCTCGTCGGGGCTGAGGTATTGCGTGCGCAGATGAATCAGCCGGTCCACGTTGGGGGTCCGTTCCAGCGCCGCACGGATCGCCCGATCCTCGTGTGCCGTCGCGCCCTCACCGATGAGCGCACTGTGCATCTCGATCATCAGGATGACGGCGATCACCGCCAGCAGCGCCCCGATGCACAGGGTGCCGATGCCGTCCCAGACCGGGTTGCCGGTGAGCATCGTCAAGCCGACGCCGACGAGTGCGAACGCCAATCCGACGAGCGCGCCGGTGTCCTCCAGTAGCACTACCGGCAGCTCGGGATTGCGGGAGGTCCGGATGAAACTCCACCATCCGCCGGTTCCCTTCAACGGCCGTGACTCCACCATGGCGGTCCGAAAACTGTAGGACTCCAGGCAGATTGCCACCGCGAGGATGGCGATGGCCACGACCGGCGAGGTCAGCTCGTGCGGATGCACCACCTTCTCGTACCCCTCGTAGAGGGCGAAGGCGGCGCCGAGGGTGAACAACACCAGCGCCACGACGAACGAGTAGAAGTAGCGGCTGCGCCCGTATCCGAACGGATGCAACGCGTCGGCCTGCTTGCCGGCCTCGTGTTGCCCCAGCAGAAGCAGGCCCTGATTGGAGGTGTCGGCGACCGAGTGCACGGCCTCGGCGAGCATCGACGAGCTACCGGTGATGATGAATCCGACGAACTTGGCGGCGGCAATGCCCGCGTTCGCCGAGAGTGCTGCGATGATGGCGCGCTTGCTACCGGACGCGGACATGTCGCAGCCCCTTCGTCAGATGCCGACGGTTGCCCGAAACAGCGTGGCCGGCTGATCGGCGACCAACCGGATCGGACCGTCGTCGGCGGCCACCCAGGCCGCCGCACCACGTTCGAGTGAGAGCACGCTGGACTTGGCGTGCACCTCGACCGAGCCCTCGGTGCACAACAGCACCTGCGGTCCGTCGTGCCGGGCGGGAGCGTCGATCTGATGACCGAGTTCGCGGCCGTCCAGGCGCAGCACCGACACCGCGAATTCCGGTGCGGGGGTCTCGTAGACGAGTTCGATGCCCTCGCTGAGGGTCCGTGGGATCAGCATCGACTCGTCGGTGGGGGTGAAGTCCAGCACCCGCAGCAGTTCGGGCACGTCGACGTGCTTGGGTGTCAGTCCGCCGCGCAACACGTTGTCGGAGTTGGCCATCACCTCGAAGCCCACGCCGTGCAGATAGGCATGGAGATTGCCGGCGGGAAGGTAGATGCCCTGCCCCTGCGATAGCGTGATCCGGTTGAGCAACATCGACGCCAACACACCCGCGTCCCCCGGATACAGTTCGCCGAGCTGCAGGGTGGTCTTCGCCTCGACGGCGAATTCTGTTGCTCCCGAACGCAAGTAGTTGACCGCTCCGTCGAGTACTGCGGGCACCAGGACGTCGAGATCGGCCTGCGGCGCCGTGATCCACGTGGTGAACAGCGCCCGCAATCCGTCGGCATCGGCCTGGCCGGCCAGCAGGTTGACGTAGGGATCGAGGTCGGCGACCGCGAGGGCCTTGAGGAAGGCGACGCTGCGCGCGACCGGACGGAAGCCGGCCAGAGCCTCGAAGTGCCCCAGCGCCACCAACAATTCCGGCTTGTGACTGCGGTCGCGGTAGTTTCTGGTGGGCGCCGAGATGGGAATCCCCTGGCGATCCTCGCGAGCGAAACCCTCGGCGGCCTGCGCAGCACTTGGATGTGCCTGCAATGACAGTGGTTCGTCCGCCGCGAGCACCTTGGCCAGGAAGGGCAGGGCATCACCGAACCGGGAGCGCGTCGCCGCACCCAGCTGACCCTCCGGGTCGGCGGTGATGGTGTCCAGAAGGGACCGGCCCTGGCCGTGGTCGCCCAGCCACGCAGGGTCACCCGGATGAGCGCCCAGCCACAGCTCCGCCTCGGGATGCGGGGTGGGACTGGGTCGTCCCGTGAATTCGGCAATGGCAGTGTGCGATCCCCATGCATAGGTTCGCAGCGCGCCGCGTAATAGGTCCACTCGTCTACCCTCGAACCAATCTCAGGTACGCCGCGGTCATCTCTAGGCGCACCGCCAACATCGCCAATTGTTGTTCGGGACGACCGCTGGGCCGCGGGGTCACCACGTCGGGCACGTCGTCGGCGCTGACGACGTCGACGTCGTCGTAGCCGCTGAGCGTCGAGACGATTGCGGGTCGCTCGGCGTCGGCGGCGAAGACCAGGGTTCGCACCCTGGCGGGGAGCGGACCATCCAATTCCTCGTCATGGAAGATGGATGATTCGTAATCTGTTGGGCTGCTTGCCAATCCCCGTCGCAACGCCATCAACACGTCCGCCAGGCCGACGGCCGCCACGGGCTGCTGGGCCACCCGCAGCATGATCGCGGCCACGTGTCTGGCCAGCGCCACGCTCGCCGGGTTGCCCCCGGCCAGAACGACGTCGCAGCCCGACATGCGCTCGGCGAGCGCCTTTGCGGGGTTGGTGAACAATTCGCGACCCGCGCTATTGCGCAAGGCCTCGGCGTCCAGGGCATCGGCGAGGGCGGCGAGGTCGACGCTGGTCCCAGGCAGCACGACGTGCACGGCGGCCAGTCCGGCTGCCAGGTAACGGCCGAGCGCGAACTCGTCGGGGACCTGCAGGCGCGGCGGCAACACCACGGCCCGGCCCGCCGCCACCTCCCGCAGCGGCCCTTCGTCCGGGGCGACCACCAGTACGCGCGCACCGCGGCGGATGCCGCTCGCGGCGGCGGACACCAGTACCGGGTCGGCGGGATCGTCACCCGCGACGACCAACATGTCCAGCGCCCCGATCCACGGCGGCACCTCGGAGGCCAGCACCAGCGGAGCCGCGGTCGAACCCCCGAGGGCGGCGGCCAGCATCGCACCGGCCGCCTCGGCGGCACCGCGGCTGGCCACCCAGATCACGGTGCGGGGCAACTGGTCGCTGCGGAGCGGTTCGAGCACGCCCTCGTCCAGGGCGGCCGCGGTGGCTCGCATTTGCGCACCCGCCATCGAAGCGGCCCGCAGCAAACCGTGACGGTCAGCTGCGAGCAGACCTTCGACGTCGTCGAGGTCGATGGTCGCGTGCGCGGCACTCATGTGACGGTCCCACTCACGGAGGCGATCTGGTCAGCGACGGCGTCGACGATGGCCGAGACGCCCTCGGTAGTCCTGGCTTCGACGTTGAGCCGCAGCAACGGCTCGGTGTTGGAGGTGCGCAGGTTGAACCAGGTTCCGTCACCAAGGTCGACGGTCACGCCGTCGAGGTGGTCGATGGACTGGATGCGACTGCCGAAGGACTTGAGCACGGCGTCGACGCACCCGGGGGCGTCGGCGACGGTGAAGTTGATCTCCCCCGACGCCTCGTAGCGCTGGTAGTCGGCCATCATCTGCGACAGCGGCCGGTCCTGCTCGCCGAGCGCGGAGAGCACGTGCAGCGCGGCCAGCATCCCGGAGTCCGCGCCCCAGAAGTCGCGGAAGTAGTAGTGCGCCGAGTGCTCGCCACCGAAGATCGCACCGGACTCGGCCATCAGCGCCTTGATGTAGGAGTGTCCGACGCGCGAACGGATCGCGGTGCCACCGCGTTCGACGATGAGCTCGGGCACGGCCCGGGAGGTGATCAGATTGTGGATCACCGTGGCGCCGATCTCCCTGCCGAGTTCGCGGCCCGCCACCAGCGCGGTCACCGCCGACGGCGACACGGGCTGGCCGAGCTCGTCGACGACGAAGCAGCGATCGGCGTCCCCGTCGAACGCCAGCCCGATGTCGGCGCCGGTGTCGAGGACGTGGCGCTGCAGGTCGACGAGGTTGGCCGGATCCAGCGGGTTGGCCTCGTGGTTGGGGAACGTGCCGTCGAGTTCGAAGAACAGCGGAAGCAGCGTGATCGGTGCGAGCGGGCCGAGCACCGCCGGGGTGGTGTGACCACCCATCCCATTGCCCGCGTCGACGGCCACCCGAAGCGGGCGGGAGCCGGCGATGTCGACCAGTGAGCGCAGGAAGTCGCCATAGTCGGCGAGTACGTCGCGGTCCTCGATGGCGCCCGGCAGGCCGTCGAAGCCCGGCACGCCGGCGATCACCTCGTCGCTGATGGTCGTCAACCCGCTCTCCTTGCCGACGGGCTTGGCGCCGGCGCGGCAGAGCTTGATGCCGTTGTAGGCCGCCGGGTTGTGACTGGCGGTGAACATGGCCCCGGGGCAATCGAGCAGACCAGAGGCGAAGTACAGCTGATCGGTGGAAGCCAGACCGATCCGGGTGACGTTCAGCCCCTGGGCGACGACGCCCTCGGCGAACGCAGCCGCCAACGCCGGCGAACTGGCCCGCATGTCGTAACCGATCACCACGCGATCCGCGCCAGGGTCGCCCTCGTCGCGCACCAAGCGGGCAAACGCGCCACCGACGTCGGCGACGAACTGCTCGTCGATCTCCTCGCCGACCAATCCACGTACGTCATACGCCTTGATGACGCGGTTGACTGCCGCAGCGGGCCGGGACATAGATCTCCTCGTGAAGGGGACTCGTGAACGCCAGCCTATCGGCTGGGCCGTCGTCCCGCCGACGGGTCACTCCGGTGGGTCGCACCGGCCGACCCGAACGCACGATCCGACGGGATGGGTGATGGAGGGTTGGCCTCGGGAGTCAGTCGAGGGGGTCTGGCAAAACCCGCAGGTGCCCGCGCTTGCGGCCATTGTGCTCCGATCGCGGGGCCGGCGGCGCCATCAGCGCATTGCCGTGAATCCCGGGATCGGAGAACCCGGCGGGCACGCTGGCGACCGCGGCATCGCGCCCTTCGCGCACTGCGTCGGCGAGCGCAACCAGGTCGTCGTCGTCGGAATGCGACGGCAATGGGCCTGCGTGCCGGACCAGTTCCCAACCCCGTGGCGCGGTGATCCGGCCAGCGTGGATCACACATAGGTCCCAGGAGTGAGGCTCGGAGGCGGTGGCGAGCGGACCGACGACCGCAGTCGAGTCCTTGTAGACGAAGGTCAGCGTCGCCACGGCGTAGTGCGGGCACCCGGGCCTGCAGCAGCGACGGGGAACGTTCACGGACACGAGGCTATCGCGCGGGCGGGCCTCTTGCCCACGACACGCGCAGCCCGCAACCGGCCGATCCCCAACCGTTACGATCGCCGAATGGTCGAGCGGGAGCCCAGACGCGTGCACCGGGGTCGCCGCGAGATGCGCGGGCCCCTGCTGCCACCGACGGTGCCGGGCTGGCGCAGCCGCGCCGAACGCTTCGACATGGCGGTCCTCGAGGCCTACGAGCCGATCGAGCGCCAGTGGCAGGAGCGGGTTTCTGGCCTGGACGTGGCGGTCGACGAGATTCCGCGCATCTCGCCCAAGGATCCGGAGAACGTGCAGTGGCCGCCTGAGGTGATCGCGGACGGACCGGTCGCGCTGGCTCGGCTCATCCCTGCCGGGGTGGACGTCAGGGGAAATGCCACTCGCGCACGAATCGTGTTGTTTCGCAAGCCAATCGAACGTCGAGCCAAGGACACCATCGACCTGTCCGACCTGCTGCACGACGTGTTGGTCGCGCAGGTGGCGACGTATTTGGGCGTGGAGCCCTCCGTCATCGACCCGACGATCGACGACGACTGACCCGTGGGGTCAGGGGTGGATCAGATGATGCCGCGCTTGAGGCGCCGGCGTTCCCGCTCGGACAGCCCGCCCCAGATGCCGAAGCGCTCGTCGTTGGCGAGTGCGTAGTCCAGGCACGCGTCCTTGACTTCGCAGCCGAGGCAGATGCGCTTGGCCTCGCGGGTCGAGCCGCCCTTCTCGGGGAAGAACGCCTCCGGGTCGGTCTGCGCGCACAACGCGCGTTCCTGCCATTGCTCGTCGTCGATTGCCGGCTCGTCGTACGCGTTCGGGTGGTCGGGGACCACACTCAACTGGGGACGGCCAATCACCCCACCCTGCGACGGCCCGGTATCGGTATGCGGTTCGTTGCCTACTGAGCCGAGCATCCGACTGTCGAATCGGATGACACGATCGAAATCTACGTGCTCATAAGACATCTTCCGCCTCCTTACCTGTTCTCGAAATTCCCGTTTGTCCAGCCCCGCCGCGAACCCGCGCGGCCACTCCCATTCGAACAAGTGATCGAATCTCGGTCTGCGACACTGGAACCGGAAGCGAACCGGGAAATGACACTGATGTGATTAGACACGGGTTAGCTGCACCGGTCAAGCGCTAAGGGCCGTTTTCATATCATCTCGTGACCAGATGTCGGCGCGTCGGTTACCTGGCGTGTCGCGAACGTGACCAATTCGGCCCCCGCCGTGAAACACGATGGCCCCGGAGCGCCTAGTGTCGATCGATGTGAAAGTCACCGTTCTGGTAGGCGGCGTCGGGGGTGCGCGCTTCCTCCTCGGCGTTCAGCAATACCTTGGCCTCGGCCAATTCGCGGGCGCGGCAACGGGCCCTGGTCACGACCACGAGCTAACCGCCGTGGTCAACGTCGGAGACGATGCGTGGATGCATGGCGTCCGCATTTGCCCGGACCTCGACACCTGCATGTACACCTTAGGTGGAGGTATCGATCCCACGCGGGGCTGGGGCCACGCCAACGAAACCTGGCACGCCAAGGAGGAACTCGCCGCCTACGGCGTGCAACCCGACTGGTTCGGGCTGGGCGACCGCGACCTGGCCACGCACCTGGTGCGCAGCCAGATGCTCAGGGCGGGATACCCGCTGTCCCAAGTGACCGAGGCACTGTGCGCGCGATGGCAGCCAGGCGCGCGCCTGCTGCCCGTCACCGACGACCGCAGTGAAACCCACGTGGTCGTAACCGATCCCGAACCAGGTGCCGAGCCCGATTCCCGGCGTGCCATCCACTTCCAGGAGTGGTGGGTGCGGTACCGCGCGCAAATCCCCACGCACGACTTCGCATTCGTCGGCGCCGACAAGGCCAGCGCGGCGCCAGGCGTGCTGCAGGCCATCGCCGAGGCCGACGTCGTCCTGATCGCCCCATCCAACCCCGTCGTCAGCGTCGGGGCGATCCTCGCCGTACCGGGAATCCGCGGCGCTATTCGTTCCACGCCGGCGCCAGTGATCGGCTACTCCCCGATCGTCGCGGGACGGGCGTTGCGCGGGATGGCCGACGAGTGCCTGTCGGTGATCGGGGTGGAGACCTCCTCGCAGGGTGTCGGAGCCCACTTCGGCGCGCGCTCGGCCACCGGGCTGCTCGACGGCTGGCTCATCGCCGAGGGCGATTCGGCCACGATCCCCGGCATCGAGGTACGCGCGGTGCCGCTGTTGATGACCGACCCGAAGGCCACCGCCGAAATGGTGCGCCACGGAATCGAACTCGCCGGCATCGGGTCGGGCGCGTGAACGCACCAGGGCAGAACACCGAACACGGTGCCGCCGCCGCCATCGAGATCCTGCCCGTGCCGGGGCTGCCGGAGTTCCGGCCCGGCGACGACGTCGCCGCCGCCATCGCCACCGCGGCACCCTGGCTTCGCGACGACGACGTCGTCGTGGTGACCAGCAAGGTGTTCTCCAAGAGCGAAGGGCGCATCGTGGCCGCGCCGACGGATCCCGAGGAACGGGATGCGTTGCGTCGCAGACTGGTCGACGCCGAGGCGGTCCGGGTGCTGGCCCGCAAGGGCCGGACGTTGATCACGGAGAACGCCATCGGCCTGATCCAGGCCGCTGCCGGCGTCGACGGCTCGAACGTCGACACGGCCGAGTTGGCGCTGCTGCCAGTCGATCCCGACGGCAGCGCGGCGGCACTGCGGGAACGCCTGCGCGCGCTACTCGGCGTCACCGTAGGCATCGTGATCACCGACACCATGGGCCGGGCGTGGCGCAACGGCCAGACCGATACCGCCATCGGTGCGGCCGGACTGGCCGTCCTGCACGGCTACGGCGGATCCCACGACGTCCACGGCAACGAGCTGGTGGTCACCGAGATCGCGGTCGCCGACGAGATCGCCGCCGCCGCAGACCTCGTCAAGGGCAAGCTAACCGGCATCCCGGTGGCCGTGGTCCGTGGGCTGTCCCCGCGCGACGACGGCACCAACGGTCACACCCTCGTCAGGGCGGGCGAGGACGACCTGTTCTGGCTCGGCACCGCCGAGGCGATCGAGCGGGGCCGGTTGCATGCTCAACTGCTGCGTCGGTCCGTGCGCCAGTTCAGTGCCGATCCCGTGGACCCGGCGGTCGTCGAGGCCGCCGTGGCCGAGGCTCTCACTGCACCCGCGCCGCACCACACCCGGCCGGTGCGCTTCGCCTGGATCCGCGATCGCGAGGTGCGCGTCGGCCTGCTCGACGGCATGCGCGAGACGTGGCGGGCCGATCTACTCGCCGACGGACGACCCGCCGATGCCGTCGATCGCCGCGTGCGCCGGGGTCAGATCCTCTACGACGCGCCCGAACTCGTCATCCCGTTCATGGTGCCCGACGGCGCCCACGCCTACCCCGACGCGGCACGGACGGCGGCCGAACACACGATGTTCACCGTGGCCGCCGGTGCCGCAGTGCAGGCGCTGCTGGTGGCTCTGGCGGTCCGCGGAGTCGGCAGCTGCTGGATCGGTTCGACGATCTTCGCTGCCGACCTCGTTCGCGAACGTCTCGAGCTGCCGCCGGACTGGGAACCCCTCGGCGCCATCGCCATCGGGCACCCGCAGACGCCGCTCGAACCGCGCGAGCCGGTACCCACCGACGGCCTGCTCGTCTACCGATGAGCCTGCACGAATCGGTCGTCGACACGCTGAACCGTTGGGAGACGACCGATCCCGGCCAGGACGCGCTGCGGCAGGCGGTGCTTGCGTTCGTACTGGCCAGGCCCGACGCGTGCCAGCGGGCCTGCGCCCCCGGCCACGTCACGGCCTCGGCTCTGGTGCTCGACCACACCGGCACGAACACCCTGCTGACCCTGCATCCCCGGCTCGGCCGCTGGGTGCAGCTCGGCGGACACTGCGAGGAATCCGATCCCGACATCGCGTCGGCGGCATTGCGGGAGGCCCGCGAGGAGTCCGGCGTCGACGAGCTGACCGTCGACGAGCTGCCGACCGCGCTGCACGTGCACGCCCTGACGTGCTCGCTGGGCGTGCCGACGCGCCACCTCGACGTGCAGTTCGTCGCGCGGGCACCGGTGAGCGCCGAGATCGCGATCAGCGACGAATCCCTGGACCTGCGCTGGTGGCCACTCGACGGGCTTCCGCCGGGATCGGACTTCGGGCTGACGCAGCTGGCCCGGGCGGCTCAGACGGCTATGGCCTCACCGACGTCTCAGACGTCCGCAGCCTCATCGACGTCTCAGACGTCGGTGGAGTAGCGGATTCCGCCGTCGGGGATGCTCACACCTGGCCACACCCTGGCACCGCGCAGCAGCTCGCACCGCGCGCCGATGTTGGCGCCGTCGCCGATGACGCCGTCGCGGATCAGGGCCCGCGGTCCGATTCGCGCGCCGAACCCGATGATGGATCGCTCGACCACGGCGCCTGCCTCGATGCGCGCACCGTCGAAGACCACCGCACCGTCCAACCGGGCACCCGCGCCGATCTCGGCGCCGCGGCCCACCACCGTGCCGCCGATCAGCAAGGCACCGGGTGCGACGGCCGCGCCGTCGTGCACCAGTTCCTCGCCGCGGTGTCCCTTCAGCGCGGGCGACGGCGCGATGCCACGCACCAAATCGGCCGAGCCGCGGACGAAGTCGTCCGGGGTGCCCATGTCGCGCCAGTAGGTGGCGTCGACGTAACCGCACACCTTGAGGCCGTCGGACAGCAGCGCCGGGAAGACCTCGCGCTCCACCGACACCGCGCGACCGGTCGGGATGCGATCGATCACCTCGCGCCGGAACACGTAGCAGCCGGCGTTGATCTGGTCGGTGGGCGGATCCTGGGTCTTCTCGAGGAACGCCGTCACGGCACCGTCGGGATCGGTTGGCACACAACCGAATGCGCGCGGATCGCCGACGCGCACCAAGTGCAGCGTCAGATCGGCGTTGCGCTCCTCGTGGCTTGCCAGCAGGGCACCGAGATCAGCTCCCGAGAGCACGTCACCGTTGAACACCAGCGCCGTGTCGTAGCGGAGCTTGGAGGCCACGTTGGCGATGCCGCCGCCCGTGCCGCGCGGCTCGTCCTCGACGACGTACTCGATCTCCAGGCCCAGCTTGGAACCGTCACCGAACTCGGCTTCGAAGACCTGCGCCTTGTAGGACGTGCCGAGCACCACGTGGCGGATGCCTGCGGCCTCGATGCGGGACAGCAGGTGCGTCAGGAACGGCAGGCCCGCGGTCGGCAACATCGGCTTGGGCGCCGACAGCGTCAATGGGCGCAGGCGCGTCCCCTGACCACCCACCAGGACGACCGCGTCCACCTCAGCAGGATTCACCACTTACCGCCGTCCTTTCGCTGCCTTGCGTCGAGAATTCCCGACCACCAGGCCCGCTCGGACTGAGAGCGCCCCCCGGATGGCCCACCGCAGCGGCGACTCCCACCATCTGGGATGCCGGTCGGCGAGAAAAGTGTAGGTGCTCCTGTGGTGGGCTGCCAAGTTGCGGGCAGGATCTCGGCCCGTCGCATGCCCCTTGTCGTGCAAAATCTCCGAGGCGGGCACGTACACGTTGAGCCATCCCGCGCGTTCGAGACGATCACCGAGGTCAACGTCCTCCATGTACATGAAGTAACGCTCGTCGAAGCCCTTGACGGCATCGAAGGCGTCCCGGCGTAGCAACAGGCACGAACCGGACAGCCAGCCAACAGGTCGTTCGCTGGGTGTCATTCGCTCCTGGCGGTACGCCGCGGTCCACGGATTCGACTTCCACCACGGTCCCACGACCGCATGCATCCCGCCACGGATCAGGCTGGGCTGGTGCCGCGCCGAGGGATAGACCGACCCGTCGGGATCGCGGATGAGCGGCCCCAGCGCACCGGCCCGCGGCCACCGGGCGGCGGCCTCGAGGAGCGCGTCGATGCTGTCCGGGCCCCACTGGACGTCGGGATTGGCGACTATGAAGAACTCGGGGTCCGACGGGATCTGTCCGCCGAGATACTCCGCGACGGCGCGATTGACCGCACTGCCGTAGCCGAGATTGCCGCCGGTGGGCAGCAGGCGGACGTTGGGATGGCGCTCGACCGCCGCCTCCGGCGCCCCGTCCGTCGAACCGTTGTCGGCCATGACGACCGTGACGGGCCGGATGGTGGCGTGGGACAACGTGTCGAGGAACCGGTCCAGGTGCGGTCCCGGCGAATACGTCACCGTCACCACGACCAATTCGTCACTCACGGCGTCGAGGGTAATGGCGACCGCCGTCCGTCAGGGCAGCCGGTGCACCTTCTCGAGTACCTCAGCGGGCGAGCACCCCTGCGGTGAACTTGGGCTGCCAGTCCGACGTCAGCAGCGCCCCGAAGTTCGATTCGCGGTCACCGCGGTTGGCGGAATCGACGTCCCGGATGCTGTAGATGAACGCCGGGCCGCTGTATCCGGTCGCTGCGGCGGCCGCCAATACGTCGGTGATCTGCTTGGCCTGGTCCTGCGGGCTGACGCCGTCACCGCAGTCGCACGTGGGCGCCCCGAGTTCGGTCATCCAGATCTTCTTGCCACCGTCACCGTTACGGGCCATCACGTCGTGCATGGCGCCGACGTCGGACCAGCCGTTCTCCGGGTTGGCGGCCAGGCCCGTCGGGAAGACGTACGGGTGCGCTGCCGCGGCGTCGAAGCTGCCCTTGCCCCCGGCGGCGTACACCTTGTCCAGGAACGCCGGCGGCGATTCGTCACCCGGCAGGCGGCTCAGTCCGGCGAGGACGACCGTGGCGTTGGGCTGGACCGCCTTGATCGCCGGATAGGCGGCCTTGACCAGCTCGGTGTACCTCGGGGCGTTGTGCACGCCGCCGCCGAAGAACAGCGGGAGGTTCGGCTCGTTCCACAGCTGCCAGTTCGACACCTTCGACCCGTAGTGCGTGGCCACGGCCCGAGAGAAGTCGGCGTAGTCGGCCGTGTTGTCCGGCGGGGTGGTGAAGTAGGTGCCCGGCGGCTTGGCCCAGTCCGGCGTGAACGCGATGACGCCGAGCACCCGCAACCCGTGCGCCGCGGCGGCGTTGATCACCATGTCGGTCTGTCCCCAGTCGTACTGGCCCTTGGCCGTCTCGATCTGCGACCACGGCACCAGGACGCGCAACCAGCTGGCGTTGGTCTTGGCGACCGCATCGAGTTCGCGGTCGACGTCGCCCGCACCGAGCCACGTCGTCTGGGCCCCGTCGCCGAAGCCGTAACCCGCTGCCGGGATGGAGGGTGGCGCGGCGTTCGCAGGCGCGGGCACGGTCAGTCCGAGGACGACTGCCACGCACACTGCCGCGCGCACGAACAGTCCCGTTGCACGTTTGGTCATGCCCAGAAAGCTACCGCACCTAAGCATCGACGAGGATGCCGCCGTGACGGGCTTAGAGCGTCACCTCGGCCAGCGCGGCCGCCAGCGCCTGCCGCCACGGCCGCAGTTGCGAGAGGCCGGCGTCCGCCGACCGACGGCCCGACAACGCCGAGTACGGCGGTCGCGGAGCGGGTCGCGGATGGTGGGCGGTGTCCACCGGCCTCACCCGCTCGGGATCGGCGCCCACCAGCTCGAAGACCGCACGAGCCTGCTCGAACCGGCTGGTCTCGCCCTGGTTGGCGGCGTGCAGCACCGACTCCTCGATCGACCCGTCGGCCACCTGCAGCAGCGCGCCGACCAGGTCACCGACGTAGGTCGGCGAACCGACCTGGTCGGCGACGACGTCCACCGGACCGTCGCCGGCGGCCAACCGCCGCATGGTCGCGACGAAGTCCGCACCGTCGCCGCCGGAGAAGATCCAGGCCGTGCGTACGACGTGGGCATTGGGCATCGCCGCCAGCACCTCGAACTCACCCTCCAGCTTGGTGCGGCCATAGACGCCCAGCGGGTGGGTCTCGTCATCGATCTCGTAGGGACGGGGCGTACCACCACCGAAGTCGCCGTCGAACACGTAGTCGGTCGAGACGTGGACGAGCTCGGCCCCGACCCGCGCGCAGGCATGGGCGACGTTCTCGGCTCCCCCGGCGTTGACCGCGCGGGCCGCATCCTCGTCGGACTCGGCCTGGTCGACCTTCGTGTAGGCGGCGCAGTTGATCACCACGTCACCAGCCGAGAAGTAGCGCTCGGGGGCCGTCGGGTCGGTGACGTCGCACTCGGCCGACGTCAACGCCAGCACCTCCTGGCCGCGCCGTCTCGCCTCGGCCGCCAGCTTGCGCCCGACGAGCCCTCCCGCACCGGTGATGACCAAACGACCAGACATGTCTGAAGAGTCTGGCACGCCGACCCGCGCTACCCGGTCTTCGGGCGACTCGCCAGTAGCCTGGGCTGATGCCAGCTCGTCTGTCCCGCATCGTTGCCGTGGTCGTCGCGGCTCTGATCGTCGTCGGCACGGGCGTCGCGTGGGGAAAGATCCGGTCGTTCGAGAACGGCATCAATCACGTCTCGTCCGCCGCGCTCGGCGGCGGCGGTGACGACGGTGCGATCGACATCCTGCTCGTCGGGTTGGACAGCCGTACCGACGCCCACGGCAACCCGCTCTCCGCCGAGGAACTCGCGACGCTGCGCGCCGGCGACGACGTCTCGACCAATACCGACACCATCATCTTGATCCGCATCCCGAACAACGGGATGTCCGCGACCGCGATCTCCATCCCGCGCGACTCCTACGTCGAGGCGCCCGGCGATCTCGGCAAGACCAAGATCAACGGCGTCTTCGGTCAGGTCAAGCTCGAGAAGATGAAGGAGCTCGTCGAGCAGCAGGGCGAGGACCCCGCGGTCGCCGAGCCCAAGGCCACCGAAGCCGGCCGTGAGGCGTTGATCAAGACGGTCGCCAACCTGACCGGAGTGACCGTCGACCACTACGCCGAGATCGGCCTGCTCGGGTTCGCGCTGATCACCGACGCCCTCGGCGGGGTCGACGTCTGCCTCAAGAACGCGGTCTCCGAGCCCCTTTCCGGCGCCGACTTCCCGGCGGGCCCGCAGAAGCTCGACGGCCCGCAGGCCCTGAGCTTCGTCAGGCAGCGCCACGATCTGCCGAGGGGCGACCTCGACCGGGTCACTCGGCAGCAGGCGGTGATGGCCGCCCTTGCGCACCAGGTGATCTCGAGCAAGACGCTCTCCAGCCCGGCCACCCTCAACCGGTTGCAGACCGCCGTGCAGCGCTCGGTGGTGCTGTCCGACGGCTGGGACATCATGGACTTCGTCCAGCAGATGCAGAAGCTGGCGGGCGGCAAGGTGGCCTTCGCCACGATTCCCGTCCTGCAGGAGGACGGCTGGAGTGACGACGGCATGCAGAGCGTGGTGCGGGTCGATCCGACCCAGGTGCACGACTTCGTCATGAGCCTGCTGCAGAACCAGGACGCGGGCAAGACCGAACAGCTCTCCTACTCGCCGTCGAAGACCACCGTCGACGTCATGAACGACACCGACATCAACGGGCTGGCGGCCTCGGTGTCGGAGGAGTTGACGGGCAAGGGCTTCGTGGCGGGCAGCATCGGCAACAACGAGACGGGTCGCGTCACCAACAGCCAGGTGCGGGCGGCCAAGACCGACGACCTTGGTGCGCAAGCGGTTTCCAAGGAGCTGGGCAATCTGCCCATCATCGAGGACCCGTCGGTGGGCCCCGGTTCGGTTCAGGTCGTGATCGCCACCGACTACACCGGCCCCGGATCGGGTCTTGGCACCGAGGTCAGCAAGGGCGACACCGTCGACACCGCGGCCGTCGAGTCCACCGACACTCCCCTTCCCGCGCCGCCCATCATCACCGCGGGCTCGGACGGACCGGAGTGCGTGAACTGACCAATCTCGGCTCGGCGGTGATGGATCCGCTCCTCGCGCTGCCCTCGGCACCGCGCATCACCTACTACGACGACGCTACGGGCGAGCGGATCGAGCTGTCGACGGCCACCCTCGCCAACTGGGCTGCCAAGAGCGGCAACCTGATTCGCGATGAGCTCGGAGCGGGCCCGGGCAGCCGGGTCGCCGTGCTGCTGCCCGCCCACTGGCAGACCCTTGGGGTGCTACTGGGCATCTGGTACGTCGGCGCGGAAGTCGTTGTCGGGCAATCAAATTGCGACATCGCCTTCTGCACTGCTCGGGGAGTCGCCGATGCCGACGCCGCCGCACCAGGTGGCGAGGTGGTGGCCCTGTCACTCGACCCGTTCGGCAAGCCGATCCCCGACCTGCCCTTCGGCATCACCGACTACGCGACGTCGGTACGGCTGCACGGCGATCAGATCGTGGCGGAGCGCCAGCCCGGAACCGCACTCGATGGCCGGTCCGCGACCGAGGTCCTCGACGCGGCAGCGGCTTCAGCGGCGGCGGCAGGCCTGACGGCCGACAGCAGGGTGCTCTCGACGCGACCGTGGGACACCGCCGAGAGCATCGTCGACGGCGTGCTCGCGGTGCTGGTGGCCGGCGGGTCACTGGTCCAGGTGGCCCACCCCGATCCCGGCGCGCAGGACCGGCGGCGGGCCGCGGAGAAGATCACCGCAGAACTGGCCTGACTCCGGGGAAGACCTACTTCAGCAGCGCGCGCGACATCACGACGCGCTGAATCTGATTGGTGCCCTCGTAGATCTGGGTGATCTTGGCGTCGCGCATGTAGCGCTCGACGGGGAAGTCGACGGTGTAGCCGTACCCGCCGAACAGCTGGACGGCGTTGGTGGTGACCTCCATCGCCACGTCGGAGGCGAAGCACTTGGCCGCCGAGGAGATGAAGCCCAGGTTGGGTTCCATGCGCTCCGCGCGAGCCGCCGCGGAGTACACCATCAGACGGGCCGCCTCGATCTTCATCGCCATGTCGGCGAGCATGAACTGAGTGTTCTGGAAGTCGCTGATCGACCTGCCGAACTGCTTGCGTTCCTTGGTGTATGCGATCGACGCGTCGAGCGCACCCTGAGCGATGCCGACGGCCTGGGCACCGATCGTCGGACGGGTGTGGTCCAGAGTGGCCAGCGCAGTCTTGAAGCCCGTGCCCGGCTCGCCAATGATCCGGTCACCAGGGATGCGGCAGTCCTCGAAGTACAGCTCGGTGGTGGGCGATCCCTTGATGCCCATCTTCTTCTCCTTGGGCCCCACCGAGAAACCGGGATCGTTCTCGTGCACGACGAACGCCGAGATGCCGTTGGCGCCCTTGTCGGGGTCGGTCACCGCCATCACCGTGTACCACTGCGAGTGGCCGCCGTTGGAGATCCAGCACTTGGAGCCGTTGAGCACCCAGTCGTCACCGTCGGCCTTGGCCCTGGTGCGCATCGCGGCCGCGTCACTGCCGGCTTCCCGCTCGGACAGCGCGTACGAGGCGGTGGCCTCACCGGCGCCGATCGACGGAAGCACCTGCTTCTTCAGTTCCTCGGAACCGCGCAGCAGCATGCCCATGGTGCCGAGCTTGTTGCAGATCGGGATGAGCGAGGACGAGGCGCACACCCGCGCGACCTCTTCGATGACGATGCACGCCGCGACGGAGTCCCCGCCCTGGCCGCCGTACTCCTCGGGGATGTGGATCGCCGAGAACCCAGACGAATTCAGCGCGACCAGCGCCTCGTCGGTGTAGCGGGCCTTCTCGTCGACGTCGGCCGCGTACGGCGCGATCTCCTTTTCGCACAGGTCACGCAGGACCTTGCGCATTTCGACGTGCTCGTCGGACAGCTGAAAGACGTCGAAAGACGGGTTACCTGTGGACATTCGCAACTCCTCGCTACTCGCCAGTAACTTTACCGCGCCCGGTCACGAACCCAGCAAGCGCTCCCGCAGTGCGGCATCCTTCTGCAACACCATCTCCTCGAGATCGGACTGAAAGCGCTCCATCCGGGCCCGCAGGACCGCATCCGACGCGCCGAGAATGCGCACGGCGAGCAGCCCGGCGTTGCGGGCACCTCCGATCGACACGGTCGCGACCGGCACGCCCGCGGGCATCTGCACGATCGACAGCAGCGAGTCCATCCCGTCGAGCCGGGCCAGCGGCACGGGCACGCCGATCACCGGAAGCGGCGTCGCCGAGGCCACCATGCCGGGCAGGTGGGCCGCACCACCAGCCCCGGCGATCACGACCTCGATGCCGCGGTCCGCCGCCCCACGGGCGTAGTCGAGCATGCGGCCCGGCGTGCGGTGCGCCGACACCACGCCAACCTCGAACGGCACCTCGAACTCGGCGAGCGCCGTCGCCGCGTCCTCCATCACCGACCAGTCGCTGTCGCTGCCCATGATGACGCCGACTCTTGCGGTTCTAGGCATGTGGGTCCCATCCGTCCGTCCATTCACCGTGCGACAACCAGTGCGCCGCCCGAGCTGCCCGTTCCCTGACCTCGGCCACGTAATTCACGTCCTCCAGCGAGCCACCCGCGGCGCCGAGCACGTTGACGTGGCCGATCTTGCGGCCAGGACGCTCGGACTTGCCGTACATGTGCACGCTGGCCTCGGGTAGCCGCGCCAACAGATGATGCAGCCGCTCGTCCATGGTCATCGCCGGCGCCTGAGGTGCCCCCAGCACGTTCGCCATCACCGTCACGGGTGCGATCGGCCCGGTGGCGCCGAGCGGATAGTCCAGGACCGCCCGGAGGTGCTGTTCGAACTGGCTGGTCACGGCGCCGTTCATGGTCCAGTGCCCGGTGTTGTGCGGGCGCATCGCCAACTCGTTGACCAGGAGCTTGCCGTCGGCAGTCTCGAACAGCTCCACCGCGAGCACACCAACCACTCCCAGCTCCCCCGCCAGCCGCAGCCCCAACTGCTCGGCCGCGGCGCCCAGCTCGCGATCGAGGTCCGGAGCAGGGGCGATCACCTCCACGCAGATGCCGTCGCGCTGGACCGACTGCACGACCGGCCACGCCGCACCCTGACCGAAGGGCGACCGCGCGACCAGCGCGGACAGTTCCCGGCGCATGTCGACACGCTCCTCGAGTAGCACCTCGACACCCTCGCTCAGGTAGCGCTCGGTCACCGCGCGCGCCTCGGCGAGGTCCTTCGCGAGGGTCACGCCGCGGCCGTCGTACCCGCCGCGCGCGGTCTTGACGACGATCGGGCCGCCAATACGCGCCGCGAAGGCGTCGACGTCGGCGAGCTCGGTGGCTTCGGCGAACCGCGGAATGGGCGCCCCGAGCGCCTCTAGCCGGCGCCGCATCACCAGCTTGTCCTGCGCGTGGATCAGCGCCTGCGGCGGCGGCGCGACGTTCACGCCGGCGTCGACCAGGGCCTGCAGCAGATCGGTCGGGACGTGCTCGTGATCGAAGGTCAGGGCCGACGCCCCCTCGGCAGCCTTGGCGAGCGCCTCGGCATCGGTGTGCGCGCCGATGACGACGTCGGGGGTCACCTGGGCGGCCGGATCGTCGGCCGATGCGGCCAGCACCCGCAGTGTCTGACCGAGGGCGATCGCGGCTTGATGGGTCATCCGGGCAAGTTGCCCGCCGCCGACCATGGCGACGACTGGGGGTGAGCTCACGACGCCTATGTTGTCACGGCCGCGATCCCCGTTCGCGGGGGCCGCGACCTGCACGGCTACGCGCAAACTGCCCAGTTTCCGTAGACTGCGCACTCGTGACCTTCTCCGAGGCGACGATCGCGCGTCTTCCACGAGTGGTGCGACCGTTCGTCGAGCGGCATCGCGAACTCATCAAGTTCGCGATCGTCGGCGGCACGACGTTCATCATCGACTCGGCGATCTTCTACACCCTCAAGCTGACGATCCTCGAACCCAAGCCCGTCACCGCCAAGATCATCTCCGGCATCGTCGCGGTGATCGCCTCCTACATCCTCAATAGGGAGTGGAGTTTCAGGCACCGCGGCGGCCGCGAGCGGCATCACGAGGCGCTGCTGTTCTTCGGGGTCAGCGGTGTGGGCGTGCTGCTCAGCATGGCGCCGCTGTGGGTCTCGAGCTACATGCTGGAACTGCGCGTTCCGATGGTCTCGCTGACCATGGAGAACGTCGCCGACTTCGTCTCCGCCTACGTCATCGGCAATTTGCTGCAGATGGCGTTCCGGTTCTGGGCGTTCCGCCGGTGGGTCTTCCCCGAGGAGTTCGGCCGCAGCCCGGAGAAGGCGGTCGAGGCCTCGATCACCGCGGGCGGTCTCGCCGAGGCCCTCGAAGACGAGGTGGAACAGGGTCACACCAGGAGCACGGTCACGCCGCTGCGTGGTCGCCGGGCGCGGCGCGCGGCTCAGC
This sequence comes from Mycolicibacterium sichuanense, assembly GCF_033741125.1. Classification (NCBI taxonomy): domain Bacteria; kingdom Bacillati; phylum Actinomycetota; class Actinomycetes; order Mycobacteriales; family Mycobacteriaceae; genus Mycobacterium; species Mycolicibacterium sichuanense. The sequence continues at coordinate 660,021 of NZ_JAWQPU010000001.1, read as the reverse complement.
TGGGCGATTCCTCCGAGCCAAGGGTGTCGAAGACTTCGTGATAGAGCAGGGAATGCACCTGCTCCACCCGCGGAATGTCGTGGAACTCCAGGGGATCCTGCGACGCTGACTCGATGATCAGCACCCCGGTGCGAAACATTCGGTCGACCAGACCGTGCCGGAACTCGACGCTGTTGATCCGCGCCAGTGGGATGTCGATGCCCGCGCGGGTCAGCAGGCCATGGCGGAACATCACCCGGCGATCGGTGATGACGAAGTGCGTGGCACGCCAACTCAGGGTGGGCCACAGCGTCAACCAGCCGACCAGGATCAGCCAGATCACCGCGATGACGATCATCACGATGTCCTTGGCCATCTGATCCCACGCCGTGCGGTTGACCACACCGAGGCCGAACCCCGCCACCGCGGTCGCCAGCACCAGGACCAGCACCGGCCAGATCAGTCGCTTCCAGTGCGGATGGCGGTGCAGCACGACGCGTTCGTCGGCGGCCAGCACGTTGTCCGGGTATCCCACGCGCCGACTGTACCCAGCGGCGGCGACTTAGACGGGCCGCAGGTGGACGATGTCGCCGGCGGAGACCACGACCTCGTCTTGCTCGGTCTGGATCCGCAGGCGGCCCTGCCCATCGATGGCCAACGCGTCACCGACGACCTGGCGGTCGCCGGGCAGCATGGCGCGCACGCGCGTGCCGATGGTGAGGCTCTTGGCGGTGTACTGGGCGATTATCGCGTCGTCGGCTCCCCCGGCGGCCCGCAGCGCGTCGAACTGCTCCTGCAGGCGGCGCAGGATGGCAGCCGCGATCGCGGTGCGGTCGAGCTGCCGGGCGCCGAGCAGGGCCAGCGAGGTGGCCGTCGGTTCGGGCAGCTCGTCGGACCCCAGCGATACGTTCACGCCGATCCCGACGACGATCGCGGACGCCGGCGTCGCAACCTCGGCGAGGATGCCCGCCAGTTTGTGGCCGTCGGGCCGCGACAGCACGTCGTTCGGCCACTTCAGGCCCGCCTGCACACCCGTGACGTCCGCGATGGCCGCCACGACGGCGATGCCGGTGGCCAAAGGCACCCAGCCCCAGGCCGCGGCGGGCAGCCCGGCCGTCGAAACGCCCACCGACATGCTGATCTGCGCCCCAGGTACCGCCGACCAGGTGCGGCCGTTGCGGCCGCGTCCAGCGGTCTGGTCCTCCGCTAGCAGGATCGCCCCGCCGATGTCCTCCCCGGCCCCCGCGCGCCCGATCAGGTCGGCGTTGGTGGAGCCGGTGGCCGTCACGACGTCGATGCGCCGCCAGGCGGACCCGGGACCGAGCATCGTGTTGCGTAGAACGTTCTGGTCGAGCGCTGCACGCGCTCCCTCGTCGGCCACGCGGACGAGCCTATGGGGTGCGGCGTTCGTGGACCCCCGCGGACCCGGGTTTGCCACATTCGTAGGCGGCGGTACTGCGAGGTGTTTGCCGAGGGCAAATTTGCCGTTGCTACCCCCGGTGCAAGCGTCAGTAGGCGCCGGAACCGGTGGCGACCGTTCGCACGGTCTTGACCGCGATCAGGACGTCGTTGGTGATCGACCAGTTCTCCACGTAGGAGAGATCCAGCCGCACCGAGTCCTCCCAGGACAGGTCGGAACGGCCGCTCACCTGCCATAGGCCCGTGATGCCTGGCAGTACCAACAGCCGGCGGCGTACCTGGTCGTTGTAGGTGTCGACCTCGCGCCGAAGCGGCGGGCGCGGACCGACGACGCTCATGTCGCGACGGAGCACGTTGAAGAACTGCGGCAGCTCGTCGATGCTGTACTTGCGCAGCAGCCGGCCCACCCGGGTGATCCGCGGATCGTCCTTGATCTTGAAGAGCACGCCGCCGACGCTGTCGTTCACGTCGATGAGGCTGTCGACCTGCTTGTCGGCGCCCTCGACCATGGTGCGGAACTTGATCATCTGGAACGGTTCGCCGTCCAGGCCGATGCGCTCGGAGCGGTAGAACACCGGACCCCGGCTGGTCATCTTGATGGCCAGTGCAGCGGCGATCATCACGGGCAGCGCCCCCAGCAGCACGCTGATCGAGACGAAGTAGTCGAAGGCGAGCTTCTGAATCTTCTTGGTGCCGCTGTACTGCGGCTTCTCCACGTGGATCAGCGGCAGCCCGGCGACCGGACGCATCGTCAGGCGCGGGCCGGCCACGTCGACGACACCCGGGGTAACGACCAGGTCGACGCCCAGTTTGTGCAGATCCCACGACAACTCACGCACGCCCTCGGGACCGAGGTGATCGGTGGTGGTCAGCGCGACGGTGTCGGTGTTGGTCTTGAGGATGGCGTCGTGCACCTTGCCCTCGTCACCGAGGACGGGCAGCTGACCGACACCGGGGATGTCGATGGTGCCGCCGGAGCTGCGACCAGTGAGGCAGACGCCCACCACCGAGTAGCCATAACCCCAGCCCCGCGTGAGCGACTGCACCAGGCTGCGAACCGCCCTGGCGTCACCGACGGCGAGCACGGTCACGACGCAGCGGCCGCGCCGACGTTGCCGGGCGAGGTACAGACGGCAGATGTTGCGCCCGACCACCAACCCGGCCAGGCCGAGGGGGAAGGCGACGGCGAGGTATCCACGCGCGAACTCGGGACGGAAGATCATCAGCGCGACGGCGACCACACCGATGGTCGCGAGCGTGGCGGAGACCACCCGCCGGTACTCCTCGACGCCGGCCCCGACGATGCGCGGTGACCGGGTGCGATACGCCGCGAGCAGCGCCAGCCAGATGCCGGCGATGAGGACCGACAAGATCGAGAAGTAGATCGACGCGGGGTCGCGGGCCGTGATGGGCCTACCGAGGCGGACCATCTGGGCGACCGCCAGGGCGGAACCGACCACGATGATGTCCACGAACACCAGGGCGCGAACGTACCGCCGTTGCCACTGTGGTCCCTTGCCGGGATTGACCGCGCTCAGCGGCGTACGAGTGGGAGCGAAGACTTCTTCTGCTACCGACACTGGTCGCCACACCTCCTGTTTGCTGGCAGCTTACGTTCCTGCGCCGTTCCCCGTGCTGGGTAACACTATCGCACTGTTTGCCAGACGGCGCTACCGCTTCGGTCCAGATCCAGGTCACGCACATTCCCCCTGTGCAAACGCTTTCGCGAGACCGCCCCACTGGTAGGCGTAAACCAATTCCCACCCCAGCCAAGAAAATTGATAGCGCCGTGGCACGGCAGCAAACAACGTGCGGCTCGCCTGATCCGAGAAGCACTGCTCGAAGACGAGTCGGGCCCGCGGCAGGTGGTATCGCCAACTCACCACGATTACCCGCTTCCAGTGCCTCTCGTCGGCCAGGCGCCGCATCATCTCGGCTTCTCCGCGCGTGGTTAGCGGATCGGGGCGCTGGCAGATCACCTCGATGTCTGCCGCAGGACGGCAGACCCGCCTCATCACGGGGTCGTCGTCGTACGGATTCGAGATGACCACGGCACGTGCCCAGCCCGCCCGGGCCAGGCTCAGCCCGAAGTCCTCCCGCCCGTCGTGCTCGCCACCAAGGACGATGATCGCGTCCGCCCGCTCGAGCTGGTCGACCTTGGCGTTCCTGAACACCAGGAAGCCGCTGACGCCCATGTCGATCGCGACGACGACCAGCACGACCAGGATGGCTTGGACGATCGCCAGGATCCGTCTACCCCGTGGCATCGACCCGCCATCCGGTCACGAGCTCAACGGCAATCGTTCGTCGCGGGCTTGCCCGCGAAGCGCTCGAGGATCCAGGACAGGGCCTTGGTGAAGTCGATGTCGCCATGCCCCTTGCCCGGTTGCTCCTCCCAGGCGATGGTGTCACCGAGCGCGCAGGCTCGCCCGATGGCATCGGTGGTCCACTGCGCGTCGATCAGGGTGTCGGCGGTGCCGTAGACCACGTACATCGGGGCGGCCAGCGGTCGCTGCGGCAGCGCCCAGGCCGCAAGCCGCTGGCGAAGCCGGTCCGCCGCGGCGGGCGAACGCGGCTCGAAGTCGGACGGCGTCAGCTCCTGGGCCGCGGCGGGGCGGCGATCCATCAGCGGCCCGGCACATGCCGACAGCACGTCCCACGACCTCACCGCCGCGCCGCGCCGGTAGTCGTCGCGGGTGAGGTCCGGGTAGCGGCGCGCCAGCGATTCGATCACCAGGACGAACGCCAGCCGTTGATCCTGCGTCAGGGTGCCGGCCTGCGCCTTGTCCACGAACCCGGCGATGTCGGCCGCTGGCGCCAGCGCCACCGCCCCGACCAGGTCGAGTTCGGGGGCGTACTCCCGCGCCCACTCGTCGGCCGCCCACGCGGCGCCACCCCCCTGCGAATGACCAAGGGCTGCCCAATGATTCGACACGTTGCCGAAGGTGGAGCGCAGCGCGCGGACGGCATCGATCATGTTGAGTCCGGCGGTCCGCGCGTCGGTGTACGGATGAACACCGGGTGCACCCAGGCCCTCGTAGTCCGGCATGGCGACGGCGAAGCCCTTGGCGGCGAGGCCGGCGACCACCCCCGACACCCCCATCAACGAATCCGACAGGGACGGCGCGCAGGGCTCGTCGATGCCCGTGGTGCCGTGCCCGAACGCGACGACGGGCCAGCCACCCGCCGGCGGGACCCCCAACGGGACGAAGACCGCGCCGGACACGACCGTCGGGACGCCGCCGTTGCCGGACTTCGACCGGTACACCACCCGGGCCGCCTGGAGATGGGCCCCGTCGCCGCTGGCCGCCAGCCCCGGCATCGTGGTCGCGCTGACCAGGGATCCGGGCCCCGTACCGGAGAGGTCGGCGCTGGTAATGGGAACCGGCTGGCCGCCGGGCCGCACGGCCGTCGCCAAGACCCTGGTGGCCAGGTTCCACGACACCGGCAGCGACGCTCCGACGAGGACGACGCCGAGGATCGTGGTGAGCACCAGCGCGACACGTCGCAGCGTCTTCACTAGTCGTCCCATCCCATGCCGGTATCGCCGTCGAGTGCGGTTCGGCCCACGACGCCGTAGGTCGACGTAGAGATCGCCGCGGCCTCACCGAATCGTGGCACCGGGCATCCGGCTGGCGCCGCTCGGTCGCCGTGGGCAGGCCGTCAGCGCGATCATACCGACGCCCCGAGCCGCACCCGGGCTCGCCGCGACCGATTCCGGCAGCGTCACTGTGACGCCTGAGCCGGTGGCAGGAAATCCGCGCAATCGTTGCGCGGCGGTGCACCGGCAAAGCGGTCGTTCAGCCACGGAAAGGCCGTACCACCGTCGACGTCGGCGTGACCCCGGTCGGGCTGGAACTCGATTTGCACGACGTCACCCTGCCGGCAGGCCGCGTCCAGAGCCCGATCGGTCCACGTCGGCGGGACCAGCTGATCCTGGCCGCCGTACACCAGCAGGATCGGCGCGGTTGCGGGCTGCTGCGGCAGGGACATCCGTTGCAGCCGGATCCGCAGCGCATCGGCCGCCGCCGGCGACGCGGGAGCGACCTCCTCGGCGGTCAGCTGCGGGCCGAGTTGGTCGCGCTCCCCGACGTCGGGTCCCTTGCATGCCAGCAGGACGTCCCACTTCTCGGCGGCCCGACCCCGGCGATAGTCGTCGAGCTTGAAGTCCGCCGACTCCTCGGCCAGCGACGCGTACACCTGCAGCACCGCCAGCCGCTGCTCGGAGGTCAGGGTGCCCTCGACCGCCCCGTCGGCGAATCCGGTGATGGCCAGTGGGGCCGAGTAGCTGGCAGAGCCCACCAGGTTCAATTCCGGGGCATACTTCCCCGCCAATTCGTTGGCGGCCCAGGCCGCCTGCCCACCCTGGGACCCACCGAACGCGGCCCAGCGGTTCGACGTGCGCGGCACCAGCTTGCGCGCGGCACGGACCGAATCGATCAGGTCATAGCCCTCGGTGGTGGCGTCGAGATAGGGGTGATAGGTCCCGTTCATGCCGAGTCCCTGATAGTCGGTCACCGTCACGACGTAACCGGCCTTCACCAGACCCGTCACGGTGGTGGAGAGGCCCAGCAGCATTGGGTCCAGCGACGGGGCGCACTCGGAGTGGATGCCGGTCGTCGCGTGGCCGTAGGCGATCACCGGCCAGCCGCCGTCCGGCGGCGTGCCCGCCGGGGCGAAGACGACCCCGGACACCTGCTGCGTGCTCCCGTCGATGCCCGACGTCGACAGATACGTGATGCGGGCCGCCACCGACGACACCGCGCTGAGCCTGCGGTCGATCGTGGGCAGGGTTTTCGCGGTGAGCAGGGACCCGGGAACCTGGCCGCCGAAGGTGCCCGGCAGCGCAGCACCGGCTTCTGCCGACTCCTTCGACGCCACGGACGATTGGTGACTGCAGCCGGTGGCCAGCAAGGCCACCACCACCGCACCGGCCAGCAGGACGCGTCCGCGCATCGATCAACCCTCCACTTCGACGGTGCGGTAGCGCGTCAGCGCCGCGGGGCACAGCTGGGCGTATGCGCGCCACATCCGGTCCCCGAGTTCGCGCAGACCCGCGGCGTCGTAATGCCGATCCAGGTCGCTGTTGAACGACTCCCGCGGTCCCGGCACGAACGCCGCGTTGGGCAACCGGTTCGGCGTGTCCTGGTGTACTGCATCGATCTTCGAGTAGTCCTTGCCGCTGCGCTCCATCTCCTCGGGCACCATCTGTCCGAGGACGAAGGGGGTGTCACCGCCGTAGCGCCGCCGCAGGTCGCCGACCATCGTGTCCAGCTTCTCCCGGTAGATCTCGGCCGACATCAGCGGGACGTCGGTCTCACCCTGATGCCACAGGACCACCGCGACCTCACTGCCGGGGTGGCGCTCGATCGCAGCGTCGATGGCCCTGACGGCCTGCCGGTACAGGTTGACCCTCGTCGAGGTGTCGTTGCCGTCCCAGGTGTAGCCGTTCTTGGGAGTGAACGAGGTGTCACCCCGCGCGCCTGGGACGAGCAGCACGGCCCGCCCGGTGGCGTCAGCCAACCGCTTGCCGAAGGTGACGCCGAATCCCACTCGCTTGCAGGGAATTTCGTGCAGCAAGGGATCGGCACCCAGGACCGCGGTGCCCTTCGACGGGCCACACATCGCCCACTGGTGTACCAGTGGATGCGGACGGTCCAGTCCGGTCGGGTCCAGCCCGAGTCCCATTCCGAAGGCGTTGGACTGACCGAGGATCGGTACCACCAAATATGGGCGCTCTGGCTCGTCGACGGGAACGCCGGGTTTGGCGATGCGTCGCTTGACGACGCATTTGGCCTCCTGCAGCAGTTGGCGCCACGGTGCGGCATCGCCGTCGGGGTTCCTACGGGCATTCATCGACTACCGGCTTTCCCTCGAATCGATCCGCCATCCATGCCAGGCCTGCGGCCCAGTCCACGTCGCCGTGGCCCGTGTTGGGGTCCTCGCGCCAGTCCACGACTCCGCCAAGGGAGCACGCTCGCTTGATGGCGGCCAGCGTCCATGGCGGATCGATGAAGGTGTCGTCGGCACCGAACTCGACGTACAGCGGTGCTGACAGCCGACGCTGCGGCAGCGCCCATTTGGCGAGCAGGTCACGAAGGTGGGCGGCCGCCTCCGGCGTGCTCGGCTTGAAGTCGTCCGGGCCAAGGGCCTTCATCGCGGCCGTCCGCTGGTGCACGTCGGGTCCGCCGCACGATGACAGCACGTCCCAGTAGCGGACCGCCGCACCGTGCCGATAGTCGTCGAGGTTCAGGTCGGGATGCAACCGGGCCAGTGAGTAGAGAATGCCCTGCAGCACCGGACCCTGGTCTTCGGTCAACGTGCCGGCGACGGCCTTGTCCACCAGTCCGGAGACGTCTGCGGCGGGTGAGAGCCCCACGGCGCCAAGGAGTTCGAGTTCCGGTGCGTAGACCGCGGCCTGTTCGTTGGCGGCCCACGCCGCTCCCCCGCCCTGCGATCCACCGAACGCGACCCAGCGGCCGGACACCTCCGGGAAGGTGTGTCGCAGTGCCCGTACCGCGTCGATCATGTTGAGCCCGGCGGTCTTCGCGTCGCTATAGGGGTGGATGCCCGGCGCTCCGAGGCCCTGGTAGTCAGCCATCGCAACGGCATATCCCAGCTTGGTGAAACCCTCGACCGCCGTCACCTGCCCCAGCAGCGTCGGCGACAGCGATGCACCGCACCGTTCCTCCCAGCCCAGTGTGCCGTGCCCGAAGGACACCACGGGCCAGCCTCCCGGCGGGGGCGCGCCAAGCGGCGTGAACACCGTGCCGGAGACCTCGGTGGGCGACCCATCGTCACCGGAGGTCGACCGGTACACCACCCTCGCGGAGCGGATCGACCGGCCGTAGTTGGTGCGCTCGAACTCCGGCATCCGCGTTGCGCTCACCAGCGAACCGGGGCTCGTTCCCGACAGGTCCGCCGTGACGATGGAATCCGGTGCGGGAGCGGCCTGTTGGTCACCCGAGAGCAATCTGGTCAGCGCGGGACGGCCCACGGTGAGACCGATCACGGCGACGACTACGACGACGAGGGGGACCGACATGCTGATCAGGAGGGTAGTTCGCCGGCTCACCCGCCACCGGGCCCGCGGAGGTCTGTCGTCATTCCTGGTACCAGGGCTTGGGGCTCAATCGCAGCGTCGGGCCATCCTGGACGTCACACGAATTGTTCGCGTCGACGCCGGCGAAGCGCTGCTTCAACCAGCCGAGGGCCACGGAACCGTCGATGTCGTCGTGTCCCTTGCCCGGCGCCACGTACGCCTCGATCACGTCGCCCATCGAACATGCCTGGCGCACGGCCGCATCCGTCCACGCCGGCGAGACCACCTTGTCGAGTTCGCCGAACAGAACCAACATCGGCGCGGCGGCCTGGACCTTGGGCAGGCTCATCTGCGCCAGATAGTCCCGAAGCCGGTTGGTGGCCTCGTCGGTCGACGGGCGTAGATCGTCGGGGGTGACCTGCTTGGACACTTCGGTGCGCTGGGCGACCAGCGGTCCGGCGCACGCCGATAGCACGTCCCACTTCTGCGCGACGATGCCGCGGCGGTACTCGTCGAGATCGAGGTCCGGGTGCTCCTCCTTCAGCGAGTAGAGCACCCACTGCAGCGCCGAGGCCTGCTCCGGGGTGAGCGTGCCCGCGGCCGCCCCGTCGGCCAGGCCGACGATGTTTGCGGCGGGCGCCACGCTCGCCGCGCCAACCAGCTGCAGACCCTGGCCGTAGCTGGTGGCCAATTCGTTTGCCGCCCAAGCTGCTTGACCACCCTGCGACGAGCCGAAGGCCAGCCACCGGTCGGAGGCCGCCGGCACCAGCGTGCGAGCAGCTCGCACGGAGTCGATCATGTTGTAGCCGACGGTCGTGGAGTCCAGGTAGGGGTGATAGGTCCCCTTCATGCCCAGTCCCTGGTAGTCGGGCAGCGTGACCAAGAAGCCGGCGTTCACCAGCGTCGCGACGGGGTCGGCTGCACCGAGCAGGTTCGGCCACTGCGAGGGACCGCAATCATGCTGAATTCCGGTGGTGCCGTGGCCCATTGCGACGATCGGCCAGCCGCCCGGCGGCGGCTCCCCGATGGGAACGAAGACCGATCCCGAGACACGCTGGGCACTTCCGTCGATCCCCGACTTCGACTCGAATTCGATCCGCGCTGCCAATGACGTGACCTTCAGCAGGCGGCGGTCGACGGTGGGCATCGTCTCCGCGGACTTGAGCGCGCCGCTGCCGGTCTGTGAGAAGTCGGCCGCGACGGGCACACCCGACATGCTCGAGGATCCATCGGACGGCGGCGGCGTTGGGGTCGGTCGCGGTGCGCACGCCGCAAGACCTGGAAGGCCGACCAGGCACGCGGTCACAAGGGCCAGCGCTGCGGGTTTCCCGATCACGATTGCGCCGTCCGGCCGCCGCTCACCGTCTGGGCGGCGACGTAGGCTACCTGGCCGCGAGTGAGGACCTTGTCCCGCCAGGCACCCGTCGCCAGCACGCCCAGGCAGCTCAGAGCCAGTCCGAGGGCCGCCCCGAAGCCCGCATCGGCCAGCCACGATGCCCGCACCTCGTGAGCCGTCTTGGCCTGGTCGACCAGGACCAGCTCCGGGCCGGACTCGGTGCCCGTCCACTCCACCTCCTGGGAGGCTTCGACGAGGTTCTGTCCCACGGCATTGGCGATGTCGACGGTCTGCTTGGGGTCCGAGCCGGTGACCTGGACGTCGAGCAGAACCGACAGCGGATAGGAGAACTGGGACAGCGTGGCCGGCACCGACTTCACCGTGATGCGCTTCGCGAGGTCCTTCGCCGTGTCCGGCAGACCGAGTTCGTCGATGGCGCGCTGCGTCACGATCGCCGACGTCGCCAGTTGCGCGTAGGTGTCCATCCGCACCGAGGCGCCGCGGTTGCCCTCGTAGGCAGCGTGGGACTGAGCATCACCCGGCACGATCGCGAATACCTCGTTGGAGGCGGCGTACACCGGGTCCTGGAAGTAGCGGTTGGCCACGACCACCGCCACCGCGGAGAGCAGTGTGGCTGCCAGGATCACCAGCCAGCGATCGGCGAGCATCCGCAGGTAGTCGCGGATCCGAGGTACTCCCGCGGGCGGCTTCAAGATTGCCCCGGACACGAGTTGGGGGTCTTCTCCCCGGTCAGCCGATCGCGCAACCAGGGCAGGCCGTAGGTGCTGTCGAGGTCGCTGTGGCCCTGGCCGATGCTCTTCTCGATCTGGAGCTTGTCACCCTGGGCGCACGCCCGGTTGATGGCCTCCTCGAACCACGGCAGGTCGACCAGGGTGTCCTGGGTGCCGTAGACCACCATCAGCGGCGTGGTCAGCTTGTTCTGCGGCAACGCCATCTGCGCAAGCAGATCGTGCAGCTTGTCGCGATCGGCGGGCGTCTGCGGCTTGAGGTCCGAGTTCTGCATCTTCGACCGCACCTTGAGGATGTCGTCGAGATTCGGGGGGAGGCAGTCCAGCAACTCGTCCCAATGCTCGGCGGTGTACCCGTGGCGGTAGCGGTCCAGATCGAGGTCGGGGTGCGACCAGGCCAGCGATTGCAGCGCGAAGACCATCGCCACGCGCTGATCGGCGGTGAGGGTCTCGTTCCACGCCGCATCCGCCATGCCGGCCATGTCCGCGGCGGGGGCCATCGCCAACGAACCCATCAGGTCCAGCCCCTGGCCGTACACGCCGTTGCGGTCCGCCGCGGCCCACGCCGCCATGCCGCCGAGGGAGTGCCCGAACGCCACCCACTGCGTGCTGAGGTCGGCGCCGACCCGTCGCGCCGCACGGACGGCGTCGATCATGTTGTTGCCGAACGTCTTCGAATCGAGGAATGGGTGGTAGTAACCCGGTACGCCGAGGCCCTGGTAGTCGGTCATCGTCACCGCGAAGCCGTTGAGGATCATCGCCTGCATCATGAAGCCGTTACCGGGCAGCGTGGGGAAACGACTTGGGGCGCACTTGTTGAGCACGCCCGTCGTGCCATGTCCGAAGGAGATGATCGGCCAGCCGCCCTTGGGGGGTTGGCCGGGCGGGATGGCGACGACACCCGACACCTCGGTGGGGCTGTCGTCGATTCCCGACGTCGAGCGGTAGACGATGCGCGCGTAGGTCGCGTTGGCATCTTCGAGTTCCTCGCTACCGTGCATCACCTCGACGGAGACGAGCGAACCGGGCCCGTCGTCGACCAGGTTGGGCGGACCCAGTTGAACCGCCCCGCCGAACACGGGAGCGAACGTCTTGACCGCCGGAGTTTGGTTGGCGGGCGGGGCCGACGGAGCCGACGGGCTTGGGGTGCACGCCGCGACGAGCGCGGCAGTCACCACCAAACAGGACAGACTCCGCCAAACGGCCACCAGGTCACCGACTTTCGCGCTTGACGCCCGACCCTCGATGGGCGCCTGCCGGGTTCAGACCGGTGACGTCCGTCGGCTGGTCGCCGTTCGCGTCGGACCGTCCGTTGGCCGCCGCGACGGGGGCGCTGGGCGGCGCGGACTTCTTCGGCGCCGGCTCGGCGGGCTCGTCGGTAGACCTCGGCGCAGCCTTGGAGAGCTCGCGGCGGTGACCGGGCTCGCAGGTCACCACGGTGCCGATGAACTCCGCGTTGGCCGTCTCGAGCACCTGCAGCGCCGCGGTCAACTTCTTCGTCGTCGTGTGACCGATCCGGGCCAGCACGATCGCGCCGTCACCGAGCGCGGCCGCCACGGCACCATCGGAGCAACTCGTCAGCGGCGGGGTATCGATGATGACGTAGTCGAAGCTGCCGCGCAGGGTCTCGATGATCCGGCCAGCGGACTCGTCGCCCCACAGCCGCCGCAACGTAGCTGCCGAGGGTCCCGCGGGGACCAGAGCGAACGGGGCGCCGCCCGGGGATGGGATCACCACCGACGTCACGTCGTCGCTGCCGGCAAGCACGGTGGCCAACCCGCGCTGAGATGCGGTTGCACGTTCGGCGTCGGTCAACCGCAGCCGATCGACGAGCGACGGGTTGAGGAAGTCACCGTCGACCAACACCACGGAACGGCCCGCCTCGGCGAAGACCGCCGCCAGATCGATCGCCGTGGTGGTGCGGCCGTCGCCCCGGGTCGGGCTGGCGACCGCGATCACCTGGGGCCGCCTTCCCGCCCGGGTCCGGGCGAATTGCAGGTTCGTGCGCAGTTCCCGCAGGCGCTCGGCGGCCAGGCCGCCGGCCGCGAGGTCTGCAACCGCCACATCGGACCGGTGCGGATCGGCCACCAGGGCACCGAGGACCTGTGACTTGCTGACCGCCTCGACCCGGTCGCGGCCCCGGACGCGGGAATCCAACACGCCAAGCGCCACCGCAGCGAGGAGACCGACCAGCAGACCGCCCACCGCACCGAGGCCGATGCGCGTCAGCAAACCAATGCCCGCAGCCTTGGTCGGGTAGTTCGCATCGTCGAGCAAGATCGCACCGGCCGCCGGAGTACCGCCGCGACGCGAGGTTTCGAGTTCGCTGACCAGTTGCACCAACTGATCGGCCACGGCGTTGGCGTAGGTCTGAGCCAGGGTCGGGTCGGGGTCGCTGACGGTGATGTCCAACAGAACCGTCTTCGGCAGCGGGGTGGCGGTGATCTTGGACCTCAGCTGATCGGCCGTGATCGGCATCTTCAGCTGGTCGACCGCCCGTGCGGCAACTTGTTCGCTGGTGGCAAGCCCGGCGTAGGACACCACACGCTCCTGCGAGAACAGGTTGTTCTGGTAGGCGTCGCCCACGGACGTGCCGCTCTGCGTCGTCACGAAGAGCCGGGCCGTCGACTGATACTGCGGGGTGGTCATGTACGTGGTCGCATAACCGATGCCCGCTCCCACCACGACGGCCACCAGCACGAGCCACCAGAAGCGTCGGAAGGTTCGCAGGTAATCCCCGATCGCCACCGGGATCTCCATTCGCTCGAAGTTTGCCGCAACATTCACACCATAGCTGGCCAAGCAACACAAAGCACACCACCAGCTCGACGCCGACAGTTGCATTCAGCGAACACAACACGGACTATTGGAGCCGTGAGATGGGCGATGCAGTCGCGGATGGAGCTGTTGACCGGCATCGCCATTGTAGTTGCGTGCCCCATCGTCGCAGCTCTGGCGGCCAGCCCGGACTCGACGATCACGCTCGCCGTCGGCGGCCTCGCCGCCCTGGCAATCGGCGTCTACGTGGGCATTCGTCACCCGCAATGGCTGGCCTGGGGGCTGGCCGCACAGCTCGGCCTGCTGCCGTTCGGATACTTCCCCGGCATCCACGTGCCGCTCTACCTGCCGTTTGCTGCCGGTGTCATCCTCGCGGCCATCGTGCACAAGGACGAGCCCAAGCCGTTCCACCCGTTGGAGAAGGCCCTCATCGCGCTCGTCGCGGTGTCGGCCGTATCCGTGGTGTTCACCGGGCGAACGCTCACCGACGTCGCCGAACTCATCAAGTGGTCGATCGCGACACTGACGGTGATCGCTTTGCTGAGATTTCCTCCGGAGTTACTCGCGAAGTTCGGAAGAATCTATGTCTATTTCGCGACACTCAATGCGGTGTTCGGAATCGCGATCGTCGCGGCAGATCCCACCCAAAGATTCATCAAGATCTTCCGAATGTTCGGATATGGCCTCGTCGACACCGGACGGTTCGTGTTCACCGAGGAAGGCGCGCAGCGCTTCGTTCGACTCGGCGGATTGTGGGTCGACCCCAACATGGCGGGCATCGGTCTGATGATCGCGTTCGCCCTCGGCCTGGTCCTGCTCACGGGCTGGCTGCGGGCGGGCATCACGCTGATCCTGGCGATGGCGATCGTGCTGACCCTGAGCCGGTCGGCCATCTTCAGCGTCCTGGTCGGCATCGGACTCGTCCTGCTCTTCCATTCCATGCGGACCCGCGACCGCAGCATCGCCCTCGGTTCGATCGCGGCCGTCGTCGTGGCCGCCATGGTCACCCCGGCCGTACGTACCCGCATCTTCAGCTCGTTCAGCTCCGACGACGTCGGCAGCTCGTCGCGCGCGGACGCCATCAGGGAGTGGCCCAACCAGATGGCCGGTCACTGGCCCTTCGGACTGGGCTGGGGGCGGCCGGAGTTCAAGAACGGAGCCACCGCCTTCACGCTCAACTTCGTGGCCAACGCCCCGCTCATCACCATCTATCGAGCGGGCATCATCGTCGGCCTGGTGTTCATCACCGTGCTGCTGACGGGGTGCGTGATGAGCGGCAAGTTGATCCGCTCGAACTCGCTGCCCTACGCGATGTACGGCGGCATCTTCATCGGAATGTGCTTCGTGGCATTGCAGCTGGACCACATGGTGGCGACCATCCCCCAGGTGACGCTGATGTTCTCGGTGATGCTGACCTTCCTCATCGTCATCGACGAGGATCGGCGGCGAAACCGACAAGAGGCCCACACCCTCCCGAGCCCTCGCACCGAACCGGCATACTCACCGCTACTGCGTTGACGGTGAACGTCCGCTAGGCAAGTCCAGCCGGAGAAGGTCTGAGGTGATTCGGTGCGGCGATCGATCCGTCGACCGCGTCGAAGGACCTTCGTCGTCGCCGCGGTCGCGATTGGCCTGGCGATCACCGCTGCCGTGTGGGTCGTGCTTCCGTCCGGCCCGTCGCGACACCCACGCCAGGTGATCGTCGAGCAGGCGCCCCCCATCGCGCCCGTGCCAACGACCATCGGGTTTCACGATCCCGACGTCTACTTCGGCTCGGACGCCGACATAGCCCGCGCCTTCGACGCGATGCAGGCGACCAATGTCAGGGCCGTCCGGCTGATGATCCCCTGGGCAGGCGTGGAGCCCACCCGCAACCAGTTCGACTGGTCCAAGATCGACCGGACGGTCGACGCCGCCGCATCGCGGCACATGATGATCCTCGGCGTCGTCAACGCCAGCCCGGCGTGGGCCGTCGCACCGAACGCCCCCGCCATCACCGGCCGGCCCGCCTCGGCCACCCAGTACGCGGACTTCTGCGCCAAGCTCGCGCAGCGATACCGGGGCATCATCTCGGCCTACGAAATCTGGAACGAACCCAACGGTGCCGCATTCTTCGCACCGGCGCCCGATGCCGCCGGTTACACCGAGCTGCTGAAGGCCGCCTACCCGCGCATCAAGGCCGCCGACCCCAGCGCGACGGTGCTCGGCGGCGCGCTGGGCTCGGTGATCGACCGCGGAACGTCGACGATCAACCCCGTCGAATTCGTCCAGCAGATGTATGCCGCGGGGGCGAAGGACTATCTGGACGCCCTGTCGTTCCATCCGTACCAATACACGCTCAAGTTCTCCGACGGATACCCCATCCCCAACTCGCCGATGAACCAGGTGGTGGCCATCCGGCAGCTGATGCTTGCCAACGGTGATGCGAGCAAGAAGATCTGGGCCACCGAGTACGGCGAGCCGGCGACCGAGGCCGACGAGTCGGGGCAGGCCGCGTTCATCACCGACCTGATCAGGAAGTGGCCCGAGATGCCCTACGCCGGCCCGATCATGATCCACACCACGCGGGACCGCAGGACCGGCAGCGCCGACCCCGAGGACGTGTTCGGGGTCTATCGCTCCGATGGCTCGGCCAAGCCCGCCGCCACGGCGATGAAGGATCTGATCGCCGCGGGCACCCCCAGAACCGCGGAGTACCAGCGGTTCAGCGAGATTCACGACGAGGGCTACGGCGAAGTGCTCAGTCCGGTGTTCCGCGCCACCCCGGAGGTCTGGGCCCAGACGCGCACCGAGGCCACGCTGTACGAGACCCCGTCCGGCATCATTGCCTCACCAAATCCGGTGGCCGACAAGGCACGTCTGTACGGCATCGCGCCGAAGGCGCCGTTCCAGGACGGCTACCAAGACATGGACTCCCCTGCGGGCGTGCGCATCTGGTGGTCGCCGGGCACCGGCGCCCACAGCGCGGGCGCCGGCATCGTCGAAGGATGGACGCCAAGGCTGGGCCTGGCGATCTCCGACGAGCAACCACAGGGGTCGGGAGTGCGCGTGGACTTCGAGCACGGATACGTCACGTGGCAGCAAGGTGCCGGCGCGACGGCGCACGTCACCTGACCGGCTTGAGCCCCGCCTGCACGAGCGACTCGACGGCTCGCTGCGGGAGCTTCTGCTCCCAGTGCGCGCGGTTGACCTCGTAGAGTTCCTTGCCGGCGGCCACCGCCGCGTCGCGGTCCAGCAGCATGCGCCGGCACTCCGCGACGAAGTCGTCGTCGTCGTCGAAGGTGGACATGCCGAACACCGAGGTGAGCGAGCCAACGGCCGGGCCGCTTCCCACCACGGGCAGCCCCTGGCTGGCCGCGTCGAGCAGCTTCACCCGCACGCCGCCGCCGGTCCGGATCGGCGCCATCAGCGCGCGGCAGGTCTTCAGGAAGGCCGGCAGATCGTCGACGAACCCGAGGTCGCGGACACGCTCCGGGTAGACCGGGTCGGTCGACCCCTTCTTCTTGGCACCCACGATGCACAGCTCGGCATCCGGGATGCCCTCGGCGATGCGCGGCCACAGTCGCAGGGCGACGTGGAACGCCTCCTGATTTGGCGGCCAGTCGCGGCCACCGAGGAACACCAGCCGCCGACCCGTCTGCGACACGTCGATCTGCTCGGCGGGCGGCAGCGTCACCTCCATGAACCGGGCAGCCGAAACCCCGTGATCCCGGTACATCTCGGCTTCCTCGATCTCGTAGCAACCGACCGCATCGGCCAGCTTCGCCACCCGCAGCTCGTCACGCAGCAGGCGCGGGGCCTCGATCTTGCCGAGCGTGCCGCGGGTCGACAGCCACACCTGGGACTCGGTGTTGATCGTGTTGATCACCAAGCCCTTCTTGCCGAAGAGGCTGCTGCGGATGAACGTCTCGGCCATGTAGCTGTGCTCGCTGAAGAACACGTCCTCGTCGCTGGCCTCGATGGCTTCGAGCAGCTCGTCGGTGTCGAACCTGACGTGCACCAGGCTGCGCCGCTTGAGCAACGAATTCGCCAGCAGTGGAACGCGTTTCACCGGGTACTGGGCCACCCGCAGCGTCTTCAGCCCACCCTTGACGACGTCGGAGACCAACTCACCGGCGGGCTCCTCGGACAGGCAGACCAGGCGGATGTCGTACGCCTCGGCGGCCAGTCTCATCACCACGCGGGCGAGTTCGACGTCACCGCCGTGTTCGGTCACCGGATCCTTGGAGACCAGGAATGCCACCTTGGTCATGCGCGATCCCGCTCCGCTTCTCGCTTACCGGTCATGCGCGATCCCGCTCCGCTTCTCGCTTACCAGTCATGCGCGATCCCGCTCCGCTTCTCGCTCGCCCGTCATGCCTTGACCTTTCGTCGATAGATAGCCACCAGATAGATCGCCAGCAGAATGGCATCGGTGCCGACCGTGGCGCACGCCGCCCCGACGGCACCGAACTGGGCCAGTACCGCGACCGCCCCCAACTTCACCGGCACCAGGCCAAGATTCGCGCTCAGGCGCATCACGTCGCGACGCTGAGCGTAGAGGATCACGGCCAGCACCGAACTCATGGTCCGCATGGCGCAGAACACCGCCATGATCAGCATCGCGACCGCCAGCTCCGTCGGTGCGGGCGTCGCCAGCAGGACCAGCCCGGCGATCACGACGAGCGATCCCGTGCCGAGACCGAGGAGCACGATGTTGCGCAGCGACGGACCCGTCGACAGGTCTCCCCCGCTGCGCCGCAGCGGCTCGTTGTAGGTCATCGCGAAGGACTGGCCGATGGCCGCCAGCGCCACGGTCACGGTCACGGTCAGCGCGTAGTAGCCGACCGTCGTGCTGTCCGTCAGGAAACCCAGCAGCAGCACGTCGCCCTGCAGGTAGATGCACATGCCGAGCATCTCGCCGACCAGCGCCAAGATCAGCCGCGGCGGTCCGGGAACGCCAGGGCGGTGCCCCCACACCCGTCGCGTGGCCAACACCAGGACCACCAGGTAGGGGCTGCAGTAGAGCAGGCTTGCGATGGCGAGATTCGGCTTCGCGGAGGCGAACAGGTACGTACCCGCGATCAGCACGCTCGTCACCTGCCGCACGGTGTCCATCCGCCAGGTCACCTGCGGGTGGCCGTCCCTGGCGGCCTTGCTCTGATACGACTTGAACACCATCTCGCCGCCGGCGATGACCAAGCCGAACCAGGCGATGTAGTTGACGCCGATCAGGGCGACGCCCAGCGCCACCAGTGTGATCCCGACCAGGTAGCGGCTGGTGCGCTCGGCCAGGAAGTGCTCTTCGGACTCCCGCATCGCGCGCACGTTGAACGGGTTGTCCAGCGGCGGCCCGACGACTGCCGACAGCGCGAAGCCCATGCCGTACTTGCCGTAGTCGCCGACGCTCAGCTTGCCGACCAGGGCGAGGGTCCACAGCATGCCGATGCCGCGGCCACCGTACATCCAGCCCACCGCGACGAGCGTCTTGAAGATGTTGCGCGGGGCGGCCGCGCCCTGCGTGGTTGGCTCAGCCACTCTCGTGCTGACGGCCCAGGATCTTCGACCACGCAGCGGCGAACGCCTCGGCGGTCCGAGCGATCGAACGCTCCTCGCGGGTGCGGTCGGCGTTCTTCCCGACCTCGGTCACCCGGCCGTCGTCGTCGACGAATGCGGCGATCGTGTCGGTGAAGCCGGGCGGCAACGCATTCGGGTCACCAGGCCCCATCGGCACCACCACCGCGCCCGTCTCGGCGTCGAACTCGGCGAGCGAGCCATAGCTGGTGGCGATGATCGGCGTCCGGTAGGCCAGCGCGTGCGCGGCCACCGATGACGCCGGGAAGGTGTCGGCGTAGAAATGCCTCTTGCCGTAGGGAATCACGATGGCTCGCACCGATTCGAAGAATGCGTCCTCTTCGGGGCCGTCGACACCACCGACGATCTCGACGCCGGCCATCTTCGGCAACGCCTCGGTGCCGCGGCCAGCGACGCGGATCAGGATGTCGTCGGGCAATTCCTTGCGGATCTGCTCGATCTGGTCGAAACCCTTGCCGCGGTACACCAATCCGAAGAAACCGATAGCCTTGGGCCGGTCCTCGGCGGGCTTGATGACGTTCTTGTCGGCGACCCGGTACGGCACGTAGTGCGTGCGGGTGTGCGGGTAGACACGGTCGATGGACGCCTGCCCCGTCCGGCTGAGGGCGAAGATGTCGCGGCGGCCGTTCACCCGTCCCTCGAGCCACCGGGACAACGGCCGCAGGGGGTAGTGGAAACCGTGCATGAGCAACTTGTGTCGGGCCACGAACCGGGTGCGGGCGGTGAACCACAGCGCCTGTGGCGGATCGTGCACCGTCAGCGTGACGGGAATGCCCTTCAGCCCGGCGATGGCCCAGAACGGCGAGAGCATGCCGCAACCGATCTCCGAATGCACCAGCACCTTGCCTGCCGGCCACGAGGCGATGAGGTCGCGAACCTGCTTGCGCACGCGCCGGACGTCGGACCACGTCTCGTCACCGGGCCCGGACACCCGCACCTCCGCCACCTCGCCGAAGTACGGGCGCAGGGCGGCGACCATATCCTCGGTGTAGTCGCCGATCGCCGTGACGTGGTTGCGCGGCCCGACGTAGATCAGGCGGTAGTCCTCGAGATCGACGGCCATCAGAAGAACAGCGGGCGGTAAGGGCTGCTGTACTTCAGGGCGTCCGGGTTGCGCTTGGTCAGCACCTTGGCCGGCACGCCGCCAACGACCTCGAGCTCCTCGATGTCCTTGGTCACCACGGCATGCGCCGCGACCACCGCTCCGCGCTTGATGTGCGACGGCAGGATCATCGCCCGGCTGGCGATCCAGACGTAGTCCTCGATCACCGTCGGGATCGGCATGGGCAGGAAGTCCGGATGGTTGATGTCGTGCCCGCCACCAAGGATGTGGGTGTCGCTGGCGATGTTGACGTTGTCCCCGATCGAGATGCCCGCCCGCGAATCCAGGAAGCAGCGGAAGCCGATCGTGGTGTAGTTGCCGATCGTCAGGAACTCGGGGTCGAACACGGTCACCCCGCGCATGAGCGTCGACTTCTTGCCGATCTTCGTCCCGGCGACCCAGCGCAGGAAGTTCTGCCGCACGAAGTGCGACGGGATGTAGGTGACGATCATGTTGTAGAGGATCGTGGCAATGCGGTTGCGCGCCTTGCGGGTGAACGTCATCCCCTGCATCTTGTAGGCGACGACGCGGCCGTCGGGACCCAGCTCCCATTCCGGGTCGGGCGGCAGCTTCAGCCCCGGCGCGGCGGCCAACTTCCTGGCCCGGTCCTCGGGGTCTGCCTTGAATGGTTCTGGAATCACGTGTCTCGCTCCTGTGATAGGTCCGACTCGACCATGGCAATTACGATTTCCTGGAAGGTCTTGGTGGGCTTCCACCCGAGTATGTCCCACGCCCTCGTCGCGTCACCGACCATCGCGGGCCGGTCGGCTGGACGGATCAGGCCGGGGTCGCTCAGCACGAACTGCTGCCATTCGTCGATGCCCGCGGCCGCGAAGGCAGCGGCGACGAAGTCCGCCAGCGAGTGTGCGACACCGGTGGCCACCACGAAGTCGTCGGCCTTGCCGTGCACCGCCATCCGGTACATGGCGTCGACGTAGTCCGGCGCCCAGCCCCAGTCGCGGCGCACCGTGAGATCGCCGAGCACCAGGTGCTCCCGACGGCCCCGGGCGATCTCGGCGACCGCCTTGCTGATCTTCCTGGTGACGAATCTCGCTGGGCGCCGGGGTGATTCGTGGTTGAAGAGGATGGCATTGGTCGCCTCGAGGCCGCGCGCCCGGTACACCTGACATAGGTTGTGACCCAACGCCTTCGAGGCGCCGTACGGTGAGATGGGCCGCACCGGGGTGGTTTCGCTCTGTACCGCGTCCGGCGCCCCGGCGAAGATCTCGCAGCTGGACGCGTTGACCACGGTCATCGGGTTGCCGCGGCGATCCTGCGTGCGCAGGCAGGCATCCAGGACGGCGGCGGTCGACGACGAGTTGATCCGGGTGCAGGACACCGGGTCGTCCCACGACGCCGCCACCGAGGACATGCCGGCCAAGTGAAAGACCATGTCGGGTGCGACGGCATCGAGCAGCTGGGCGACCGAATCGCGGTCGGTCAGATCCGCTTCGTGAGCGACGAATCCGGACCCCTCCACGTCGGGGGCAGCCCCGATCCGGATCGCGCCGTGGACTTCGACGCCCGCTGCGGTCAACAGCTCGGCGAGATACCGGCCGTCCTGCCCGGTGACACCGGTGATCAGAGCGGTGTCAGCGGTCACGCCGGTCGCTCCGCGAGCTCGTCGACTGCCGCGTGAAGCGCCTCGACGTAGCGCTCCTCGGTGAACTGCTCGACGTGCGCCCGAATTTTGTCCGGGTCGAACGACGACGCGTCGAAACGGTCCAGCGCCTCGGCGATCGACGCGGCATCGGGCTGGTCGAAGTACATGCCCGTCACACCCTCGGCGACGGTGTCGAGGAAACCACCCCAGCGCAACACGATGCTGGGCCTGCCCCAGACGCCCGCCTCGATCGGCGTCAAGCCGTAGTCCTCGTAACTCGCCGCAATCAGTGCCTGGCAATGCTGGTAGAGCCACGACATCTGGCCGTCGGTCAGGTCGCGCAGCATGAACACGTTCGGCGTCTTGGCCGCGGCGATGCGCTCGGCATCGGGCCCGCGTCCCACCACGACCAATCGCTCCGAACGCCCGGCGAACGCGCGCACCACGGCGTCGACGTTCTTGTACGGCAGCAGCCGGGACACGCACAGGAAGAACTCCTGGGCCGGCCTTGGCGCCCCGTCGGCCGACAGCCACTGCTCGAGCTCGGGAATCGGCTCGGTGGCCGCGCCCCTGGTCATCGCGACGGGCGAGGGAAGGACGTCGGCGGAGATACCGTAGGCGTCGGCGATGCGCTGCTGCACCACGGTCGACACGGCAAGGTAGCGGTCGCAGGAACTGGCGGCGCGGTAATCCCAGGCGCGCAGCCGCGACGAGGTGGCGGCCAAGAGCCCACGCTTGAGCAGCCCGCTGTCCGAGCCGAGGTACATGTCGCTGAGATACAACCAGCGGGCCGGGGAATGGCAGTGCACCAACTTGCGCCCGGTGGTCTGGAAGCCGTGGGCCCAACCGCTGGAGCTGGTGACGACCACGTCGGCGTCGACGTGCATGGAGTTGGCCGCCATCGGCAGAATGGGCAACGCCGCGCGGTGATGCTTGCGGAAGATCCCCAGCGAATTCAATCGAGAGACCCGGACGTCGCGGTCGGCGAATTCGGGATAGGTGTTGGCGGGGTCGTACAGCAACGTGTAAATCGGGGCGTCGGGAAATGCCCGGGTCATGGAGAGGACGACCTTCTCGGCACCCCCACGCTGGGTCAAATAATCGTGGGCGATCGCGACCCGAGGCCCGTCGACTCCGTCGTATCTGCGAACTCGAGGCACGCTGGACAACCCTCTCGCACGCGCGTTATGGACGGACTCTCCGTATTGTTCCAAGCCCATCCATAGGAATAGGTACATAGAACCCCAAAATGGGGCCGGTTACAACTCGCGGCAAACTTTCGCAGGTCGGCGCGGCATGTCTACGAGACGGCTCGACGCGGCCGCTGCGAACGATCGGCGAGCGACTCGATAGCATCCCTACCCATGACGAGCGTTACCGAACCTACCGCCGCAGCCGAGATCGACATCCACACCACCGCGGGCAAGCTCGCCGATCTCCGCAAGCGCGCCGAGGAGACGCTGCACCCGGTCGGCGAATCCGCCGTGGAGAAGGTGCACGCCAAGGGCAAGCTGACCGCTCGCGAACGCATCTACGCCCTGCTGGACGAGGACTCCTTCGTCGAGCTGGACGCGCTGGCCAAGCACCGCAGCAAGAACTTCGGCATGGATGCCAACCGCCCCGTCGGCGACGGCGTGGTCACGGGCTACGGCACCATCGACGGACGCGACGTCTGCATCTTCAGCCAGGACGCCACCGTCTTCGGCGGCAGCCTCGGCGAGGTCTACGGCGAGAAGATCGTCAAGGTCCAGGAGCTGGCCATCAAGACCGGCCGCCCCCTGATCGGCATCAACGACGGCGCGGGTGCCCGCATCCAGGAGGGCGTGGTCTCGCTCGGCCTGTACAGCAAGATCTTCCGCAACAACATCCTGGCGTCCGGCGTGATCCCCCAGATCTCACTGATCATGGGCGCCGCCGCAGGTGGCCACGTCTACTCCCCCGCGCTGACCGACTTCGTCATCATGGTCGACCAGACCAGCCAGATGTTCATCACCGGCCCCGACGTCATCAAGACCGTCACCGGCGAAGAGGTGACGATGGAGGAGCTGGGTGGCGCGCACACCCACATGGCCAAGTCGGGCACCGCGCACTACGTCGCCTCCGGTGAGCAGGATGCCTTCGACTACGTTCGCGACCTGCTCAGCTACCTCCCGCCCAACAGCGCGTCCGAGCCGCCGCGCTACCCGGCCCCGCCGCATCCGGGAGCCATCGAGGACAACCTCACCGAAGAGGACCTCGAGCTGGACACGCTGATCCCGGATTCACCGAACCAGCCCTACGACATGCACGAGGTCATCACCCGCATCCTCGACGACGACGAGTTCCTGGAGGTTCAGCAGGGTTACGCGGGCAACATCGTCGTCGGGTTCGGCCGCGTCGACGGACGCACCGTCGGCATCGTCGCCAACCAGCCGACGCAGTTCGCCGGCTGCCTGGACATCAACGCCTCCGAGAAGGCGGCCCGCTTCGTGCGGACCTGTGACTGCTTCAACGTGCCGATCATCATGCTGGTGGACGTCCCGGGCTTCCTGCCGGGCACCGAGCAGGAGTACAACGGCATCATCCGCCGCGGCGCCAAGCTGCTGTACGCCTACGGCGAGGCGACGGTCGCCAAGATCACCGTCATCACCCGCAAGGCCTACGGCGGCGCGTACTGCGTGATGGGCTCCAAGGACATGGGTTGCGACGTGAACCTGGCCTGGCCGAGCGCGCAGATCGCGGTGATGGGGGCCTCGGGCGCGGTCGGCTTCGTCTACCGCCAGCAGCTCAAGCAGGCCGCCGCCGAGGGCAAGGACGTCGACGCGCTGCGCTTGGAGCTGCAGCAGGAGTACGAGGACACCCTGGTCAACCCGTACGTCGCCGCCGAACGCGGATACGTCGACTCGGTCATCCCGCCGTCGCACACCCGTGGCTACATCGCGGCCTCGCTGCGGTTGCTCGAGCGCAAGATCGTGCAGCTGCCGCCGAAGAAGCACGGCAACATCCCGCTCTGATCCGTCCCCCAGCCCGCCATTTCGGCGTGATTGGTCGCGCTGAGCGCGCCTCATCACGCCGAAATCGCAAAGAACGGAGCGCTTCATGAAACACGACGTCGACATCGTCGAGGTGTCCGATCCCGCGGAGATGACCATCGACGTGCCCGCCGATACCTCGGCGCCCGAGATCAAGGTCCTCAAGGGCAACCCGACCGACGAGGAACTGGCCGCGCTGGTGACGGTGCTCGCCGGTGCGGGCGGCGGCACCCCGGAGCCAGGGCCGCAGGAACTCAACCTGTGGGGCCATCCGGTGGACAAGCTGAGGTACTCGATCATCAGCTGGCAACGGGTCACCCAGGTGGCGCGTACCCACATGCGGCGCTAGTGAGCGCTGGCGCGAGGAACGGCTCATGACGCGGGTGATCCTCGCGTCGGCCTCTTCGGGCAGGCGAAAGGTGTTGCGCAGCGCCGGGATAGACCCGCTGGTACTGGTGTCAGGGGTCGACGAGGACGCCGTGGTCGCGGCGCTACCGGCCGATGCGGGCCCGGATCGGGTGACCCAAGCCCTCGCCACCGCCAAGGCTGAGGCGGTCCTCCGCGAGCTGGACGCCGCCCTGTCCGCGGATTGCATCGTCATCGGCTGCGATTCGATGCTGTATCGCGACGGTCGCCTGTGGGGCAAGCCGGCATCGGAGGCCGCGGCGGTGGATGGCTGGCGTGCGATGGCGGGCACCTCCGCCGAGCTGTACAGCGGACACTGCCTGATTCGGTTGCGTGACCGCGTCGTCGAGGCCACCGCCACCGATCACCAGGTCACCACGGTTCGCTTCGGCTCACCGTCCGAGGAGGACCTGGCTGCCTACGCCGCCACCGGCGAACCCACCGCGGTCGCCGGCGGGTTCACCCTCGACGGCTACGGCGGCTGGTTCGTCGACGGCGTGGACGGCGACCCCTCGAACGTGATCGGCCTCAGTCTGTCGCTGACCCGACGCCTGCTGGAACGGGTCGGCCTCTCGGTTTCGGCTCTGTGGCAACCGAATTCGCCGACTACCTGAGCGGAACTACATCAGGTCGTTGGCGGGCACGTCGTCGCGGTGCTCGCGGTACCAGGCGACGGTCCGCTCCAGGCCCTCGTCGAGACCGACCCGAGGCGACCAGCCCAGAGCCCGCATCTTGCCGATGTCGGGGCACCGTCGCGGTGTTCCACCCTCGGCGGCCGCGCCGGGACGGATGTCGAGTTCGACGCCGACGATCTTGCCGATCCGCCCGGCGAGGTCGAGGATGCTGACCTCCTCGTCGCTGCCGATGTGATAGACCTCGCGGTGGCCGCCGCTGGCGTACATCGTCAAGATGCCCTGGACGATGTCATCGACGTAGCAGAACGACCTGGTCTCGGTGCCGTCTCCCTGGATCGGGAAGGCGCCGTCGCCGGCCTCCTGGGCCGCCAGCGCCCGCATGATGAACTGCGGCTCCACGTGCTTCCAGCCCATGTTGGGGCCAAACACGTTGTGCGGCCTGAAGACCTGTACCTGCCGGTAGTGGTCCTGGGCGTAGTTGAACGCGATCAACTCGCTGACGATCTTCGACCCACCGTAGGAGTACCTGGGGTTGAGGCTGTCGGGCAGCATCAGCGGGATGGTCTCCGGCGTCGGCACGATCGCCGGCGTCTGGTACACCTCGGCCGTCGAGGCCACCACCAAGTCGGGCACCCCGACGGCGCGGCCCGCGTTGACGACGGCCAAGGCGCCCCGCAACCCGACGTCGAGCACCAATTCCGGTTGCTTGTAGAAGTTTTCGGTACCGTTGATCGCCGCCAGGTGCATCACGACCTCGGCGCCGACGAACGCCTCCTCCAGCGCATCCTGGTCCCGCACGTCGCAGGTGAACAACCGCACGTCGTCGGCGACCTCGGCGAACCGGCTCGCGTCGCCGCGCACCATGCTGTCGACGACGGCGACGTCCCACCCGTCGTGCACCAGGCGCTTGACCAGATAAGCCCCGATGAATCCGCCACCACCGGTGACTACGACGCGCTTAGCCATTGGTCGGCGCCACTCCGCTGCGGCCGACGGCGTAGTACGAATCGCCGAGTTCGGAGGCCGGAAGGTGGCTGAAGTGGTTCCAGTAGTCGAAGACGAACCCGTCCGGGCTGGTGAACTCACTGATGGTGCGCGGCGAGATCGTGCCAAGTGAGGGGTGGTTGTTGGCGATCACCACGACGGAGGCGCCGCTGACCGCGTCTCCGAAGCGGCTGAAGTTCTTCTCGTCGGGGAACTCGCTGGCGAGTACCTCCTGCGGCGTGACCGGGTCGTACAGGCCGATCTCGGCTTCGGGGTGGGCCTTCTTGAGTTCGTCGAGCACCTTGATCGACATCGAGCCGCGCAGGTCGCTGGTCTCGGGCTGGCCCTTGAACGCCATCCCGAGGATGTTGATCTTCAACGGTGCGCTCAGGCCGCGGCGCTTGATCTCGCTGCTGATGAAGCGCACCGTCTCCTCGGGCTGGCGCTCGTTGACCAGGCGGCCCGCCGAGGTGATCTCCAGCGAGATGCCGCGGGTCCGCGCGCTCTCCATCAGGATGTGCGGGTCCTTCTCCAGGCACGGTCCGCCGACCAGCCCCGGCAGCGGAATGTTCGTCCGGCTGTAGCCGAGCTTGCCGGAGGAAATCACTTCGTGGGCGCTGACGCCAAACGCATCGCAAACCCTGGCGACCTCGTTGGCAAACGCAAACTGGACGTCGCGGAAGGTGTTGCTGACCAATTTCATGATTTCCGCGGTTTCGATGCCGGAAACCGAGACGATCGAATTGGTGAGGCGGCGGAATACCGCTGCGGCGCGATCGGCGACGGCCTGGGAATCGGCCCCGATGATCTGCGGCAGTTCGCGCAATTCCTGCAGCGCCTTGCCCTCCAGGGTGCGCTCGGGGCACATGGCGATGTCGTAGGACTTGCCGCTGGCGGTGAGGATGGGTGCCACGACGTCACGGGTGGTGCCGATCTTCACCGTCGACCGAAGGATCACCAGGGCGCCGTCCTGCATGTTGGCCGCGATGTCGCGGGCCGCGGCCTCGATCATGTCGACGCGGGCCACCCCGTCCGCGGACAGGGGCGTCCCCACCGTGATGATGTAGGTGTCGCAGGTGAAGCTGTCGTCGAACGCCTCCGCGGCCACCAGCTTCTTCGACCGCGTGACCCCGGCGAGTGCGTCGGGCAAGCCCGTCTCGGTGAAGTGCGGAATGCCCTCGTTGGTCATCTCGACGAGGTCTTTACGCTTTTCGATGCCGATGACCGAGTTACCGGCCTCGGCAAGCACGGTGGCCAGGGTCAAGCCAACGTAACCAAGGCCGACGATTCCCACATCAAACTTTGCTGGCAAACCCATCATTCCTCAAATTATTACAGCACCGAGCGTGGTGCCTCCAAGTTTCGACCTTAGGGCGTCGGCGCGCATTTCGACGTGGGTAGGCTCTTGGTGTGCCTCTGCCAGCAGACCCGCATCCCTCCCTCGCCGCCTACGCTCACCCAGAACGGCTGGTCACCGCCGACTGGCTAGCTAGCAACATCGGTCGGCCCGGACTTGCCATCGTCGAATCCGACGAAGACGTTCTCCTCTATGACACTGGACACATTCCGGGCGCCGTGAAGATCGATTGGCACACCGACCTCAACGATCCGCACGTTCGCGACTACATCGACGGTGCCCAGTTCGCCGAGCTGATGGACCGAAAGGGCATCAGCCGCGACGACACGGTCGTGATCTACGGCGACAAGAGCAACTGGTGGGCTGCCTACGCCCTCTGGGTGTTCACGCTGTTCGGCCATCCCGACGTACGCCTGCTCGACGGCGGCCGCGACCTGTGGGTCTCCAACGGACGCGACACCACCCTCGACGTCCCGTCCAAGCAGACCACCGGCTACCCGGTGGTCGCGCGCAACGATGCCGAGATCCGCGCATTCAAGGATGACGTCCTCGCGGTCCTCGGCACCGAGCCGCTCATCGACGTTCGTTCCCCCCTGGAGTACACCGGTGAGCGCACCCACATGCCCGACTATCCGGAGGAGGGCGCCCTGCGGGGTGGCCACATCCCGACGGCGAAGTCCATCCCGTGGGCCAAGGCCGCCCTGGACAACGGGCAGTTCCGGACCAGGGCCGAGCTGGAGGAGCTCTACGGCTTCCTGGAGCCCGGCGACGAGACGGTGGTGTACTGCCGCATCGGCGAACGTTCCAGCCACACCTGGTTCGTGCTGACCCACCTGCTCGGCAAGGAGGGCGTCCGCAACTACGACGGCTCCTGGACCGAGTGGGGCAATGCCGTGCGCGTACCGGTCGCCGCCGGAGAAGAGCCCGGCGAGGCGCCGTGAGCATGCCGGCCGCGTTGGCCGAGGTGGTCTCCGACTTCGCCGAGGTGCAGGGCCAGGACAAGCTGCAGCTCCTGCTGGAGTTCGCCAACGATCTGCCGCCGTTGCCCGCCGACCTCGAAGAGGCCGCGATGGAGCCGGTGCCCGAGTGCCAGTCGCCGTTGTTCCTGCACGTCGACGCCTCCGACCGCAGTCGCGTCCGGCTGTACTTCAGCGCCCCGGCCGAGGCGCCGACGACCCGCGGCTTCGCGGCGATCCTCGCGGCCGGCCTCGACGCGCACTCGGCCGACGACATCCTCGGCGTGCCCGACGACTTCTACTCCGAACTCGGGCTCGCCAAATTGATCAGCCCGCTGCGGTTGCGCGGGATGTCGGCCATGCTGACCCGGATCAAGCGCCGCCTGCGCGACTGACCGGGCAACCCACGGGACGTGTCGTGCACGTCACTTCTCCCTACTCATCGGTAACCGACACCGGTTGACCGGACTCCAATGCGAGCCGCTTAAACTTCCCGTTGAGTTTCTCAAGACGTTCTTAAGAACATGCCCCAGACGGCATATCAGCAGGAGGCGAAGTGGCCAATCACGCCAGCTCGAAGATCTCGAAGGTACTCGTTGCCAATCGTGGTGAGATCGCCGTCCGGGTAATCCGGGCCGCCAAGGATGCCGGGCTCACCAGCGTGGCCGTGTACGCCGAGCCCGACGCGGACGCACCGCACGTTCGGCTCGCCGACGAGGCCTTCGCCCTGGGTGGCCAGACCTCTGCCGAGTCCTACCTCGACTTCGCCAAGCTGCTCGACGCCGCTGCCAAGTCCGGCGCCAACGCCGTCCACCCCGGATACGGGTTCCTCTCCGAGAACGCCGACTTCGCCCAGGCCGTGCTGGACGCCGGACTGATCTGGATTGGGCCGAGCCCCCAGTCGATCCGCGACCTCGGCGACAAGGTGACGGCCCGCCACATCGCCGCCAAGGCGCAGGCGCCCCTGGTGCCCGGCACCCCCGATCCGGTGAAGGACGCCGACGAGGTCGTGGCGTTCGCCAAGGAATACGGCGTGCCCGTCGCCATCAAGGCCGCCTTCGGTGGCGGTGGCCGCGGCATGAAGGTCGCGCGCACCATCGAGGAGATTCCCGAGCTGTTCGAGTCCGCCACCCGCGAGGCCGTCGCCGCCTTCGGACGCGGTGAGTGCTTCGTCGAGCGGTACCTGGACAAGCCGCGCCACGTCGAGGCCCAGGTCATCGCCGACACGCACGGCAACGTCGTCGTCGCGGGAACCCGCGACTGCTCGCTGCAGCGCCGCTTCCAGAAGCTCGTCGAGGAGGCTCCGGCGCCGTTCCTGACCGACGCGCAGCGCAAGGAGATCCACGAGTCGGCCAAGCGCATCTGCAAGGAAGCCGGCTACTACGGCGCGGGCACCGTGGAGTACCTCGTCGGCCAGGACGGGCTGATCTCCTTCCTGGAGGTCAACACCCGCCTGCAGGTCGAGCACCCGGTCACCGAGGAGACCTCGGGCCTCGACCTGGTACGCCAGCAGTTCCGCATCGCCAACGGCGAGGCACTGGACATCACCGAGGATCCGACGCCGCGCGGGCACTCGTTCGAGTTCCGCATCAACGGCGAGGACGCCGGCCGCGGCTTCCTGCCCGCCCCGGGCCCCGTCACCAAGTTCGACCCGCCGACCGGTCCCGGCGTGCGCCTGGACTCCGGCGTGGAGTCCGGGTCGGTGATCGGTGGACAGTTCGATTCCATGCTGGCCAAGCTGATCGTCACGGGTGCCACCCGCCAGGAGGCGCTCGAACGCTCGCGGCGGGCGCTCGCCGAGTTCGACGTCGAAGGGCTGGCGACGGTCATCCCGTTCCACCGGGCCGTGGTGTCCGATCCCGCGTTCATCGGCGACGAGAACGGCTTCACCGTGCACACCCGGTGGATCGAGACCGAGTGGAACAACACCGTCGAGCCGTTCACCGCCGGCGCGCCCATCGACGAGGACGACAGCCTGCCCCGCCAGAAGGTCGTCGTCGAGATCGGTGGACGTCGCGTCGAGGTGTCGCTGCCCGGTGATCTCGCCATCGGCAACGGGGGCGGCGCCGCCGCGCCCGGCGTGATCCGCAAGAAGCCCAAGGCGCGCAAGCGTGGGGCGGCTGCGGGCGCAGCGGCCTCCGGCGACGCGGTGACGGCCCCGATGCAGGGCACCGTGGTCAAGGTCGCGGTCGAAGAGGGCCAGCAGGTGTCCACCGGCGACCTGGTCGCGGTGCTCGAGGCCATGAAGATGGAGAACCCCGTGACGGCGCACAAGGACGGCACCATCACCGGCCTGGCCGTCGAGGCGGGTGCGGCCGTCACGCAGGGCACCGTCCTCGCCGAGATCAAGGACTAGAACCCGCCGAGCGGCCACGTGGTGCACGCGCACCAGGTGGCCGCTCGAACGGTCGACCATCATGGAGCCCGTCGAAATCAACAACGGCACCTGGTATCTGCGGGGCCTGCGCTATGACGACCGCGTCGACGATCGGCCCGCGCTGGCAGACCTCGGCGAGACCGACCTGGACTACGTGCACGACGCCGCCGACGGCTGGGCCGACGACAGCCTCTACACCTGGGCGGTGTGCGAACCCTCCACCGGTGAGCTGCTGGCCGAGATCACCCTGAACCCCGCAACCGGGTTCATGCAGAGCCGGGCCCGCCCGGGCTACGAGGACGCCGCCGCCATGTCCGAGGACACGGTCCGGCGCTACGCCTCGGAGATCCTCAACATCCGCGTGCACACGTGAGCTCCGCCCGCCCGGATCCCGTCCCACCCAGCTCCGCCCGCCCGAAGGTCGTCACGGTCACCGGCGCCGCCGGCCAGATCGGCTACGCCGCACTGTTTCGCATCGGGGCGGGGGCGCTGCTGGGACGCGACGTACCGGTCACGCTGCGACTGCTGGAGTTGCCGTCGGCGATGCGCGCCGCCGAGGGCGTGGTGATGGAGCTCGTCGACAGCGCTTTCGACCTGCTGGCCGGGGTGGAGATCCACGACGACCCCATCCGCGCGTTCGACGGCGTCGACATCGCCCTGCTGGTGGGTGCCAGACCGCGCAGCAAGGGCATGGAGCGCGCCGACCTGCTGGCCGCCAATGCCGCCATCTTCGCCGAAGCCGGCCGCGCACTGAACGCGGGCGCCTCCGCCGACGTCCGGATCGTGGTGGTCGGCAATCCCGCCAACACCAACGCACTCGTCGCCTCCGCGCATGCGCCAGACATCCCGCGGGAGCGCTTCACCGCGCTGACCCGGCTGGACCACAACCGCGCCGTGGCCGCACTGGCCGCCCACGCCGGGGTGCACGTCACCGACGTCAGCCGGGTGACGGTGTGGGGCAATCACTCTCCGACCATGTATCCCGACATCTTTCACGCCATCGTCGGTGGCAGGCCCGGAGCGGAGTACGCAGCCGACACCGATTGGCTGACCAACGACTTCATCCCCTCCGTGGCCACGCGGGGAACCACCATCATCGAAGCCCGGGGCACGTCCTCGGCCGCGTCGGCCGCCAACGCCGCGATCGATCACGTCCGCGACTGGGTGGACGGCACGGACCACGACGACTGGACCTCGGTGGCACTGCCGTCACCGGGTGTCTACGGCATCCCCGAGGGCGTGGTCGCCTCGCTGCCGGTCCGCGCGGTCGACGGCGCCTGGCAGATCGTCGAGGGCCTGACCGTCGACGCGTTCTCACGGGCCCGCATCGGCGCCTCGGTCGCCGAGCTCGAAACCGAACGCGCGGCCGTCGCCGCCCTCGGGCTGCTCTGACCGTCAGCGGTTGGCCTCGCGGAACGCGTGCACCGCCTCGACGGGCAACGGGCCGCGCCGCCCGACCCGGAAACCGTTGGCAATGCCCCATTCGCGGATGGTTGCCCGCTCGGGCGCGCTGACGCGACCATGCCACGGCCGGGCGCGCGCCACGCGCCGTGACCGCTCGTCGGCATAGCGTCCGCACTTGGCCCACCGCTGGAGCGTGCGGTGCAGCGCCTCGGCGTTGGCCTCCGACAGGTCGATCTCGTACCGCACCCCGTCGAGGCCGAATTCGACCGTCTCGCTGGCATCCGTGCCATCGACGTCGTCGACGAACACGACCTTCTTGTTTCTCCCCATGGCCCTACCCCTTGCCACCCGTGTGTCACCACCTGGTGCCACACCCCCCGAGGTCGGCTACCGACCAATCGTGCGCAGGAACTCCCCGTTTCCCGCGTATTGAGCTGTATACACCGCCGGGCAGTCTCGAAGCTAGGGGTCGTCGACGTCGATACCGGTGGCCAGATCACCGCACTCCACGGCCACCACGTCGGCACGGCCGGCCAGGAAGCCGCGCGCCCCACGGTCACCGGACAGCGTCGACGCCAGGGCCGGGACATGCCGCCGAGCCACCACCACGGGGTGACCGGGCTTCCCCCCGTAGGTCGCCCTCGCGAGGCCCGACGCCGCGGCGCTGGCCGCCCCCAGCACGCGCACCACCACGTCGGGTCCGACGTCGGGCAGGTCGACGAGGTGCAAGACCACCAGGTCCGCATCGGCGACTGCGCTCAGCCCGGCCCGCACCGAGGCGCTCGCGCCGACGGTCCAGTCCTCGGCCACCACGGCGCGCGCGGGTGCCGGCACGTCCACCACCGCAGCCCCGAGGACCACCACGACGTCGTCGCAGCCCCCGTCGGCCAGGGCAGCCACCGACGACCGTAACCACTTCCCTTGTTCGGCAAGGACTTTCGGTATTCCGTAACGAGTGCCCGCTCCTGCGGCCAGCACGACACCGGCGATCGGCGACTTCTTCGACATGCGAACAGTGTCAACCTGGTCGATTCTTGATCCATGTCCACCCCGGTCACCAAGGCCCAGCGCAAGCGCGTGCATCCCGTCGACGAGGTGCTCCCCCTGCCCAAGCTGGCCACCTATGGTTTTCAGCACGTGGTCGCGTTCTACGCCGGTGCGGTCCTGGTACCGATCATCATCGCCGGAGCCATCGAGCTGCCTCAGGACGACCTGGTCAAGCTGATCACGGCCGACCTGTTCACCTGCGGCATCGCCTCGATCATCCAGGCCGTCGGGTTCTGGAAGGTCGGCGTCCGCCTTCCCCTGCTGCAGGGTGTCACGTTCGCCGGCGTGTCCCCGATCATCGCGATCGGGCTGGCGCACGGTGGCGGCGCGGCCAGCCTGCTCTACGTCTACGGCGCGGTGATCGTCGCGGGCGTCTTCACGTTCCTCATCGCGCCGATCTTCGTCAAGCTGCTCAGGTACTTCCCGCCAGTGGTCACCGGCACGTTGATCACGATCATCGGGCTGTGCCTCGTCCCGGTCGGTGCGGGGGACGCCGTCACCAATCCCCATACCGGCGAACACGATCCGACGAACATCCGCTGGCTGCTCTACGCGTTGGGCACGATCGCCATCATCGTGGCCATTCAGCGCATCTTCCGCGGCTTCATGGCTACCATCGCCGTGCTGCTCGGACTGGTCATCGGCTGCGCAATCGCGTTCGCGCTGGGCGACATGAACTTCGACAAGGTCGGCGCCGCGGCACCGATCGGCTTCACCCAGCCGTTCCTGTTCGGCATGCCGAAGTTCGACGTGGTCGCCTGCGTCACGATGATCATCGTGCTGATGATCACCGCGGTCGAGTCGACGGGCAGCACCATGGCCACCGGCGAGATCGTCGGCAAGCGCATCAAGGCCTCCGACATCGGCAACGTGTTGCGCGCCGACGGTCTGGCCACCGTGATCGGCGGCATCTTCAACTCGTTCCCCTACACCGCGTTCTCGGAGAACGTGGGCCTGGTTCGGCTCACCGGCGTCAAGAGTCGCTGGGTGGTGGCCGCCGCGGGCGTCATCATGATCATCCTGGGCTTCCTGCCCAAGGTGGCAGCCATCGTGTCGTCGATCCCCAATCCGGTGCTCGGCGGCGCGGCACTGACCCTCTTCGCGACGGTCGCCGTCGTCGGCATCCAGACCCTCGGCAAGGTGGACTTCACCGATCACCGCAACCTGATCATCGTGACCACCAGCCTGGCGCTGGCGCTGTGGGTGACGTCATACCCCGACGTCGCCAAGGCACTGCCGCCCGGTATCGACCTGCTGTTCGGCAGCGGCATCAGCATCGGCGCCATCGCCGCGATCCTGCTCAACGTGGTGTTCTTCCACCTCGGCATCAGCCGGGGACCCCGGGTCGCCGGTGGCGGCACCATCAGCCTCGGCGAGGTCAACGCGATGACCAAGGAGCGGTTCACCGAGGTGTTCGGGCACGTCGTGCAGGACGTCCCGTGGGCGATCGAGCGGGCGTTCCAGCAGCGCCCCTTCACCGACACCAGGGCCCTGCGCGAGGCATTCCAGGACGCGGTGCTGACGGGCTCGTCCGAGCAGCAGCTCCAGCTGATCAACGCGTTCCACGACCTCGGCGCCGAGGACGAGACGGGCCACGCGCTTGCCGTGGATCACGTCGCGCTGAGCAACCTGGCCGAGGACGATCACAACGACGTCGTCGAGCTGGCCACCGCCTACCGCGAGCACTTCGGCTTCCCACTGGTGATCTGCGCGCGCGAGACCGAGCACTTCGACCGGGTGCTCGACAACGGCTGGTCGCGGATGGACAACTCACCGCAGGCCGAGAAGGCGTTTGCGTTGATCGAGATCGCCAAGATCGCCAACTACCGCTTCGACGACCTGGTCGCCGACGCCAACCCGATCGCCGCGGCGCGCTTCGGCCGGCTCAACGAACTGCGCTGAATGCCGACCCAAGGTGCACTGGGCCTGGACGGCTTCAACGGCCTCACCGAGCGGCAACGGATGAATCTGCTGTTCGGTGTCTGCTCGTCGACGATCTGGGCCCGACGAGTGCTTGCCGGCGGTCCGTTCCGGGACGCCGACGCTCTTCTGGACCGCGCCGACCGCGTGCTCGCCGAACTGCCCGACGCCGAGATCGACGCCGCCCTGGACGGTCATCCGCGCATCGGCGCCCGGGCCGACAACGCGTCCTCGGCGCGCGAGCAGGCCGCCGTGGCGACGGCAGCGGACTCGGTCAAGGCCGAGCTCGCCGCCCGCAACGCGGAGTACGAAGCCCAGTTCGGGTACGTCTACCTGGTGTGCGCGAGCGGCCGGTCCGCCGAGGAGCTGCTGGAGATCCTCACCGAGCGCCTGCACAACGATCCAGAGACCGAGCGCCGGGTGATGCGCAGCGAGCTGGCCAAGATCAACCGGCTCCGGCTGGAACGGCTGCTGAGTGAGCCCGCCTAGGGTGACCACATGAGCCTCTCCACCCACGTGCTCGACGCGATGTCGGGCCGGCCGGCGGCCGGTGTGGCCGTCACCCTGACCGATGCCGCGGGCACCACGCTGGCCACTGCGAGCACCGACGACGATGGACGGATCGCGACACTCGGTGACGCGCTGGCGGCCGGGGTATACCACCTGACCTTCGACACCGGTGGGTACTTCGCGCGCCGCGACGTGCCGACGTTCTACCCCGAAGTGGTCATCGCGTTCCACGTCACCGACGCGCTCGGCAAGTACCACGTGCCGGTGCTGCTCTCGCCATTTGCGTATTCCACCTACCGAGGGAGTTGAGCGTTGTCCAAGGTCGTTCTCGGCAAGAACCAGTACGGCAAGGCGGAGAACCGCATCGTCAGGATCTACCGCGACAGCCCGCGCCACGAGATCCACGACGTGAACGTATCCACCTGTCTGCGAGGCGATTTCAGTGCCGCGCACCTGGCGGGTGAACAATCCCAGGTACTGCCCACCGACACCCAGAAGCAGACCGCGTACGCCTACGCCAAGGAGAAGGGGCTGCAGTCCATCGAGGACTACGGGCTGGCGCTGGCGCGGCACTTCGTCCACGACGTCGAACCGGTGCAGGGCGCCCGCATCGAGATCGACGAATACGCCTGGCAGCGTGCGGTGGTCGACGGCGCCGAGCACGACCACACCTGGATCCGCAAGGGCCAGGAGGTGCGCACGGCCGCGATAACCGTTGACACCGAGGGAGAATGGGTCGTCGGAGGTCTCAAGGAGATGACCATCCTCAAGTCGACCGGCTCGGAGTTCGCCGGCTTCCTCACCGATCCCTACACGATTCTCGAGCCGACCCACGATCGGGTGATGGCCACGTCGTTGACCGCCCAGTGGCGTTTCACCACCACCGACGTCGATTGGGAGACGACGTTCGAGGGCATCAAGACCCACCTGGTCGAGCAGTTCGCGGTGGTGCAGTCCCTGGCACTACAGCAGACGCTGTTCGAGATGGGCCGGGCGGTGCTGGAGGCCTATCCGACGATCGCGGAGGTGCGACTGGCGGCGCCGAACAAGCACCACTTCGTCTACGACCTCTCGCCGTTCGGGCTGTCCAACGACAACGAGGTGTTCAACGCCGACGATCGGCCCTACGGCTTCATCCAGGCCACCGTCACCCGCGACGACGCTCCCCCGGCCGGATCGGCGTGGGACGTGTACCAGGGCTGGCTCGCCTAGCCCCTACTCGAGCTGATCCCGCAGCCGCGCCAGGGATTTGGCGAGCAGCCGGGACACGTGCATCTGCGAGATACCCACCCGCTCGGCGATCTGCGTCTGCGTCATCGATTCGAAGAAGCGCAGCAGCAGTACCTGACGCTCGCGCTCGGGAAGGCTGGCGAGCAAGGGCCGCAATGATTCTCGGTTCTCGATCTGATCGAGGTTGAGGTCGACGTCGCCAAGGGTGTCGGCGATCGCGGGGGCCTCCTCGGTACCGCCGCCCGCACCGTCGATGGACAACGTGTTGTACGAGCTGCCGGCCACCAGCCCCTCGACGATCTCGTCGCGATCCATCTCGAGTTCGGCGGCCAGCTCAGACGGAGTGGGCGCCCGGCCGAGCTTCTGCGACAGCTCGGCGGTGGCGGCGCCCAGGCGAAGGTGCAGTTCCTTCAGCCGGCGCGGCACCTTCACCGACCAACTGTTGTCGCGGAAGTGCCGCCGAACCTCGCCCATGATGGTGGGCACGGCGAAGGACACGAAGTCCGAGCCGGCGTCGACGTCGAAGCGGATCACGGCGTTCACCAGACCGACCCTGGCCACCTGAACCAGGTCGTCACGCGGTTCGCCACGGCCGTCGAATCGGCGGGCGATGTGGTCGGCGAGCGGTAGGCAGCGTTCGACGATGGAGTCGCGCTGACGCCGGAACGCCGTGGAGTCGTCGGGCAGCTCCTGCAGGGCACGGAACATGTCGACCACGTCCGCATATTCAGAGTTCGATCGTGATGCCGAACCCCGAGAGGACGGCGTGGTCACCTCAGCGAGCTCGCTCGTCTCGTCGTCATGGAGATGCCGAAGACCTGTGCGTCTTCCGCGCCATGTCCGTCGTGGAAGGTGCTGACCTCGTCGGTCAGCGAGCTCAGGACGTGCCAGCTGAAGCTGCCTGGCACGACGATGTCGGGCGACGAGCACGCTGTCGACACGTCGACGACGAGCTGCTCCTCCTGAGGGTGGATCACCAGCACCAGCGTCGCGTCGGGGGTCGCCGAGCGGATCAGCCGGGTGCACGCCTCGTCGACTGCGAGGCGGAGGTCGGCGACGCTGTCGAAGTCGAGGTCCTCATAGGTGCCGACGGCGCCGACGACCGTCCGCAACACCGCCAAGTTCTCGAGTTTCGCCGCAACCCGTACCTCGACCGATCGCGGGCTCCGATGCCCACCGTCGTGGCCGTCCTGACCGTCTGACACGCGCCCTCCAAGTGATCTCCAGGCGAGATTACCCCGAGCCTGCTCTCGATTAACCACCAGCACTCCGATCCCCTTCCGGCGCCTCGACGGGCGCCGTGATAACCCCCTGGCCTGCTCCGATGGTGGTACCTCCCGCTCTGCGTGCCGTAGTTGGTTGCGCCCTGGATGCCCAACCGGTGCACGGCTAAACCCCGACGACCCGCCCTCGGACCAGCAGACCCAGGCCCAAATCCGGCGAAGAACAACGTCTTTGGCGTGGCGCCTGTGATGGATTGCGCATCGGAATGCGAGGGACCCCAATCCTGACTACCTTCGACGAGTGGACCTCAACACCGTCGAGTCGATCAGGACGCCGCGCCGCCGCGACGACCTGTGGCCACTCGCTCCGGCGGAGGCGATCATCGCCGGCGGCACGTGGTTGTTCTCCGAGCCCCAGCCGCACACCCGAACCCTGGTCGACATCTCCGGACTGGGCTGGCCCGCCGTCACGATCGACGACGACGGGATCGACCTCGCCGCGACGTGCACACTGCAGCGGCTGTCGGAATTGTCGTCCGAGCTGGCCGCAAACCGGCCGGACTGGCTGGCCGCGCCGCTGCTGCACCAGTGCTGTACGGCGCTACTCGCGTCGCACGAGGTGTGGCACACCGCCACGGTCGGCGGCAACGTCTGCCTCTCCTTCCCCGCGGGATCGATGATCTCGCTGGCCTCGGCGCTAGCCGGAGAAGTCGTGGTGTGGCGCGCCGACGGCGACGACTACCGGATGCCCGTCACCGAGTTCGTCACGGGCAGCTCCACCAACGTGCTGGGCGCCGACGAGGTCCTGCGGTCGGTGCGTCTGCCGGCGTCGGCGCTGCGGTGTCGCACCGCGTACCGGAAGCTGGCGCCGTCGGCGCTTGGCCGCTCCGGCATCGTCGTCATCGGCCGGCTGAATGCCGACGGGTCGTTGACGTTGTCGATCACCGCCGCGACGGTCCGTCCCTACGTGTTCGAGCTGCCCTCCGTCGACGTCGCTCTGGCACGCCGGGCGCATGCCGGCATTCCCGAGGATGCCTGGACCGACGACGCGCACGGCGACCCCGACTGGCGGCGCGGGGTGTCGCTGGTGCTCGCCGAGCAGATCTGTGGGGAATTGGGCGGATGACATTTCAGCGAGCAGCGGAACGGGGTCGCGGATGGTGACCGTGAACGGCCAGCCCTTGACCGACGAACCGCGGCCGGGGCAGTGTCTGCGAACCTATCTGCGCGATCACGGCCACTTCGAGGTGAAGAAGGGGTGCGACGCCGGTGACTGCGGAGCCTGCTCGGTGCTCGTCGACGGAGCCCCCGTGCATTCCTGCGTGTTCCCCGCGTTCCGCGCCACCGGCCGCGACGTCACGACCGTCGCGGGCCTCGGGACGCCCGACGATCCCCATCCCCTGCAGCGGCGCTTCGTCGAGGCGGCGGGATTCCAGTGCGGCTTCTGCACGGCAGGGATGATCACCACCGCGTCGACGCTGACGCCCGAGCAGCAGGCCGATTTGCCCCGGCACCTCAAGGGAAACCTGTGCCGGTGCACCGGATACCGCTCGATCACCGACGCGCTGGCGGGTGCGGTCAACACCAAGAAGGTTGGCGGGACCGGAGATTCCGTCGGAGCGCCGGCCGGCATGCGCGTCGTGACCGGCACCGAGCAGTACACGATGGATCACGCCATGACCGGACTGCTTCACCTCGCGGTGCTTCGCAGTCCACTGCCCCACGCCAGGATCACCTCGATCG
Source organism: Mycolicibacterium sichuanense (assembly GCF_033741125.1). NCBI lineage: Bacteria > Bacillati > Actinomycetota > Actinomycetes > Mycobacteriales > Mycobacteriaceae > Mycobacterium > Mycolicibacterium sichuanense. The sequence continues at coordinate 619,637 of NZ_JAWQPU010000001.1, read as the reverse complement.
ACACCAGCGCGGCCGAGCAGCTCCCCGGCGTGCACCTGGTGCTGACGCATCGAGACAGCCCACCCGTGGCCTTCTCCACCGCCCGCCACGAGAGCCGGCTCGACGACCCGGATGACTCCGTGGTCCTCGATGACACCGTGCGTTTCGTCGGCCAACGGGTCGCCGCCGTGGTCGCCGACAGCCTGGCCGTCGCCGAGAAGGCTTGCCAGGCAATCCGCGTCGAGTACGAGCCACTGCCTGCGGTGTTCGACCCAGAGGTCGCCCGATCACCCGGTGCGCCGCTGCTGCACGCCGACAAGGACGCCGACGCGCGCATCGCCGATGCGTCGCGCAACCTGGTGGCCGAGGTGCATGGCGGGGTCGGCGACGTCGACGCCGGCGTCGCCCGAGCGCTGGCCGCAGGCGGTGCCGTGGTCACGGGACGGTGGAACACCCAGCGGGTCCAGCATGTGCACCTAGAGACCCACGGTTGCACGGGGTGGCGGGATGACCACGGCCGCTTGGTGATTCGGACTAGTTCACAGGTGCCCTTCCTGGTCCGCGACGAGTTGTGTCACGTCTTCGGGCTCGACCGCGCCGAGGTCCACGTCTTCACGCGTCGGGTCGGCGGTGGCTTCGGCGGCAAGCAGGAGATGCTGACCGAGGATCTGGTGGCGCTGGCGGTGCTGCGGCTCGGCAAGCCCGTGCGCTACGAGTTCAGCCGACCCGACGAGTTCATCGCCGCGCCGTGCCGACACCCGTTTCGGGTCGACGCCACCGTCGCCGCCGGTCCCGACGGAATCCTGACCGCGCTGGCCGTCGACGCCTTGGTCGATGCCGGGGCGTACGGCAACCACAGCCCGGGCGTGATGTTCCACGGCTGCGGCGAATCGGTGTCGGTGTACCGCTGCGCCAACAAGCGTGTCGATGCAGAAGCGGTGTACACCAACAACATTCCCTCGGGCGCATTCCGCGGATACGGCCTGGGCCAGGTGATCTTCGCCATCGAGTCGGCGCTCGACGAGTTGGCGGACGAGCTGGGCATCGACCCCTTCGACCTCCGACGCCGCAACGTCGTAGTCCCGGGCGATGCGTTCACCGACTCACACGTGGCCGACGACGACCTGTCCTACGGCAGCTACGGACTGGACCAGTGCTTGGATCTGGTGCAGAACGCGCTGTCCGACGGCGCGGCGACGGCGGTACCGGACGGCCCACAGTGGCGCATCGGCGAGGGCATGGCCGTCGCGATGATCGCCACCATCCCGCCACGCGGTCACTTCGCCGACGCCTCGATCACCCGTGACGCCGACGGTGACTTCACCCTGTCCGTCGGCACCGCCGAATTCGGCAACGGTACCTCGACGGTGCACGCCCAGATCGTGGCCTCCGAGCTGGGCGTCGACCCGAGCCGGGTTCGCCTCCGCCAATCCGACACCGATGCAACGGGTTACGACACCGGAGCGTTCGGCTCGGCCGGCACGGTGGTGGCCGGCATGGCGGTGCAGGCCGCCTGCCGCGAGCTGCGCGACCTCATCGCCGCCACCCCGGACGACCGGCCCCTCATCGGCCACGGTAGGCACGACGGCACTCCGCGGTCGGTGGCGTTCAACGTGCAGGGCTTCCGCGTCGCGGTCGACGTGGAGACGGGCGTGGTGCGGATCCTGCAGTCGGTGCAGGCCGCCGACGCGGGCGTGGTGATGAACCCCGAGCAGTGCCGCGGCCAGGTCGAGGGTGGCGTCGCACAGGCCATCGGCACGGCGTTGTACGAGGAGATGCGCTCGGGCCCCGACGGTGCGATCACCACCACCGAGCTGCGCAACTACCACATTCCCCAGCTCGCGGACCTGCCGGTGACGGAGGTGTACTTCGCCGACACCTACGACGCCCTCGGACCGTTCGGCGCGAAGTCGATGAGCGAGTCGCCGTACAACCCGGTGGCCCCGGCGCTGGCCAACGCGATCGCCAGGGCGTGTGGCGCGCGCCTGCATCAGCTGCCGATGACCCCCGCGCGGGTCTGGCGCGCCCTGCACCACTGACCCCTACCCGTGACCCCCAAGCGTGCCTGCGCACGCTCGATCCCGTCGCGGGCAGAGCACCGCGTTTTCGCCACGTGCGTCACGATGCACTGTCGGTGCGGCGCGTTAGCCTTCGCACCGTGTGGAGAGCGTACGTCCTGATGGCGGTCGCGGCTGGCGTCGCGGCGTACGTGGGAGGCCTCGGTGTGACGTGGAGCGTGGCCGCCGCGGTGCTCGCGCCGGCGCTACCCGCCTTCCTGGTCGGCGTGCTGCGCGGCGCCCGCACGCCCGCCGCCTACGAGCACCCCGCCACGCAGGCCATGTCGGGCCTGGAGTTCGAGGACTACGTGGCGCGCATCGCCCGCGGCACCGGCACCTCGGTGATCATGACGGCGGTGACGGGCGACTTCGGCGTCGACCTCATCGTCGGCCGCCGACCGAATCGTCTTGCGATCCAATGCAAGCGGCAGTCCCGGCCGGTCGGCTCCGGAGCCGTGCAGGAGGTCGTTGCCGGTGCGGCGATGCACGACTGTGCACACACCATGGTCGTCACCAACCACGACTTCACGCCCGCCGCACGTGAACTCGCGCAGCGTCACGGCTGCATCCTCGTCGGCGGTGAAGACCTCACCCGACTGGGTTCGACGATCCGCCGCCTGGTCCAGCGCGACGGCGTCAGCTGAGGGTGGCCAGCACCGATCGCACGGCGTCGACCGCGGCATCGATCTCGGTGCGCGACGCCGTCAGGGCCGGCCGGAATCGGACGCTGTCGGACCCGCTGGCCAGCATGATCACCCGACGGGCCCATAGCGCTTCGATCAACTCGTCGCGCTGCGATGCCGTCGGCATGCTGAACGCACACATCAGGCCGCGGCCGCGCGGATCGCGCACCTGTCCCGGGAACTCCGTCGCCAAGTCCTGGAGCCGGGACAGCAGGTGGCGGCCGAGGTTCGCCGCGTGCGACAGGAGCTGCTCCCCCTCGATGGTCTCGAGGATGCGACGCGACCGCACCATGTCGGTCAGGTTGCCACCCCAGGTCGAGTTGATCCGCGAGCTGACGGCGAACACGTTGTCCGCCACGTCGTCGACCCGGCGGCCGGCCATCACACCACACACCTGGGTCTTCTTGCCGAATGCCACGACGTCTGGCGCGACACCCAATTGCTGGTAGGCCCAGGGAGTTCCGGTCATCCCGCAGCCCGTCTGCACCTCGTCGAAGATCAGTAACGCGTCGAACTCGTCGCACAGCCTGCGCATCTCGGCGAAGAACTCGGGACGGAAGTGCCGGTCCCCGCCCTCACCCTGGATGGGCTCGGCGATGAAGCAGGCGATGTCGTGCGGACTGGCCTCGAACGCCGCGCGCGCCTGCCGCAGCGACTCCGCCTCCAGCTCGGCCATGTCCACGCTCGAACGCAGGTAGGGCGCATCGATGCGCGGCCAGTCGAACTTCGGGAAACGGGCCACCTTGTTCGGGTCGGTATTGGTCAACGACAGCGTGTATCCGCTGCGGCCGTGGAAGGCACCCGCCAAATGCAACACCTTGGTGCCGAGCGCGGGATCGATGCCGCGGCTCTCGTTGAACCGGCTCTTCCAGTCGAAGGCGACCTTGAGCGCATTCTCGACCGCCAGCGCGCCGCCGTCGACGAAGAATAGATGGGGCAGGGCGGGGTCGCCGAGCACCCGGGCGAACGTCTCGACGAAGCGCGCCATCGGGACGCTGTAGACGTCGCTGTTGCTGGGCTTGTTGACCGCGGCGGCGGCGAGTTCGGCGCGGAAGGCCTGGTCTAGTGCGAGGGCCGGATGGTTCATGCCCAGTGCCGACGACGCGAAGAACGTGAACATGTCCAGGTAGCGCTCGCCGGTGCGGGCGTCGACGAGGTAGGAGCCGGCCGACCGCTCGACGTCGAGGACGAAGTCGAGCCCGTCGGCCAGGATGCTGCGACTGAGCACCTCACGCACGTCGGCGGGAGCCACGTGGGCACCGGACTTCAGGTCACGCGAAGGCAGCACGGCAGTCATGCCGGCCATCCTAACGGATTATTTACGCCACGCACGCCGCATGACAGGATTTTCTACGGTATGAAGTCGCGACCCTCGTAAAAAGTTTGTAAGATGATCGTGCTCCTGGTCCTGACGTTCGCCGCCGTCCGGATCCGTTGCAGCAAGTCTTCGAGCGCGCGCGCCGATCGGACACGCACCAGGAGGACGTAACTCTCGTCCCCGGCCACCGAATGGCATGACTCGATGGCCTCGATGTGCTCGAGTCGCGCGGGCGCATCATCGGGTTGAGAGGGATCGATTGGGGTGATGGACACGAACGCCGACAGCATGTTGCCGACGGACTCTGGATCGATCCGCGCGTGGTATCCGGTCACGACACCGCGCGTCTCCAGGCGCCGCACCCGCGACTGCACCGCGGACACCGACAGCCCGGCGCTGGCCGCCAGGTGCGCCAGCGTCGCGCGTCCGTCCGCCGCCAACTCCCGGACCAACGTCCGGTCGATGTCGTCGAGCTCCTCGCAAGCATCGGCCATGGCCGGAGACTATCGCGGCTCGGCGGGCTGCAGCGCAGCGACTCGGGGATCGGGGAGGCCGACTCGATGAGTGTCACGACCGCAGAGCTCCGGTCTCGGTTCGCCGCTGCGCTGTCGCGGATGTACGGCGCCGAGGTGCCGGCCTACACGACGCTGGTCGAAGTCAGCACCGAGGTCAACGCCGACTTCACCGGCGACGACCGGTTCGGTTCGCTGCACCGCGTCACCGCCGAGCGCCACGGCGCCATCCGGGTGGGCAGCGCCCGCGAGCTGGCCGACGTCGCCGGCCTGTTCGCCGCGTTCGGCATGCACCCGGTCGGCTTCTACGACCTGCGCGACGCGGCATCGCCCGTGCCGGTGGTATCGACTGCGTTCCGGCCGATCGACTCGGAGGAATTGGCCGTCAACCCCTTTCGGGTCTTCACCTCCGTCCTGGCCACCGCCGACAGCCGGTTCTTCGACCCCGAGCTGCGCACCCGCATCGACCGGTTCCTCGACGACCGGCAACTGTTCGATCCGACCCTGATCGCCACCGCCAGGACCATCGCCAGCGCCGGTGAATGTCCGGCCGCCGAGGCCGACGACTTCGTCGCCCGTGCGGTGTCGTCGTTCACCCTGTCTCGCGAACCGATCGACGCAAGCTGGTACCGGGAACTGTCCGCGGTCTCCGCGGTGGCCGCAGACATCGCCGGCGTGCGGTCCACCCACGTCAACCACCTGACCCCGCGGGTTCTCGACATCGACGAGCTGTATCGGCGAATGGTCGCCAGGGGCATCACCATGACCGACACCATCCAGGGCCCGCCACGATCGGATGGGCCCGACGTGCTGCTGCGCCAGACGTCGTTCCGGGCGTTGGCCGAGCCCCGGCGCTTCCGGGACGCCGGAGGCACCGTCACCGACGGCACCCTGAGGGTCCGCTTCGGCGAGGTGGAGTCGCGGGGCGTGGCGCTGACCCGGCGGGGCCGGGAACGCTATGACACCGCGATGAATTCGGAGGACCCGGCGGCCTGCTGGGCCGAGTACTTCCCAAGCAGCGACACCGAACTCGCCGCTGCGGGCTTGGCCTACTACCACGGTGGCGACCCCACGAGACCCGTCGTCTACGAGGACTTCCTGCCGATCTCGGCAGCCGGGATCTTCCGCTCCAACCTCGACGTCGCGGACACCTCCCCTACCCAGTCGGACGACCAATCCGGTTACGGCGCAGACTGGTTGGCAGGCGCCATCGACGAACACGTGCACGACCCGTACGACCTCTACGAGAAAGCAGCAGCATCATGACGAACAGCCCGCCCGTCCTGCCGACGTTCGACGACCTTCGCGACCGCGCGCTAGACGCGCTCAAGGCCGTCGGCTCGGTGGCCGAGCTCGGCGACCCCGGTGGGCACGGGCTGCAGGCCAGTACCCCCATCACCGGTGACGTCCTGTTCACGGTCCGGGAGACAACCCCCGACGAGGCCGATGACGCCATTGCCGCTGCGGCACGGGCATTCACGACGTGGCGCGTCACCCCGGCCCCAGTCCGCGGTGCACTGGTGGCGCGCCTGGGCGAGCTCCTCGTCGAACACGCGGCGGAGCTGGGCACGCTGGTCACCATCGAGGCGGGCAAGATCACCTCGGAGGCGCTTGGCGAGGTCCAGGAGATGATCGACATCTGCCAGTTCGCCGTGGGCCTCTCGCGTCAGCTGTACGGGCGCACCATCGCCTCGGAGCGTCCCGGGCACCGGCTGATGGAGACGTGGCATCCGCTCGGGGTGGTCGGCGTCATCACCGCGTTCAACTTCCCGGTCGCGGTGTGGGCGTGGAACACCGCCATCGCATTGGTCTGCGGCGACACCGTGGTGTGGAAGCCCTCGGAGCTGACGCCGCTGACCGCGATCGCGTGCCAGGCCCTGATCGAACGCGCCGCAGCCGACGTCGGGGCACCGGTCGAGGTGAGCCGACTCATCCAGGGCGGCAGGGAGATTGGCGAGAAGCTGGTCGACGACCCCAGGATCGCCCTGATCAGCGCGACCGGTTCGGTACGCATGGGCCAGCAGGTCGGTCCGCGGGTGGCGCAGCGCTTCGGCAAGTCGCTGCTGGAACTGGGCGGCAACAACGCCGCGATCGTGGCCCCGTCGGCCGATCTGGACCTCGCCGTTCGCGGCATCGTGTTCTCCGCGGCAGGGACGGCGGGGCAGCGCTGCACGACGCTGCGCCGGGTAATCGCCCATACCTCGGTCGTGGACACGCTCGTCGAGCGCATCACCGCGGCCTACCGCAGCCTGCCAATCGGCGATCCGTCGGCCGAGGGCACCCTCGTCGGGCCGCTGATCCACGAACGGTCCTACCGCGACATGGTGGGCGCCCTGGAGCGAGCCCGCGAGGATGGTGGCGAGGTCGTCGGCGGCGAGCGGGTCGACACCGGTGACGGTTCGTTCTACGTCGCGCCTGCGGTGGTGCGGATGCCGTCGCAGACCGCCGTCGTGCACGACGAGACGTTCGCCCCGATCCTCTACGTGTTGACCTACGACACTCTCGAGGAGGCCATCGAGCTCAACAACGCGGTGCCGCAGGGTCTTTCGTCGGCGATCTTCACCACCGACATGCGGGAGGCCGAGCGGTTCATGGCGGCCGACGGGTCCGACTGCGGCATCGCCAACGTCAACATCGGTACGTCGGGTGCGGAGATCGGCGGGGCGTTCGGCGGTGAGAAGCAGACCGGCGGCGGCCGGGAGTCGGGGTCCGATTCGTGGAAGGCCTACATGCGGCGGGCCACCAATACCGTCAACTACAGCTCCGAACTGCCGCTGGCCCAGGGTGTGCACTTCGGTTGAGCCATGTCGTGAAAGCTCGTGTGCCACTGTGGTTTCAGCGGTCACAGCAGGGGCGTGCCTGTCGGTGGTCGAAGGTATGTTCGAGTCGTGTCATCGGATCGGGTCCTGGCCGCGGTCGCGGCGCTGCGCGCGATCCACGACGAACTCGACGCCTACGACCTGGACACGCTGACCGCCGATGACGCGGTCACACTGCTCGACGCCCTACAGGACGCCGAGCGCCGCACCGCGGCTCACCGACACCGCGCCCTGACCAACTGCAACAGCAGACCACGGCCATCGACATGGGCGCCAAGAACTGGCGCGAGGTCCTGGCCACCCGATGGCGGCTCTCCGGTAGCGAGGCCGGGATCCGCCTGACCCAAGCCGCGCTGCTCGGCCCGCGCCGCTCGATCACCGGCCAGGTGCTTCCCCCGACCCTGCCCGCGGTCGCCATCGCCCAACGGAGGGGCATGCTCACCCACGAACACGTCGAAATCCTCCGCAAGGGCATCGCCAAGATCCCCGGCTGGGTCCAACCCTCAGAACGCGATCAGATCGAAGCCGACTGGGTCCGCCACGGCGTCGCAGACCGACCCAAGACCCTGCGCGATCAGATCGACCAGACCCTGTTCCTGCTCGACCAAGACGGCGCACCCCCCAACGACGCCGAACGCCACCGCCGCCGCGGCGCGCGCATGAGCCCCCAACGCCACGACACCATGACCGAATTCACCGCCACGTTGACCCCGGCCTGCCGGGCGGTATGGGAAGTGCTGATGGCGAAATTCGCCGCCCCGGCATGTGCAACCCCGCCGACGGCCAGCCGTGCCTCTCGGGCACCCCCCGCCAAGCCCAGATCGACGCCGACACCCGCACCCCGGCCCAACGCCACCACGACGCCCTCGAATACATCGGACGCCGCGCCCTCGAACGCGGTGACCTCGGCCACCTCAACGGGCTACCCACCTCGATCCTGATCCGCACCACCCTGCAAGACCTGATGACGATGACCGGGACCGCCACCACCGGCGGCGGCACCACCCTCCCGATCAGCGACGTCCTCGCCATGGCCGCCCGCCGCAACGCCACCAACTACCTGGGAATGTTCGACGATGCCACCGGCGCGGTGCTGGACCTCTTCCGGGCCCGCCGCACCGCCTCCACCGCGCAACGACTGGCGATCATCCTGCGCGACGGCGGCTGCACCAAACTCGGCTGCCCCGTGCCCGCCTACCGCAGCCAGGTCCACCACACCGTCACCGACTGGCGCGACGGCGGCCACACCAACGTCAACCAGATGACCCTGGCCTGCGGCCCCGACAACCGCCCCGTCGGCCCCGGCGGCTGGACCACCCGCATGAACGCCCACCACGACACCGAATGGCACCCACCCCAAGCCCTGGACACCGGCCAAAACCGGATCAACCACTACCACCACCCCCAACGCTACCGACCCCCCACCGACCACACCGCCACCCACGATCCCCTCGACCCCGGATCCTGGGCACCCCGCGGCGTCATCCCCGCACGCCCACCCGAAGACGACTCGGCGCCGACGCAGCGAGCCACACCCCCCGCCGGACCCGACCCACCCCTGGCCGCCTGACCACCCGTCATCCCGCGGCAGGCGGGTCCCAGTCGACCGAGCGGAGCCCTGCTTCGACCCCCGCTCAGCGGGTTTTAGGATGGCGGCGTGAGCGAGCAGGTCGAACATAGGGAATTCCAGGCGGAAGCTCGTCAGCTGCTGCAGCTGATGGTCCATTCCATCTACTCCAACAAGGACTCGTTCCTGCGGGAGCTGGTCTCCAACGCGTCCGACGCGCTGGACAAACTCCGCCTCGAGGCATTCCGCAACAAGGAACTCGACGTCGACACGTCGGATCTGCACATCGACATCGAGATCGACGAGGCCGGGCGCAAGCTGACGATCCGCGACAACGGCATCGGCATGACGCGCGACGAGGTGGTCGAACTGATTGGCACCCTCGCCAAGTCCGGCACCGGGGAGCTTCGCCAGAAGTTGCGCGAGGCGAATCAGGCGGGCGACACCGAAGAGTTGATCGGACAGTTCGGCATTGGGTTCTACTCCACGTTCATGGTGGCCGACACCGTCGAGCTGCTCACGCGCAAGGCAGGCGAGAGTTCGGGCACGCGTTGGGAATCCAACGGTGATGGCACCTACACCATCGCCGCCGTGGACGATGCACCCCAGGGCACCTCGGTGACGTTGCACCTCAAGCCCGAGGACGCCGACGACGAACTGCACGACTACACGTCGCCGTGGAAGATCAGGGAACTGGTCAAGAAGTATTCCGACTTCATCTCCTGGCCGATCCGGATGGAGGTCGAGAAGACCGTCCCGCCGGACGAGGGTGGCGGCGAGCCGACGGTGACCGTCGAGACCGAGACCATCAACTCTCGGATCGCGCTGTGGGCCAAGCCCAAGAGCGAGGTCTCCGACGAGGAGTACGCCCAGTTCTACAAGCACATCGCGCATGCCTGGGACGAGCCGCTCGAGGTCATCGCGATGAAGGCCGAGGGCACCTTCGAGTACCAGGCGCTGTTGTTCATTCCCTCGATGGCACCGTTCGACCTGTTCAACCGCGACGGGCACGCCGGGGTCCAGCTGTACGTCAAGCGCGTGTTCATCATGGGCGACTGCGACGAGCTGATGCCGGAGTACCTGCGGTTCGTCAAGGGTGTCGTCGATGCACAGGACATGTCGCTGAACGTCTCTCGCGAGATCCTGCAGCAGGACCGCCAGATCAAGGTCATCCGTCGCAGCCTCACCAAGAAGGTGCTGTCGGCGATCAAGGATCTGCAGGCCAACCGTCCCGACGACTACCAGACGTTCTGGACACAGTTCGGTCGCGTCATCAAGGAGGGCTTGATCTCCGACGGCGACAACCGCGACACCCTGCTTCGGCTGTCGTCGTTTGCTTCGACCTTCAGCGACACGGCGCCAACCACGCTCGCGGACTACGTCGGACGGATGAAGAACGACCAGGACCGGATCTTCTACGCGACGGGCGAATCCCGGCAACTCCTCGAGCGCTCACCGCATCTCGAGGCGTTCAAGGCCAAGGGTTACGAAGTGCTGCTGCTGACCGACCCGGTCGACGAGGTGTGGGTGGAGTCGGTGCCGGAGTTCGACTCCCACGCTCTGCAGTCGGTGGCCAAGGGCGAGGTGGATCTCGGTGCGGCCGACGCGGCGGACGAGACCGACCAGGGCGACTTCGCCGAGCTGCTGACCTGGTTGCAGCAGGCGCTCGACGAGCACGTCAAGGAGGTGCGGTTGTCGACGCGGTTGACGTCGTCGCCTGCGTGCCTGATCACCGACACGTTCGGGATCACCCCGCAGCTGGCGCGAATGTACCGCGCGTCCGGGCAGGAAGTGCCGGTCGGCAAGCGGATCCTCGAGCTCAACCCCGAGCATCCGCTGGTCACCGGCCTGCGTCGGGCACTGGCCGAGTCGGCACCGTCGGAGAGCCTCACCGAGACGGCCGAATTGCTTTACGGCACCGCACTTCTCGCCGAAGGCGGCGTCCTGGACGATCCGGCGCGGTTCGCGGCGCTGCTGGCGGACCGGTTGGCGCGGACGGTCTAGCCCCGCCGCCACTCCTCGGCCAGCGCCTCGGCCGTGTCGGCCCCCAGAGTGGGAGCCGGCCCCGCCACCCGGCCGGGAGTGCGCGAGAACCAGGTCGGCACACCGGGAAAGCGCACCGGCCCGTGCGCGGTGTCGACGGTCTCGAAGAAGCCGGCCGCGTCGAGGTGCGGGTCGTCGAACAGGTCGGCCGGTGACTGGATGCGTGCGGCCGGAATCTCGAGTTCGCCGAACAGCTCCAGCCACTCGGCGGTGGTCCGTTCCGCCAGCGTCTCGGCGATCAGTCCGTAGACGACGTCGATCTGCTTCGACCGTTCCTCGATGGTCGCCCACGAGTCGCGGTTCCAGGCTGGTTGGACGGCCCGCACGAAGGCGTTCCAGTGCTTGTCGTTGTAGATCAGCACCGCGACGTAGCCGTCCTTGGTGCGGTACGGCTTGCGATTCGGCGCCACCGTCCGGGGATAGAACGCCGGGCCCTGTGGCGGGTCGAACATCGCGCCGTTGGCGTGCTCCACGAGCATGAACGAGGCCATCGTCTCGAACATCGCGACCTCGACCTCCTGGCCCTCGCCGGTACGTTCTCGATGGAACAGCGCCATCGTCGTGGCGTACAGCGCCGTGAGCCCGGCGACCTTGTCCGCCACGATGGTTCCGACGTAGGACGCCTCACCGGTGGGCATTTCCTGGACGGCTGCGACACCGGACTGGGCCTGGATGACGTCGTCGTAGGCGGGCCGGTCGGCCGCCGGCCCATGCCGGCCGTACCCGTAGCAATTGGTGTAGACGATCGCCGGGTTGACGGCGGCCACGTCTTCGTAACCGAATCCGAGCCTTGCGATCGCCCTGGCGCGCATCGAGTGGATGAAGACGTCCGCCTCCGCGATGAGCCCGCGCAACGCGGCCTTGCCTTCCTCGGTGACGAGATCGAGTACGACGCTTCGCTTTCCGCGGTTGACGTTGACGAACACCCCGCTCATGCCGGAGGCCGGACCGACCGATATGTAGCGGGCGTTGTCGCCGGCGGGCGGCTCGACCTTGACGACGTCGGCGCCCATGTCGGCCATGATCTGGGTGCAGTACGGTCCCATCACCACGGCGGTCAGGTCGACGACGCGCACTCCCGCGAGGGGGCCACTATCCATGGAGCGCCTCTGCCACCATGCCCCGACCATACCCAAGGCGGAGCCCCCCGCCCGTCTCGGCGGGCACTGTAAGAATGGCGGCATGCAGATCGAGGGCAGCGTGGCCATCATCACCGGAGCCGGGTCGGGAATCGGCAGGGAACTCGCCGTCGCGCTGGCAGCCGCCGGAGCGGCCGTCGTCGCGGGCGATCTCGACGCGGCAGGAGTCGAAGAGACCGCCACCCGCGTCAGGGCCGCCGGCGGTGCTGCCGCCGCGGCCGTCGCCGACGCCGCCTCGAGCGAGGGTATCGCCGGGCTGATCTCCACTGCGCGTGACGAATTCGGGCCCGTCGACGTGTTCGTCGCCAACGCGGGCATCATGGGCCCGCCCGGCCTCGGAGACGACGAGAGCGCCTGGGACACGGTCATCGACGTGAACCTTCGCGCCCACGTCCGGGCGGCCAAGGCCCTGGTCCCGGAGTGGCTCGGACGCGGCCGGGGCCACTTCGTCGCCGTGGCGTCGGCGGCCGGATTGCTGACCCAACTCGGCGCAGCGGGTTACTCCGTCACCAAGCATGCCGCCGTGGGTTTCGCCGAATGGTTGTCCATCACCTACGGCGGCAATGGAATTGGCGTGTCATGCGTCTGCCCGATGGGGGTGGATACGCCCCTGCTGAGCGGCATCCTCGGATCGACCGACCGGACGGCGCGGATGGCCGGCGCCGCCGTCGCCAACGCCGGTGAGGTCATCGGACCCGAGGCGGTCGCCACCCTCACGGTGGAGGCGGTGCGCGACGGCCGCTTCCTGGTGCTTCCGCATCCCGCCGTCCTGGAGATGTACCGGCGCAAGGGCGCGGACTACGAGCGGTGGATCGCGGGCATGCGCCGCTACCAAGACAGCCTGGGATAGCCCCCACGGCGCAGCGCGGGATGCGTGCGTCTTCCCCACCCTCGACCGGGGGCGCGGCTGTTGGACAGGTGTCAACTAGAATCGCCACGTGGCCGACCGCAGAAGGCTGTCCCCAGAGGACAGACGCAGCGAGTTGCTCGCACTGGGAGTCGAGGTGTTCGGGCAGCGACCCTACGACGAGGTGCGCATCGACGAGATCGCCGAGCGCGCGGGTGTGTCGCGGGCCCTGATGTATCACTACTTCCCCGACAAGCGCGCGTTCTTCGCCGCCGTCGTCCGCGCCGAGGGCGACCGGTTGTTCGAAGCCACCAACACTCCCCCGCGCCCCGATCTCACCCTCTTCGAGCAGCTGCGCGCCGGCGTGCTGGCCTACCTCGACTACGACGAGGCCCACCCGCACGGAGCCTGGGCGGCCTACATCGGCATGGGCCGCTCCGACCCGGTCCTGCGGGGCATCGACGACGTGGACAACGATCGGCAGGCCAACCGGATCATCGATCGCATCACCGCCGCCGTCGGCGAGCCGCTCGACTCCAACGTCGAACGCGATCTGCGGGTCGTGGTCTATGGCTGGCTGGCCTTCACGTTCGAGATGTGCCGGCAGCGGATCATCGACCCGTCGATCGACGCGGGCGCCGTCGCGGATACCTGCGCCCACGCGCTGCTGGACGCCGTAGCCCGCATGCCCGCCCTGCCCGCCTTCGACTGAGTTGGCGAGCTTGTCGGTGGGTGCGGGCACTATGGCTGAATGGCCCGGAAGAAGCCCGAACCCCTGGCCCGCTTCAGCGAGCTGACGCGGGAGTGGTTCACGGGCACCTTCGCCGCGCCGACGGCCGCCCAGACCGAGGCGTGGGAGGCCATCGCCAACGGCGAGAACACGCTGGTCGTCGCCCCGACGGGGTCGGGCAAGACGCTGGCGGCGTTCCTGTGGGCAATCGACCGCCTCGCCTCGGGTGAGCCACGGGCCGCCAGTGCCGGTACCCGGGTGCTCTACGTGTCGCCGTTGAAGGCGCTGGCCGTCGACGTCGAACGCAACCTCAGCACCCCACTGACGGGTATCGGGCGGGTCGCCGAGCGTCGCGGGGTCCCCGCGCCCAGCATCACCGTCGGCGTCAGGTCGGGCGACACCCCGGCCAATCGGCGCCGCGAGATGATCGCCAAGCCACCCGACGTCCTCATCACCACCCCCGAGTCGCTGTTCCTCATGCTCACCTCCGCGGCCAGGGAGACGCTCGCCGAGGTCGACACCGTGATCGTCGACGAGGTGCACGCCGTCGCGGCCACCAAGCGCGGCGCGCACCTCGCGCTGTCGCTGGAACGGCTCGACCAGCTGATGGAGAAGCCCGCCCAGCGGATCGGCCTGTCCGCCACGGTCCGCCCACCCGAGGAGGTGGCCAGGTTCCTGTCGGGCCAGTCGCCGACGACCATCGTGGCGCCCATGGCCGCGAAGACGTTCGACCTGTCGGTGCAGGTCCCGGTGCCCGACATGGCCAACCTGGAGAACAACTCCATCTGGCCCGACGTAGAGGAACGCATCGTCGACCTGATCGAGTCGCACCATTCGTCGATCGTCTTCGCCAATTCCCGGCGCCTGGCGGAGCGACTCACCGCTCGCCTCAACGAGATTCACGCCGAGCGCACCGGAAACGAGCTGCCCGATGCGCCAAACCCCAAGGTGGGCGGCGGATCTCCGGCGCAACTGATGGGCAGCGGTCAGTCGTTCGGGGCAGAGCCGCTGCTCGCCAAGGCGCACCACGGTTCGATCAGCAAGGAGCAGCGCGCCCTGGTCGAGGACGACCTCAAGACGGGTCGGCTCAAGGCGGTCGTCGCCACGTCGAGCCTCGAGCTCGGCATCGACATGGGCGCCGTGGACCTGGTCATCCAGGTGGAGTCCCCACCGTCGGTGGCCAGTGGGCTGCAGCGCATCGGCCGCGCGGGCCACCAGGTCGGCGAGGTGTCCCAGGGAGTGCTGTTCCCCAAGCACCGCACCGACCTGATCGACTGCGCCGTGACCGTGCAGCGCATGCTCGCCGGTGAGATCGAGACGATGAAGGTGCCCACCAACCCACTCGACGTGCTGGCCCAGCACACCGTGGCAGCCGCCGCCCTCGAGCCGTTGGACGCCGACCGCTGGTTCGAGGCGGTCCGGCGCAGCGCGCCGTTCGCGACGCTGCCGCGCAGCGCCTTCGAAGCCACCCTCGATCTGCTCAGCGGCAAGTATCCGTCCACCGAGTTCGCCGAATTGCGGCCGCGGCTGGTGTACGACCGCGACGCGGGCACGCTCACAGCCAGACCGGGTGCCCAACGGCTCGCGGTGACCTCTGGCGGTGCGATCCCCGACCGTGGCCTGTTCACGGTGTACCTGGCGTCCTCGGCAGAAACCGACAAGCCCTCGCGGGTGGGTGAACTCGACGAGGAGATGGTCTACGAGTCCCGGCCGGGTGACGTAATCGCCCTCGGTGCCACCAGCTGGCGGATCACCGAGATCACCCATGACCGCGTCCTGGTGTTGCCCGCGCCAGGGCAGCCGGCCCGATTGCCCTTCTGGCGCGGTGACAGTGTCGGCAGGCCCGCCGAGCTGGGGGCTGCCATCGGCAAGTTCACCGGCATACTGTCCGGGCTGACCCGGGAAGCATTCGACGAACGTTGCAACGCAATGGGGTTCAACGACTTCGCCACCGACAATCTCTGGCAGCTGATCTCGGACCAGCGCGAGGCCACCGGCACGGTGCCGACGGACACCACCTTCATCGTCGAGCGCTTCCGCGACGAGCTGGGCGACTGGCGGGTGATCCTGCACTCGCCCTACGGACTTCGCGTGCATGGCCCGCTGGCGCTCGCGGTGGCCCGGCGGCTGCGGGACCGGTACGGCATCGACGAGAAGCCGACCGCCTCCGACGACGGCATCATCGTGCGCCTGCCCGACACCGAGGACACCCCGCCCGGTGCCGAGTTGTTCGTCTTCGACGCCGACGAGATCGATCCCATCGTCACCGACGAGGTCGGTGGTTCGGCTCTGTTCGCCTCCCGGTTCAGGGAGTGCGCGGCGCGGGCCCTGCTGCTGCCGCGGCGCCACCCCGGCAAGCGGTCGCCGCTGTGGCATCAGCGGCAACGGGCCGCACAGCTGCTCGACATCGCCCGCAAGTACCCGGACTTCCCCATCGTGCTGGAGACGGTGCGTGAGTGCCTGCAGGACGTCTACGACGTACCTATGCTGCGCGAGTTGATGGAACGCGTTGCGCAGCGGCGCATTCGGATCCTCGAGGTCGAGACGCCCACGCCGTCGCCGTTCGCGGCGTCGCTGCTGTTCGGCTACGTCGGCGCATTCATGTACGAGGGCGACAGCCCGCTGGCCGAGCGCCGCGCGGCCGCCCTGTCACTGGACAGCACGCTGCTGGCCGAGTTGCTCGGTCGCGTCGAGCTGCGAGAGCTCCTGGACCCCAAGGTCATCGCCTCGACCGTGGCGCAGCTGCAACATCTGGCGCCGGACCGGATGGTGCGCGACGCCGAGGGCGTGGCGGACCTACTGCGGCTGCTCGGTCCGCTCACCGAGCAGGAGGTGGCCGACCGATCCACCGCCGACGACGTCGGCGGCTGGCTCGAGGGGTTGCGCGCGGCGCGGCGCGCACTGACCGTGTCGTTCGCCGGTGCGACGTGGTGGGCGGCCATCGAGGACGTGGGGCTGCTGCGCGACGGGGTCGGCATCGCGGTGCCCGTCGGCGTTCCGGCCAGTTTCACCGAGACGGTGGCCGATCCCCTCGGTGAGCTGCTCGGCCGATACGCGCGCACCCGCGGGCCGTTCACCACCCGCGACGCCGCCGAACGCTTCGGCCTCGGCCTGCGGGTGGCGGCCGACGTACTGGGCCGGATGGCGGTGGACCGGCGGCTGATCCGCGGTGAGTTCACCGTCGAGGCCACGCCGACGGCCTTCGGCCGCGACGACGGCGAACAGTGGTGTGACGCCGACGTTCTGAAGATCCTGCGCAGGCGTTCGCTCGCCGCGTTGCGCGCGCAGGTCGAGCCGGTCAGCACCTCGGCATACGCCAGATTCCTGCCCGCCTGGCAGCAGGTGGGGATCGACAAGAGCACGGGTGTCGACGGCCTGGCCGCGGTGATCGAGCAGCTCGCCGGGGTTCCGATTCCGGCGTCGGCGATCGAACCTCTGGTGTTCGGCCAGCGAGTGCGCAACTACCAGCCCGCGATGCTCGACGAGCTGCTCGCCTCGGGTGAGGTGACCTGGTCCGGTGCCGGGTCCATCAGCACCAACGACGGCTGGATTGCCTTCCACACCGCGGAGACGGCGCCGCTGACGCTGAGCCCCCCGGTCGAGATCGAGTTCACCGACGTGCACCGCGAGATCATGGCCACCCTCGAGCACGGTGGCGCCTACTTCTTCCGACAGCTCACCGCGACCGCGGGCGCCGGCGATGCCGCGGCGACGGTGAAGAATGCGCTCTGGGAGCTGATCTGGGCCGGCTGGATCACCGGCGACACCTTCGCGCCGCTGCGTGCCCTGCTTGCGGGATCGGGCCGACGTGGCGGGGCGCACCGGCAGCGTCAACGTCCGCCGCGGCTAAGCCGCTACAGCGTGGCGCACGCGCAGACCCGGACCACGGACGCGACCGTCGCCGGCCGGTGGTCGGCATTGCCTGCCGCCGAACCAGATTCGACCATCAGGGCGCACTTCACCGCCGAGCTCCTGCTCAACAGGTACGGCGTGGTCACCAAGGGCGCGGCCGAGGGCGTGCCCGGGGGGTTCGCCATGCTGTACAAGGTGCTGACCGCCCTCGAGGATGCCGGGCGGTGCCAGCGCGGTTACTTCGTCGAGTCCCTCGGCGGCGCACAGTTCGCCGTCGCGTCGACCGTCGACCGCCTCCGCACCTACCTCGACGGTCTGGACCAGCAGCCCCGCGACTACCACGCCGTGGTGCTCGCGGCGACCGATCCCGCCAACCCGTACGGCGCCGCGCTGGGGTGGCCCGCCGAAGCGGAGAGCGGACACCGCCCGGGACGCAAGGCCGGCGCGCTGGTGGTGCTCGTCGATGGCGAGCTGACGTGGTTCCTCGAGCGCGGCGGCCGTACGTTGCTGTCCTTCGCGACCGACGCCGAGGCACACGGCGCCGCCGGGGCCGCACTGGCCGAGTTCGTCGGCGCCGGACGTCTGCAGTCCCTTGTCGTCGAGAGAATCAACGGCATCCCCGTGTTGGATCCAGGTGCCGGACCCGACCACGACGTCGTCCGGGACGCCCTGACCGGCAGCGGCTTCTCGCGAACACCGAGGGGTCTTCGACTGCGGTGAGCAGCCACTCCGGGCCAGGCCAGCACGCCCGTGCCGCCGCTCGAGATGAGCTCCGCTAAGCATTTTGCTTCAATGGACTGTCGTGAAGGTGTTCGATCCAGCCCCCCGGGTCGGAGGTGCCTCGTGGCACTGAAGACCGACATTCGCAACATGGTGCACGTGTACCCGGACTACTTCGTGGTCGGCCGGGAGAAGATCCGTGAGTACTCCAAGGCCGTTCAGTCGACCGATGCCGTCAACTACGACGAGAAGCCCGCAGCCGAGGCGGGACACCCCGCCCTCGTCGCGCCGCTGACGTTCACCGCGGTGTACGCCCTGCTGGTCCAGCAGGACTTCTTCCGCAGCGTCGACGTCGGCATCGAGACGATGAACATCGTGCAGGTCGACCAGCGGTTCGTCTACCACAAGCCGATCTACGCCGGCGACAAGCTGTGGGCCCGACTGGAGATCGATTCGGTCGACGAGCGCTTCGGCGCCGACATCGTGGTGACCAGGAATGTCTGCACCAACGACGCGGGTGAGATCGTCATCGAGGCGTTCACGACGCTGATGGGCCAACAGGCCGGCGAGACCGTGGCGATCGGCGGGCTGACGGGTCGCTGAAACGGCAAAAGTGACAAAACTGGGTGGAGGGCGCTCCATACTCGATCCATGGTCTCGCTCACCGTCTATGCCCTTCTCGGAGTCCTCGTCGTCGTCTGGATCGTGCGGGCCAATCCGCTGGTCTTCGCTCGCCCGACGGGCCGGGCGGCGTTCTCGACGCTGGAGATCGCGTTCTACGTCGTCGGGGTCGCGTCGATCGCGCTCGGTTACTACTTCAACCACCGATTCGTCGCCGACTACGCCGTTCCCGGCGGCAATCCCTTCTGGGGCCCGGGCAGCTGGCAACAGTTCATCGCGCTGGGCTACGCCAACCCCGCGGCGGCGTCGGCGAGCCAGGACTACACGATCGTCAACGTGGTCCTGCTACCCCTGTTCACCGTCGTCGACGGGCGCCGGCGCGGCATTCGACGGCCCTGGCTGTTCTTCGTGTCCAGCCTGTTCACCAGTTGCGCCTTCGCCTACGCGTTCTACTTCGCGGTCATCGAGCGCCAACACCGCCACCACGCGCTGACCGAGGCGCGGGAACCGATGCGCGCCTGAGGCTGCCTAGAGTGCTCGCATGGGCCTGCGCACACCGTTGACCGACCTGTTCGGCATCGACCACCCGGTCGTGCTGGCGCCGATGGGCGGGGTCGCGGGCGGACGCCTGACCACCGCAGTCTCCGCGGGTGGTGGCCTCGGCCTGCTCGGTGCGGGTAGCGGCGAGCCGGGCTGGCTGGCGCGCGAAGCCGGTATCGCCAGGAACGGCACCGAAAGGCCTTGGGGCATCGGGCTACTCAGCTGGGCGGCTGACACGGTGACCATCGAGCGCGCGATCGCCGAGCAACCGGCGGCGATCATGCTGTCCTTTGGTGACCCCACCCCGTTCGCCGCCGCGGTCCGCGAGGCGGGCATCGCCCTGATGGTGCAGGTGACCTCGCTCGACGACGCTCGCCGGGCCCTGGACGTCGGCGCGGACGTCGTGGTGGCCCAGGGCGCCGAGGCCGGTGGTCACGGTGAGGGTCGCGCGACCCTGCCGTTCGTGCCGGCCGTCGTCGACCTGGCGGGCGGGACGCCAGTCCTCGCCGCGGGTGGCATCGGTGACGGTCGCGGGCTGGCGGCCGCCGTGATGCTCGGCGCCGCCGGCGCGATGATCGGGACGCGCTTCGAGGCGACGACGGAGGCGCTGCTTGGCACCGCCGAGAGCGCGAGGATCGTCGCCGCCAGGGCCGACGACACGATCCGGGATCGGGTGCTGGACATCGTCGTGGACTCGCCATGGCCGCACCGTTTCACCGCGCGGACGCTGCGCAACCGCGTGACCGACGACTGGCACGACCGCGAGGACGCCCTGCGCTTCGATGCCGCGGCAAAGGCCGACTTCGTGGCGGGCGTTCTGCGCGGCGATCCCGACTACCTGCCGGTGTGGGCGGGCGAGGCCGTCGACCTGATCGGTGACGTCGAGGACGCGGGGGCCTTGGTCGCGCGCATCGCCGCCGAGGCCGCCACGGCAATCGAGGAGGCACACGGCCTGCTCCGGCCCTGACGAGGCGGTCAGCGGGGAATCGGGTGGGCCCGGTAGAAGTCCAGGTGCCGGCGCGCGGCGCGATCCCACGTCAACGAGCTTGCCAGGGCACGTCCCCGCTGCGGGTCGATGCCCCGTTGCACGGCCTCCACCAGTGCCTCGGCGAATGCCTCGGGTGTCGAGGCGTAGGCCACCGCGGCGCCGAACACCTCGCGAAGCACCGGCAGGTCGCGGGCGACGACGGGTCGCCCCGCCGCGAGCGCCTCCATTGCCGCCAGGCCGAACCCCTCCTTGGTCGACGGGAAGGCGAACGCGTCCGCGGCGGCGACCAGGCTCGGCAGCTCGTCGTCGGCGACCGCGCCGAGGATCACCGGTGCCACCGCCAACTCGACGCAGCGGCGTTCGAACGCCGCCCGGTAGTCGCGGTAGTCGAACAACGTCTCACCGCCGGCGATCACCAGGCTCAAGCCAGGGATGCGTTGGCGCAGAAGGTGATAGGCCTCGACGAGGTCGATGGTGCCCTTGCGCGGCTCGATCCCGCCCACCGCGAGGACGTACCGCCCGAGTCTCGCGCGCCACGCTTCGCGCCGGTCCACCGCGTGCGCATCATCGGATGCGGCGGCGACGAACCGTTGGGCGCGAACGCCGTTCGGGATGACCGTCGGGTCGAGACCCCACCCGTCCCGCACCTCGCCCGCCACGGCCGCCGATACGCAGATCCGGGCGTAGGGCTCCACCACCGCCTTCTCGTGGCACTCCGCCAGCACCGGAGTGGTGAACTCGTCGAGGTGGTGAATGGTGCGGATGCACGGACCGACGGCGTTGGCGCTGATGCAGTCCTGAGCGTGCACGACGTCGAACGCCTCCGGCGTGAACGACTGGCGCAACAGTGCGATCGACCGCACGATCCGGTCGGTCACGGATTCCTCACCGAAGTCCGGGAAGTCGACGAGCGACACCCGCACCCGCGGGTCGACGTCGCGGAAGAAGCCGCGGTCACCTTGGCGCGCCAGCGACCAGACCGTGACGTCGACGCCCAACTCCGCGAGCGCCTCGGCGAGATTCAGCGTGTGCACCACGCCACCGCGCGGCTTCGTGGAGTAGGTGAGCAGCGCAACGCGCATGGTCACTTCCTCGCCGGGCTGCCGTAGACGTCCACCCGACGTTCGGCCAAGTGATTCAGCACCTTCCTGGCGCGGGCAATTTCGGTATCGACGTCGACGGTGACCTTGGCGAGGCCACCCTTGGAGCCCGTGTTGGCAAGCACGTCGCCACCGGGACCGACGATCTTGGCCTGGCCGAGGAATCGCAGCGCGCCCATGACGCCGGTTTGATTCGACGAGACGACCACGACCTGGTTCTCGGCGGCCCTGGCGCAGTCGTAGAGATCGAACAGACGGGCCTGCCGGTCGGCGGGCAGCCGGGACGCCCGGTCGGTGACACTGGCCGGCCACGCCGACAGCGCGGCGATGATCTGCGCGCCGTCCAGGGCCAGGGCGCGGGCCGACTCCGGGAACGTCTTGTCGTAGTCGATGAGCATGCCGAGCCGACCGACCGGGGTGTCGAAGGCGGCGAACGCGTCACCGGCGAGGTAGGCCAGGGACTCACCGGCCGGCTGGTGCACCTTGCGGTGGTGGCCGAGCACGCCGTCACCCGTGACGCAGATCGCGGCGTTGTACCGGCCGCCGATCGCCTCCTCGGCGTACCCCACGCAGACGGTCATCGGACCCGCCGCGGCGATCACGGCCGCGATCTCCGGACCGTCGGGATCCAGGGCGGGAGGCTGATCGTCGAGATCGGGAGAGCGCAGGTCGCCGAGGTAACCGCCGAGGCAGGCGTCGGGGAAGACCAGCAGCTGCACGCCGTCGCGCGCGGCCGCGTCGATGATCCCGACCACCTTGGCGACGCCACGGTCCAGATCGCGGCCGAAGTGGGCCGCGATCGCGCCGATCGTCACGAGGGTCATGCGTCGGTTGCTCCGCTCCCGTGCATTCAGGCCGTCCCCAGCCCCGTCACGTCGGGTGCGACCGCGGTCGTGGTCACCCCGTCGGGCCATCGCAGACGCACGCCGCGCTCGGCGGTCAGCAGGCCGCACTCCGCGGAGTCCACGCCCCGCGGTGCGGGCGGCGGCGGCGCTGCCGCCCGGTCGGCGGTCAGCATGGCGTAACCGGGAAAGCAGGTCAACCATGCGGCCATGTCGGCGTCGGCCGGCCGGGGAATGCGGGCCACGTCCAGCTCGGCGCCCGTTCCGCTGGCCTCGGCGAGCATGCCCAGGGTGCCGACGACACCGGCCATGCTGACGTCCTTGGCCGCCCGCGGGGCCATCCGCGCCACCAGGGTGGCCAGCTCGGCTAGATCGTCCGGACTACGGGTGCTACTCGAATCCCATTGTCTGCCATGCTGTCCCGGGCGCCAGCTGCCGGTCAGATCGGCGGTCAGGCGCAGGGTGTCCCCCGCCGCGCCCCCACCGGCGCGGATCGGCCGTGCCGCCCTGCCGAAGGCGGTCACGGCCAGTGCTGCCGGCACCCCGAGCTGGGTGTGCCCGCCGAGTACGGGCACCCGCCAGGCCTGCGAGGCTCTGGCGATGCCGCGCACGATCCTGGTCAGCAATGAACGGGTGGGCGCTCCGACGGCGTCCAGCAGCCCGGTTGGCGCAGCACCCATCGCGGTCAGGTCGTTGACGTTGACCAGCACCGAACACCACCCCGCCCACTCCGGATCGCGTTCCACCAGGGACGGGATGATTGCATCACACGCCGCGACCAGATCGCTGCCGGGAACCGGCACGCCGTCATCACCCACGAAACCGTCCGGACCGAGCCCGCCGGGCACGCTGCGCAGCGGGGCGAGCGCGTCGCCGAGGAACGACTTGGTGGCGTCGGTGAGACGCTGCATCTCGTGCAGGGGCCAGCGCATGCTCGCGTGCGGGTGCCCCGCGATCAGGCAGTCACCGTGGTCCTCCCACCCGAGTGCCGTGAACAGCGGCGCGAACCGGCGCTGCACGGTGGCGTCGAAGCGCAGCACGCCCGCGGACTCGGCGTGCGCGCACGCCGCGCGGATCAATGCGGCGCCGATGCCCGACGGCCGCGCCCCTGGTGCGGTCACCAGCCGGCTGCCGGCCCACCAACCGAGGTCGGGATCGCACCGCGGTGCCAACCGCACGCCGCCGAGCACGGTGCCGTCGGTCGCCGCTGCGACCAGCACGACGGTGCGGGGGTCGTCGTCGACGTCGTCGCCGTCGGTGCCCGAGAAGAGGCCCTGGTCGAGGACGAAGGCGTCGTGGCGCAGCCGACGATGAGCCGCCAGGTCGGCCGCGGTCTCGGCTCGGCGGATGAGGAACTTCGCCGGTGGGGTGACCTCGGTGCGCGTACCCGCCAGGATCGACAGGGCGTGGTGCTCCACCGCGCTCACCCCCCGACGCTCTGCAAGACTCCGCAGGCACCGCACGCCGCGCAGCCCGCCTTCTGATCGGCTCCGGCCATGCCCGCCGACCGCAGTGCTGCCGCCACTTGAAGCGAGACCCGCTCGACGATGGCGGCATCCGGCGCCTTGGCTCCGTCGACGTCCACGGCCAGCGTGCCAGGGTGCGGCCGGAACGGCACCACGAACGGATAGACCCCCATTGCGATGAGTTCGGTTGCCCCGGTGACCAATTCGTCAGGATCCTCCCCCAGGCCGACCAGGAGGTAGGTGGAGACCTGGTTGCGGCCGAACACGCGCACCGCCTCGCGCCAGGCCTCGCGGTACTGCGCCAGGGGTACGGACGCCTTGCCTGGCATCCAGCGGCGGCGGACCTCGTCGTCGAGGGACTCGACGTGGATGCCGATGGCGTCGGCACCGGCGTCGCGCAGCTCGGTCAGCACGGCCAGGTCGGCGGGCGGCTCGCACTGCACCTGAATCGGCAGCCCTGGCACCGCTGCCTTGACCGCGAGCACGCACCGCGCCAGATGCCGTGCGCCGCGATCGGTTCCGGCCGACGTTCCCGTCGTCATGACCATGTGCCGCACGCCGTCGAGCCGCACCGCGGCCTCGGCGACCTCGGCGAGTTCCCGTGGGCGCTTGACGGCGGTGGTGGCGCCCGACCGGAAGGACTCCTCGATCGAGCAGAATCTGCACCGCTGGTCGACGCCGTACCGGACGCACGTCTGGACGACCGTGGTGGCCAACACGTCTCGGCCGTGCAGCCGAGCGAGACGGTCGTAGGTCACCCCCTCGGCGGTCCGGAGATCGTAGAACCGGGGCCGGTCGATCACCCCGACCGCGAGGCCGGAATCCTCACCGTCGAGCAGCACCCGGTTGCCGTCGAAGACGAACGGGCTCGCGGAGTTGAGTGGAATCGCCGCGGCGCGACCGTCGATCATCAGGTGTCCGTCGGCACTGGGGCCGGCTCCGGCAGTGCGGTTCACCGGTGGCCGGCCACGGATGCCCAGCAGGGTGAGGTCGACACGGGTGGAGATTGGGGTCATCTGCTCTCTCGATTCAGCGGGCCACGGCGAGGCGCGGCGCGGACTGGGAACGGAGATCGTCGATGATCGTCGTGGCAATGTGTTTGGCGTCGCGGTCGATGCCGAGGAACCGACCGGAGCCCCAGGTGTGCATCCACGGCAGCCCGATGAACGTCAGCCCCGCCACGCTCGTCACGCCACGGTTCTGCATGGGCCGGCCACCCCCGTCGAACGCACTGGCCTCGATCCACCGGTAGTCGGGCCGGTAGCCGATGGCCCAGACGATGCTGGTGACTCCCTCGGCGGTCAGGTCGAGCGAAGTGACCTCGCCGTCGGGCTCCCAGACCGGGACGTAGCGGGTCGCCGGCGGGGCGTCGATCCGCTCGCGCTCGATGTAGGCGTCGATGTCGGCGCAGATCGAGTTGTACACCGAGTCGGCCTTGTCGAGGGCCTCGTGCAGCGACGGTTCGAAGACCACCGTGCCGTCCCTGCCATCGCCCAGGGCGCCGTAGAGCCGCATGCCCTCGGATGCGAACCGGCGCAGGTCGATGTCGCGTCCACCGTCGCGGCCGGTGACGTAGTGGTTGGTCTTCTCGATGGCCGCCTTGCCGCCGGGGTATTCGGGTGCCGCCTTGTCGTAGAGGCCCATGTCGGCGAGCCAGGTCATGCAGTCGCGGCCCCGGTAGAACCGCGCGACCCTGGGTGCGCTGCCGACGGCGAGGTGCACCTGCCGGCCTTCGAGGTGCAGGTCCTCGGCGATCTGCGCCCCGGACTGCCCGGTGCCGACCACCAGGACCGCGCCCGCAGGCAGCTGGGCGGCATTGCGGTACTGCTCGGAGTGCAGCTGGGTGATGAACGGGTCGAGTGCCCCGGCGAACGGCGGCACCACCGGGATGGGATAGCCACCGGTGGCCACCACCGCGTGCTCACACGTCAGTGTCTGCACTGCGGTACCCACACCGGTCCCCGTCTCCAGCGAGAGCTCGAAACCACCTGCGGCAAGGGGACGCAGCCTCGTCACCCTGGTGTGGTTCAGCACGGGCGGGGTGAAGGTGTCGAGCCAGCCCGCCAACCACTGCACGACCTCGTCGCGGGTCATGAAGCCGTCCGGGTCGTCGCCTGCGTACTCGTACCCCGGCAGCCGGCAGTGCCAGTTGGGCGTCACCAGCGTGAAGTTGTCCCACCGGGTGTCGGCCCAGGCGTGCACCGGGGTCTGCGCCTCCAGCACGACGTGGTCGATGCCCGCCTGCCCGAGGTACCAGCTGACCGAGAGGCCGGCTTGGCCACCGCCGATGACGGCGACGGTGACGTGTCCGGCGTCGGCGGTCATGACGTCACCTCCGGGGCGGGGCGCATGTCGAGGATGCGGATCACGGCGTCGGGTTGGAATTGGGCTGCGGCCGAGTCGATCTCGGCCTTCGTCCAAGCGGCCGACGAGCAGGCGAAACCGAACTTGGCCCGCACTCGCTCGCTGGCCTCTTGCAGCGCGGCACCCGCCCGCTCGAGGAAGTCGGCTTTCGCGTACTCCGAGCCGATGCTGAGGTAGTCGTGCATCACCAGGCTCGGCGAGTAGCAGTGCAGCACGCTGCCGTCGGGCCACTGCACGTCGAAGGTCATCTCAGGCATGTGCGAGACCTCGCCAGGCAAGTGCACCCTCGGCGTCGGCCACCGGACCGTAGACGTCGGGCCTGCGGTCGCGCAGGTGGAACATTCCCGCTCGCATCGCTCGGAACGTGGCGTCCACGTCGACTTCGGCCACGGCCATGCCGCTGCCGAGAAGCGTTGTCGCCAAGGTGTTCCCACCTGGGTCGACGACCTTGGCGTTGCCGACGTAGCGCAGCGACCCAAAGCTGCCGCTCTGGTTCGAGGCGATCCAGAACACCTGGTTGTCCAGTGCGCGCGCCGCGTCGAAGAGGTTGAAGCGGTACGTCCAGCGATCGTCCTGCAGGTTCTCCGCGGTCGCGGTGCGGGCGGCCGGCCACGCCGACAGGCTGGCGATGATCTGCGCGCCCTTGAGCGCCATGATGCGGGCGGCCTCGGGAAAGGCCTTGTCGTAGCAGATCTGCAGGCCGACCCGCCCGACGGGCGTGTCGAACACGTCGTAGCCGGAGCCTGCCGAATAGGACATGCCCTCACCGAGCGGCTGGTGGACCTTGCGGTACGTGCCGTAGATCCGCTCTCCGTCCAGCACGGCCGCGGCGTTGTACCGGGTCTCCCCGTCGGCGTCGAGTTCGCAGAAGCCGATGGCGATCACCAGATCACCGACGATGCGCTGCACCCTGGCGATCTCGGGACCGTCGATGCGGATCGCCGGTGGCAGCGACGTCGAGGTGGTCTTCACCGTGTCACCGTGGTTGCCCAGCGAGGAGAGGTAACCCCCGATCGCGGCCTCCGGCAGCACCATGAAGTCGACGCCCTCGTCGCGGGCCTGCTGGGTCAGCGACTCGATCAGCGCGTAGTTCTGTTCCAGGTCGCGGGTGAAGTTGGCCGCGACGGCAGCAAGTCTCGTCATCGTCGATCACCTAGACCATGTAGGTGGAGTTGATGATCGCGCCCTTGCGCGCATAGTGAATGAGGGCGTCCTGGACGTCGAGCGGGTGGGCAGGGATGACGCCCTCGATCAGGTCCTCCTCGCGGCCTCCGTGCAGCGCCAGCCCGAAGCGGCAGCAGAACACCGTGCCGCCCTCGCCGATGAACGTACCGAGCGCATCGTTGATGTTCTGCTCACCGGGGAAGCCGGAGTCACCGGTCTTGGGGAAGCCCCTGGTGGCCAGGCAGTTGATGGCGCCGGGGCCGTAGAAGTAGATCGCCGATTCGAAGCCCTTGCGCAGCGCCCTGGTGGCCTGCAGCACCGCGACGAAGCTGACCGACGATTCGTGGGCGATGCCATGAACCAGCGTGAAGTAGCTCTCGCCGTCCTCCGCCTGGTAGTCGGGGAAGATCTTGGTGCCGCCGTAGATGTTGGACCCCTTGGGTAGCGAGGGGTGCGGGATCTCGGCCAGCGAGGTCTTGATGTTCTCGGCGATCGAATCGTCGAATGACATGGTGGGCTCCAACCTTCGTGGTGATGTCGAGAGGGGTGCGCGTGCGGTGGGATGCGGCGACGTTGCCGGTGAACCGAGGAGTTCGGCTGATGCCCATTACAGGAGCCGAGCGTTTCCGAATGGTCATCGCTGGAATACGTTTCGGTTATCGGGGGCTCACAGCCGTCATCTGGGCGTAACTTCGACCGGACGGGTAGGTTGGACGGATGCCCGAGGGTGACACCGTCTACCGGACGGCGGCCAAGCTGCGGGCCGCGCTGCTGGGCCGGACGCTGACCCGCTGCGACGTTCGGGTACCGAAGTTCGCGACGGTCGACCTCACCGGGCACGTCGTCGACGAGGTCCTAAGTCGCGGCAAGCACTTGTTCATCCGCGCGGGCGACCTGAGCATCCATTCGCATCTGAAGATGGACGGTGCCTGGTTGATCGGTGGCCAGATCCGCCGGGTGCAACCCCACAAGGTGCGAATCATCCTGGAAACAGCCGAAACTCGAGCCGCCGGTGTCGACCTCGGCGTGCTCGAGATCCTGCCTCGCGCCACCGACGTGGACACCGTCGCGCACCTCGGCCCCGATCTGCTCGGCGACGACTGGGAGCCGCGGACGGCGGCCGCCAACCTGGCGACCCAGCCCGAACGGCCACTGGCCGAGGCCCTGCTCGACCAGCGGGTGATGGCCGGCGTCGGCAACGTCTACGCCAACGAGCTGTGCTTCGTGCTGGGCCGCCTGCCGTCGGCACCGGTGAGCAGCGTCAAGGATCCCCTTCGAGTCGTGCAGAGGGCCCGAGACATGCTGTGGCTCAATCGGTCCCGAATCAACCGCACGACGACCGGAAATACCAGACCCGGAAGCGACCTCTGGGTCTACGGCCGAGTTGGGCGGCCGTGCCGGCGGTGCGGGACCATGATCGAGTCGGACCGCGATCGGGTGACCGGCACCGAGCGCATCTCCTTCTGGTGTCCGAACTGCCAGACGTAGTGTCTCACTTGCGGCCTTGCAGGATGGCCTCGACGTTGCGTTCTGCCAGCGCGGTGATCGACATGAACGGATTGCACCCGAGGTAACCGGGCAGCAGCGAGGCGTCGTTGACGTAGAGGTCGTCGTAACCCGTGACCCGCCCGAAGGCGTCGGTGGCGACACCCCGAACACACCCGCCGAGCGGGTGAACTGTATTGGGGGCGAACACCTTTCCGTCGAACACGTCGTCGCGATAGTCGACACCGTTGGCCTGAGTCACCTTGTCGAAGACCAGTTGCGCTCGGGACACCAGGTGGTCGGTGTAGTCCTGGGGCCACAGGATGTCGATCGCACCGGAGCTCGGGTCGTACTTCATCTCCGCCCGGTCACCGGTCTTGACCATCACGTAGTAGCCGATCGTGTGGGTCTCCTGAGGCAGCGGAATGGAGAACATGCTCGCGTAGACCGGGTTGTCGGGATCGTCACGACCGTCGAGATTGATCATGCCGAGCATCGACTGCTGGGTGCCAGCAAGGTCGGATTCCTGCAGGTGGTGGGTGACCATGACGTCACCGTTGTTGCCGTAACCGCGGCCGATCTCCGCGCTGAGGTTCGGCAGCGCACCCGTCTCCCGCGCCCGCACGAGGATCGTGTTGGTTCCGAGCACCCCGGCACTGAGGAACAGCTTGTCGCAGCCCACCTCGCGCCGACCGGTCTCCTTGCCCCACCGGTCGATGGTCTTGGTCGACACCACGTACTCACCGGAGGGTTCGCGACGGATCCCGGTCACCTCGGTCAGCGGAGACAAGGTCACCTTGCCCGTCGCCAGGGCCGCGGCGACGTAGGTGGCATCGACGCTGCCGATCCGCCCGTAATTGTTGCCGTACTGCTGTTCGAGGTCGAAGGCCGACCGCGGCACCGCGCCCGCCTCCTCCTGCTTCATGTAGTCGAAGGAGTATGCGCTGCCGTTGTAGTCGACGCCGTATCCGGCCGCCGCTGCATACTGCCGACCCGTCCGCGCGTACTGGAACCACGGGGTCTGCTCGAACCAGTCCATGTCGCGGTAGCTGATCCGCAACATGTCCCTGGCCCGCTGGACGTAGGTGCCGACGAACTCGCCCGGGTCGATGTCGGGGAAGGCATCCCGGATCTGTGCGGTGGTGGGCACCGCCGCGATGGCCGCGTTGACCAGTGAACCCCCGCCGACGCCGAGACCGCGGAAGACGGTGTGGGCACCGTGGGCGACCTCCTCGCAGATGCCGGCCTGGACCGGTTGCGGTGACGGCACCTTCTTGACGACGTCCTCGATCGAGATGCCCTGGAACGACGGGATGAGGCATGGCGGCACGTCGGAGAACCACGTGGCCCGATTGTCGGGCGGCAACATCCTGGAGAAGCGCTTGCCGTCCGAGTCCGGGGCATCCCAGTGCCTGCCCTTCTCCAGGAGCAACGTGTCGATGCCCGCCTGCGCGAGACGCAGCGCCGAGACTCCGCCGCCGTAGCCGCTGCCGACGACGATCGCCGTGTGGTGCTCACGCTGAACGGCCGGACGATCGGGACTCGAACCGCAGGCCACGGCTCCGGCGCCGGCTGCCGCGACGGCCGCCGTGCCGTAGAGGAAACGGCGCCGGGACAGCACGGTCACGCGCCGCGCCCGGCAAATGAGGACGAGAAATCTTGAACCGCCTCGGCCATGGGAATTCCATACCATTTCCCGAATTCAATGCCCACGCTGTGACCAATCAAAGTCATGTTCCACAATTTCGTTAGCTAGTTTTCAGGTCGTTCCAAGCTAGCACCGCCCATCGAATGGCAGTGTAGCCGTGCGCCGTGGTTTGACGGATCGCACCATCCCGGTCCGGGCCACCTCGACAGGTACATCAAAGATCTTGTTGGACAACGTATTACACCTCCTTACCGGAGAACATCGCCCGGGCGCGCGCCCGACCGGCAATTGCCAAGATCGAAGCCTCGCCGCGTTCCGCGGGTGCTTGCCTGGATTTACGGTACTCTGCCCCAGATACGTGGATTAACTGGATTCTGATTTCTACGGTGATTGGAGCGTCGGCATGCCATATCCCCAGCTGGCGGAGCAGCCCAATCGCACGGTGATCATGGTCGCGCAGTGGCGCGACCCCAAGAGATACCTCTGGCTACTTGGCTTGGTGGTTCCCACGGTCTTCCTCTTCGCCTGGTTCGGGGTGTACCTGACGGGCTCCGGCGTCTTCTGGTGGCTCGGTCCGATCGTGACGTTCGTGATCCTGCCGGTCCTCGACTACGCCGTCGGCCGGGACGACGAGAACCCGCCGGAGAGCGCTCTGGCCCGACTCGAGGACGACCGCTTCTACCGCTGGGCCACCTACCTCTACCTCCCCATCCAATACGCTTCGCTGGCGCTGGCCTGCTGGGTGTGGAGCGGCGGTGGCGGCGTCGCGCTCGGGACGGTCGACCGGATCGGTTTGATGGTGACCATCGGCGGCATCGGCGGCGTCGCCATCAACGCCGCCCATGAACTCGGCCACCAGCGGGCCAGGGTCGAACAGCGGTTGAGCAAGCTCGCCCTGGCACAGGCCTGCTACGGCCACTTCTTCGTCGCCCACAACCGCGGCCACCACGTTCGCGTCGCCACTCCCGAGGACCCGGCCAGCTCGCGGATGGGCGAGAGCCTCTACCTGTTCATCCCGCGGTCGGTCGCCGGAAGCGTGCGCTGCGCATGGCAACTGGAGCGCCGTCGCCTCCGTCGTTCGGGGCTGCCCGCCTGGGATCTGCGCAATGACGCCCTCAATGCCTGGCTCGTGTCGGCGGTCCTGTTCGGCGCGCTCGTCGCCCTCTTCGGCCTCGAGGTCCTGCCCTGGCTCGTCGGCCAGGCCGTCGTAGGCATCTGCCTGCTCGAGGCGATCAACTACATCGAGCACTACGGTCTACGGCGCCAGCGGCGGCCCAACGGGCGCTACGAACGGGTCCGGCCGTCGCACAGCTGGAACAACAACACCGTGGTTGCCAACCTCCTGCTGTTCCACCTGCAGCGGCATTCCGACCACCACGCCCACCCGGCTCGCAGGTACCAGGCCCTCCGCCACGACGACGAAGCCCCGCAGTTGCCCGCCGGCTACACCGCCATGCTGCTCCTGGCCAGCGTCCCGCCGCTCTGGCGACGGGTGATGGACCCGCGGGTGGTGGCCCACTACGGCGGTGACGTCAGCCTGGCCGCAGTGAACCCGCGTCACGAGAAGCGTCTGCGGGACCGATACCCACTGGCCGCGTGAATACCGGCTCCCGAGGCTCCTGAGGTGTCCGCGGAGACGGCCGATCTGGCCATCGTCGGGGCCGGCACCTCGGGTGCGCACACCCTGCTCGCGCTACTCGCAGAACTCGCGGCACCGCAACGCCAGCGCGGGCGTCCGGTGCGGATCGTCGTCTTCGATCGCGATCGTCGGTTCTTCACGGGCATCGCCTACGGCGACCGATCGGGCCGAGCGTCGCTCACCCTCTCGACGCTGAGACGGTTCCTGCCCGACGACGAGCGTGCCCGCTTCGTCGCGTGGCTGGTCGCCGGCAGGCACGACGTCGTGCCAGCGATCGCCGACCCGGCCTGGCTGTACCGTCACCGCGCCGCGATCGCCACGAACGGGTGGGACGACCTGTTCGTGCCGCGCCGGCTGTACGGCCGATACCTCCAAGAGCAGGTCGACCGGGCGATTCGGGACGCACGGGCCGCCGGGGTGGCCGAATGCGAGCTGGTCACCGGCGACGTCACCTCCATCGAACGCACCGGCGACCGGCACGTCGTCGGCGCCCGCGACGCCGGCGGCCGACGCGTTGAGCTCGACGCCGGCGCCGTCGTACTGACCGTGGGATCCCCTCCGGCGCGCCGCCTGCCCTGCGACGACGAAACGACCGACGGCATCGTGCACGACGCCTACGACCCCGGGCTCGACGCGACCCTGGCTGCGGTGCGCCGCAGACTGCTGGACCTGCCCGTCGACACCCGCCACGTCCTCGTGGTCGGCGCAAACGCGACGGCCCTCGAATTCGTCACGGCAAGCCATCGGATCGTCGACGAACTGCGAGCGCGTGTCACGGTGCTGTCGCCCAGCGGGCGACCCCGTCACTGGCGCCGCCGCAGCCCCGACGAGGTCGCCACCCTGAGCGCGACGTCCCAGTTGCGCAGCGCGGCCGAACGGGGTGCGCGAGTCACCGCGGCGCAGCTCTACCAGGCCGTGCACGCCGATCTGCGGACGGCCGTGGCTGCCGGCTCGGATCTGGCGACGGTTCCCGGATTGGCCGATGCCGTCCCCGGCTTCCTCGGTTACCTCGATGACGCCGACCGTGCCGCCATCGCCGAACGGTACGGCCTGGCGATCAGCCGGCTGCTCCGCCAGGACTGTGGTGACGCCGTCGACGTCGTCGAATCCGACGTCCGGTCGGGCACGCTGACGTTCGAGACGGGCCGCTACGTGGGCAGCCGCCGCGAGGAATCGCACTTCCGCGTCACCGCGACCGACGAGCGGGGCCGCCACGCCATGCTCGACGGACGGTTCGGCGCCATCGTGGGTGCCGTCGGGTTCGAGGGCGTGGCGGACACTCGCGACCCGCTGCTGCGGCAGCTGCTGCGGGACGGTCTCGCCGAGGCGTCGAGCTCGAATGCCGGGTTGCGCGTGGACGATCGATTTCGGGCCGCCCCCCACCTCTACGTGGTCGGTCCGTTGCTCGCCGGAAATGCCAACCGCAGCATGCTCATTTGGCACGCCGAGAGCGTGCGCCGAATCATGGGGGTGGCTCCAGCGGCTGCCCGGTTCATGGTGCGCGAGTTCGAGGCCGAGATCCTCGGGGCGCCGTGATGGCGTCCGCTCAGGAAACTCTCGCCGGGCGTGGCCAGATTCGCCATCGCGGGATCGGAAATTGGTTCGGAAAGTTTGCCTACCCGGCGGTGTCTCGCTTGCGGATCGACATGACCATTGGCACACTGACGAGGCATCGAGAGCTCGACGTGGACCCGTGCCAACTTAGCCGGACTTCGTTGATCGCCATATCGACGAATGTCCCATCCACCGACTCTCACCAGGAGATTTCATGAACTCCACGGGTGCGCCCGGCGCGAGCCGGCGGGGCCGTCACCGTCGGACTGCATCGTGAGGATCCTGGTCACCGGCATCCGGGGCTTCCTGGGCTCGGTGCTCGCACAGCGGGGCCGCGACACCGGTTGGTCGATTAGCGGCGTCGACCTCGACCTCTACCAGCATTCGATTGCTGACGGTGCCGGGGCACCCTCGGGTGAGCGCACGTCGACGAAGCGGTCGGACTTTCGCGACATTCGTGCCGAGGACTTGTCCGGCCATGATGCAGTGGTCCACCTGGCCGCGATTTCCAGCGATGCCGCGTGCGATCTGCGGACCGATCAGACGGGCCGCCTGAACGGTGCGTCCGCCATCGAATTCGCCCAGTTGGTCAAGAGCGCGGGCGTGCCGCGATTCGTCTTCGCGTCCAGCTGCAGCGTGTACGGCTCGGCGCCGAATCGCATCTCGCACGAGCGGTCCCGATGCGCACCGGTCTCGACCTACGCGAGGTCCAAGCTGGCGGCCGAAGCCGGCATTCGGGGCGAGGCGTCGTCGACGTTCGCCCCTACGATCCTGAGGTTCGCCACGTTGTACGGGCTCTCCCCCAACCTGCGCAGCGATCTGGTGGTGAACACCATGGTCGCGGCCGCCCACACGACCGGGGAGATCACGCTGCACGGCTCGGGTGAGCAGTCGCGGCCCCTGCTGCACGTCCGCGACGCCGCGGCGGCCATCCTGGACGTCCTGAAGTCGGATGAGGACGAGATGCGCGGCCAGGTCTTCAACGTCGCGGATGCCTCCGAGGGCTACTCGATCGCACAGATCGCCGAGATGGTGCGGACGCGGGTTCCTGGCAGCCGCATCGTGCGCCACCCCGCCTCCACCGACGCCCGGCACTACCGGGTGAACGCCGGCCGGCTGCGCCGGATCTGCCCGGGGCCCTCGGTGAGCATCGAGGACGGGTTGGCCGAGGTGGTCGATGGCCTAGGCCGCGCGACGTGGCAGGAACACGCATCGGCATCCGGCAGCAACCGAGCCCGGCGACTGCAGCACCTACTGGAGCGAGGAGAGCTCGGCGATGACCTTCGGTGGAGTGACTAAGCAGATGGCAAGTGACCGAAGCGGATTGGTGAGCGTCCTGCTGCCATGCGGTGACCGGCCCCATGCCGTGGCGCACTACGCCATCCCGTCGGTGCTCGCGCAGACGCACGGGGATTGGGAACTCGTCGTCGTCAGCGAACACGCGGACAACGCGCGGATGCGTGCCGCGGTAGCCCAGTTCGACGATCCAAGGATCCGCTACGAGGAGATCACCGGCACCCGGGCAGGGGCATTCGACCGCGCCAGGGAGCTGGCCCGCGGTGCGGTGCTGAGCGTGCTCGACGAAGACTCCGAGTACCTGCCCGGTCACCTCCGCGCCAGCCTGGACGCCCTCGCCGACCACGATGCCGACGTCGTCTATTGCGCCGCGGCGTTCTGCGATCCGAACACCGGTGAGCGGTCCGAGGTCAACTTCGACCCGGCCGGCGTCGCAGCGGGAAGGGACGTGCCCCATCCGGCCGCGATCAGCTTCACCAGCGCGTGGGGAGACGAGTCGGGCGAGGGCTCGACATGGGCCGCCCTGTTCGGCAAGGGTGCCCGCCTCGCCGTCGTCGACGCCGCCAACGTGGTGTCCCGGGGTGACGACGTCACCGGCCGGGTCCGGGTGTCCATGCCGTCACTGCCCCCGACCGAGCGGCTGCACGAACTGGTCGACGAGATCGCCTCGTCGCGACGGCTGTCGAACCACGGCCCGCTCAACGCCGCCCTCGAGCAGGGGCTGGCGGAGTACATCGGCGCGCGGCACGTGATCACGGCGGCCAGCGGCGACACCGCGCTGGGGATGGCGATGATCTTCGCGGCCAACCAGCGCAGCGACCGCACCGAGGTGGTACTGCCCAGCTACACGTTCCCGTCCACGGTCAACTCCGTCGTACGAGCCGGGCTCGTACCCGTGTTCTGCGACGTCGAACCGGACAACCTGTGCGCCTCGGCGGCGACCATGGCACCGATGATCACCGACCGCACCCTCGCGCTATCCCCGGTCCTGGCGCATGGCGCACCGTGCGACATGGCTGCCATCGAGGACCTGGCGCGCGACTGCGGGGCGTTCCTGATCACCGACGCCGCCGCTGCGCTCGGCGCCACGATCGGCGACCGCAAGGTGGGCACCTACGGCGACATGGAGATGTTCAGCCTCAGCAGCACCA
Organism: Mycolicibacterium sichuanense; assembly: GCF_033741125.1. NCBI lineage: Bacteria > Bacillati > Actinomycetota > Actinomycetes > Mycobacteriales > Mycobacteriaceae > Mycobacterium > Mycolicibacterium sichuanense. The sequence goes on along the minus strand of NZ_JAWQPU010000001.1, from coordinate 583,513 downwards.
AGGTGCTCTCCGCGGGTGAGGGCGGCTTCCTGAGCCTGCACGACGACGAGGCCGAGGCCCGGCTGCGCGAGATCGGCCGCTACGGCCTCGACGAGACCTTCTCCTGCGTTGCGGCCGGCGTCAACGGGCGACTTGCGGAATGGCCTGCCGGTCTGGCGCTGGCCGGAATCGACCTGCTCGACGGCTGGCTGGCCGCCCGACGCCGGACCGCCACGATCTACGAGGAGGGGCTGGCCGACCTGAAGCACCTGCGCGTCGTCCCGCATCGGCAGGCCGATCGCGTGGGCACCGCCAAGGACGTCGTGCTGGTCGTCGAATCCCCTCGGCTGCGCGACGAGCTGGCCGACCGCCTGCTGCGCAACCGGATCGAGACGCGCCCGTACTTCCGGCCCGTGCACGTCATGGCGCCGTTCAAGCATCTGGTGCGCACCCCCCTCGAGGTGACCGATCAGCTGGCCGACTGCATGCTGTCGCTGCCGATCACCAACGAGTTGCCGCAGTCGACCGCCGAATACGTGATCGGCGTCCTGCGAGACGAACTCGAGGACCTGACCGCAGGAGCCTGACCTTCCGGCCAGGCCCCTGCGTCCCCCTCATGCGGCGGTCGGCTTGCGGGCCAGCGAGAAGATCTTCCGCACGACGGTCGCGAACTGCTTGGGCAGCGGGCCCGTGTTGTACGGGATGCCGTACCGCTCGCAGATGTCCTGGACCTCGACCGAGATCTCGGCATGCCGGAACGCGGGGATGTCGGGGAACAGGTGGTGCTCGATCTGGAACGACAGGTTGCCGCTCATCACGTGGAACCACTTGCCGCCGGTGAGGTTCGCCGAGCCGAGGATCTGGCGGAAGTACCACATGCCTCGAGTCTCGTTGGCGGTCTCCTCCTTGCTGAATTCCTGGGTGCCGTCCGGGAAGTGCCCGCAGAAGATGATCGCGTAGGACCACACGTTGCGGATCAGGTTGGCGGTCAGGTTGCCGGTGAACACCCACGGCGCGAACGGGCCGGCCAGCAGCGGAAAGGCGACGTAGTCCTTCAGCGTCTGCTTCTTGACCTTGCGCCAGATGCCCTTGAGCGTCTCGCGCTTGTCGGCGATCGAGATCTCACCGGAGCGGATGCGCTCGGTCTCCAGCTCGTGCAGCGCCACGCCGTACTGGAAGAGGATCATCAGCAGGAACGCGTACACCGGGTTGCCGTAGTAGTAGGGCACCCAGCGCTGATCCTCGCTCATCCGCAGGATGCCGTAGCCGATGTCGCGGTCCATGTCGACGATGTTGGTGTAGGTGTGGTGCATGTAGTTGTGCGAGTGGCGCCACTGGTCGCTGGGGCACGCCGAGTCCCACTCGAAGTTGCGGCTGGTCAGCGCGGGGTCGCCCATCCAGTCGTACTGGCCGTGCATGACGTTGTGGCCGATCTCCATGTTGTCCAGGATCTTGGACGCCGCGAGCATGGCGGTGCCGGCGATCCAGGCGGGCGGCAGGACGCCGGCGAACAGCAAGGCACGGCCGCCGACCTCGAGTGCGCGCTGGGCCTTGATCACGTTGCGGATGTAGTTGGCGTCGCGTTCGCCGAGATCGGCGACGACGCGTTCGCGCAGTTCGTCGAGTTCACGGCCGAAGGCGTCGGCCATCTCGGGGGTCATGGTGACGGGCTTGCCGCGCACCATCTTGGTGATGGCCTGTGCAACGGGCTGGGGCAGCACCTCGGCGACCTCGGCCTCGAGGGCGGGCTTTTCGAGCATCGCAGTCATGTGGCACTCCTTCTCGGTGGGATGGGTTAGAGGGCGAGTTCGACGTCACCGACGGGAACGGACACGCAGATCTGCACGTCCTCCTCATCGGCCGTGGAGACGGCGCCGGTGACGAGGTTCTTCACCGCGCCGCTGGTCTTGCGGCGGGTGCAGGTGTGGCAGATGCCCATGCGGCACCCGCTCTCGGGCGTCAGTCCTGCCGCCTCGGCCTGCTCCAGCAGGGAACGGCCGTCGTCGAGGACGTCGATGCCGCTGTCGGCGAAGGCCACGGTGCCTCCGGATGCCTCGTCGGGCACCGCGAACACCGGCGGGACGAAGGATTCGAAGGCTGCGTCGGGGAACAGCTCGCGCACGGCGTCGACCAGGGCCGGTGGGCCGCACACGTAGACCGCGTCGGGTTCGGGCATGCTATCGACATGACCGGCGCCGAAGTACCCCGTCAGGTCGCCTGCCTCGGGCGACCGGGAGTAGCCGTGCAGCACGCGCACACCCGGCATCGCGTCGAGTTCGGCCCGGTAACAGGCCTCGTCCGGGGTGCGAGCGTAGTGCACGAAGGTGATCTCCCGATCCGGGTCGGCGTCCTCGGCGACCAGGGTGCGCAGCATCGACAGCACCGGGGTGATGCCGCTGCCGCCGGAGACGAACAGCACGCGTCGCGGACGCAGGGCCGGCAGGGTGAAGTCGCCGCCCACACCGTCGAGACCGACCACCATGCCCGGCCGGGCGTGGCGGAACAGGTACTGGGAGACCCGGCCCTCGTCGTGCACGCCGATGGTGAGCTCGAGGAGCGACGTGCCCTCGGCGTTGGCGGGCGAGTAGCAGCGGGTCTGCCGACGGCCGTTCACCTCGACGGTGAGGTTGACGTGCTGACCGGCGCGCAGCGCCGGCCCGGCGGCGAACGCCGCGTTGGGTTGCAGGGTGAGGGTGACGCTGCGGGGCGTCTGGCGACGGACCTCGACGATCTTGGCGCGAGCGTCGCCCAGCGTCCACGTGGGCTCTACGAGCTCCGTGTACCGATCGACGCCGTGTGGTCCGGTGAGCAGGTCGACCAGCGGCGACCGCAACAACCGGTCCCGCAGGCTCAGCGTCTTCGTTTGAGTGAACATGTGTATACCGTGCGCCGATCGGCGCTGCTCGTCAATGGATTCGACCAGGTTGTGTTAGGTTTCACATAGTGAACGAACGTACGCCCAGTTCACGATCGTCTCGCCCGGGACGCTCGACACCCGGCCGTGAGGACGACAGACGGCGCAGTTCACGCTCCGCCCGGGACACCCCGTCGCGCGAGGAGCGCAAGGAAGCGACCCGCCGGGCCATCGTGGCGGCCGCCCTCAAGCTGCTGGAGGAACGCAGCTTCAGCGCACTCAGCCTGCGCGAGGTGACCCGCGAGGCAGGCATCGTGCCCGCCGCCTTCTACCGCCACTTCGACTCGATGGAAGCCCTCGGCCTGGTGCTCATCGACGAGTCGTTCCGCGCCCTGCGGGACATGCTGCGGGGTGCACGTGCGGGCAAGCTGGATCCCAGCCGGGTGATCGAGTCGACTGTCGACATCCTCATCGCCGGTGTCAACGAACGCCGGGAGCACTGGCGTTTCATCGGCCGGGAACGCAACAGCGGCGTCACCGTCCTGCGCTACGCGATCCGCACCGAGATCCGCCTGATCACCTCGGAGCTGGCGATCGACCTGACCCGGTTTCCCGGTCTGAATGACTGGAGCGCCGAGGACCTCAACATGCTGTCCAGCCTGTTCGTCAACGCGATGATCTCGATCGCCGAAGCCATCGAGGACGCACCCGATCAGGCCGCGCTGGACGACATCAGGAATACCGCGGTCAAGCAGCTGCGGCTGATCATCGTCGGCATCACCGGATGGCGCAGTGAGGATGCGGGCCCACTGCTGGGCTGAGGCGCTGTCAGTCGGCTTGCGTCGTACCTGCTCGAAAGGTCATGCGGCCGAATCTTATTCGGTTCGGCGCCGGTCAATCGCCGCCGGACGGCCCGCCTTCGGTGATGATGAAGCCAGCTGAGATCGCGAATGGCAAGCGGCTGAACGGTTTTCAAACTGTGAGACCGCTCTCATCGGGCGCATCCGACCGATCCCCGCCGATTCGACGGACGCCGATACCTCCCGTAGCGTCGGAAGGCGACCCCCCGACCCCGAGCTACGGGAGCAGAGAGTCCAATGTCTGAGGGATTCACCTCGATGACCGACGTCGCCGTGCCGATCGCGTGGGTGTGCGCCGCCGTGGTCGCCGCCTACTTCCTGGGAGTGATGCTCTCCTGGGTGCTGCAGCGCATCGGTCGGCACAGCACGCTGATCACCGACGTCGCCAGGTTCACCCGCATTCCGGGCCGGGCGACGCTGATGGTCATCGCCGCCAGCATCGTCGTGAAGCGGGCCGTGCCCCCGTCCGCGTCCTGGCGCGGCTGGGTAGACCATGCCCTGCTGATCCTGTTGATCGCTGCGACCACCTGGGTGGTGGCGAGTCTGGTGCGCGTCGCCGAACGGCAAGCGATCGCCAAGTTCGGCGGCGGGGACGACGCGATGACCGACGCCGACCGCCACCGACGCAAGGTGCGGACCCAGGTAACGGTGATGCGCCGCGTCGTCATCGCGATCATCGTGCTGTTCGGGCTCTCCTCGGCGCTGATGACCTTCCCGTCGTTCACCGACGTCGGCAAGACGCTGTTCGCCTCCGCGGGTGTGCTGTCGGTCGTGGCGGGTCTGGCCGCTCAAACCTCGCTCGGCGCGGTGTTCGCCGGCATCCAGATCGCGTTCTCCGATGCGATCCGCGTCGGCGACGTCGTGGTGCTCGAGGACGAGTGGGGCCGGATCGAGGAGATCACCCTCACCTACGTCGTCGTGCATCTGTGGGATGAGCGCCGCCTGGTGCTGCCGTGTACCTACTTCACGACCAAGCCGTTCCAGAACTGGACGCGCAACGCCACCGAACTACTCGGCACCGCCGAGTTCGACCTCGACTTCACGGTGCCGATCGATGCGATGCGCGCGGAGCTCGACCGGCTGCTGTCCGCCGACGAGCTGTGGGACGGCCGCGTCGGCGTCGTGCAGGTGACCGACTGCGTCGGCGGATACCTGCGCGTGCGCATTCTGGTCAGCGCGTCGAACGCGCCTGCGCTGTTCGATCTGCGCTGCCACGTCCGCGAAGGCATCACCACCTGGCTGCAGCACACCAACCCCGGCGCGCTGCCCCGTTGGCGGGTCGAGCAATTCGGCGGCCGGGCATCGGCGCTCGAGAACAGGGACGTCACCGCACCCGGCGACCTGTCCGACGCGTCGCTGTTCAGCGGCAGCAGCGACGCCGAGCGGCGGGGACGCGTCTTCGACCACGGCGAAGCGATGGCCGAGAGCGTCAACGGCGCGGGCGCGGCGGGATTCGACGGTCGGGTGCGCTACGACGGCGGATAGCCGACCGGGCGGGCTCACGCCGCCGTGCTCACCCGTCCCGAGACCATCGATGACGCCAGCGTCACCGCCGGCCTCGGCAACTGCCAGCGCTCGCAGCCCTCGCGGAGCGCGTCGTCGATGGCATGCGCGATCGAGGTCAATTGCGGGACTTGGCCCTTCAGCCAGATGTCGGTGGAGCCGCCGCTGAGCATGATGCGCCTGGTCGGGTTGCCACAGGTCTTCAGCAGCGCCATCCGGCACAGCAGTCGCTCGGCCACCGAGGCCCACTCCACGGCGCCGTCGGAGTCGTCGACTTCGCCAAGCAGACCAATGACCCGCAGGCGACGGTCGCCGAGCACCAGGGGCGAATGCTCGTCGAGGTAGAGATAGCTCGTCCGCTCGGTGCACGCGGTCAGGCCGGCGATTTGCGCCGGTGTGCAGACCACGAACCGGAACACCCCGAGTTTCACGGCTCGTCGTACCGTGTCGGTTCTGGTGCCGCACCTGAACACGATCTGGCTGGGACGAATGCCGCTGTACTGCACCAGGTCCAGCTCGTCGTCGTCGTGGGCGGTGACCGTCGCACCGTGCTCGCGGACCCAGGCCGTCACGGTCGGGTCGTCCAGCGCGGCGCCGGGTACGTCGTAACCGGCGCCCGTCACCACGCGGCGGACGAGTTGGATGGAGGTCTGCAGCGAGAGCGGAATCGCCTCTGGCGCATCGACGGCAATGGGCATGCCTTCAGGAGTACGCCCCGTCGCGACGTCCGAAGCGATCGCATACGCAACCCTGACGTCGTGCGCGCCGATACTTACGCAATATTGATCCCCGTCGAGTGTGTGTGCAGTAGCTGCACGCCGTCGCGGTGAGTTGCGTGCTTCCTCTCCACGCTCGGCCGGGGTGAGAGGGTCAGCGGGGTGTGCCGCCCCCGTCGACGATGACGACGGTGCCCGTGATGTAGCTACCGGCATCCGAGCACAACAGCAGTGCGGCACCGACCATCTCGTCCGGCGAGGCGAGTCGCTTCAACAGCGTGCCCGCCACCATGTGATCGATCGCCTGCTGCGGGTTCTGCCGCATCATGTGGGTGTCGACGGGTCCGGGAGCGAGTGCGTTGACGCGGATGCCGTCACCCGCGAACTCGGCTGCCATCGACCGCGTGTAGGACATCATCGCCGCCTTGGCCGCCGCGTACATCGACAGACCGGGGGCAAACAGGAAGGCGCCCACCGACACCACGTTGAGCACCGCGGCGTGACTGCTCGCCTTCAGATGCGGCAGCGCGGCCTGCACGAGGAACACCGGCCCTCGCACGTTGACCTCGTTGGACTTCGCCCACGCCTGTGCCGACTGCGAGCCCAGCGGTTCAGCGAGCGCGTTCGCCGCGTTGTTGACCACCACGTCGACACCGCCGAACTCGGCCACGGTTCGGCCCACCAGGACGTCGAGATCCTCGAGTGCACCGACGTGGGCGGGCACTCCGATGGCCTTCCCACCCCCCAGGGCGCGCAGGTGCTCGGCGGCCTCATCACAGGCGTCGGCCTTGCGGCTGGCGACGACCACGTTGGCACCGGCGAGCGCGAAACCCTCCGCCATCGCCAGGCCAATGCCCCGGGTGCCACCGGTCACGATCACGGTGCGGCCGGTCATGTCGAACAGTGCGTCGAATGTCGTGCGATCCACGCTGGCCAGTAGAACACGTTTCAGTTCGACGCAGGCCTCATCTCGCCACGATCAGGGCAACGGCCGGGCACTCTCGAACCGGCGCGGCCGGCCGGTCAGCGGATCGTCGAACTCCAGGGTGTGCGCCAGCAGGGCGAGCGGGCGGGAGAAGTCGTCCGGCGCCACGTCGCGCACGTGCGGGTAGAGCGGGTCGTTGATCAGCGGCAGCCCGAGGGATGCCATGTGCACGCGCAGCTGGTGCGTGCGCCCGGTCCGTGGCGTCAGCCGGTACACCCCGTCTGGCGAGACCAGCTCGACGAGCGTCTCTGCGTTGGGCTCGCCGGCCTCCTCGAAGGCCTGCAACCGGCTGCGCTGCTTGACGATTCGGCTGGACAGCACCGCGGGCAGGGCCAATCCGGGGTCGACCGCCGCGCGCGCCAGGTAGGTCTTGCGCACCTCACCCCGCGCGAACATCGTCTGGTAGGCGCCGCGTACGTCGCGCCGGACGGTGAACAGCAGCACCCCGGCGGTCAACCGGTCGAGACGGTGCGCAGGGCTCAGCTCCGGCAGGTCCAGCGAGCGGCGCAACCGCACCAGCGCGGTCTGCGCGACGTAGCCGCCGCGCGGCATGGTGGCAAGGAAGTGCGGCTTGTCGACCACCACGACGTCGCCGTCTCGGTACAGCACCGGAACGTCGAACGGCACCTCCACCTCGGCGGGCAGGTCGCGGTACAGGTAGACGTGACTGTTGGGCGCGAGCACCGTCGAGGCGGTCACGATCGAACCGTCCGCGCAGACGACCTCTCCAGCAAGGACTTTGGCGGCCGCGTCCTCGCCGAAGCGGTCGGCGAGCTCGACCAGCACGGCGCCGCCCCGCAACCGCACCCGGGCGGGGCCGAGGCCGTCGCGCACCGGAAGCGGCGCGGGTCGCCTCACGTCAGCGGGACGGGCTCGAGGATCTCGGCGCGCGCCTCGGGCGCGGCGGCGCGCAACGCATCGGCGGACTCGTCGTCGGGCTGGGTCTGAGAGAGCACCTCGGCCTCGACCCGGGCCAGATAGATGGCCACCTCGCGTTCGACGTCCTCGGGACTCCAACCAAGAACGGGCGCAACCACTTCGGCGACCTCACGGGCGCAGTCGACGCCGCGGTGCGGGTACTCGATCGAGATGCGCATGCGCCTGGCCAGGATGTCCTCGAGGTGTAGCGCACCCTCCGCCGCAGCGGCATACCAGGCCTCGACCTTGAGGTAGACGGGCGCTTCGGTGATGGGCGCCAAGAGCTCCGGGCGCCCCTCGGCCATTGCGAGCACCTCGCCGATCAGCGAGCCATAGCGGTCCAGCAGGTGGCGCACCCGGTACGGATGCAGGTCGTAGTGCGCACCGACGTGCTCGGTCTGGTTGATCAGCGCGAAGTAGCCGTCGGCGCCCACGAGCGGCACCTTCTCGGTGATCGACGGCGCCACCCTGGTCGGGATGAACTGGCTGGCCGCATCGATGGCGTCCTCCCCCATCACCCGGTAGGTGGTGTACTTGCCGCCGGCGATCGCCACCAGACCCGGGGACGGGGAGGCCACCGCATGCTCGCGGGAGAGCTTGGAGGTCTCCTCGCTCTCACCGGCCAGTAGCGGCCGCAAGCCCGCGTAGACGCCGTCGATGTCGTCGTGGTTCAGCGGTGTGGCGAGCACCTCGTTGACGTGTCCGAGGATGTAGTCGATGTCGGCCTTGGTGGCCGCGGGGTGCGCGAGGTCGAGGTTCCAGTCGGTGTCGGTGGTGCCGATGATCCAGTGCGTGCCCCACGGAATGACGAACAGCACCGACTTCTCGGTGCGCAGGATGATCGCCACCTCGCTGACGATGCGGTCGCGGGGCACCACGATGTGCACGCCCTTGGAGGCACGCACGCGAAAGCGACCGCGTTGCTTGGACAGCGCCTGGATCTCGTCGGTCCACACGCCGGTGGCGTTGACCACCACGTGGCCGCGGACGTCGGTCAGCGCACCGTCCTCGGTATCACGGACCCGCACGCCGGTCACGCGGTCACCCTCGCGTAGCAGCGACACCACCTGCGTCGAGGTGCGCACCACCGCCCCGTAGTGCGCCGCGGTGCGCGCCACGGTCATGGTGTGCCTGGCGTCGTCGACGACGGTGTCGTAGTAGCGGATGCCACCGATCAACGAGCTGCGCTTCAGGCCGGGCGCCAGCCGCAGCGCACCTGCCTTGAGCAGATGCTTTTGCGCGGGAACGGATTTCGCACCGCCCAGCTGGTCGTAGAGGAAGATGCCCGCGGCGACGTAGGGCCGCTCCCACAGCCGCTTGGTGAGCGGGAACAGGAATGGCAGCGGCTTGACCAGATGGGGCGCCAGGGTCGTCAAGGAGAGCTCGCGTTCGTGCAGCGCCTCGCGTACCAGTCCGAATTCGAGCTGTTCGAGATAGCGCAGGCCGCCGTGGAACATCTTCGAGGACCGGCTCGACGTGCCGGAGGCGAAGTCACGGGCCTCGACGAGCGCCACCTTCAGACCGCGGGTGGCCGCGTCCAGCGCGGCGCCAGCGCCCACCACGCCGCCACCGATGACGACGACGTCGAACTGCTCACTTCCGAGACGTTCCCACGACTGGGATCGCCATTCGGGGCCGAGAAGGGTCTGGCCGTTGCCCGGACCGGGGATCGGGTCGCTCACGCCAAGGACTCCTCTAGTTACTGGCCGGTAGGCGTACGTCTGCGAGCCTACGTGTCTTCAGTCCAGATCGTCGTGGGCCATCAAGCGCCGAGCGGCTTCCACCGTCGAGCCCGACAGCGATGGGTACACCGACAACGTCTGCGCCAGATCGCTCACCGAGATCCGGTTCTGCACCGCCAGTGCGATCGGCAGGATCAGTTCCGACGCGATCGGCGCCACGACGACACCACCGATGACGACGCCGGTCGCGGGGCGACAGAAGATCTTCACGAAGCCACGGCGCAGCAGCGACATCTTGGCCCTGGCGTTGGTGGTCAGCGGCAGCATCAGCGTGCGGGCCGGCACCGAGCCGTTGTCGATCGCGGTCTGCGGCACCCCCACCGCTGCGATCTCGGGACGGGTGAACACGGCCGCGGCGACGGTGCGCAACCGGATGGGCGACACACCCTCACCGAGCGCGTGATACATCGCGATGCGGCCCTGCATGGCTGCCACCGAGGCCAGCGGCAGCAGGCCGGTGCAGTCCCCGGCGGCATAGATCCCGGCCGCGGTGGTACGCGAAACCCGGTCCACCGAAAGATAATTGCCGGCAGCGAGCTCGATGCCGACCCTCTCTAGTCCCAAACCCTCGGTGTTGGGCACCGACCCGACCGTCATCAGCGCGTGGCTGCCCTCGACCGTGCGGCCGTCGGCCATCGCGACCACGACGCCGTCCCTGGTGCGCGTCACGGAGTCGGCGCGGGCGTTCTTGACCAGCTTCACGCCGCGCTCGGCGAACGTCTCCTCCAGTACCGCGGCGGCGTCGGAGTCCTCGTGGGGCAGGATCTGGTCGCGGCTGGCGACCACCGTCACCGGCACGCCCAACTCGGTGTAGGCATTGCAGAATTCGGCACCCGTGACACCAGAACCGACGATGACCAGATGCTTGGGCAACTCGGTGAGGTCGTAGAGCTGACGCCAGTTCAGGATCCGCTCGCCGTCGGGCACCGCATGGGGCAGCACCCGCGGGCGGGCACCGGTGGCGATGAGTACGACGTCGGCCTTGAGTACGCCCACCTTGCCATCGGGTGTGGTGACCTTCACACGGTGGTGGGCCATGCCGGGGCTGTCGTCGACGAGTTCACCGCGGCCGTGCACGACCGTGACGCCCTCACGCAGCAAATTGGACCCGATGTCCGCCGACTGCGACCGCGCCAGGGTCTTGACCCGATTGTGGATCTGCGGCAGCGAGATCTTGGCGTCCTCGATCTTGATGTCGAACCCGAGTCCGTCGGCGCGCCGCAGCTCGGTGCGCACGCCGGTGGACGCGATGAACGTCTTCGATGGCACGCAATCCCAGAGCACGCAGGCGCCGCCGATGCCGTCCGAGTCGATGACGGTGACCTGCGCGACGTCGGGCCCGCGGCCCGCGGCGACCAGTGCGGCCTCATATCCGGCAGGACCGCCGCCGATGATCACGATTCGGGTAGCCACGGGGTACATCTAACCCCGTGGGTCGAGTCGATCGCCCAGTAGTCCCGCGACCCCTTAGGCTTGCCCCCGTGCCGCTCTACGCCGCTTACGGGTCGAACATGCATCCTGAGCAGATGCTGCAGCGCGCCCCCCACTCGCCGATGGCGGGAACGGGCTGGCTGCATGGTTGGCGTCTGACCTTCGGTGGCGCGGATCTCGGCTGGGAGGGTGCCCTCGCGACCCTCGTCGAGGACCCCCTGTCCAAGGTCTTCGTCGTGCTCTACGACATGACCAAGGAGGACGAGGAGAACCTCGACCGCTGGGAGGGTTCCGAACTCGGCTTCCACAAGAAGATCCGCTGCCGCGTGCATCGCGAGACCTCCGACACCGACACCGATCCGGTGCTCGCCTGGCTGTACGTCCTCGACGCGTGGGAGGGTGGCATCCCGTCGGCCCGCTACCTCGGGGTGATGGCCGAGGCCGCCGAGATCGCCGGTGCGCCCGCCGAGTACGTCCACGATCTGCGCACCCGGCCCGCTGGGAACGTCGGCCCGGGCACCTAACCCGTCACCGACCGCCCCGATCGGCGCAGACTCGACCGCTAGAAGCCGGCGGACTGCTCGACGATGTTGGTGAAGACCCGCACGCCGACGCCGAGTGCCCGCTCGTCGAGGTCGAACGTCGGCTGGTGCAGGTCCAGCTGCGGCCCGTGCCCAGGCCACACGCCCAGGCGCGCCATCGCGCCGGGGACGTCCTCCAGATACCAGGAGAAGTCCTCGCCGCCACCGGACTGCTTGGTGTCGGTCAGCACGTCGGGCCCGATGGCCTCGATCGCGTGGGTGAAGATCCGCGTCGAGATCTCCTCGTTGACCACCGGCGGCACACCCCGGCGGTAGTGCACGCCGAACTCCACCTGCAGCGGCGCCAGGATCGACGCGACGATCTCGCCGACCAGGTCCTCCATCGCGACCCAGGCCTCGCGGCTGGCGGTGCGGATGGTGCCCGCGATGGTGCCCGCCTGGGGGATGGCGTTGGCCGCGACGCCGGCGTTCACCGCACCCCACACCATCACGGTGTTGTTGCGCGGGTCGACGCGCCGCGAAAGCACGCCGGGCAGACCGGTGATCAGCATGCCCAGCGCGTAGACCAGGTCGCCGGTCAGATGCGGCCGTGAGGTGTGCCCGCCCGGTGAGTGCAGGGTGATCTCGACCTGATCGGCAGCCGAGGTGATGGGCCCCGGCCGGATGGCGACCCTGCCGACCTCCAGCCGGGGATCGCAGTGCAGCGCGAAGATCCGCGAGACCCCGGCCAGCGCCCCGGCGGCGATCGCGTCGATGGCGCCGCCCGGCATCAGCTCCTCGGCGGGCTGGAACAGCAGCCGCACGCCGACCGGCAGCTCCGGCACCGAGGCCAACGCCAAGCCCGCGCCGAGCAGGATCGACGTGTGCCCGTCGTGCCCGCAGGCGTGCGCGACGCCCGGCACCAGCGACGAGTACGGCGCATCGGTCCGCTCGGCCATTGGCAGGGCGTCCATGTCGGCGCGCAGCGCCACCCGCGGCGCGTGTTCGGGGCCGAAGTCGCACGTCAGCCCGGTACCGCTGGGCAGCACCTTCGGATTGAGCCCGGCATCGGCCAGCCGCGATGCGACGAACTGCGTGGTCTCGAACTCCTGGCGCCCCAGTTCGGGGTGCTGGTGGATGTGCCGCCGCCAGGCCACCAGCTCGTCGTAGTGGGCGGCCAGCCAGGCTTCGGTGTATTCGGCGATGCTCACCTGCGCGCCGCCTTCGCTGCCAGCACCCGGTCGCGCTCGGTGGGCGTCTCGGCCAACTGGACGACGGTGCGGGCCAGCATCACGGCTCCTTCGATCACGGCCTTGTCGGCGCTGGGTCCGGCCGCCGCCGCGGCGAAGGCCGGTTGGTGGATGGACGCCCCCTCGGCGTCGATGCCGACGATAGGGTGAATGCCCGGCATCAGCTGGGTGACGTTGCCCATGTCGGTGCTGCCCAGGGGCATGGCGGCCTCGAACTCGGCGGCGACGGGTGTCCGGCCGACGCGCACCATCTCGGCACGGAACACTTCGGCTAGCCAGGTGTCGGGTGTCAGCTCCAGGTAGGACGGCTCCGTCGCACGCACCTGGTGGCCGCAGCCGGTGGCCACCGCGCCGGCCAGGAAGCAGTCCGCCATCCGGCTCTCCAGCTCGCTGAGCGACCCGGCGTCGTTGGCGCGCATCGTGTAGTGCATCTCGGTACGGGCGGGGATGACGTTGGTGGCCTGTCCGCCGTCGGTGACGATGCCGTGCACCATCTGACCGGGCGCCAGCTGCTGGCGCAGCAGCCCGATCGCGACCTGGGACACCGTGATCGCGTCGGCGGCGTTCAGCCCGAGATACGGTGCGACGGCCGCGTGGGCCTCGCGACCGGTGTACTCGACGGCGACCTGCGACAGCGCCAGCGACCGGGCCCGCGCGATGTCGATCGGGCCGGCGTGCAGCATCACCGTCGCAGCGAGGTCGTCGAACGCGCCCGCCTCCAGCAGCACCGCCTTGCCACCGCCGGACTCCTCGGCGGGAGTGCCGAGCAACACGACCGTCAGGTCCAGCTCCTCGGCGACCTCGGCCAGGGCCAGCGCCGTCCCGACCGCGGAGGCCGCGATGATGTTGTGGCCGCAGGCGTGGCCGATGCCCGGTAGCGCGTCGTACTCGGCGCAGATGCCGATGACCAGTGAGCCGCTGCCGAAGTCGGCCCGGAATGCGGTGTCCAGCCCCCCGGGCGCCGCAGTGATCCGAAAGCCGCGCTCGGCCACCAGCGCCTGGGTCTTGGCGCAGCTGCGGTGTTCGGCGAACGCCAGTTCGGGTTCGGCGTGGATCGAGTGCGAGAGCTCGACGAGGTCGCCACGACGTCGCTGGACGACGTCCTCGACGGTCGCCGCGGCTGTGTCGGTGGGCATCGGAGAAGTATCTCACCGACCAATTCCCTTCTCGCGCGAGCGCTAGGCTGCCTCGCTGTGACCAGTACGCCGACCGACCCGCAAGCCACCGCCGAAGCGGCCGCCGACCAGCTCAGGGCGCGTACCGGGATCGACGCGTTCGACGTCGCCGTCGTGCTCGGGTCGGGGTGGGCGCCCGCGGCAGCCGAACTGGGTGAGCCGAGCGCGGTGGTCGCCATGGCCGACGTGCCCGGCTTCACTCCCCCGACCGCCGCCGGGCATGGCGGAACGTTGCTGGCGGTGCCGGTCGGAGACAAGCGAATCCTGGTGCTGCTGGGCCGGATTCACGCCTACGAGGGGCACGAGCTGCGCCACGTGGTGCATCCCGTCCGGACCGCATGTGCGGCGGGGGCCCGCACCGTCGTGCTGACCAACGCCGCGGGCGGGCTTCGCGCGGACTTCACCGTCGGGCAGCCCGTGCTGATCAGCGATCACCTCAACCTGACGGCCCGCTCACCACTGGTGGGTGCCAAGTTCGTCGACCTGGTCGACGCCTACTCGCCGCGCCTGCGGGAGCTGGCCCGCGAGGTCGACCCGTCGCTGGCAGAGGGCGTCTACGCGGGGCTGCCCGGGCCGCACTACGAGACGCCGGCCGAGATCCGGATGCTGCGCACGCTGGGCGCGGACCTGGTGGGGATGTCCACGGTGCACGAGACGATCGCAGCCAGAGCTGCCGGTGCGGAGGTGCTGGCGGTATCGCTGGTGACCAACCTGGCGGCGGGCATGACGGGCGAGCCGCTCAGCCACCTCGAGGTGCTGGAGGCGGGACGTCAGTCGGCGACGCGGATGGGTTCCCTGCTGTCCGAGGTGCTGGCGCGCCTGTAGGCGGACCGCTGCGACAGCGCGGCGAGGCCGCGGGAGATCATCGGCGCGGCGAACAGCATCAGCAGGACGCGCACCACCTGCGCGGCGACGACGAAGGTGACGTTGGCACCGGTCTCGACGGCCGTGGCCAGCACGGCGTAGATGCCGCCGGGACTGGTGGACAGGTATCCCTCCAGCGGGCTGATGCCGGTGACGTCGGCCAGCAGGATGCCCAGCCCCGCGCAGGCCAGGTTGAGTACCACGATCAGGCCCAGCGCGGTCGGCAACGCGCGACCGATGGCCCGCATGGACTCCCGGGTGAACGCCACCCCGGCCTGCCAGCCGATCACGGCGTACCCGAGCTGCACCAGCACCATCGGCACCTCGAGCCCGAATGACGTCCCGGTCAGCTCCAGTGCGATGGTAACGGCCATCGGGCCGAGCAGCCCGGCGCCGGGCAAGCGGGCCAACCGACCGGCGGTGGCCCCGACGAGGACGATCACGACCAGCATGGCCAGGCTCAGATACCAAGGGGCGGAACCGGTTTGCACCGGAGCGGCCGACGGACCGCTCTTCTCGGCATGGAAGACCAGCGTCACGACGATCGGCATCGAGGCGGTGATCAGCGCGACCCGCAGGTACTGCACCACCGCGACCACCCGATCGTCGCCACCCAGCTCCCGGGCTATCGCGACCAGACCCGATGCGCCACCGGCGACCAGTGCCAGAGACCCGGTGAGCGGGCTGATGTCGCGGTGCAGACCCAACAGGGCGCCCGCGCCGATGCTGAGCACCAGCGTCGACAGGGCCACCGCGACGACGATGGGCCAGTCCGAGCCGAGCGCCGTCAGTGCGTCCCGGTGGACCATGGTGCCGATGTAGACGCCGAGCACGCCCTGGGCGGCGATCCCTGCCCGGCGGGGCACGCCGGCCGGCGCGAGTGACAGCAGGGCCAGCACGATGCCGACGATCAAGGCGGCGAACAGGGCTGCGGACGGCACACCGATGAGGTTCAGGGGCACGGTCACCGCGATCGTGATGACCGCCAGCAGTACCCATTTCCACATGTCTACAAGTATGCGCTTGTCAAAGAAAGATCTCAACCTGGCGATAGTTATGGAAATACCAAGGTATAACTTGGTAATGCAGTCGAACACAGCCAATGCGACGGAGCTGCGGGAGTCGATCATGGCGCTGACCCGGCAACTTCGCCGGCACCGCAGCGACAACGGCCTCACCCTCGGTCAGCAGCAGATCCTCGGCGAGGTCAGCCGGGCCGGTGTCACCACGCCCGCCGAGCTGGCCACCCGGATGCACGTTCGGGTGCAGTCGCTGACCGACGGCATCAACCATCTGGAGTCCCAGGGCTTGGTGGCCCGGCGCACCGATGCCCACGATCGACGCCGCCAACTCGTCGAGGTGACCGACGCCGGCATGGCGTTGCTCGAGGCCGACCGCGCCGAGCGCGACGAATGGCTGAATGCCGCGATGCGCGACACGTTGACCGAGCTGGAGTTCAACCTGCTGATGCTGGTGGCCCCGGTGCTGCGCAAGCTCGCCGACGGCGATGAGCGTTCACGCGGGGCCTGAACGCCAGGGGGCTCAAGCCGCCGTGCTGCTCGGCGGAGCCGGACCGCCGGGCTGGCCATCGGCGTGCTCATCGGAGACGGTCACCGACCCTCCGGGCGGGGTGGCCACACCGCCGGCGCGAAAGTCCGGGCCCACGCCGGGCTTGGCGGACTGCCAGGCGTCTTCGCTTGGTAGGCGCAGCCTTTCGGGGTGGTGGTAGTCGTTGGTGCGTTTCTGTCCGCTGTCGAGGTGGGGTGGCGGAAGCCATTCGACGTCATGGTGCTGACCGAAGCGAGTGGTCCAGCCCCCGGGTCCCACCGCCCGGTTGTCGGGGCCGCACGCCAGCGCAAGATCGTCGACGTTGGTGTCACCCCCGGCGGTCCAATCCTTGGCGGCGTGGTGGACCTGAGCACCATAGGCGGGCACCGTGCAGCCGGGCTTGGTGCAGCCGCCGTCGCGGGCGATCAGCGTCAGGCGTTGGGCCACGGACGCGGTGCGTCGGGCCCGGAACAGGTCGAGGGCGGACCCGGTGGCGTCGTCGAACACGGCCAGGTAGTTGGTCGTGTCGACCCGGGCGGCCATCTTCAGCACGTCGACAACGGGGATCAGGGCGCCCCCGCCGGTGACACAGATACCGGCTTGCGCGCGAAGTTCCGCAAGCGTGGTTCGCACGATGATCGAGGTCGGCAGCCCGTTGAGCTGACCCAATTCGCCCTTGTCCAGGGCGGCGCGTCCGATGAACTCCAGCGCGTCGTGGCGGCGTTGCTCCAGGGTGCGGGTGTCGGCGTCGATCTGAGCCTGGGTCGGGATGCCCGTGGTGCAGGGGTTCTCGTTGGCGGGGTTGCACATCCCGGGGGCGGCGTATCGGGCGAAGAGTACCTCCCACACCGCCCACGCCTGCGGGGTGAGTGCGGCCTTCAACTCGGTCATGCCGGTCGGCTGCTGCTTGGCGACCGACACGCCGCGGCGGCGGGCGCGTTCGGCGTCGTCGGGCATGGGCCCGTCCTGGTCGAGCAGGAACAACGTCCGGTTCACCTGGTCCGTCAGCTCCTTGGGGCCCGACCCGACGGCGTGGCGCACCCAGTCGCACTCGATCCTCGCCCGGGTTTCGCCGTCGACCCAGCCGGGCAGGCGCCTCGTGGCGAGGCGGATCACGGTGACGTGCTCGGGGGTGACGAACCCCAGCTGCTGCGCGGTTGCAGTCGCCTCCAGCACCGGGGGCAGCGGTTCGCCGGTGACGGTGCGTCGCGGACCCAGCAGGTCGCTCTCGGCCAGGCGACGGTTCGCCTCCTCGGAGGACAGCCGCCAGCGGATCATCGCCACGTCACGCCAGGACTTGGCGCCCAGGTCCCTGGCCGTCGCCTCAATCCGCAGCCGCGCCAGGAGGCGGTGGTTCTGACTCGGCAACTGACAGCTCAGGGTCTGCACCTCGTCGAGAACCTCGAGCAATTCCGGGCAGGTGAGCCCGTCGACGTCGCAGCCGGCCAGTGCGTCGTACGCGGCGCGCAGCGCGGTCAGCGCCTCCCGCATGGCCGTGAACGTCACATCTCGAACGTATGTTCGAAGTATGAGGAATCAGCGACGTGTTTCATGAGGAATCTCGAAGAAAGTCTCACCGAAAGTCGTTGACTCCCAACCCACGTCGACACGCCGGACACGACGCCAGACACAATGGGCCCATGACCGCACCCGGCGAGCCGCCCCTCACCTTCGGCACGGCCGGCCTGCGCGGCCCGATGCGTCCGGGCCCCGGCGGGATGAACGTCGAGACCGTGACCACGGCGACGTGGGCCGTGGCCAGGGTGCTCCAGGACCGAGGCCTTGGCGGCTCGACCGTAGTGGTGGGCCGCGATGCGCGCCACCGCTCCGACGACTTCGCGCTGGCCACCGCCGAGGTGCTCGCCGGCGCAGGGTTCTCCGTGCTGTTGTTGCCGGATCCCGCCCCAACGCCGGTGGTGGCGTTCGCGGTGCGTCGCCGGGGTGCCGTGGCCGGGGTGCAGATCACCGCGTCGCACAATCCCCCCAATGACAACGGCTACAAGGTGTTCCTCGACGGCGGCATGCAGATCGTCCCGCCGGCCGACCGCGAGATCGAGGCGGCGATGGCGATCGCACCGACCCGCGTCGAGCGCTCGAGTGTGGATCCGACCGGCACCGAGCTGATCGTGGACTACGTGCGGCGCGCCGCTGAAGTGCGCCGGGCGACGGGCTCGGTGCGCGTGGCGTTGACCCCGATGCACGGTGTCGGCGGAGAGCCGGCCGTCCGTGCCCTGCACGAGGCCGGCCTGACCGACGTCCACACCGTCGCCGAGCAGTTCGCTCCGGACGGGGACTTTCCCACCGTCGCGTTCCCCAACCCGGAGGAGCCGGGTGCGACGGATCTGCTTCTTCGACTCGCCGCCGAGGTGGACGCGGACGTGGCGATCGCACTGGATCCCGACGCCGACAGGTGCGCGGTCGGCATTCCGACGACGTCGGGCTGGCGAATGCTCTCCGGTGACGAAACCGGTTGGCTATTGGGCGATTACATCCTGTCCCAGACCGAGCCGGGCGACGTCATGGCCCGCAGCGTGGTGGCCAGCACGCTGGTCTCCTCGCGAATGCTCGCCTCGATCGCGGCCGGCCACGGTGCTCAGCACGTCGAGACCCTCACGGGGTTCAAGTGGCTGGCCCGTGCGGACGCCGACCTGCCAGGCAGCACGCTGGTCTACGCCTACGAGGAGGCGATCGGCCACTGCGTCGACCCATCGGCCGTGCGGGACAAGGACGGCATCAGTGCCGCCATCCTGGCCTGCGATCTGATGTCGGTGCTGCGCGACGAGGGCCGCACCCCGACCGACGCGCTCGACGCCCTGGCGCGCCGGCACGGCGTGCACGCGACCTCGGCCCTGTCGGCGCCTGCCGATGCGGACCTGATGGGCCGCCTGCGCGCAACGCGGCCGACGCACCTCGGCGGTGAGTCGATCGGGGCCGCCGACCTGCTGGACGATCCCGGCCACCACCGCACTGATGCGCTCGTCTACCAAGGAGATTCGGTGCGGGTGGCCGTCCGGCCATCGGGAACCGAGCCGAAGGTCAAGGCATACTTGGAGATTCGTCTCCCACCTCGCGACGACGTGACTGCCGCCCGTCTGGACGCGGCGGTCCGGCTCGACCAGCTGCGAGCCGACGTCACCGGCCTGCTTCAGCGCGGACCGAACTGACGGTCCCCGGCGTCGCCGAGACCGGGCACGATGTAGGAGACGTCGTTGAGACCGTCGTCGATGGCCGCGGTCCACAGCGTCAGGTCCGGTGCCGCCTTCTCAAGTGCCGCAATGCCTTCCGGCGCACACACTACGCAGACCGCGGTCACCTCGACGGCCTTGCGGGCGTACAGCAGGCCAAGGGTATGCGCCATCGACCCGCCGGTGGCCAGCATCGGGTCGAGCACCATGACCGGGGTGGCGCTCAGGTCATCCGGTAGCGACTCGAGATACGGCGTCGGCAGGGTGGTCTCCTCGTCGCGGGCGACCCCGACGAAGCCGACCTTCGCCTCGGGGATCAGCTGATGCGCCTTCTCGACCATGCCGAGGCCCGCCCGCAGTACCGGCACCAGCAGCGGCGGCGAGGTCAGGTGCGAGCCGGTGGTGTCCGCCAACGGCGTGCGGATGGGTACCGACGTCGACTTGGCGTCGCGCATGGCCTCATAGACCAGCATCAGCGCGAGGTCGCAGAGGGCTGCGCGGAAGCCGGCGTTGTCGGTGCGCGCGTCGCGCAGCGTGGTCAGCCGGGCGGCGGCGAGGGGATGATCGACAACGCGGACGTCCATGCGGCGAACCCTAGTGGAACCGAACCGAGTCGGCCGACGTCATAACGGCATGATCGCCGATACCTCCCACATCCACGCGTTCGGTGTGGCCCAGCTAGGTCAGGCCGACGTACTCGGCGCCGTCGCGGCAGACCTGACCGCCGCGACCGTCGCCCCCGACGCCTTCGGCGCGGTCGGGGCAGACTTCCTGACCGCCCTGAACGAGGCACTCACACGGGACGCCGCCCTCGCGGCGCAGCTCGCCGAACGTCTCACCGCAGCCAGGGCAACCGCGGACGCGACTGCCGACGCCTACCGGATCGCGGACGGCCGGGCCATCTCGCCGATCCAGGACTGACGGTGGCCAGCGCATTGGTCGCCGGGCTGGCGGCGCCCCTGCGCGCGGTGCAGGAGAAGTTGGGCACGGGCACGCCGGATGCGGTGGCGTTGACGATGATCGGCAGCACGCTGTCCGACGTCGCCGCCAGCACTGGGCGGTCGTGGCAGGGCACGCAGTGGGATGGCGACGCCGCGGATGCTGCCGCCGAGTTCAGCCGCGTGACCGTCACCGCCGTCGAGTCGCTGGCCACGAGCGCCGACCGCCTCGGAGCCGTCACGACTCAGGCGGCGGCTTCGGTGGCTCGAGCGCGGCAGCGATTGCAGGCGATCGTCGACGACTTCGAAGCCCGTGCCGCCGCGCTGGAGTCCGAGCTCGACGAACCGGGAACCGTGGACGCCCTGATCGAGGAGGGCCGCCGCTCGTTGGCCCAGGCGCACGCCGTCATCGACGAGCTCGTGGCCGAGCTGGATGGGCACCGGGCCGCCGTCGCCGAGCCGGCAGCCGCCACACCGCCCGTGACGCCCACGACACCGATGGGGGCGCTGCCAGGCCTCGGCGCGCTGGGCGGCGGGCTCGGATCCGCGACCGGCCTGGGGTCGGCCGTACGTGCCTCGCGGTCCACCGGCGCGACGGCCGAGCACCCCGCCGGTGCGGCGACGGCCAACCGAGGTCCGCGACCGCCCGCCGATCCCGGCGTGTTCGGCAGCGGCGTGGAGGTGCGCCTGCCCGACGGCAGCACGGCCAGCGCCCCGAATGCGACTGCTGCGAGCGCAGTTAGGCACGCGTTGACGCAGCTCGGCGTGCCCTATGACTGGGGCGGCACCACACCGGGGGTCGGGCTGGACTGCAGCGGTCTCACCCAGTGGGCGTATCACGAAGCGGGACTGGATCTTCCGCGACTGGCTCAGGAGCAAGACGTCGGCGCTGCGGTCGACCGCGCTGCACTGCGTCCCGGCGATCTTGCGGTCTGGGACGGCCACGTCGCGATGGTGGTCGGCAATGGGCTGATGGTCGAGGCGGGCGACCCCGTCCAGTTGTCGCCGATTCGAACCACCAACGCCGGCCAGGGTTTTGAGGGCTTCTGGCGGCCGACGGCTTGATGCCTCACGGCCGATCGGACGTGCCGGCCTGCGCCGCGACGGCCCGTCCCCTGAGGTGTACGGGATACCAGGACGTGAACGCGGCCGCACCAAGCAGGACCGCGTAACTCAGCGTCTGGCACGCCCACTGGGGCAGCAGGAGGTGCTTCATCGTCAACCAGGCCAACACCGTGTTGACGGTGAATGCCGACGCCCACAGGACGGTCAGCATCTCGTTGGTGCGCACGAACACCGGATCCCGCCACTTCGAGGGATCGGTGTGCTCTCGGGCGTACTCGAGGGTGAACGGCCGTCCGACCAGCAGGGTGGTCCACGCCCCGATCGCAAGGGCACCGTTGGCCAGCACCCCGAGACGTCGTAGGACCCAATGGTCATGAAACCCCAGGACCGCGATCGTGGCACCGATGAAGAACGCCAGACCGACCCACATGACGACGCCGCGTTGAAGACGCAGCACGGCCATGGCGACGGTGAGGACGAGTGCGGTGACCAAACCGATCTCCACGCGGATCATGGAATCCCTGGCGATGATCAGGAACGCGATCCATGGCGCGAAGGACACGACCAGCTTGAGGAACCCCACGAGAACACCTTCCGGACGGGACCGGCATGCGGTCGACCTCCGAATGATCCTGTGCCGTCGGGTCCGATCACAGGGCAGAAGGTCACGACGTCCTCCCTCGGGACGGCCCTAGTTCGACCGCGGGTCGATCAGGGTGACGCCCGCCGGGGAGGCGGTGTCGACCCCGGGCAGCAGGCGCGCGCCCTCGGCCAGCCCCACCACGCGCTCGACCAGGTCCTGCGGCCGCAGGGTGCCGTCCGCGACGAGACGCAGCATCGCGGGATAGTCCATCCTGGCCATGCCGTGACTACCCAGAACGTCGAGCTCCCAGGCGATCACACGATCCATGGGTACCGCGGGGCGGCCGCCGACGCTCGGCAGCAGACCCACCTGGACGTGACGTCCCCGGCGGCGCAGGCTGCCGATGGCGTCTGCGCACGTGCTCGGCGACCCGACCGCGTCGACCGCGACGTGGCTGCCGCCGCCGGTGAGGTCGTGCACCCGGGCGGCGACGTCGCCGCCATCGGCGAGCACGGTGTGCGTGGCACCCAGCTGCCTGGCCAGGTCCAAGGCGGCTGGCGTGCGGTCGACCGCAACGACCATCGCCCCGGCGGCCACGGCGATCTGGACGGCACTCAGGCCCACCCCGCCTGCGCCGACGACCGTGACCCACTCGCCGGCAGTGACCTCGGCCCTGGCGTGCAGCGCGCGGTAGGCGGTCGCGAATCGACACCCGAGCCCCGCGGCGGCGGCATCACCAATGGTCTCCGGCACCGCGACCAGGTTGGTGTCCGCGGCGTGCAGGGCCACGAACTCGGCGAAGGAACCCCAGTGGGTGAACCCGGGCTGAGTCTGGCGGGGGCACACCTGCGCTTGACCACCGAGGCACCATTCGCAGGTGCCGCACCCACAGACGAAGGGGGTGGTGACGCGGTCACCGACGGCCCAGCGCCGCACGTCCGCGCCGACCGCGACCACCTCGCCGACGAGCTCGTGGCCGGGGACGTGCGGAAGGGCGACGTCCTGGTCGTGTCCCGCCCAGGCGTGCCAATCGCTGCGGCACAATCCGGTGGCGTCGACCCGAACCACCACGCCGGCGACCGAGGGCACCGGATCGGGAACCGACCGCACCTCGACCGGACCACCGAACTCGTCGAACATCACCGCGCGCACCGTGCCATCGTCCCGCAGATGGAGGGCGCCGACGACACCAACTCCGTCGTGGGCGGGCGCGGATCAGCGCGAGAACTCGCCGAGCGGGGCCAACCGCTGCCGGGACTGGTTGCCGCCGTTGCGCTTCGCGTCGTACATGGCGGCGTCGGCGGCTGCGACCAGTTCGGCGAGCACCTGGTTCGGATCATCGCCGTCGAGGACCTGGTCGCAGCGCGCGCTGGCAGTGCCGACGCTGGCGGTGATGGCATACGGCAGCTCGGCCACCCCGTCGCACAACCGGGCTCCCAGGAGAACGGACCGGGGGTCGACGAAGACGTCGGCGATGAGGAACTCCTCACCACCCGCGCGGCCGACGACGGCGTCGGGATGAGTGCGTTCGCGCAGGGCCTGCGCGACCGCGATCAGGGCCCGGTCCCCCGCGGCATGCCCCTGGGTGTCGTTGAGCAGCTTGAATCGATCGAGATCGACCATCGCCACCACGACGTGCGAATCCGTCCCCCCGTAGGTCGCGACGAGTTGGCAGGTGCGTTCGTAGAACGCCCGCCGGTTGAGCAGACCCGTCAGGGGATCCCGATCGGCCTCCACCAGATCGACTCCGAGGGCGTGGGTGAGGATCTGGATGCCGAACGGCACCGCGACGTTGACGACCACGACCAGGCCGTAGAGGCTCACCGCCCGCACCCATCCGTCGTTCGCGGCCAGCGCGGCGGCGGGGATGGCGGAGACGAGGACCACGACGACGGTGTGGGCGACCATCATGGCGGCCGTGTGGAAGATCGCTACATAGGCCGACACCATGACGAACGCGGTGCAGATCAGCAGTGCGATCATCGGATCGCCTTGGGCCAGCGCAGCCGCCGCGATGCTGGTGGAGGCCAGGACCGCGAAGGCAACCGACTCGGACTTCGTGGGCCAGCGCAGGATCCACATCAGCGAGCAGGTGGCGCCGCCGGCGATCGAGAGAACCGCCAGCGCGACGCGCACCAGGCCGCCCGAGTGCTCGTCGCTCAGCAGCAGGCCGAGCGGAAGCAGCGCCGACGATCCCGTCATCGCCACGAGGACCACCCGGGTCATCCCGGTCATGCCCCGAAGCTGCAGGTACGAACCGAACCACGCGAAGTGGTCGGGCTGCGCCCACCACGACTGAATGCGCTTCACCAACGACCCACCCCGACCCATCCGTCACCGGGCGCACGCACCCGAGTATTTGCCTGACACCCCCGTAAATTCTCACTCCAGTGTAGCGATGAGTTGCCAGTAGTCGTCGAGTTAATCGTTACTACCACCTGATTACCTAGGTTAACGTCAGTAACAGCTGCCAGAGTGGCACCACCAGCATCTTCAGTAGTAATGGCTGTAACCGCATGCTGGTGCACATGGGAGTTCGATGTGACTTAACTGTGCGACCACCTACGCGCTCGATGGGCTAGCGTGCACCCCCACCCCGACCGGGACCCTCACAACCCGCGCAGCCGAGGGGCACCCGACGGGATCGAACGCCCAACCGCCTGACAGCAAGCTGCCCCATAGGCGTCGTTAGGCTGTGCCGCATGGCTGCTGACATCGTGCCGGTACGGCTCGGGCTCACCAAGGGCGATCTGTACACACTGTGGGCTCCGTCGTGGCGGGACGCCGATGACGAGTGGCAAGCGTTCCTCGGCAAGGACGACGATCTCTACGGCTTCGAGTCGGCGGCGGACCTGGTGGCGTTCGTCCGGACCAATTCCGACAACGACCTCACCGACCACCCCGCGTGGCAGGCGCTGACCGAATCGTCGGCGCATCGGCTGGATCCGAGCGAGGACCAGCAGCACGATCTGATCGGCGTGCCCGAGCTGGCGGCCGAGAAGCCGACGGAGGAGTCGGTCGGCACGCTGCTGCGGGCACTGGCCGTGGTCCAGGCCATCGGTTCGGTGTGCGACCTGCCGGTGGTGTCCAGATTCTTCAACGGCAACCCCGTCCTGGGTTCCCTCGGCGGCGGGCTGGAGGCCTTCGAGGGCCGCACCGGACGCAAGCGCTGGGCCGAGATCGAAGGGGTCATCGCGCGCGGCTGGGACGGTGTCGTCGACGCGATCGACGAGATCGTCACCACCCCCGAAGTGGACCCCGCCGAGTCCGAGAAGGCCACCGCGGAGCTGGCCGAACCCGCCCCGGAGCCGGTCGAGGACGAAACCGAGGCCGACGACGAAGCGGTGATCGAGGGTGAGGTCGACACCGACGACGAAGAGGCCGTGCTGGCCGCCCAGGCCACCGAGCAGGTGCTGGGCAGCGACGAGGACTTCTGGGTGCACGTCGGCATCGACCCGATCCGGCTGTTGACCCGGGGTGGCACGTTCTACACCCTGCGCTGCTACCTGGAGGACCAGCCGATCTTCCTCGGCCGCAACGGCCGGATCAGCGTCTTCGGTTCCGAGCGGGCGCTGGCGCGCTACCTCGCCGACGAGCACGAGAGCGATCTGTCGGACCTCGCCACCTTCGACGACATCAAGACCGCCGCCACCGACGGCTCCCTGCAGATCCGGGTGACCGACGACAACGTCTACGTCCTGCGCACCCTGTCCGACGACATCGCCGACGGACCCGAGGCGATCGACGTCGACCAGCTCGACCTCGCCGTCGAGCTGATCCGCGACGTCGCCGACTACGCCGAGGACGCGACCGTCGAGGAAGCCCTGGCCGAGGATCAACCGCTCGGGCAGTTCATCGCCCACGTGCTGGCACCCGAGAAGGTCGCCAAGCCCGCCCCGCCGTACGCCAAGGCCGTCGCCCAGTGGGAGAAGGTCGAGGCATTCGTGGAGTCCCGCCTCCGCGAGGAGTGACCAGCTCCTAGAAGTCGGCTGGATCGGGGCGCTGCACCGAGCGCGGCGTCAGGCCAAGTCCGCGAACGTGCTCGGCGATGGCGCCCAGCGGCGCCACCCAGACGTCGTCGTGGGAACGGACGTACTCGATCAGGCCCTCGAGCGCCGCGGCGCGCGACGGGCGCCCCGACAGGAACGGGTGATTGGTCAGCACGAAGCACCCCCCGGCGTCGCGTAAGCCGTCGAACTCCAGGCGCCACATCTCGGCCACCTTCACCGGGCTCTCGATCAACCCGGTGCCCGAGAAGTCGGGCACGAAGCAGTACTGCTCCCAGTCGTCGAGGGCCCACTGGATCGGAATCTCGACCAGGGAATCGCCCCCGACGGCGAGCTCGTAGGGATGGTCGGCATCCATCAGCGAGCTGTCGTACAGAAAACCCCTGTCGTGCAACAGTTTCGGGGAATGCCAGTTCAACTCCCACATCGGTGCTCGGTACCCGACGGGCCGGACGCCGGTCACTCGCTCCAGCGCGTCGCTGCCCCGGTCGAGGATCGTGGCCTCCTGCTCGGCGGACAACCCGGCCATCGCCTCGTGCAGGTAGCCGTGGTGGGCGATCTCGTGTCCCTCGGCCACGATGCTGCGGACCACGTCTGGGTAGCGCAGCGCCGTGTACCCGGGCACGAAGAACGTGGAGGTGACGTCGTGCCTGGCGAGCAGCTTCAGCAGGCGGGGAACTCCGACCAGCGGGCCGTAGGCCTGGTGGCTGATGGCCGACATGCGGTTGGCGTGCGCGTGGTCGACGGCCAGCATCGCCGACTCCGCGTCGACGTCGAAGCTGAACGACGCGGCCGCCCGCGCGGCACCCGGCCATGGGACGGGGACGGCGGGGACGGTCACGAGGCGGTCCTCCTGGCGAGCAGTGAGATCAGTTCGTAGGCAACGTTAGCCGCCGCGACGCCGGTGATCTCGGCGTGGTCGTAGGCGGGTGACACCTCGACGACGTCCGCGCCGACCAGGTCGCAGCCGACCAGCCCGCGCAGGATGGCCAGCAGTTCGCGGCTGGTCATGCCGCCCGCCTCGGGGGTGCCGGTGGCGGGCGCGTGGGCCGGGTCGAGGACGTCGATGTCGATCGAGACGTACAACGGGCGGTCGCCGATCGTGGCGCGCAGCTGGTCCACCACGTCGTCGGTGGTGCGCCGCTCGAACTCCGTGCAGTGCACGACGGTGAAGCCGAATCCGGCGTCGTCGATCAGATCGCCTGGATCGTAGAGTGATCCGCGGATGCCGACGTGGGCGCTGTGGCCGGGCACGAACAGGCCCTCCTCGGCGGCGCGGCGGAACGGCGTGCCGTGGGTGACCGGCGCCTCGAAGTAGGTGTCCCACGTGTCGAGGTGAGCGTCGAAGTGCAGCAGCGCCACCGGACCGTATCGGCGGTGGTGGGCGCGCAGCAGCGGATAGGCGATGGTGTGGTCACCGCCGAGGGTCACCAACCGAGCCCCGGTGGAAATGAGTTCGGTTGCCTGCTCGTCGATCTCGGCAACCGCAGCCGCGATGTCGAAGGGGTTGGCCACCATGTCGCCGGCGTCTACCACCTGCTGGTTGGCGAACGGGGACACCCTCAGTTCGGGATTGTACGGTCGCAGCAGCCGCGAGGCCTGCCGGATGTGCGACGGACCGAAACGGGCACCCGGCCGGTAGGTGACGCCGGAGTCGAAAGGGATGCCGACGACGGCCACGTCGTACCGGGGCACGTCCTCTCGGCGCGGAAGCCGCGCGAAGGTGGTCAACCCCGCATACCGCGGAATCGCCTGACCGTCGGCCTGGCCCGTGATGCCGTGGCCGGCACCCGTGTCGTCGTTCATACCCGGCACCGCGTGGATCCTCCGTTGATCTGTAGTGTCTGCCCGACCAGCGCGCCGACGTCACGGCGTGCGAGAAGTGCCACCGCACTGGCGATTTCCTCCGGTCGGCCGATGCGGCCGACCGGGATGTCGGCGGCGTAGCTGGCGTGCATGTCGGCCAGTGGCACGCCTGCGGCGTCGGCGTCGACCAGGAGTTGCGGGGTGTCGATCACCCCCGGCGCGACGGCGTTGACGGTGATGCCCTCCCTGGCCAGTTCCCGGCCCAGGGTCTTGGTAAGCGAGATCAACCCGGCCTTGGACGCGGAATAGGCGCTGGCGCCGGGCCATCCGATGACGCCCCACTCCGAGGCGATCACCACGATGTTGCCTCCCCCGGCGCGTCGCATGCCCGGCAGCACCGCCTGGATGACTGCGAGGGTGCCGGCCAGGTTGGTGTCGACGACCCGCCACCAGTCGTCCTCGTCGTCGTCCTGCTGCTCCTCGCGCAAGCGCTCGTCGGTGCCCAACGGCTCCTCGCGCAAGCGCTCGTCGGTGCTGAACGGCGCCATCGTCATGTAGGCCGCGTTGCACACCAGGACGTCGACGGGTCGGCGATTTCGTTCGATGTCGTCGATCAGCTGTGCGAAACCGGGGTCCGTCATGTCGCCGATCACGGAGAATCCTCCGGTCGCCGCGACCACCTCGGCCAGGGCCGCGCCGTCGACGAGGTCGTTCACCCCGACGTCGGCGCCGTCGGCCGCCAGCCGGCGGGCGATCGCCGCGCCGATGCCCTGGGCGGCCCCCGTGACCAGGGCGAGCCGACCGCGCAATGGCTGCTCCGCCATCAGATCACCGCCCCGCCGTTGGGTGAGACGATCTCGCCGGTGCAGAACGCGGCATCGGCGTCGAGCAGGAACTGCACCACGCGGGCCACCTCGTCCGGTCGGGTAAGTCGTCGGTTGGGCAGGGTTGCCAGGTATTCCGGTGCCCGCCAGGGAGAGTCGGCCGCCAGCAGCGGCGTGTCCGTCGGCCCCGGCGCGACGGCGTTGATCCTGACCCCACGGCCGGCCACCTCGGCGGCCAGGCTGCGCACCAGACCGATGACCGCCCCCTTGGCCGCCGCATAGTGTGCGTCACCGTCGCCACCGCCGATCGCGAGCTCGGAGGTCACCGCGACGATCGCACCGGAGCCGCGGACCAGCATCGCCGGCAGCACCGCCCGCGCGGTATTGCGCAACCCGCCGAGGTGCACCCGGAGCATGCGATGCAGCGCGGCCGCGGAGATCTCCGACACGGGCGTCATCTCGTAGTGTCCCGCCGCCGAGACCAGGCCGTCGATCTCGCCGACGTCCGCGCGGATGGCCTCGACCGCGGCGCGCACCGCGACGGGATCCGACACGTCGGCGACGTGGTCGGCGGCGTCGGACAGGTCGATGCCCCTGACCGTCCAGCCGCTCACCCGCAGCGCCTGCGCGACGGCAGCCCCGATGCCCGACGCCGATCCGGTGACGATTGCGTTGGGCGACATCACGTTCCAGACGCCGCGGCGTCAGCCTCGAGGGCGAACCGCTCCCCGACCGGTGCCGAGATGTTGCGCCGCACGGTCAGGTAGATGGCGATGCCGACGACGGCGAGCACCGCCGTGGTGAGCACGCTGGCCCAGTTGATGAACCACGGCTGCCCGGGCTGGGTCCGCGGCCATGCAACGTTGACGGTCTCGAAGATGATCCACAGCGACGCGAGGTAGGTGACCGGGGCACCCCACCGGCCGAGGTTGAACGGGCCTGGCTTCCACTTTCCGGTCAGCCGCGCGATGGCCGCACCGATCACGGGCACGCCGAACGCGATGTAGAAGCCGATGATGTTGAAGTTGACCAGGATGTTGTAGAACTGCGAACCGGCCAGCAGGATGAACACGATGGCGACGACCGCAGTGAGCGCAATGGCGTTGACGGGCAACCGTTCCGGGCCGGCGAGCCGGCCCAGCACCTTGGAGCCGGGCAGGCTGCGGTCGCGGGCGGCGCCCCAGATGCACCGCGAGACGGCCGCCTGGACGGCCAGGAAGCTGGAGATGAAGCCGATGACGAACATCGCCAGCAGCGGCTTGGTCACGCCGGCGCCGAGGTGCGCGGTCAGCGTCTCCGCCACCACGTCACCGGACTGGTTCGCCACCACCTGATCGAGGTTCGGGATCGCGAGAATTAGTGCGGCACTGGAGAACATCACCACCAGTCCGACCAGAAGCAGACCGAAGATGATCGCCCTCGGCACGTTGCGCTCCGGGTCGTCGACCTCCTCGGCGACCGAGCCCGCGGCCTCGAACCCGAGGAAGGACCAGCCGACGAAGGCGACGGCCAGCAGCATCGGACCCGACGTCCAGGTCGCGGCGTCGGGAAGACCGGCGTTGGAGAACAGCGCCGAGAACGGGTTCTCGCGGTAGAACACCAGAAGCACGATGCCGAGGCCGACCGAGCCGATCACCTCGCAGGTGATGCTGGCGATCACCATCACCTTGAGGACCTGCCGGCCGACCACGTTCACCAGCGTGCCAAGCGCGATGATGCCGATCGCCACGCCGGCCGTCACCCACCGGGTGGGCTCGACGACGCCGAAGATCTGCAGCAGGAATCCGCTGGCGGCGTAGGAGAGGGTGCCGAGCGCGATCGTCAGCCCCCACATGTAGGCCCATGCGGCGGCCCAGCCCGACGTGGTGCCGCGCACGTGCCGGGACCACTGGTAGACGCTGCCCGCGTACGGCCACCGCGACGCCAGCTCCCCGAAGACACCCGCGACGAGCAGCTGGCCGATCAGCACGACGGGGAACGCCCAGAAGAACTTCGGCCCGGCGGCGAACAGGCCGAGGGTGAAGATCGCGTACACCGCGGCGATGGGTGACACGTCGGCGAACGCCAGCGCCAATGCCGAACGAAAGCTGAAGCCGCGACTCAACCTCGAGGGCGACTCGGTCGGCGACACCGTAGTGCCGGGGTGGTGCTCTGTCATCGGTTCTCCTCGTGACGGGTTGCAGCGACCCTGTACCGCTTCGGCCCAAAACAGAAGACCGCGATCGTCTGAAGTCTTGGCTGATGTCCGTACGATCGTCTAGGTTCGGCGTAACCCGATGATGCCGTCCGAGGAGGTCGTGTGACGCACCGCCTTGCCGATCTCGTCGACATCCCTCACCTGCGCCTGGAAGTGCGGGCCGGGGCGATCGGACTGGACCGCCCGGTGTCGTGGGCACAAACCTCCGATCTGGAGGAGCCGTGGTCGTGGCTGGCCGGCGGGGAGCTGCTCATGAAGAACGGGCGCACGCTGCCGCCGTCCGCCGCCGGCCAGACCGCATTCATCCGCGGTCTCGCCGAGAAGGGGATCTGCGGCGTCGTCATCGGCCTGGACGCCGCCACTCCCGAGCTCACCCCGGCAGCCGTGGCGCTGGCCGACGAGCTCGGCTTCCCGGTTCTGCTGGTGCCGTACTCGGTCGGCTTCGCCGCCATCGGGCGGGCGGTCGCGGGTGGCGCCGAGAGCGGTGACAGCCGGCGCATCGCGGTGACCGAGCGGGTCTATCAGGTGATCCGCCAGTCGGTGACCCAGCGCGGCGCGGTCAACGTGCTCGGCCAGCTCGGCCGCGACGCGGCCTGCCGGCTGGCGGTTCTGGACGCCGCGACCGGTGAGGTCGCGCTGGATTCCTCGGATCGGGTGCCCGACGCCCTGCGGCTGGCGCTGACCGACGAGATCGCGGGACGGCGCGGGGCGATTCCCGGCGTGCTGCACGTCTCCACCGGTGACGAGCGCGCGCTGGTGGTCGAGGTCCCCGACGAGGAGCCGACGGTGTTGGTGGCGTACGGGTTTCGGGCCACCCCGCCGGACGTCGTGCAGCTGCAGCACCTGGCGTCGGCCATGGCGGTGCTGCTGGCTCAGCAGAACGTGCGCCGCGAGCACGACCGCCGGATCGGCGCCGAGGTGCTCGCCTCGCTCTGCGACGGGCGCCTCACTGGCGCCGAATCTCCCCGCGTGCTGGTCGAACGGGGGCTGCGCCCCGCCGGCTGTTCGCTGATCGCCATCTCGGGTAGCTCGCAGAGCGCCGAGCGGCACCTGCACGTCAGCCTCGGCCGTCGTCAGGTCCCGCATCTGCTGCTGCGCCGGGGGTCGGTGCTGTATGCGCTGGTTCCGGCCGGTGACGGTCCGCTCACCGCCCTGCGTCATCGCGTCGGAGCGGCTGCGGCCATCGGGGTCAGCGATCCCCTCGCCCACCCGCGGCGCGGGCCCACCGCCGTCCGGGAGGCGACGTGGGCGATGCGCGCCGCCGACAGCACACCCGATCGCACGGCCCGCTACGGCGACGTCACGATGCTGTCGGTCCTGCGCGACACCGAGGAGGCCCAGGTGGTGGTGGACCGCGTCCTCGGCGCGCTCATCGCCTATGACACCGCGCGCAGCGGTGAGATGGTCCACACGCTGGATGCCTACCTGCGGTGCGAGCGGTCGTGGGTGCAAACCGCGGCGGCGCTCGGCGTGCACCGGCAGACGGTGGTCTACCGGATCCAACGCGTCGAGGAGATCACCGGCCGGCGGATCACCGACACCGCGACCATCGCGGAGTTCTGGTTGGCGTTGCGCGCCAGGGACCTGCTCAGTCCGGCCGCCTGACCTCCCCGCTAGGCGCTTCCGTTCGCCGGGCGACGGTTTGCGCGCCCACATCGCCGAGGGTGGGCGCTAGCCGACGAGGACGGCGTACCGCGGCTTGATCACGTCGTCGATGAGCGCCAGCCGCTCGTTGAACGGGATGAACGACGACTTCATGGCGTTGATGGTGAACCGCTCGAGGTCGCTCCAGCCGTACCCGAACGCCTCGACGAGCCGCAGCATCTCCTGGCTCATCGTGGTGTCACTCATCAACCGGTTGTCGGTGTTCACCGTCACCCGGAACCGCAGCCGGGCCAGCAGCGCGAAGGGGTGTTCGGCGATGCTCGCGACGGCACCGGTCTGCACGTTGCTGCTCGGGCACAGTTCGAGCGGAATGCGCTTGTCCCGCAGGATCGCCGCCAACCTGCCGAGGGTGGCGTCGTGGTCGTCGTGGACGGTGATGTCGTCGACGATGCGGACACCGTGACCCAGCCGGTCGGCCCCGCAAAACGCGATCGCCTCCTGAATGGAGGGCAGTCCGAACGCCTCACCGGCGTGAATGGTGAAGCGCGCGTTGTTGTTCCGCATGTACTCGAAGGCATCCAGGTGACGCGTTGGCGGGTAACCCGCCTCGGCGCCGGCGATGTCGAAACCCACCACGCCGCGGTCGCGGAACCTGATGGCCAGCTCGGCGATCTCACGCGAGCGGGCGGCGTGGCGCATCGCGGTGACCAGGCACCGCACGGTGATCGTCCGGCCCTCGGCCGCCGCGGCCTTCTCACCGTCGGCGAAGCCGGCCAGCACCGCCTCGACGACGGCGTCCAGCGACAGGCCGCCGTCGATGTGCAGCTCGGGGGCGAACCGGATCTCGGCATAGACCACCGAGTCGGCCGCGAGATCCTCCACGCATTCGAGCGCGACCCGGTGCAGGGCCTCCGGGGTCTGCATGACGCCGACGGTGTGCGCGAACGGTTCGAGGTAGCGCACCAGCGACCCGCTGTGCGCGGCGGTGCGGAAGAAGGTGGCGAGCTCGTCGACGTCGGTGGTGGGCAGCCCGTCGTAGCCGAACCGATCCGCCAGGTCGACGACCGTCGACGGCCGCAGCCCACCGTCGAGGTGGTCGTGCAGGAGGGCCTTGGGCGCCCGCTGGATGTTCTCCAGCGTCAACGGGGTCGTCATGTCTGGTCGCTCCTCGTCTGCGGTTGCGTGATCCGGTCGATGATCAAGGGGCGGGTCGACGGCGCCTCGTCGCCGACGCTCCAGCCGCCGTCGAGCTCGGCCATCGCCCCGGCGAAACGCTCTGGGGTGTCGGTGTAGAGGGTGAACAGCGGCTCGCCCGCCGCGACGGGTTCACCGGGGCGCCGATGGATGTGCAACCCCGCGCCGAACTGCACCGCGCCACCGGGAGTCGAGCGACCCGCACCGAGCCGCCAGACCGCCAATCCCACCGCCATCGCGTCGATGTCGCCCATCGTGCCACCCCGCGATGCGGTCACCGTCTCCGCGTGCACTCCGACGGGCAACGGCTTGGACAGGTCGCCGCCCTGGGCGGCGACGAGAGCGCGGAAGCAGTCCATCGCCGTGCCGTCCCGCAGCGTCTGGGCCGGGTCGACGTCGGCGATCCCGGCGACGTCGAGCATCTCGCGGGCCAGCGCCAGCGTCAGCTCGACGACGTCGGCCGGGCCACCGCCGGCCAGCACGTCCAGGGACTCGGCCACCTCCACGGCGTTGCCGACCGCCCGGCCGAGCGGCCGGTCCATGTCGGTCAGCAGCGCCCTGGTCTCGACACCGTGGGCGTTGCCAAGCGCCACCATCGTGGCGGCCAACTCACGGGCCTCGGCCTCGGAGGTGAGGAACGCACCGCGTCCCACCTTGGTGTCGAGCACCAGCCCTTCGGCACCCTCGGCGAGCTTCTTGCTCATCACCGAACTCGCGATGAGCGGCAGCGACTCGGTGGTGGCGGTGACGTCGCGCAGGGCATAGATCTTGCGGTCGGCGGGTGCCAGGTCGCCGGCGGCGAAGACCGCGGCCCCGATGTCCTGAAGTTGTTGGCGGATCTGGGCTTTGGACAGCTCGGCGGTGAAGCCCGAGATGGCCTCCAGCTTGTCGAGCGTGCCACCGGTATGGCCGAGTCCGCGGCCGGCTGCCTGGGGCACCGCAGCACCGCAGGCCATCACCACCGGCACCAGCGGAATGGTGATCTTGTCGCCGACCCCACCGGTGGAGTGCTTGTCCACCAGACGAAGCGGCTTGCCGTCGCGTCGGAGGTCACCGAAGTCGAACCGGTCCCCGGAGTCGATCATCGCGGCGGTCCACCTGGCGATCTCGTCCGGCGTCATACCGCGCAGGAAGATGGCCATCAGCAGCGCCGACATCTGCTCGTCGTGCACCACCCCGCGGGTGTAGCCGTCGATCACCCAGTCGATCGCGGCATCGGAGAGCACCCCGCCGTCGCGTTTGGTTCGGATGACGGTTGGCGCGTCGAACGACAAGGACGTCACCGCGCGGACTCCCCCTCCCGAACGGAGTCCAGATCCTCGGGGCCGAAGGCGTCCGGCAGCAGCTGCCCGAGCGGCCGCGGGCCGGCCGGATGGTCGATCAGGAGGTCGGGTCCGCCGTGCTCGAGCAGCACCTGCCGGCAGCGCCCGCAGGGCATCAACGGGGTTCCATTGGCGTCCACGCATGCCAGCGCGACGAGCTTGCCGCCCCCGGTGGAATGCAGGGCGCAGACCACAGCGCACTCGGCACAGAGACCCAAGCCATATGAGACATTCTCCACATTGCAACCGGTCACTATTCGGTCATCCGCCGTGACGGCAGCCGCTCCGACCGGGAACCGGGAGTACGGCGCGTAGGCATGTCGCGAAACCTCTATTGCCTTGTCACGCAACAGGTTCCAATCCACATTCATCGTCACGTCAGCTCCGTCGATCGGTTTCTGAATCCATTCCGAAACTACCGATTGCCAAGGGCGATAGTCGATTAGGCCACCCTAAGTTTCGCGCTACCGGAGCCGTCACGACACCCACGCTAGTTCTTTCGGGAGGACTATTGGGATTAGAGTCGCCCCGAGGTAAGAGCGCATGCCAAGGGTGCTCCGACCGACGTGTGTGAAGCGTCCACCGATGACGTTGGAGGTACGGAAGTGATTACTCGGACATGACGCAGACAACCGCAGGCTCCGCGATACCCGCGCCGCGAACGTCGCCTCAGCGTCGTCGCACCCTCTACCGCGGCGACCCAGGCATGTGGTCGTGGGTGCTGCACCGCGTCACGGGCGCCACGATCTTCTTCTTCCTCTTCGTGCACGTGCTCGACACCGCACTCGTCCGGGTCAGCCCGCAGGCCTACAACGAGATCATCGACACCTACAAGACGCCAATCATCGGCCTCATGGAGATGGGCCTGGTCGTCGCGGTGCTCTATCACGCGCTGAACGGCATCCGCATCATCCTCATCGACTTCTGGGAGCAGGGGCCGAAGTACCAGCGCCTGATGTTGTGGATCGTGCTCGGCGTCTGGATCTCGGTGTTCATCGTCGCCCTCGGCGTGATGGGCATGCACATGGCGGAGCGTTTCCTGTGAGCGCCGCAGAGGGCCAGAGCGCCGTGCGCGGCGAGAACCCGTACGACCACCTCAGCGAGCGGGGCGGCCCGGCCCCCGTGATGCAGCGCAGCCACGACCGGCCCGCCGGGTTGGACAACCCGCGCGCGCCGCGCCGCCGCAGCGCGACGCCGAACTTCGAGAAGTACGCCTGGATGTTCATGCGCTTCTCCGGGGTCGTGCTCGTCGTCCTGGCCCTTGGCCACCTGTTCATCGGCCTGATCTGGGACGGCGGCGTCTACCGCATCGACTTCAACTACGTCGCGCAGCGCTGGGCCTCGCCGTTCTGGCAGACCTGGGACCTGGTGCTGCTCTGGCTGGCCCAGCTGCACGGCGGCAACGGCATGCGCACGATCATCGCCGACTACGCCCGCAAGGATTCGACGAAGTTCTGGCTGAATACCCTGCTCGCACTGTCGATCTTGTTCACGCTGGTGCTCGGCACCTACGTGTTGCTGACCTTCGACGCCAACATCTCCTGAGAGTCAAAGGAACCCGAGCGCCAATGATCATCGAACACCGCTACGACGTCGTCATCGTCGGTGCCGGCGGTGCTGGCATGCGCGCCGCGGTCGAGGCCGGTCCGCGCGTGCGCACCGCCGTCCTGACCAAGCTCTACCCGACGCGCAGTCACACCGGCGCCGCTCAGGGCGGCATGTGCGCCGCGCTGGCCAACGTCGAAGAGGACAACTGGGAGTGGCACACCTTCGACACCGTCAAGGGCGGCGACTACCTCGCCGACCAGGACGCCGTCGAGATCATGTGCAAGGAAGCCATCGACGCGGTCTACGACCTCGAGAAGATGGGCATGCCGTTCAATCGCACGCCCGAGGGCCGCATCGACCAGCGCCGCTTCGGCGGGCACACCCGTGACCACGGCAAGGCGCCCGTCCGTCGCGCCTGTTACGCCGCCGACCGCACCGGCCACATGATCCTGCAGACGCTGTACCAAAACTGCGTCAAGCACGACGTCGAGTTCTTCAACGAGTTCTACGCGCTCGACGTGGTGCTCTCGGACACCCCCGGTGGGCCGGTCGCGACGGGTGTCGTCGCCTACGAGCTCGCCAGCGGTGACATCCACGTGTTCCACGCCAAGGCGATCGTGTTCGCCACCGGCGGCTCTGGGCGCATGTACAAGACCACCTCCAATGCGCACACGCTGACCGGTGACGGCCTGGGCATCATCTTCCGCAAGGGACTTCCCTTGGAGGACATGGAATTTCACCAGTTCCACCCGACGGGTCTGGCCGGCCTCGGCATCCTGATCTCCGAGGCCGTGCGCGGTGAGGGTGGCCGCCTGCTCAACGCCGACGGTGAACGGTTCATGGAGCGTTACGCGCCGACCATCGTCGACCTCGCGCCGCGCGACATCGTGGCCCGGTCGATGGTCCTGGAGGTGCTCGAGGGTCGCGGCGCCGGTCCCAACAAGGACTACGTCTACATCGACGTGCGTCACCTCGGTGCCGACGTCCTGGAGGCCAAGCTCCCCGACATCACCGAGTTCGCCCGTACCTATCTCGGCGTGGACCCGGTCACCGAACTGGTGCCCGTCTACCCGACGTGCCACTACGTCATGGGTGGCATCCCGACGACGGTCCATGGCCAGGTGCTGCGCAACAACGACTCCGTGGTGCCGGGCCTGTACGCCGCCGGCGAGTGCGCCTGCGTGTCGGTGCACGGTTCCAACCGGCTGGGCACCAACTCGCTGCTGGACATCAACGTGTTCGGCCGGCGGGCCGGCATCGCCGCAGCCAACTACGCGATGGGCCACGACTTCGTCGACATGCCGGAGGCGCCGGCGAACATGGTGACCAACTGGGTCGGTGACATCTTGTCCGAGCACGGCAACGAGCGCGTCGCCGACATCCGCGGTGCGCTGCAGCAGTCGATGGACAACAACGCGGCCGTCTTCCGCACCGAGGAGACGCTCAAGCAGGCGTTGACCGACATCCACTCCCTGAAGGAGCGCTACGCGCGAATCACGGTGCAGGACAAGGGCAAGCGCTACAACAGCGATCTGCTGGAGGCCATCGAGCTCGGGTTCTTGCTCGAGCTGGCCGAGGTCACGGTCGTCGGCGCACTGAACCGCAAGGAGTCCCGCGGTGGCCACGCTCGCGAGGACTACCCGAACCGCGACGACACCAACTACATGCGCCACACCATGGCGTACAAGCAGGGCGGTGACCTGCTGAGCGACATCCGGTTGGACTACAAGCCCGTGGTCCAGACCCGGTACGAGCCGATGGAACGGAAGTACTGATGAGTGCACCTGTGCTCGACAAGCCCGGCACGGGCGACGCGGCGACCCCTCCCGTTCCGGAGGGCGCCGTGATGGTGACGCTGAAGATCGCGCGGTTCAACCCCGAGAACCCGGACGCCGCGGGCTTCCAGAGCTTCCGCGTTCCCTGCCTGCCCACCGACCGGCTGCTCAACCTGCTGCACTACGCGAAGTGGTACCTCGACGGAACGCTCACGTTCCGCCGGTCCTGCGCCCACGGCGTGTGCGGGTCGGACGCCATGCGCATCAACGGCGTGAACCGCCTGGCGTGCAAGGTGCTGATGCGCGACATGCTGCCGAAGAAGCCGGGCAAGCAGCTCACCATCACGATCGAGCCGATCCGCGGGTTGCCCGTCGAGAAGGACCTCGTCGTCGACATGGAGCCGTTCTTCGACGCCTTTCGCGCCGTCAAGCCGTTCCTCGTCACGTCGGGCAATCCGCCGACGCGCGAACGCATTCAGAGCCAGACCGACCGCGCCCGCTACGACGACACCACCAAGTGCATCCTCTGCGCGTGCTGCACGACGAGCTGCCCGGTGTTCTGGAACGAGGGGTCGTACTTCGGGCCGGCCGCGATCGTCAACGCCCATCGGTTCATCTTCGACAGCCGTGACGAGGCTGCAGCCGAGCGCCTCGACATCCTCAACGAGGTCGACGGCGTGTGGCGGTGCCGCACGACGTTCAACTGCACCGAGTCCTGCCCCCGCGGCATCCAGGTGACCAAGGCCATCCAAGAGGTCAAGCGCGCGCTGATGTTCGCCCGCTAGCCCGGCTTACCCGTGAGCAGACGCCAAGGGCCCTGAAATCCGCCATTTCAGGGCCCTTGGCGTCTGTTCGCGCGGGGTGTCGCACGAACGTCGTTCGAAGGGTTCGACCCGCGTAGCGGTGCTCACGGCGTCAGAATAGTTGCCGCCGGCCGCGGCCAAGCCGAGTGCAGCAAACCACGCTGACGAGCGACTTCGTAGCTGTGAACAACCTGTGAACACTAATTTCGTTGTCACCGAGCGATTTGGCAACTGAAACCGTATTCTCCAACCGTTCGAATACCGGAACGGGAGATCTCATGAGCAAGGGTGAAATCGCCGTCGGGCCCGGCGCCAACGGCACCGTCGACAGCAAGGGCCTCAAGGGTGGAGCCCTCGGACTGCTTTCCAGCGTCGTCGTGGGGATGGCCTCCACGGCCCCCGCCTACAGCCTGGCCGCCACCCTCGGGCTCATCGTCGCCAGCAGCGCTGGCGTGCTCGCCGGGGTGAAGGCGCCGGCCATCGTCCTGATCGCCTTCATCCCGATGTACCTCATCGCGGTGGCCTACCAGGAGCTGAACAAGGCCGAGCCGGACTGCGGCACCACCTTCACCTGGGGCTCGCGGGCATTCGGACCGATCGTCGGCTGGCTCGGCGGCTGGGGCATCATCGCCGCCGACGTCATCGTGATGGCCAACCTGGCCCAGATCGCGGGCGCCTACTCCTTCACCTTCGTCGGCGACCTCGGCTGGCACTCGGTGGCCGACCTGGCCAACAGCACACTGTGGTCCACCGTCGCCGGCGTCATCTGGATCGTCGTGATGACCTACATCTGCTACCGCGGCATCGAGGTGTCGGCGCGACTGCAGTACTTCCTGCTCGGCTTCGAGGTCGTGGTGCTCATCGTGCTGTCGGTGTACGCCCTCATCAGGGTCTACGCGCACACCGCCGGGGCCCAGGCGATCATGCCGTCACTGTCCTGGTTCTGGCCCTCCGGCTTGAGTTTCGGCGACGTCATCGCCCCCGCCATCCTGACCACGATCTTCATCTACTGGGGCTGGGACACCGCGGTCGCCTGCAACGAGGAGTCCGACGACCCCGGCACCACCCCCGGCAAGGCCGCGGTCCTGTCCACCTTCCTGCTGCTGGCCACCTACGCCGTCGTCACCGTCGCGGCCATCGCGTTCTCGGGCGTCGGCGCCGACGGCATCGGACTCGGCAACCCGGACAACTCCGGTGACGTGTTCGCCGCCTTCGGTCCCGCCCTGTTCGGCGACAGTGTGCTCGGCCACGTCGGCCTGCTGCTGCTCTCGGCGTCGATCCTCACCTCGGCATCGGCCTCGACGCAGACGACCATCCTGCCGACGGCCCGGACCACGCTATCGATGGGCGTCTACAAGGCATTGCCGACCTCGTTCGCCAAGATCCACCGCAAGTACCTGACGCCGACCACGTCGACGATCGTGATGGGCGTCGCATCGATCGTGTTCTACCTGCTGTTCACCATCATCAGTAAGAATCTGCTCACCGCGCTGATCGGCTCGGTCGGCCTGATGATCGCGTTCTACTACGGGCTGACCGGTTTCGCCTGCGTCTGGTACTACCGCAAGACGTTCCGGTCGTCGTTCCGAAACGTGATGATGCGCTTCGTGATACCACTCCTGGGCGGCATCATCCTGCTCGTCGTCTTCGTCTACGGCCTGATCCAGTACGCCAAGCCCGACTGGCTCACCGACGACGCCGGCAACAACGTGACGATCTTCGGCTACGGCGCGGTGGCGGTGGTCGGCATCGGCGCCATGGTGCTCGGGCTCGTCGTGATGGCCATCTGGTGGGTGATGTCCCCGGACTTCTTCCACGGCCGCACGCTGGAGCGGCGGGCGGATCTGCTGCTCGAACCCGCGACGGCCTCCGTCGCACACTTCGGGTTGCCCGATTCCGGTGACATGCCGACGGTCATCTCCCCCGACCTGTCGAACCTCCCCCGGGGCGAGCGTGCGGTCGACCCCTCCACCGGTGAGGAATTCACCAGGGGCGGGTGAGTGCCGGCGGCCGGACCGCGAAGTCGACCGACCGGTAAAGCCCGTGAAACGTTTCCTGGCAGGATGCATTCAGTAAGTCACCAGGAACTTCGCAGGACCGTATATTCCTGGCATGGCTATCGCTGACCGGCCGGCTGCTCCAGCCACCAACGACAAGGGCCTGCAAGCGGGCGCCATCGGTTTGGTGGGCAACGTCGTCATCGGGCTCGCCGCCGTGGCACCGGCCTACAGCCTCGCGGCGACGCTCGGTTACGTGGTGCTGGCCGTCGGCGAGAAGGCGCCCTCGATGTTCGTGCTGGCGTTCGTGCCGATGCTGCTGGTCGCCTTCGGTTACAAGGAGCTGTCCCAGGACACCCCGGACTGCGGAACCACCTTCACCTGGGGCACGAAGGCATTCGGCCCGTGGATCGGCTGGATCGGCGGGTGGGGGCTGGCGGTGTCGGCGATCATCGTGCTCGCCAACGTCGCCGAGGTGGCCGCGATCTACCTGTACCGGTTCCTCGGCCTGGACGGCCTCGCCGAGAACCTGTGGTCCAAGGTACTTCTCGGCTCCTTCTTCATCCTCGCGATGACCTTGGTGAGCGCGCGCGGCGTCGCCGTGTCGGAGCGGATGCAGAACGTCCTCATCGCCGTCCAGTTCGGCGTGCTCATCGTCGTCAGCATCGTCGCGCTGATCCGTGTCTTCGCCGGAAACGCAGGCGCCCAGGCGATCACCCCGCAACTGTCCTGGCTGTGGCCCGGCGGCCTCGACTTGTCGTCCATCGCCGCCGCGATCATCCTGTGCATATTCATCTACTGGGGCTGGGATGCGTGCCTGGCCGTCGGCGAGGAGACCAAGGACCCCGGCAAGACGCCCGGCATCGCCGCCGTCATCACGACGCTCGTCCTGGTGTGCACCTACGTCCTGGTGGCTTATGCGATCCAATCCTTCGCGGGATTCGGCTACGTGGGAATCGACTGAACAACCCCAACAACACCGACGACGTGCTGACGGTGCTCGGCGAACCCGTGGCGGGCAGCATCGTTGCCTCGCTGCTGTTGCTGACCGTGGCGGTGTCGGCGCTGTCCTCGACCCAGACCACCATCCTGCCGACCGCGCGCGGCACCCTGTCGATGGCGATCTACGAGGCCATCCCCAAGCGGTTCGCCAGCGTGCACCCGAAGTACATGACGCCGGCGTTCGGCACCATCGTGATGGGGTTCGCAGCGTTGTTCTTCTACCTGGTGCTGACGTTCCTGTCGGAGAACGCGCTGGCCGATTCGGTGGCGTCGCTGGGATTGGCCGTCGCGTTCTACTACGGCATCACGGCCTACAGCTGTGTCTGGTACTTCCGCCGGACACTGCTGCAGTCCGTCCGAAACCTGTTCTTCCGCGGCATCTTTCCGCTGCTCGGCGCGATCGCGATGACCTGGGCGTTCATCTACAGCGCGATCGAGATGATGTCGCCGGACTACGGTTACACCGCCTTCGGCCCGCTGGGCGGCGTGTTCGTCCTCGGCGTGGGCATGCTGGTGCTCGGCATCCCGTTGATGTTGGCCTGCTTCGCCTTCGGCACCAAGCGGTTCTTCCGCGGCGAGACCCTCAACGCGTCCACCGAGGCCAAGGTCCCCGACACCTTCTGACCCCTGACGAAAGGGTGTGAACGGCATGCACGTGACCGTTGGCTACCTGGCCACCCCGACCGGTGACGACGGCGTCGCCCTTGCGGGCGCCATCGCCACCACCTTCGACGCGACCGTCGACGTCGTGCTCGTGGTCCGGGAGGAGTATCCCGACGGTCACCCCGGTCGCGCCGAATACCAACGACTGCTGGTGCACAAGGGCCAGGAGTGGGCCGGCCAAGCCGTCGCCGCGCTGGCCGAGGTCGGCGTCGCGGCCACCCCGAACGTGCTCGTCGGAGAGTCCTACTCGGAATCGCTCATCGCATTCGCCGAGGGAAGGCACTCGGACCTGATCGTCATCGGCGGCGCCCGCGACGGGATCTTCGGCGGCCACGTCATCGGCTCGGTGGCCGGAGCGCTGCTGCACTGCTCGCCGATCCCCGTCGCACTGGCCCCGCGCGGGTACGCCGAGGACCCGCCGGAGACCATCACGTCGGTGACCGCGGCCGTCCCGACGAAGGCCGGTGACGACAATCCGCTGCCCTTCGCCATCACGTTGGCCAGCGTGGCGGGCGTGCCGATCCGGATGCTCTCCCTCGTCTCGACCGACACCCTCGGCCGGATGAATAGCCCACGAGAACTGCGCCAGCTGCAGATCGACGCGGCCGAGGCCAACCTCGCCCTTGCCGCCCGCGCCCTGCCCGACGCGCCAGAGATCGAGTCTCTGGTGGCCGACGGCACGACGCTGGAGTCCGCACTCAAGAAGCTCAAGTGGGACGACTCGGACGTGTTGGTCGTCGGGTCCAGTCGAGTGGCGGCGCCCAAGCGGTTGTTCCTCGGCTCGACGGCCGCGCGCATCCTGGCCGGCGTCGACGTCCCAGTCATCGTCGTCCCGCGCGGAGACTGAGCCGTCGAACTACGGCATCCGCAGCACGAGTTGCAACTCGCGACCGATTTCGTGCAGCATTCTGGTGAACACCGACGCGATCGTCGGTGAATGCTCGTCCTCAACGGCAAAGGGAGATCCCTAGTGACCGCCAATGGCGGAATCTCGTTCTGGTGGCAGCAGATCGGCACCCCCGAGCTCCGTGCGCCGCTGCCCGGATCGCTCGACGTCGACGTCGCGATCGTGGGTGCCGGGTACACCGGCATGTGGACCGCCTACTACCTCAAGAAGGCGCAGCCCGATCTCCGGATCGCCCTGCTGGAGAGCCGCTTCGCGGGCTTCGGCGCGTCGGGACGCAACGGCGGCTGGCTGACCCACGAGCTGACCGGCGGACGGGAGCGCTACGCCCACGCCTACGGCAGGCAGGCGGCCATCGATCACCAGCGCGCACTCAACGAGACCGTCGACGAGGTCATCGCCACCGCGGCAGCCGAGGGCATCGACGCCGACATCGTCAAGGGCGGCGAGCTCAACGTCGCCTACACGCCCGCCCAGCACGCCCGCCTGGTGGCGACCGCGAAGGCCGATGCCGACTTCCCCGGTGTCGATGCCGTGCTGCTCTCGGCGCAGGACAGCGCCGAGCGAGTCGGCGTCGCGGGCACCCTCGGCGGGCTGTGGCATCCC
Source organism: Mycolicibacterium sichuanense (assembly GCF_033741125.1). Classification (NCBI taxonomy): domain Bacteria; kingdom Bacillati; phylum Actinomycetota; class Actinomycetes; order Mycobacteriales; family Mycobacteriaceae; genus Mycobacterium; species Mycolicibacterium sichuanense. The sequence goes on along the minus strand of NZ_JAWQPU010000001.1, from coordinate 539,143 downwards.
CACTGCGCGCGGCTGCACCCGGCGAAGCTGGCGCGCGGTCTGTCCGTTGCGGTCGAGACGCTGGGCGTCGAGATCTACGAGAACACGGCGGTCACCGAGATCCGGCCGGGTGCCGCGGTCACCGAACGCGGCACGGTCAGGGCCGACTACGTGCTGCGCACCACCGAGGGCTTCACCGCGAACCTTCGCGGCGAGCACCGGACGTGGTTGCCGATGAACTCGTCGATGATCGTCACCGAGCCGCTGCCCGCCGCGGTGTGGGACGAGATCGGTTGGGCCGGAAGGGAAACGCTCGGCGACTTCGCTCACGTATACATGTACGCCCAGCGCACCGCCGACGACCGGATCGCCTTCGGCGGGCGCGGTGTGCCGTACCGGTACGGCTCCAAGGTCGACACCGACGGCGCCACTCAGCAGGCAGCCATCGACAGCCTCACCGCGTTGCTGCGCCGCTTCTTCCCGGCCGCGGCTCGGGTGCCCGTCGACCATGCCTGGGCGGGCGTGCTCGGCGTGCCGCGGGACTGGTCGGCCACCGTCGGGCTCGACCGAGCCAGCGGGCTCGGCTGGGCGGGCGGGTACGTCGGCACCGGCGTGACCGCCACCAACCTGGCCGGCCGGACGCTGCGGGACCTCGTGCTGGGCCACGACACCGAACTGACCCGCCTGCCGTGGAGTGGGCACCGCTCCAGGAAGTGGGAACCCGAGCCATTGCGATGGCTTGCGGTGCAAGGCATCTACGCCGCCTACCGTGCCGCGGACCGCTCCGAGTTCAAGGGTCGGGCGACGACGTCGCCGCTGGCGCGCCTCGCGGACGTGGTGGCCGGCCGCTAGGACCGTCGAGGCGCCGGCCGCGCTCTCACTCCACGGTGCCCCACGCGCGGTGGCCGAACACCGCGACCACTGCGGTGCAGGCTGCCGCGAGGTAGACCGGCACGCTGACGTCGATCCGCATCAGCAGCGCGCCAAGCAGAGCCCCGCAGAAGATGGCCACTATCGCCCACAGCCTACGGTGGGTCAACCACGCGAAACCCGGGGCGAACAGCGTCTCGCTGGCGTATGCCGTGAGTGTGGACGTCACGACCACCGTCGTCATGTCCGATACCGCCAGCGCACGGGCCGTGGCAGCCTGAGCACCCATCAGCGTGGCGATGCCCGCCGCTATCACGACACCCGCGGGTGACGCGCCGCCGATCGGCACGGTCGCGAGGACGGTGGCGACCGCGACCAGAACGCATGCGCTGCAGGCGAATATGGCCGTCACCACGGGTTTCCACGCCGGCCGGTGCCGGTGCACCAACCGGCCGGCTACCGCAGCGCCGGCCACGTACGCCCCCAGCGCGGCCAGCGGACCGACGACGGGCAGGTCGTCGCCTCCGGCCAGGCCCATGCCGAGGATGACGATGTTGCCCGTCATGTTGCCGGTGAAGACGCGATCCAGCCGCAGGTAGCCGACGGCGTCCACCAACCCGGTCACGAACGTCAGCACCATCATCAACCACAGCCGCAGCCGGGTTTGGTCCACGTCCACCATCGGGAGCCCTACCGCGTCACGCGGCGCGCGAACTGCGCCACCACGGCCGCACCATCGGAGCGCGGGTCCGATGCCGCGGTCATCGCCCCGTCCTCGTCGAGGAAGACGACGTTGGAGTGGCCGAGCGACTCGCAGTGGCCGGGAACCTGGGTGGGCATTAGACCCGCCTCCGAGATCGACGCCAGCGCCGCCGCGGGTGCGTCGGCCTCCACCGTGACCGAATCGGCTGTGTTGCCATCGATTTGGCACCCCACCACGGCGCGTGGAGCCGAGACGGCAGACTCGGGTCTCGCACCGGCGAGCGCGCGCAACAGCACCTGACCCAGGATCTGCGGTTGGCCCTGGCCACCCATCGTCGCCAGCACGTGCCGGACCGCCCCGCGGCGGGTGGTCATCACGGGCATCAGGGTATGGGCTGGCCGCTTGCGCGGCGCGATGACGTTCGGCGAGGCGGCGTCGAGTGAGAAACCGGTGCCCCGGTTGTGGAACAGCACCCCCGTCTGCGGATCGATCAATCCCGATCCGAAGGCGTGGTAGACGCTTTGGATCAGCGACACCGCGTAGCCGTCCCCGTCGGCCGCCGCGACGCCGACGGTATCGCCGTGCGGCACCCGGGCCGCGCCGGGTCCCACACCGGCCGGCTCGGCCATCTCGTCGAGACCACCGTCGATCAACGCGGCCACGTCGACGTCGGCGAACCGTGGATCCGCCAGGGCCGTGGCGCGCAAGGCGTTGCCGCGGTGGAAGATCCGCAACAGCGTGCCGAACCCGTCGCCGAGTGGGTCGGTGATCCCCAGTTCGGCGACCGCGCGTAGGGCCCGCAACAGGATGAAACCGTGGGTGTTCGGCGGGCTGCTGTGCACGCTCAGGTCGCCGAACTCGACGGTGACGGGATCCACCGTCTCGGGCTGGAAGTCGGCGAGATCCTCGACGGCCATGACCGAGCCGACCGAGCGCAGGTACTCGACGGTCCGCGCGGCCAGTCCCCCGGCGTAGAACTCGTCGGCTCCCTGACGGCGCAGGGCGGCGAACGTATCGGCCAGCGCCGGCTGGACCAGTGGCTCACCCGTCTCGAGGGCTCGGCCCCTTGGCCGGAACACCCGGTCGAAGTCCGCACCGCCGAATAGATCGGCGTTCTCGCCATCGGCCAGGTGCGCGGCCAGCGATGGCGCCACGGGCACACCGGCCCTGGCGGCATCCTCGGCCGCGCGCAGCGTGCGCCTCCAGCTCAGTCGAGCGCCGAAGCGCCGCAGCGACTCCCAGCCGCGCACCCCGCCGGGCACGGTGACGGCATCCGCCCCGCGCGCCGGCAGCGATCCGCCGTGCCGGGCCCGCAGGACGTCGGCATCGACGGCACCCGGAGCCCACCCGGACGCGTTGACGCACCGCAGCGCGCCGTCCGGGGTCCGTACCAGTGCGATCAGATCCCCGCCGAGGGCGACGTTGTGCGGGTAGACGACCGTGAGCACCGCGGCGGCGGCGATGGCTGCGTCGATCGCATTGCCGCCATCGCGGTAGGCGGCCAGTCCCGCCTCGGTGGCCAGCACGTGCGGGGTCGCCAGCGCGGCCGTGAACGAGCTCGGTGCCGGGTCGGTGGGCATGGGGGACATCACTCCTCAAGGTCGGTGCGTCGCCGCGGATTGATCAGTCGATGGAGGACAGGAACGCCCTGGTGCGTTCGTGTCCGGGGTTGGCGAACAGTTGATCCGGTGCGGCGTCCTCGATGATTCTGCCCCCATCCATCACCACGATGCGGTCCGCCACGTCGCGGGCGAACCGCATCTCGTGGGTGACCACGACCATCGTCATGTGCTCGCGCGCCAGTTCGCGCATGACCGCGAGCACCTCCCCCACCATCTCGACGTCCAGGGCACTGGTGGGTTCGTCGAAGAGCATGACCTTCGGCCGCATCGCCAGCGCCCTGGCGATGGCGACGCGCTGCTGCTGACCGCCGGAGAGCTGACTGGGTCGCGACTGCGCCTTGTCGGCCAGGCCGACGCGCTCCAGCAGCTCCTGCGCGTCCCGGCGGGCCTGATCCTTCGGCGTCCCCAGGACGCGCACGGGTGCGTTCCACACGTTCTCGGCAGCGGTCATGTGCGGGAACAGGTTGAAGTGCTGGAACACGAAGCCGATCTCGCGGCGGCGGCGGGCGAGTTCGCCGGTGCTCACCTTCTTGCCGCTCGTCAGGTCGCGGTGCCCGATGGGCACCCCCTCGATCAGGATCTCCCCGGTGTCGATCGCCTCGAGGTGGTTGAGCGAGCGCAGCAGGGTGGTCTTGCCCGCACCCGACGGACCGATGAGCACGACGACCTGGCCGCGCATCACGTCGAGTGACACGTCGTCGAGCACCTTGCGGCCGCCGAGCGTGCAGGATGCGCCGCGCACGGAAACCACTGGTGCGCTGGCTGATTCGAGGATCGTGTTCATGGTCGGCTCCTGGACGTCCATCGATGGTCTCATCCCTGCGGCTGGAGGGCCGGGGCGGCGCGGCGGGCACCGAGCAGTCGCTGGGTCAGCCGCACCCGCTGTTCGATGCCGAGCTGACGGGCCAGCCGGTTCTCGATGTTGGCCTGGATGAACGTCCAGACCGTCGTAAGTGCCAGGTAGTAGATCGCCGCCACGATGAAGATCTCGAAGGTGTGGAACGTGTACGAGCTGATCGACTGCGTCACCAGGAACATCTCGCTGACTCCGATGACCGACAGCACCGACGTGGTCTTCATCATGCCGTTGAACGAGTTGCCCAAGGGCGGCACCATCACCCGCAGCGATTGCGGCACGACGATCCACCGCATCGCCTTCCCCGGCTTCATGCCCAGTGACGCCGCGGCCTCGAACTGGCCCTTGGGCACCGAATCCAGGCCTGCGCGCACGATCTCGGCGATGTAGGCACTCTCGTTGACGGTCAGGCCGATGATCGCAGCCTGCACGGCCGCCTTCACCGACACACCAAGGAGGTCGACGTCGCTGAACTGGTACAGCCCGACGGCGGCCAGACCCGTGTAGATCAGCACCAGCTGGACCAGCAGCGGCGTTCCGCGAATGACCCAGATGTACACGCCCGCAGACCATCTCAGCACACCCAATCGCGAGCGCCGCATCAGCGCGACGACCAGCCCGACGGCGATGGCCAGGATCATCGCCACCACCGAGATGACGATGGTGAGTACCAACCCGTCCAGGAACGGATCACTCGGGGTGAGCAGTGCCTTCCAGAAGAAGTCCCAATCGAATCGCACGACGACCCTCGGTCACTTCTTGATGGAGAGGTCGGTCTGACCCCACTCGCCGAGGATCTTGGCGTAGCTGCCGTCGTTCTCGAGTTCGGTCATGGCCTGGCCGATCGCGTCGTGCAGGACGGTGTTGCCCTTGAGCGTGGCGGCGCCGATCTCGATGGTGCCGAACGGCTGACCGGCCAGCTGGATCTGGGCACCGGTCTTGGTCGCGTAGTAGCCGAGCGTCTCCGCGGTGTCGAGGTAGGCGTCGACCTGACCGTTCTGCACCTGCTGGATGGACACGTCGGCGTGGTTGTTGCGGTTGATGTCGATCGCGGACTTGCCTGCGGCCGTGCACTCGTCGGACTGCTCCTGCGACAGCGACTCCGCCGTGGTTCCAACCGCGACCATGATCTTCTTGCCGCACAGGCTGTCATCCATGCCCGTGATCGACGCCGGATGCGCCTTGGACACCGCGATGCCGGTGCCCGAGTAGACGTAGGGCACGAAGTCGACGACCTTCTCGCGCTCGGGCTTGATGTAGAGCTGGGCCATGATCACGTCGCACTGCTTGGCCTGGAGCGTGGGAATCACGGCCGCGAAGGCGGATTCGACGAACTGGGCCTGCAACCCGAGCTTCGCGGCGATCGCCTTGCCGAGGTCGACCTCGCTGCCCACCAGCGCTCCGGTCTCGTCGTGGTACACGTTGGGGGGCGTGCCGTCGTTGGGCGCGCAGATCTTGAGCGTCCCCGCCTGCAGCACCGCCGGCGGGGACACCTTCGCGGGTCCCGTTGCGGCGGGCGCGCTTTGCTCCGACTTCGAACATCCGGCCAGCGCGAGCACCAGCGAGCACGCGGCGAGTCCGGAAACGACGATCTTCTTCACGGTTCCTCCAGGCGTCGATGCGACCGGTCTGGGAGGTCGTCGTCGACGCGCGCCGGTCACTGCCTATCGAACGATAGGTGACTATCGGTCGATAGGCATCTTTTCGGAGAAGTTCATTCCCCCGACACCCGGACCGGGCGCGGCAAGGGATTCGGATCAGCGGGCGGTGACGACGTCGAGCTCGGCCAGCCGCCGCACCGTGACCGCGCGAACCTCCTCCAACCGCGACCCGTCGACGAGCAGTGCGCGCAGCACGAAGTCGGCGGCCTGCAGTGGTCGCCGTTCACGGACGGGGCGACCGGGACCACCCTGTTCGCGCAGCGTCTCGAACATGACACCGTTGATGGCGCGTTGGACGAAGCTTGGCTCGAAGTCGACGAACTCCCCCGCCGCACGTCCGCTCGAGACGGCCCCCTGCACCAGCTCGTGGAACAGTGCGATGCCCTCCCGCTCGTCGGCGAACTCGTCGAGGCCGAGCACCGCGTCCTGGTACAGCCCCCGGGCATCGAACGGCTGGATCAGCACCTCCCGCACGTCGCATGCAATCGTCAGGTGCAGCTTCTCGGCCCACGTCGACTGCTCCTCGAGACGCCGGTTGACCCGGTCGATGGACGGGCCGAGGTCGAGTTCGACGAGCGTGCGGAAGATGACGTGCTTGGCACCGAAGTGGTGGAACAGCGAGGGTTGACGGATCCGAACGGCGTCGGCGATGTCGCGGGTCGAGGTCCCGAAGTACCCGCGCTGAGCAAAGAGCGACGACGACGCCAGCAGGATGCGACCCCGCGTCGACGACCAGTCGACGACCGCGGGCTGCCAGCCTCGTCCGTACTTCACGCGTCGATTCTGTCACCGCCGGCCCGGCACGCCGCGCAGGTCTGCGTGGCGTGCGGGTTCAGAAGCCGAAGCCCAGTTGCGCGGGGACGTCGCTGCGGAACGCAGCATCCAGGTCGGCCAGCCGTCGCGGGCTGCCGCCTCGCAGGCGACCAGCGGCGGCCAGGATCGCCGCGGAATGCACTCCGAGGTACACGCTGCCGAGTACGTCGAGGCCCATGGTGAAATCGGCAGGGGCGTCGGTGGGTATACAACGCGCGCGCCCATCCCGAATCTCGAGCGCGAATCGCCCTCCGTCGGAACGGAATCCGTCGACGACGTCGATCACCGCCTCGACGTCGGCCCGGTAACTGCGGGCCTCGAGCGCCGCGGGCACGTCCATGAGGCGCAGCCACAGCTCGTCCTGCGCCCCCGTGGTGCGCACGACTCGTGAGTCCTCGAGCATGTAGGGCAGCGGATCGGCGGGATGACTCGACGCGGTGATCGTCTCGATCAGGTCCAAACCGCACAGCGCCCGCCACAGCGCCACGTGCGCCTCCGCCGTGGCAGCCGTGAACTCCTCCACGCCAACGTTTCTCGACTGCCCGCGATGCACCCGATAGAGCACGTAACCGTCCTGGTGCAGCAGCGCGAACCACGCCGTGCCACCCCCGCGGGACGGCTCCCAGTCGGCCAGCAGGTCATCCCACAGTGGAGTGGGCCGCCCCATGCCACCCGGCGTAGTCCGCCGATAGCGGTCGTAGATCTCGGCGAACGCATCGCGATGCTCCGAGGGCCGAACCACCCGGACCCCGCCGGGATCGGCGGCGTCGCGGTGGAACCGGGCGAACCGGCGGTCGATGTGCAGCGTGGTCTCGACGGTCGCCGGGCCGTACCCGAACCGGCCGTAGATGCCGCCCTCGCTGGCAGTCAACGCGGCGATGGGATAGCCCGCGTCCGAGATCCGTTGGTGCAGTTCGGTGTACATCGCCCGCAGCAGGCCACGCCTGCGGTGCGTTGGCGCAACCCCCACCCAGGTGATACCCGCGACGGGCAGGATAGCGCCACCGGGCACCGTCAGCTCGAGGTCGAGGTAGTGCGCCATCGCGACGACGTCGTCTCCGTCGGACACCACGACCGAACCGTCCACGGGCATCAGCGTTCGCCAGCGGGCGATGGTATCGGAGTGCCAGTGCGCGCCGAAGCTGGTGGCGGTCAGCAGCGCCACGCCCGGCCAGTCGGCGTCGGTGACGTCGCGAAGGATGAGTGGCGCCGGCACCGAGGCCGGAGTCGAGCCGGCCATGGTCTACCTCTTCGTGAAGATGATCCTGTGCCAATCCTTTTCGGGTTTGGCCGTGATGTCGCTCATCACGTGCTTGATGGTGAGGTACTCCTCGAACGAGTAGTCACTCATGTCCTTGCCGAAGCCCGAGGCGCCAACGCCGCCGTGCGGCATCTCGCTGATGATCGGAATGTGGTCATTGATCCACACGCAGCCTGCGTGGATCTCCCGCGAGGCCCGTTGCGCGCGGTACACGTCACGGGTCCACGCCGAGGCGGCCAGTCCATACTCCGTGTCGTTGGCCTGCCGGATGCCGTCGTCGTCGTCGGTGAACGCGCGCACGGTCAGCACCGGACCGAAGATCTCGCTGCGGTAGGCCTCGGAGCGCTCGTCGACGTCGGCGATCAGCGTCGGCCGGTAGAACGAACCGGGGAGGTCGGGGGCGCTGCCGCCAGTGACGATGCGGCCGCCCTCGCCGGGGGCGCGGTCGACGATGCCCGCGACCTTGGCCCGGTGGGCGTTGGTGATCAGCGGACCGAGGTCGGTGTCGGGGTCGTGCGGATCGCCGAGCACGATCTGGCTCATCACCTCCGCGACACCCGCCACGAAGTCATCGTAGAGGTCGCGCGCGACGATCGCCCTGGTGGCGGCAGTGCAGTCCTGGCCGGTGTTGATGAGCGAGGCCGCCACCGCGCCCTGGATGGCGGCGTCCAGGTCGGCGTCGTCGAACACCAGGAACGGTGCCTTGCCCCCCAATTCCAGTTGGGTGCGATGGCCGTGCCGAGCGGCCGCAGCCATCACCTTGCGGCCCACGGCGGTGGACCCGGTGAACGTCACCAGGTCGACGTCGCGGTGGCCGGCCAACGCCGTGCCGACGTCACCGCCCGCACCGGTGACGACGTTGAGCACCCCGGCGGGCAGACCGGCCTCGCTGGCCAGCCGCGCCAGCGTCAGCGTGGTGAGCGGGGTGACCTCGGCAGGTTTGATCACCACCGAGCAGCCGGCGGCCAAGGCGGGGATCACCTTCCACACCGCCATCTGCAGCGGATAGTTCCACGGCGTGATGGTCGCGACGACGCCGATCGCCTCGCGACGGATGCTGGAGGTGTGGTCGGCGGAGTACTCGGCGGTGGCCTTGCCCTCGAGGTGGCGCGCCGCGCCGGCGAAGAAGTCGATGTTGTCCACGCTGCCCGGAACGTCGAACTCGGTGGCCAACCGCACCGGCTTGCCCGTTTGACTGACCTCCTCGGCGACCAGCTTCTCGGCGTGCTCGCCGGCGAGTTGGGCCAGCTTGGCCAGCACCGCCGAGCGCTCGGCCGGAGTCGCGGTCGACCAGGCCGGTAGGGCCGCCCGCGCAGAGGCGACGGCTACGTCCACGTCGTCCGGCGTTGCCAAGGCGCAGTCGGCCACCACGTTTCCGGTCGCCGGATCGATGACCTGGTGCATTCCGCCGCCGGTGACCACCTCGGCTCCGTCGATCCAGCTGCTTGCGATCGTCATGACTTTCACGCTAGCGGACCCCGCTCAGACCAGCTACGCATTACCGCCGTGACAAACGGGTAGAACGAACGATTTCATGGCTTTGGTTGCCCGGTACGACGGATTCCGTGCACAATCATCGTCATGGTCGATCAGGGTGCACCGCCCGGCGTCGGTGCTGTCTCGCTGCGGATCAGCCATTCCCGCCCGGGCGCCGCGTTTCAACTCGACGAATTGTCCAAGGCGATCATCGAGAAACTTCAACAGGATGGACGACGGTCGTATGCCGGGATCGGAAAGGCAGTCGGGCTCTCGGAGGCCGCCGTGCGCCAGCGCGTGCAGCGGATGGTCGACGCCGGTGTCATGCAGATCGTCGCCGTGACGGATCCGATGCAACTCGGCTTCGCCCGCCAGGCGATGATCGGCATCCGCTGCACCGGCGATACCACCAAGGTCGCCGACAAGCTCGCCGCCATCGAGTCAGTCGACTACGTGGTGCTCACCGCCGGGTCCTTCGATGCCATCGTCGAAGTGGTCTGCGAGGACGACGGAGATCTTCTCGACCTGCTCAACACCAAGATTCGCGCCGTACCAGGGGTGATATCCACCGAAACATTGGTTTACCTCAAACTCGTTAAGCAGCAATACAATTGGGGCACTAGATGACACTCATCGATTCAGATCCAACCATCACCAGCGACTTGACCGCCAAGGCGCAGCGCCACCTCTGGGGGCACTTCGCCCGCCACGGTGACGACATCACGCCGACGGTCATCACCCGCGGCGAAGGCGTCCACATCTGGGACAGCGAGGGCAACAAGTACCTCGACGGCCTGTCCGGGCTGTTCGTGGTGCAGGCCGGGCACGGTCGGGCAGAGCTCGCCGAGGCGGCCGCCAAGCAGGCCGAGACGCTCGCCTTCTTCCCGCTGTGGTCCTTCGCGACGCCGCCGGCCATCGAGCTGGCCGAGCGGATCGCCAACTACGCGCCCGGCGACTTGAACCGGGTCTTCTTCACCACCGGCGGCGGCGAGGCCGTCGAGAGCGCGTGGAAGCTGGCCAAGCAGTACTTCAAGCTGACCGGCAAGCCGGGCAAGTACAAGGTGATCTCGCGGTCCATCGCCTACCACGGAACGCCGCAGGGAGCGCTGGCCATCACTGGCATACCGGCGTTCAAGGCGCCGTTCGATCCGCCGACCCCCGGTGGTTTTCGGGTGCCCAACACGAACTTCTACCGGGCTCCCGAGCAGTTCAGCACCGACCCCAAGGCATGGGGGCGCTACTGCGCCGACCGGATCGCCGAGGCCATCGAGTTCGAGGGTCCCGACACCGTCGCCGCGGTCTTCCTCGAGCCGGTGCAGAACGCCGGCGGCTGCTTCCCTCCGCCGCCGGGATACTTCGAGCGGGTCCGCGAGATCTGCGACGAGTACGACGTTCTGCTGGTGTCCGACGAGGTCATCTGTGCCTTCGGGCGCATCGGTTCGATGTTCGCGTGCGACGACTTCGGCTACGTGCCGGACATCATCACCTGCGCGAAGGGGCTCACCTCGGGCTACTCCCCGATCGGCGCGATGATCGCCAGCGACCGGTTGTTCGAGCCGTTCAACGATGGATCGACGGTCTTCGGCCACGGCTACACGTTCGGTGGACATCCCGTGTCGGCGGCGGTGGCGCTGGCCAACCTCGACATCTTCGAGCGCGAGGGCCTCAACGACCACGTCAAGCAGATGGCACCGGCCTTCCGGTCGACCCTGGAGAAGCTGCACGATCTCCCGATCGTCGGTGACGTCCGCGGCGAGGGCTACTTCTACGGCATCGAACTGGTCAAGGACAAGACCACCAAGGAGACCTTCGACGACGACGAGTGCGAGCGGCTGCTGCGCGGCTACCTCACCCCGGCGCTCTTCGAAGCGGGGCTGTACTGCCGCGCCGACGACCGTGGTGACCCAGTGGTGCAGCTGGCGCCGCCCCTGGTCTGCGGGCAGAAGGAATTCGACCAGATCTACGAGATCCTCAACGGCGTGCTGACCGAGGCCGGCCGCCGAATGTAGGCACGAGCCAACGAGTGTGAGCCCACTGCGAGATCGGCGACGATCTCTGGCAGTGGGCTCACGCTCGTTTGGGGACCGGGCGCTCTGGGAACCCCATCGGTCACGAGATTCACTCTGGTAACAGCGTGGCAACCCGGTGTGCGGATGTCCGTCGCCTAATCTGCAGACACCATGGCGACCTTCCGAACCGCGTCCCGGCAAGCGGCCGCGCTGGTGGCGACTCCGCTGCTGGCGGCGTTCTGCCTGCTCGGCAGCCCGGCGCTGGCCCACGCCGACGACGCTTGCCCGTACCGGGTGGCGACCCCGCCCGCCGTCGACTCCTCCGAGGTGCCCGAGTCCGGCGATCCCCCGCAGCCGCTGCCCGTACCCGCCAAGCCGCTCGGCGGTGACGCCCTGTCGGGCTGCGGGATCATCACCGCCCCCGGCACCGGGCCCGTACCCGACGACGTCTCCGCCGAAGCCTGGCTGATCGCCGACCTGGACTCCGGCGACGTCATCGCCGCCCGCGATCCGCACGGCCGACACCGCCCGGCCAGCATCATCAAGGTCCTGGTGGCCACCCAGGCCCTGCGCGAACTGCCGATCAACAAGCAGGTCATCGGTACCGCCGACGACGCCGCAGCCGAAGGCACCCGGGTCGGAGTCGACCAGGGCGGCAAGTACACCGTCAACGACCTGCTGCACGGCCTGCTGATGCACTCGGGCAACGACGCCGCGCACGCGCTCGCGGTCCAGCTGGGCGGCATGGACACCGCGCTGCAGAAGATCAACGACCTGGCCGGCAAACTCGGTGGGCGCGACACCCGCGCGGCCACTCCGTCGGGCCTGGACGGTCCCGGCATGAGTACCTCGGCCTACGACCTGGGCCTGTTCTACCGCTACGCCTGGCAGAACGCCGTATTCGCCAACATCGTCTCCACCAAGGACTACGACTTCCCCGGTCACCCGGCCCGCGACGGTGGCGCCGACAGCCCCGGCTATCAGCTCGAGAACGACAACCAGCTGCTCTACAACTACCCCGGTGCCCTCGGCGGCAAGACCGGTTACACCGACGACGCCGGCCAGACGTTCGTCGGCGCGGCCGACCGCGACGGCCGCCGGCTGGTGGTGATCATGCTGCACGGCACCCGCCTGCCGATCGCCCCGTGGGAACAGGCCGCGCATCTGCTCGACTACGGCTTCTCCACCCCGGCGGGCACGAAGATCGGCACTCTGGTCGACCCCGACCCGTCGCTGGTCGCCAGGGACGCCAATCCGGTGGGTGACAAGACTCCCGCCCAGGACGTCGCAGCGGCCGGACTGCCCTCCGCCGATGCCACACCGGTGCGGGTCGGCGTCGGCGTCGTGGGTGCGGTCGTCGTGTTCGGCCTCATCATGGCCGCTCGGTCGTTGAACCGTCGTCCCACGCACTGAGCTCGGGGCCATCCTTGGACGGTGTCGTTCTCGGCGCTAAACGCCTCTCGCACACCACGGTCGTGAAATACGGCAGCAAGCACGAAATCGCGACCCTGGTGCAGACTTGGTCGTAGCACGCACCTCGAGGTCATCAACGGAGACCCGTGGAGGCATCGAGATCCTCGTCAATCGACGTGTTTCGATTGGCAAGGCGTTCGAGGCGCCTCCCGGTAGTCGATCACCACGCGTCCGTCGATCTGACCCCGCTCCAACCGGCCGAACACCTCGTTGACGTCGTCGAGGCACGCGCTGGTCACCGTCGGAAGGATCAGCCCGCGGGCGTAGAAGTCCAGCGCTTCGACCATGTCCTGACGAGTGCCGACGATCGAACCGCGAATCGTCAGACCCTTGAGCACGATGTCGAAGATCGGCGCGGGAAACTCGCCTGGCGGAAGGCCATTGAACACGATCGTGCCACCGCGGCGCGCAAGACCGATGGCTTGGCCGAATGCCTGCGGATGCACCGCGGTGACCAGCACTCCGTGTACACCGCCGGTGAGCTTCTGTACCTCGGCGACCACCTCGCTGGTGCGCGCGTCCACGGCGACCTCGGCGCCGAGGCGGGTCGCCAGCTCGAGCTTGGATTCGTCGACGTCGATGGCCACGACCCGCAGTCCCATGGCGCGGGCGTACTGGACGGCGATGTGTCCCAGCCCGCCGATGCCCGAGATGGCCACCCACTGCCCGGGCCGGGTATCGGTGACCTTCAACCCCTTGTACACGGTGACCCCGGCACACAGGATCGGGGCTACTTCGAGGAGGTCGACGCCGTCGGGGATGCGGGCCGCGTAGGCGGCGTTGACCAGCATGTAGCTACCAAAGCTGCCGTTGACGGTATAGCCGCCGTTGCGCTGGCTCTCGCACAGCGTCTCCCAACCGGTGCGGCAGTACTCACAACTGCCGCACGCGCACCACAGCCACGCATTGCCGACCACGTCGCCGATCGCGAGGTCGGTGACCCCGTCGCCGAGCGCGACCACCGTGCCGCAGCCCTCGTGCCCCGGAATGAACGGCAGCTGGGGCCTCACGGGCCAATCCCCATGGGCGGCATGCAGATCGGTGTGACAGATGCCCGAGGTCGCCAACTTCACCAACGCTTCGCCGAAGCCAGGAACCGGGAGGTCGAGTTCCTCGACGTGCAAGGGTGCACCGAATTCGGTGACGACGGCCGCGCGCATGGTGTTCGTCGCGGCACGCGTCAGCTCGGGGATCTCGATCATCTCTGTCATGTCCTCATCACACCCTCGGATCGTGTTGCCGAGAAGTGCCCTTCGGCCCCGAATGTGGTGTCGGGAGTCCACGCTGTCGAAGGTCGGGATCAGCCGTCGCGAGGCCGACGGGTCGGAGGTTCAGCGGCGGCGGGTGAGCCGCGAGAGCCCGAGCGCGCCGAGCGCACCCATGCCCGCAGCGGCGAGGGCACCCCCGACGCCGAGCCCCTCGCGAACCTGCACCCTCGGGGTGATCTCGACGGGGTTCGGCGGTCCAACGGGGGCGGCGAGCAGGTTCTCCGGTGACGTCGCGGCCCAGGCCGTGGCGAACAGGATCAGCCGTGACGTGATGTACGCGAACACCATCAGACCGAGCACCGGACCGAACGTCGCACCCGCCGGGCCGGTCAGCACCGATGCCAGGTACACCGAGGCCACCTGCTTGAAGATCTCGAAGGCGACCGCGGCGATCAGCCCGGCGCGGGCGGCGCTGCGGAAGGTCACCGACTCCCTGGGCAGCCGGGCGATGATCCAGGTGAACAGCAGCCAGGACACGGCCAGTGACACCACCAGCGAGGCCATCCGCAGCAGCACGTCCAGCCCCGGAAACTCGGGGATCCCGGTCCACTCCAGCACATTGCGCATCACCGAGCGCCTGCCGAGGACCGTCAGCGCCACGGTGACGGTGATCGCGGCGAATGCCGACAGCAGCGCCAGCAAGTCGGAGAGCTTGGTCCGCAGGAAGCCGGGCGGTTCACCGCGCTGCAGGCCCCACATCTGGCTCAACGCCTCCCGCAGGTTGGCCATCCACCCCAGCCCCGCCCAGGCCGCGGTCGCCAACCCGATGATGCCGACCGAGGTGCGCGAATCGATCGCAGAGTCCATCAGGGTGATGAGCTGCTGGCCGAGGTCGCCGGACACCGACCCGCGGATCTTCGCCTCGATCTGGGCAAGCAGGTCGGCCCTGGCGGCGAGCACGAAACCGGCCGCCGCGAAACCCACCATGAGCAGCGGGAACAACGCGAAGATCGTGAAGTAGGTGATGCCGGCGGCGTAGAAGTCGCCCTTGCTATCGGTGTAACGCTGCTGGGCGGACATCACGCGGTCGAACCAGACGAACCTGGCCCGCAGTCGATCCAGCAGGCCGGGCTTGGCCGGTTCGGTCACGCCGGCCTCCTGTCGATGGGAGCGCTCGCGATGAGCTCAGGGCGCGCTCGGTGGAAGAAACCCTACTTGGTCGTATACCCGCTGCAGGGTCCGCGCAGACACCTCTCGGGCCCGCCGTGCCCCCTGCGCCAGGGCGGACTCCAATTCTGCAGGGTCGGCCAGCAATTCGTCGACCCGTGCCTTGATCGGCGTGACGAACTCGACGACGGCGTCGGCCGTGTCGGCCTTGAGGTCGCCGTAACCCCGCCCCGCGTAGCCCTCGACGAGCTTGTCGACGTCGGTGCCGGTGACCGCGGACTGGATGCTCAGCAGGTTCGAGACCCCGGGCTTGGCGTCCCGGTCGAACCGGATCTCGCGCTCGCTGTCGGTGACGGCGGACCGAATCTTCTTGGCGGTCTTCTTCGGATCGTCCAGCAGGCTGATCAACCCCGCGTCCGAGGCTGCCGACTTGCTCATCTTCGAGGTCGGGTCCTGCAGGTCGTAGATCTTGGCCGTCGCCTTCTGGATCATCGGCTCGGGCACCACCAGCGTGCCGGGGAACCGGGCATTGAAACGCTGGGCGACGTCACGGGCGAGTTCGAGATGCTGCCGCTGGTCCTCCCCGACCGGCACCAGATCGGTGTCGTAGAGCAGGACGTCGGCGGCCATCAGCACCGGATAGGTGAACAACCCCACGGTGGTGGCGTCGGCGCCCTCCCGCTGTGACTTGTCCTTGAACTGCGTCATCCGCGACGCCTGGCCGAACCCGGTGAAACAGCCCAGGACCCAAGCCAATTCGGCGTGAGCCGGGACGTGGCTCTGGACGAAGACGGTGGAGCGGGCAGGGTCGATGCCCAGCGCCAGATACTGCGCCGCGGTGACCAGGGTGCGCCGGCGCAGCTGGGTCGGGTCCTGCTGCACGGTGATCGCGTGCAGGTCGACGACGCAGAAGTAGGCGTCGTAGCCGTCCTGCAGTGCCACCCACTGGCTGACCGCCCCCAGCGCGTTGCCGAGGTGTAGGGAGTCGGACGTGGGTTGCGCGCCGGAGAAGACGACTCTTTCGGACGCGCCATCGTGCTGAGTGCTCATGGTGTGGTCGATCCTTCCACCCCCGTCATCCCATTTCTTCGGGGGTCAGGCGTACTCGACGGTCACCGGGGCATGATCCGACCACCGCAGGGCATACGCCTCGGCACGCTCGACGCGGGCCGACACCACGCGCTCGGCCAACCCGCGGGTCGCCAGCTGGTAGTCGATGCGCCACCCGGCGTCGTTGTCGAAGGCCTTGCCGCGCCACGACCACCAGCTGTACGGACCGGCCACGTCCGGATGCAGCACCCGCACCACGTCCACCCAGCCGCTGGCCATCAGATCGGTCAGCCACTGCCGCTCAACCGGCAGGAACCCGGCCTTCTTCTGATTGGCCTTCCAGGCCTTGAGGTCGTCGGTCGTGTGGCAAATGTTCCAGTCCCCGCAGACCACCGCGTCGCGGCCGGCGTCACGCAGCTCGGCCATCCTGGCGGCGATGGCCGCCATGAACCGTTCCTTCTCCAGCTGCCGCTCGGTCTCTGCCTCACCGGTCGGGACGTAGACGCTCGCGACCGTCAAGTCACCGGTGTCGACCTCCACGTACCGGCCGTGGGCGGCGAACTCGTCGGCGCCGGGTCCGATGAGCGTGCGTGTCACGGGATGACGGCTCAGCACCGCCACACCGTTGCGTCCGCGCAGATGCGGATCGGCCGACGCCAGGTGCCAACCATCGGCCACGGCCGGCGCCAGGGCCTCGGCCAACTGCACGTCGTCGGCGCGCGTCTCCTGCAGGCACACGACATCGGCCAGGGTCTGCTTCAACCACGGCAACAGGCCCTGGTTCTCGGGTGAGCGCTCCTTGACGGCGGCGCGAATGCCATTGACGTTGATGGTGCTGACGATCAACCGACCGCTCCTCGCATGCGCTTCACGGTCCGCGAGCCTAGCCCGGCCACCCGCGGCCATTCTTGCGGTACCGCCGGTATCACCTTAGTGTCGGCGGCATGGCAGAACGCGCCCCCATCCACGTCGGCTCCGGTGAACCGATCCTGCTGCTGCACCCGTTCCTGTGTTCGCAGGCGGTGTGGCGCACGGTGGCCGATCAGCTCGCCGACACCGGTCGGTTCGAGGTGTTCGCCCCGACCATGGTCGGGCACCACGGCGGCCCGCGGGCGACCTCCTGGTTCATGGATACCAGCCACCTGGTGGACGACGTCGAACGACGCCTCGACACGCTTGGCTGGGAGACGGCGCACATCGTCGGCAACTCCCTGGGCGGCTGGGTGGCCTTCGAACTGGAGCGCCGGGGCCGGGCCCGCACGCTGACGGCCATCGCCCCGGCGGGCGGTTGGTCGCACCACTCCCCGACCAAGTACGAGACGGTGCTGAAATTCCTCGCCGGCGGACCGGCGCTGGCCGCCGCCCGATTGTTCGGCCCGCGAATCCTGGACTTCCCCTTCGTGCGGCGCCTGGCCACACTGCCCGTCAGCGGACCCGCCGACGGGCCAAGCCACTCCGACTTGGTCGCCCTGGTCGAGGACGCGACCCATTGCACGGCCTACTTCCAGCTGCTGGTCAAGACGCTGCGACTACCCGGCCTGCTGGAGTTGCCCGACGTCGGCGTCCCGACCCAGCTGGTGCTGTGCGAGAAGGACCGGGTGTTCCCGACGCCACGCGGCCACCGCTACCTAATCGAGAACCTGCCCGACAGCACCGAGGTGATCCGGCTGGAGGGGCTCGGCCACATCCCGATGCTCGAGGCGCCGGGCCGGGCCACCGAGCTGATCGCCGACTTCGTCGACCGTCACGCCGAGCCTCGGCGTCAAGCACCACCGGCGGGTTAGCGCAGGGCGCGTTGGAGGTCCTCGGCGATGGTGCCGAGGTACTCCTCGCTGGTCTCCCACGGCTGGTCGTGCCGATCAGCAGCGCCAGGTCCTTGGTCATGTGGCCGCCCTCGACCGTGCCGATGACGACGTCCTCCAGCGTCTCGGCGAATTCGCCGACCACGGGTGTGCCGTCGAGCTTGGCCCGGTGCTGCAGGCCGCGCGTCCACGCGAAGATCGAGGCGATCGGGTTGGTCGACGTCGGCTTGCCCGCCTGGTATTGGCGGAAGTGCCTGGTGACGGTGCCGTGCGCGGCCTCGGCCTCGACCGTCTGGCCATCGGGGGTCATCAGCACCGACGTCATCAACCCCAGTGAGCCGTATCCCTGTGCGACCGTGTCGGATTGGACGTCACCGTCGTAGTTCTTGCACGCCCACACGTACCCGCCCTCCCACTTGAGGCAGGAGGCCACCATGTCGTCGATCAAGCGGTGCTCGTAGGTCAGGCCCCTTGCCTCGAAGTCGGCCTTGAACTCCTCGTCGAAGATGCGCTGGAACTCGTCCTTGAACATCCCGTCGTAACCCTTGAGGATGGTGTTCTTGGTCGACAGATAGACCGGATAGTCATGCTGTAGGCCATATTCGAGCGACGCCCTGGCGAAGTCCTGGATGGACTTCTTGAAGTTGTACATGCCCATGATGACGCCGCCGTCGTCGGGGACGTGCACCACGTCGTGCACCATCGGTTCGCCACCGTCGTCGGGTGTGAACGTCACCGTGAACGTGCCGGGCCCGTCGACCTTGGCATTGAAGGCGCGGTACTGATCGCCGAAGGCGTGCCTGCCGATGATGATCGGCTTGGTCCACCCCGGTACCAGGCGCGGCACGTTCTTGATCACGATTGGCGCGCGGAAGATGGTGCCGCCCAGGATGTTACGGATCGTCCCGTTGGGCGACAGCCACATCTGCTTGAGGCCGAACTCCTCGACGCGAGCTTCGTCGGGGGTGATGGTCGCGCACTTGACCCCGACGTGGTGCTTCTTGATCGCGTTCGCGGCGTCGATGGTGACCTGGTCGTCGGTCGCGTCGCGATTCTCGATCCCGAGGTCGTAGTACTCCAGATCGACGTCGAGGTACGGCAGGATCAGCGTCTCCTTGATGAGCTTCCAGATGACTCGCGTCATCTCGTCGCCATCGAGCTCTACGACCGTGCCGTCGACCTTGATCTTGGACATGCGGCCAACCCTACAAGCGCCGGGAAGCCCGCTCGGGCTACCGACCGGTAGCCACGGCTCAGCTCTTGACGTCCTCCAGCGCGGCGTTGAAGGTCTTGCTCGGCCGCATCACCGCTGCCACCTTCTCGGTGTCCGGGTAGTAGTAACCACCGATGTCGACGGGATCGCCCTGCACCTCCCGGAGTTCGGCGACGATGGTGTCCTCGTTCTCGGCCAGCGCCTTGGCCAGTGGGGCGAAGTGCTCGGCCAGCTCGGAATCCTCGGTCTGGGCGGCCAGCTCCTGGGCCCAGTACAGGGCAAGGTAGAACTGACTTCCCCGGTTGTCGAGCTCACCGGTCTTGCGGGACGGATTCTTGTTCTCGTTCAACAACTTTCCGGTGGCCGCGTCCAGCGTGGTCGCCAGCAGGGCGGTGCGCTTGTCGCCGGTCTTGTTGCCGAGGTCCTCGAGGCTGGCACCCAGTGCGAGGAATTCACCCAGCGAGTCCCAGCGCAGGTGGTTCTCCTCGACGAGCTGACTGACGTGCTTGGGCGCCGACCCGCCGGCCCCGGTCTCGTAGAGCCCGCCGCCGGCCATCAGCGGCACGATCGACAGCATCTTGGCGCTGGTGCCCAGCTCCAGGATGGGGAACAGGTCGGTCAGGTAGTCGCGCAGGATGTTTCCGGTCGCGGCGATGGTGTCCTGCCCGCGGATCAGGCGTTCGATGGTGTGCCGCATCGCGCGTTCCTGGCTCATCACCGAGATGTCGAGGCCCTCGGTGTCGTGATCGGCAAGGTACGTCGCGACCTTCTTGCGCAGCTCGTTCTCGTGCGGGCGCTCCTGGTCGAGCCAGAACACCACCGGCATGCCGGAATTGCGAGCGCGGGTCACGGCAAGCTTCACCCAGTCCCGGATCGGCGCATCCTTCACGACGGGCATGCGCCAGATGTCACCCTCTTCGACGTTCTGGCTCAGCAGCACCTCGCCGGTCTCGACGTCGACGATGTTGGCCACGCCGTCGGTGGGGATCTCGAAGGTCTTGTCGTGGCTGCCGTACTCCTCGGCCTTCTGCGCCATCAGACCGACGTTGGGGACGGTGCCCATGGTCGTCGGGTCGAACTGGCCGTGGGTCTTGCAGAAGTTGATGATCTCCTGATAGATCCGAGAGAACGTCGACTCCGGGTTGACCGCCTTGGTGTCCTTGGTGCGTCCGTCGGCGCCGTACATCTTGCCGCCCAGGCGAATCATCGCCGGCATCGAGGCGTCGACGATCACGTCGCTGGGCGAGTGGAAGTTCGAGATGCCCTTGGCCGAGTCGACCATCGCCAGCTCGGGCCGGTGCTCGTGACAGGCGTGCAGATCGCGGATGATCTCCTCGTGCTGGCTGGCGGGCAGCGACTCGATCTTGGCGTAGAGATCGCTCAGGCCGTTGTTGACGTTGACGCCCAACTCGTCGAACAGCGCCTGGTGCTTGGCGAACGCGTCCTTGTAGAAGATCTTGACCGCGTGGCCGAACACGATCGGGTGGCTGACCTTCATCATCGTCGCCTTGACGTGCAGCGAGAACATGACGCCGGTCTTGTAGGCGTCCTCCATCTGCTCCTCGTAGAACTCGCAGAGCGCCTTCTTGCTCATGAACATGCTGTCGATGACGTCACCGGCGTCCAGCTCGACCTTCGGCTTGAGCACGATCGTCTCGCCGCTGGTGGGGATCAGCTCCATGCGCACGGTGTGGGCGGCGTCCAGCGTGAGCGACTTCTCGCCGTGGTAGAAGTCACCGCGCTTCATCGTCGCCACGTGGGTGCGCGACGCCTGGGACCACTCGCCCATGCTGTGCGGGTGCCTGCGCGCGTACTCCTTGACCGCCTTGGGCGCGCGACGGTCTGAATTACCTTCGCGCAGAACCGGATTCACAGCACTGCCGAGGCACTTTCCGTAGCGCTCCTTGAGCGTGCGCTCCTCGTCGTTCTTCGGCTCACCGGGGTATTCGGGCAGGGCGTAACCCTTGGCCTGCAGCTCCTTGATGGCGGCCAGCAGCTGCGGCACCGACGCGCTGATGTTCGGCAGCTTGATGATGTTGGTGTCCGGGTCCTGGGTGAGCGCGCCCAGTTCGGCCAGGTTGTCCGGGACGCGCTGCTCTTCGGTGAGGTAGTCCGAGAACTCGGCCAGGATGCGGGCCGCGACCGAGATGTCGCTCGTCTTGACGTCGATCCCGGCCGCATCGGCGAAGGCGCGCACCACCGGCAGAAAGGCATACGTCGCAAGCAGCGGCGCTTCGTCGGTCAGCGTGTAGATGATCGTTGGCTTCTCGGCACTCATGTGTTCTCTTTTCGGCGTCACGGTCGACGTGCATCAGTATCGCGTCGCATACGAACCTACCGGCCGTATGCGTCTCGTAGATGTCGTGGGTGAATTCCGTGGCGAGGCCAACAGGTCACCGGTCACAACGCTCGCGAATCATGATCGAATGCCTCCTCCGAGGGTTAGCATCCCGCCTCGTGAGACGAATCCTGGCAGTGACCGCCGTGCTGGCGGCGATCCTGACGTCGAGCGCCTGCGGCAGCAAGCCATCGGCGCCCTCCGCACCCACGCCCGAGCAGCGCTCGGCGGCGCAAGCCGTCGTAATAGTGTCGGGTGGAAACGCCACCAGCCCGTTCACCACCCCGGACCAGGCCTGCGCCACCGGTCTGGCCGCCGGCAACACCGACACCGAACTGCGCAGGTACCTGCTCGAGCAGAAGTACACCGTCTACACCTCGCCTGCCATGGCCGGGCGTGGCCAGGTCGTCGACCAAACCGGTTTCGGTCCCTTCGGCATCTGCCCCGTCACGCTGCCCGAGAACATGACCGTCGACTCGACCGGCAGCATCGACACCGCCGGCGAGCACCTGGCCCGCTTCCTGAACTGGCTACACACCGACAAGGGCGTCACCGACGTCGATCTCGTCGCCCATTCCATGGGCGGGCTGTACTCGCGCGCCGCGATCCGCGTGCTGACCAGCACCAACTCCCCGGTGCGCATCCGCTCGCTCACCACGCTCGGCACCCCGTGGCAGGGGTCCTACCTGTCCGACTACGCCAACGACATCGTGCCGCTGACCGACTGTCTGGGCGACAAGCTCTGCGAGACCTTCATGACGGGCTTCAAGACCGAGGTGATCCGGCTGATGGCCGGATCCGGACGCGAGGTCAACCAGGCCTTCCTGATGGGCAAGGCGGGCTGGAACGACTTCCAGGCCGGCGTGCTGGACGAGATCCCGGTCGTACTGATCGGCGGCAAGAAGTTCACCGCGCCCGCGGGTCGAGCCAACCCGGCGGTCTGGCCGAACGACGGCCTGGTCGCATTGCAGAGCGCCCTGGCCAAGGACATCAGCGACCCGGTGTTGCCCCACCGCCGCTGCTACACCTTCGACGACACGCACAGCATCTTCGTCTCCGACGCCGCCAAGCTGGAATGGAAGACGGCGTTGACGTGGGATCCAGCGGTGCTCGACGTCATCCACCAGGCCATCGAGGACGCCCCCGGCGCGCTCGCCTCACCCAACCGCCAGGGCTGCCCGGCCTGACGCTCGCGCCGTCCTGGCGACGCCCCCACCAGCAAGATTCGTAGTCACTTCTCGTCTGCTGGCGGTGATGAGATACGCTTCGTTTCGGTCATGAGTGCCAGCGTCAAGCCCCGGCTCGCTGGCCGGCAACCCTCCAACCGCGGTGGGGTGCCCCGGGTGATTGACCAGGTTGAGTAGTCGAAGTCGGCTACACGGCAAGCGCGGGCCCGCCATGACGGGCCCCCAGAGTAGACAGGGAAACCTGATGCGGAGGCCCACGTTGTGCAGTTCTCGCTGAACCATCCCCAGACCTGATTCGTGCCCCGTTGGGCACAGCCATCCCCTCTTCCAGGAGACATCCGTCATGACCGATGCAACGAATCCGTCCGCTACCTGGGCGTTCGAGACCAAACAGGTGCACGCCGGCCAGGCCCCCGATACCGCAACCGGTGCGCGCGCCCTGCCGATCTACCAGACCACGTCGTATGCGTTCCGCGACACCGATCACGCCGCCGCCCTGTTCAGCCTCGCCGAGCCGGGCAACATCTACACCCGCATCATGAACCCCACCCAGGACGTCGTGGAGCAGCGCATCGCCGCCCTCGAAGGCGGTGTCGCCGCACTGTTCCTGTCCTCCGGGCAGGCAGCGGAGACCTTCGCGATCCTCAACCTCGCCGGTGCCGGTGACCACATCGTGGCCAGTCCGCGGCTCTACGGCGGTACGTACAACCTGTTCCACTACACGTTGCCCAAGCTCGGCATCGAGACCACGTTCGTCGACGATCCCGACGACCTGGATTCCTGGCGCGCGGCCGTTCGACCCAACACCAAGGCGTTCTTCGGCGAGACCATCTCCAACCCGAAGATCGACATCCTCGACATCCCCGGGGTGTCCTCGGTCGCCCATGACAACGGCGTCCCGCTGATCGTCGACAACACCATCGCCACCCCGTACCTGATCCAGCCCATCACCCACGGCGCGGACATCGTCGTCCATTCGGCGACGAAGTACCTGGGCGGGCACGGCACCGCGATCGCCGGCGTCATCGTCGACGGCGGCACTTTCGACTGGACGCAGGGCCGCCATCCCGGGTTCACGACGCCCGACCCGAGCTATCACGGCGTGGTGTTCGCCGAGCTGGGACCGCCCGCCTACGCCCTCAAGGCGCGCGTGCAGCTGCTGCGCGATCTGGGATCGGCGGGTGCGCCGTTCAACGCCTTCCTCGTCGCCCAGGGCCTCGAGACGCTGAGCCTGCGGGTCGAGCGGCACGTCCAGAACGCGCAGCGCGTCGCCGAGTTCCTCAGCGAGCATGACGGCGTCCTGTCCGTCAACTACGCCGGACTGCCCAGCTCGCCCTGGTACGAGATCGGAAAGCGGCTGGCGCCCAAGGGAACCGGTGCCGTCCTTGCGTTCGAGCTGGCCGGCGGAGTCGAAGCCGGCAAGGCGTTCGTCAACGCGCTAGTGCTGCACAGCCACGTCGCCAACATCGGCGACGTGCGCTCGCTGGTGATCCACCCGGCCTCCACCACGCACGCGCAGCTCTCGCCCGAGGAGCAACTCGCCACCGGCGTGACGCCCGGGCTGGTGCGCCTCGCGGTGGGCATCGAGGGCATCGACGACATCCTCGCCGACCTCGAGCGCGGCTTCGCCGCGGCCAGCGCCCACGCCGCGGCGCGCCGGGCCACGGTCTCGGTGTGAGGCCGGAGGTGACGACCATCGAAGCACCGGGTGCCGCACCGGTGACACTGCCCGCCGAAGGCGACGTGGGCGTCGTGGACATCGGCTCGCTGACGCTGGAATCCGGCGCGGTCCTCGACCAGGTGCACATCGCCTTTCAGCGGTGGGGTGCACTGTCCGCCGAGCGCGACAACGCCGTCGTGGTGCTGCACGCCCTGACCGGCGACTCCCACGTCACCGGTCCTGCGGGCCCCGCTCATCCGACACCGGGCTGGTGGGACGGCGTCGCCGGACCGGGTGCCCCGATCGACACCGATCGATGGTGTGCGATTGCCACCAACGTGCTGGGCGGGTGCCGCGGCTCCACCGGCCCCAGTTCGCTTGCACCAGATGGCAAGCCGTGGGGGTCGCGCTTCCCGGCGATCACCGTGCGCGACCAGGTGAACGCCGATCTGGCTGCACTCTCGGCGCTGGGCATCACCGAGGTCGCCGCCGTCGTCGGCGGGTCGATGGGCGGTGCCCGTGCCCTGGAGTGGATCGTCGGACATCCCGAAACCGTCCGTGCCGCACTGGTTCTCGCCGTGGGCGCAAGGGCCACCGCCGATCAGATCGGCACCCAGTGCACGCAAGTGGCCGCCATCAAGGCCGACCCGCATTGGCAGAACGGCGACTACTACGGAACGGGCCGCTCCCCGGAGACCGGCATGGAGATCGCGCGGCGCTTCGCGCACCTGACCTACCGTGGCGAGAAGGAACTCGACGACCGGTTCGGCAACGACGCGCAGGGCGCCGAGGATCCGACCGCGGGTGGCCGCTACGCCGTGCAGAGCTACCTGGAGCACCAGGGCGGCAAGCTGGCCCGACGCTTCGACGCCGGCACCTACGTCGCGTTGACCGACGCGCTGAGCAGCCACGACGTGGGCCGCGGCCGGGGCGGCTTGGCGGCCGCGCTGCGCCGGGTCACGGCGCCGGTGATCGTCGGTGGCATCACCTCCGACCGGCTGTACCCGCTGCGGCTTCAGCAGGAGTTGGCCGACCTGCTGCCGACGTGCCGCGGGTGCAACGTCGTGGACTCGGACTTCGGCCACGACGGCTTCCTCGTCGAGACCGATGCGGTGTACGAATTGATCAGGCAGACACTGGAGTTCGCATCCACGTGACCACTGAGCAGTCCCGAGAACGCTCGCTGTCCTTCGGCGAGGAGGCCGCTGCCTATGAGCGCGGCCGGCCGTCCTATCCGCCGGAGGCCATCGACTGGCTGTTGCCCCCCGGGGCTCGCGACGTGCTCGACCTCGGTGCAGGCACGGGCAAGCTGACCGTGCGGCTCGTCGAACGCGGCCTCGACGTCGTCGCCGTCGATCCCATTCCCGAGATGCTCGAGGTGCTCCGCAGGTCGCTTCCCGACACCCCGGCACTGCTCGGCAGCGCCGAGGAGATTCCGCTGCCCGACGCCAGCGTCGACTCCGTGCTGGTGGCCCAGGCCTGGCATTGGTTCGACCCCGAGCGGGCGGTCAGCGAGGTCGCCAGGGTGTTGCGTCCCGGCGGGCGCATCGGGCTGGTTTGGAACGTTCGCGACGAGCGGTCGGGCTGGGTCAAGGATCTGGGCCGCATCATCGGCAAGGAGGACGATCCGGCGAGCCGGCGAGCCGTGACGCTGCCTGCACCGTTCACCGACGTGGAACGCCATCAGGTCGAATGGACGAGTTACCTTACGCCGCAAGCACTCATCGATCTGGTGGCCTCGCGCAGCTACTGCATCACGTCCCCTACCGAGGTCCGCACCAAGACGCTGGACCAGGTTCGCGAGCTGTTGGCGACGCACCCGGCGCTGGCGAACTCGACGGGCCTGGCACTGCCCTACGTCACGGTTGGAGTGCGGGCGACGCTGGCGTGAGCTTGCCGCCGCCTGCACGGTCAGGATGGCGGACCGAACCAACGCTCCAGTGCCGCAGCCAGTCCCGGTCCCTCGGCAGATTCCGAGGCCCAGGCTACGTATCCGTCGGGCCGCACCAGCAGGCCGGTCACCGGTGAGTCCAGCGGGCTGGCCGTGACGATCTCCACGCGGTCGGCCCAGCCGGTGCCGATGGCCGCGAACGCGCCGCCGGACCCGTCGATCAGGACCGGGCGGGCGTCGTGCAGCAACTCGGCGACGCGACGGCCGTCGTCGAGCACCAGTTCGGGCGCCAGCAGGCCCGACAGCGGATGCGAGTCGCCGACGTCGTAGCGGACGTCCGAGCCGGCGAGCAGCCGAGCCATGTGCCCGCGTACCTGCGACTGATCCAGCAGCTCGCCGAAGAGTGTCCGCAGCGCAGTGACCTCCGGGCCAGGCGTCATCAGCGCCTGCTGGGCCAACGACTGCATCATCACCCGCTCGCCCACCGGTCGGCGTTCCGACTCGTAGGTGTCCAGCAGCCCGTCGGGTGCCCAGCCCTTGATCCGAGCGGCCAGCTTCCAGCCGAGGTTCACCGTGTCCTGCAGGCCGAGGTTCAGCCCGGGCCCGCCCATCGGCGAGTGCACGTGCGCGGCGTCGCCGAGCAGCAACACGTTGCCCACCCGGTAGGTCTCGGCCAGCCGGGTGTTGATGCCGTCCATCCGGCGCATCGCGTGCGGACCGGGGCCCCGCGGGGGCTCGAGCGGCACGTCGACACCGAACACCCGACGCGCACTGGCGCGCAGATCCGCTAGGCTCATCGGAGGCGCGTCGGGCTCCAGCCTGCCGACCTCAGTGGTAGCGAACAGTGTTCTGCCCGAAGGGATCTGGAAGAATACGTACCCGCCCGTGTCGAGCCGGTTGTGCCGGTGCCGAAGCGGACCGAAGCCGGGGATCTCGTATCCGCCGTCCGCGCCGCGCAGTTCGTCGGGCAGGTGGACGTCGGCGAGCCGGGTCACCGTGTTGGAGGTGGCGCCGGGAAAGCCAACGCCGATGGTCTTGCGGACCAGACTGCGGCCACCGTCGGCGCCGACGAGGAAGGTGGTGTCCAACCGGTAGGGGCCGTCCGGCGCGTCGACGGCGAGGGTGACGCCGTCGGCGCCCGGCGTCAGAGAGCTCAGGGCGTGGCCCCACCTGAGGTCGACGCCCAGATCGCGGGCCCGCTTCTCCAGCAGGCGCACCAGCCGTGGTTGCGCAATCATCAAGGCGTGCATGGGATTGTCCTCGACGCCGTCGAAGTCCACCGTCATGCCGGCGAAGATCCAAGCGCTCGAGGGCTCTGGCGGACCGTCGGGACCGCCGAAGGTCTGATGGAGCCCGCGCATGTCGAGCATCCGCACCACCTGCCCCACCACACCGTTGGCCTTGGGCTCCTCGCCGGGGACGGACTGTGCGTCCAGCACCACGCAGGGCACCCCCGCGAGCGCGAGCTCGCAGGCCAGCATCAGACCGTTCGGTCCCGCCCCGGCGATGACGACGTCGTGATCAGACATGGTGCTCCTTCTCGGGTGAAGGTTCGGGTAGCCCCGCCGCGACGGCGGCCAGGGCCTCGCGGTAGAGGGTGGTGATGGCCACCGGCGGATCTGCCGTGGCGTAGGCCTCCATGGCCGTGTCCCCCACCGCTCGCATCACCGCGGCGACCAGCCGGGGGTACATGTCTCGGGTCGCGTCGGTGCCACTCCGTTCGGCGATCAGGTCGATCCACTCGTCGAACAAATCCTTCGAGACCGCGTTGCGAATCGCCGGGTTCATCAACAGCTTCCGTATCTCGGCCAGCTCGCTTCTGGACGGTGCGCCGCCGCTCCCGCCGAATTCCAGCTCAAGCGGCTCGAGCATCGCCTCGGCGAGTGACGTCCACAGCGGCTCGTCCGCCGGCCGTGCGCGCATGGCGTCGAGGCTGCGCCGCAGACGTTCGTTCTGGCGGTAGGCCATCGCCTCGTACTTGCCGGTGAAGTAGTTGTTGAAGGTGCGCACCGAGACACCCGCCAAGTCGGCGATCGCCTCCCGCGTCACCTGGTCGATGCCGTGCTCCAGCGCCAGGCGCAGGGCGGCGTCGCTGAGCGCCCGCCGGGTGTCGGCCTTCTTGCGTTCGCGTAATCCGAGGGAGGGTTCCGTCGTCACGGGCACCACCGTACGCGCAATGTTGCCCAGTGGGCAAGATTGCCCACTGGGCAAACTTTAGCCGAGGAGTGCGACGCCTCCGGCGACGACGCGGTGGACCAGCGGCACGCCCGGCCGGTACGCCAGGTGTACGTAGGACGGGGCGTCGAGCGCGACGAAGTCGGCGCGCTTACCGGGTGCGAGCACCCCGACGTCGTCGTGACGCAGTGCCGCCGCACCCCCCGCCGTCGCCGCCCACAGCGCCTGCGCCGGCGTGAAGTACATGTCGCGCACCGCGACGGCGATGCAGAAGGCCATGCTCGAGGTATACGACGAACCGGGGTTGCAATCGGTGGCCAGCGCCACCGTCGCACCCGCGTCGAGGAATCTCCTGGCGTCCGGCCACCTTGCGCGCGTGGAGAATTCGGCACCGGGCAGCAGGGTCGCCACCGTCGTGTCGGCCGCGGCGGCGAGCGCTTCGACGTCGGCGTCCGAGGCGTAGGTGCAATGGTCCACCGAAGCCGCCTGCAGCTCGACCGCGAGCTGGATGCCTGCACCCTCTTCCAGCTGTCCGGCGTGCAGGCGCGGCACCAAGCCCGCTGCCCTGCCGGCCAGCAGGATGGTCTTGGCCTCGTCGACGTCGAAGGCGCCTCTGTCGCAGAACACGTCGATCCAGCGCGCCAGCGGGGCGCAGGCCGCCAGCATCGGCCCGACTACCAGATCGACGTAGGCGTCCCGGTCGTCGCGGTACTCTCCGGGCACCACGTGCGCGCCGAGGAACGTCGTCTCGGCGGTGAACCCACCGGCCAGTCGCAGCGCCCGGGCCTCGTCGGCGACGGTCAGGCCGTAGCCGCTCTTGGTCTCGAACGTCGTGATGCCGCCGCGGACGAGCTCGGCGGCCAGTCGAGTCAGACCGTTGGTCAGGGTCGCGTCGTCGGCAGCCCTGGTGGCGGCCACGGTGGTGGCGATGCCGCCAGCGGCATACGGCTGGCCGCTCATCCGCGCGGCGAATTCCGCCGAGCGTTCACCGGCGAACACCAGGTGGGCGTGGCTGTCGACGAAGCCGGGGATCACGCTCGCACCACCGAGGTCGGTGCGTGCATCGGCCTCCGGGGCGTGGCGCGCCTCGCCGACCCATGCGAGGCGGTCGCCCTCGACGAGGATCGCGCCGTCGGCGATGATGCCAAGCGGGCTGCCGTCCCCCTGGCCGGGATCGTTGGTGACGAGTTGGCCGATGCCGTCGTACAGCGTGGTGGTCACTGGTCGTCCTCCCCCATCAGCTCCGAGATCGTCAGCGCCAGCTCACCACTGACGTCGTCGATGCGGCCGTGCCTGCGCCCGGTCACGACGGCCCGGCCATCGACCACGACGTCGGTGACGTCTGCAGCGGTGGCGGCGAAGACGACGTTCTCGATCGTCGCGCCACCGCCGGCCGTGCGCACCGATTCCAGGTCGACGGCCACGAAGTCCGCCCGCGCACCGACACTCAGCGCGCCGGCGTCGGTCCAGCCCAGCGCATGCTGACCGTCCCACGTGGCGGCGGTCAGGAGGCGATCGGCGGTCAGGACACCGCGCTCGCGGCGGGCCAGGCGCTCGTCGAGCTCGGTGGCCCGCGCCTCCTCGAACAGGTCGATGACCGCGTGGGAGTCCGATCCCAGACTGAAGAGCCCGCGGCCGGCCAACAGCACCGCGGCCGGGCCGATGCCGTCGCCCAGATCCCGTTCGGTGGTGGGACAGAAGCACACGCCGGTCGCCGTCCGGTCGAGATCGGCCAGGTCCGCTTCGGTCAGGTGGGTGGCGTGCACGGCGGTGGTGCGGGGGCCGAGGACCCCGGCGTCGCGCAGCAGGGCCGTCGGAGTGGCGCCGTGCACCGCGAGGCACTGGTCGACCTCGGCCGTCTGCTCCGAGGAGTGCACGTGCAGGGGTGCGTCGTTAGCGCCGGCCCACCCGACGACCGCCGGCATGTGCTCCAGCGGCACACCGCGCACGGAATGCAGCGCGGCGCCGACGATGACACGATCGCTGGTCGCCGCGGCGTGCAGGGCCTCCACCCGCTCGGCCCAGGCATCCCCGCTGCCGTCGCCGAACCGCTGCTGCGGGCCGGGGGCCAGAGGCGCGCCGTCGACCCCGGCGCTCAGGTAGCAGGTGTCCAGCAGCGTGAGCCGGATCCCGGCCTCGGCCGCCGCGGCGATCAAGGCGTGGCCCATCTCGTTGGGATCGGCATAGCGCACCCCTTCGGCGCCGTGGTGAAGATAGTGGAACTCGCCAACGGACGTGATGCCCGCACAGACCATTTCGGCGTACACCGCCGCGGCGAGCCGGCGGTACCGGTCGGGGTCGAGCCGCTCCGCCGCGCGGTACATCAGGTCCCGCCAGGTCCAGAACGAGCCGCGGTCGCGCTGGGTGCGCGAGCGCAGCGCCCGGTGGAAGGCATGGGAGTGCGCGTTCGCCAGTCCGGGCACCACCAGCCCCGGCAGCCGGCGCGACGGCGGGGGCGCGGCGACACCGGTCTCGATCGCGACGATGCGGCCGTCGGCCTCCGTGATCAGCACCCGCTCGGCGACGGCAGCACCGCCCAACCACGCGTGCTCACACCACCAGCTGCTCACCTCGCCCACTCGATCAGGACGTCCGCGAGCGCTTCGGCACCGATGTGACAGTCACCGGGCTCGGCATGTTCCTCCGGCGAGTGCGAGACGCCGGTCGGGTTGCGCACGAACAACATTGCCGTTGGTACCCTGGCAGACAGGATGCCAGCGTCGTGGCCTGCCTGGGTGGGCAGCACGGGGACGTCGCCGAGACGCGCCAGCGCCCGCTGCAGGCGCGCCCGCGGGCCTTCGGGGAATTCGACGATGGGCGTGACGGATTCGACGGTGACGGACAGGTCGATACCGTCGGCGGTGGCGAACTCCCCGGCCTCGGAGCTGATCTGCTCCACCAGTGCGGTCAGCGTCGGTTCGTCGGCGGCCCGCGCGTCGAGCCACGCGCGCACGCGCGAGGGAATCGCGTTGGCACCGTTGGGCGAGACGAGGACCTTGCCGAAGGTGGCGACGGCCTCGTGCCGGGCGGCAGCCGAACGCGCGGCGTGCACCGACGACGCGAAGGCCAGCATCGGATCGCGGCGGTCGACCAGCCTGGTGGTGCCCGCGTGGTTGGCCGCGCCGGCGAAGACGAACTCCCAGCGGCCGTGGGGCCAGATCGCCGACGCGACGGCGATCGGCCGGTCGACCAGATCGAGCGCGCGGCCCTGTTCGACGTGCAATTCGACGTAGACACCGATGCGCCTGAGCAGATTCTCGTCGGGACCGAGGTGCTGCGGGTCGCGACCCGCACCCATCATCGCCTCGGCGAGGGTGACGCCGTCGTTGTCCCGCAAACCGCGGGCCCGCTCGGCGCTCAGCGCGCCGGTGGCCAGCTGGGAACCCACGCAGGCCACCCCGAAGCGGGCGCCCTCCTCATCCGAGAAGGCGGCCACCGCAACGGGAATGGTGGGAACCACACCGCGGTCGCGCACGACGTCGATGGCCGCGAACGCCGACACGACGCCCAGCGGTCCGTCGAATGCGCCGCCGTCGGGTACCGAGTCCAGATGCGACCCGGTGACGAAGGCGTCCTTCGGTTCTCCGGTCCACCCCGGCGGCAGCCACCATGCCCACAGGTTGCCGTTGCGGTCCTCCTCGACGTCCATGCCGCGTGCGGCGGCACAGCCGCGAAACCACTCGCGCAGCGTCAAGTCGGCGTCCGACCAGGCATACCGTCGGTAGCCGCGCGTACCGGTGTCCTGCC
Source organism: Mycolicibacterium sichuanense (assembly GCF_033741125.1). Classification (NCBI taxonomy): domain Bacteria; kingdom Bacillati; phylum Actinomycetota; class Actinomycetes; order Mycobacteriales; family Mycobacteriaceae; genus Mycobacterium; species Mycolicibacterium sichuanense. The sequence continues at coordinate 506,982 of NZ_JAWQPU010000001.1, read as the reverse complement.
CGACGTCGAGGATCGGGGTCCACAGCGCGTCGAACCGCGACCCGACGGTAGCCGTCACTGGTTCTCCTGCATCGGGATTCGCACACCGCGCTCGGCGGCGACGGCGGCGGCGTGCTCGTACCCGGCGTCGGTGTGCCGGATGACGCCCATGCCGGGATCGTTGGTGAGCACGCGCTCGAGCTTCTGGGCGGCGAGCTCGGTGCCGTCGGCGACCGATACCTGACCGGCATGGATCGAGCGGCCCATGCCCACGCCGCCACCGTGGTGGATCGACACCCAGGTGGCACCGGATGCGGTGTTGAGCAGGGCGTTCAGCAACGGCCAGTCCGCGATCGCGTCGGACCCATCGAGCATTTACTCGGTCTCGCGGTAGGGCGAGGCGACCGACCCGGAGTCCAGGTGATCGCGGCCGATGACGATGGGGGCGGACACCTCGCCGGAGGCGACCATCTCGTTGAACTTCAGTCCCGCACGGTGCCGTTCGCCGTAGCCGAGCCAGCAGATGCGGGCGGGCAGCCCTTCGAACTCGACGCGTTCACCGGCCATCGTGATCCACCGTCGCAGGTGGGCGTTGTCGGGGAACAGTTCGAGGATCGCCCGGTCGGTGGCGGCGATGTCGGCGGGGTCACCCGACAGCGCGGCCCAGCGGAACGGGCCCAGCCCCTCCTCGAACTGGGGGCGGATGTAGGCGGGGACGAAACCGGGGAAGTCGAAGGCCCGGTCGTAACCGGCCTTTCGGGCCTCGTCGCGAATCGAGTTGCCGTAGTCGAAGACCTCGGCGCCCCGGTCAAGGAACCCGACCATGGCGGCCACCTGCTTGGCCATCGACTCCTGCGCCCGCTCGGTGAAGTAGACCGGATCCTTCTCGGCCATCTTCTTCATGTCCTCGAGGTCGATCCCGATCGGCAGGTAGGACAACGGGTCGTGCGCGGAGGTCTGGTCGGTGACGATGTCGATCGGAGCCTCGCGTTCCAACAGCGCGGGGAAGATCTCGGCGGCATTGCCGACGACGCCGATCGACAACGCCCGCTTGGCATCCCGGGCCTCGATGGCACGGGCGAGCGCATCGTCGAGATCGGTGGCCTTGACGTCGAGATAGCGCTTGGAGATGCGCCGGTCGATGCGGGTCTCGTCGACGTCGACGCAGATGGCGACGCCTTCGTTCATCGTGATGGCCAGCGGCTGGGCACCACCCATGCCACCGACACCACCGGTGAGGGTGATGGTGCCCGCCAAGCTGCCGCCGAACTTCTTCTTGGCGATCGCGCCGAACGTCTCGTAGGTACCCTGCAGGATGCCCTGGGTGCCGATGTAGATCCACGACCCGGCCGTCATCTGGCCGTACATCGTCAGACCTGCCGCCTCCAGCGCGCGGAACTGCTCCCAATTCGCCCAGTCGCCGACCAGATTGGAGTTGGCGATCAGGACGCGCGGCGCCCAGACGTTGGTGCGGAACACCCCGACCGGTTTGCCGGACTGAACCAGCATGGTCTCGTCGTCCTCGAGACCGCGAAGGGTGCGAACCAGCGCGTCGAACGCCGGCCAGCTGCGGGCGGCGCGCCCGGTCCCGCCGTAGACGACCAGATCGTCGGGGTGCTCGGCGACCTCGGGGTCGAGGTTGTTGCACAACATGCGCAGGACGGCCTCCTGTTGCCAGCCCTTGCAGGAGATGTCGGTTCCGCGCGGGGCACGGACGGGACGGGGACCGGCGACGGAGGCGGGCCCAGAGGTGGTGCTCATGTCAGAGACGTCCTTTGTCGTAATTGCCTAGGAACCGTTGATGCCCGCGCCCGCAAGCCACTTCTTCGCGATGTCGGCGAGGTTGGCTCCCGTGGCGGCCTCGGCGTTCATCGAGATGAGGTCATCGGTGGTGAGCTTCGCCGACACGGCGTTGAGCGTCTTGGTGATGGTCTCGTTCTCCTTGGCCGCCTTGATCACCGGGACGACGTTCTCCGCGGCGAACAGCGACTTGTCGTCCGCGAGTGCGACGAGGTCGTTGGTCTTCAGACCGGGGTCGGTGCTGAACAGGTCCCCGGCCTGGATCTGACCGTTCGTCAGTGCCGTCATGGTCAGAGTGCCGCCCGCGTCGAGGGTGACGAAGTCCTTGAAGTTGAGGCCGTACACGTCGCGCAGGCCGACGACGCCCTGCTGGCGCGTCTTCCACTCCGGTGGACCGCCCAGGACGAGTTCGCCCGCATGCGGGGCCAGGTCCGACACCGTCTTCAGCTGGTACTTGTCGGCGGTCGCCTTGGTGACGGCCACGACGTCCTTGTCCTCGGCGGGCGAGGCCGTCAGCAGCGACAGTCCCTGGGGCATCTTGCCGGTCAGCTCGGTGGTCACCGCTTCCGTGGTCGCCGCTGTCGACTTCGGGTCCAGGTAGCTCAGCAGCGCACCGGAGTACTCGGGCACCAGATCGATCGAGCCGTCCTTGAGCGCGGCGATGTAGACCTCGCGGCTGCCAATGTTGAACTGCTCCTTGACCTTGACGCCCTTCGCCTGCAGGGCCTGGGAGTAGATGCTGGCGATGAGCTGGCTCTCGGTGAAGTCCGCGGAGCCGATGATCACCTCGGATCCGGCGGACCCCTTGTCATTTCCGTCGCCGGACAGGGGATTCGATCCCCCGCCGCCACACGCGCTGAGGGCGAGTACGGACGTGAGGGCGAACGCCGAGAGGATGGCGCGTCTCTTCATGATGATTCTCCTTGGTAGGCGGTGCCGGGTGGCACCTAGGCGGCGGCCTGAATGGCGGGATCAGTGCGGACTCTCGACGACTTCTTCGCGGAGCGACGAAGCCCTGGTGACACGACGAGTCTGCCGAGCCAGGCGAACCCGAACTCCAGCAGCAGTGCGAGTGCGGCGACGAGGATTGCGCCGCCTGCCATTTCACTGAAGTTGGCCTGCGCACGGCCGTCGAGGATGAACCGGCCGAGTCCCTGCAGACCGAGGTAGGCCGCGATGGTGGCCGTCGAGACGATCTGCAGGGTGGCACCCCTGATACCGGAGAGCAGCAGCGGAAGGGCACACGGCAGCTGGACCCTGACCAGGATCTGTCGCTTGGTGTACCCCATCCCACGGGCGGCGCCCACCGCGTCGGCGTCGGCGTTCTGGATGCCGGCGTAGGTGCCGGTGAGAATCGGCGGCACCGCGAGCAGGACGAGCACCACGATGGTCGGCAGGACGTAGACGAGTTGACCGGTGACGACCGGTGAGATGATCAGGAACAGCAGGACGAGCAGCCCAAGGGACGGCAACGCCCGCAACGCGTTCGCCGATCCGGCGACCAGCGCCTCGCCGCGGCCGGTGTAGCCGATCACGATGCCGAGTGGCACCGCGATCGCCAGGGCCACCGCCAGGGCGACCCCGGAGTACAGCAGGTGATGGCCGATCTGCATCGGGATGCCGTCCGACCCGGTCCAGTTCGCGGGGTCGGTGAGCCAGCCGAAGATGTTCACGAGGTCACCGTCCGTTGCCGCCACGGGGTGGCGCGTTCATTGACCCAGATGATGATGCCGTCGAACACCACGGCCAGTACGACGCAGAGGACGACCCCGGTGATCAGCGGCGTGTAGAGCCGGAGTTGGAACCCCTGGGTGAACAGTGAGCCGAGCTGCGGAATGCCAAGCAGCGCAGCCATCGTCACGATGCTGACGTTGGACACCACGGCCACCCGCAACCCAGCCGCGATGACGGGTACCGCGACGGGCAGTTCCACCAACAGCAGCCGCTGCCAGCTGCGGTAGCCCATCGCCTCGGCGGCGGCCACCGTGTCGTGGGGCACCGAACCGAGTCCGTCGGCGACCACGCGCACCAGCAGCGCCAGGGTGTACAGCGTCAGTGCGACGACGATGTTGACCGGATCGAGAATCTTGGTACCGAGGATCGTCGGCAGGATGATGAACAGCGCCAGCGAGGGAATGGTGTACAGCAGACCCGCCGTACCGACGATGGCCGCGTACCCGCGCCCGGACCGGTGCGCCCACCACCCTAGGGGCAGAGCGAGCAGCAGACCGATCACGGTCGGCACCAGGGTCAACCACGCGTGGCTGATCGTGAGGTCGACGATGCGACCGAGGTTGGACGATATCCAGTTCATGCCGAAGCCCCTTCGCTGCGAGCGTCCTTGGCCCGCTTGATCGCGTCGATCACGTCGTGGTCGGTGGCCGTGCCGAGCAGCGCGCCCGCCTCGTCGGTGACGACGCACCGGCCGCTGGGACTCGACAGCGCCGAGTTGAGCAGATCGCGAAGGGGGTCACTCCTGCGGGCCGAGGTGGCGCTGAGGTTGACGTCGCCGTCGGTGACGCGGTCGCCCCGCAGGTTGGCGGTGTCGACCCAGCCGATCGGCGCGTTGGCCGCGTCGACCACCAGGACCCACCTGTCGTTGGGCACCCCGATCGTCGAGATACCCTGTCCCACCTGGATGGTCGGCTCGTCGACGAGGGCGAGCAAGTCGTCACAGGTGTGGAAGCCCAGCGCCCGGTACCCGCGAGCGGATCCGACGAAGTCGGCGACGAAGGCGTCCTTGGGTGCTGCGAGCAGATCGGCTGGCGTGGCGGCCTGGGCCAGTGTCCCGCCTTCGCGCAGCACCACGACCTGGTCGCCGAGTTTGAGGGCTTCGTCGATGTCGTGGGTGACCATCACGATGGTCTTGGAGATGTCGGCCTGAAGGCGAAGGAATTCGTCCTGCAACTGATTTCGGACGATCGGGTCGACGGCGCTGAAGGGTTCGTCCATGAGAAGGAAGGGTGGATCGGTGGCCAAGGCCCGGGCCACCCCCACGCGTTGTTGCTGGCCGCCGGACAGCTGCCATGGATATCGTTGGGCGAATCTTGCATCCAGTCCCACGCGTTCGAGTAGTTCCATTGCCGCCGAACGGGTTTGCTTCCTTCCACCGCCGAGCAAACGGGGCAGGGCGGCAACGTTGTCGACGACCGTGCGGTGCGGGAACAGACCCGCGTTCTGAATGACGTATCCGATTCTCCGCCGCAAGGCCACCCGGTCCAGGGTCTGGGTATCGACGCCGTCGAGTTCGATCGTCCCCGAGCTCGGTTCGATCAGGCGGTTGATCATCCGCATGGAGGTCGTCTTGCCGCAGCCCGACGGCCCGACGAGGACGGTGATCTTGCCGTTGGGTGCCGTGACGTCGAGGCCGTCGACCGCCACGGTCCCGTCGGGGTACACCTTGGACACGTCGTTGAATGTGATCATCGTGATCCTTCTGGAGGGTTCGCTTCGGTGGGGCTGCTCAGACGGGCGGACACGTCCGCTGCGGCCGCGATCAGCAGCCGCCCGTACTGCGTCGTCTGATCTGCGTTCAGCCGGTAGCTCGGAATGACGAGGCTCATCGCGGCGACGATCCGGCTCTGCGAGTACACCGGGCAGGCGATCGCGGTGACGTCGGTCTCCACGCCGCGCTCGACGACGACGTAGCCATCCTCGGTCACCTTGCCCCGCAGGGCGTGGCCCGCGGCCGAGGTGTCCAGTGGCACGGTCCTGCCGACCCAGCTGGCATGCCGCACCGAGTGCGTGCCCTCGACGATGTTGATGTAGACGGCGGTGGCGGCGTGCCCGACGACGCTGAGGTACACCGACTCGCCGGTCTCGGTGGCGAGTTCGTCCATGGCGGGCCCGGCGAGGTCGACCAGCGACTCGTCGCTGAGGGCCTGCGCCCCGAGCTGAATGATCCGGCTTCCCGGCCGGTACGTCCCGGTATCGTCCTTGCGCACGAAGCCCGTGGCCTCCAGCGTGCGCAGCAAGCGAAGCGCCGTGCTCGGGGCCAGCTCGCAGTCCCTCGCGGTATCGGCGAGATTCGCCCCGCCGCGATCGCAGACGCTCGCGAGCAGGGCGAGCGCTCGCTCGACCGTCCGCGTTGCTTGATCGGCCACCACGACCTCCTCTCGGGGCGAAGGCTACGTCTGCCGTGTTTCGCCTGGCCGCTCGGATATTGCTACTGAGTAAAATCTCAATTTCATCTGGTGGAACACGCAGCCTTCGGCGATGATAGGTCGCGGCACGCGTTTCGTGGTGCAAAACGAAAGGATCTTCGTGATCGAGGTGAGCGGGGTCATGGGGATCGGCGACGTCGTGGCGATCGCCGACCGGCGCGAGCGGGTCTCGCTACCCGCGGGGGTCGTCGAGGCCGTCGCCCGGCTGCACGACGAGGCCGCCGGACTCAGCGCGCGACACCCCACCTACGGGCGCACTACCGGCGTCGGCGCGAACCGGCTCGCGGCCATTCGCTCCGACGACCCGGACTACGGGATGCGTTTGCTGCGCAGTCACGCGGTCGACGCGGGCGATCCGCTGACCGACCGCACCGTACGGTCGATGCTGGCCGTCCGTCTCATCCAGTTGTGCGTCCCCGGCGCGGGACTCGACCCGGCGATCCTCGACGGCCTGGCCAGGATGCTCAACGACGACGCGCTACCCGAGGTTCTGCAGTACGCCTCGATCGGCACCGGTGATCTCGCCGCGCTGGCCGGCACCGCACTGACCCTGATCGGCGAGCGGCCCGCCTCGGCACCGCTGGCGCCGATGGCGAAGTGGGGTGCCGACAGCGCGCTGCCGTTCATGAGCAGCAGCGCGCTCACGGTCGGACGCGGCAGTCTCGCAGTTGACGAGCTGCTCCGGCTCGAGCGCGCGTCCAGCGTCATCTACATGCTGAGCTTCCTTGCATTGCAAGGGAATCCCTCGGCGTTCTCATCCGTCGCCGCTCAGGCGGCGGCCGCCACTCAGGTGGAGTCCGTCGCGACCAGGCTGCGGTCACTCTACGCCGACGGCGCCGCTCCCACCGGACCGCCGGCAAGGATTCAGGACCCGTACGGCCTGCGGGTGTATCCGGTGGCCCACGGCAGCGTCGTCGCGTCGCTGCATTCGCTGGTCAGGCAACTGGAGCGGACGCTGAACGCCGCGCAGGAGAACCCGCTGTTCGACGCCGACGGTGACCAGGTGGTGCACCACGGCGCGTTCTACCAGGCGTCGCTGTCGCTCGAACTCGACGGCGCCACCCTCGCGCTGGCCCTCACCGCGCCGATCACTCACTCCCGCATCAGGATGCTCAACGATCCGGACACCAACGGCGGCAACGCGTTCCTCGCGGCCGACGCGGCGGGTTCCTCGGGCCTGATGATGGTCGAGTACGTCGCGGCGGGCGCGATCGCCGAGATTCGCAACGCCGCACAGCCGGCGTCGGTCGGGACGCTGGTGCTCTCGCGCGGCGCCGAGGAGGACGCCACGTTCGCATCCCAGGGCATCCTTCAACTGGAGCGGTCGGTCGCCGCTTATCGCGTCCTGCTGTGCTGCGAACTGGTCGGTGCGGTACGGCTGCTGCGACAGCGGGGAATCGTGGATCGGTTCGGCGGAGTGCTCGGACGCGCCCTCGCGCTTGCCGCCGACCTTCCGGGCGACGAGGAGGACCGTGATCTTCGAGGCGACCTCGCCACTGCGGAAACCGTTCTCGACGAACTCGGGCGCCTCATCGCGGCGCCCCCGCGCTAGCTGGTGCCCAGCGGGTCGATCGTCAGCGCGATGTAGACGAGCGCCGCACTGACCGTCGCGGTGGTGGCCACGTCGATGGTGCGCGACCGGACCACCAGCAGGCCGGCGCGATCGTCGGCCAGCGTCAATCGCATGGCCGCCGCCACACCGACGCCGATTGCCAGCACCAGCGCGCCGCGACGCCAGTAGCCACCCACCACCAGGGCGAAGGCCGCCAGCAGGAACAACCCGACGGTCAGGATGGGCCACTGCTTCGCGAACACCTTGTGCGCGAATTGGCTTGGTGTCACCGCACTTTCGCCTCGTCGAGTTCGACTACGTTGGTGAGCAGGAAGGCCCGCGTCAGTGGACCGACCCCGCCGGGATTGGGTGACACGTGACCGGCGACGTCCCACACCCCGGGATGCACGTCACCGACCAGCTTGCCTGCCTCGTCACGGCTGACGCCGACGTCGACGACCGCGGCCCCTGGCTTGACCATGTCGGGAGTCACCATGTGCGGCACGCCGACCGCGGCGATGATGATGTCGGCCTCGCGCGTGAGCTCGGGCAGATGGCGAGTTGCGGTGTGGCACAACGTGACCGTGGCATTCTCCGAGCGCCGGGTCAGCAGCAACCCGAGCGGCCGGCCGACCGTGACCCCTCGCCCGATGATGGCGACCCGGGCGCCGGCGATCTCCACCTCGAACCGCCGCAGCAGGTGCACGATGCCCCGCGGCGTGCACGGCAGCGGCGCGGGCTCGTTGAGCACCAGCTTGCCGAGGTTCGTCGGGTGCAGGCCATCGGCGTCCTTGGCCGGGTCGATGCGTTCGAGCGCCGCGTTCTCGTCTAGGTGCTTGGGCAGCGGTAGCTGCACGATGTAACCGGTGCACTCGGGGTTGGCGTTCAGCTCGTCGATGGTCTCGTTCAGCGCGGCCTGGCTGATGTCGGCCGGCAGGTCACGGCGGATCGAGTCGATGCCCACCTTCGCGCAGTCGGCGTGCTTGCCCCTGACATAGGCCTGCGACCCCGGGTCGTCACCGACCAGGACGGTGCCGAGACCGGGCGTGCGGCCCGCGGCCGTCAACGCCGCCACCCGCTGCTTGAGGTCGACGAAGATCTCGTCGCGCGTCGCCTTGCCGTCCAACGTCATCGCACCCACGCAGTCGTACTCCCGTCGCTTCGCTCACCTGGAGCGTCTTGCGCTCACCTGGTCCACCATTCTGGCACCCGAGCTCGTGACCCCACCGTTGACACCTCGCCCCCGACCGTGGTCAGCTGCGGCAATGAACACCAGCCCAAGAGTGTTCACCGATGTGTTTGGCGAGGCCAAGCTCGGGCCGGTGACGCTGCGCAACCGCATCATCAAGGCGGCGACGTTCGAGGCGTCGACGCCCGATGCCCTGGTCACCGACGATCTGATCAACTATCACCGGCTACCGGCCGCGGGCGGCATCGGCATGACGACCGTCGCCTACTGTGCGGTGACCCCCGGTGGCCGTACGGATGGCTGGCAGCTCTGGATGCGCCCCGAGGCGGTCCCGGGCCTGCGTCGCCTGACCGACGCGATCCACGCCGAGGGCGCCGCGATCAGCGCCCAGATCGGTCACGCCGGTCCCGTCGCGAACGCCCGCACCAACGCGGCGCCGGCCTTCGCACCGGTGCGCTTCTTCAACCCGTTGTCCATGCGGTTCGCGAGGAAGGCCACCCGTCGCGACATCGAGGACATCACCGCCGCCCACGCCAACGCCGCACGCCTGGCCATCGAGTCCGGCTTCGACGCCGTCGAGATCCACCTCGGACACAACTATCTGGCCAGCTCGTTCCTCAGCCCGCTGATCAACCGTCGCACCGACGAGTTCGGCGGGTCGCTCCGCAACCGCGCCAAGGTGGCCCGCGGGCTGGTGCGGGCCGTCCGGGCGGAGGTGGGCGACCGGATCGCGGTGACGGCCAAGCTCAACATGTCCGACGGCGTCCGCGGCGGCATCTCGCTGGACGAGTCGCTGCAGACGGCGAGGTGGCTCGAGGAGGACGGCGGACTGGACGCCCTGGAGCTCACGGCGGGCAGCTCACTGCTCAACCCGCTGTACCTGTTCCGCGGCGACGCCCCCATCAAGGAGTTCGCCGCGGCCTTCAAGCCGCCGCTGAGCTGGGGTCTACGCCTGACCGGCAAGAAGTTCCTCCGCGAGTACCCCTACCGCGAGGCCTACCTGCTGGAGCAGGCCAAGCAGTTCCGGGCCGAGCTCAGCATGCCGCTGATCCTGTTGGGCGGCATCACCAGTCGCGCGACGATGGACCTCGCGATGGCGGAGGGCTTCGACTTCGTGGCCATGGGCCGCGCCGTGCTGGCCGAACCCGATCTGGTCAACCGAATCAGGGACTCCGACCCCGCCCATCCGGTGGGTTCGCTGTGCACGCACTGCAACAAGTGCATGGCGACGATCTACAGCCAGACCCACTGCGTGCTGACGGGCGCGCCGCTCACCGTGGGTTCGGCCGGCCGTCAGCCGTGACCCACCTCGGCGGGCAGCGGCGGCGGTAGCGGCGTCGTCGGCGTCGGGGTGACCGGCACCGCGCTCGGCTGGGTGGGCGCGGTGCTCGTCGTCGACGATCCGGACGTTCCCGAGGCTCCGGAGGTTCCCGAGGACGAAGATCCCGGCGCCGAGCCGTGGAAGTCGATCATCGGCTCCTTGCGAATCTGCTCACCGCCGGAGCTGACGATCAGCGCGCTCGAGGTCACCGTGTAGGTGATGCCGTCGTTCTCGGCGACGTAACCGCGATCGCTCGACGTGGCAACCAGGATCAGTCGCGCGCCGTCGCTGACCCGCACACCCCGGTACTGGAACTGGCCCGATGAGTCGTCCTTGCAGATCGCCACCCGCGAGCTCGCCGTGTAGCCGAAGGCGACGGCCTTGCTCGGCGGGGCGCACCGGGCCGTGGAGTCCACGAACCCGCGCTCGTCACTGGCGGGCGGTTCGGCCGACGCGGCCGGCATCGTGGCGACCACGACGCCCGCGGCGACGAACGTGGCGAGCCCTGCCGCAGACAGACCCGCCCGCAGGTGCGACCAATTCACGAAACCAACCCCTCGTTCGGCGTGCGACTCTTCCGACTCCCGGACATCGTCGCATCGCAGCGGGGTGTTGGGGCGGCACGGAGAACGCGCGTCGCCGGTTCAGCGGATCCGTTGGTTGGCCGCCTCCTGTGCGACGGGCGCCAGTGGCGAGATGCGGTAGTCGCGAAATTCGACCATCGTCTCGTCGCGCAGCACCCGCATACCGGTCATCAGCAGCAGTTTGTGCTCGGACACCGTGTACGAGACGGCGTCGCTGCGCGCGCCGAAGCAGCCGTTGGTCAGCGACGTGGCCGGCAGCACCAGAACGGCCTCGTCGCTCAGCCGCATGCCACGGTATTCGTAATTCCCCCGACCGTCGGTGCAGATCGCGACCAGCGACAGCGTGGTCCGTCCCACCACGACGGCAGTCTGGTTGGGCCCGCACCGCGCCGGCGAATCGACGTATCCCCGGCCGTCCGTCGGCACCGTCGGAGGCTTCGCCCAGGCCGTGGGCAAACCAAGACCGGTAGCCGCGCCGGACCAGCCCGCCGCGGCCACGAACAGTCCGGCCACCATCGCGCAACCCATGGTCCGAGACCGCCCGAGAACGGTACGCGTCGCAGTCATTCACCAAGAAGACCATGCAGATCGCGCAACCACCAGAGCGTGGCCGATTGCGTAGCAAACCGTTAACGGTCCGAGACCTGGCGCGGCGACCGCACGCGCGAAGACGTCCGGCGCGCGGCGGGTCGAACCCCTCCACGATTTGCCCCGCAACGAAGTGCACCCCCGCCGGCCCCGAACGGCGCCCCGACCCGTGCCCGGTGCGTCCAGCGCCTCCCTCGCTCGCGGGGTCGATACCGATAGAGTTGGTCTCGATGACGCGACCTGCCCCTCCCGCACTCACCGTGCGCTACGACGGCTCACCCCGCACCTTCTCCCCAGGCAACGACGTCGTCGTAGGGCGTGACCTGCGTGCCGACGTCCGTGTCGCCCACCCGCTGATCTCCCGGGCGCACCTCCTGCTGCGGTTCGACCAGGGCCGCTGGATCGCCATCGACAACGGCAGCCTCAACGGCCTCTTCGTCAACGGTCAGCGCGTGCCCATGGCCGACATCACCGATGGCATGGCCGTCAACATCGGCAACCCGGACGGCCCCCGCCTCACCTTCGAGGTGGGCCGGCACCAGGGTTCGGCGGGTACGCCGCCGCAGACCGCACAGGTGCCGATCGCCCGCCAGAGCACGTCCTGGCCCAGCACTCCTCCGTCGACGGGCTACCCGCGCACCCAGCCGCCGCCGTCCAGGTCACAGCCGGCTTATCCGCCCCCACCGCACCAGCCGACGTCGCGGCCGCAGCCGATGTATCCGTCGGGCCCTGCGCCAACCAGCGGCCCGCAGAGCTACCGGCCGGTCAGCGCACCGCAGCCCGCCGCCCAGCCGCTGTCCAGCGCCAGCCTGGATCCGACCGCCACCCAGATGGGGCCGACGGCAGCGCCCCGGTCCAGCGACGGCAACCTCGCGACCAGCATGCTCAAGATCCTGCGCCCGGGCCGGCCGGACGTCCCCGCCGGTGGCATCAAGATCGGTCGCGCCACCGACAACGACATCGTCGTTCCCGACGTCCTGGCGTCACGGCACCACGCCACGCTGGTGCCAGGCCCCGGTGGCACGCAGATCGTCGACAACCGCAGCATCAACGGCACGTTCGTCAACGGTCAGCGCGTCGAGACCACGACATTGCACGACGGCGACGTGGTCACGATCGGCAACATCGACCTCGTCTTCACCGGCGGCACCCTGGCCCGCCGCAACGAGACCGACGTCGCCACCCGGACCGGTGGCCTGGACGTTTACGGCGTCACCTGGACCATCGAGGGCAACAAGACGCTGCTGGACAACATCTCGCTGACCGCGCGACCCGGCACCCTGACCGCCGTCATCGGGCCGTCCGGCGCTGGCAAGTCGACGTTCGCGCGACTGGTGGCGGGCTACACCCACCCGACGACGGGCCAGGTGGCCTTCGAGGGTCACGACGTCCACGCCGAATACGCCTCGCTCCGCTCCCGAATCGGGATGGTGCCCCAGGACGACGTGGTGCACGGTGAGCTCACCGTCCGACAGGCGTTGATGTACGCCGCCGAGCTCCGGCTGCCCCCCGACACCAACCGGGCCGACCGCGAACAGGTCGTCAACGAGGTGCTCGAAGAGCTCGAGATGACCAAGCACCTCGACACCCGGGTCGACAAGCTCTCGGGTGGTCAGCGCAAGCGGGCGTCGGTGGCCCTGGAGCTGCTGACCGGGCCATCGCTGCTCATCCTGGACGAACCCACCTCGGGCCTGGACCCGGCACTGGACCGCCAGGTGATGACGATGCTGCGCCAGCTCGCCGACGCGGGTCGCGTGGTGCTCGTGGTGACGCACTCGCTGACCTACCTGGACGTCTGCGATCAGGTGCTGCTGCTGGCACCCGGCGGCAAGACCGCGTTCTGCGGGCCGCCGAACATGATCGGACCCGAGCTCGGCACCACCAACTGGGCCGACATCTTCAGCACGGTCGCGGGCGATCCCGAGAGCGCCAAGCGCCGCTACCTCGAGCGCCACGGCCCGCCGCCCCCACCACCTGCCACCCAGGCGCCCCAGGACCTCGGATCGCCGACGCGCACTAGCGTGCCCAAGCAGTTCTCCACGATCGCTCGTCGCCAGATGCGGCTGATCGTCTCCGATCGCGGCTACTTCCTGTTCCTGGCGTTCCTGCCGTTCATCATGGGGGCGCTGTCGCTGTCGGTGCCGGGCGACGTTGGCTTCGGCGTCCCGAAGACCGCGCTGGAGGGCGGCGCGGCGCCCAACGAACCGGGCCAGATCCTGGTGCTGCTCAACGTTGGCGCCATCTTCATGGGTACCGCGCTGACGATCCGGGCGCTCATCGGAGAGCGGGCGATCTTCCTGCGCGAGCAGGCCGTCGGCTTGTCCACCACGGCCTACATCCTCGCGAAGGTCGTCGTCTTCGCCGGTTTCGCGCTGCTGCAGTCCGCGGTCGTGGTCGCCATCAACGTCATCGGTAAGGGCTGGGGTCCAGGCGCGGTCAGCAGCGGCGTGGTGATCCCCAACCGCTCCCTCGAACTGTACGTCGACGTCGCGGCCTGTTGTGTCGGAGCCGCCATGGTCGGTCTGGCCCTCTCGGCCCTGGCCAAGACGAGCGAGCAGATCATGCCGCTGCTGGTGATCGCGATCATGAGCCAGCTGGTGTTCCAGGGCGGCATGATCCCGGTGACCGGCCGCATCGTGCTCGACCAGATGTCGTGGGTGACCCCGGCGCGGTGGGGTTTCGCCTCCACGGCGTCGACGATCGACCTGTTGCGACTGGTGCCGGGTCCGCTGACACCGCAGGACTCGCACTGGAAGCACGCCGCGGCCACCTGGTGGACCAACATGGGCTTTCAGGCGGCAATCTGCGTCGGCTACCTCAGCTTCGTCCGGTTCAAGATCCGGCTCAAGGGCGGCTGACCCCCGCCCTCCTTCTCCCCGCGAACAGACGCTCTCCTACTCGCCGTGGACGTCCAACCCCTGCGCGGCGGCGTAGGCGAGCGCCTGGCCAATGTCGATCTTCGCGCCGCGGACCTTCGCCGTGGTCCAGAACGTCGGGTCGACGAGCGCTCCGCGCAGATCGGCCTCGTCGAGGCGAACGTTCTGCGTTCGCGCGCCGCGCAGGTCGGTCCTGCGCAACACCGCCTTGCGCAGGTCCGCCTCGACCAGGCTCACTTCACGCAGCCGACAGTCGGAAAGGTCGATGCCCCGCAGGTCGCAGCCGCCGAGCACGGCCAGGGTGAGGTCGACCTCGACCATCGTGAGCGGCCGCAGCCGGCATTCGGTGAACACCGAGCCCAGCAGCGTGCAGTGGCGGAACACGCCGTGCATCAGGGACGTCCGCCGGAACGTGCAGTTGCGGAACGCCGAGCCCTGGTGCTCTGACTCGGTCAGGTTGACGCCGCTGAAGTCGCAGTCGGTGAAGACGACGCGCTCGGTGCGCAACCGGCTCAGGTCGTCATCGCGGAAGTCGTGACCGGTGAACTCACGGTCTACCCACTCCTGGTCGAAGCCGCTCACCGTCAACCGGGCAGCGAGCTGAGGTTCATCAGCGCGTACTCGGTGATGGCGATCAACGCCGCCCGCGCGGACTGCCGGTCGCGGGCATCGACGGTCACCACCGGGACCTGATCGCGCAGTGCCAGCGCCTTGCGCACCGCGTCGGCCGGGTACGTCGGGCCGCCGTCGAACTCGTTGACCGCGATGAGGAACGGGAGCCGGCGGGCCTCGAAGAAGTCGACGGCGGCGAAGCTGTCCTGCAGTCGGCGGACGTCGACGAGGATGATGGCGCCGATCGCCCCGCGCACCAGGTCGTCCCACATGAACCAGAACCGTCGCTGACCGGGCGTACCGAATAGGTACAGAACCAGGTCGTCGGCAAGGGTGATCCGACCGAAGTCCATCGCGACCGTGGTGGTGTTCTTGTTGGGCGTGGCGTCGAGGCCGTCGACTCCCCGCGAGGCGTTGGTGACGATGGCCTCGGTGCGCAGCGGCATGATCTCCGAGACCGCGCCGACGAAGGTCGTCTTGCCGGCGCCGAAACCCCCGGAGATGACGATCTTCGTGGCGCTGGAGCGCCCTTCAGTCGTAGCGCTCGAGCGCCCGTCAGAGTGCCCGTAGGCCACGCAGCGTCCTTCCGATGAGTTCTCGTCGTTCGTCGGTGCTCACCGACGCGCCAAGGGTGGCGTCCACTCGAAGATAACCCTGCTCCACGAGATCGCCGATCAGTACACGCGCGACACCGAGCGGTAGCTCCAGCCGGGCGGCGATCTCGGCCACCGACGGTCCGTCGGCCCCCAGCCCGAGGATCCTGGCACGGACGTCGCCGCCGGGCCAGTCGTGGGCGGATGGGTGGCGCAGCGTCCGGATGGGTGCCTCCAGCGGGAGGTGGACGCTCGAGGCCGTGCGGCCCGCGGTCAGTGTGTAGGGACGGACCAGGCTGGCCTCGTCGAGGGGCTCGCGGGGCTCCCAGACGTCACGCGGCGGATGGTCCATGGCGGCTCACGAGCGCTGCGCCGTGCGGCGGCCCGACTGGATGACGGTGCCGACGCGTTCCACCAGAATCGCCATCTCGTAGCCGATCTGCCCGATGTCACACGACCGCGTCGCCAGCGTGGCGAGGTTCGATCCGTCACCGACCCGCATGAGCAACAGGTAGCCGTTCTCCATCTCCACGACCGACTGCAGCACGTACCCGCCGTCGAAGAGCTGGGCCGCCCCGGTCGACAGGCTGGCCAGTCCCGACGCCACGGCCGCGAGCTGGTCGGCCCGCTCGGTCGGCATGTGCTGGCTGGCCGCCATCAGCAGCCCGTCGGCGGACACCAAGATGGCGTGCGAGACACCCGCGACCTCGCCGGCGAACCTGGAGACCAGCCAGTCGAGGGAGTCACGCTGGGTGGGGCGGGTCATTCTCGGGTCAGTCCTCGTCTGTCGAGCGGGCGTGCGCACGGCCTGCGTGGACGCCGCCGAAGTGGCTGACGATGCTGTTGCGGACGGCTTCGGGATCCCTTGGGATCACGATCGGTCCGGTGTCGAGCGCCTCGTCGGCGTCGCCGATCACGTCGTCGGCGTCCACCCCGCGGTGGGCGCCACCGTTGCGCCCATGATGCCCGTTCTCCCCGGACGCGGCTGCGCCGGGCACCAGCCGGGCACCGGGCTGCCGCAGCGGCAGGCCCTCGTCGGTGTGCTCGGCGACGGGCGCCTCCTCGGCGGCGGCCGCGGCGGACCAGCCCTGGTCCCAGACCGTCTGCCAATCCAGGTCGACGCTGTTGGCCAGCTTGAAGGGATCGTCGATCAGCCACTCCGACAACATCGACTGGTAGATGGCGTCGTCGGTGGCCGGCGCCGCCTCGGGGCGCTGCGCGTCGGCGGCCGATTCGTGGCGGGCGGCCTGCGCCTTGGCCGCGAAGTACGACGACGTGTCCGTCGGGACGGGCCGCTCGGAGGACTCGACGGGCAGCTGCCAGCGCTGCGGTTCCTCCGTGGACCGCGCCGGCTCGGCCGACCAGTGCTCCGCCGGCCACTCGCGGGCGGCTGGGCGCTGCTGGTCGCTCCGAACCTCGATCGGTGCCGACGGAATGTCGGAGATGCCGCTGGCGCCCGGGTTGCGCTGGGGCAGCAGCGAAACGGGGACGTCGGCGTGACCGCTGCGGTAGTCGGGGGCGCTCTGACCCACGCCGGCATCGGAGTAGTCGTCGTGATCCTCGACGAGCGACAGCACGGGCGGGGCATTCTCGGCGTACTCGTCGGGGCCGGCGTAGGTCGGAACGCCGTAGTCGTCGGCACCGGCGTGGGGCGCCCCTGGGCCGTGCAGCAGCAGTTCGGCGGGGATGAACACTCCCGCGGTGGTACCCGAATTGGGTTCGGCGGCAACGGTGTTGCGCAGTCGCACGGCCAGCCCGTGGTGGGCAGCGAGCCGGCCGACCACGAACAGGCCCATGTGGCGGGCGGTGTAGGGGTTGACCTCGCCGCCGGACTGTAGGCGCGCGTTCGAGACGCGCAGGTCGGCGTCGGTCATGCCGAGGCCGTGGTCGCTGACCTCGATGACCAGTCCCCCGTTGCCGGTGTGCACCGCCGACACCCGCACCTCGGAGACCGGCGGTGAGTAGCGCAGCGCGTTGTCGAGCAGTTCGGCGAGGATGTGGACCAGATCACCCGCGACCACCCCGAGGACCTCGCTCTCCGGAACGGTCGCGGTGACCACCCTGGTGTAGTCCTCGACCTCGGAGGCGGCCGCGTTGACCAGCGTGGCGATCGGGACTGGGTCGGCCTGATCGCGCGGCACCCGCGACCCGGCGAGCACGAGCAGGTTGGCCCCGTTGCGCCGCATCCGGGCGGCCAGGTGGTCGAGCTTGAACAGGTTCTCCAGCCGTTCGGGATCCTCCTCGTTGCGCTCGAGCCGGTCGATGAGGCTCAGCTGCTGGTCGACCAGCGACCGGCTGCGCCGCGACAGCGTCTCGAACATGTCACCCACCTGCAGCTGCAATCGAGCTTGCTCGGCGGCCAGGAACACCGCCTGCTCGTGCAGTTCGTCGACGGCGTGGGCGACTTGCCCGACCTCCTCGGTGGTGTCGACGGGCAGCGGCTGAACTGCGCTTGGCGCGCCCCCGGTGCGCACCCGCTCGAGTTCTCGGGCCAGATCCTCGTGGGCCACCTTCAACGCGCTGTCGCGCAGTCGCCGCAGCGGACGAACCAGGGAGCGCGCCACGACGAGGACGACGACGACGGCGAGCAGGAGCGCGGCGGCGACGATCGCCGAGTCGCGAATCGCCTCTTGCCGTTTGGTGTTGGCCCGGTCAGCGAGGGCCGAGGTGACCGCCGGAGTCGTGGAGTCGATGATCTTGGTGGCGATGTCGTTGGTCGTCCGCAGTGACGCGCTCAGCTCCGGGTTGGCGACCAGGACGACGGCGGGGTCGGACATCATCGCCATCCGCTTGACCATCTCGTCCTGCAGCTTCTGCGCATCCGGCGAGCCGACGCCGAGCACCTGCGCCATGCCGAACAGGGTCGAGGGTTCGGTGCCGGCGAGCGTGATCATCGACGTGCGCAGTTCGGGCTCGGGTAGGTCGCCCCCGAGGTTGACCAGCAGCTGCTGCATCATCATCTGGCCCCGGGCGCCGATCGCCCGGCTCAGCCCCTGGGTCTCGGTGCGGATCTTCTCGTCGTCGACGCGGACCGAGCCGTTGACGGCGTCCTCGGCGGTCAGCAGGATCGGCGCGTACCCGGTGATGCGGCCGCGCAGGTCGATGCCGTTGGCGGTGACCTGATCCAGCAGCGACTGGCCCCCGTCGAGCAGGCGGGTGACGCCGGTGCGGACGTCGGGCACGACGTCGGTCTCGGCCAGCCTGCGCGCCAGGTTCTCCTTGCTGGTGTCGAATGCACTCAGCGAGGCCTGCGCATCGCCACCGGTGGAGTTGGCCAGCAGCGCGCCCTCGAGGGCGGCCATGTACTTCTCGATCGACGGCACCATCTCGGCCCGGTCGGCGGCCAGCCGAAGGTCGTCGGCCTGGGACCAGCCGGTGTAGACCCGCAATCCGCCGAATGCCCCCGCCAAGAGCAACGGCAGCAAGACGATCGCGAAGACCTTCCAGCGAACCGGCCAGTTGCGCAGCGACCACCGCGACGGCCGCTTGGTCTGCCGCGGCGGATTCGTCGCGAATTCCTGAGGTGCAACGTCGCGCGATTGGTCGGCGAATGCAGTCATCGCGACCCGGCCGAACTACCGGTCGCTCGTTGGCATTTCATCGATGGCGCGTGGTTCATAAGGCTTCCTGCTGCTCTTCGCCCAGGTACGGGCAGGCCCCGGAAGATCCAGTCCACCCGGCAATTCGACGAGTATGACAGCGATGTGCGGGCGTTTCTACAGTTCTTACTGAACAGACAGAGTTCGTGACCGTCCCGTTGCGCGTCCGTGTGCTATGAGAGCAAATGTCGTTGCACTACTGAGATCATCGTCGAATGTTTCGGGTCATGTTCAACTCTCCCCGCATCGCGCCGAATACCGGAAATGCGATCAGGATGGTCGCAGCAACCGGTTGCGAATTGCACCTCGTCGAACCGCTCGGCTTCGACTTGTCGGAGCCGAAGCTGCGCAGAGCGGGGTTGGACTACCACGATCTGGCGTCGGTCACGGTGCACGCGGACCTGGCGTCGGCCTGGCAGGCGGTGATGCCGGCGCGGGTGTTCGCGTTCACCGCCCATGCCGACGCGCATTTCGGCGACGTCGACTTCGTCCCCGGCGACGTCCTGCTGTTCGGGCCGGAACCCACCGGGCTGGATGAGCAGACGCTGGCCGACCCGCACGTGACCCAGCGGGTGCGGATCCCGATGCTCGCGGGCCGGCGCTCGCTGAACCTGTCGAACGCCGCGGCAGTCGCGGTCTACGAGGCCTGGCGCCAGCAGGGTTTCACCGGCGCGGTGTGAGCTACCAGGTGTTCCAGTGGCTGAGCTGCTCGGCGGGCAGCCGCTTGGCCGGCTTGAAATCGGTGCCCTTGGTGTAGGCAATGGGGAACAGCCCGCCCTGGGCGTACTTCTCGAACGGGATGCCGAGGACCTCGGCGGCCTGCTTCTCCCCGTCACCCATCAGATGCAGCGTCGTCCATGCCGACCCCAGACCACGCGAGCGCAGCGCGAGCATGAAGCTCCACGCGGCCGGCAGCAGCGAGCCCCAGAATCCGGCGCTCGCCCCCGCCGGGGCACCGTCGGGCCGGCCCTCCAGGCATGGGATCAACATGACCGGCACCTCGTGCAGGTGGTCGTTGAGGTACTTGGCCGAGTCGACGACCTTCGGCGTGCGCTCGTCGCGGCTGTCGCCGTAGGTCGGCTTGGGTTGGTCCAGGTACGGCGTGGCCGCGACGCGGTAGATGTCGGCGATGGCCTTCTTCTTCTCTGGGTCGTCGACGAAGACGAACTGCCAGCCCTGGGAGTTCGATCCGGTGGGCGCCTGCAGCGCCAGCTCGAGACATTCCATGACGACCTCGCGCGGCACCGGCTTCTCCAGGTCGAGGCGCTTGCGCACCGAACGGGTGGTCGTCAGGAGTTCGTCGACGGTGAGATTCAGCGGCTGAGACGTCATGACCGGAGACTACCGTCGTAAACATGAGCGCTGATCTGACACCTGAAGTGATCGATCGACTGACCGCGGCCCAGTACGGCTGGCTCACCACGGTCGCCAAATCCGGCCAACCCGTCCCGAAACTGGTCTGGTTCTACTTCGACGGCTCGGCCCTGTTCATCTACTCCGCACCGACTGCCGCCAAGGTCGCCCACGTCCGGCGTCAGCCCCGCGTGAGCGTCAACCTGGACTCCGACGGCAACGGCGGCGGCATCATCGTGGTGGGCGGTGCGGCGTCGATCGACGCCGAGGGCGTGGACTGCCGCCAGGACGGACCGTACTGGGCCAAGTACGGCGAGCTCTCCGACAGGTTCGGGCTGACGGACACGATGGGCAACTTCGGCACTCGCCTGCGCATCACCATCGACAAGGTGTGGACCACACCGACCGAAGGTTGACGAACACGAGATTGACGAACACCAGGCCCTCCCCCGGGGATTGGTTGGGGAGGGCCTGGTGGGTTCGTGGACGCTGACCTACGGGTTACCTTCCGGTCAGGTGGGCGATGTAGGCGGGGCCGTGGTTGCCGTACCAGCCGGGGCCGACGGTCGGAGCCGGGGTGGCGTAGGTGCCGGGGCTGAAGCTGTTGCCCGGGCCCTGGGGGCTGGTGTTGGTGGCGGCGCTGGCGGCGCCGGCCAGGCCGAGGGCGGCGGCACCGGCGATGGCGGTGGCGGCCAGGGTGCGGGTGATGATGTTCATGTCGAACTCCTTTGATCGAGTGGGTGTTTCGGCGTTGACATGACTATCCCGCGGTTTCGGGGCCGGGTCTGTCGGGCAGGTGGTGGATGACGGGGTGGAAACCCGTGTCCCCCGATCGGGGGAACGCTCGCGCTACTGGAAGTCCCGCGAGGTGGACTTCACCCGCAGGTCGATGGGACTCATCCGGTCGGCAGCCACGGTGACGGCGCCCGTGGCGTTCTGCACGATGCCCCGGATCACCAGCGCCGAAGCGGTCTGCGCCAGCTTGCGGTGCCGCGCCCACACCCCCTTCGAGCACATCACGTTGACCATGCCCGTCTCGTCCTCGAGGTTCATGAACGTCACACCCTGAGCCGTCGCCGGCCGCTGCCGATGGGTCACCGCGCCCGCCACCAGGACGCGCGTGCCGTCGGGTACCGACAGCAGCCGATCGGCGGGCACCACCCCCAGCTCGTCGAGTCGATCACGCAGGAACTGGATGGGATGGCTGTCCGGAGAGATGCCGGTGGCCCAGACGTCGGCAGCCGCCAACTCGAGGGCGGTCATACCGGGCAGCGACGGCACGTGCGTACTAGACCCGACGCCGGGCAACCGGTCGGGACGCTCGGATGCCGCGGCGCCCGCCGACCACAGTGCCTCCCGCCGCTCGATGCCGAAGCCGTTGAGCGCCCCCGCCGTGGCCAGCGCCTCGGTCTGAGGCACCGAGAGTTGCACCCGGCCCGCCAAATCCACCAGAGAAGTGAACGCGCCGTTGACCTTTCGCTCGTCGACGATCCGTTCGGCCAGCTCGTCGCCAATGTGGCGAACGCTGCCGAGCCCCAGCCTGACCGTGTTGCCGGCATCCTCCAGCGTCGCGTGCGCCAGGCTGGCGTTCACGTCGGGCCCGTGTACCAGCACCCCGTGCCGACGGGCGTCGGCGACCAGCGACTGCGGGGAGTAGAAACCCATCGGCTGGGCCCGCAGCAGGGCTGCGCAGAACACGGCGGGGTGGTGCAGCTTGAACCACGACGAGTAGAACACCAGTGACGCGAAACTCAGCGAATGACTCTCCGGGAAACCGAAGTTGGCGAACGCCTCCAGCTTCTCGTAGATGCGGTCGGCGACCTCCCCGGTGATGCCGTGACGCTCTCGCATGCCGTCGTAGAACCGGCCGCGCAGCCGCTGCATCTTCTGCGTCGACCGCTTGGACCCCATGGCCCGGCGCAGCTGATCGGCCTCGGCGGCGGAGAACCCCGCGCAATCGACGGCCAGCTGCATCAGTTGCTCCTGGAACAGCGGGACGCCCAACGTCTTTCGCAATGCCTGTTCCATCGACGGGTGGTCGTATGTGACGTCTTCCTCTCCGTTGCGGCGCTTGATGTACGGGTGCACCGAACCGCCCTGGATGGGCCCGGGCCTGATCAGCGCGACCTCGACCACCAGGTCGTAGAACACCCGCGGCTTCAACCGCGGCAGGGTGGCCATCTGCGCGCGGGACTCCACCTGGAACACCCCGATGGAGTCGGCGCGCTGCAGCATCTCGTACACACCCGCTTCACTCAGGTCGAGCTTGGCCAGATCGACCTCGATGCCCTTGTGCTCGGCGATCAGGTCGATGGCGTAGTGCAGCGCCGAGAGCATGCCGAGCCCCAGCATGTCGAACTTCACCAAACCGATTGCCGCGCAATCATCCTTGTCCCACTGCAACACGCTGCGGTTCTCCATGCGCGCCCATTCCACCGGACACACGTCGGCGATGGGTCGGTCGCAGATCACCATGCCGCCGGAGTGGATGCCCATGTGCCGCGGCAGGTCCTTGATCTGCAGCGCGAGGTCGATCACCGAGTCGGGGATCTCCTCGACGTCGGGCGAGTCGGCCAGCCCGTTCCATCGGCTGATCTGCTTGCTCCAGGCATCCTGCTGGCCCTGTGAGAAGCCGAGCGCGCGCGCCATGTCACGCACCGCGCTGCGACCGCGGTAGGTGATGACGTTGGCCACCTGCGCGGCGTAGTCCCGGCCGTAGCGCTGGTAGACGTACTGGATCGCCTGCTCGCGCAGGTCCGATTCGATGTCGACGTCGATGTCGGGCGGCCCGTCGCGGGCCGGTGACAGGAAACGTTCGAACAGCAGCTCGTTGGCGATCGGGTCGACATGGGTGACGCCGAGGGCGTAGCAGACCGCGGAGTTGGCCGCCGATCCCCGGCCCTGGGCCAGGATGCGGTTCTCCCGGCAGAACCGGGTGATGTCGTGGACCACCAGGAAGTAACCGGGGAAGTTCAGCTGGCTGATGACCTTCAGCTCGTGCTCGATCTGGGCGTAGGCCTGCGGGGCGCGTTCGGGTGGGCCGTATCTGTCGCGGGCGCCGGTCATGGTGAGGTGCCGCAGCCAGCTGTCCTCGGTGTGCCCGGGAGGAACGTCGAACGGCGGCAGCTTGGGGGCGATGAGCGCCAGGCCGAAGGCGCACTGTTCGCCGAGCTCCGCCGCGGCCGCCACCGCCCCGGGATGGTGGGCGAACAGACGGGCCATCTCCTCCCCCGACCGCAGGTGCGAACCACCAAGCGGGGCAAGCCAACCGGCGGCATCGTCCATCGAATTGCGCGCCCGGATGGCCCCCATGGCCATGGCCAGCCGGCCACGGGACGGCTCGGCGAAGTGCGCGGCGGTGGTGGCGACGACGCCGACTCCGAAGCGGGGTGCCAGCTGGGCCAACGCGGCGTTGACCTCGTCGTCGTGCGGGTGCCCGTGACTGGTGAGCTCGACGCTCACCCGCCCGCGCCCGAACCGCTCCACCAGATCGGCGAGCGCCGCCTCGGCCGCCTCGGGGCCGCCCGTCGAGAGTGCTTGGCGCACATGGCCCTTGCGACATCCGGTGAGCACGTGCCAGTGCCCACCCGCCGCCTCGGTCAGCGCGTCGTAGTCGTAGCGCGGCTTGCCCTTCTCCCCGCCTGCCAGATGCGCCTTGGCCAGCTCGCGCGACAGCCGTCGGTACCCCTCGGGCCCGCGAGCCAGGACCAGCAGTTGCGGCCCCGGCGGGTCGGGCACCTCGGTGCGCGCGACGTTGCCCAGCGAGAGTTCGGCGCCGAACACCGTCTGCACGTCGAGCTCCCTGGCCGCCTCGGCGAATCGCACCACGCCGTACAACCCGTCGTGGTCGGTCAGCGCGATGGCCCGCAGGTTCAGCCGGGCCGCCTCCTCGACGAGTTCCTCGGGCGTGCTGGCACCGTCGAGGAAGCTGTACGCCGAGTGGGCGTGCAATTCGGCATACGGCACCGACGATGCCGGTGTCGGCGGCCGGCTCACCGGCTCGTAGGCGCCGCGCTTGCGCGACCACGCCGGACTGTCGCCACCGTCACCGGTCGGCTCGGGCAGCCGCGAACCGGCGCGACGCGGCTTGCTGGTGAGGATGCGCTCCATCTCGCCCCAGCTCGACGGCCCGTCGTTCCAACCCATCCCTGCACCGTAATCGAACAAACGTTCGATTGCCACGGCCGGCGATGAGTTCTCCGGTCGGCATCGGTCGACACCACCAGAGACGAGACCACCACGAGGAGACGCGCATGACCCCCACCGCCCTGCCCCCCGTCGTCGATAAGGACACCTGGCGCAGCGCCCTCGACGAGCTGCGCGCCAGGGAGAAGGCCGCCACCCGCGAGCTGGACGCGATCGCCGCGCAGCGCCGGCGCCTCCCGATGGTCGAGATGGCTGAGTACACGCTGATCGGTGCCGACGGACCGGTCTCGCTGGCCGAGGTCTTCGACGGCCGCCGCCAGCTCATCGTCTACAACCACATGTGGTTCGACGACCAGGAGTGGCAGTGCGGCGGGTGCACGGGCTTCACGTCGCAGTTCACCCGGCTGGACTTCCTGTCCAACTACGACGCCCGCTTCGTCATCGTCACCAACGGCCCGATCGACCAGGCGCTGGCGTACAAGGCGAAGGTCGGTAACCAGATGGAATGGTTCTCTTCGTCGGAGAGCACCTTCGGTGCCGACGTGGGGGCGGCACCGGGAACGGGTTTCGCGGTGAACGTCTTCCTGCGGGACGGCGATACGGTCTACCGCACCTGGCACACCGACGGTCGCGGCACCGAACAGCTCAGCCACACGTTCGCGCTGATCGACCTGCTGCCCTGGGGCCGCCAGGAGCAGTGGCAGGACTCCCCGCCGGGCTGGCCGCAGGCGCCGACCTACTCCAAGTGGCTGGACTCACCTGCCGTCGCGAGGTTGTACGGCACCGGTTAGCGCAACGGAATGTCGCGTCCCCGTTCGGCTTCCGGCCGCGGACCGAAGTATCTACGGTCGGCCTCGTCGATCGCGACGTCGTTGATGCTGGCCTCGCGCCGGCACATCAAGCCGAGCTCGTCGAACTCCCAGAGTTCGTTGCCGTAGCTGCGGTACCACTGCCCGCCGGCATCGTGCCACTCGTACTGGAAGCGCACCGCGATCCGGTCACCGCCGAAACTCCACAGGCTCTTGCGCAGCACGTAGTCGAGCTCGCGCTCCCACTTGGCCGTCAGGAACTCCACGATCTCGGCCCGTCCGGTCAGGAACAGGTCGCGATTGCGCCACTGGGAATCTTCGGTGTAGGCCAGGCTCACCCGGTGCGGATCGCGGGTGTTCCAGGCATCCTCGGCGGCTTGCACCTTGATGAGCGCGCTCTGGAGGTCGTAGGGAGGGAAGGGCGGTTTGGACTCGGTCATGATGGTCATCATGACTCTACGTCTGGACGGCACGGTGGCCTTGGTGACGGGTGCGAGCAGCGGCATCGGCGAGGCCACTGCGCTAGCGCTGGCCGCCGAGGGTGCCACGGTCGCACTGCTGGCGCGACGGCGCGACCGGCTCGAGGACCTGCGCGCCCGGATCGGGTCGGCCGGCGGCCGGGCGATCGCCGTCGAGGCCGACGTCTCGGATCGGCAGCAGGCCGCCGCGGCCGTGGACGCCGTCGTCGCCGAGCTGGGCCGGCTGGACACCGTGGTGAACAACGCGGGTCTGATGCGGATCGGGCCGGTCGCCGAGGCCGACCCCGGGGACTGGGACACGATGCTCTCGGTCAACGTCCAGGGGCTGCTGTACGTGACTCGCGCCGGCCTGCCGCACCTGATCGCCGCGGCCGCCGACTCGCCGCGCGGTGTGGCCGACGTGGTGAACGTCAGTTCCACCGCGGGCCGCATCGCCCGGCCGGGGACCGCGGTCTACGCGCTGACGAAGTTCGGCGTCGGCGCGTTCTCCGAGGCGCTGCGCCAGGAAGTGCTCGGGCAGCGGGTGCGCGTCGGCCTCGTCGAACCAGGCACCGTGCGCACCGAGATCACCGACGCCCTGCCCGAGGCCGACCGCGAGGCCATCGAACGGCGTAGCCCGGGCATGGTGAAGCTGGAGCCGCAGGACATCGCCGAGGCCGTCACGTTCATGGTGACCCGCGACCGGCGCGTCGCGGTCAACGAGATCCTGGTGCGCGCGGCCGAGCAGACCTGGTAGCGGTCAGTCGGCGTATTCGACCGTGCCGTCCTCCAGCACGACGCGCAGGTTCGACCCGTCGGCCTCGGCGGCCTCGGTCCGGAACACCGCGTGCCCCGGCTCGGTGCGCCACACCGACGTCGTCAGCGTCTCACCGGGGAACACCGGTGAGGTGAACCGCGCGCCGATGGCCTTGATCTTGCTGGCGTCGTTGCCGCCGAGCTCGGCTACCAGTACCCGGCCCGCCACGCCGTAGGTGCACAGCCCGTGCAGGATCGGCTTCGGGAAGCCGGCGAGGTTCTTGGCGAACCACGGGTCGCTGTGCAGCGGATTGCGGTCACCGGACAGCCGGTAGATCAGCGGTTGGTCCTCGGTGGTGGGCAGCGCGACCTTGGCGTCGGGTTCGCGGTCGGGGATCTCCGGTTTGACGGGCCGCTCGCCGGGCTGCCCGCCGAACCCACCCTCGCCGCGGATCACCGCGGTGGACACCGTCTCGGCCACCAGCTCGCCGGTCTCGGGATCGGTGCCGACGCCCTTGAACACCAAGATGGCGTTCTTGCCCTCGCCCTT
Source organism: Mycolicibacterium sichuanense (assembly GCF_033741125.1). NCBI lineage: Bacteria > Bacillati > Actinomycetota > Actinomycetes > Mycobacteriales > Mycobacteriaceae > Mycobacterium > Mycolicibacterium sichuanense. The sequence continues at coordinate 480,054 of NZ_JAWQPU010000001.1, read as the reverse complement.
GTCCTGGATGTCGACGACCTCGGAGTGGACGAGCAGCTTGCCCGACGGCGGAAGCGGCCGGTGCAGGCGGATCTCCTGCGAACCGTGGAGCAGCATGGCGAAGTTGAAGCTGCCGACCTCGCCGACCGCACCCCACGCGGGGCAGGCGATCACGGCGTAGGTCGGGAACACCTGCTGCGGGATGTCGTGGCTGTTCTCGGTGGTGAAGGCCAGATCCTTGGTGCCGGCGCCGACGCCGAGTGCGTACAGCAGCGTGTCGCGCTCGGTCCATTCGAACGGCTGCGGCGCGGTCGTTGCACCGATGGCATCGGGGTTGATCGGCATGCATTCTCCCTTGAAGGCGGTGGCGTCTCGGTTCGGACGATAGCGCGGGACTGGCACGCCCAGTCCGATCGGGTCACACGTCGTTGACCTTCGCCGGGAGAAGGGCCACGATGACTCGCATGCGCTATGTCGTTACCGGCGGTACCGGGTTCATTGGTCGCCGCGTCGTGTCCGCTCTCGTCGACCGGGACGACGATCCCGAGGTGTTGGTGTTGGTGCGCCGCGAGTCGCTGTCGCGCTTCGAGCGCCTCGCCCAACGGTGGGGAGAGCGTGCCAAGCCCCTGGTCGGGGATCTCACCGCGCCGGGTCTCGGGCTGTCCCCCGACGCGATCGCCGAGCTGGGCGACGTCGACCACGTGGTGCACTGCGGTGCGGTCTACGACTTCACCGCCGACGACGAGACCCAGCGCGGCGCCAACGTCGAGGGCACCGGGGCGGTGATCGAGCTGGCCACCACGCTGGACGCCACGCTGCACCACGTGTCGTCGATCGCCGTGGCCGGCACCCATCCTGGCGAGTTCACCGAGGAGGACTTCGACGTCGCCCAGGAGCTGCCCACGCCGTACCACCAGACCAAGTTCGAGGCCGAGATGCTGGTGCGGGCCGCGCCCGGTCTGCGCAAGAGGATCTACCGCCCCGCCGCGGTGGTCGGTGACTCCCGAACCGGCGAGATGGACAAGGTCGACGGCCCCTACTACTTCTTCGGGCTGCTGGCCAAGCTCGCCGCGCTGCCGCGGTTCACGCCGATGATGCTGCCCGACACCGGACGCACCAACGTCGTGCCGGTGGACTACGTCGTCGACGCCCTCGTCGCGCTGATGCACGTCCCCGGCCGGGACGGTCAGACCTTCCACCTCACCTCACCGGAGACGATCGGGCTCGAGCAGCTCTATCGCGGGGTGGCCAGGACCGCCGGCCTGCCCGCACTGCGCGGCACCCTGCCCGGGTCGGTCGCCACGCCGTTCCTCAACGTCACCGGCCGCGCCAAGATCCTTCGCGACATGGCCGCGACACAGCTCGGCGTGCCCGCCGAGGTGCTCGACGTCGTGGACCTCGCACCCACCTTCATCACGGACAACACCCGAGAAGCATTGCAGGGAACCGGGATACGCGTCCCGGAGTTCGCGTCGTACGCACCCCGGCTGTGGAAGTACTGGGCCGAGCACCTCGATCCCGACCGGGCGCGCCGGAACGACCCGGCGGGCCCGCTGGTCGGCAGGCACGTCGTCATCACCGGCGCCTCCAGCGGCATCGGCCGGGCCTCGGCGATCGCCGTCGCCGAACGGGGTGCGACGGTCTTCGCACTGGCCCGCAACGGCGCGGCGCTCGACGACCTGATCGCCGAGATCCGCGAATTCGGCGGCAACGCCTACGCATTCACGTGCGACGTGACCGATTCGGCGTCGGTGGATCACACCGTCAAGGACATCCTCGGCCAGTTCGGCCACGTCGACTACCTGGTGAACAACGCCGGTCGTTCCATCCGCAGGTCGGTCTCGGCGTCCACCGACCGGTTGCACGACTACGAACGCGTCATGGCCGTCAACTACTTCGGCGCGGTACGCATGGTGCTCGCCCTGCTGCCGCACTGGCGGGAGCGCCGGTTCGGCCACGTCGTCAACGTCTCCAGTGCGGGCGTGCAGGCCGCCAGCCCGAAGTACAGCGCCTACGTGCCGAGCAAGGCGGCGCTGGACGCCTTCGCCGAGGTGGTCGGCACCGAGACCCTGTCCGATCACGTCACGTTCACCAGCATCCACATGCCCCTGGTGGCGACGCCGATGATCGCCCCGTCGCGCCGGCTGAACCCGGTGCCCCCGATCACCGCCGACCACGCCGCCGCCATGGTGGTGCGCGCACTGGTGGACAAACCCACCCGGATCGACACCCCGATGGGCACGCTGGCCGACGTCGGCACGTACTTCACGCCGAAGTTGTCGCGGCGCTTGCTGCACCAGCTGTACCTCGGCTACCCGGATTCGGCGGCAGCGCGGGGCGTATCGGCGCCGGCGGCGGAGGTGGGCGCCGAACGCTCGCCCCGGCGCCGGCCTCGGCGGCCGGCCCGCGCGGTGGCAGCGCGCTTGCGGGCACCCCGGCCGCTGAAGCGGGCGGTACGGCTGGTCCCGGGTGTGCACTGGTAGGTGGCCGGCCCTACCCTGAGCTCGTGAGTGAGCCCGTGACACGGTCGGTCGAGAAGCACAGTGGGCCGACGGGGCAACCCGTCTTCGCCGACGTCGACACCGGTGTCGACGACGCGATGGCACTGGCGTATCTGCTCGGCAGCGCCGACGCCGACGTCGTCGGCATCGCGTCCACCGCGGGCAACGTTCCCGTCGACCAGGTGTGCGCCAACAACCTCGGTCTGCTGGCGCTGTGTGGGGCGACCGGCATCCCGGTGTCCAAGGGTGCCGAGCGACCGCTGGCGATGCCGCTGCGCACGGCCGAGGACACGCACGGACCCGAGGGCCTCGGATATGCCCAATTGCCCACCGGGAGCGGTCGATTGACCGACTACGATGCGGCGACGGCGTGGGTCCGGGCAGCGCGCGCATACCCGGGTGAATTGATCGGTCTGGTCACCGGTCCACTGACGAACCTGGCACTGGCCATGCGCATCGAGCCGAGCCTGCCGAGACTGTTGCGACGGCTGGTCGTCATGGGTGGTGCGTTCGACTACCGGGGCAACACCACGCCCGTGGCCGAGTGGAACGTCAGCGTCGATCCCGAGGCCGGCTCCGAGGTGTTCACCGTGTGGAGCGCGGCCTGGGGCCTCGACACCCCGACGCACCTACCAATCGTGTTGGGCCTCAACCTGACCGAGCACGCTGCAATGACGCCGGCGATCCTCAGCCGGCTGGCGGCCGCGGCCGGGTCCCCGACGAGCCCGATGAGCGTGCTCGACGACCGCGGGTCGCGGTCGGCGGCGTCGAATCCCCTGATCCGGGTGCTCGAGGACGCGATGCGCTTCTACTTCGAGTTCCACTACGACCAGGGCGAGGGGTACCTGGCCCACCTGCACGATCCGCTGGCGGCCGCCGTGGCACTCGACCCGGATCTGGTGCGCTACCAGCAGGCGACCGTCGACGTCGAGCTGACGGGCACCCTGACCCGCGGGATGACCGTTGCCGATTGGCGTGGCCACTGGGGCCGAATTCCCAACGCGCACATCGGCGTCGAGGTGGACCCGGAAGCGTTCTTCGATCGGTTCATCGCACGGGTGGGGCCGTTCGCCGCCACGCTCGGCTGAGCCCACTCAGTCGTCGGTCACCACCAGCGTGACGTCGATGTTGCCCCTGGTGGCGTTGGAGTAGGGGCAGACCTGGTGGGCCTTGTCGACCAGCGCCTGGGCGGTGGCGTGGTCGACGTTGGGCAGGGTGATCTCCAACTCGACCGCGAGGCCGAACCCGCCATTGTCGAGCTGGCCGATCGACACCCGGGAGCCAACCGCCGAATCCGAGACGTCGGCCTTCTCCTGGCGGCCGACCATCCGCAGCGCGGAGTGGAAGCACGCGGCATAACCGATGGCGAACAGCTGCTCGGGATTGGTGCCGTCGCCGCTGCCACCCATCTCCTTCGGTATGGCGAGCTCGAGGTCCAGCCGACCGTCGGCGCTGCGGGCATGCCCGTCGCGGCCGTCACCGGTAGTCAGTGCCTCGGCGGTGTAGAGCGTCTTCATGCGATCTCCCTTCCTAGTGATGCGTTGAGCGCATCGGTGAGTTGCCGTACTGCGTCCCGCAATTCGGCGGCGTCATGTTCGGTCATGCCAGCGGCTGGGAACAGCCGCTCCGGGATGCACTGGGCACGGCTCTGGAGCTGACGTCCGGCGTCGGTCAGCGTGACGTCGACGAGGCGCTCGTCGACGTGCGACCGTTCGCGCCGGACCAGGCCGTTGGCCTCCAGCCTCTTCAGCAGCGGGGAGAGCGTCCCGGAGTCCAGGGCCAGACGCTCACCAAGCCGGCCGACGGTGAGGCGTTCGTCCTCCCAGAGCGCCAGCAGTACCAGGTACTGGGGGTAGGTGAGGTTCATCTCGGCCAGGATCGGGCGGTAGGCCGCGGTCATCGCTCGCGATGCCGAATACAGGGCGAAGCAGAGGTGTTGGTCGAGGCGCATCTTGGCCATGCCAAGACTATAGCTCACAATTCAATTGTGCACAATTGACTATTCGTAGACCCCCTCGAGGAACCATTGCCGCTGCCGGTAGCACAGCAGCATCGCCCGCTCGCCCCCGTCCGGTCGGCCACCCGGCCGCTCGATCAGCACCTGCACCCGTGCCGTACGACCGGACCTGCCCGAAGTTCCCGATTCCCACCACCTTTCGTCGACCGTCCACGGTCCGGCCCACCAGCTCAAACGTCCCGCCCGGCCGTCCCCGGCCAGCCGTACCGGGTCCGCGGAGAGCAGTCCCCGGCCGGTCACCCGCACCACGTTGCCCTCGGCGTCGAGCAGTTCGACGGGATCGTCGAGCAGCACCGACGGTGACGGTTCGGGCAACCGGCCCGGCCAGGGCTTGCCGGGGTCGGCCCGCGGCACGGCTTCGTCCCCCAGCGGCGTGAAGGTGATGCGCTCGGCGGGACCGCGACCGCCGCTGAGCACCGGCACCTGCACCGACTCCGGGCCGAGCAGCCCCTGCACCCGGACCAGCGCCCGCCTGGCGCGCAACCTGTCGTCGTCACCGGAGGAACCCCACAGCGGCAGCTGCAACGCCGCGGCCGACACCACCTCCACCGGATGCAACCGCAGCGTGGTGATCGCCGCGGTGGGCCGGTCCTCTGGGTTGCGCCGGTTCAACCATCCGTCGAGCTGCCAACGCACCCTGTCGGCCGTGGCGTCCTCGGTCAGTGGTTCGGCACACCGCCAGACCCGTTGCATCTCTTCGCCATTGGCGGTGACCGCATGGATCGCCAACCGCGTGCAGCCCACGCCCGCCGCCTCCAGGCTGCGGTGCAACTCACCGGCCAGTGACCGACCGGCGAAGGCTGCGGCGTCGACCCGATCCACCGGGGGATCGCAGTCCATCACGGCGTCGAGATCCGGTGGCGACTCCCGGCCCGACGGTCCGCGGGTCGGTTCGCCGCGGGCGAACCGGTGGGCGGTGATCGCGTCGGCGCCGAACCGGGAGGCCACGTCGGAGCGCGGCAGCGTCGCGAATTGACCGATGCTGCGAATTCCCATGCGCCACAACAGGTCGGCCAGGTCGTCCCGGCCGGGTGCGGCCAGGCTGGGTTCGGTGGCGAGTTGCCGGATGGACAGCGGAGCCAGGAAGGCGGCGTCTCCCCCGGGATCGACGATGCAACCGGCGCGTGCGGCGAACACCGCGGTGGGCAACTGGTCGGCGATGCCGACCTGACACTCCGCACCTGCCGCGGCGACCGCATCGACGAGCCGCTCCGAGGCGGCCTGCTCGGATCCGAAATAGCGGGCAGCCCCCCGCACCGGCAGCACCAGCAACCCCGGCCGCAGCACCTCCGCCCGCGGGACGACCTCGTCCACCGCAGCCGTCACGCCCTCGAAGTGCCTGGCATCGCGGCCGGGATCGGCGGTGGCGACGTGGACGTGCGGGCACCGCGCCTGAGCCTCCCTGCGACGCAGTCCCCTCCGCACCCCCGCCGAGCGCGCCGACGCCGAGCACGCGACGACCCGATTGGCCAGCGTGACCACGATGGGATCGGTCGCGGGCAGCCCGGCCCCGGCGGCCGCCGCCACCGCCGGCCAGTCCATGCACCAGATGGCCAACACCCTGCCGGGCACGTCATCCGCCCACTACGCGCGCACGTCCACCGGCCCGACCCGACGCCCTGGTCGCCACCCGCACCCGGCTGATCCGCCCGCATCCCGGCGTCGGCGCACCCGGACCCGCGCCCGTCACCTCGTATCCACAGACCCTGGACTCCAGCCGGGCCGACGCGCCGTGCCAGTCACCGTCGGTGACCACCAGGGTGCAGCCCTTCTGCCTGGCCCTGGCCGTCACGGCCCGTGCCCTCGTCGGTGCCACCGTCCGCCCCCCGAGGCCCAGCACCACGAGATCGAGCCCGTCCATCAACACCGCGGCGACCTCGACCGGATCGGTGCCGGGATCGGGAATCACCGCGAGCCGGCTCAGGTCGGCACCCATCTCGACGGCCGCCAGCAGACCCACGTCCGGCTGACCCACGATCGCCGCGTGCCCACCCGCCGCCGTCACCGCCGCCACCAATCTCAGGGGTAGCGATCGCGCTCCCGACAGCACGGCAACCGAGCCCCTCGGCAACGAATCCGGCAGGAGGTCGGCCAGCGAATCCGGGATCGGCAGCAAATTCTCCGAGGCCGGCAGCGCGGCCGCCGACGGCAGGATTCCGCGCCGGGCGGACCCGACCGAACCCGTCGTCCGTCCGGATACCTCGGCGATCTTGCGCCTGAGGTGTTCTACCTGTTCAGCGCGATTTCGAGCACCTACGGTCACACTCATGTCACACCCATCACCGCTGCCACGAGAGCATCTTCCGCACCATCCGACCCATCCCGTGTTCGAAAGTATGTTCGATGAAACGAGTAAACACTCACCCCCCGACACCGTCAAGCGGATCGAGCCGCCGAGCGGGCCGTCGGCAGCGCTACGCCGCCAGTGAAATGCCTGTGCGCCCGTTCAACCCGTGAGCTACAGTGCGGTCACCGGCACCCGCTTCGGAAAGGGACTGGTGCACGCGTCCCGTTCTCCAGGCCGTGCGGTCGCACTGGCGATTCACCGAAGGCATGCGTTGGCAACTCGGGGATTGGTAAAGGACGAGCATCATGAGGTCACAGCGTCTGACTCGCCGCATCGCGGCCTACGCGGGAGGCAGCGCCATCGTCGCGATGGTCGGCCTGACCGCGGCGTGCGGCGGCAGCTCGGAGAAGGCTCCGGAAACGTCGACCACCACGACCACCACCGCGCCGTCGTCGTCGCCCGCGCCCTCGGTGACGCCCACCGAGAAGTCGATCAACCCCACGGGCGGCAACCTGTTCACGCCTCCGGTGAAGGCCCCGCCCGCGCCGACGGCCATCCCTGGCGACAACTGACGGCACGCGGTCTCGAGGATCCATCACGGGGTCGCCGCACCACACCGACATGCCGTCACGCACCGTGACCGCGCCCCGAGCCAGGCGCACCAGTTCCTGGCCGTGGCTGCTGCCCGTCATCCTCGTCGTGGTGCTCGCACTCGCATCGGATCTGCGCATCACCCCGGGCGCCGGATACCCCGCCGCCATCGACGGCCCCTTCGCGTCGCTGCTAGCCGCATCGACGGACCTCGGTCCGGCTCGCGGTGACCACGTCCAGCTCACGGCGATGCTCACCCATCGACAGCGGCCCGACGCGCTGATCGGCTGGGCGGGCCAGCACGACCTCTCCGTGCGGTGGCGCACGAATGACGGCTGGGCCGTCGTCGAGGGCTCCCCCGAGGAGGTGGCCGATGCGTTCGGCGTCGAGGTGCACGACTACCGCGGCCAGCGCGGCCAGGAGTTCTACGCCTCCCCGCAACAGCCCCAGGTACCTGGGCAGCTCCGCGGCGAGGTCGCTCAGCTGGGCCGAATCCTCAGTTACACACCGCATTACGAGTCACGGCCCGACATCCTGCCACTGGACGTACCCAACCGGGGACTGACCCCCGATGCGCTGCTGAACACCTACAACGCCACGCCCATGGTCCGCGACGGGTTCACGGGCAAGGGCACCACGGTCGTCGTGTTCGCGTTCAACGGCTTCGCCCAGTCGGACCTGGACGCCTTCGCCAGGATGAGCGGGCTGCCCACGTTCACCCCCACCGTCGTCGGCGGCCCGCTGACCAAGCCGTCGGGCGAGACGACGATGGATCTGGAGGTCGTCCACGCGATCGCCCCGGACGCCAAGAAGGTGGTCGTCAACGCCCGCCCGACCGTCGAGGGGGAGGGCGCCTTCCAGAAGATCGGCCAGATGATGGAGGACACCGATCGCGAGTTCCCGGGCGCCATCTGGAGTCTGTCGATCGGCTGGGGTTGCGACAAGCTGCTGACCCCGGCGGACCTGGCCCCGGTGCGCTCTGCACTTGCGGCCGCCCAGGAGAACGGGACCACGGCCTTCAGCGCCAGCGGTGACCTCGCCGGGCTGGAGTGCAAGGGTGGCGACGACTGGGACTCCCCACCGGGACCGGCCGACGTCGGGCTGGATTCCGTTGCCTCCCTTCCCGAGATGACCAGCGTCGGCGGGACCACGCTGTCCACCGATGCACGCGGTGGGTGGCTGGCCGAGCAGGCCTGGTTCGACGTTCCGCTGTCGCAGGGCACCGGCGGCGGAGTGTCGGCGCTGTTCGGACTCCCGTCGTGGCAGCGCGTCGCGGCCGGTCAGATTGCCCCCAACCGCAACACGGGCATGCGGCTGACCCCGGACATCTCCGCGGTCGCCGACCCCTTCACCGGGGTGAGGATCGTGCTCGACGGAGCGGAGGTGGTCGGCGGCGGCACCTCGCAGTCGGCGCCCATCTGGGCCGGCCTGGCCGCGGTGATGACGCAGTATCTGAAGGCCAACGGCGGCAGCGAGATCGGCGACATCAATCCCCTGCTGTACCAGATGGCCCAGGGCGCGCCGCGCCCCGCATTCCGCGACGTCACCCTCGGCGGAAACGCCGTCGACATCGCGGGCCCCGGTTACGACCTGGTCAGCGGACTCGGCACACCCGACGTGGACAACCTCGCCAGAAACCTCCTCCTGTTCCAGAGGATTGCGCAATGACCACCGAACCCGACACCGAAGAACCCACCCCGGGCATGACCGAGTGCCGGGTGTGCCGGACCGCGGTCCCCGAGGGTGAGTACTGCGGCCTGTGCGGCCTGCCGTTGAAGGACCACGCCGCCAAGGGGCCGGACTGGCTGCGCGTACGGGCCTACAGCGCGTCGCCAGGGGAACACCTGCTGCGGCCCAACATCGTCAGCTCGCTGTTCCCCCACCTCGCGCCGAGCTCCCGCGTGCCGTTCATGGTGGGGCTGGGCGTGCTGTTGGCCGCGTTGATCGCCGCCACCCTGTTCCGGCTGCCCGCCGCTCTCATCACCGTTGCCGCCCTTGGCCTTCCGCTGCTGTTCCTCATCTACCTGCAGGAGTCCGACGTCTACGACGACGTCCCGACCGGCACCCTGGTCACGACGGCGGGGCTTGGCATCGGGCTCGGCGTCGGGTGGGTGTTGCTGACGGGGGCGATGATCGCGCAGGCCTACGACGTTGGGTTGGGCGTCGGCATCGCCGGATCGCGGGTGCTTCGCGACGGTCTCGGCGTGCCCATCGGCGGCCTGCTACTGATGCTGACCCCTGCGGTCCTGGTGCGCATGGTGCGGCCCGGGGAGCGGGAGTCGTTGGACGGCTTCGCCATTGGGGCACTCGGCGCGCTGATGTTCACCGCCGCCGCGCAGATGACGCGACTGGCCCCCCAGTTCAGCGGCGGCATGGTAGCCAGGGGCAGACCGATGAGCGGGCTGTTCGTCGAGGCGGGCATCCGCGGCATCGCCGTACCCCTGACCGCTGCCGCGGTGGGCGGGCTGATCGGCACGGCGCTCTGGTTCACCCGGCCGGAGAACAAGAAGCACCAGCACCGCAACTACGTACGCATCGCGCTGACGGTCTTCGCCCTGGCCGTGATGACCATGTACGGCCTGCTCGGCCTGGTGGACATCGCCCGGATGCCCCAGCTCCTGCAGTTGACCCTGCACCTGGTGGTCGCCGCGGCCGCCCTGCTCGCGTTGCGCGTCGGCCTGCACCTGGCCCTACTGCACGAGGCCCACGACGAGATCCTCTCCGACGAGCCGCTGCTGTGCCCGCACTGCGGTCACGTCGTACCGGACATGGCCTTCTGCGTCGCATGCGGGGCCGCCACCAGGGCGTCCTCGCGCAAGTCCCGCCAGACCCGCCGCGACACCCGACCCGTACGCACCGACGTCGACCCGCCGCCGGGGAGCGAGCCGTCGTGACCACGGTCGTCCAGGGCTACTCGACGCATGCGGGCACCTACACCGTGCCCGCCATTCCCAAGACCTCGCATCGACGCCTGCTCGTCGTCTGGGTGGCCGCCATCGGATTGGTTGCCGCCGGCCTGGTGGCGATGTCCGGCGCGCTGGAGAAGCCGTCGGCGCGCTACGTCTGCCCGCCCGATTGCGGCCGGCCGCCGATGGGCGATCCGGTGACCGTCAACCCACGGTTCACCGCGGCCGACGGATCCTTCACCGTGGCCTATCCCGCCGAGGGATCGGCCTACAAGGTCACCCCCAGTGACACCGGCATCACCGCCGATCTGCTGGCCGGTGACGGCGGGACGATGCGCCTGTTCAGCCAGCCCGCCAGGGGTCGCCCGCCCCGCCAAATCGCCAACGAGCTGGTCAAGTCGACCTTTCCGGACACCAAGATGGCCTACGAGATCCCCAACGCGATGGTCGGCTATCAGCCGGGATACGGCATGGTGGCCGACTGCTGGCCGCAGGGCTCCAACGCCAGCTATTCGCGGATGCGGTTGGTGGTCCTGGTGGCGGTGAAGAACGACCTCGCGCTGGTCGCGGGTGCCGTCGGGCCCTATCACCCCTTCGGCCCGGACTTCGGTTCCGGCAAGCCGTCGGCGGCCAACCTCCAATTGGCCCTCGACATGGGCAAATACGTCAACAGCTTCGCCTGGCGCGGCGACCCGCTGCACTGACCGTCCACTCCTCTGATGTGGCGTGAACCTCACACGTTCAAATGGTGACATTGACAAATGTCACCAATCGCTGCTGTACTCGCGTTGTGACGACCGACACCATGCCAGCCCGGGGCTCCCTGCGATCGCGCGGTGCCGCCGCGGTGAGCGGAGTGACGCTGCGACAACTCAGTGCGGTCCTACCGCCCGAACGCGCCTGGGGACTGTGGGCCTCGCGCCGCATCGTGTCGCGGATCATGGACTCCTTCGGCCCCTCCCTGGCCGGCACCGAGGTGGAGAAGGTCGACGTCCGGCTGCGCGGCGGCGGACGCGTCGTCGGTGAGTGGGTGCGCGGAGCCGGGGTGAGCTCGACCGGGGATGCCTGCGTGTACTTCCTGCACGGCAGCGGATTCGCCCTCTGCTCCCCACGTACCCACCGCAGGCTGACCGCCTGGCTCTCGCGGCTGACCGGGCTGCCGGTCTTCTGCGTCGACTACCGGCTGGCGCCGCGCCACCGCTTTCCCGCCGCGGCGGTGGACGTGCGTGCCGGGTGGGAGTGGCTGTGCACCGAGAAGGGGTTCGCCCCAGGGCGCGTCGTCGTCGCCGGCGACTCCGCGGGCGGCCACCTCGCCGTGGACCTCTTGCTACAACCGGACGTGGCCCACCCCGCCGCGGTGGCCCTGTTCTCCCCGCTGATCGACCTGACCTTCGGATTGGCCCGCGCCCGCGAGGCACTGCGCCGCGACCCGGCCATCCGAGCTTCCGACGCCCGCCGACTCGTCGAGTTGTATTGCACGGGAGCCGATCTCGCCCACCCGCGGCTGACCCTCGACGTCGCAGGCGGACGACGGATGCCGCCGACGCTGATCCAGGCCGGTGGCGGGGAGATGCTGGTCGCCGACGCCCGCAAGCTCGCGGCCGACATCGCCGCCGCCGGCGGGTCGGTGGACCTCGAGGTCTGGCCCGACCAGGTGCATGTCTTCCAAGCGCTGCCCCGCCTGACGCCGGAGGCCGCCCCCGCGATGCGGCGGGTGTCGGCGTTCCTCACCGGGGCGTTGCAGGACGACGGAATTCGGCGGGTCGGATGAACCTCTTCGGATCCTCACCCAAGCACAGCCACGGCGCGGCCGCCGTCGTCACCGGTGCGGGCAGCGGCATCGGCGCGGCCTTCGCGACCGAGCTCGGTCGCCGCGGCGGACGGATCGTGTGCAGTGACGTCGACGAGGGGTCGTCACGTGCCACGGCAGCGGCCATCGTCGCCGCAGGCGGCCACGCCACGTCCGTCCACTGCGACGTGTCCCGGCTCGAGGACGTCGAAGGGCTTGCCGCCCAAGCCCAGTCGTGGCTCGGCGGCGCACCGACCCTGGTGATCAACAACGCCGGTGTCGGCGCCGGCGGTGCCCCGATCGGTGAGATCGCCATCGAGGACTGGACGTGGGTCCTCGGCATCAACCTCTGGGGCCCGATTCACGGCTGCCATGTCTTCACACCGATCCTGCGCGACGCCGGGGTGCGGGCCGGCATCATCAACGTCGCGTCCGCCGCCGCGTTCGGCGCTGCGCCGGGAATGGCCGCCTACAACGTCAGCAAGGCCGGTGTGCTGTCGCTGTCGGAGACGCTGGCCGCCGAACTGTCCGGCACCGGCATCGACGTCACGGTGCTCTGCCCCACCTTCGTCAAGACCAACATCCTCGTCTCCGGCGAGAAGTCCGGCGCCATCTCGGCCCGCTCCTCTCAGCTGGCCGACCGCCTGATGCGCTGGACCGGCTTCTCCCCCGAGCGCGTCGCCAAGACCTGCCTGGACACCAACGACCGTGGCGGCCTGTACTGCATGCCGCAGCCCGATGCCCGGATCGGCTGGGGCATCAAGCGTTTCACCCCGACGGTCTACACCCGCGCCGCGGGACTGACCAACCGCGTCACCAACTAGGAGGCTCGACATGGCAATCGACATGGACGCAATGCTCGCCAAGATCAAGGACCGGCAGTGGGCCTTGGCCGACATCGACTGGGACGCACCGGGAGCCGAGACCATCAGCGACGAGTTCCGGCCCAAGCTCAAGGCATTCATGGCCGACCTGTGCTGGATCGAGAACGTCGGCGCCCGCGGCTTCGCCGCCCTGGCCAAGAAGGCACCGACGCCGACCCTTGCCGAGATCTACCGCTACTTCCACGCCGAGGAACAGCGCCACGCCAACGCCGAACTCGCCCTGATGAAGCGCTGGGGCATGCTCGACGGCGGGGAGATGCCCGAGCCGAACGTCAACATTCGGCTGGCCATCGAATGGCTGGACCGCTACTCCGACGAGATGTCGCTGTCGGTGCTCGGCACCGTCATCCCGATGCTCGAGGTGGCGCTGGACGGCGCGCTGCTGAAGTTCCTGCTCGACGAGGTCGACGATCCGGTCTGCCACCAGGTGTTCGAGAAGATCAACAACGACGAGTCCCGGCACATCGCCGTCGACTTCGAGGTGCTCAACATGATCGGGCACGCCAAGGCCCGCAAGCTGGCCGTCGACTTCGTCGGCGGCCTGGCCAGCCCGGGGCTGATCATCGGCATGATCATGTACGTTCCGCTGCTCAATCGGATGCGCAACAACATCGTCGACATGGGCCTTGAACCCGAGCGCCTGTACAAGGCCATGATGCGGTTCAAGGAACTCGGCGGCCGCGCCGAATACACCTGGCGCGTACCGACGTATCAGATGCTCAAGCTGCACGCCCGCATGGTGGTCAAGCCCGACAACCCGTACCACTGGATCGCCAACCCGATGGTGTGGGCGTCGGACCGCTACCCGAGGCGGCTGCTCAAGCCCATCCCGTCCTGGTTCAAGGAACTCACCCACGAGCCGGCAGCCTGACGTGACCGAAACCGATCCTCGCGTCTACGACACCCTCATCGTCGGCACCGGCTTCACCGGTATCGGCGCGGCCATCAAGCTGACCCAGGCCGGGGTCGAGGACCTCGTCATCGTCGAACGTGACCAACGCGTCGGCGGAACGTGGCGCGACAACACCTATCCCGGTGCGGCATGCGACATTCCGTCGCTGCTGTACTCGTTCTCGTTCGTCGCCAACCCCACGTGGTCGCGCGCGTACTCACCGGCCGACGAGATCCGCCGGCACATCGAGGACATGGTGGACCGCTTCGACCTGCGGCGCCGGATCCACTTCGGCGTCGAGGTCGACGGGCTGTCGTTCGACGAGGCCGCGGGCGTATGGGACGTCTCGACGACCGGTGGCACGACCTACCGCGCCCGCACCGTCGTACTCGCCTCCGGGCCGCTGCCCGACCACACGTGGCCCGACGTCCGGGGCCTCGACACCTACGAGGGGCACAAGATCCACAGCGCCCGCTGGGATCACGACTACGACTTCACCGGCAAGCGGGTCGCCGTCATCGGCACCGGTGCCAGCGCCGTGCAGATCGTCCCGAAACTGGTCGAGCAGGCCGGGTTCGTCAAGGTCTTCCAGCGCACCCCGGGCTGGGTGATCCCCCGCTTCGACGTCGCCACCCCTGGCCGCGCACAGCAGCTGTTCACCAGGTTGCCTGCGGCGCAACGCCTTGCCCGCGAGGCCTTGTTCTGGGGCCACGAGGCCAGCGCGACGGCGCTGGTGTGGAAGTCCCCGCTGAACTCGGTGGTGGCCCGCATCGGCAAGGCCCATCTCAAGCGGCAGGTCAAGGACCCGTGGCTACGCCGTCAGCTGACGCCGGACTTCACTCCCGGGTGCAAGCGCATGCTGGTGTCCAATGACTACTACCCGGCCCTGCAGCGCGAGAACTGCAAGCTCATCGACTGGCCCATCGCGACGATGAGCCCCGTCGGCATCCGCACCAGTGACGGCATCGAACACCATCTGGATTGCATCGTGTTCGCCACCGGGTACGACGTGCACCTGACCGGTCCGCCGTATCCGGTGACCGGGCTCGGGGGCCGGTCGCTGGCCGACGAGTGGGCCGGCGGCGCGCAGGCCTACAAGAGCATCAACGCCAGCGGCTATCCCAACCTGTTCTTCATGACCGGTCCGAACTCGGGCCCCGGGCACAACTCGCTGCTGGTGTTCGTTGAGGGCCAGATCGACTACGCCGTCGCCGGCATCACCACGATCCTGCGCGAGGACCTGCGCTATCTCGACGTGCGGGCCGACGTCCAGCGGCGTCACAACGAGCGGTTGCAGCAGCGCTTGACCAAGACGACGTGGATGAGCGGTTGCAGCAGCTGGTACCTCACGGCGGACGGATTCAACGCGTCCATGTACCCGGGCTTCGCAACGCAGTATCTTCGACAGATGCGTGACTTCCAGTTCGGTGACTACGAGGCCGCGGCCGCGGGGAGCGCTCCAGATGGAGTCGCCGGCCACGCGCCTGCCATCGTGGGCACCCGTTCGTCGGCCTGACATGCCGCCGGCCAAGCCGCCACGGCAACAAGCCGGCGCCATATCGACGATCCTCGCCGGGCTGAGACGCGCACCCCGTCAGATCCGGCGGGGTTCGCGCGACGTCATCGAGAACGCGGTGTCGCAGCTGTTCGACGCCGCCGTGCAGCCGCACGGCATTGCGGCCTCTGGTGAGTACCGCATCGAGGAGCTGGCGCGTCTGGCCGGCACCACGACCCGCAACATCCGGGTCTACCGGGACCGCGGCCTGCTGCATCCGCCGCTGCGGGTCGGGCGCATCGCACTGTTCAACGACACGCACCTCACCCGGCTGCGGCTGATCACCTCGATGCTGGACCGCGGCTACAACATTGCCCACGTGCACGAGATGCTCAGCGCCTGGGAGGAGGGCAAGAACCTCGGCGACATGTTGGGGCTGGAGTCGGCGATCGCCGGCAGCTGGGCGTCGGAGAAACCCGACCGCATGTCCGTGGCCGACGCCAGGCGACTCATCGACGACGACACGGGCTTCGACCGCATGGTTGGCCTCGGCGTCATCACCGTCGACGGCGACGAGGCAACGGTGGTGCGGCCCAAGCTGATCGAGGCCTTCAACGAGATCAGGCAGTACGGCGTCAGTACCGACACGCTCATCGACATCCACGAGCAGACGGCCCCGCTCATCGACGAGATCAGCGGCATCCTGGTGCGTGCCGGCGTCGAGCACGTGATGACCCGCATCAACCCCGGCGCGGCGCTGCCCCCCGACACCGAAGTGGCCGAACTGATCACGATGCTGGTGCGGTTCCGCACCCAGGCGCTGGCCGCGGTGTCGGCGACGTTGGCGTTCTCGATCGAGAGCACCATCGAGTCCGTCGTGACTCAGATCCTCGGCGAGCTCATCGAGAAGTCGGCCGACTCGACCGAAGCCGACACACCGACCGCCGAGCAGACGTAGACGGCCCTCGATTGGCGGGATCCAGGGCCATTGGCGTCTGCTCGCGGGGAGGGGATCACTCCCACTCGATGGTGCCCGGCGGCTTGCTAGTGACGTCGAGGACGACGCGGTTCACCTCGGGCACCTCATTGGTGATCCTGGTCGAGATCCGCTCGAGCACCTCATACGGCACGCGGGTCCAGTCCGCGGTCATCGCGTCCTCACTGGAGACCGGCCGCAGCACGATCGGGTGACCGTAGGTGCGGCCGTCACCCTGGACGCCGACCGACCGGACGTCGGCGAGCAGCACGACGGGGCACTGCCAGATCTGCTTGTCCAGACCGGCGGTGGAGAGTTCCTCGCGGGCGATGGCGTCGGCGCGGCGCAGGGTGTCCAACCGGTCGGCGGTCACCTCCCCGACGATGCGGATGGCAAGTCCCGGCCCCGGGAAGGGTTGGCGCGCAACGATTTCCTCGGGCAACCCGAGCTCGCGGCCGACGGCGCGAACCTCGTCCTTGAAGAGCAGCCGCAGCGGCTCGACCAGCTTGAACTTCAGGTCCGCCGGCAACCCGCCGACGTTGTGATGGCTCTTGATGTTGGCCGCCCCGGTTCCCCCACCGGACTCGACGACGTCGGGATACAGCGTGCCCTGAACCAGGAAGTCGACCTGGACGCTCGGCTCCTCGCGCGAGCGCTCGTCGGCAGCCCCGCCGTCGTCGACGATTCGCCGCACGGCGCCCTCGAACGCCCGGATGAACTCCCGCCCGATGATCTTGCGCTTGCCCTCGGGGTTGGTGACCCCCGACAGCGCCTCGAGGAAGCGCTCCTCGGCGTCGACCGTGACCAGGTTGGCCCCGGTGGCTGCGACGAAGTCGCGCTGCACCTGGCCGCGCTCACCCGCCCGCAACAGTCCGTGGTCGACGAACACGCAGGTCAGCCGGTCTCCGATGGCGCGCTGCACCAGGGCGGCGGCGACGGCCGAGTCGACCCCGCCGGACAGCCCGCAGATGGCCCGGCCGTCTCCGATCTGGGCGCGGACCTGCTCGACCAGGGCGTCGGCGATGTTGGCGGCCGTCCAGGAGGCGCCGATGCCGGCGAACTCGTGCAGGAAGCGGGACAGCACCTGCTGGCCGTGCGGGCTGTGCAGCACCTCGGGGTGGTACTGGACGCCGGCGAGCCGACGGGCGCGGTTCTCGAAGGCAGCCACCGGTGCACCGGCGCTGGTCGCGACCACGTCGAAGCCCTCCGGCGCAGCGGTGACCGCGTCGCCGTGGCTCATCCACACCGGCTGGCTGGCGGGTAGGTCGGAGTGCAGCTCGCCCCCGCTCACCTTGAGGTCGGTGCGGCCGTACTCACTGGTGCCCGTGTGGGCCACCGTTCCGCCGAGCGCCTGGGCCATCGCCTGGAACCCGTAGCAGATGCCGAAGACGGGCACGTCGAGGTCGAAGACGGCCGGATCCAGTTGCGGCGCACCGTCGGCGTAGACGCTGGCCGGGCCGCCGGACAGCACGATGGCCGCCGGGTCCTTGGCCTTGATCTCGTCGACGGTCGCGGTGTGCGGGATGACCTCGGAGTAGACCCGCGCCTCACGGACGCGTCGCGCGATCAGCTGCGCGTACTGCGCGCCGAAGTCGACCACCAATACGGGCCGGGGAGATGCCGTTTCCACTGGCCCAGTCTAGTGGCGCGGGGCCGCGTCAACGTCCACGGCACCGCGGGTCGGCGCTATCCCGTCGAGCGCACCGGTTCGATGGGCAGCCGCAGGGCCGCGGGCGCGGAGGCGGGCACCACCGGGTGCACCGGCGGGATCGGCGCCAGCCGCTGATAGGGCTGACCCTGCGCGGGACGCTGGTCTACCTCGCCCTTGTTGGGCCACAGCGACGCCGCCCGCTCGGCCTGCGCGGTGATGCTCAGCGACGGGTTGACACCCATGTTCGCCGAGATGGCCGAACCGTCCACCACGTACATCGTCGGATAGTCGAACACCCGGTGGTACGGGTCGATCACGCCGTGCTCCCGGGTGTCGCCGATCACCGCGCCGCCGAGGAAGTGTGCGGTCAGCGGGATGTTGAACAGCTCACCCCAGGTGCCACCTGCAACTCCGTCGATCTTCTTGGCGATCCGCCGGGTGACCTCGTTGCCCGCCGGGATCCACGTCGGGTTCGGCTCGCCGTGGCCCTGCTTGCTGACCACGCGACGGAAGCCGAGCTTGCTGCGCTTGGTGTAGGTGGTGATCGAGTTGTCGAGGTGCTGCATCACCAGCGCGATCATGGTGCGCTCGCTCCACTTTCGCGGGTTCAGCAGCCGCAGCGTGCCCTTCGGGTCGGACCGTGCCGTCTGGATCAGCTGCTTCCAGCGCGGCACGCCGGTGCCGTCCGGCAGCAGCCCATCGGTCATCAGGGTCTGCAGCAGCCCCATCGCATTGGAACCCTTGCCGTAGCGGCACGGCTCGATGTGCGTGTCCTCGGTCGGGTGGATGGACGACGTGATCGCCACGCCGTGGGTCAGGTCGAGGTCGTCGCGTACCCGCAGCCGGCCCGCGCCGACGATGGACTCCGAGTTGGTCCGCGTCAGCACGCCCAGCCGATCCGAGAGCTTCGGCAACCTGCCGGTGTCACGCATCTTGAACAGCAGCTGCTGACTGCCCCAGGTGCCGGCGGCGACGATGACGTTGGACGCCGTGTAGGTCTTCTTCTTCTTGCGCAACCAGCGTCCCGTCCGGGCGGTGTGCACCGTCCAGCTGCCGTCGGGCTGGGGTTCCACGCTGGTCACCGTCGTCATGGGAATCACGTCGGCGCCAGCGGATTCGGCAAGCCCCAGGTAGTTCTTCAGCAGGGTGTTCTTGGCGCCGTAGCGGCAACCGGTCATGCAGGACCCGCATTCGATGCACCCCGTCCTGGCCGGTCCCGCGCCGCCGAAGTACGGGTCGGGGACCGTCTTGCCGGGTTCCTTCTTGCCGTCCTCGCCGAAGAACACCCCGACCGGCGTCGGCACGAAGGTGTCACCGACGCCCATGTCGTCGGCGACCTCCTTGAGGATGCGGTCGGCATCGGTGAACGTGGGGTTGGTGACCACACCGAGCATGCGGGTGGCCTGGTCGTAGTGCGGCATCAGCTCGGCGCGCCAGTCGGTGATGTGCGCCCACTGCTTGTCGGCGAAGAACGGCTCCGGCGGCACGTAAAGCGTGTTGGCGTAGTTCAGCGAACCGCCGCCGACCCCGGCGCCGGCCAGGATCATGCAGTTGCGCAGTAGGTGGATGCGCTGGATGCCGTACATC
The DNA here is from genome assembly GCF_033741125.1 of Mycolicibacterium sichuanense. Lineage (NCBI taxonomy): Bacteria > Bacillati > Actinomycetota > Actinomycetes > Mycobacteriales > Mycobacteriaceae > Mycobacterium > Mycolicibacterium sichuanense. Next base: position 460,499 of record NZ_JAWQPU010000001.1, on the reverse strand, counting down.
CCCAGCTTGGGCATCCAGAGGAACTTGCGCAGGTCCCATGACGTCTTGGCCATGTCCTCGTCCTCGAAACGCCGGCCCGCCTCGAGCACGCCGACGCGGTAGCCCTTCTCGGTGAGGCGCAGGGCACTGACGCTGCCGCCGAAACCGGAACCGATGATCAGGACGTCGTAGTCAGGATCCATCTCGCCATTATGAACTTACCGACCGGTAACGAGCTAGACAGGCGACCCTAACTTGTAAAGCGTCAACTCTTCTACCAGCACGTCTTCGGCGAAGATGTCACGAACCGACAGTTAGCCCGACCTTCTGGAATTCCTTGAGGTCGCAGTAGCCCGCCTTGGCCATCGAGCGCCGCAGGCCACCGACGATGTTCAGCGAACCGAACGGATCGTCGGACGGTCCGTTGAGCACCTGGTCCAGCGACGGCCGCTCACCGAGCGCCACCTGCAGCAGGGCACCGCGCGGCAGCGAGGGATGCGCCGCGGCCGACGGCCAGAACCAGCCGCCGCCGAGTGCCTCCTCCGCGCTGGCCAGCGGCGTTCCCAGGACCACGGCGTCGGCACCGCACGCGATCGCCTTGGCCAGTTCGCCCGAGGTGTGGATGTCGCCATCGGCCAGCACGTGGACGTACCGGCCGCCCGTCTCGTCGAGGTACTCGCGACGGGCCGCTGCGGCGTCGGCGATCGCGGTAGCCATCGGCACGCTGATGCCGAGGACCTCGTCGCTGGTCGTCACGCCGGCAGTGGAGCCGTACCCGACGATCACGCCGGCCGCCCCGGTACGCATCAGATGCAGAGCGGTGCGGTGGTCGAGCACGCCGCCGGCGACGACGGGGACGTCGAGCTCGGAGATGAAGGTCTTCAGGTTCAGCGGCTCCCCGGAACCGTCGCGGTCCTGAGCGACGCGCTCGGCGGAGATGATGGTGCCCTGGATGACCAGCAGGTCGATCCCGGCGGCGACCAGCGCCGGGGTGAGCGCCTGCGCATTTTGCGGGCTGACCCGCACTGCGGTGGTGACCCCGGCGTCGCGGATGCGCGAGACGGCGGCGCCCAGCAGCTCGGGATCCAGCGGGGCGGCGTGGAACTGCTGCAGCAGCCGGATCGCGGCCGACGGATCGGGTTCCTTGGCGGCGGCTTCGATCACCTGGGCGACCTTCGCCTCCACGTCGGCGTGCCTGCCGATCAGGCCCTCGCCGTTGAGCACGCCAAGCCCGCCCAGCTGGCCCAGCTCGATGGCGAACTCGACCGACACCAGCGCGTCGGTCGGATGCGACATGACCGGGATCTCGAAGCGGTAGGCGTCGAGCTGCCACGCCGTGGACACGTCCTGGCTGGACCGCGTCCGCCGCGACGGCACGATGTTGATGTCGTGCAGTTCGTAGGTGCGACGGGCGGTTCTGCCCATGCCGATTTCGACCATGTCACGCATGGCGCCCCTCCCCCGTCCGCGAGGTCGACGTACTGCGGGAAAGTAGCGTGAAACCGCATTCGAGAAGCGGATTTCGGCGCGCGAGGGCCATCCGGTGGGAACTCATGGGGAAGGGCCTTCCTAGCGGGCGTAGTAGTTGGGGGCTTCGGTCGTCATCGTGATGTCGTGCGGATGACTCTCCTTCAGACCCGCCGCGGTGATCTGGACGAACTGCGCCTGCTGCAGGTGCTCGATGGTCGCCGAACCGGTGTAGCCCATCGCGGCCCGCAACCCACCCGTCAGCTGATGGATGACGGTCGACAGCGGCCCGCGGAACGGCACCCGGCCCTCGATGCCCTCGGGGACCAGCTTGTCCTCGCTGAGCACGTCGTCCTGGAAGTAGCGGTCCTTGGAGTAGCTCTTCTTCTCGCCACGCCCCTGCATCGCGCCGAGCGAACCCATGCCGCGATAGCTCTTGAACTGCTTGCCGTTGACGAAGATGAGGTCACCCGGTGCCTCGGCAGTGCCGGCGAGCAGGGATCCGAGCATGGCCGTCGATGCGCCCGCGGCGAGCGCCTTGGCGATGTCGCCCGAGTACTGCAGGCCGCCGTCGGCGATCACCGGGACGCCGTGCGGTGCGCAGGCGGCGACCGCTTCGAGGATCGCCGTGATCTGGGGCGCTCCCACTCCGGCGACGACGCGCGTGGTGCAGATGGATCCGGGGCCGACGCCGACCTTGACGGCGTCTGCACCGGCCTCGACCAGTGCGGCGGCCGCGGCCCTGGTGGCGACGTTGCCGCCCACCACCTCGACGCGGTTCCCCGCGACGGTCTTGAGCCAGTGCACCATGTCCAGGACGCCACGGTTGTGCGCATGCGCGGTGTCCACGATGACGACGTCGACACCCGCGTCGACGAGCGTCATGGCCCGCTCCCGCGCGTCGCCACCGACACCGACCGCGGCCCCGACCAGGAGCCGGCCATCACTGTCCTTGGTGGCCAGCGGGAACTGCTCGGTCTTGACGAAGTCCTTGACGGTGATCAGACCGGTCAGCTTGCCGTTGCCGTCGACGATGGGGAGCTTCTCGATCTTGTGGCGGCGCAGCAGGCCGAGCGCAGCGTCGGCCGTCACCCCCGCCTGGGCGGTGATCAGCGGCGCCTTGGTCATCACCTCGGAGACCGGCTTGCTGGTGTCGACCTCGAAGCGCATGTCGCGGTTGGTGATGATGCCGACGAGCGATCCGTTGGCGTCCACCACTGGCAGGCCCGAGATGCGGAAGCGGGCGCACATGGCGTCCACCTCGGCGAGGGTGTTGTCGGGAGAGCACGTGACGGGGTCGGTGACCATGCCGGCCTCGGAGCGCTTGACCGTCTCGACCTGGCTGGCCTGCTCGGCGACCGGCAGGTTGCGATGCAGCACGCCCATCCCGCCTGCCCGCGCCATCGCGATGGCCATCCGGGACTCCGTGACCGTGTCCATCGCCGAGCTGACGAGCGGCACCCGCAACCGGATGCGCTTGGTCAGCTGGCTGGACGTGTTGGCGTTGGCGGGCACCACGTCCGAGGCCGCGGGCAGCAACAGGACGTCGTCGAAGGTGAGCCCGAGCATCGCGATCTTGGTCGGATCGTCCCCTCCGGTGGGCACCGGAACGGCGATGGGAAGGCTGCTTTCAGCGATCGACATGGGTGAGGCCTCCAGATGGCGCAGAACTAAGGGTCCATCCTATCGGGGCCCGGCCCACCACTTGGCCCGCACGCGCCATTGGCAACGTGGATGGAACACGCCCACGTGCCAACAAAGGCCGTCGTCGACGGCGCGGACCGCTGGCGCGACACCCGCCGTCCTGCGTAGTGTGGAACCGTGCGTGATCACCTGCCACCGGGTTTGCCGCCCGATCCGTTCGCCGACGATCCGAGCGATCCTACGGCGGCGCTCGACGCACTCGAACCCGGCCAGCCCCTGGACCCCCAGGAGCGCATCGCCGTCGAGGCCGACCTGGCCGATCTCGCGGTCTACGAAGCACTGTTGGCGCACAAGGGAATTCGCGGTCTGGTGGTCTGCTGCGACGAATGCCAGCAGGACCACTATCACGACTGGGACATGTTGCGGGCGAACCTGCTGCAGCTGCTCGTCGATGGCACCGTCCGGCCGCACGAACCGGCCTACGATCCCGAGCCCGACGCCTACGTGACGTGGGACTACTGCCGCGGATACGCCGATGCCTCGCTCAACGAAGCCACTACGGAGTCCGACGGATATCGCTGACGGCGTACCGCGACCTCGTCACACCCCGATCGACCCGGTGAGCCGCCGACGCTGACTTCGCGTTGGCCACCGTCAGACCAGCGCGCCACGGCGCGTGCTCACCGCAGAGCCGGGTCATCGTGGTCTGCCCGTGCGTTCAGCTCCCAGGAACCGGCACCAGCGTCGTCGTGGTGGTCGGTGCGACGGCCGACCGCTCGACCGGGGTCGTCGCCGCGGGAGCACTGGGCACCTCGGCCGCGCTAGACGGTGCGGCGGCCGGTGTCGTGGCCTTGGGCGCCGGCGCGACGGCGGACGTCGACGGCGGGGCGGCCGCTGGCTCGCGCGTCGGCACCGTCGTCGAGGTGGTTGTCGTCGTGGTGGCCGGCGTCGTGGTGGTCGTGTTGGTGGTCGTGGTGGTCGTTGGTGCCGTCGTCGTGGTCGTGCTACTCGGAGCCGAGGTCGTCGCGGCGCTGCTCGACGAAGGGCTCGACGACGGGGCCGACGACGAAGGGGCCGAGGACGTAGGCGTCGCCCCGTCCGAAGGCGCCGTGGACGACGTGTCCGACGGCGCAGTCGAGTCCGACGGCGAGGTCGTCACCGACGACGACGGGTCCGAGGTCCCCGACGTGGCCGACGTCGTGGACGTGGTCGTTCCGTCGACCACCGGGACCGGCAGCCAGGTCAGCGGGGACGATGGAAGGGCCGGCAGCGGCTCCCCCGGCGGCAGCGTCGCCGCGGGATTCTGCTCGACGACCTTGTAGGTCAGCGCATTCCACTGCTCCACGAGCTGTTGCTTCTGCTCGACCTGCCCGACGTCCTGAACCGTCGTGCTGACGGCCACCAGCTTGTCCTGGGCCTCCTGCCACTGACCGTTGTCGATCAGCTGCTGCACCTGCGCGAGCTGCGCCGATGCCAGGGACACCCGATCGTCGCGGGTGGCCTCCTGCTGGCCGAAGATCGCGGTCCGCATGCCGTAGAGGGAGTCACCGGGACCAGCGCCGTACACGGCGGTCCCGAAACCGCCGATGCAGAGCATCGCGGCGGCCACCGATCCGACGATCGTGAACAACCGGCGGGGCCCGCGGTTCTTCGACAGCCCGGCCTGCAGCGCCTGGACGGCATCGCTGGGGCTGACGGGCACGGTGACCGGCGCGTCGCGCACGTCGTCGCGCCACCCCGACAGCAGGAACGCCAGTTCGGCTTCCTCGCGGTCGGTGGAGTACACCGGCTGCTTGGCAGCGAGCGCTTCGATGAAACGGTCGGCGCGGGCAATTTCGTTGAGTGAGGGGTCGCCGCCGCCGGCGGCCCAGCGGCCGTCAGGCATCGCCACGCCCCAATCCGCTCAGCTCACCCTTGAGCCGCGCCAGGGCACGGTGCTGGGCGACGCGTACGGCGCCGGCGGTGCTGCCGACCGCCTCGGCGGTCTCCTCGGCGCTCATGCCGACGACCACGCGCAGCACCAGGATCTCGCGCTGCTTCTCCGGCAGGGTGGCCAGCAGCCGGTTCATCCGCTCGGCGGATTCGGAGTCGATCGCCATCTGCTCGGGACCCGCCTCGGTGGAGGGCCGGTCGGGCAGCGTGTCGGTTGCGTCGGCGCGGTTACGCCCCTGAGCGCGATGTGCGTCAGCAACCTTGTGCGCAGCGATGCCGTAGACGAAGGCCAGGAACGGTCGTCCCTGATCCTTGTAGCGCGGCAGCGCCGTGATGGCGGCCAAGCACACCTCCTGAGCAACGTCGTCTGCTGAGAGACCACTTCGCTCCGCTGATCCGATCCTCGCCCGGCAGTACCGGTAGACGATCGGCCGGATGGTCTCCAGCACTGTCCGGAGTGCATCTCGATCGCCACTGACCGCCTTGGCCACGACACCATCGAGACTGTCTCCCGAAATTGTCATCGTGGGCGATATCTCCAGCGTTACTGATGGGGCATATCCCCGCGGACGTGTCAGCTAAAGACTAGTGATTCGGAAGTGACTTCCAGAATCACCGCGCCGTCCAGGACCCGCCCCGCTGGCGAACGGTATCGGCGAACCGGTCGCGAGCGGCCCCGATCTGCTCCGGCGAATGGGCAGCGCTGCCGATGTCGGCGAGCAGACAGGTCAACGCCCAGCTCAGCGGTATCAAACCGGTCTGCTCGGCGACCGTCAGCGCAGCATCGGCGACGCGCCGGGCCCCCTCGATCCGGCCGGCGCTGCACAGCGCTGCGGCCGTCACGACCTGGGATTTCACTACGTGCCGCACCGACGTCCAGCCGTCGGCCAGCTCCACCGCGCGCTCGGCGTACGCGACGGCGGCCGGGCCGTCGCCGGTGAACATCGCCAACTCCGCGCGCACCCAGGCCAGTCGGATGGGCAGCCGGGGCGCGGTCGTCGCGCAGACGAGATCGGCGGCCCGCTGCAGCAGCCGATCCGACAACGCGAACCGGCTCACCCCGAGGGCATCGGCGCCGAGGCCGATCAGCGCGTCGGCCGCCGCCCCGGCGTCGAGACCGGCGCACGCCGACGCGCGGCCGTCCCACGCCCTGGCCTCCTCGTGGCCGCCCAGCTGGCGCAGAAACGATGCGCGGGTGCTCAGGGCGAGCGATGCCAGCGGGCCTTCGGGGTTGCGACGGACCAGCGCGACCAGGTCGGCAAGGGCGCTGCCGTAGCGGCCCTGACCGCCCGCGGCAACGGCCCGCAGCCAGTGCTCGGCAGGTGTCGTCGCCGTCGGCAGGGGCCACCGCCCGGGGTCACCTCCGAACGCGACCTCGTCGAACGCATTCATCCGCCGGGACGCTACCAAGATGCGGGAAGTGCCGAATCGGAGGAACCTGAATGGTGTCCACGGGTTCCGAACTGTGGGTGACGCAACTTCGGTTAACAGTTCATTGTCGCTTCATTACGACCATGTCAACAGGGATCCGATCCGCGATTCGCGCAAGGGCGACTCGTTCAGGCGCGAACAGCGCAAACACGGATCGAGATCAATTGGTTGACTCTTCGTGATCACCTTTCTCATTGCGCGCGAGTCCCGACGATGAACGTGATGTAAATTCTCGGCCTGCCCTTATGTGGTTGAGCACACGCTCGGGCTATTGACCCATGTTCACGAGCCCTTCTAGTTTGTGTGCACGAGTAGTCATCGGCGACACGAGCTCGGATCGGTTTCACGACTCACGCTTTCGATCGTTCGCGAAAGATGGGCGTAGAGAGGGGTTTTCCCAATGCCACAACCGCAGCAGTTGCCCGGGCCCAACGCAGACATCTGGGATTGGCAGATGTCTGGACTTTGCCGGGGCGTCGATTCCTCGATGTTCTTCCATCCCGACGGCGAGCGCGGCCGTGCCCGCGCCCAGCGCGAAATGCGTGCCAAGGAGATGTGCCGGCGCTGCCCGGTGGTCGCTCAGTGCAGGTCGCACGCCCTCGCCGTCGGCGAGCCCTACGGCATCTGGGGCGGCCTCAGCGAATCCGAGCGCGAACTACTGCTCAAGCGTGGTATTCGCCGCACGGCATGACCCGAGGGGCCCGTCGACCCCTCGACCAGCCGACCGCGCGGAAGAGGCCCACCTTCGCCGCGGGATGGGCCTCTTCTCGTGCCAACGGCAACACCGCCGGTTCTTTCTTGGATCCATTCCGCGCGGACCTATTCGGCGGGCACCGTCTGCGCAGTCCGGTGGCCGCGGCTGCGCCGGCGCTCTGCCTGTCGCCGCCGCCGCACCTTGATCGAGCTCCACTCACCCAGCGTGACGCCGGCGGCCAGCGCGCTACCGATGGCCATGGCACCCAGCACCGAGGCGAATCCGACGGCGTGCTGGTCGTTCAGGATCGCGTAGATGCCGTGTAGCAGCGTCAACCCCGGCAGCAGCGGCACGATGCCGGCGATCGAGACCACCAGCGGCGGCGCCAGGTTGCGACCCTCCATCAAGCGGCCGACCAAGCCGATCGGTACTGCCGCCGCGAACGACGCCACCACCGCACCAAGACCGAGGCCCTGCGTCAGCAGGAAGGCGATGGTGCCCGCGGCGCCACCAAAGGCCGCTGCCACCGCAGCAGAGCGCTCGGCGTAGCACGCCAGGGCATAGGCCGCAGCGCTGGCCGCACCGAACGCGACGCGGGCGGGCATCTCGGTCAGCGCCGGCGGCGGATTGGCGCTCAGCGCCACGAACGGTGCGCCGAACCGGCTGGCGAGGTGCAGCACCAGCGCCACGCCGGCGATCGTCGCGGCCGTCATCATGACCAGCTCGAAGAACCGGGCCGCAGCGGTGACGGGAGCACCCGTGATGACGTCGCCGACGGACCCCACCAGCGAGAGACCGGCCAGCAGCACGACCAGACCCGCGGCGATCGCCACCGTTGGTTCGAACTGGAACCCCAGCTTCGGGCTGAGCCAGTAGAGGACCAGCGGCGGCGCCGTCGCGATCGCGCCGCCCACCGCATATTGGAAGAAGAATGGTAGCCCGTGCCGGTTCAGCCGCCGGTTGACGCGGTCGATCGTCATCGCACTCAGCGCCCCGACGAGGCAGGCCAGCAGGCTGGCGCCGAGGGTGCCTGCCGTCGCGAAGGCAAGCGCACCCCAGGCGAGCGTGGCGACCCAACGCCGGTACGGATGCGGCGCGGTGACGATGGCATCGAGCTCCTCACGGGCATCCGAGGGCGAGATCTGCTTGGCGCGGATGCGTCCGACCAGCCGGTCGACGGCCGCCAACCTGCTGAAGTCCATCGACCGCGACTGCACGATGTGCAGGGTGCTGGCAGCCGGCATCGTGGGCCCGCGGTAGGCGGCCACGTGGATGGTCGTGTTGATGACGTCGACCTCGCAACGACCGATGCCGTACGCCGCGGTGATCGCGGTGACCTGGTCCATCGTGGCCGTCGCGGGCATGCCCGAGGCCATCATGATCGCACCGATGGTGCCGGCCAGATCCAGCACCTCGCCGACGCGTTCCTGGTAGGCCGCGTCGAGCTCGGAGCTCGTCGCGGGCGTCAGCCGCGGCAGAGCGCCGGTCGGCGGATCGGTCTCCCGGACGATGCGATTCAAGATCTCGCGGTGACGCCGCCACGGCTGGCCCGCGCGATCGCGGGTCAATTCCGCCACGGTGTCCTCCCGGTGTGAAAGTCGATGCTCCCGGCGAATGAATGCGGTCGACGAGAGCCGACGTCAGGAGCAAAACTCAGTTTACTCATGGCACATTCGTGATGACAACGGTCTCGTCCGTGAGGCTCAGCACACCTGGATGCGCCCCGGCGCCCCCGACCAGCTGCGCTCTGATCACGATTGGGCAACACCTGGCGACCGGCGCGAACTTCTAAGCAAACTATTAGTTTGACTAGCTAGCTTCGGGGTTATCCGAGATTCAACGGATGGACGGTCGACGAAGGGTTCGGTGATGATTCCAGCACTCGAAGAAGGTGCGACGCGGTGTCCGCAGTGCGACGCCGACCTCGCCTATCAACTCGACGTCGCCGAGGGCGGTGGCCTTCGCTACGACGTCTCGTGCCCGCCGTGCGGCGTGGTGTACTACGCGCTCACCGCGCCGCTGTTCCAGCTACCGATGGCGGCCTGACTCGGTTCAGCAGCACCGCCGCGAGACACCCCCGGTCCTGCGACCGGGGGTGTCTCGCGCTCTGGACGGCGGGCGCGCTGCGGGGAATCAGTCTTCTGAGCTGGTCGTTGTACCAACCGGTTCGGTTCGAACAGCTCGAAGCGACTATTGATGCAGAAGAAGATGATGGACATGAAGAAGATAGGATTCGCCACCCTGGTCGCCAGTGGTCTGACCGCAGCGGTGCTCGGATTTGCCGGACCAGCTCAAGCCGCCATCGGCACCAACCCGGTCCTGCCGCACTACAGCGTCGACAACCATGACGAGGCGAACACCACGAACGGATTCGTGGACCAGCCGTTCTGAGTCCCCGCAGACGAAGGCACCCCCGGCCCAACTGGCCGGGGGTGCTTCGTTTGGAACGACTAGTGCGAGTGACCATGGTGACCATGGCCACCGTGGCCATGGTCGTCCTCCTGGACCGGCTTGTCGACGATCGCGGTCTCGGTCGTGAGGATCATCCGAGCCACCGATGCCGCGTTCACCACCGCCGACCGGGTCACCTTCACCGGGTCGACGACACCGTCGGCCAGCAGGTCACCGTAGGTCAGCGTCGCGGCGTTGAAGCCCTGCCCCGCGGGCAGCTCCGACACCTTGTTCACCACGACCGAGCCGTCCAGCCCGGCGTTGGTGGCGATCCAGTACAGCGGCGACGAGAGCGCCGAGGCGAACACGTCGACCCCGAGCGCCTCGTCACCCTTGAGTGACTCGCGCAGCGCCGGCAGGACCGAGCCGGCCTGAACGAGGGCGCTGCCACCACCGGTGACGATGCCCTCCTCGACGGCGGCCTTGGCCGCGTGGACCGCGTCCTCGACGGCTTCCTTGCGCTTCTTCAGATCGGTCTCGGTGGCCGCGCCGACCTTGATGACGGCGACGCCGCCCGACAGCTTGGCCAGGCGCTCCTCGAGCTTCTCGCGATCCCAGTCCGAATCGGAGGACTCGATCTCGGCCCGCAGCTGAGACTTACGGGCTTCGATGGCGTCCTGCGTGCCGCCACCGTCGACGATGACCGTGTTGTCCTTGGTGACGACGACGCGGCGGGCGGTGCCCAGCACGTCGAGGCCGACCTCACGGAGCAGCAGCCCGACGTCGGGGTTGACGACCTGCCCACCCGTCACGACGGCCAGGTCGTCGAGGAACGCCTTGCGGCGGTCACCGAAGAACGGCGCCTTGACGGCCACGGCCTTGAGCGTCTTGCGGATCGCGTTGACCACCAAGGTCGACAGGGCCTCACCCTCGACGTCCTCGGCGATGATCAGCAGCGGCTTGCCCGACTCGGCGACCTTCTCCAGCAGCGGCAGCAGGTCTGGCAACGAGCTGATCTTCTCGCGATTCAGCAGCACCAGGGCGTCTTCGAGGACGGCTTCCTGCGAATCGAAGTCGGTGATGAAGTACGCCGAGGTGAATCCCTTGTCGAAGCCGACGCCCTCGGTGACCTCGAGCTCGGTGTTCAGGGTCGAGGACTCCTCGACCGTGACCACGCCGTCGTGACCGACCTTGGTCATGGCCTCGCCGACCAGCTCGCCGATGACCTCGTCACGCGAGGACACGGTGGCGACCTGCGCGATGCCGTTCTTGTCGCTGATCGGCGTCGCCGCGGCCAGCAGTGCTTCGGACACCGCGTCGGCGGCCTTGGCGATGCCGAGACCGAGCGCGATGGGGTTGGCGCCCGCCGCCACGTTGCGCAGGCCGGCCTTGATAAGCGCTTGAGCCAGCACGGTGGCGGTGGTGGTGCCGTCGCCGGCGACGTCGTTGGTCTTGGTCGCCACGGACTTCACCAGCTGCGCGCCCAGGTTCTCGAACGGATCCTCGAGGTCGATCTCGCGGGCGATGGTGACACCATCGTTGGTCACGACCGGGCCGCCGAACGCCTTGGCGAGCACGACGTGCCTGCCGCGGGGTCCCAGCGTCACGCGGACCGCGTCGGCGAGCTTGTCGACGCCGGCTTCCATGGCCCGGCGCGCAGTCTCGTTGAACTCAATCTGCTTGCTCATGAATGTTCTTTCTGTCCACGTAGTTGAGGCCCAACGCATGCCGCCCCGGAAATCACCCGTCGATGGGGGGATTTCCGGGGCGGAACACTGATGCCTACTTGGAGACGACTGCCAGCACGTCGCGCGCTGACAGGATCAGGTACTCCTCGTTGTTGTACTTGATCTCGGTGCCGCCGTACTTGCTGTAGATCACGGTGTCGCCCTCGGCGACGTCCAGGGGGATGCGCTTCTCGCCATCTTCGTCCCAGCGGCCGGGGCCAACTGCGACGACGGTGCCTTCCTGCGGCTTCTCCTTGGCGGTGTCGGGGATGACCAGGCCGGAAGCGGTCGTTGTCTCGGCCTCATTGGCCTGAACGAGGATCTTGTCCTCGAGTGGCTTGATGTTCACGCTCGCCACGATGGAGCCCTCCACTTAGTTCGGGTGCGGCCCGGAGTTGATCCCCGGACCTGCGAGTTCATTACCAGGTGTTTCGGCATGCGTCCGTGCCGTCGCGCCGTCGTCGCGGGTGCCGGAGCGGGGGTTGGCCGCCTGCCACCTAGCACTCTATACACGCGAGTGCTAGCGCTCAAGGGTGGGCCGGTGCCGATGTCGAACGGAGTTGATCATGACCCCCTGCACGACGCTGCCCGCCGGGTAGCTGGCGCGCCGCAACCTCAGCCGTAGGTCAGCGGATCCACCGTCAGGTGATCGGAGACGTCGCCCACCATCTCGACCTCCACCCGGCGCTCGGTGAAGTACCAGCCGTCGTCGTCCCGGCCGAAGGTGTCGTAGTACCGGCCGGCGACGATCGGCTGCAGGGCCACCGACTCGGTGTTCTGCACGACGCAGAAGGTCGACCGCGACGTCGCCGTGCCCTGCCGGCCAAGCTCGACGAGGGGGTTGAGCACCAGGTGACGGGTCCGCGGGGTGTTGCCGTGGTCGGGGAACCGGCGCGTGGTGCTCGCGAAGATGCTGGCGATCGCCTCCGCTCCGCTCAGCGATCCGGAACCGGGACCACCGAACGCGGCGCGTGCGAGCAGTGCACCGACGCCGTCGAAGTCGCCGTCGTCGATCAGCTCGGCGTAGCGGTAGAGCAGCTCGGTGACGGCCAGCTTGTCGGCGACGTCGTGGAGGTTCACGCGACCTGGCCCCGCACGACCGGCAGGCCGGGATCGGTGGCCACCGCCAACGGCGACGGCGGCGCACCCGCCGCGATGAGGTGTGCGGCGAAGGAGGCGATCATCGCGCCATTGTCCGTGCAGAGCCGCGGCCGCGGCACGCGAAGCGTCAAACCGGCTGCCGCGCAACGCTCTTCGGCCAGCTCGCGCAGCCGGGAGTTCGCGGCCACCCCACCAGCGATCAGCAGCGTCGAGACGCCGAGGTCGGTGGCGGCGCGAACCGCCTTGCGGGTCAGCACGTCGGCGACCGCCTCCTGGAAGCCCGCCGCGACGTCCGCGGTGGCGGCGTCCGGATGGGACTCCACGTACCGGGCCACCGCCGTCTTGAGCCCCGAGAAGCTGAACGCGTACGGGGCGTCGCGCGAGCCCGTCATGCCGCGGGGAAATGCGATCGCCTCGCGGTCACCGGTGCGGGCCAGCTCGTCGAGCACCCGGCCACCCGGATAGCCCAGACCGAGCAGCCGGGCGATCTTGTCGTAGGCCTCCCCCGCCGCGTCGTCCACGGTGCTGCCGAGCTCCTCGATCGGCTCGCCAAGCGATCGCACGTGCAGCAGGTTGGTGTGCCCTCCCGACACCAGCAACCCCACGCTCTCGGGCAGCAAGCCGTGGTCGTAGACGTCGGCGGCCAGATGCCCGCCGAGGTGGTTGACGGCGTAGAACGGCACCTCCCAGGCGGCCGAATACGCCTTGGCCGCAGCGACTCCCACCAGCAGGGCGCCGGCGAGCCCGGGCCCGATGGTGGCCGCCACGACGTCGGGTTTGGCGACGCCCGCCGCGTCCAGGGCACGGCGCATGGTGGGCCCGAGCGCCTCCAGATGCGCGCGGGACGCGATCTCGGGCACCACGCCGCCGAACCGGGCGTGTTCGTCGACGCTGGAGGCGACCTCGTCGGCCAGCAACGTGACGGTGCCGTCGTCGTCCAGCCGGCAGATACCGACACCCGTTTCGTCGCAGGAACTCTCGATGGCCAGGATGATCACGGCCGCTCCCCCGTCTCCGGTCGCCGCATGGTGTAGGCGTCCGCGCCGCTGACCCGGTAGTACCGCTTGCGCAGTCCGATCACCGTGAAGCCGACGCTCTCGTACAACCCGATCGCCGGCGCGTTGTCGGTGCGCACCTCGAGGAACACCGCGCCACCGTCGGCGATCTCGAGCAACCGGTCAAGCAGGCCGCGGCCGATGCCTCGACCCTGGCAGCGCTTGTCGACGCCGATGGTGTGAACCTCGTACTCGTACGGCGGCTTACGGCCCAGCCGGCTCACGCCGGCGTAGCCGATCAGCTCACCGTCCACCCGGGCGGCGACGTAGTGGTTGTGTGCGGACTCCAGCTCGCGGACGAACGCCACTGCCGGCCACGGGTCGTCGCCGGGGAACAGTTCGCTCTCCAACTCGGCACACCGGTCGGCGTCACCGACCGTCAGCGGTCCGTAGTCGACGGTCACGTTGGTCCCCGGCCGGCGGCGGGCTTGGCGTCTGGACGACGCAGATACAGCGGGATCAACGGTTCCGGCGGGAGGCTCCAGTCGACGGCACGCACCAGCCCGGACGCCGTCGGGAACTCCAGCGCCAGCCGCGGCAGGTCGAACAGCGCGGCGTGGACCGGTGATCCGGCGACGGCCGAGTCCTCGACGGGGACGTCCGCGGGTGCCCCGACGGCGGGGCCGTCGACGCGCACGCCGTCGCGATAGCGCGCCCAGTAGACCTCGCGGCGACGTGCGTCGGTCACCACCAGGGCCGCGCCGCTGGTGTCGACGCCGATCCCGTCGAGGCTGCACACGCCGTGCACGGGCAGGTTCAGGGCATGCCCGTAGGCAGCCGCGGTGGCCATGCCGACCCGCAAGCCGGTGAACGGGCCGGGGCCGCAGCCGACGACGACGGCGTCCAGATCGGCCATCGCGAGTCCAGCATCGGCCAACGCGCCCAACACGTTCGGCGTGAGTTGTTCGGCATGGGCCCGGGGATCCACGGTGACCCGTTCACCGAGGACCTCGACGCCGGCGTCGGTGTGCTCGAGCACCCCCGCGGTGACGGCGGGGGTGGCGGTGTCGATGGCGAGGACCTTCACCGTTCGGCCTCGTCGTCATTCGGTGCGAGACTCCACTGCCACGTCGCGATGCGGACGTCGGTGAGGCTGTCGCGTTCCAACCGGATGTCGAGGTGGCGCTCGGACAGTCGCTCGACGAGCCCCTCGCCCCACTCGACCACCACGACGGCGTCGTCGAGATCGGTGTCGAGGTCCAGCGAGTCGAGTTCGGCGAGCAGGTCGGCGCCGGCGTGGTCCAGCAGGCGGTAGACGTCGACGTGCACCATGGCGGGCGCACCTTGCCGCCGGGCCGGGTGCACGCGGGCCAGCACGAAGGTCGGCGAGGTGACGGACCCGGCGACGTCCATCGCACGGGCGATTCCCTTGGCCAGCACCGTCTTTCCGGCCCCCAACGGTCCCGCGAGCACGACGACGTCGCCGGCCCGCAGGTCGGCACCGAGCCGCGCACCGAGGGCCATGGTGTCCTCGGCGGTCGGCAGTTCGGCGGTGCCCTCAAGTACCTCAGCCATGGTTGCGGGCCCTCTCGCGCAGCCGCCGCGTCATCGCGACGAGCTTGGACGGCGTCGCCCGTTCGACCAGGCGCACCAGCGCGGCGTCGACGATGTCGGGCTGTTCGAGTTGGACGAGATGCCCTGCGCCGCCGACGATGACGAGCTCCGACTTGGGCAGAGCGGCGGCCATCTCCTCGGAGTACTCCATCGGAGTCAGCAGATCGTGATCACCGCAGACGATCAGCGTCGGGATCTTGGCCAGCGTGGTCAGACCCTCGGTCTCGTCGTGCACCTCCAGCGCATGCAGGAAGCCGACGAGTGTCGAGATGGGCGTGTCGTGCATCATCTTCTCCGAGAACGACACCACGGAGCGGCTGACCTTCTCGTCGCCGTAGGACGCGGCCCGCAGCACGGGCCCGAGCACCGAGCTGGCCGCACCCCGGGTCCGGTGCACGGTCTTGGGCGCGTACCGGACGGCGAAGCGGGCGGCCTCCAGCACCGGGTTCTTCAGCACCTCCCCCAGGGGTGATCGCGAAACCCCCTCGGCGGCAGACGAAATCAGTGCGGCACCGACGACGCGGGTGGGGTAGCGCTCGGGGAACTGGCGGGCGTGGGCCAACACTGTCATGCCGCCCATGGAGTGCCCGACGAGCACGACCGGTCCCCGCGGCGCCATCACCGAGAGCACCGTCTCGAGGTCGCGACCCAGCTGCGGGACCGTGAACGAGTCGGGCGGCGCGTCCCCGGACTGGCCGTGGCCCCGCTGGTCGTAGAACACCATCCGGACCTGAGTGCCCCACTGCTCGGTGAGCTTGACCCGTTGAAAGTGGAAGGCGCCCATGCGAAGACAGAAGCCGTGCGAGAACACGACCGTCAACGGCGCATCCTTGGGGCCCACCTCCCGCACGGCCAGCGGAATGCCGTCGGAGGTCATCACGACGCACCCGCGATCGGCGTCGAGGAGTTCGAAGTCCTCACCGACGTACGGGTCCTCGTCGGTGATGCGTCGGGTCAGGGACCGCGCCACCGTGGTGCCGGCGAGGCCCCCGACCGCCGAGAGCCCCGCAGCGCCGGCCAGCCACCGCCCCATGCGCCTGCGGCGCTGCCAGGAGCCCGTCTCGTCGTCGCTCAAGGAGTTCCGCCCGTGGAGTCGACGTACAGCCGCGACACCCTGCCGCGTGGACTGGTGACGATTTCGTAGTTGATGGTGCCGAGCAGATTGGCCCAATCCACGGCGGTGAGTTCACCGTCGTCACCGGGCCCGAAGAGCACGGCCTCGTCGCCTTCGCGCACGTCGACGGGGCCGGACCCGAGGTCGACGACGAACTGGTCCATGCAGATGCGTCCGACGCTGGGCCGCCGCTTCCCGTTGATCAGCACGCCGATGCGTCCGCCAAGGCCGCGGAAGATGCCGTCGGCGTATCCGAGTGGGATCAGCGCGACGGTGGTGTCGGACTCGGCCACCCAGGTGTGCCCGTAGGACACTGCGTCGCCGGCCTTGAGCGAACGCACCGCGGCCACCGGCGCCGTCAGCCTCATCGCCGGACGCAACCCCATGTGCCCGCGGCTCGGGATGGGGGTCTGCCCGTACACCGCTATCCCGGGGCGAACCATGTCGAACGCCAGATCGGGCCGCGTCATGGCCGCCGGGGAGTTGCTCAGGTGGGCGATCTCGAACTCGACGCCATGCTCGCGAGCCTGCGCGCGCATGGCCGAGAAGCGTTGCGCCTGTTGATCGTTGACGGGGCTCGACGGATCGTCCCCGCAGGCGAGGTGCGACATCAGCCCCTTCGGCCGGACCGCACCGTCGGCGACCGCACGCCGAAGGACCGTCAACAGATCCCCGAAGTCAGCGGGTGCGACCCCGTTGCGGCTCAGGCCGGTGTCGACCTTCACCGTGACGGAGGCCATCCGGCCGGTGCGTTCGACGGCCTCGAGCACCTCGCGGAGCTGTCGCGTCGAGGACACCCCGAGTTGCACGTCGCCCTGCAGCGCTGGGCCGAAGTCGGTGCCCGGCGCGTGCAGCCAGCACAGCACCGGAGCGGTGATCCCGCCGCGGCGCAGCGCCAGTGCCTCGCCGATGGTGGCGACCCCTAGCTCAGCTGCGCCCGCCGCGATCGCGGCCCGGCCGACCTCGACCGCACCGTGGCCGTAACCGTCGGCCTTGACGACGGCCATCACCGCGGCCGATCCGGCATGTTCACGGAGCAACCGGACGTTGTGGGCGATGGCGCCAAGATCCACCACCGCCTTCGCGGCGGCGGTCGATGTCGGCAGCTGGGTCGTGTTCATGGTCATGTCACCGTCGTCGATTGTCCCAGAACGCGGCCGATCGGTGCGCCGGGGCTAGTGCGCGAAGGGTTGCAGCTCGTCGAAGTGACCGTTGGGCTTGAGCTCGTCGAGGGTCTTCAGCACGGTCAGGGTGTCGTCCTTGAGCGCCCGGGCGAGGTCGGTGGAGAAGCCCTCGCGCACCACCACGCGCAGCACCGTCACGTCGGTGGCGCCGTCGGGCATCGTGTAGGCGGGCACCTGCCAGCCGAAGGACCGCAGGGCGTGCGAGACGTCGAACTCGGTGTAACCGCGGTCGCCCTTGAGCCGGAAGCTGATCACCGGGATGGCCGAGCCGTCGGAGATCACCTCGAAGTGCTCGCTGTCGCGGAGCTGGTCGCCCAGCCACCGCGCGGTCTGGGACAGGCAGGTCATCACCTGGCCGTAGCCGGCCCGGCCCAGGCGCAGGAAGTTGTAGTACTGCCCGATTACCTGGTTGCCGCCCTTGGAGAAGTTCAGCGTGAAGGTGGGCATGTCGCCACCGAGGTAGTTGACCCGGAAGACCAGCTCTTCGGGAAGGTGCTCCTTGTTGCGCCAGACCACGAAACCGATGCCCGGGTAGGTGAGACCGTACTTGTGGCCGCTGACGTTGATCGAGACCACCCGGGGCAGGCGGAAGTCCCACGTCACCTCGGGGTGCAGGAACGGCACCACGAACCCGCCGCTGGCCGCGTCGACGTGCACGGGGACGTCGGGGCCACCCTTCTCCGCAGCCAGGCCGTCGAGCGCGGCGCAGATCTCGGCGATCGGTTCCAGCTCGCCGGTGTAGGTGGTGCCGAGGATCGCCACCACGCCGATGGTGTCCTCGTTGACGGCCTCGATGACCTGCTCGGGGGTGATGACGTAGCGCCCCTCCGCCATCGGCAGGTAGATCGGCTCCACGTCGAAGTAGCGGCAGAACTTCTCCCACACCACCTGGACGTTGGACCCCATCACCAGGTTCGGCCTGCGGGTCCGCCAGCCGTTCTTGCCGTCGCCCACCTTGGCCCGCCAGCGCCAGCTCATCGCCAGCCCGGCCAGCATGACGGCCTCGCTCGACCCGACGGTGGAGACGCCGATCGCGCTGTTGGGGTCGTCGTCGCGCAGGTTCTCGGCGTGGAACAGGTCGGCGACCATGCACACGCACCGCTGCTCGATGGCGGCGGTCGCCGGGTACTCGTCCTTGTCGATCATGTTCTTGTCGAACGTCTCGGCCATCAGCTTCTCGGCCTCGGGATCCATCCACGTCGTGACGAACGTGGCGAGGTTCAGACGCGAGCTGCCGTCGAGCATCAGCTCGTCGTGGATGAAGCGGTAGGCGGCCTGCGGGTCCATCGGCTCATCGGGCATCCGCAGCGTCGGCACCGGCGCCGTGGAGAGCCTGCCGGTGTAGGCGGGTGCGATCGACGGAGCCGGCGTGTGCCTCGATGACATCAACTGTCCCTTCTAGAGATTGGCGATCGACGAACGGAGGTGGGCCAGGATCCGCGAGGCCGACGTGGGGGCCGGCCGCGGTCCTGGATCGGCGGCCGACAGGCCGGCAGCCCTGGCGTGGACGAAGGCTGCCATCGCCGCGGCCATCCCGGGCGCCAGCCCGGCCGCCAGCAGCGCGCCGATGACGCCGGAGAGCACGTCGCCCGACCCGGCCGTGGCCGCCCAGGACTGGCCCGCGGGATTGAGGTAGGCCCTGGCCGGCCGGTCGTCCGTCGCCGCGCCGGGTTCGGCGACGACGGTGACGTTGCCCTTCAACAGCACGGTGGCCCCGAACCGATCTGCCAGCTGGCGGGCGGCGGCCACCCGGTCCTCCCCCGGCGGATGACCCGCCAGTCGGGCGAATTCACCGGCGTGGGGCGTCAGTACGGTGGGCGCCTGGCGGTCGACGACCAGCTCGGGGTTCGCAGCGAGGATCGTCAGCGCGTCGGCGTCCACGAGGACGGGCAGGTCGGTGCCGAGCGCGAACCGCAGAGCGCCCGCGCCGGCCTCGTCGGTGCCGACCCCCGGGCCGACCACCCACGCCTGGACGCGCCCGGCGTCCTCGGCCGAGGACGTGGCGATGACCTCGGGCCAATGCGAAACCACCTCGGCCGCAGCGGTTCCCGCGTAGCGCACCATGCCCGACGTGGCCGCGACGGCGGCCCCGGTGCACAGGATGGCCGCACCCGGATACTTCGCAGATCCGGCCATCACCCCGGTGACCCCCTGGGTGTACTTGTCGTCGCGTGGGCCCGGGGCCGGCCAGCGGTCGGCGACGTCGGATGCCTCGATGCCGACCAGATCGGCGTCGGGCAGGTCGAGCCCGATGTCGACCAGTTCCACCCGTCCGCACTCCCCCAACGCGTGTACCGGTTTGAGGCCGCCGAACGTGACGGTCACCGCCGCGTGCACGTGGAGGCCGTCGGCCGCACCGGTCTGGACGTCGACCCCGCTGGGAACGTCGACGGCGACCACCGGCACGCCCGCGGCCTCGACGGCGGCGAACACCGCAGCGGCGTCGGGCCGTAGCGCGCCGGTCGCCGAGATGCCGACGACCCCGTCGATCACCAGATCGGTTGCCGGCGGCAGGCTTTGGACTACACGACCGCCGGCGCGGGTGAAGGCGGCCAGGCCTTGGCGATGCACCCGCTGCGGGTTGAGCACGATCGCCGCGGCCGTCACCCCGCGGCGACGCAGGAACGTCGCGGCCCACAGGGCATCGCCTCCATTGTCCCCCGAGCCGATCACCGCGCACACGCGGCGCCCGGCCACCCCGCCCGTCCTTGCCCGCAGCTCGGTGGCGATGGCGCCCGACAGACCGAACGCGGCCCGGCGCATCAGGGCGCCGTCGGGGAGGCTGGCCAACAGCGGTGCCTCTGCGTGACGGATGGCGTCCGCGCTGTAGTAGTGCCGCACCCGGCCCACGTTACGTGCTGCGGCCCTCGACCCGGTTCATTCCGGGTGATGCCGCTCCGTCGACACCGCGGGCTGCGGGTACCGAACGCCGCGCTCGGCCTCCGAACGGCAGCGGTCCCGAGGCGCATCCCGGTGCGGACATCACCTCGTCGTAGCGCCTGGCGGTAGTCCGGATGCGTTGCCGCCCATGCCGGTAACCGAAGGCGTCCACGGGCGAGCCCGGCTCGAGCACCGTTCAGAGCCGGACGCCCGCAGACCGTCCGACGACGTTGACGGTGATGTATCCGAGGTCGCGGAGCACACCGAGTTCGATGGGGCTGAGGACGCGCACGCCCGGGCCGTCATCGGTGGCCGAGTTCATCATCTGTTCGTTGGCGCCGGTGAACGTCCCGTCGTCGAGGTGACTGACCGAGCTGCCCTGCTCCCACTCCGCGGGCGAGTAGAGCGGCACCAGATGCCCGCCGTAGGCGGCCATCGCGTTGGCTCCGCCGAAGAACACTCCGCCGGTCAGGGCAGGGTCGAACGCGTCGTTCCACGTGTAGTCGTCGCCGACCGGGCTGTCCCCATCAACGGTTCTCAGGAAGCTGGTGTAGATGGGCCAGGCGGTGCGATCGTCGTTGGTGCCCGCCGGTCCGAGGTAGGCAGTCCATCCGAAGGAGTGCACGAGTTCATGCATGGCGGTGGACTCGAAGTCGACTTCGTCGTCGCCGACGATGTCACCAAGGCCCCACTGCTTGCCCCAGTTCAACGAGATCCTGCCGTCGGCCTCGTTCCCGTTGGCGTCCTGACCGGTGATCAGCTTGTTCTGCACGACTGTCGGCCAGAACCCCGGGTCGGTGCTGATCAAGGGACTGCCGGCGCTGGCAAGGTTCCCCGACTCCGGATCGTCGGTCGAGGCGACGTCGTAGTCGAGTCTGACCGGCTGAAGGACCATGACATAGCGGGCAAGCTTCTTCGCAGCCTGCATCAACGCCGCGCGGCGAGCCGGGTCATCCCAGTTCTCGCTGCCCGTGGTGTAGGTGAACGAGAACGTGATGGCGTTCTGGTTCACCAGCATTGCGGCCGTGCCGGGCTGCCTCAGCCAATCGACGAGATTCACGTGCAGGCCGTCGTCGGCCGCGGCTATCACGAAGGAGTCCACGCCGTTGAAGTCCGTGCCGGGCGTGTAGGTGTAGCTGCCATCCGCGGCGACGGCGACCGAACCGAACCTCGGCCCCTGCACCAGGCGGTAGACGATCTGGTCGCCCTCGGGATCCACGGCGTCCACCCGACCGGCGATGGGGCCGGAGTCGGCGCTGGTGACGACGACGGGCCCCGAGACGGTCGGAGCCAGATTGAACAGGGTGCGACGGACCGTCAGCAACGTCCCGTTCAGGGCATCCCGCAGCTCGGGTGGTACGGGCATCGCGTTGATCAAGGCCTGCAGGTTGGCCGTGATCAACGCGATCTGGGTCGACGTCAGCTGCTGCCACGAGTTCGGTGCACCACTGGTGGTCTGCATCGCCCACGGGTCGGGCTCGACGGCTTGGGCGCTCTGCGCGATGGCGGGTTGAGTGGCAGGTTGCGTGGCGGGTTTCGTGGCGGCGGAGGTGGTGACCAAGGCCGCCGAGCTCACTGCCGCGGGAGCCGAAGCGCTGCTGGACTTCTCGGCGGTGCCGGTGTTCGGGGCGGTACCGGTCGTCTCGGCGGCAGCGGTGGTCTCGGCGCTGCCGCTCGTCTCCGCGCTGCCGGCCGTCTCGACGCTGCCCTCGTGCCCAGTGCTGTTGGACTCCGGGGCCGTCGCGGTCTTCCCGGTTTCCTCGACTTGCCCGGCCCGCGTCGGGTGGTCGTCACCGGTAGTCGTGTCCTTCGTAGCAGTCGAGGCCCGGTCGTCACGATCGGTGGTGCTGGTCGCGGAGTGCGAGCTGGGTTTCGCGTCGTCATCCGTCGAGGACCCGGTGCTGGACGTCGGACTCTCGCGTGCCCCGGCCACGGTCGACGTCGGCCGCGTGGTCTTGACGTCGCCGACCTTCGACCCGGCGTCCTTGGACGATGCAGTGTCCTTTGACCCCACGTCCTTGGACGCGCCCGAGTCGGAGGACGACGCCGAACTCGACGACGAGGTGTCATCGGCCGAGGCGGTCCCGATCTGAGGTCCCATCGACGAGAAGCCGAACAAGGCTGCGCCCATACCCGTCGAGACCACGCCGATCTGCAACCAGCGGCGTACCCCGAAGTTCTCTGCTCGACGGCTGCGGTGCTTGGCGGCGCGGCGCGCACGCGAAGTCGACATATTTACTCCCCCGTTAAATGCTAACCCGCAAAGAGTTATACATGGGTTTGGCCATCTTCGAAAGACGGACCACTCAACCGCGGTCCCGTCCGTCCATGGCGGCGGCGCGCCTTCGTGCCGTTGGCGCGCCGCCGCATTTGGCCCGGGCTGCCGGAAGCGACCTTCCCCACGCCGGCACCATCGGCCACAGGCGAACGCCCGCGACCTCGATCATCGGATCGGTTGCGGGCGAGGCGATTTGGCCCATGAGACCGCCCGTAGGGGTGGACGACACCCCCGCGGCCAGGCGTCGGAACTACCTCATGCCGGTGCGGCCGGGGGTCCAGAAGGGCTTGGTGATCATCTGGCGCCGATCCCAGCCGCGCTCGTCGACGAGGATCTTGCGAAGCGTCTGGACGGTGCGTGCCTCCCCTGCCAGGTAGGCCGTCCCGGGGTGATCGGGCAACTGCAGGGCCCGCAGTGCGTCGGCGAGCACGGCCGAGTCGGCCGCCGAGGGGCCGCTGCGCTCGACGTGCACGAGCTGGCGAGCCAGGGATGGCGGAGCGGCACCCGGCTACGTCGCCCGGCCCGCCGTGCGGCCGTAGTGGCGCCGCGCCTTCATCCGGTTGCCACATTCGCTCATCGAGCACCACCGGCCGGTACCCCCACGGCTGCGGTCCAACAGGAACAGGTGGCACTCGCCGTTGGCACAGGGCCGCAACCGGCCCGGTCGCTCGTTCTGCAGTTCCCCCCACGCCAGGACGACGCGTGCGGACAGGCCCGCCGCCTCCAGTGACCACTGCAGCCCGTCGCCGCTGATCCTGGGGACCTTCCGAACCCCGGCGAGATGGCGATCGAGCACGTCGGCGCCGGCCTGGCCGCGGACCACGGCCTGCAGGTCGTCACGCACGGCGCGCACGGCGTCGAGGTCGGCGCCGGAGTGATCGTGGGCCCGCAGCCACCGCCGCGCTCCGTCGTCGTCGGCCAACAGATCGGTGTCGGCACCGTCGACCACCGGGGTGGTGTTGAGCAGGTCGAGCAGCACGTCGGTGAAGTGCGTTCGCATCTAACCACCATAGATCACTTGACAGGTTAGACGCCACGATGCTTGGGTGACCTAACCATCAAAATCGTCTTTAGGAGTTAGGCATGACCACGCACCACCGCTTCGCCGAGATCGCCGGCCGTCGGATGTTCTACCGGCAGGCCGGGCCATCGGACGCGCCGGCCATCGTCCTGCTGCACGGCACCCCGGCCAGCTCGCACATGTACCGCAACTTGATTCCCGCCCTGGCCGACCGCCACCACGTCATCGCTCCCGACTATCCGGGGTTCGGTCACTCTGAACGGCCACCGGTGGCGGACTTCGACTACACCTTCGACACGCTCGCCGATCACGTCGAGGCACTGCTCGACCATCTCGGGCTCACGCGTTACGCGCTGTACGTCCAGGACTACGGGGCGCCGGTCGGCTGGCGGCTGGCTCTGCGGAACCCCGAGCGCATCGCCGCGATCGTCACGCAGAACGGCAACGCCTACGTCGAGGGCTTCGTCGGCGACGCAATGGAACCGCTGTTCGCCTACGGCCGCGATCGCAGCGAGGCCAACGCGAACGTACTGCGCGGCCTCATCAGCGCCGAGGGCCTGAAATGGCAATACACCCACGGTGTCTCGGATCCGAGTGTCGTGGACCCCGATGCCTGGGTCAACGCCCACGCCGCGGTGGCCGACGGCGAGGAGGCGATCGCCGTGCAGCTGCAGCTGTTCGCCGACTACGTCACCAACGTCGAGCTCTACCCCCGCGTGCACGAGTACTTCCGCACCTCGCAGGTACCCCTGTTGGCGGTCTGGGGTCGCAACGACCAGATCTTCGGCCCGGCAGGCGCATTGGCGTTCACGCGCGACCTTCCCCACGCCGAGGTCGACCTGCTCGACGGCGGGCACTTCCTGCTCGAGAGCCGACTCGACGCGGTCGTGGCACTGATGCGGCCGTTCCTCGCCGAGCACCTCGCCTGAGGTCAGCGCAGCTCGGAGGCCGCCACCCATTCCGTCGGGCGCAGCAGCACGATCTCGGGGATGATGCAGGCCCGCGACAACCGGGTGGTCAACCGCACGGTCTCGGCGACGTCGCGAGGGGTGATCATCTCCACGGCACCACCCTCGCGGTACTCGTCGGCCATCGGGGTGTCGGTCAGGCCCGGGCAGATCGCGGTGGCCTTGATGCCCTCGCCTGCGAGCTCGTCGTGCAGGGCCTCGGTGAACCCGACCACCGCAGCCTTGGACGCCGAGTAGGCCGCGAGCATCGCCTCCCCGCGCTTGCCGGCGTTGGAGGCAGTGTTCACCACCTGCGCCGAACCGCGCTGTCCAACTGCCCTGCGCAGCAACGGAAGACACCTGTTGGTCAGCAGGATGACGGCTCGGGTGTTGACGGCGAACTGAGCGTCGACGAACTCCGCGGTGAGCTCGCCGACCGCCCTGGCGCCCGCCACCCCCGCATTGTTCACCAGTAGGTCCAGCGAACCGAAGGATTCGTCGTGCGATGCGGCCACCTCGTCGAGGAATCCCTCGTCGGCCAGTGAACCAGCGAGCCAACGCAATTCGGCATCGCTCCCAGGCGCCAGCTGGTCGGCCGTGCTCTGCAGCTTGCCGGGGTCGCGGCCGACCATCGTCACGGCGAACCCCTCTTCGAGGAGGACTTCGGTGATCGCCCTGCCGATGCCGCCATAGGCTCCGGTGACGATGGCGGTGCGCGCACTGCTGGTCATGGTGTGGGCGGGTGATCGCTACTCGACGGTGACGGACTTGGCCAGGTTGCGGGGCTTGTCGACGTCGTATCCGCGCGCCTGCGCGACCCCCGCGGCGAATACCTGCAGCGGAATGGTCGACAGCAGCGGCTGGAACAGCGTCGAGACCGCCGGCATCTCGATGAGATGGTCGGCATACGGCCGCACCGTGTCGTCGCCCTCCTCGGCGATGACGATGGTGATCGCACCGCGCGCCTGGATCTCGCGGATGTTGCTCAGCAGCTTGGAGTGCAGCATCGACGCGTTCTTCGGCGACGGCATGACCACGATGACGGGCACGTCGTCCTCGATCAACGCGATCGGCCCGTGCTTGAGTTCACCGGCCGCGAAGCCCTCGGCGTGCATGTAGGCCAGTTCCTTGAGCTTGAGCGCACCCTCCAGCGCCACCGGGTAACCGACGTGGCGGCCCAGGAACAACACCGTCGACGACGACGCGAACCGGTGCGCCAGTTCGGTGACCGGCTCCATGCACGTCAGCACCCGGGCGATCAGGTCGGGCATCGCCTCGAGCTCGTCGAACTCGCGCTTGACCTCGTCGGGGTACTTGGTGCCGCGCGCCTGCGCCAGCGCCAGCCCGACGAGGTAGTTGGCCGCGATCTGCGCAAGGAAGGTCTTGGTCGAGGCGACGCCGATCTCCGGCCCCGCCCGCGTGTAGAGCACCGCGTCGCATTCGCGCGGAATCTGTGAACCGTTGGTGTTACAGATGGCCAGTACCTTGGCCTTCTGCTCCTTGGCGTGGCGGACGGCCTCCAGCGTGTCGGCGGTCTCGCCGGACTGCGAGATGGCGATCACCAGCGTGCTGCGGTCCAGCACGGGGTCGCGGTAGCGGAACTCGCTGGCCAGCTCGACCTCGACCGGCAGCCGGGTCCAGTGCTCGATCGCGTACTTGGCCAGCATCCCGGAGTGGTAGGCCGTGCCGCACGCGACGATGAAGACCTTGTCGATCTCGCGCAGTTCCTGATCGCTCAACCGCTGCTCGTCGAGCACGATGCGCCCGTCGGCGAAGTGTCCGAGCAGGGTGTCGGCTACCGCGGCGGGCTGCTCGGCGATCTCCTTGAGCATGAAGTACTCGTAGCCGCCCTTCTCGGCGGCCGACAGGTCCCAGTCGATGTGAAAGGGACGAGTAGGGACGTCCGCATTCCCGTGGAAGTCCGTCACGCGGTAACCGTCGGCGGTGATCACGACAGCCTGGTCCTGACCAAGCTCGACGGCCTCGCGGGTGTGTTCGATGAAGGCCGCGACGTCCGAACCCAGGAACATCTCACCTTCGCCCACCCCGACCACCAGGGGCGTGGAACGCCTGGCGGCGACGATGGTGCCCGGGTCGTCGGCGCTGGCGAACACCAGCGTGAAGTGGCCCTCCAGACGCGGCAAAACGGCCATCACCGAGCCGACGAAGTCACCCGCGGTGGGTCCGTGGTGGTACTGCCACGACACCAGATGCACGGCGACCTCGGTGTCGGTGTCACTGGCGAACTCGACACCGGTGGCCTCGAGTTCGGCCCGCAGGGCCGCGAAGTTCTCGATGATGCCGTTGTGGACGACGGCGATCTTGCCGGCGGCGTCGCGGTGCGGGTGGGCGTTGCGGTCGGTGGGCCTGCCGTGGGTGGCCCAGCGGGTGTGGCCCATGCCGGTGGTGCCCGTCAGCCCCGCCGCGTCGGACTCGGCGAGCGCCGCCTCCAGGTTGGCCAGCCGTCCCGCACGACGGCGCACCGCCATGCCGCCGCTGCCGTCGAGCAAGGCGACACCAGAGGAGTCGTAACCGCGATATTCCATCCGGCGCAGGGCGTCGACCACGATCTCGCGCGCAGGACGCTTCCCGACGTAGCCGACGATTCCGCACATGACCAACCAGGGTAGTGCAGACGCCGGCCGCGGGGCCTGTGAGCTACGGTCATCGGGTGGCCAAGACGAAGAAGCTCTTCGCCGAGCTGACCCGCCGGGGACCGCACCGCGTCCTGCGCGGTGACCTGGCCTTCGCCGGTCTGCCCGGTGTGGTGTACACCCCGGAATCGGGCATGAACCTGCCCGGCGTGGCGTTCGGCCACGACTGGCTGGCCGGCGCCGACCGCTACGACGCGACGCTGGAGCACCTGGCGTCCTGGGGCATCGTCGCCGCCGCGCCGAACACCGAGACCGGCCTCGCCCCGTCGGTGCTCAACCTGGCCGTCGACCTGGGCACCACGCTTGACATCGTCTCCGGCGTGCGGCTCGGGCCGGGCAAGATCAGCGTGCACCCCACCAAGCTCGCCGTCGTCGGCCACGGATTCGGCGGTTCGGCGGCGGTGTTCGCCGCCGCGGGCATGGGCGCCAAGGTCAAGACCGCCGTCGCACTGTTCCCCGCCGTCACCAAGCCGCCTGCCCCGCAGCCCGCCGCCGGCCTGCGCATCCCCGGCCTGATCCTCGCCGCGCCGGACGACCCGCTGTCGATCCGGTCCGATGCGGTCGAGCTGGCCGCCGCGTGGCGGGGCGCGGCCCTGCGCACGGTCGCCAAGGCCGAGCCCGGCGGTCTGCTGGAGGGCTTCCGGCTGACTCGGGTGCTGGGCCTGCCCGGCGCGGACAAGCGCACCCAGAAGAACGTCCGCGCGCTGCTCACCGGCTATCTGCTGCACGTCCTGGCTGGCGACAAGACCTACCAGGACTTCGCCGACCCCGAAGCCGAGCTGCCCAAGACGACGCCGGCCGATCCCAGGGCGCTGAACGTCGCCCGCGAGGACAAGGTCGTCGCACTGCTCAAGCGGTAGGCACCGTCGCCTTCGGCCGCGCGGGCTGGCCCACGGCACGTGCACCCAGCGCGGCCACCGCTAGAGCAACCAGCGGCAGCAGCAACGCCAGGTTGAGCGAGATGAGCTCGGAGGCCCAGCCGATGATCGCGGGCCCGGCGAGCAGCGCGGCGTAACCGCACCCGATGACGCGGGAGAGGTCGGGACCCGCCGCGCCGGTCAGGTTGCCCGCCGCCGAGAACACCTGCGGCAACCCACCGGAGAGCCCGATTCCGACGATGGCCCACCCCACGACGGTCAGCGGCAGCGTCGGTGAGGCGATCACGACGGCCAGCCCGCATACCGCCGTCAACCCCCCAAACCCGACCACCCACGCAGGCCCCTTCGCCGCGGTGACCCGGTCGGCGGTGAAGCGCCCGACGGTCATCGCGGTGACGAAGGCGGCGAAGGCCAGGGCTCCGTGTGCCGCCGACACCCCGAGGTGCTGCTGGGCGTGCAGGCTGCTCCAGTCCATTGCGCAGCCCTCGGCGAACAGCAGCAGGAAGGCCAGCGCACCCAGCAAGACCAGACGCCGTCGCCGCGGCGGCGCGGTCGCCTCCGTCGAGCCGCTGGCAACGGTGGCGCGCGACTTGCTCGAATTAGTCTTTGCGGCAAGCAGATTGGGGGCGACCGGCACCGCCAGCATCAGGCACGCCACACACACCAGCGCCGTCGTCGAGGGCATGCTCCAGCCCGCCGACAGGGTCACCGCCCCCGCCAGCGAGCCGACCACGCTGCCGACCGAGAAGACGGCGTGGAAGGCCGACATGATCGGCCGTCCCGCCTCCTGCTCGACGGTGACGGCCCGCGCATTCATCGCCACATCGGTGATGCCCGTCGCGATTCCGAACGTCAGCAGGGAGCCGGCCAGCAAGACGGCCGTCGGCGCGTTCAGCGGTAGCGCGAGGGTCGACGCCATCGCCACCGCTCCCCCGAAGGCGATGCGCGCGCCACCGCAGCGGGCAATCAACGGGCCGCAGGCCTGCATGCCGACGAGCGCACCCGCGCCGTGCAGGAGCAACAGCGTGCCGAGCGTCCCCGCCGAGACACCGGTGCGCTGCTGAGCCGACGGGATGTGGACCGCCCACGTCGAGATGCACATTCCGAAGATCGCGAAGACCAGGAAGACGGCGGCACGGGACCACTTCAGGGAGCTCACCTCGTCGCCGATACCCGCTCGGCCGCAGGCGCACTCCGCTTCACGGTGCCATCATCGTCGCTCCGCCCGACGCGCCGCTCGCGCACCCGTTTCCCAACCAACTGGTTGATGGTGATATAACTCAGCGGGTGCGCACCGGAATCTTCCTCAGCTATGCCAGCGGCTTCCGAGAGGCGGCGGACCAGGTCGTCGAACTCGAGAAGTGCGGTGTCGACCTCGCCCTGGTCGCCGAGGCGTACTCCTACGACGCGATCAGCCAGCTCGGCTACCTCGCCGCGAAGACCTCGACGATCGAGCTCGGCTCCGGCGTCGTCCCGATCTACACGCGCACCCCGTCACTACTGGCGATGACGGCCGCGGGCGTCGACTACGTCTCCGACGGCAGGTTCCGGCTGGGCATCGGCACGTCCGGCCCGCAGGTGATCGAGGGCTTTCACGGCGTCCCGTTCGACGCGCCCCTGGGCCGCACCCGCGAGGTGGTGGAGATCTGCCGCCAGGTGTGGCGGCGCGAACGGGTGCAGTTCGACGGAAAGTACTACCAGGTGCCGCTGGCCGAGGGACGCGGCACCGGCCTGGGCAAGCCGCTCAAGCTCATCAATCATCCAGTGCGCGAGCGCATTCCGATCACCATCGCCGCACTCGGCCCGCAGAACGTGGCGCTCACGGCCGAGATCGCCGAGGGGTGGCAGCCGGTGTTCTACTATCCGGAGAAGGCCGACGACGTGTGGGGCGAGTCGCTGCGTGCGGGAACGGCCAAGCGGGACCCCGAACTGGGCCCGCTCGACGTGATGGTCTCGGCCAGTCTGGCCATCGGCGAGGACGTCGAGGACCGGTTGGCGTGGGCGAAACCTCAACTGGCCCTGTACATCGGCGGGATGGGTGCTCGCGGAAAGAACTTCTACCACGATCTGGCGACTCGGTACGGTTACGGCGAGGTGGCCGACCACATCCAGGATCTCTACCTGGCGGGCAAGAAGGAGGAGGCCATCGCCGCGGTACCCGACGAGCTGGTGCGCAACGTGTCACTGGTGGGACCCGCCGGCTTCGTCAAGGAGCGCCTGGCCGCCTACGCCGAGGCCGGTGTCACCACCATGCTGGTGCATCCCCTGGCGACCGAGGACCGCGAAGCAGTGAGGTTCTGCGAGGAACTGGTCGCGCTCGCACACTAGACGAGCAGGACCCCGCCCTCGACGGTGAGGACCGTGCCGGTGCCGAACGACTGCTCCATGCAGTAGACGTAGGCGAGCGCCACGTCATCGACCTCGCCGACCCGTCTGAGCGGAACTCGTTGCGCCTCTTGCTCGTACATCTGGGCGCGTTCGGCGTCGGGCAGCTCGTCCCACATCGGGGTGCGGACCAGACCCGGCGCCACCGCGTTGACGCGGATGGGTGCGAGTTCGACGGCCAGCGCGGTGGTGAGGGCGTTCATCGCACCGCACAGGCTCACGGGCAGCACCCCGAAACCCGGAGTCCATGCCGCGGTGCCGCTGGTGAGCGTCACCGATCCGCCCGTCCGCAGGCGCGGACCGAACACCCGCACCGTACTCACCGCGCCGATGAACCGGGTCTGCAGGAAGCGGTTCACCACCTCGGGCGTCAGCTCCGCCAACGGAGCCAGCTCCAGCGACTCGCCCGCGGTGTACACCAGATGATCGACTTCGCCAGCGTCCTCGGCGAGGCGTTCCAGTGCACCTGGGTCGGTCGGATCGACCGTCGCCCCGACGGCTCCCGCGGGCAGTTGGGCCAGCGCGCGGTCGACGCTGGTCTGGCGACGCGACGCCACGATGGGGGTGGCGCCACGCTCGGCGACTGCACGGGCCACACCGAGACCGATGCCGGAGGTGCCGCCGATGACGAGGACGCGGGTGTTCTGAAGACTCATGACTCCACCGTCCGCCCGACGGCACCCGGTGTCCAAGACCCATTTCGTCCGGTGGCGATACCCTCGGGGTATGACGAGTGCCGACCTCGACATGCGCAAGTTGCGGTACTTCGTGGCCGTCGCCGAGGAACTCAACTTCGGGCGGGCCGCCCAGCGCCTGCACATCGCCCAACCCGTGCTGTCGCGCCAGATCCGCTCGCTCGAGGACGAGCTCGGCGTCCGCCTGTTGAACCGCGACACCAGGGGGGCCAGCCTGACCGGGGCGGGCAGCCAACTGCTCGAGGATGCTCGTTTCCTACTGGCGGAGTCGAATGCGTTGCGCGACCGCGTCTCTCGCGCCGCCGCCCCGTCCCGGGTCATTCGGGTCGGGGTCATGCCGGGGCTCCTGGCGACCGCGGCCGTGGGCGCCTTCGAGGTCGACCAGCCACCGCACCGCGCCGAGGTGGTGCCGATCGGCTGGACCGAGCAGATCGAATCGGTGCTCAACCGCCGCCTCGACGTGGTCTACGCGCGAGGGCCGCTGGACCATCGCGGCCTTGGCACCGCGCTGCTCCTGGAGGAGCCGCGTGACGCCCTGCTGCCCGTCGACCATCCGCTCGCCGCGCGGACCGCGGTGCAGCTGGCCGAGCTCGCCACCGATCGCCTACTGCAGGATCCGACCTCCGTGCCCGAGTGGTTCGCCGTGGCGTCGCCGCACCAGCGCCGCGCCAGCCACCTGACGGCCGCCACCATGGAGGAGAAGCTCGAGCGCGTCGCCGCGCGCGAGGGCTTCGCGATCGTGCCGCGGTCGGCGACGGCGTTCTACCGGCGCCCAGACGTGAGCGTCGTGCCCGTCGTCGACATCGCACCCGGCCGCGTCACCCTGATCTGGAACGCGGCGGTCGTCGACCCTCTCCGTGACGCCTTCGTCACGGTGGCGCTGGCCTGCCGGGAGCAGACCATCTGATCGTCAGCCCGGCGTTCCTGGAGTGGGGCCCACCTGCGGCAGTTCGTCGGCCGCGATCTCGCACGGGGTCGGCCCCGGGTCCTGCGCGGCGGCCTCCGCCGCGGGCGGTGCGGGCGGGACCGGTTCCGGTGGCGGCGTGGGAAGCGGCTGTGGTTCCGGGGTGTCGGGCTGAGGCGGCTCGGTGAGACCCACGGCGGGCTCGGTGGTCGTCTCCTCCGCGGCCTTCGCCTCGTCGGGGTCGTCCTCGGCTGGATCGTCCTGGTCGTCCGGATCCTCCCCGTCCTTCGGATCCTCCCCGTCCTGCGCGCCGTCGAGCTCGTCCGTGTCGCCGTCATCGGGAGGATCATCCGTGGCATCGAGGTCGTCGACGTTCGCGGCGTCGGGCGCGCCACCGTGCCCGCCGCCCACCAGACCGCCGATCAGGTCGGCGAGCTGCTGACCGAAGCCGGAGAGCCCCGATCCCAGCGGCGACGTCGCACCCGCCAGATCGCCGAGCCCGGGCAGCGACGACGTTGGCGGGGCCGCCGTCGGCGGGGCGCCCAGATCGGTGGGCTGCGCCGCCGGCGCCGTCGGCGTGGGCGGGGGTGCCGGCGCGGGCGCGGGTGTCGGCGCGGGCGCGGGCCACGATGCGACCGACGCCGGGCCCGCCGATGCGCTTGTCGGCGTGGCCGATTGGACGGCCGCCGCGGGCACGGCCTGCGCCGTCGACCGCGGCGCGTCGACGTCGATGTCGCGGTGGGTCACGCCCGACCCGGTCCCGAACTCCCCGGGCATCTCGAACACGGCGGGCGCGGTAGCGGTGACGGTGCCGATCAACGCCGCGTAGGCGGCGTCGATCGCGGCTCCTGCGGACCGCATCGCGGCGACCCACTCCGAGCCGACGGCACCATCCACGTACGGCGTCACGCGCTGATCGACCAGCTCACTGGCCGCGGCGAGGTCCCCGGCGCCGGTGGTCACGGTGCTGGCAGCAGCCAACCACTCGGCGCGCTGCGGCGCCAGCCCGGCGGCGAGGGCCTCGGTCGCCGCCACCTTCGCATCCACCGCCCGCCACAGCGCGTCGCGCAGCGTAGCGACGGCATCGGCGGTGGCGTGCAGGGCATCGCCTACCGAAGTCGCGGCCTGACCGCTGCGCCAGGCGAATTCGCGGGCGGCTTCTCCTCCCCCACCGGACCACGCGGCCGCGAGCGCCGACGTGAGCTCGGCCTGTCGGCGGGCGGCGTCCTGCACCGTCACCGCGGCCGCGGACAGCGCAGTGTGGTCGGTGTCCAAGGCGTGCAGGTCGAGCCCCTCCTCACCGCCGTACCAATCGCGAACCTGGTTGGGCGCCAGGGTCAGATCGGGGTGCTGGTAGCCCAGACGGTGACATGCCGCCACGCATTCGGTGACGTCGTCCACCGCTGGGCGGCCCTCGGCGAGCCGCGCCGCGACGTCGAACCGCTCGGCCATCGTCACCCCAGCCGCAGCGCGACGCGGGCGTCGACGACGGCGTAGCGATGGGCTGAGACCGTCAGGGCGGTGGCGATCTCCCGCAGCGCCCTCGCCCAGATCGGCAATCGGCCGACGACGTCCTCGACGGCCCTGCGCAGCGCATCGCCGTCGGCGGCGTGGTCGGCGCCCGCGATCGCACCGTCGAAGCTCAACCGCCGCAGCTGCGTTCGCAGGACGTCCTCGACGAGGTCGGCGACGTCGTCGTACCGTCTGGCGACCGCGAGGAGTGCCGTGGCGTCCACCCGGGCGGATTCGTTTTCTCCCATATCGGGTTACGACGCAGCGCACGCCCGCCCGGTTCCACCCATTCGAGGTTCAGGACACCTCGACCCGGCCGAGGGTGCATCGAACGGCCTTCTGCCAGCTGACGTAACCCACGCCAGCGGTCGGCTCAGCGGTGTTCGCTCACCGAATCCGCGACGCGGGCCGCCAGCTGGCGCGCGGTGTCCTCGTCGGCGGCCTCCACCATCACCCGAACGACCTGCTCGGTTCCCGACGGGCGCAACAGGATTCGACCGGTGTCACCGAGTTCGGCCTCGGCTTCGGCGACCGCGGACTGCACCGAGGGAGCCTCGGCGACGGTGGCCTTGTCGGCCACCGCGACGTTGATCAGCACCTGCGGCAGGGTCTGCATCGGGGCCGCGAGCGTCGCCAGGCTCGAGCGGGTCTGCGCCATCCTCGACATCAACCGCAGTCCGGTGGCGATGCCGTCACCGGTGGTACCGAGCGATGGCATGACGATGTGCCCGGATTGCTCACCGCCGAGGGAGTATTCGCCCGCGCGCAGTTCCTCGAGCACGTACCGGTCACCGACGGCAGTGGTGCGGACCTCGATGCCCTCGGCGCGCATGGCGATGTGCAGACCGAGGTTGCTCATCACGGTGGCGACCAGGGTGTTCGACGCCAGCTGTCCGGCGTCACGCATGGCCAGGGCGAGGATGACCATGATGGCGTCTCCGTCGACGACCTCACCGAGGGCATCGACGGCCAGACAGCGGTCGGCGTCCCCGTCGTGGGCCAGACCCAAGTCGGCGTGGTGGGCCAGCACGGCAGACTGCAGCACGTCCATGTGTGTCGAGCCACAGCCGTCATTGATGTTGAGCCCGTTGGGTTCTGCGTTGATCGCGATCACCGTCGCACCGGCGGCTCGATAGGCCAGCGGGGCGGCCGTCGACGCGGCGCCGTGCGCGCAGTCCACCACGACGGTCAGCCCGTCCAGGGGCTCAGGGGCAGCGGTGGCGACGTGAGCGAGATAGCGTTCGAGGGCGTCACCGGCATCCACCACCCGGCCGATCCCGGCGCCGATGGGACGACTGCCCGGACCCGCACCGAGGAGCTCCTCGATGCGATCCTCGGCGGCGTCGTCGAGCTTGTGCCCGCCGCGACCAAAGATCTTGATGCCGTTGTCCGGCATGGGATTGTGCGATGCCGAGATCATCACCCCGAACTCGGCGTCGTAGGCACCGGTCAGGTAGGCGACCGCGGGGGTGGGCAGCACCCCGACGCGCAGGGCGTCGACGCCCTCGCTGGTGATGCCCGCGATCACCGCGGCCTCCAGCATCTCGCCGCTGGCCCGCGGATCGCGGCCCACGACGGCGACCCGGCGTCGACCGCCGGAGCTTCCGAGCCGGCGGGCCGCGGCCGAGCCGAGTGCCAGCGCCAGCTCGGCGGTCAGATCTCGATTGGCGACGCCGCGGACTCCGTCGGTGCCGAACAGTCGGGCCATGCCCCTCCTAGATACACCTCGAGCAGCGCACGACCGGGGTCCGAGGACGTAACCGGCCGTGCACTGCTCGCGGCCAAACAGAACTGAGGATCAGCGCTTGCTGTACTGAGGCGCCTTGCGGGCCTTCTTCAGACCGTACTTCTTGCGCTCGATGGCACGCGGGTCACGCGTGAGGAAGCCGGCCTTCTTCAGCGGCGGCCGGTCCTCGGGCTGCACGATGATGAGCGCACGGGCGATGGCCAGACGCAGCGCGCCCGCCTGCCCGGACGGGCCGCCACCGTCGAGGTGGGCGAAGATGTCCACGCTGTCGGCCCGGTCGACGAGTACCAGCGGCGCCTTGATGAGCTGCTGGTGCACCTTGTTCGGGAAGTACTCCTCCAGCGAGCGGCCGTCCAGGTTGAACTTGCCGGTGCCAGGCACCAGGCGCACTCGCACCACGGCCTCCTTGCGGCGGCCGACGGTCTGGATGGGACGGTCGATCAGGAGCGGCTCCCGCGGCGCGGGCGCGTCGTCGGCGGCGACCTCGACGTCGTCGACCTCGGTCGCGACGCCCTCGGGCTCCTCGACCACGTCGTCGACCTCGGTCACGTCGGTCACGTCAGTCGTCTCGGTCACTGGGCCACCTGCTTGATCTCGAATGGAACCGGCTGCTGGGCGACATGCGGATGATCGGGACCCGCGTACACCTTCAGCTTCTTCTGGACCTGCCGGCTCAGCTTGTTGTGGGGGAGCATGCCGACGATCGCGTTCTCCACGACCCGCTCGGGGTGCTTCTCCATCATTTCGCCGATGGTGCGACGGCGAAGGCCGCCCGGGTAACCCGAGTGGCGGTAGGCGAACTTGTTGGCCAGCTTGTCGCCACCGATGGCGACCTTGTCGGCGTTGATGACGATGACGAAGTCGCCACCGTCGACATTGGGCGTGAACGTCGGCTTGTGCTTGCCGCGCAGCAGGGTTGCTGCTGCAACGGCGAGCCGGCCGAGGACCACGTCGGTGGCGTCGATGACGTACCACGTGCGCGTGGTGTCACCCGCCTTCGGCGTGTACGTAGGCACAGCGCTACCTTCTCTTCTCTCGGGTTGTCCCCGGGGTTGCCAGGGGGTCGGTCCGGCGCTTGCAGCTGGAGTCCTCGGCGACCGACGTAGACCCGAGGACCCGCAGAGTCCACTGGACTCACCGCGCGCCAACCGAGCAGCCTACCGGCGACCGTCGGTGCAGGTCAAAACGCCGCATCCGCCCCGAGCCCGCGGGGTCGGCCCGCCGACCCAAGATCCGATCGGTGCAGTCCAGAGCCTTGCCGCAGCCGACTGTGCGGTCCCTCCCGGGCTCTCCTCCCGGTCGGGACCGCACAGGGTCTGGTGGCGGCGGGTCAGAACCCCCAGGCGCCGGCCGCCCGACGGTCGGTGTCGGCGACCTCCTCGGCGCCGTCGCGGACCGCGTTGCCCAGCGCGACGAGGATCTCGTTCAGGGCTGCCGCGGACCGGTCCCACCTGGCCTGTTCGACGCGGTACGCCTCGGCGGCCGCGCGGGTCCACACCGCTTGCAGCGGCGCTATCTGTGCCCGCAGCTCGTCCAGGGCCGCGTTGAAGCGCGCGGAGGTCTGGTGAATCTCCTGTCGGACGGTGTATTCGATGGCGTTGAAGTCATAGGACAGAACCGGATCCATCGTTGCTCCATCTTGGCTGGTGGTCGGGGTTGGTGGTCGGGGTTGGTGTCGTGGTTCGGGAGGGCTATCGGGCGTCGACCGCGGCGATGCGGTGCGAATGCACGTCGGCCGCCTCGCGCAGCGTGCGTTCGTTGGTGCGGATGGTCTCGGCGATGCGTTGCAGGGACTGGTGCAACGCCAGCGACTCGGTGTTCCACCGGTCGACGACCTCGCGGAACCGCAGCGCTGCGGCCCCGCCCCACACCGAGGGCGGAACGCTGGTCATCTGGCCGATGAAGGCCCGCAGCATGGCGGCGGTCTCGTCGTTGCGGGTGTCGATCTTGCCCGCCACGGTCGACATCAGACCCAGGTCGGTGTTCAAGGCTCCACTGGTCATCGGCATCCCTTCGTCGTGATCGGTATGAATGGTTGGACGCACCGAACGGCCCATCGGTTCCTTTGTCGCCGAATCAATTTGGCGCCACCGCATGAGCCGACCGGACCGCCCG
This sequence comes from Mycolicibacterium sichuanense, assembly GCF_033741125.1. Taxonomy (NCBI): domain Bacteria; kingdom Bacillati; phylum Actinomycetota; class Actinomycetes; order Mycobacteriales; family Mycobacteriaceae; genus Mycobacterium; species Mycolicibacterium sichuanense. The sequence continues at coordinate 423,210 of NZ_JAWQPU010000001.1, read as the reverse complement.
GTCGCACACTTGCGCGGGTTCGCTGTCCGGTGCCGCACCCTGACAGCCGATCGCGATCCGCACCCCACCGTCGAGCACCACCGTCCATTCGACGTGCCGGTCGACACGCACCTCCCGATAGGTGATCGCCGCGCGCTCGGCGCGCTCCCCCGCCGCGGCGAAGTCGACGAAGACCCCCTCCGGTTCACCAGCCAGCGCGCCCCGCAACGACTCGGCGGCTGCCTCCAGCGTCTGCGCCATGGGCACCCGGGACTGCGTGACGTGGACGGCCGTCAGCCGATCTTCCGGGGAGATGATCTGCACCCGAGCCGATCCCGGTCCCCCGGTGATCCGCTCGACCGTCCAGCGGGCCGGAACCTCGACCGCGACCCGTCCGTCGACGAGCCACGTCACCTCGCCGATCGCCGGGCCCTCGTCCCCCGTACCGAAGGCCAGCGCGGTCAGGGCCGTCACCGATGCCACCGCGACCGCCACCGCCGCGGCACGGGGTGGAACGCGCCATGATGGCGTCGTCCGCGGGGTCGCCGGTGCCGGGCGGGCCGCGCGCAGCAGCGTGGCGTCGTCGCCAACTGTCACCCCGACCCCTCGTCGCCGCAGCTCCTGGGCGATCTCGGCGCCGAGCGGTCCGGCTCCCGTCGGAACGTCGACCGTGACGCGCAGGAGCCCGGTCAGACCGGCCACGACCGCGGTGACGACGTCGCGCGTTGGGCCAGCCCTGGCAATCGCCTGGCGTCGCCCGCCGGCGACCACGAGGACCAGTTCCGGAGCCACCTCCACCGTCGCCGTTCCGGTGATCGACAGCTCCGAGCGACGACGCGCGATGACCTCGGGTGCCCAGTGTCTCGCCGCGGCCAGCACGCGCTCGACCCGCGGCGGCGCCCACCACGACGGGTGGATCAGAACGATCCGTGCACACGCCCCACCGACTGCGCGGCCCACCACGTCGCGCCAGACCTCGTCGGCCGGCATGGCGGTGTCGTCGATGAGCGCAAGGGGGTCGTCGAGGCACTCCAGCGCCGCCGCGGCCAGATCGGCGTCGACGGGGCGGGGTCCGTTGATCACCGTGGGGCCCACCACGACGACGCTCACGGTGGATCCGTCCACGACACCTGGACCAGCTCGTCGCGATGCCCCCGCCGGATCAAGGTCCCGCGTCCCGCCGGAAGCGGGCCCGGTCGCCTCGTTCCCAGCAGCACGCCTTCGTCCGGGCTGGCGCTCATCATCAGGCCCATGCAGCCGAGTTCGCGCAGGCGTGTCAGGACCGGGTCGAACATGGCCCGCGCCGCACCACCCGAGCGACGGGCGACCACTAGGTGCAGTCCAAGATCGCGGGCATGCGGCAGCAGGTCGAGCAGCGGCAGCACCGGATTGCCGGATGCCGTCGCCACCAGGTCGTAGTCGTCGACGACGACGTAGACCTCGGGACCCGACCACCACGACCTGTCCCGCAACTGCCGCTGGGTGACCCCGTCACCGGGCATCCGCGACCCGAGCAGATTCACCGCGCCGGCCAGCTGGGACTCGGCCGCGGCCGGTGACATCGCATAGCCCAGGAGATGCTCGGACTCGACGACGCCGAGCAATGTCCGGCGAAAGTCCACGACCACGATGCGGGCCCCCTCGGGCGGCTGCGTACGCACGATCTCGTGGCACACCGTGCGCAGCGCGGCGGTCTTGCCACATTCGGTGTCGCCGAGGATCAGCAAGTGCGGGTGGGCGGTGAAGTCGACCGAGACGGGCGCCAGGTCGGTCTCCCCCAACCCGACCGTGACGCCCTCTGGGCAGCCGTCGACCACGTCGGCGTGCGGCACCGCCGACGGCAGCAGACGCACCGCCGGCGCCGCCAGGCCCTGGTGGCGGCGCGCCATCGCACTGGCGTCCACTCCGTCGACCTGCGGGGTGGCTATCACGAATTCCAGTCCCTCCGAGGTGATTCCGTGTCCGGCGGGACGACCGGCGAGCAGCCGCGCCCGCTTCCTGTCCATCTCGGAGTCGGCCGGATCTCCGAGCCGCAGCTCGATCCTCGTGTTGAGCTGGTCCTTCAGTGCCGGGCGCAGGTCGGCCCACCGGGCCGCGGCGACGACCACGTGCACGCCCACTGACAGCCCCTGGGCGGCGATCGCAGTGACGGTCTCCTCCATTCCGTCGAACTCCCGACGCAGCACCGACCACCCGTCGACGACCAGGAAGGTGTGACTGCGCCAGGGAGATCGGCCAGAGTGGGTCTGGGCCTCCCGCTCTCGGACCACCCCATGGACGTGGGACACGATCCGCCACGCCAGGTCTCGCTCGGACCGGCCCGCCATCGCCCCGACGTGGGGAAGCGACGCGAGCGCCGCAAGCGACCCGCCACCCAGATCCAGGCCGTAGACGTGCACCGCGTCGGGATCGTGGCCGGCGGCGAGCCCAAGCACCAGGGTCCGCAGCGCCGTCGACTTCCCCGACCGAGGGCCACCGACGATGGCGACGTGCCCGCCGGCACCGCGCACGTCGACGGTCAGGACGTCACGACGCTGCCCGAAAGGGTTGTCCACCAGTCCGATCGGCACCTCGAACGGTGTCGGTACCCTGGTCAGCAGCGCCCCGAGGGTCGGCGAACCGTCCAGCGGTGGCAGCCACACCTGGTGCGCCAGCGCGCCCCGGTCGGCGAGGGTGTCGGCCACCGTCTCCAGCAGCGTCGGGCCCGTCGCGACGGCCTCGTCGCGTGGGCCCGCGGCGGTGAACCGCGACGGCACCGGCACCCCGGCGGATGCGGCGGACGGCCCGGACACGTAGGCCGCGCGGAAGCGGATCAGCTCACCGCTGGCGGACTTCAACAGCGCCGCCCCCGGCGTGGCGGGAAGGTCGTAGGCATCGGAGGTGCCCAGGACGGCGCGGGACTCGCTCGCGGAGAACGTCTTCAGACACACGCGATAGGACAGGTGCGTCTCCAGCCCGCGCAACCGACCCTCGTCGAGACGTTGACTGGCCAGCAGCAGATGCATGCCCAACGAGCGGCCGACGCGGCCGATCGCGACGAACAGCTCGGCGAAGTCGGGGTGCTGGCTGAGCAATTCGGAGAACTCGTCGACGACGACGAACAGCGCGGGCAGTGCGGCGAGGGGGGCGCCACCTGCGCGGGCGACGGCGTAGTCACGAGCGTTGGCGAAGCCACCCGACGTGCGGAGCAACCGTTGGCGCCGGGTCATCTCACCGGCAAGCGCATCGTGCATGCGCGCGACCAGGTGCGCCTCCTCGGACAGATTCGTCACGATGGCGGCCACGTGCCGCAACCGCTCGAAGCCGAGAAATGTTGCGCCACCCTTGAAGTCGACCAATACCAGGTTGAGCTCGTCCGGCGCGTGGGTGGCGACCAGCCCCAGTGCCAGCGTCCGCAGGAATTCCGACTTCCCCGAACCCGTGGCACCGACGCAGAGCCCGTGCGGTCCCATCCCGCCGCGCGCGGCCTCCTTGAGATCCAGTTCCACCGGAGCGCCGAGATCGTCCACGCCGATGGCCACCCGCAGTCGGTGCCGGTGCGTCCGTGGCTGCCAGACCCGTTCCGGGTCCAGGCGCGCCGGATCGCCGATGCCGACGAGCTCGGCCCATCCGGACGTGCCCGTGCCGGACGGCCGGAACCGGGCCAGCGCCCTGGCGCAGACCACCGCCTGTACTGCGGTCAGCGCGTCGGGCCGCTCGGCCGTGTCCTGGCCGGCGACGTCCAGCCGTACGCATTCGGGCGCCGGGTGTCCGCCGACGATCACGACGGTCTCGCCGTCGGCCGGAGTCCGCCCGCCCGCCTCGCCGTCGACGATCACCAGGCGATGTCGGGGGCCATCGCGATCGTGCGAGACCCGATGGTGCGGAAGCCACTTCAGCCAGTCCCAATGCGTATCCGCGAACCGTCCCTCGGCGGTGATGCCGACCACGTCGGGACCGTGTGTCACCGCCAGCTGGCACGCCATCGACCGCACCAGCGACCGCGCCGCCTCCATCGGGCCGTCGACGGCGAGGCAGGGGTGAGCCCGCAGATCGACGGTGACGGGCGCGTCCGAGACCGTCGACCGATGCGCCACCACCCGCTCGACGGCGGCCCCGGTCACCGGATCCCGTTCCTCGGGAGGCCCCAGATCGGGCACGACGAGCGGAACGGCCAACCCGACCGTCCCGACCCCTACGCGCACATGACAGAAGTCGGCGTCCGAAGGCCGGCGCTCCCACCTCCGCCGTGAACCGGCCAGCAACCACGACGACGCCGGATCCGGATGCCGCCGGTGCAACGACAGATGTTGCGCCTCGGCGACTTTCACCAGCGTGCGGTCGAGATCGTCGAGGTAGCGCAGATATCCACGTCGGTCCTGGTCGAGTTCGCCACCACGGCGCGCTCCCCTGGACTGATGGGCCACCGAGCCGAGCACCGACACCAACATCATGACGGGCAGGAACAAGAACATCGGGCTGCGTGGCATCGCCGCCCCGGAGCTGAAGTACAGCACCGTCATCGCCCCCATGGCGACCAGCGTCCCCACCGGCAGCAGCCGGGCGACCAGGTTCGTCGGCGGCTCCTTCGGCACCTGCGGTGGACGTCGCACGACGATCTCACCGCCATCACCCCCGAGTACCTCCACGAATTGATGGACGTGCGCGAAGCCGGTTTCGTTCCACCCAATTTCGACGAACATTGCCGACGATCGGTGGTCACCCGTGCCGCTACCGTGAGTGCACGGCTCGAGCATGGGGGTGATCCGCTGTCCGTCTCACGTGTCTGCATACGGACCGACCGCGAAGGTGATCCGGTGGCGATCGACCTCGCCCTGCCATCGGGTGCACCGGTGATCGAACTGCTGCCCGCGATTCTCGAGTTGGTCGATCATCGAGACGTCGCATCGGAGACACCGCGCCGGTGGCGCCTCGAACGCCCGGCCGGTCAACCCCTCGAGGAGTCACTATCGCTGACCGACAACGGCGTTCACGACGGTGAGCTGCTCATCCTGCACCGGGATCCGGCGCCGCGCTTCGGCGCGGCGTGGGTCGATCCCTGCCGTCGGGTGGCCGCCGCGACGTCGTCGCACCTCGACGTCGGCGAGCGCCTGATGCCTGCGGCGTGCGTGTCCACCGCCGCCTTGGCATCGGCATTCCTGATCGGGACCGCGGGTTCGTCGCACGCCACGACCGGTGCCATCATCGCCGCCGTCGGTGCATTGGCCACGGCGGTGACGGTGATACGTGCTGGGGCGCCAGGCCTGGCGGCGGTGCTGCTGGCCGGGGCAGCGGGTTTTCTAGCGGTCCCGTCCGGCCCGGCCGCGCCCAACGTGTTCCTCGCGGCAACCGCCGCCGGATGCTCGTCGCTGCTGCTGATCAGACTGGGTGGGCACCCGTCGGCGGTGATGACCGCCGCGGCGGGGCTCTCGCTGCCGACGGCGGCCGCGACGTTGGTGGCCATGCCGACGTCGACGGCCGGTGCGGTGCTGGCTGCCACGGCCGTCGGGTTGCTGACCCTGGCCCCACGGACGGCGGTGTGGGCGGCGGACCTGGCCACCGAGCCACGGTTCGACGTCGACGAGCGGGCCGCCGCCGGTCACGCAATCCTGACCGGGCTCGTCGCGGGGTGTGCCGCGGGTGCGGCGGTGGGCACCGTCGTCATGGCCAACGCGGCCCGCACCGCCGACCCGGTCGCCGCCACCGCGTTCGCCGCCGCGGTCGGGACGGCGTTGGTCCTGCGCGCCCGCAGCCAGGCCGACGCCGTACGCCAACTAGCGCTGCTTGCAACGGGATCGACGTGCCTCGCCGCGGGCCTGGCCGTCCTATGCCAGACGAGACCGGGGTACGCAGGTCCGGTGGCCGGGGGTCTGATCCTGGTGGGGCTCACCCTGGGCAGGGTTCCCGTCACAGGTGCGGCGGTGGCCCGATGGCTCGACCGGGTGGAGTACGTCGCACTGGCAGCGGTGGTCCCCGCGGCATGCTGGGTGGCGGGTGGTTACGCGTTCCTGAGCCAGCTGGCAGGCCGGTGACCGGGCCGGTGCTGCGCGTGGTCACCGTCATCGTCGCCACCGTCGCCACGTGGGTTGCGCCGCTCGCGTCGGCGGTGACACCCGCACCGGTGGACGGCGGACTGCTGCCACCGGCTGGCCCGCCCGCCCCGCGAACACCGACCGAGCAGACGCACGCCTGCGTCGAGGACGTGCCCGCGGCGCAGACCTCGAGGACACCGCTGGACCTCGCCGAGCAGGAAGCGTTGTGGCGCTTGACCAAGGGGGCGGGCCAGACCGTCGCGGTGATCGACACCGGCGTCGCCCGGCACCGATTGCTGCCCCACCTACTGCCTGGCGGTGACTTCGTTTCCTCCGGTGACGGCACCCAGGATTGCGACGGTCACGGCACCATCGTCGCCGGGATCATCGGCGCTGCCTCCGGCCCCGAGGGTTTCGGCGGCATCGCCCCGGATGCCGGAATCCTGGCAATCCGCCAGTCGAGCAACCTGTTTCGGGTAATCGAGGGATCGGGTGGCGCCGGCGTGGGTGACGTCGACACGTTGGCCGCCGCCGTGCGCACCGCCGCCGACGCCGGCGCCACCGTCATCAACATCTCGTCGGTCGCCTGCGTGCCCGCGGAGCAGGGTTTCGACGACCGTGCCCTCGGCGCCGCGCTCGCCTATGCCGTCGACGTCAAGAACGTCGTGGTGGTCGCCGCGGCAGGCAACGTCGGCGGAGCCGGGCAGTGTCCCCGGCAGAACCCGGCGCCCGATCCCGCCGATCCCGGGCGGCCGAACTGGGATGCGGTCGACGTCGTCACCAGCCCGGCCTGGTACGACGACTACGTGCTGACGGTCGGGTCCGTCGACCGCGCGGGCGCGCCGTCGGCGTTCACCCTCGCCGGGCCGTGGGTGGACGTGGCCGCACCCGGTGAAGCCGTCGTGTCGCTGAGCCCGCGCGGTGAAGGGCTCGTCGACAGCGTCCACGATTCGACTGGGCGCAAACCGCTTTCGGGTACCAGCTACGCAGCGCCCATCGTGACGGGAATCGCCGCCCTGGTGCGGGCCGCTTCCCCCGAGCTCACGGCGCGACAGGTGATGCGCACGATCGAGGACACCGCGCACCATCCCGCCGCGGGATGGGATCCGTGGCAAGGTCACGGCGTCGTCGACGCGCTCGCGGCGGTCAGCAGCACCGGGGCACGGCCGTCACCGGTGCCGAGCCCGGCCGTCGTCGGCGGTCGACCGCCGCCAGCGCACCCCGGCGCGGCGTCCCGTCGGGCGTCGTTGATCGGCGCGGCGGGGTGCGTCGCCCTGGTGACGTTGGTGATCGCGGCGTCGACGCGCCGGTCACGACGGCGGGGAAAGCCCGTCGCGAACGACTGAGGCGGCGGCGATGCTCAGTTCGGGTCCACGAGGCAGGTGGGCGAGGATCGGCCACGGCGCCGGCTGCGGTGGCCGGCTCAGGCCGAGGGCGGTCGCCGAGTCGTCGTCGTGCACGCCGAACACCACGCCGGCGTCGGTGACGAGGAAGCGCGGTCCCCCGGCACCGGCCTCGTCCCCGACGATGCTCGCGGACCGGACGTAGGCGCTGGTCCCGCCGGCCATCACCACGGCATCGACGTTGGGTCCATTCCCGTCGGCCTGAACCAGGTCCGTCGGCCCGTCGAACGGCGAGCGTCCGGCCCGGACGACGACGTTGGTCGGCGCTGCCGCGTCGCGGTGGCGCCACTGCGCGCAGACGGGGAGACGGTCCGCTAGCCCGACGGGCGTCCCGGCCTGGCGGGGGAACGTGCCCACCGGCAGGGGTCCGGCGATCGGCGCGGCGGCGATCACGGCCGGGGCCACCGCCACGACGGGCCGCGCGTGACGGTCGTAGGTGAACCGGATCAGGTCGGCCGCCACGTCGCCGATCAGCTGCACACCGTCGCGCAGGACGACGTAGTAGTCGGCGTCCGAGGCACGGCGAACCACCACCACCGACCCAACGGTCGCACCGCCGAGCGAGGCGGGGCCCGGCTCGCCGGCCCCCGGGATGGGAGGCGCCGCGATGGCCGGAACCTCCGGGACGAGATCGAGTAGTGCCCGCGAAACCGGGACGGGCAGAACGTCGTTCAGGCGAAGCGCACGTACCACCGCACGGTTTCGCAGATCCACTGCAGCTCGTCGGCCGTCGTAGAGGAGGTAGGTGACCGCGGCGCTCTCCCCGCGCGGCGTCACCAGCACCGGGCGCAGCGCCAGCCCGTCTTCGAGGGGCGAGCCGTCGACGGCCACGACGGTCCGCTCGTCGTCGCACACCGTCCACGACGCCCCGGGTGCGGGGCTTCCCAGGCTGGCGGGAGCGCCCGGAATGCCCATCGACGGGCCACGTCTGGATTCCTGGATGGCACGGTCGCCGGCCGGTACCGGATTCGCCGCGGTGCGCGCGACCAGACGCGCCGAGGCGAGGTTGAGCACCGGATGCAGGGTGTCGCCGACGCGGACGTACAGGGCGCCGGATTCCCGCGAGATCACGATGGGCGCGGACTCGGGCACGCCCTGCGGCGCCACCAGGGTGACGACGGCACCCGCGACGAGGCCGATCGCCGCGACCGCGGCGCCGATCGCGATCGCCACCGACTGCGCGCGCAACGGGTCGTCATGCATCGCGACGTCCCCGCGCACCAGCGCGTGCATCATTCGACGCGCCCGAAAACGCTGCGCGCTCAACTGAAGTCGCGTCGTCACCAGGTCGAGCCTAGTTGCGCCACACGACGGCTGCCCGCACCAATGTCGGGGCTAGGACCCGTCGCGGGCCTGGCGCTCCCGGTAGGCCGCGACGTGTTGACGGTTGCCACAGTTGCCCGTGTCGCAGAACATGCGCGATCTGTTGCGCGACAGGTCGACGAGGACCGCGTCGCAGTCGGGCGCCGCGCACGTCTTGAGCCGGCGCAGTTCACCAGCCCGGATGAGGTCGGCCAGTGACATCGCCATCTCCGCGCCCATCCGCTGCCAGAGCGGATCGTGGATCGACGCCAGGTGCAGGTGCCACTCCGGCATCTCGGCATGGCGGGTGAGCCACGGCGCGGCTCGGGTGTCGCTCAGGAGGGCGTTCACCTGGCCGACGACGCGCTCCTCGTCGTCGGCGTGGGTCCAGATCTTGCCGAGCCGGGTGCGCAACCGGTGTACCGACTCGATCTCGGCGTCGTCCCGGTCGCGCCGCCCGGTCCACCCAAAGCCGTCGAGATACCCGTCGAGCGCCACCATGTCACCGAGCTGCTCGCCGTCCACGCGATCGGTGTTGATCAGCACACAGGCCGCGCGGAGTGTGAGCTCAGTGTCATGACTGAATATCATTTGACTGCTGATTCTCCTGGGCCGTAGCGTCATGTGCGTCATTGATTTTACTCATTACATGCCGGGAGGTGCCACGTGACGGCGACGACCGAGGTCCGACCCACCAGCGACCAGTTCCGGCTCGGCATGCTGTTCGCCATCGGTTCGGCTTTCGCCTTCGGGTTGTCGGGTCCGCTGGCCAAGGCCTTGATGGAGGCCGGCTGGAGCCCCACCGCCGCGGTCACCGCCCGGCTGCTGGGCGGTGCCGTCGCCATGGCGGCCTACGCCACGTGGCGCAGGCCCGGCTGGCTGCGTGAGGCCGTTCGGCATCGCCGGACCGTGCTGGCCTACGGCATCGTGCCCATCGCGGGCGCCCAGCTCTGCTACTACAACGCCGTGTCGCATCTGTCGGTGGCCGTCGCGCTGCTGCTGGAGTACACCTCGCCCATCCTCGTCGTCGGCTGGTTGTGGGCCACCACGCGGCGCCGACCCAGCAACCTCACCATGGTCGGTGTCGCACTCGCCGTCGCGGGAATCATGCTGGTGCTCGGCATCTTCGAGGGCGACGGCCTGTCCGGGGCCAGGGTCAACGCCGTCGGCGTCTGCTGGGGCCTCGCCGCGGCGGTCTGCGCGGCTTGCTACTTCATGATGTCCGACGAGGTCAGCACCAACGGGGTCGACGACGGCGGCCTGAACTCGATCACGCTGGCGGCAGGCGGGCTGATCGTCGGCGCCATCGGCGTCGCACTCCTTGGCACAACCGGGCTGCTCCCGCTGGCGTTCACCACCAACGACACAGTCGTCGCGGGCATCACCACGTCCTGGTTGGTCCCCGTCATCGCACTCGCCCTAATTCCCACCGCCATCGCCTATCTGCTCGGCATCATGGGCATCGCCCGCCTGCGCCCGCGCTTCGCGTCACTCGTCGGGCTGGCCGAGGTGATGTTCGCGGTGCTGGCCGCATGGGCGCTGCTCGGCGAGGCACTGACGACGATCCAGGGCATCGGCGCCGTCGTGGTGTTGGCCGGGCTAGTGCTGGCTCGTCAGGGCGACCGCACGGAGAAGGTCGCCGAGGCGTCGTGGCCCGACATGCCCGCCGACGGCGTCACCACCGAGTCGGACGTTCGCCGCAGCTAACAGCAATGTGTGAAGATGGGCTAGTGATCAAGCTCAGGACGCCCACTCGACTGGCCGCGACCGTGGCGGCCGTCGGCTGCGCCGTCGCCCCCGTGGCGGTGGCTCCCGCCGCCTCCGCCGAGGCCTGCAACGACGTGCAGGTGGTGTTCGCGCGTGGAACCAGTGAGCCCCCTGGCATCGGTCGCGTCGGGCAGGCGCTCGTCGATTCGCTGACCCCGCTGATCGGCGGCAAGACCATCGGCTCCTACGGCGTCGACTACCCCGCCACCTACGACTTCCTGACCGCCGCCGACGGCGCCAACGACGCGACCGGTTACATCAGTTCGCTCGCCGCCCAGTGCCCGAACACCCGCATCGTGCTCGGTGGTTACTCGCAAGGCGCCGCCGTGGTCGACATGCTTGCCGGCATCCCGCCGCTGGGCAACAAGATCGGCGAGATCGGTTCGGCGCCGCCGCTGCCGGCCGGCCTCGATCCGCACGTCGCCGCCGTCGCCGTGTTCGGCAACCCGTCGACCAAGTTCTCCATCCCGATCACCAACTCGACCTTCGCGGGCCGCGCCATCGACCTGTGCGCCGACGGCGACCCCATCTGCTCGCGCGGTCGCAACCCGTTCGCGCACACCCACTACGAGACCTCGGAGTTCATCCCCCAGGCCGCCGGCTTCGTCGCCGGACTTGTTTAGCCCGTTTACGCGTTAGGATTCAGCGTGGCTCTCGATCTGGTCAAACGCGCGTTCCTTGCCATTGCAACGGCCTGTCTGGCCGTCGTCGCCCCGGTCGTCTCGATCGTGCCGACGGCAGGTCTAGGGCTCGCATCGGCCGACGACTGCCCCGACATCCAGGTGGTCTTCGCCAGGGGCACCACCGAAGCCGCCGGGCTGGGACGCGTCGGAGGCGCCTTCGTCGACTCGCTGCGCTCCAAGGTGGGTGGACGCTCGGTTGGCTCCTACGCGGTGGACTACCCGGCGACCTACGACTTCCTGGCCGCCGCCAACGGAGCCAACGATGCCAGCGCCCACATCCAGTACATGATGGGCGCCTGCCCCAACACCCGGCTGGTGCTCGGCGGGTATTCGCAGGGCGCGGCCGTCATGGACGTCATCGCCGCGGTGCCGATCCCTGCGGTCGGATTCACCAACCCGCTCCCGCCCAACACCCCCGACTTCGTCGCGGGCATCGCGGTGTTCGGCAACCCATCGGCAAAGCTCGGCCTGCCGCTGACCACCAGCCCGGTGTGGGGACCCCGCGCGATCGACCTCTGCAACGGTGGCGATCCGGTATGCCAGACCGACGGTCAGAGCGTGCCCGCGCACAGCGCCTACGCCGGCGGCCCGACCAACGACGCGGCGAACTTCATCGCCGGCCTGCTGTAACGAACCCGACGAGCCATCGGATATCACCAGCGTGACCACCACTAGAACTCGCACGGTCCGCCGGCTGACGTCGGCCGCCCTCGCGGCCACCGGCGTCACGGCCGTGATGGCTTGCGCCGCAGGCGTTCCCGTTGCCGCCGCCGCACCGTGCCCGGACGTCGAGGTGCTCTTCGCTCGCGGTACCGACGAGCCTCCCGGCCTTGGACAGGTGGGGGACGCGTTCGTCTCGGGCCTGCGTGAGCGAACCGGCCGGGACATCGCGGCGTCGGCGGTCAACTATCAGGCGCACCAGGACATCGGCCCCGGCGTCGACGACCTGACCAGCCAACTGGATTCACTGTCCGACCGGTGCCCGAACACCAAGATCATCGTCGGTGGCTACTCCCTCGGCGCGGGTGTGACCAACCGCGTCCTCAACGATCCGCTGCCGCCGGGGGTGGCCGACCACGTCGCCGCCGTCGTGCTGTTCGGCAACGCCAGCCGCCTGCTCGACGTCCCCGTCGCGCCGGGTCCGGCCTTCGCCGGCAAGACGATCGACATGTGCAACCCCGGCGATCCGATCTGTTCCGGCGGCCCCCTTGCCCTGTCGCACCTACAGCTCGCCTACATCGCGGGGGGTGGCGTCAACGCCGCCATCGAATTCGCGATGACCAAGATCTGAGCGTTCGACTAGCATCCGTTCGGTGACCACCACCCAGCGTCTTCGCAGGATCGTCACCGCCGCGGTCGTCGCCACGCTCATCGCCGGTGTGCTGCTGGTGGCCCCGGCCGCCGTCGCGCCGTTGCGGCTGCCGACCGCTTCCGCCGCGTGCCCCGCGATCGAGGTGATCTTCGCGCGCGGGCGCCTGGAGCCGCCGGGCGCCGGTCAGATCGGCAACGCGTTCGTCAGCGGGCTACGGCAGAAGACGGGCAAGAACGTCAACCTCTACGCCGTGCGCTACCCGGCCGACAACCAGATCGACGTCGGCGCCAACGACATGAGCGCGCGCGTGCAGAGCACCATGGCGAGCTGCCCCGATACCCGCATCGTGCTCGGCGGATATTCCCTGGGCGCTGCGGTCACCGACGTAGCCCTCGCCGTGCCGTTCGCGTTCTTCGGCTTCGACAATCCCCTCCCGCCGGACGCCGAACAGCACATCGCGGCAGTGGCGCTGTTCGGAAACGGCAGCCAGTGGGTTGGCCCGATCACCAACTTCAACCCGGTCTACAACGAGCGGACCATCGAGCTGTGCCACGGAGACGACCCCATCTGCAACCCGACCGAGCCGGACAACTGGCAGGCCTACTGGCCCGATCACCTGGCCCCCGCCTACATCAAGGCGGGCATGGTCAGCCAGGCCGTCGACTTCGTGGCGGGCCGGGTCTAGTCGCGGCGCACCTCGTCGGGCGACCGTACATCGCGCGTCACCACGATCCGCGCCGCCAGTTCGTCGTCCGGCGGGTAGTCCACGCCGACGAGGGTCAGGCCCCGAGCCGGGGCGGTGGCGAAGTCACTGGAGCGCCGCGTCGCGGCCAACAATCCCGCGCACCACGACGGCTCGCGACGGCCCTCCCCCACGGCGAGCAACGCACCGACCAGTGACCGGACCATCGACCAGCAGAACGCGTCGGCGGTGACGTAGGCGGTGATCTCGTCGCCGTTGCGCATCACGTCGAGGCGCTGCAGGTCGCGGATCGTCGTCGCCCCCACCCGCGGACGACAGAACGCCGCGAAGTCGTTGAGACCGGACAACTCCCGTGCTCCCGCCTGCATCGCAGCCACGTCCAGCGGGCGAGGCCACGGAGTGACGAACCGAGACTCCCGCGGCACCACGCCGAACGGCGCCGTCGACAACCGGTATTCGTAGTGCCTGCGCAACGCCGAGAAGCGGGCGTCGAAACCCCCTGGCGCCCTGGCGACGTCGAGCACCCGGACGTCCTCGGGCAGCAGCCGGCCCAGACGCCGCACCAGCGGCTGGAACTCCGGTCCCTCGCGGGGGGTGCGAGGGTAGGCCTGCGGGATCGCCTCGGCGGGTATGTCGACGTGGGCAACCTGGCCGGTGGCGTGCACCCCGGTATCGGTCCGCCCCGCCGCCCTTGTCACCACGGGGACGCGGAACACCGTGGACAGGGCGTCGTCGATGGTGCCGGCAACCGTCCGCTGTCCGGCCTGGGTGGCCCAGCCCGCGAAGTCGGTGCCGTCGTAGGCGACGTCTAGCCGAAGACGAACATGCCCGCCACCGGTGTCGGTGACGGGCATGGTCGATGGATCGTCCACTAGGACTTGGCTTCGTCCGCCTCGTCCTCGGTCGCGGCCTCGTCGGCGGCCTCGGCGTCCTGCGCGTCGGCGATGCCGGCGTCCTCGACCTTGACGTCCTCGACGGCCTCATCGGCATCCGGGCCAACTGCGGCCTCCGGCTCGACGGCAGCCTGCGGGGCCGCCGCGGCGGCCACGGGAGCCGCCTTCGACGCACCGACACGACGCGCGCGATCGGCCTCCGAGGTCACGGTCTTCTCCCGAACCAGCTCGATGACGGCCATCGGGGCGTTGTCGCCCTTGCGCGCCTCCACCTTGATGATGCGGGTGTAGCCACCGTTGCGATCGGCGAAGTGCGGGCCGATCTCGGCGAACAGCGTGTGCACGACGTCCTTGTCGCGGATCTTCTTCATCACCTCACGCCGGTTGTGCAGCGTGCCCTTCTTGGCATGGGTGATGAGCTTCTCCGCGTAGGGCCGCAGCGCCCGCGCCTTGGGCTCGGTCGTCTTGATCCGGCCGTGCTCGAACAGCGACGTGGCCAGGTTGGCCAGGAGCGCCTTCTGGTGGCTGGACGACCCGCCGAGGCGAGGTCCCTTGGTGGGCTTGGGCATTGCGACTTCTCCTAAATGGGGCCGGCCCCCGTATCAGGTAGGACCGGGACGGTTCTCTTTCGAGATGTGTGGGTTAGAGCTGTTCGGTTTCGGCGTAGTCCTGGTCGGCGTCCAGGTCGTAGCTGGCGTCGCTGTTCCAGGTGCCGGTGGCCACGTCGTAGCCGGCGACCTCCGACGGGTCGAACGTGGCCGGGCTGTCCTTCAGCGAGAGACCCAGCTGGTGCAGCTTGATCTTGACCTCGTCGATGGACTTCTGACCGAAGTTACGGATGTCCAGCAGGTCCGACTCGGTGCGCGAGACGAGCTCGCCGACGGTGTGCACGCCCTCGCGCTTGAGGCAGTTGTAGGACCGGACGGTGAGCTCCAGGTCGTCGATCGGCAGCGCGAACGAGGCAATGTGATCCGCCTCGGCCGGCGACGGGCCGATCTCGATGCCCTCGGCTTCGACGTTGAGTTCCCGTGCCAGACCGAACAATTCGACCAGCGTCTTGCCTGCCGAGGCCAGGGCGTCACGCGGGGTGATCGAATTCTTGGTCTCGACGTCGAGGATCAGCTTGTCGAAGTCGGTGCGCTGCTCGACACGGGTGGCCTCCACCTTGTAGGTCACCTTCAGCACGGGGCTGTAGATGGAGTCGACCGGAATGCGGCCGATCTCGGCGCCGGAGGCCTTGTTCTGCACGGCGGGGACGTAGCCACGGCCACGCTCCACCACGAGCTCGACCTCGAGCTTGCCCTTGTCGTTCAGGGTGGCGATGTGCATGTCGGGGTTCTGCACCGTGACGCCCGCGGGCGGAACGATGTCACCGGCGGTGACGGCACCCGGGCCCTGCTTGCGCAGGTACATGGTGACCGGCTCGTCCTCCTCGGAGGACACGACCAGGCTCTTGAGGTTCAGGATGATGTCGGTGACGTCTTCCTTCACCCCGGGAACGGTGGTGAACTCGTGCAGCACGCCGTCGATGCGGATGCTGGTCACCGCTGCGCCCGGAATGGACGACAGCAGCGTGCGCCGAAGCGAGTTGCCCAGGGTGTAACCGAATCCGGGCTCCAAGGGCTCGATGACGAACTTGGACCGGTTCTCGGCGAGGCTCTCTTCGGACAGGGTGGGGCGCTGAGAGATCAGCATTCTTCTTCTATCTCCTTCTCGACATCCGCTATTTGATGCCGCTTGGTGGCAGCGGCCGGCTGGCCGCCGCACGCATTACTTCGAGTAGAACTCGACGATCAGCTGCTCGGTGAGCGGCACCTGGATCTGGGCGCGCTCGGGCAGCTGGTGGACGAGAATGCGCTGACGTTCGCCGACGACCTGCAGCCAGCCCGGGATCGGGCGATCGCCCGCGGTCTGACGAGCGAGCTCGAAGGGCAGCGTGTTCAGCGACTTCTCGCGAATGTCGATGATGTCGTACTGCGAAACGCGGTAGCTGGGGATGTCGACCTTCACGCCGTTGACGGTGAAGTGACCGTGGCTGACCAGCTGACGAGCCATCCGGCGGGTACGGGCGAGCCCGGCGCGGTAGATGACGTTGTCGAGCCGGCTCTCCAGGATCTGCAGCAGGTTCTCGCCGGTCTTACCAGCGTGGCGGTTGGCCTCTTCGTAGTAACGACGGAACTGCTTCTCCATGACGCCGTAGGTGAAGCGAGCCTTCTGCTTCTCCTGCAGCTGCGTGCGGTATTCGCTCTCCTTGATCCGCGCACGGCCGTGCTGGCCGGGCGGGTAGGGGCGCTTCTCGAAGGACTGATCTCCGCCGACCAGGTCGACGCCGAGGCGGCGCGACTTGCGGGTGACGGGTCCGGTGTAACGAGCCATGTCTCTCTATCTCCTCTAGACCCGGCGCCGCTTGGGCGGACGGCAACCATTGTGCGGCTGCGGGGTGACGTCGGAAATCGCGCCGACCTCGAGGCCGGCGGCCTGCAGGGAACGGATCGCCGTCTCGCGGCCCGAACCCGGGCCCTTCACGAAGACGTCGACCTTCTTGACGCCGTGCTCCTGCGCCTTGCGGGCGGCGTTCTCGGCAGCCAGCTGCGCGGCGAACGGGGTCGACTTGCGCGAACCCTTGAAGCCGACGTGACCCGAGGACGCCCAGGCGATGACGTTGCCCTGCTGATCGGTGATCGAGACGATCGTGTTGTTGAACGTGCTCTTGATGTGAGCAGCGCCGTGCGGGACGTTCTTCTTTTCCCTACGACGGGTCTTCTGACCCTTCTTGGCGGCGGTGCCGCCCTTCTTAGCCTGTGCCATCCGGGATTACCTGGCCTTCTTCTTGCCGGCGATGGTGCGCTTGGGCCCCTTGCGGGTACGCGCATTGGTCTTGGTCCGCTGGCCGCGCACCGGCAATCCGCGGCGGTGCCGCAGGCCCTGGTAGCAGCCGATCTCGATCTTGCGTCGGATGTCGGCCTGCACCTCGCGGCGCAGGTCGCCCTCGACCTTGATGTCGGAGTTGCTCTCGATGTAGTCGCGCAGCTGCGAGACCTGATCATCGGTCAGGTCCTTGGTGCGCAGATCGTAATCGATGCCGGTGGCCGACAGGATTTGCTGGGAGCGGGTACGGCCGATGCCGTAGATGTAGGTCAGCGCGATCTCCATGCGCTTGTCGCGCGGGAGATCGACGCCCAGTAGACGTGCCATCAGGCAGTGATTCCTTTTCGTTGCGGAGGTCTCGTCCCAGTCCGTTCCCCGGTCGGGGTCCGGCCTCCGTGCCGGACGTGGCTACGCGACGTATTCGCGCAGTGGTACTGGGATTTCATCATTCAGTTGTGCTGGTACTGCTGTGGCGAACTAGCCCTGACGCTGCTTGTGGCGCGGGTCGGAGCAGATCACCATGACCCGCCGGTGCCGACGGATCACCCTGCACTTGTCGCAGATGGGCTTGACGCTCGGGTTCACCTTCACGGCGATTCGATCCTTCTGTCTGTTCTCGGTCCAGTTACTTGTAGCGGTAAACGATGCGGCCCCGGGACAGGTCGTACGGCGAGAGTTCCACCACGACCCGGTCCTCGGGCAGGATACGGATGTAGTGCTGCCGCATCTTGCCGCTGATGTGCGCGAGCACCTTGTGACCGTTCTCCAGCTCGATGCGAAACATCGCATTGGGCAGGGGCTCGACCACGCGGCCCTCGACTTCGATGGCACCGTCTTTTTTAGCCATGTCCTCCGTTATTCCCTATCTGGCGCCGCAAGCACCGCCTCCGACTACCAAACGTGGGCCGGATTGGTTGAATTCCAGGACAGGGCACGCAAGAGCCGGCGCGGATGCCGCACCGTTGATCGATACTACCCGCTCATCGGCGCTGCCCAAAATCGCCGAAACCGCTCGTCCGGCGCCCGCGGCCGGCATCCACCTCGCCGTCAGGACGCGGCATGCTCCTGCACGTATCGGACCACGTCGGCCAGCGTGCACAGCTTACGGTAGTCGGCTTCCGGGATGTCGACCTCCAGCCGCTCGTGGATGCCGACCAGGAACCTCAGCCAGTCCATCGAGTCCAGATCCACCTGGTCACGCAGCAAGGCATCGTCTCGCAGCTCGTCGGGCTCCACCTCGGGCGCGATCGCCGTCAACACCGACATGACCTCGTCGCGGATGCCTTGTTGGGTCTTCATGGCACTGTCACCTCTCCAGGAGTTCCGGCTGTTGGAGCAGTTCGGCGACGGCAGCCAGGAACAGCGCGCCACGGTGTCCGTCACTGGCCCGGTGATCGGCTGCCAGGGTCGCCTGCATGGTGGTGGCGATCCTGATGCCCCCGTCGACGGCACGCACCCGCGGAGCGGGCTTGCCGAACCCCACCAGCGCCACCTGCGGCGGGTAGATGACGCCGAAGACTGCGTCGACGCCCTGATCGCCCAGGTTGGTGACCGTAATGGACGGATCCGACATCTCCGAGCTGCGCAGCGAACCCGCCCGGGCTCGCGCCACGAGATCGGTCAGATCACCCATCAACTGGGTAAGGGTCTTCTCCGGCACCCGGTGTATCGCCGGCGCGACGAGGCCACCGCCGCGCAACGAGATCGCGACACCGACGTGCACACCGTCGGCCGGTCGGAATTCGTCATCGCGCCAGAACCCGTTGAATTCGCTGAAGCGTTGCGCGGCGAGGGCGACTGCCTTCAGCTGCAGCGCAGCGAACAACACCCGCTCGGTGATCGATCGCTGCGCGTTGCGATCGGCCAGCCACGTGATGGCCGACTCGACCATGATCTCGTCAGCCAGGTAGTAGTGCGGGATTTCCCGCTTGGACCGACTCATCGCAGCCGCGATCGACCTGCGCATCTCGGCCGCCCGGTCCGCGGCCGTGTGCGCACTCTTCGGCTTCTCGAGCTTCGGCGCACGAGTCTTCGGCTCGTCGACGATCGAGTTGGCCGGCGACGCCGCAGCGTGTTCTACGTCGCTGGTGATCACCGCCCCCTGGGGCCCGGTGCCGGTGATGGCGTCGACGTCGACTCCCAGTGACGCCGCCAGGCGCCGGGCCGCCGGCGAAATCCACTGGCGGCGGTGGGTCTGCGACGGGGCAACCGCCGCCGGGGCGGGCTCCCGCTCGGGCAGCTCCGCCGGCATCGGTGGCTCCTCCACCCGGTCGGCCGGCTCGACGACGGCAGAACCGTCATCTGCCTCACCGGGCGCGAGCAGCCTCGCCAACGGCGTTCCCACGTGCACGGTTCGACCGACCGGCACGAGCAGGTCACGAATCGTGCCGTCGTGCCAGCACTCCACTTCCACCGCGGCCTTCGTGGTTTCGACCACGGCGACGACCTGGCCTCGCGTCACGGGATCACCAGGTTTGACGAGCCACTCGTCGAGCGTTCCCTCGTCCATGTCCGAACCGAGCGCCGGCATCGTGAAGTCGATCACGGGCGCTCCCCGAACAAGGCCTTCACGGCCGCGACGATCTTGTCCTGCTGCGGCAGCGCCGCCACCTCCAGGTGCTTGGCATACGGTATCGGCACCTCGGCGCTACACACCCTGGCGACGGGGGCGTCGAGGTCGAAGAACGCGTTCTCGACGATCTGGGCGCTGATCTCGGCCGCCAGGCTGCCCGTGCGCCAACCCTCGTCGACCACGACCGCACGGTGGGTCTTGCGGACCGACGCAACGAAGGTCTCGGTGTCCAGTGGACGTAGCGTCCGCAGGTCGACGACCTCGCAGTCGATGCCTGCCAGCGCCAGCTCCTCGGCCGCGTCGAGGGCCTTCACCAGGCTGCCACCGTAGGTGATCACCGTGACGTCGGCTCCGCCGCGCCGGATTGCCGCGCGCGAAATATCCTGTGCTCTAGGTGATTCGACGTCGGCGGTGGTGTTGTAGAGCTGGACGTGTTCGAAGACGATCACCGGGTCCGGGTCGATCATCGCGGTGGCGAGCATCCCGTAGGCGTCCTCCACCGTGGCGGGCGCAAGCACCTTGATGCCGGGGATGTGCGCGTACCAACCCTCGAGGCTGTGCGAGTGCTGAGCAGCCAACTGCCGCCCCGCCCCGGTCGCCATGCGCACCACGAGTGGCACCGAGAACTGCCCACCGGACATGTGCCTCAGCGCCGCTGCGGTGTTGACGATCTGATCCAGCGCCAGCAGGCTGAAATTGACCGTCATCACCTCGACGATGGGACGCAATCCGCCGAGCGCGGCGCCGATTCCTATCCCCACGAAGCCCAATTCGGACAGCGGGGTGTCACGCACCCGCTGCGGCCCGAACTCGTCCAAGAGGCCCTTGGACACCGCGTACGTGCCGCCGTAGGCGCCTACGTCCTCACCCATCAGCACCACCCGCGGGTCGGCGAGCATGGCGTCGCGAATCGAGTCGTGCACCGCGGTGCGGTACGCCGTCTTGCTCATCGGACCGCCCCCGCCGCCTCGGGCGTCATCAAATCGCGGGTGAGATCCTCCACGGGCTCCCAGGTACCGGCCTCGGCATAGGCGACCGCGTCGGCGAGTTCCTCGTCGGCGGCGCGGCGGATCGCGGCGACGTCGTCATCGGTGAGCGCGCCTGCGGCCGTGCACCGCTCGGTGAAGGTGCGGATCGGGTCCCGTTCGCGCCAACGGTCAACCTCGGCCCGTTCGCGATACAACTCCGGATCGAACATCGAATGTGGCCGGAAGCGGTACGTGCGGAACTCGAGGAAGAACGGGCCACCGCCGTTGCGGACGTGGTAAGCGCCCTCCTCGGCGGCGGTATGGCAGGCGAGTACGTCCATGCCGTCGACGGCCAGCGACGGTATCCGGTACGACGCCGCCTTCGCGGTCATGTCGGTCTGCGACTGCTCGACCGCGATCGCCGTCCCCATCGCGTAATAGTTGTTCTCACAACAGAACAAGACCGGTAGCTGCCAGAGCTCGGCAAGGTTCATCGACTCGTGAAAGGCGCCCTCGGCCACGGCGCCCTCGCCGAAGTAGCAGGCGGTCACCCGGGGATCGTCCAGATACCGGTCGGCCAGCGCCAAGCCCACCGCCAGCGGGAGGCCGCCGCCGACGATCGCGTTCCCGCCGTAGAAACGGGTGCGCGCGTCGAACAGGTGCATCGAACCGCCGCGCCCGCGCGAACAACCCTCCTGCTTGCCAAACATCTCGGCCATGATCTTGGTCATCGGGACGCCCCGCAGCAGGGCATGCGCGTGATCACGATAGGTGGCAACGACCGCGTCCTTGGCTTCGAGCACCCGCAGCGACCCGGCGGCGACCCCCTCCTCACCGACGTAGAGATGCAGGAATCCGCGGATCTTGCCCGCCCCGTAGAGCTCGGCGCACTTCTCCTCCATCAGGCGCACCCGCACCATGTCCGACAACAGCGCGGACGCGAGGTCACGGTCCATCACAGCGTCACCTCCCTGGTCTCGATCGTGGACGTGTCGCCTTCGGGCAGACCCAGTTCGCGGGCCTTCAACAAGCGCCGCATGATCTTTCCGCTGCGGGTGTGCGGCAACGAATCGGCGAACTCGATCTCCTTGGGAGCCACCGCAGCGCCCAACCGTTTCCGGGCATGACCGAGCAGCGCCAGCCGCAGTTCCTCGCTCGGCGTGAAGCCGTCCTTGAGCGTGACGAAGGCCTTGACGACCTCGCCGACGGTGGGATCGGGCATGCCGATGACCGCCGCCTCCGCCACCGCGGGGTGATCGGTGAGTGCGTTCTCGACTTCGAACGGACCGATCAGGTGCCCGGCTGACTTGATGACGTCGTCGGCGCGGCCGACGAACCAGAAGTAGCCGTCGGCGTCGCGTTGAACCAGATCGCCGCTCAGGTAGAAACCCCCGGCGAAGCTGTTGCGATAGCGCTCCTCCTGGTGCAGATACTCCCGGAACATCGACGGCCAACCGGGTTTGAGCGCCAGCTCTCCTTCGACGTCGGGTTCCTCGATCACCGACACCGTGCCGTCGTCTCCCCGCCGCACCACGGCCGCGTCGACGCCCGGCAGCGGCCGACCCATCGAGCCCGGCTTGATGTCGAAGGCCGGTGTGTTGGCGACCATGATGCCGCCGGTCTCGGTCTGCCACCAGTTGTCGTGAATCGGCAAGCCCAGCACGCGTTTTCCCCACCACACCGCCTCGGCATTGAGCGGCTCACCCACGCTGGCGATGAATCGCAGGCTCGGGAAGTGGAACTTCTCGGCGACCTCGGGTCCCGCCTTGATGAGCATGCGAATGGCCGTCGGCGCGGTGTACCACACGGTGACGCGCTCGTCTTGCAAGATCTGGTACCAGCGTTCGGCGTCGAACTCCGCTTCGTCGACGATCGACGTCACCCCGTGTAGAAGCGGCGAGATGACCCCATAGGACATTCCGGTGACCCATCCGGGATCGGCTGTGCACCAATAGATGTCGTCGTCATGCAGATCCAGGGCGTACAGTCCGGTGACGTAGTGCATGGTCACTGCCCCGTGCACGTGCAGCGCCCCCTTCGGGGTACCGGTGGTACCGCTGGTGAAGTGCAGCAGCGCCGGATCGTCGGCCGTGGTGGGTTCGATCGGGGCGTCGTCACGAGCCGCGTCCATCAGTGCCCAGAACCTCTGCGTTGCGGGTTCGGGGTCGCCGGTTTCGTCATCGACGATGAACACCTGCCGCAGCGAGGTCAGCCGGTCCCGGATCTTGGCGACCTTCCGGTCGTAGAGCGCCCTAGTGGTGACCAGGACGTCCGCCGCGCCGATGTCGAGCCGGGTCGCGATCGGTTCGGGCCCGAACGCGGAGAACAGCGGCGAGACCACCGTCCCGTTGCGCAGGGCCCCGAGGATGGTGACGTACAACTCCGGGCGACGGCCCAACAGGGTGAACACCCGGTCCCCCTTCCCGATGCCCGCAGTCCGGAGCACGTTGGTGAACCGCTTCGCGAGCCGGCCCAACTCGGCGTAGCTCACGTCCCGGTGTGTCAGCCCGCCATCCGGTCCGGACGCGGGCACGAAACGCAGCGCGGTGCGCGCGGCCGCGGCGCCGTCGGCATGCCTGTCGACCGCCGCGTAGGCGATGTTGCACCCCTGGGCTCCCATGCCGGCGCAGACGTTCGGAACCTTCGCCCAGTCGAACCTGGCCCGCGTCCCGTCGTAGTCGGTGAGGTTCGGGGTGACACGCCAGTCCTCGGCGGTCTTGCGGATGACCGGATTCGCGACTCCGTCGGCGCGTGCTGTGGATGCCACGGTCAGTCCTTTCGGGGCTGGCGGTCGCCTCATCGTTTTCCTGGCGCCGGGGTGGCGCTAGAGACGAAAGTCACCACACGGCCGAAGGATGCGCTTCCAACTGCTGCCGAACGAGGACGAACTCGACCACGCCAACGTGTTCGACACCGACTTGCTCGCGTCTCGGCCGATCGACGTCATCGGCTGGTTGGCCGGCCACCCCGGTATCGCAGTGGCCCGACCCTCTTGATGCAGACGCGATCTGGTGGTCCTCGACCTGAATCGCCGGTGAACAATGAGTGCTGCCGAGTCGGTGACCGCACCGCGCGCCGCGCGGCATCCGACCATGGCTACCGGCAGACCGGATATCGACTGGACGGTCGGCGCATACTAGACATCGATGACTGGAACTGCGCCCGAGCCACGTAAACCCGTGATCCTGACCGTGGACGACGATCCCGCAGTGTCGCGCGCCGTCGCCCGCGATCTGCGCCGCCACTACGGCGAGCGGTATCGCGTCGTGCGCGCGGAGAGCGGGCACGACGCGCTGGCTGCCCTCAAGGAACTGAAGCTGCGCGGCGAGACCGTCGCCGTGCTGCTCGCCGACTACCGGATGCCGCAGATGAGCGGCATCGAATTCCTCGAAAAGGCCATGGACCTGTTTCCACTGGCCCGGCGAGTGTTGCTGACCGCCTACGCGGACACCCACGCCGCGATCGACGCCATCAACGTCGTCGATCTCGACCACTACCTGCTCAAGCCGTGGGATCCACCCGAGGAGAAGCTCTACCCCGTCATCGACGGGCTCCTCGAGGAGTGGCGGGCCGTCGGCGACCGCGCCATGCCGTATACGAAGGTGGTCGGCCACCGTTGGAACCAGCGCTCCTGGGAGGTGCGGCAGTTCTTGGCGCGCAACCAGTTCCCCTTCCGGGCGTTGATGGCCGACGAGCCCAAGGGCAGGCAGCTGCTGGAGGCGGCGGGGCTCGACGGCCAGCAATTGCCGGTGGTGATCTCCGAGAAGGGCGAGGCGATCGTCGAGCCCACCGACGGCCAGCTGGCCGAACTGCTCGGCCTGTCGACCGAACCGTCGTTGCAGATGTACGACCTCGCCGTCATCGGCGGCGGCCCCGCGGGTCTGGCGTCCGCGGTCTACGGGGCCTCGGAGGGTCTGGAGACCGTCCTCATCGAGCGCACCACCACCGGCGGCCAGGCCGGCCGCAGCTCCCGCATCGAGAACTACCTCGGCTTCCCCATCGGTGTCTCGGGAGCCGAGCTCACCAACTCGGCGCGCAGGCAGGCCGAGCGGTTCGGTGCCGAGGTGATCACCACGCGCGACGTCGTCAAGCTGCACGTCGGGGACGTCGCGCCGGTCATCGAGTTCGAGGATGGCAGCACCATCGGCGCCCGCTCGGTGATCCTCGCGACCGGCGTCGAATACCAGGAGTTGAAGGTCGTCGGGTGCTGGAACGATCCCGCGGACCCCGACGGGTGCAACTACGTCGGTCGCGGTGTCTACTACGGCGCGTCCGTGTCCGACGCCGAGGAGTGCCGCGGTGAGGACGTGTACATCGTCGGCGGTGCCAACTCCGCGGGGCAGGCCGCGATGTTCATGTCGAAGACCGCCAACTCCGTGACCCTGTTGGTGCGGGGGCCCTCGCTCGAGGCGTCGATGTCGCACTATCTGATCGAGCAGATCGAGAACAACGACAAGATCCACGTCCGGACCTGCACCGAGGTGGTCGACACGATCGGTGAGGACGATCACCTGTCGGGTCTGGTGCTGCTGGACAAGCAGTCCGGTGAGAAGACGACCGTGGCGTGTGGCCGGATGTGCTGCTTCATCGGTGCCAAGCCGCGGACCGATTGGCTCGACGGCGTCCTCGCCCTCGACGACCGCGGGTTCGTCCTCGCCGGCCCGGACCTCAAGGACGTGGTGGGCTGGAATAGGGAACGCCCACCGCATCATTTGGAAACAAGTGTGCCCGGTGTGTTCGTTGCAGGAGACGTGCGCTCCGAATCCGCGAAGCGGGTGGCGGCTGCCGTTGGCGAAGGTTCGATGGCCGTGATGCTGGTGCACCGCTACCTAGCAGAGGCCTGACCAACGGCCGAGGAAGGGACTCCCATGGGTGAGACGTGTCTACCCGACGAGCTACGAACGCTGTTCCTGTTCGAGAAGTTGACCGACCGCCAGCTCGAGTCGCTGTGCGCACATGGGCACCTGGCCCGCTTCGAGCCGGGGCCGATCTGCATCGAGGGCGAGGCAGCGACCTGCTTCTACGTGCTCATCGAGGGTGAGCTGGTGATGTCGAAGCGCTCGGGCGGGGCGGACATCGACACCAACCGCACCTCGCAGCGGGGCGTGTACTGCGGCGCGTGGAGCGCCTACGTCGACGGGGTGCCCCAGGTCTACGAGTCGTCGGTGCGCGTCACCAAGCCCTCGAAGTTCTTCGTGCTGGACGCCGAGGCGTTCGGCAACTTCGTCAAGACCGAGCTGCCGATGGCGGTACATCTGCTCGAGGGGCTCAAGGTCGGCGGTCTGCGGCAGCGCCAGATCATCGACCAGCGCGAGAAGCTGCTCGCGCTCGGTCAGCTCTCGGCGGGCCTGACCCACCAGCTGAACAACCCGGCCGCGGCGGCGGCACGCGCCGTGTCGGACCTGCGGGAGAAGGTAGGCGGCATGCGACACAAGCTCGCCATGCTGGCCGACGGCAAGTTCAGTCCCGAGGGCCTGCGCGTGTTGGTCACGATCCAGGAGGAGGTCGCCGAACAGGTGGCCAAGTCCAAGGCGCTCGAGCTCAGTGCGCTGGAGGCCTCCGACCGCGAGGACGCCATCGGCGACTGGCTCGAGGACCACGGCATCGTTGGCGCGTGGGACTACGCGCCCACGTTCGTGGAGGCGGGTCTGGACACCGACTGGCTAGAGCGGATCTCGGCCTCGGTCGACGCGGTCGACGCCACGGCGTCGCTGCAGGGCGCGATCGGCTGGCTGCGGTACACGATCGACACCGAGCTGATGATGAATCAGATCGCCGAGGCCAGCAGCCGGATCTCGGCCCTGCTGGCCGGGGCCAAGCAGTACTCCCAGATGGACCGCGCGCCGTACCAGAGCGCCAACGTGCACGACCTGTTGCGCAGCACGCTGATGATGTTCGGCGAGAAGATCGGCAAGGACAAGCCGGTCAAGCTGGTCAAGGACTGGGACATGTCCCTACCCGAGATCCAGTGCTACCCAGGCGATCTCAACCAGGTCTGGACCAACGTCATCGACAACGCGATCCAGGCGATGGGCGGGGAGGGCACGTTGAGCATCTCGACCAGCGCCGTCGGCGAGGATGCCATCAAGGTGGTCATCGGCGACGACGGCCCCGGCATCCCGCAGGACATCGTCGACCGCATCTTCACGCCGTTCTTCACCACCAAGGCCTTCGGCGAGGGCACCGGGCTCGGTCTGGACCTGGCGTGGCGCATCATCGCGCAGAAGCACCACGGCAACATCCGGGTCGAGTCGACGCCGGGTGACACCCGCTTCATCATCGTGCTGCCGCTGGTTGCGCCCAAACCGGAGGAAGCCCCCGCCGACGCGCAGGGCTAGCCGGGCAATGGTTCGGATCAACCGGATCGTCGCGGAATAGCGACCGCGACGGGTCGGGTTGACCCGACTATGACGCAGACCACCGGCAAGCCCAACCTCGGCACCTTCGGCGTATTCGGCCACTACGACCAATGGCGGCAGCTCCCCGCCGATCAGCTTCGCGAGATCGAGGCGCTCGGTTACGGGGCCATCTGGGCGGGTGGCTCCCCGCCGGCCGAACTCGACTGGGTCGAGCCCATCCTCGCCGCCACCGAGACACTGCAGCTGGCCACGGGCATCGTCAACATCTGGACCGCGGCGCCGGGTCCCGTCGCGGAGTCGTTCCACCGCATCGAGAAGGCCTACCCCGGCCGCTTCCTGCTGGGCATCGGCGTCGGTCACCCCGAGGCGCAGCAGGAGTACAAGAAGCCCTACGACGCGCTGACCGAGTACCTGACGGCCCTCGACGAGCACGGTGTCCCGAAGGAGCGCCGTGTCGTGGCGGCCCTCGGTCCGCAGGTGCTCAAGCTGTCGGCCCGGCGCAGCGCCGGAGCGCACCCGTATCTGACCACCCCGGAGCACACCGCCGGAGCGCGTGAGCTCATCGGGCCCGACGCATTCCTGGCCCCCGAACACAAGGTGGTGCTGACCACCGATGCCGAACAGGCCCGCGCCGTCGGCCGCAAGGCGCTCGAGATCTATCTCAACCTGGCCAACTACACCAACAACTGGAAGCGCCTCGGCTTCACCGACGCCGACGTCGCCAAGCCCGGCAGTGACGCCCTGGTCGACGCCGTCGTGGCATACGGCACGGTCGACGCCATCGCCGCGCGGTTGCAGGAGCACCTGGCCGCCGGCGCAGATCACGTTCCCGTTCAGGTGCTAGCGGGTAGTGACAAGCTGGTGCCCGCACTCGCCGAACTGGCGGGGCCGCTGGGCCTGCAGTGAGCGACCTCCACCGAAGGGACATCCGATCCGTGACTGACGTATCCGAACTCAAGCCCAACCTGGGGCGCTTCGGCGTCTGGACGTTGGGGGCGGTGACACCCGAGCAGGCCGTCGAGATCGAGAAGCTGGGATACGGCGCCCTCTGGGTGGGCGGCTCCCCCGCCGGCGACCTGGCCTTCGCCGAACCCATCCTCGAGGCGACCGACCACATCCAACTGGCGACCGGGATCGTCAACGTGTGGACCGCGCCCGCCGCGGAGGTCGCCGCGTCCTATCACCGCATCGAGAAGGCCCATCCCGGCCGGTTCCTGCTCGGCGTCGGCATCGGTCACCCCGAGCACACCGAGGAGTACCGCAAGCCCTACGACGTCCTGGTCGAATATCTCGACGCGCTCGACGCAGCCAACGTGCCCACCAGCCGCCGGGTCATCGCGGCACTGGGTCCCAAGGTGCTCGAGCTCTCGGCCAAGCGCAGTGCCGGCGCACATCCGTACCTGACCACCCCGGAGCACACGGCGCAGGCGCACGAGCTGATCGGCAACACGGTGTTCCTGGCACCCGAGCACAAGGTGGTGCTGGCCAGAGACGCCGAGCAGGCCCGCGCGATCGGTCGCCAGACCGTCGAGTTCTACCTCGATCTCAGCAACTACGTGAACAACTTCAAGCGGTTGGGTTTCACTGACTCCGACGTGCAGAAGCCGGGCAGTGACAAGCTCGTCGACGCAGTGGTGGCACACGGCACGCCCGACGACATCGCGGCGCGGCTGCGCGAACACCTCGACGCCGGCGCCGACCACGTCTGCATTCAGGTGCTCGGCGGCGAGGACGCGTTGATCCCCACGCTGACCGAATTGGCCGGTCCGCTGGGACTTTCGGTCGACGGGTAACCCGCCGACGCACTAGGGTCATCGACCATGCGTTTGCTGGTCACGGGGGGAGCCGGCTTCATCGGCGCCAATTTCGTTCACGGTGCGGTGCGCGAGCACCCAGAGGTCCAGGTGACGGTCCTCGACGCGCTCACCTACGCCGGCCGGCGGGAGTCTTTGGCGCCCGTCGCCGACGAGGTGCGCCTGGTGCATGGCGACGTCAGCGACGCCGCACTGGTCGACGAGCTGGTCGCCGAATCCGATGCGGTGGCGCACTTCGCGGCCGAGACCCACGTCGACAACTCGCTGGCCGACCCCGAGGCGTTCGTGCGCACCAACGTCGTCGGCACCTTCACGCTGCTGGAGGCCGTGCGCCGGCACGGGGTGCGGTTGCACCACGTATCGACCGACGAGGTCTACGGCGATCTGCCGCTCGGCGAATCGGTTCGGTTCACCGAGTCGACGCCCTACAACCCGTCGAGTCCGTACTCGTCTACCAAGGCCGCCTCGGACATGATGGTGCGGTCGTGGGTGCGCTCCTACGGTGTGCGCGCGACGATCTCGAACTGCTCCAACAACTACGGCCCGTATCAGCACGTGGAGAAGTTCATTCCCCGCCAGATCACCAACGTGCTGACCGGCCGGCGTCCCAAGCTCTACGGCGCCGGCGCCAACGTGCGCGACTGGATCCACGTGAGCGATCACAACGACGCGGTGTGGCGCATCCTGGCCGACGGGGAACTGGGTCGCACGTATCTGATCGGGGCCGACGGTGAGCGCGACAACCTGACGGTGATGCGCACCCTGCTGCGGCTGATGGGCCGCGACGAGGACGACTTCGACCACGTCACCGACCGGGCGGGCCACGATCTGCGCTACGCGATCGACCCGTCGGCGCTGCGCGACGAACTGGGCTGGACGCCGAGGCACGACGACTTCGAGTCGGGCCTCTCCGCCACCATCGACTGGTACCGCGACAACGAGTCCTGGTGGCGCCCAATGAAGGAAGCCTCCGAAGCCAAGTACGAGGAGCGCAACCAGTGAGCTTTCGCGAACTCGCGGTACCCGGCGCCTGGGAGATCACCCCGACGGTGCGCCCCGACCCGCGGGGACGGTTCTTCGAGTGGTTCACCGACCGCGAGTTCGAAGCGATGACCGGCCACCGCTTCGACCTTCGACAGGCCAACGTCTCGGTGTCGGCAGCCGGCGTACTGCGGGGGCTGCACTTCGCTCAGCTTCCGCCGAGCCAGGCCAAGTACGTGACCTGTCTGCGCGGCGCGGTGTTCGACGTCGTGGTCGACGTGCGGGTGGGATCACCGACGTTTGGCCACTGGGATTCGGTCCTGCTCGACGATCGCGACCACCGGACGATCTATCTGTCCGAGGGTCTCGCCCACGGCTTCCTGGCGCTGCAGGACGATTCGACGGTCGCCTACCTGTGTTCGGCGGGTTATGCCCCCGAGCGCGAGCACACCATCCGCGCCACGGACCCTGCCATCGGCGTCGAGTGGCCACTGGTCGACGGCGCCGCGCCCAACCTGTCCGAGCGGGACGCCGCCGCGGCGACGCTCGACGAGGTTAGGGCCGCCGGCCTGCTGCCGACGTGGGAGGACGCCAACGCATTCGTCGCAGGCCTCAAGCAGTCGCCCGGCGCCGGCTGAGATACCAAGCCCCGCAGAGTGAGACGGTGAGCAGCTCGGCGGCCACGCTGACCGCGGCATGGGGTGCCGGTTGCCAACCCCTCTCCACGAAGCCGCCGACGCCGATGGTCCGGGACAGGACGAATGCGCCGAGCGTCCCGGCGGCGAGCACACCGGCCGCCCAGACCAGCCAGTCGGGGCCGCCAAGCACGATGAGGGCCGCCACCGCGAACGAGACGCTCGCCTGCACGAGGAACGCCGTTCCGACGGTGGGAATCTGGTCGTAGCCGTGCACGTAGAGGATGGCGTGACTGCCACCGCCCACCACGAGGCCGGCGGCGATGAGGACCCGGGTGATCACGACAGTGTCCTGTCCTTGAGCGCCAGCGCCCGCTGTCCCTTGGCGTAGGAGACCTCTCGGATTCCGAGGGCGTCGTGGAGCCGGCCCGCGGGCAGCGTCAGCGGCTTGGGCGCCGGCCCCTCACCGGGATGCGGTAGCGGGTACGCGGTGGTGGTACCGCTGAAGAACGTGACGTTGCCCTCGGTCTTCGAGAACAGCTGGTGCACATGGCCGTTCAGACACGTCACCGAGGCGAACCGGCGCAGGTACGACAGCGCCTGAACGGAGTCGTCGGTGGCCCAGCCCCAGGCGGGAAACATCGCGAACAGCGGAATGTGGCTGAACACGATGATCGGGGTGTCGCTCGACAACGGTGCGACGTCCTTCTCGATGAACTCGAGCTGTTCGGTGCCGAGGTGGCCGAGCTTGGTCATGTTCAGCGTGTTGACCAGGGCGATGACGTGCACGCCCGCCACGTCGAAGCTATACCAGCCGTCACCTCGGGTGCCCGCGCCGAAGGCCGCGCGATATTTCTGGCCCGCGTCGTCCACCGAGTCGTGTTCACCCGGCACGGTGAAGACGTGCGGCGTGTGCAGACCGGTCAACATCTGCTTCACCTGGTCGAACTGGCCGGGGGTGGCCAGGTGGGTCAGGTCACCGGTGTGAATGACGAAGTCCGGCGTGTACCCCAGCCCGTTGATCTGATCGACCGCGCGGGCGAACGAGGCCGTCACGTCCGGGTTCGCCGTGCCGCTGAAGCCGATGTGACTGTCGCTGACCTGGGCGAAGCGCAGCGTCGGCCTGGCCACGTCGGTGGTCGACGCACCGGCGACGTGCGAGATCACCTCACCGCCGACGACGGCCAGCCCCACGGCCGCCCCGAACCAGGCACTGTGCCTGATCATTTGGCGCCGAGTAATTCCCTCGGGACCGCGGCCCTCGGTCATGGCGTCACCACCACGGTGCCGTGCATGAACGGATGGATCGAACATACGTAGTCGAACGAGCCTGGAGCCGGAAAGGTGAAGGAGTAGGTACCGCCCGAGCCGAGCACCTGGGATCGGAACGACCCGTCCCCGGCGACCACGGTGTGCGGATCCTCGTCCCCGTTGGTCCACGTGACCGTGGTTCCCGATTTGACGGTGAGAGTGCTTGGCACGAAGGCGAAACCGTTGATGCTCACCGCGTTTGGCCCGGCTGGGGCGACGGGGAGCCCGCTGAGCGGCACGGGCGTCATCGGCATCGCGCTCATCACCGTCGTGCCGCCCGCCGCGGCCATTCCCGGCGTGCCGGAGACGTCGGTGCTGAAGGTGGGAACGGGTTGCACTGCTTGGTCATTGGCCGCAACGCAGGCGGCCAGCAGCAGTGCCGCCACGGTGGCGCTGGCCAGCGCCACCAGGATGCGCTGAGTTCGTCGTGACACGGCGGGTACCTCCTGATCGATCGACGAGCCCGCGGGCGCGGGTCCCTCGTCAAGGGATAGGGAGGCGGGTTACAGGCTCAGGCCTGCTGGGTTCCACTGGTTGGCGCGAACACCTCGATGGTCCCGTCGATCTCCCGAACCTGGAGCGTGGGAAGAGGTTTCGGCGCGATCGGCAATTGGTGGGTGAGCACGCGTCCGTCGACGGCGAACGACGTCGAATGGCACGGGCAACGCAGCCGGTCCTCGGGCGCGTCGAACCACAGCTTGCAGCCCTGATGGGTGCAGATGCCCGAGAGGCCCTCGGCCCGACCACCCACCCGGTGGACGAAGCCGACCACCGAACCGAGGTCGAAGGGATGCATGACGCCTTCGGGCACCTCGGCGCTGGCCGCCACCCGCTGCCACGAACCCTCGGTGGGCAGCAGTTCCTGCGCCTCGTCGGCCGGTGCGGCGCCCCCCGCGCCGAGCAGTCGGTCCACCGACACCGCGGCCACCGCGGCGGTGGCCGCCGCCGACGTGCCGATGATGACCTGTCGGCGGTTGGCGGACGACCACTTCGGCGCAGGAGTCGAGGGCGGCTCGTCGTTCATCTGTGCGGCGAGCCGTTGGTGCAGCTCGTCGAGGAAGGCCGGCCGGGGTTCGTCGGCGCCCTCGCGGGTGGCGTTCAGGTCGATCGCGGTGCGCATCTGCGCAGCCTCGAAGTCGTCGGGGCGGAAGCCCCTTGGCCGGCGGCCGCGCAGCAGGTCGTCGACGTAGTCGTGCACGGATCTCCCGGATCCTCGCGCGTTCACGGCCCGCTCCTCTCGTTCACCTGGGCTGCCAGCCTGAGGGCGCGGTGCTGCAGCACCTTGGCGTTGCCCACGCTGACACCCATCTCCGCAGCGGACTCCTTGATCGACCGGCCGTGCAGGAAACGCAGCTCCAGGATGCGGCGGTAGTTGTCGGGCAGCGTGTCCAGAACCGCCGCCACGCGCGCGGGCGCCGTGCTGATCGCCTCCTCGCTCTCCGGAGGCGCGGCGACGTCGTCGATCTCGGTGATCTCGCGTCCCATGGTCTGCCGCCAGTGGGCCGCGAGCACCGTCCGCGACGTGTTGCGCAGATAGGCGCGGACCTCGGCGACCGTGGCGGACAGGCGCAGCGGCCGCAGCGCGGCCAGGAACACCTCGGCAGTGAGGTCCTCGGCGTCGGCCCGATTTCCGACCCTGGCGTAGATGGTCCGGTACACCCAGGTGGCATTGTCCTCGTAGACCGCCTCCCAGTTCGGATAACGACCGTCGGGCACCAGCCGAAGCGGGCCTCGGTGCGCGGGATCGCGTCGTGCCGTCACGTGTCGCCTGTCTTCGTCCGAGTTGGCCGTACGACAAGGGATAGGGGCACGGGTTACAACCCGACTCGAGCTCGAGCCTGGCACCCGGCGCTGCGAGGGGTCGGCGCAACGGCATCGACTGCCAGCACGTTCACAGCGCCGCGATCCGTCGGACCCGCCCTTGCCAACGCGTGAGCGTCGTTACTAGGATGTCCTAGTAATTCTGATACTCGCCGAAGGACATCTCCCATGACCGCACGGATCTCGCACTACATCAACGGCCAGCCGACAGCGGGCACCTCCGAGCGTTTCGCCGACGTGCTCAACCCCAGCACCGGCGAGGTTCGGGCGCAGGTGCCGCTGGGGTCTGCCGCCGACGTCGACGCCGCCGTCGCGGTCGCCGTCGAGGCACAGAGGGAATGGGCGGCGTGGAACCCGCAGCGGCGCGCCCGGGTCATGATGAAGTTCGTCGCACTGGTCAACGCCAACGCCAACGAGCTCGCCGAAGTGCTCTCACTCGAGCATGGCAAGACCGTCGCCGACGCCCTCGGCGACATTCAGCGCGGCGTCGAAGTGATCGAGTTCGCGATCGGCATCCCACATCTGCTCAAGGGCGAGTACACCGAGGGGGCCGGCGGCGGCATCGACGTCTACTCGCTGCGGCAGCCGCTCGGCGTCGTCGCGGGCATCACCCCGTTCAACTTTCCCGCCATGATCCCGCTGTGGAAGGCAGGCCCGGCGCTGGCGTGCGGCAACGCATTCATCCTCAAGCCCAGCGAGCGCGATCCGTCCGTCCCGGTCCGGCTTGCCGAGCTGTTCGAGGAGGCCGGGCTGCCCAAGGGCGTCTTCCAGGTGGTGCACGGTGACAAGGAGGCCGTCGACGCCATCCTGAACCACCCCGACATCCAGGCGATCGGCTTCGTCGGCAGCTCCGACATCGCGCAGTACATCTACGCGACGGCCGCGACCAATGGCAAGCGCGCGCAGTGCTTCGGTGGCGCCAAGAACCACATGATCGTGATGCCGGACGCCGATCTCGACCAGGCGGTCGACGCTCTCATCGGAGCCGGCTACGGCAGCGCAGGCGAACGGTGCATGGCCGTCAGCGTCGCGGTGCCGGTTGGCGAGGAAACGGCAAATCGGTTGCGCGCCAGGCTCGTCGAGCGCGTCAACCAACTGCGCGTCGGCCACAGCCTCGATCCCAAGGCCGACTACGGGCCGCTGGTCACCTCGGCCGCCCTGGCCCGGGTCAAGGACTACATCACCCAGGGTGTCGAGGCCGGTGCCGAGATCGTCGTCGACGGCCGCGAGCGCGGCGCCGACGATCTGACGTTCGGCGACGCCAGCCTCGAGGGCGGCTTCTTCATCGGCCCCACCCTGTTCGATCACGTCACCACCGACATGTCGATCTACACCGACGAGATCTTCGGGCCGGTGCTGTGCAT
Organism: Mycolicibacterium sichuanense; assembly: GCF_033741125.1. Classification (NCBI taxonomy): domain Bacteria; kingdom Bacillati; phylum Actinomycetota; class Actinomycetes; order Mycobacteriales; family Mycobacteriaceae; genus Mycobacterium; species Mycolicibacterium sichuanense. The sequence goes on along the minus strand of NZ_JAWQPU010000001.1, from coordinate 388,464 downwards.
CGTCAGGGCCGACACCTACGAGGAGGCGCTGGCCCTGCCGTCGGAGCACGAATACGGCAACGGCGTGGCGATCTTCACCCGCGACGGCGACACCGCTCGCGACTTCGTCTCGCGCGTCCAGGTCGGCATGGTGGGTGTCAACGTGCCGATCCCGGTTCCGGTGGCCTACCACACCTTTGGCGGCTGGAAGCGGTCCGGCTTCGGCGATCTCAACCAGCACGGCCCGGCCTCGATCATCTTCTACACCAAGGTCAAGACGGTCACCCAGCGCTGGCCGTCCGGCATCAAGGATGGCGCCGAGTTCTCCATCCCCACCATGAAGTAGCGCGGGCCACCCGTGGACTACTTCGGAATGGACTCCGACGAGCGCGTGATCGCAGAGGCTGCAGCCGAGTTCGCCGCCAAACGTCTTGCGCCGCAAGCCCTCGACTGGGACGAGCGCAAGCACTTTCCGGTCCATGCGATGCGCGAGGCCGCCGAGATGGGCATGGCCGCGGTCTATTGCGCCGAGGACGTCGGCGGCAGCGGGTTGCGGCGTCTCGACGGCGTCCGGATCTTCGAGCAGCTCGCGACGGCGGACCCGACGATTGCGGCGTTCATGTCGATTCACAACATGTGCACCTGGATGGTCGACGCCTACGGCACGCCCGAGCAGCGCAAGAACCTGGTGCCCCGGCTGGCCACGATGGAACTGATCGCCAGCTACTGCCTCACTGAACCGGGTGCGGGATCGGACGCCAGCGCGTTGCGCACCAGGGCCGTTAGGGATGGTGACCACTACGTCCTCGACGGGGTGAAGCAGTTCATCTCCGGTGCCGGAGCCTCCGACGTGTACGTCGTCATGGCCCGCACCGGCGGGGACGGTCCCCGTGGCATCTCGGCGTTCGTCGTGCCTGCGGACACCCCGGGGGTCGGTTTCGGCGCCGACGAGCACAAGATGGGGTGGAATGCGCAGCCCACGGCTCAGGTGGTGTTCGAGGGGGCCCGGGTGCCTGCCGACGCCATGCTCGGCGGAGCGGAAGGCGAGGGCAGCGGTTTCGCCATCGCGATGAACGGCCTCAACGGCGGCCGCATCAACATCGCCGCGTGTTCACTCGGCGGTGCGCAGGCGGCCTACGACAAGGCGGTCGGCTACCTCGCCGATCGCGAGGCCTTCGGCATCACCCTGCTGGACGAGCCCACCATCCGCTTCACGCTCGCCGACATGGCGACCGCGTTGGAGACGTCGCGAAACCTGTTGTGGCGGGCGGCATCCGCGCTGGACGAGAACCACCCCGACAAGGTGTCCCTGTGCGCGATGGCCAAGCGCTACGTCACCGACGCGTGCTTCGAGGTCGCCGACCAGGCCCTGCAACTGCATGGCGGGTACGGCTATCTGCGGGAGTACGGGCTGGAGAAGATCGTTCGAGATCTGCGGGTGCACCGCATCCTGGAGGGAACCAATGAGATCATGCGCGTGGTGATCGGGCGGGGTTGCGCGGGCGCAGCCCGCAAGACTGCTTCGGCGGGCGCAACCCGCAACACGGCAGATTCCGCCAGCGGCCGCGCGTCCGCATGACACCGAGAGGCACTTCACATGTCGATGGCAACGATCGCATTCTTGGGACTGGGCAACATGGGTGGCCCCATGGCGACCAACCTGGTCAAGGCGGGTCACCCCGTGCACGGCTTCGATCTGGTTCCCGAGCTCAGATTGGCAGCAGAGTCCAACGGCGCCAAGGTGTTCGACAATGCGGCCGACGCCGTGGCCCATGCCGACGTGGTGATCACCTCACTGCCCAGCGGGGCGATCGTCAAGGCGTGCTACGCCGAGGTGCTGCCCGCGGCCAAGGCGGACACCCTGTTCATCGACACCTCGACCATCTCGGTCGACGACGCGCGGACCGTCAATGCCAAGGCGGCCGAGCACGGTCACTCGCAGGTCGACGCCCCCGTGTCCGGTGGTGTCAAGGGCGCGGCCGCGGGCACGCTGGCCTTCATGGTCGGCGGTGACGACGCTGCCGTCGAGCGGGCCAAGCCGGTGCTGGAACCGATGGCGGGCAAGATCATTCACTGCGGCGGATCCGGCAACGGCCAGAGCGCCAAGCTGTGCAACAACATGGTGCTGGCGGTTCAGCAGATCGCCGTCGGCGAGGCCTTCGTGCTTGCCGAGAAGTTGGGACTCTCGGCGCAGTCCCTGTTCGACGTGATCACCGGCGCCACCGGCAACTGCTGGGCAGTGCACACGAATTGCCCAGTGCCAGGACCGGTCCCGACATCTCCTGCGAACGACGACTTCAAACCGGGATTCGCCACGGCCCTGATGAACAAGGATCTCGGCCTGGCGATGGCGGCGGTGGAGTCCACCGGTTCGTCGGCGCCGCTGGGCACTCACGCCGCACAGATCTACGCGGAATTCGCCACCGAACACGCCAACCAGGACTTCAGCGCGGTCATCGAGCTGCTACGCGGCAACTAGCCGATTGCCACCGGCTCTCAGCCGGCCCCGCAGCCGCAGGCAGTCGGCGACCCGAAGCCCGTCGTAGTCCGCGCGCACGCCGGCCGTGGCGGGATCGACGAGCACGCCGGCCAGCCCGACGGCGTGCGCGTTGCGCAGACCGGCCGCCGAGCCGGTGAACAGCAGGACATCCTGCGCCGTCACGCCCAGGTCGGCCAGGGCCAACCGGTAGGCGTCCGCGGTGGGCATCGGCGCGCCCACGTCGTCGGCCGTCACGATCGTCTGCACCAGACCCTCACCGACCAGCTGCCGCACCAGGGGCTCGACCCAGCGCCGCCGCCCGTCGCCGACGACCCCGACGGCCACCCCGGCGGTGAAGCCCTCGGTGATCAGCTCGACGGCGCCGCGACGGGGATCCAGGTCGGCCGCCAGGATCATCTGGTCGAGCATCGTCGCCTTGGTCGAGCAGAGTTGCTCGACCAGGACCCTGGCCAGTACGTCGCATTCGGTACAGATGCCCCGCGCCCGCAGTTCGGCCGCCACCCGCTGCCGCTCATCAGGCAGTGCCAGCATCTTGCGGTATCGCGCCGCACTCCACTGCAGGGGCAGCCGGTGGGCGGTGAAGGCGGCGTTGAACGCGAGCCGGTGCCCATCGCACTCGACGTCGGTGAGGGCATCGAGGTCGAAGATCATCGCCCGCAGCGAGTGAGTGCCGGCTTCGTCGGGGTGGGCCGAATCCCACCAGAACCGACCTGCCCGCCATGCCTTCTCCGGAGTGGACGCCATGCCCTTAGAGTGGCCCAGGTCACATCATCGGCGCCTCCCCCATGCGGGGGATAGAACAGGTCAAGTTGGGTGATCGGCGCGTCCGCCGGTTCTAAGCTCGGGCCATGTCGCCCGCCATCAACCCTCCGGTCCGGCTCGTGCTGGTGGATGACCACGAGATGGTCATCGAGGGCCTCAAGGCGATGCTGACGACGTTCGGGGAGCGGGTCACGGTCGTCGGGCAGGCCGTTGGCGCCGAGCGGGCAATGGGCGTCGTCGCCGACCTCGACCCCGACATCGTGCTGTGCGACGTGCGCATGCAGGGCTCCAGCGGTCTCGATCTGTGCGCCGCGCTGCGCAAGCGCGATCCGGCTCGGAAGGTGGTCATGCTGTCGGTCTACGACGACGAGCAATACCTCTTCCAGGCGCTGCGCGTAGGTGCGGCGGGATATCTGCTCAAGAGCATCGGCAGCGACGAGTTGGTCCGTCAGCTGGAGTTCGCGCACGCCGGCAAGACGGCAATCGACCCGGGGATGGCCGCCAGGGCCGTCGACACCGCGGCCCGGTTGCAGCGCGACGAGTTCTGGCCGGGTGCGCGCCAAGGGCTTACGCAGCGCGAGAGCGAGATCCTGTCCTACGTCGTCAACGGTCTGTCCAATCGCGGCATCGCCAACAAGCTCGTCATCGGCGACGAGACCGTCAAGACGCATCTGCGCTCCATCTACCGCAAGCTGGGCGTCGGTGACCGCACCGGCGCGGTGGCCACTGCGCTGCGGGAGGGCATCTACCAGTGAGACCGGCCTCCCCCACGCCCAACGCGGTGCGCGACCTCGTCGACGCCGACCGCGAACTCGCCCTGTTGCGTGAGCTGATCCAGGCCGCGTCGCGGGGACCGGGCGTCGAGCCCCTTGCCGAGGCCGCAGCCCGAATGATCACCGCCGCCACGGGAACCGACGTCTGCTTCGTCCACGTGCTCGACGACGCCGAGCAGTCGTTGACGCTGACGGGTGCGACGCCGCCGTTCGACAGCCAGGTCGGCAAGATCAGGTTGCCGCTCGGTCAGGGTGTGTCGGGCTGGGTGGCCCGGGTCCGGCAACCGGTGGTGATCGTGCACGACAAGGAGAACGACCCGCGCTACAAGCCGTTCGAGTCACTGCGCGGTTCGGACTTCACCTCGATGGTCTCGGTGCCGATGGAGACCGACCCCGGCGGTCTGGTCGGCGTGCTGAACGTGCACACCGTCGAGCGTCGCGAGTTCACCGACCGCGACGTCGAATTGCTGTTGGTCATCGGCAGGCTCATCGCCGGCGCGATGCATCAGGCCAGGATGCACCGACAGCTGGTGGCCCGCGAGCGTGCCCACGAGAACTTCGTCGAGCAGGTCATCGAAGCGCAGGAGATCGAGCGACGGCGACTGGCCGGAGACATCCACGACGGGATCTCCCAGCGGCTGGTGACGCTGTCCTACCGGTTGGACGCGGCCACCAGGGCCGTCGGTGAGGACGCGGCGACCGTCTCCGAACAGCTGGGCATGGCCCGCGAGTTGGTGGACCTGACCCTGCAGGAGGCGCGTGCCGCGATCGGCGGGTTACGTCCGCCGGTGCTCGACGATCTCGGGCTCGCGGGTGGACTCGCCAGCCTGGCCAGGTCGATTCCCCAGGTCGACATCGACGTCGACCTGGCCGAGGCGCGACTGCCCGACCACGTGGAGATCGCGCTCTACCGGATCGCGCAAGAATGCCTGCAGAATGTCGTCAAGCACGCCCGCGCCACCAACGCCAGCCTTACGTTCTCGGTCGCCGAGGACACCGCGCGGCTCGAGATCGTGGACAACGGTTTGGGTTTCGACACCTTCGAGCACCCGCTCGGAGGCGACGAGATGGGTGGCTACGGGTTGCTCTCGATGGCCGAGCGCGCCGAGATCGTCGGCGGCCGGCTCAACATCCGGTCGCGGCCCGGTGCGGGAACGGCGGTGACGGCGACGATCCCGCTGCCCTCGTCATCCGGCGACTAACCCCCCGGTCGCGGCCGCGGCATCCGCCCCAGCCCGCCCAGGCGCGAGACGCCTTCGCACTAGCTGTCAATCGGCTGGCGAGAGCTGACATCGGCTGAACCTGGACCGATACTTGCCGCAATGCCAACGCCCAGACGGCTTGAACATCAGGACTTCTCGAGGCTGACGAAGCCCCGGCGGCGACGAGCCGCGCGTCCGTCTCCGCCGGCCACCCACGCCCGTCGCACGGACGCGGCACTTGGCGTGACGGTGCTCGAGGCGCACGATGGCGAACACATCGGTCCCCGCCCGGCCGACCTCCCCTGCTCCGACGAGCTGGCCTGGGCAGCAGCGCTCGACCGGATCCGTGACCTTGGCAGGGGCTTCGTGTGGCTTCACCTCGACGGCCCCGATGACGGCCAGATTCGCTTGGCAGCACAGACTTTCGATCTGCATCCGCTCGCAGTCGAACACGTCCTACGGGGCCGGCCCCGGCCCAAGGTCGAGTGGTACGACGACCACCTGATGGTGTTTCTGAGGACCATGACCCACGTCGACGGTGAGCCGGATCCAGCCGATGGTCAGCTCGCCATATTCCTCGGAGTCGACTTCATCGTCACGTGCGGCCGGGGTCGGCACCACGCCGCCGACGCCGTCCGCTCACGGGCCAGGGACGGGCCCGTACCGGAGCCCCCCGACGTGTTGCTGGCGATTACCGATCTCGTCGTGCGCGATTACCTGGAACTCGCCGGTCTGATGCGGACGGAGGCCGACGCAATCGAGGAGCAGGTGTTCGCACGATCCAGCAGCGGCGACATCGAGCAGATCTACCTGCTCAAACGCGTGGCGTTGAGGTTGCGCAGATCGATCGAGCCGTTGACCCACGGGCTTCGCCTGTTCGCCGAGGAGCACGACGACCGGATCTCCCTCGAACTGCGACGATCCATGCGCAAGGGCAATGGCCCTGATCACCGGCCTGATGTATCGCACGTTTCGCCGCAAGGGGTGGCTCTGACCGGTGGTGCTCCCGTCCCGTCGGGGTGGTCGTCGCGCTAGAAGTCGCCGGCCCGGCGGCGCAGCGTCTCGATCGCGGCGGCCAGGGCCGACGACTCTGCGGTGGTGATCCCGAGGTCGCCGAACACCTCGGCATTCAGCGTGCGGGTCGCGTCCTCCACGGTGGAGCGCCCCTGGTCGGTCAGCGCGACGAGCGTGGTGCGTCCGTCGGTGGGATGCGGGACGCGTCGTACCAAGCCGTCGCTCTCCAGCCGCCGGATCGCGTGGGTCACGCTGGTGACGTGGACCTGCAGCCGGTCAGATGCCTTGGTGATCGGCAGCGCACCGCTCTTGCTGAACGCCAGCAACCGCAGCAGCTCGTACCGGGAGAAGCTGAGACCGTACGGGCGCAACGCCGTTTCGACCCTGGCGAGCAGGATCTGGTGGGCCCGCATCACCGACGTGACCGCCACCATCCCGTCGGCGACGTCCTCGCCCCAGCCCGAGCGCACCCAGTTGGCGCGCGCCAGTGCGATCGGGTCGCGCGGCGGAGGCGGGGAGGACACGCCTCTTCTTACCGCACCCGCCGTACATCCGGCCCGCGACGCCCGGGCGGTCAGATCGTCCGTTCCAGCAGCACCTGTCCGGTATCGGCCGATACCAGCTGGATGGCGGCGATCTGGTCCTTCGGCATCGGGGTGTTGCCGCTTGGCAGCGCCGTGGCGCCCGGCAGCCCGAGCCACGTCGCCACCTGGGTGCGGCTCCCGTCCCGGCCGACGACCACCATGCCCAGATTCGCCGGCGCCGTGTCGGGACGACTCGACCACTGACCGTACGTGCACGCCATGTCGATGCGCGTGCCCCACGCGAAGCTGCTCAGCCCCACGGTCGCGCTGACCGTCGTCGGCGCGCGCTTGTCCATCTCCATCTGTGCGACGGGCTGGCCGGTGTCGCCGCTGCGCAGCCCCATCAGTTCCGGGCGGATGACCACGACCAAACCGACGGCGATCAGCGCAGCCGCCAACCCGACTGCGGCCGACGTCAGCCACCGCGACCGGCGCCGGCGCCACCGCACCCGGTCCAGTACGGTCTCGAGCACCTCGGGTCGCAGCGGTGGGGGCTCGGGTTGCTGGCCGCCCATGCCGCACACCTCCTCGGCGCTGAGTAGGCCGAGCAGTGCGGGCATGCCGCTGAGTTCGGCGACCGCAGCGCGGCACCGTTCGCACGTCTCGAGGTGCGCCTCGTATTCCCGGCGTTCGGCACTCGACAGCGAACCGAGGACATAGGCCGCGTCCCACGTCGCGTAGCGGTCGCCGTCGACCGATTCCAGTCCGTGATGTCCACCCGAGAGGGTCATCGCGTCACCCCCATCTCCTGTAGCGACAACCGCAGCGCCCGCATCGCATAGTGCAGGCGCGACTTGACCGTTCCCTCGGCGATCTGCAGGTCGGCCGCGGTCTGCGCGACGCTCCACCCCCGGTAGTACGCCCGCTGGATCACCGCGCGGTGATCCTCCGACAGCTGGCTCATCGCGGTGCCCAGCAGTAGCTTGTCCAGCGCGTTGTCGACCTCGTCCGGGCCGGCGTGGTCGCCGAGCGCCTCGACGTCGGCGGTGCCCGATTCGTTGCGATACCGCGCGCTGCGCCGCTCGTCGATGATGAGGTTCCGCGCGACGGTGAACAACCACGCCCGAGCCGAGCGTTCGGCGTCGTCGGTCACCTCGGGATGTCGCCAGGCCCGCAACAGGGTCTCCTGGACGACGTCCTCGGCGCGCGCCTGATCGCCGGTCAGTCGTAGGGCGTAGCGCCACAGTGCCGCGGCATGCTCGTCATAGAGCACCCGCATCATCGCGGCCTCCGGATCATCCATCTGTACCTCCGCCAGTGACACGACGCAGGGGGCGGTGTGGTTCATCCACACTTACCCGAAGTGCCTGGCCAGCGAGAGGATTTAGAGCGTCAGAATGCGCGGGCCGTCGTCGGTGGCCGCGACGGTGTGCTCCCAGTGCGCGGCGCGCGTGCCGTCGGCGGTGACGACGGTCCACTCGTCCTCCAGGACGATGCTCTTGGTGGTGCCCAGCGTCAACATCGGTTCGATGGCCAGCACCGAGCCCGCTACCAGGTGCGGTCCCCGGCCGGGTGATCCCTCGTTGGGCAGGAACGGGTCCATGTGCATGCTTCTGCCGATGCCGTGACCGCCGTAACCCGAGACGATCCCGTACTTGCGGTCGTCGCGGGCCTCGGCGGCGTGCGTCTCGACCTCGATCGCGTGCGAGACGTCGGTAAGCCGGTTGCCGGGCACCATGGCCGCGATACCGGCCTCCATGGCCGCGCGGGTGGCCTCCGACAGGGCCTCGTCGGCGGCGATGAGCGGTCCGACGCCGAAGCTGACGGCAGAGTCGCCGTGCCAGTCGTCGAGGATGGCGCCGCAGTCGATGGAGACGAGGTCACCGGCGGCCAGCTTCTCGTCCGCCGACGGAATGCCGTGGACGATCCGATCGTTGACCGACGAGCAAATGCTGGCGGGGAACCCGTGGTAGCCGAGGAACGACGGGATGCCACCGCCGTCGCGGATCACCGATTCGGCGATCTCGTCGAGCTCCAGCGTCGAGACCCCCGGTTGCGCGGCCTGCCGGACGGCTCGCAGCGCCGCCGCCACCAACGCCCCGGCCGCGGCCATGGCGTCGAGCTCACCGGCAGTGCGCTGGGCCACCACCCGGCGGCCGCGCAGGCCGGGCAATCCGATCACTTGCCGAGGGCACGCAGCGCGCGGGAGAACACCTCGTCCAGCGATCCGACGGCGTCGACCGTCTTGAGCTCGTCGGCGTAGTAGTCCAGCAGCGGTGCGGTCTCGTCGCGATAGACCTTCATGCGGTTGAGGATGACGTCCTCGGTGTCGTCGGCACGGCCACGGCTCTTCAGCCGGGTCAGCAGCTCGTCCTCGGAGACGCGGAACTCGACGACGGCGTCCAACTGATGGTTGCGCTTGGCCAGCATCTCGCGCAGCGCCTCGGCTTGCTCCACCGAGCGGGGGTAACCGTCGAGGATGAAGCCGTCGGCCGCGTCGGGATCGTCGATCCGGTCTTCGACCAGCGCGTTCGTCAGCGAGGCGGGGACCAGGTCACCGGCATCGAGGTACGTCTTGGCCTCCAGGCCGAGCTCGGTCTCGTTGCTGATGTTGTGTCGGAACAGATCGCCAGTCGAGACGTGCGGGATGCCGAGCTTCTCGGCCAGCTTCTCGGCCTGGGTGCCCTTGCCCGCGCCAGGGGGACCAAGCAAAACGATTCTCAACTTAAGAACCCTCTCTCACTTCAAAAAGCCCTCGTAGTTGCGCTGCATGAGCTGGCTTTCGATCTGTTTCACCGTGTCCAGGCCGACGCCGATCATGATCAGCACCGCGGTGCCGCCGAAGGGCAGATTCTGCACGGTGCCGGTGTTGCCGATCTCCAGGAAGAGGTTGGGCAGCACCGCGATCACACCGAGGTAGATCGAGCCGGGAAGGGTGATGCGACTCAGAACGTATCGCAGGTAGTCGGCTGTCGGCTTGCCGGGACGGATGCCCGGAATGAAACCGCCGAACTTCTTCATCTCGTCGGCACGCTCGTCGGGATTGAACGTGATCGACACGTAGAAGTACGTGAAGAAGACGATCAGGCCGAAGTAGATGCCGATGTAGACCGGGCTGGCGGGGTTGGACAGGTAGTTCGCGACGAACTTGTCCCACCAGCCGTTGCCCGGGGTGCCCCTGCCGCCCTGGATCAGCTGGGTGATCAGGTGCGGGATGTAGATCAGCGACGACGCGAAGATGACCGGGATGACGCCGGCCTGGTTGACCTTGAGTGGCAGATAGGTCGACGTGCCGCCATACATGCGCCGGCCCACCATGCGCTTGGCGTACTGCACCGGGATGCGGCGCTGACCCTGCTCGACGAAGACGACGCCGACGATGATCGCCAGGGCCGCGACGCAGACCAGCGCGAACGTGATGCCACCGCGGCTGTCGAGGATCATCTTGCCCTCGGACGGGATGCGGGCGGCGATGCCGGCGAAGATGAGCAGCGACATGCCGTTGCCGATGCCGCGCTCGGTGACGAGCTCGCCCATCCACATCACCAGCGACGCGCCGGCGGTGAGCACCAGCACGATGACGATCAGGGTGAAGATCGACGAGTTCGAGATGATGTCGAGGGTGCAGCCCTGCAGCAACCCGCCATTGGCGGCCAGCGCGACGATCGAGGTGCCCTGCAGCAGCGCCAGCGCCACCGCGAGATAACGCGTGTACTGCGTCATCTTGGCCTGGCCCGACTGCCCTTCCTTGCGCAACTGTTCGAAGCGCGGGATGACCACCGTCAGCAGCTGCACGATGATGCTGGCGGTGATGTAGGGCATCACGCCGACGGCGAACACCGACAGCTGCAGCAGCGCGCCGCCGGAGAAGAGGTTGATCAGGGAGTAGATCTGGGCGGAGCTACCGCCCTGGACCTGCTGGATGCACTGCTGCACGTTGGGGTAGTTGACCCCGGGAGACGGCAACGTGGCGCCCACCCGGTAGAGGATGACGATGCCGAGGGTGAAGAGAATCTTCCTTCGGAGGTCGGCCGTCCGCAATGACGAGATGAAAGCCGAAAGCACTCTTCCTCCTGCGCAGCCGGACTCGAAGTCGCGGCGTGCCGATGGGGCTGGTCCGACCAGCTCGTTGTGGGTAAGTCCCGCGCGATTCGGGTGCCGCCGCGCAGGCATGCCTGCGGCCAGCGCAATCGTGCGTTGGAACAGTCTACGAGACTAACAGTTGCCGCCGGTCCGACCCTCATCCGCTGGACGTCGCGAGCTCAGCCCGGTGTTCCAGGTTGGAAGCGTACAGTCGCGGACAGCTCGTTACATCAGCTAAGTAAAAGGTCGGAGGGCCTGATGACGCGTGCCCATTCTGGAAGAACCGATGGCGACACCTGGGATCTCGCCTCGAGCGTGGGGGTGACGGCCACGATCGTCGCCGCGGGACGGGCGATCGCCGGACGGGCCACCAAGCCGCTGATGTCCGACCCGTACGCCGAACCGCTGGTTCGCGCGGTCGGCGTCGACCTCCTCACCCGCCTCGCCTCGGGCGAGCTCTCCTCCGACGATCTCGACGCGATGGGTCCGATGGCGGCGGGGCTCGCGCGGCTGGCCGACAACATGGCCGTCCGCACCGTGTTCTTCGACGACTTCTTCCTCGACGCGGCCAGGGCCGGCATCACGCAGGCCGTCATCCTGGCCTCGGGGCTGGACTCCCGCGCCTACCGGCTGCCGTGGCCGGCCGGCAGCACCGTCTACGAGATCGACCAGCCCGAGGTGATCGAGTTCAAGAGCCGGACGCTGGCCGAGCTGGGAGCCACCCCCACCGCGTACCGCCGCGCCGTCGCCGTCGACCTGCGCGAGGACTGGCCCGCCGCACTGCGCCAGGCCGGCTTCGACCCGGGCCGGCCTACCGCGTGGAGCGCCGAGGGACTGCTGCCCTACCTTCCTCCCGAGGCGCAGGACCGGTTGCTGGACGCCATCACCGAGCTGAGCGCGCCGGGCAGCCGCTTCGCCAGCGAGAGCATGCCGAAGCGCTCTCCCCACGACGACGACCAGCTGCGTGAACGCATGCGGGACGCCGCCGGTCAGTGGCGCGAGCACGGCCTGGACCTGGATCCGACCCAGCTGCTGTACTTCGGCGAGCGCCACGAGGTCTCGGCCTACCTCGCCCAGCACGGCTGGCATCCCGAGGCTCACCCCCTGAACGAGTTGTTCGCCGCCCACCAGCTACCGCCGCTGGCCGACGACGATGCGGGCGGCTTCGCCGACACCACCTATGTCAGCGCGACGCTGGGCGAACACCGATGAGCGGCTCGGCGACCTGCCGCGACGGTGACAGCTGGGACCTCGCCTCCAGCGTCGGCGCGACCGCGACGATGGTCGCCGCCGCGCGCGCACTGGCCTCCCGGGAGCCCAACGCACTGATCGACGATCCCTACGCCGCTCCCCTGGTGCGCGCGGTGGGCATCGACTTCTTCGTCAAGCTCGTCGACGGGGAGATCTCGACCACCGACTCCGACGATGGCGGGGCGGCCCGCGCGATCACCGACGTGATGGCCGTCCGCACACGCTTCTTCGACGACTTCTTCACCCAGGCCGCCGCCGCCGGGGTTCGTCAGGCCGTCATCCTCGCCTCCGGGCTGGACTCACGGGCCTACCGGCTGCCGTGGCCTGACGGCACGGTCGTCTTCGAGATCGACCAGCCACGGGTGATCCAGGCCAAGACGGCGGCCATGACCGCGCTCGGGGCGCTCCCAACTGCCGAGCACCGCACCGTCGCCGTCGACCTGCGCGACGACTGGCCGGCCGAACTGCGGCGCCACGGATTCGACGCCACCAAGCCAACCGCCTGGAGCGCCGAGGGACTGCTCGTGTACCTGCCACCCGAGGCGCAGGACAAGCTGTTCGACGACATCACCGAACTCAGCAGCCCGGGCAGCCGGATCGCCACCGAGTACCACCCCGACGGCGGTGCCCTCGTCGGCGGCGGCGCGGCGGCGGTCAGCGCGGCATGGCGGGACCAGGGTTTCGACGTCAGCCTTCCCGACCTGGTCTACGACGGTGAGCGCAGTCCGGTCACCGACTACCTGCGCGCCCGCGGTTGGGAGGTCTCGGCACGACCCAGGCCCGACGTCTTCGCCGACTACGGCCGCGAGTTCCCCACCGCCGAAGCGCTTGCGCGCCTTCGCAATTCGTTGTCCGTCCTCGCCACCCTCGCCTAAGGAGCAGTCATGTCTACCACCGATTCCCGGTACGACGGCGACAGCTGGGACCTGGCGTCCAGCGTCGGCGCGACGGCCACCGCCGTCGCCGCTTCACGCGCCACGGCCTCGCAGGGCCCCAGCCCGCTGCTCGACGACCCGTGGGCCGAGCCCCTGGTGCGCGCCGTCGGGATGGACGTCTTCGTCAAGCTCGTCGACGGGGAGCTCACCGCCGTCGAGGAAGATCCCATGCTCAACCGGCAGGCAATGAACGAGCAGATCGCGGTGCGAACCCGGTACTTCGACGACTTCTTCACCGCGGCAAGCAATTCCGGAATCCACCAGGCCGTCATCCTGGCGTCGGGTCTCGACACCAGGGCCTACCGGTTGCCGTGGACCGCCGGCACCGTCGTCTACGAGATCGACCAGCCCGAGGTGATCGCGTTCAAGACGCGCACGCTCGCCGACCTCGGCGCACAACCCACCGCCGAGCGGCGCGCGCTGGCGGTCGACCTGCGCGACGATTGGCCGGCGGTGCTGAGGGAGGCCGGCTTCGATCCTTCCGCGCCGACGGCGTGGAGCGCCGAGGGGCTGCTGGTCTATCTACCCCCGGAGGCACAGGACCGGTTGTTCGACCACGTCACCGCGCTCTCGGCGCCAGGTAGCCGGATCGCCACCGAGCACATGGACATGCGGGCGCTGCCCGACGACTGGGCCGAGAAGCTCACCGAACGCACGAAGCACTTCGGTTCGGGCCTGAACTTGGCGGAGCTGTTCTACACCGGTGAGCGCAACAGCGCGGCCGACTACCTGGCCGCTCGCGGTTGGCACAACGAGATCGTCAAGGCCTCCGAGGCTTACGCCACCAACGGTTTCGAGCTGCCGGACGACGTGCTGACGTCGTTCGGCGGCGATTCCGGATATCTAACCTCGACCCTCGAAGTGAAGGAGTGACATGGCGAGAACCGAAGGCGACACCTGGGACCTGGCCTCCAGCGTCGGGGCGACAGCGACGATGGTTGCCGCCCAACGCGCGCTCGGGCACCGCGAGAAGATGATCGACGACGCGTACGCCGAGCCGCTGGTGCGCGCGGTCGGCGTGGAGCTGTTCAACCGCATGCTCGACGGTGAGCTGGACCTGACACAGGTCGACCCGGCGTTCACGCCGAGGCGCGCCGCGGAGGGCATGGCGATCCGCACCCGCTTCTTCGACCAGATGTTCCTCGATGGTGCGGCAGCCGGGGTGCGCCAGGCCGTCATCCTCGCCGCCGGCCTCGACGCCCGCGGCTACCGGCTGCCGTGGCCGGACGGCACGGTGGTCTACGAGGTCGACCAACCCGAGGTGATCGAGTTCAAGACGACCACCCTGGCCGGCCTCGGCGCCACACCCACCGCCACCCACCGCCCGGTCGCCGTCGACCTGCGGGAGGATTGGCCGAAGGCATTGCGGGAGCGCGGTTTCGACCCCAGCCAGCCGACGTCTTGGAGCGCCGAGGGACTGCTGATCTACCTGCCGCCCGACGCACAGGACAAGCTCTTCGACGCCATCACCGAGCTGTCCACCCCCGGCAGCCGGCTGGCCACCGAGCACGTCGCCGACCTGTCCGCGCTCACCGACGAGCGCTCCAAGAAACTGTCCGAGCGACTCAAGCAGCTGGGCTCCGACATCGAGATGGCCGACCTGGTGTACCAGGGTGAGCGCAACGACGTCGTCGACTACCTGACCGCCCGAGGCTGGAACGTCACGGTGCTGTCGATGCGAGAAGCCTACGCCGTCAACGGTTTCGAGTTCACCGACGACGAGGTGGCGGGCATGTTCGCCGATCTCAGCTACGTCAGCGCGGTGTACGAGGGCTGAGCCAGGTCAGAACCGGACCTCGCCAAGCCACAGCGCGTTGGCCCCGGACAGCGATCGTTCGGCCTGCGTCAGCAGCACCGCGGCCGAGCGGCCGACCAACGCGCCCAACGCATCCGGCAGCGACGCCGCCGCCGGCTGCGAGGAGGGCTTGGGCCGCAGCACGTCCAGCAGCGACGACCCCGGCAGGCTGACGAGCTTGACCTCGGCGTCCGGGGTCAGGCCGGCCAGCACCTTGGCCCGGTCGATCGCGGTGCGCAGACCGCCGAGCTCGTCGACGAGGCCGCGGGCCAGCGCGTCGGCGCCCGTCCAGACCCGGCCGCGCGCGACGGCGTCCACGTCCTCGACGGACATCCCCCGGCCGTCGGCGACCCGCTGCACGAAGTCGGTGTAGAACAGGTCTGCCTCCGCCTCGACGTGGGCGTGCTGCTCGTCGGTGAACGGCGCATTCACCGACCACGCATCGGCATTGGCGTTGGTGCGCACCGAATCCGAGCCGATGCCGAGGCGGTCCTTGAGCTCCCTGGCGACCAGCTTGCCGGTCACCACGCCGATGGATCCGGTGAGCGTGCCCGCGTTTGCGACGATCGCGTCTGCGGCCATCGACACGTAGTAGCCACCGGACGCGGCGACGGCGCCCATCGACGCGACGACCGGCTTGCCGGCCTGGCGCAGCCGCACGACCTCCCGCCAGATGGTCTCCGATCCGGTCACCGAACCACCGGGACTGTCGACGCGAAGGACCACTGCGGAGACGTCGTCGTCGGCTCCCGCCTGCCGCAGTGCCGCGGCGATCGTGTCACCTCCCGCGCTGGAGGTGCCCAGCGGCGACAGCGTCCGGCCACCCCGGCCGCTGACGATGGGCCCGGCCAGCGTCACCACGGCGATGGTCGGCTTGGACTTGCGCCCGGGCAGGGCAGGCACCGGACCCGAGGCCCCCGAACGCGCATAGCGCGACAGGTACAGCCGAGGCGGCGCGTCCGGGTCGTCGGGTGAGGCGTCGTCACCGCCGGCCGACCAGGCGCCGCCGGGTTCGGCCGCGAGGTCCGCGATGCGCAGGTAGGCCTCGTCGCGGAAGCCGATGCGGTCGACGAGCCGTCCGGTGACGGCGTCCTCGCGCAGCAGCGGCGCCCGGTCGGCAAGCGCGTTCACGGCCGCGGGATCGAGGTGCCGGGATGCCGCGACGGCGGCGAGCACCTGCTCCTGCAGGCTCTCGATGAGCCGCCCGTCGGCCTCGCGGTGCGCCTCGGTGTAGTCGCTCTGCGTGAACAGGTTGGCGGCCGACTTGTATTCACCGCGCGCGACGAACTGCGCCTGGATGCCGGCCTTCTCCAGGGCGTCCCGCAGGAACATGGCATTGGTGGCGAAGCCGACCAGGCCGACGGTGCCCGACGGTTGCATCCAGACTTCGCGGAACGCCGATGCGAGGTAGTAAGACATCGTGCCCGGGTAGGTCTCCGCCCACGCCAGGGACGGTTTGACGGCGCTGAACGCCTCGATCGCCTCGCGCAGCTCCTGTACCGGACCGGCGGCCGCCGCCGGCAGCTGCACCCGGGC
Source organism: Mycolicibacterium sichuanense (assembly GCF_033741125.1). Classification (NCBI taxonomy): domain Bacteria; kingdom Bacillati; phylum Actinomycetota; class Actinomycetes; order Mycobacteriales; family Mycobacteriaceae; genus Mycobacterium; species Mycolicibacterium sichuanense. The sequence continues at coordinate 372,110 of NZ_JAWQPU010000001.1, read as the reverse complement.
GACCAACCCGGCCACCCGATCGTCCTTGGCCGCCCGCCGGATGGCGGCGACGGTTTCGCGCAGCAGCAGCGGCTTGCCGTTGCCGTTGATCATGGCCAGCGGATCGAAGCCACCCGACTCCAGCGGCATCGTCTGCAGGTCGAGTTCGAGTACGCACCCGCTGGGCACGCCGTGATGCCGGGCGGTGTCGACCTTGCGGACGATCGCGCGCAGTTCGTCGGTACCGGGGACGTCGGCGAGGAAGCTGAACATGGTCTCGAGCGTACCGACGCGGCCACCGCACTTGACGTATTACTTATACAGACAACAATGATTGGCATGTCTATAACTAATTCCGACGGCCTCGTCGTCGACCGCATCCTGCTGATCGGTGCGTCTCGCGGCCTCGGTCTCGCGCTGGCGCAACGGTGGGCCGGGCAGGGGCGGCACGTCGTGGCCACCGTCCGCGGCCAGGCCCGCACCCCGCTGCACGACCTCGCCGACGCTCACCCCGGCCGCATCGAGATCGACACCGTCGACGTCACCGAGCCAGCGCAGATCGCCGCGCTCGGCACCCGCCTGGCTGGCCGCACGTTCGACCTGCTGTTCGTCAACGCCGGCGTGACCAATCAGCCCGACGGCACGGTCGCCGAGACCTGCACCGAGGAGTTCACGAAGGTGATGGTCACGAACGCACTCGGTCCCCTGCGCGTCGTCGAGGCCCTGCAGGATCTCGTCACCCCGGCGGGCACGATCGCCGTGATGTCGTCGGGCCAGGGCAGCGTCGCCAACAACGAGAACGGCGGCCACGAGGTGTACCGCGGAAGCAAGGCCGCGCTGAACACCTTCATGCGCAGCTACGCGGCCCGGCACCGCGACGACCACCGCACGCTGGTCTTGATGGCACCCGGATGGGTGCGCACCGAGATGGGCGGGCCGGACGCCCGGCTGGGCATCGACGACAGCATTCCCAACGTGGTGCAGACCCTCGACGCGATCGCCGGAAGGCCCGGCCTGCACTACGTCGACTACCTGGGCCGGACGGTGCCGTGGTGACGTCAGCCGACGCCTGGACGCTGATGTACCGGTTCGTGGAATCGACCAATCGGCGGGCCGAACTCGCCGACGCGCTCGGCTTCCGGCTGGGCGGCGGCCGCGGACGCATCCTGGTCCAGCTCCGCGACGGGCCGGCGACGCTGAGTCAGCTCGCCGAGCGAAACGGCCTCGACGCGCCCTACGTCACGCTGATCGTCGACAAACTGGAGTCTCACGGCCTCGTCGAACGCCGGCCCCACCCCGACGACAGACGCCGCAAGCTCGTCACCCTCACCGATGCCGGGCAGGGCGCGCTCGCCACCGCCGACGAGATCCTGTACCGGCCACCTGACGCGATGGCCGACCTGTCCACCGAGGAGCTCGACCACCTCACCGCGATCATGCGCCGGCTGGTCGCGGCCGAGGCGCCCGAACCGCCAACCGCGAACCTGAGCTAGCCACCAATGCAGGAAGGGCCCCCGCCGAGGCGGGGGCCCTTCTGCGTACTAGTCGTCTACAGCTCGGTCGCGGAACCACCCGCGGCGGTGATCTTCTCGCGAGCGCTACCGCTGAACTTGTGGGCGGTGACGTCGGCCTTGACGGAGATCTTCCCGTCGCCGAGCACCTTGACCAGGGTGTTCTTGCGGACCGCACCGGCAGCCACCAGCTCGTCGACGCCAACCGTGCCGCCCTTGGGGAACAGCCGGTCGATGTCGGCGACGTTGACGACCTCGTACTCGGTACGGAAGCGGTTCTTGAAGCCCTTGAGCTTCGGCAGCCGCATGTGGATCGGCATCTGGCCACCCTCGAACGTCACGGGGACGTTCTTGCGGGCCTTGGTGCCCTTGGTGCCGCGGCCTGCGGTCTTGCCCTTGGACCCCTCACCACGACCAACGCGGGTCTTGGCGGTCTTCGACCCGGGGGCCGGCTTCAGGTCGTGCAACTTGATGGTCATTACGCCTCCTCAACGGTCACGAGGTGGTTGACCACGGCGAGCAGACCACGCGTCTGGGCGTTGTCCTCGCGGACCACGCTCTGACGGATCTTGCGCAGCCCGAGGCTCCGCAGGCTCTCCCGCTGCTTCCAGCGCGCCCCGACGGTGCTGCGCACCTGGGTGATCTTTACTTCAGCCATGACTATGCCGATCCCTCACGCGCGGCCGCAGCGGCCAGCGCTTCGCTCTCGCGCCTCGCCTTGAGCATGCTCGGCGGGGCGACGTCTTCGATCGGAAGTCCGCGACGTGCCGCGACTTCCTCTGGGCGCTGAATCATCTTCAGCGCGGCGACGGTCGCGTGCACCACGTTGATCGCGTTGTCGCTTCCCAGCGACTTGGCCAGGATGTCGTGCACGCCGGCGCACTCCAGCACCGCGCGGCACGCGCCACCGGCGATGACGCCGGTACCCGCGCTGGCGGGGCGCAACATGACCACACCGGCCGCCGCCTCACCCTGGACGGGGTGGACGATCGTGCCGCCGATCAGGGGCACGCGGAAGAAGCTCTTGCGAGCCTCCTCGACGCCCTTGGCGATTGCGGCAGGAACTTCCTTGGCCTTGCCGTAGCCGACGCCGACCATGCCGTTGCCGTCGCCGACGATGACCAAGGCGGTGAAGCTGAAGCGCCGACCACCCTTGACCACCTTGGACACGCGGTTGATGGCCACGACGCGCTCGAGGAAGTTGCTCTTCTCTCCGCCGTCACGGCCGCCACGGCCGCCGCGGTCGTCACGACGACCACGTCCGTCGCGGTCACCGCCTCCGCGCGGGGGCCGGCTACCGGTGGCGCCAGTCGATCCCGCGCCGGTTCCGGTTCCTGCTGTTGGCTGATCGGCCATCAGGCAGTCCTTCCGTTCTTCACCATGTGAGTCTTCATCAGAATTTCAGTCCGCTCTCGCGGGCGGCGTCGGCCAGCGCGGCGATGCGGCCACCGTAGGTGTAGCCGCCGCGGTCGAAGACCACGGCGTCGATGCCGGCCGCCTTGGCGCGCTCGGCGATCAGCTGTCCGACGCGGACGCTGTGGGCCTTCTTGTCACCCTCGACGGCACGCACGTCGGCCTCGATGGAGGACGCGGCGGCCAGCGTGGTGCCGGTCTGGTCGTCCACCAGCTGCACGTGAATGTGCCGCGAGGAACGGTTGACCATCAGGCGCGGACGCTCTGGCGTGCCGGCCACCTTCTTGCGAAGGCGGGCGTGGCGACGCAGCCGCGAGATGCGACGCGTCTCGGAGACGTTCTGTCCCAGGGGCTTCCGCTTGGCGGTTGCCTCGGTCTTGGTGTTGGCCATGTCTTACTTACCCGTCTTTCCGACCTTGCGGCGGATCTGCTCGCCTTCGTAGCGAACGCCCTTGCCCTTGTACGGGTCCGGGCGTCGCAGGCGGCGGATGTTCGCCGAAATCTGGCCGACCTTCTGCTTGTCGATGCCGGAGACCGAGAACTTCGTGGGCGACTCCACCGCGAACGTGATGCCCTCGGGCGCCTCGATCACGACGGGGTGGCTGAAGCCGAGTGCGAACTCGAGGGTCTGACCCTTGAGCGCGACGCGGTAGCCGACGCCGAAGATCTCCATCTTCGTGGTGTAGCCCTCGGTGACACCCGTGATCAGGTTGGCCACCAGCGTGCGGGACAGCCCGTGCAGCGAACGGCTGCGCCGCTCGTCGTCCGGACGAGCGACCACGATGGCGCCGTCGTCGTTGCGGTCGACCGTGATCGGCTCGGCAACGGCGAGGGCCAGGGTGCCCTTGGGCCCCTTGACGGACACGTTCTGCCCGTCGATCGAAACGTCGACCCCGGCGGGAACCAGGACCGGTTGCTTACCAATGCGCGACATTGTCTACTCCCCCTACCAGACGTAGGCGAGGACTTCGCCGCCCACGCCTTGTCGAGCTGCCTGGCGATCGGTGAGCAGGCCCGAGGACGTGGAGATGATCGCCACGCCGAGGCCACCGAGAACGCGGGGCAGGTTGGTTGACTTCGCGTACACGCGCAGACCGGGCTTGGAGACTCGCTTCAAGCCCGCGATGCTGCGTTCGCGACTGGGTCCGTACTTGAGTTGCACGACCAACGCCTTGCCAACCCGAGCATCCTCGGTGTGGAAGTCGGTGATGTAGCCCTCGGACTTGAGGATCTCGGCGATGTTCACCTTGATCTTCGAGTGCGGCAGGGTCACCTCGTCGTGGTACGCCGAATTGGCGTTGCGCAGACGCGTCAAGAAGTCTGCTATCGGGTCAGTCATCGTCATGACAACCGGCTCACCTTCCTCGCGGCGGTTCCCCTGGGGGCCTGCCGCGCACTTTCAATAAGTGGTCTGTTGATGTGAATGTGAATGGGGCTTACCAGCTGGACTTCTGGACACCGGGCAGCTCGCCCGCGTGTGCCATCTCCCGCAGGCAGATTCGGCACAGGCCGAACTTGCGGAACACGGCGTGCGGACGGCCGCACTTGTTGCAGCGCGTGTATCCGCGGACCTTGAACTTCGGCTTCTTGTTGGCCTTGTTGACCAGCGCCTTCTTTGCCATGTGCTCAGTTCTCCTTGAACGGGAAGCCCAGCGCACGCAACAGCGCCCGGCCTTCGTCGTCATTGGTCGCCGACGTGACGACGGTGATGTCCATGCCGCGCGGGCGGTCGATGCTGTCCACGTCGATCTCGTGGAACACCGACTGCTCGGTCAACCCGAAGGTGTAGTTGCCGCTGCCGTCGAACTGCTTGGGCGACAGGCCGCGGAAGTCGCGGATACGAGGGAGGCTGATCGAGACCAGGCGGTCCAGGAACTCCCACATGCGGTCGCCGCGCAGCGTCACGCGGGCGCCGATCGGCATGCCCTCGCGAAGCTTGAACTGAGCGATCGACTTGCGGGCCTTGCGGATCTCCGGCTTCTGGCCGGTGATCAGCGCGAGATCGTTGACGGCGCCGTTGATCAGCTTGGCGTCACGGGCAGCGTCGCCGACACCCATGTTGACGATGACCTTGACCACGCCGGGGATCTGCATGACGTTGTCGTAGCTGAACTGCTCCTGCAGCGAGCCCTTGATCTCGTCGCGGTAGCGCTGCTTGAGACGAGGGAGCGTCTTGGTGTCTTCTGCGGTCGTCATCTCTAGATGTCCTTGCCGTTGCGCTTCGACACGCGGACCTTCTTGCCGGTCTCTTCGTCGAATCGGTAGCCGATGCGGGTGGGGTTGCCGTCGGAGTCGACGACCATCACGTTCGAGACGTGAATGGGCGCCTCCTGCGTGACGATGCCGCCCGAGGACGCACCGCGCTCGTTGCGCGAGACGGCGGTGTGCTTCTTGATGCGGTTGACGCCCTCGACGAGGACCTTCTCGCGCGTCGGGTAGGCCTGCAGCACCTTGCCCTTGGCGCCCTTGTCCTTGCCCGAGATCACCAGCACGGTGTCACCCTTGTGCACCTTCATTTACAGCACCTCCGGGGCCAGCGAAACGATCTTCATGAAGCGCTTCTCGCGCAGCTCGCGTCCGACCGGCCCAAAGATGCGGGTTCCGCGCGGGTCGTTGTCGGGCTTGATGATGACGGCGGCGTTCTCGTCGAACTTGATGTAGCTGCCATCGGCGCGGCGACGTTCCTTGACGGTCCGGACGATGACGGCCTTGACGACGTCGCCACGCTTGACGTTGCCACCGGGGATCGCGTCCTTGACGGTCGCCACGATGACATCGCCGATGCCGGCGTATCGCCGACCAGAGCCGCCGAGCACGCGGATGCACAAGATTTCCTTGGCGCCCGTGTTGTCGGCGACCTTCAGCCGCGATTCCTGCTGAATCACTCGATCTCCTCGAATTGGGTGTACGGCGAGCAGCACTGATCTACTCGTCGTACGCGGTCTTCGTTAACCGAAGGGCACGCAGGGCTGGCCGAGACGGTCAGCCGAGGTCTGCCCAAGGCAACCCCTACATAGTAGGTGCGCGCGGGCAATGCACCAAATCGCTGCTCGTCAGCGCCACCCGTCGGGCGGAGTCGGCGCTCGTTGGGCGCTCAGATCACGCAGCGAAACCCGATGTGGGTGGTGGCGCTGTCCTGCGACTGCGACGAGCGCGCCGCCGGCCGGAAGCGATGGCAGTACTCCGGCGCGCACAGGTGCGAGCCGCCCTTGAGCGTCTGATTCACCGCGGGGTCGGGTTCCCGCGCCGGCGGGCAACAGCCCGTCGCGTCCCGCCCGACCCGATCCCCCGGTCGCTGCGCTCCTGCCCGCCCGACCTCATCCCCGGGTCGCTGCGCTCCTGCCCGCCCGACCTCATCCCCGGGTCGCTGCGCTCCTGCCCGCCCGACCTCATCCCCGGGTCGCTGCGCTCCTGCCCGCCGGTGATGGGCCGAGTACCTCGTCGTGGTCCACTCCCACACGTTGCCGATCACGTCGAGCAGGCCGAAGCCATTCGGCGGAAAGGTGCCGACCGGCGACGTCCCCACCCAACCCCTCGCCCCGTCGTTGCGGTACGGGAAACGGCCCTGCCAGGTGTTGGCCATCAGTTCGCCGTTGGGGTGCATCTCGTCGCCCCACGCGTACGTCGTCGAGGTTCCACCCCGGGCGGCGTACTCCCATTCGGCCTCCGTCGGCAGGCGCCGCCCTGCCCACTGCGCGTAGGCCGCGGCGTCGACGTAGGACACCTGCACGACGGGGTGATCGAGCCGGTCCTCGACGCCGCTGCCGGGCCCGAACGGCCGCCGCCAGCAGGCCCCGGGCGCCCAGTCCCACCATTGCCGCCAGTCCCGCAGGTCGACCGGGCCGGCGGTTGGACGGAACACCAGCGCCCCGGGAACCAGGTCGGCCTCGGCCACCCCCGGATAGAGCGCGGGATCCAGCGGACGTTCCGCCACGGTGAGGTAGCCGGTGTCGTCGACGAAGCGGGCGTACTGGGCGTTCGTGACGGGATGGCGCTCGATGGCGAAGGCGGACACCGTCGCGCTATGGACGGGCGCCTCCTCCGGGTAGAAGGCCGTCGACCCCATCCGAAATTCTCCGCCCGGCAGCTCGATCAGCTCCGTCAGCATGGTGACCAGCGTAGGCCGGTCAGTCCTTGGCGAACGCCCGCGCCAGCTCTCGTTCGGTGTCCAGGTACGGCGTTCCGGAGATGTCGACCACGACCTTCGCGATGGTGCCCCCGGTGAATGCGAACGGTGGCGTGAACCGTTTCGACACCGCCTGGCCACCGTTGCGGCCGACGGCCACTCCCCCGCCGGCCAGCCCGAAACTGCCCGGATGCGCCCGCACGTCGGCACGCTTCGCGACCTCGGCACCGTCGACGTACAGCGTGACGTCGCCCAGCGGGGTGTGACTGCCCTCGACGGTGCCCTTACGGTCGTACCGCACGCCGAAGAGGTGCGCTCCCAGGGGAATCGGATCGGGTGCGACCACCTCCTGCTCCTCTTCGCCCATGAAGTTGTACACGTAGTGCAGACGCCCGCCCTGGATGAACAGGACGTGGCCACCGTGCCCGGCGCCGTGTTTGAACAGCACGCCCTGCGCACTGGAATCGTCGACGGTGACCTCGGCGACCACCGAGAACGACTGGCCGCGCAGCTCGACCGCCGCGCCGACGCCTACCTCCGCCGTGTCGGGGTAGTAGGTGAAGTTCTGTCGGTCCACCGACAGATAGGGCCGGAACCGGCCCAGCGTCTCGAAGATGTTCAGGTCCCCCAGCGGCAGGCCGTTGTACTTGGCGGCCTCGGCGAACCAGAGGGCCTTGAGCTCCTCGAGCTTCTCGGGCTTCTCGGTGGCCAAGTCGTGGCACTGGCTGCGGTCGGATTCGATGTGGAACAGCTCCCAGCGGTCGTCGTCGAAGTGCGACCAGCCGGCCGGGCTCGCGGCGTGCACGGTGTTGGCGAACCAGCCCCGGTGCCAGATGCCTCGGGTGCCGAGCATCGTGTAGAACTGGGTCTCCTTGCCGGTCTCGGCTGACGAATCCTCCAGCGCGGCCTTGAAACTCACGCCGTCGAGCGGTTTCTGCGCGATGCCGGCCACCTGGTCGGGCGGGGTGATGCCGAGCAGTTCGTAGATGGTCGGGGTGACGTCGCAAACGTTGACGTAGTGGTCGCGGACCTCGCCGTGGGCGTCGATTCCCTTGGGCCAGCTGATGATTGCGGTGTCAGCGATGCCACCCTCGTGGGAGGCGTAGCGCTTGAACAGCTTGTAGGGCGTGTTGAACGCCATCGCCCACCCGATCGGGTAGTGGTTGTAGGTGTCGGGCCCGCCGAGCGAGTCGAAGAACCGCATGCTCTCCTCGACGGTGTCGATGTAACCGTTGAAGAACTTGTTCTCGTTCACCGATCCGTTCGGGCCGCCCTCGCCACTGGCCCCGTTGTCGGAGATGACGACGATGATCGTGTTCTCGAGCTGCCCGGACTCCTCGAGGTAGTCGAGCACCCGACCGATCTGCGCGTCGGTGTAGGACAGGAACCCGGCGAACACCTCGGCCATCCGGCTGAACAGGCGCTTCTCCTCGTCGCCAAGCGTGTCCCACGGGCGCACGGTGTCCTGGGCCGGCCACGGCTCGCCGTTCGGCCCCGTCACGTCGAGATACGGGTTCACCGGCGACAATTCGGTGTCGGGCGGCACGATGCCGAGCTTCTTCTGGTTCTCGAGCACGATCTCGCGGTAGGCCTCGTAGCCCATGTCGAACGTGCCCGCGTACTTGTCGGCCCATTCCTTGAAGACGTGGTGCGGAGCGTGACCGGCGCCGGGACACAGGTAGCTGAACCAGGGCTTGTCGGGTGCGATGACCTTCGAGTCCCTGATGAACTCGATGGTCTTGTCGGCCAGGTCCTTCGAGAGGTGATACCCCTCCTCGGGGGTGGCCGGGGGTGCGACGGGGTGGTTGTCGTACACCAGTTCCGGATACCACTGGTCGGTCTCGCCGCCCATGAATCCGTAGAAGCGTTCGAAACCACGACTGAGTGGCCAATGCCGTTTGGTGGATGCGAGATTGGACTCCTCCAGCGGAGTCAGATGCCACTTGCCGACGCAGTACGTGTTGTACCCGTGTTCGACGAGCACCTCCGACAGCAGCGCCGTGTCATCGGGGATGCGACCGTTGCAGTTCGGGAAGCCATCGGTGAACTCCTCGATGGTGGCCATCCCGACGGTGGTGGCATTGCGTCCGGTCAACAGCGATGCCCTGGTGGGCGAGCACAGCGCCGTGGTGTGGAACTGCGAGAGACGCACTCCGCGCTCGGCGATGCGGCTCATCGCCGGCATCTCGACGAGCCCACCGAAGCAGTCCCAGGTCGCGATACCGGTGTCATCCCAAACTAGATACAGCACGTTCGGCGCGTCCGGCGGCGCGGTCGGCGCCGCATAGGGCCCCCAGTCCGCCTCGGAGTCGCGCACGTCGAGTTCGATCTTGCCGTTGAATTCGCGCATCGTTCCCCGTCACTTGGGCTAGCTCCAGGTGTCGTCATCGATCCATGGCGACGGCGGCGAGAGTACACCCGCGCGGGGTGGGTCGATCATGAATTGACGATGACGTCACAGTGGTGTCGCGCACGGATGTGCCGACCGGGGCCACCACTGCTGGGCTTCACCAAACATGCTGTGCGGCCGTCAGAATCGCCGCGGATACCGCAGCACCCCACCGTCGGCACTCACGTCGTCCCGATCATCGGAGGATGTCTCACCGAACCGTGGCCACTCTTCCTGCCCGGGCAGCGGGTCGTGGAGTACGGGATCGGGCATCGCGACCGCGATCCGGTGGGTGAGCTGGCGGCGTTTGGCCTTGGTCTCGTACATCGCGGCGTCGGCGTCTCGGAGGATCTCGACGGGGCTGCGCGGATCGTCTGGCGCCACGACGGTGACCCCAATGCTGGCCTGCGTGCGCACCGTGGCGGCACCCAGCGTCATGGGCTCGGACAGGCTGTGTTCCAGACGCGACACGAACTCGTCGAGGTCCACCGGCCCCACGTCGCCCTTGACGAGGGTGACGAACTCGTCGCCACCGAGGCGCCCGACCACGTCGTTGGGCCCGACCGAGGTGCGCAGGCAGTGCCCCACGCTCTGCAGCAGTTCGTCACCGGAGTCGTGGCCGAGCGAGTCGTTGATGGCCTTGAGGTTGTCGAGGTCGATGAACAGCACGGCCCCCAGTCGCAGCTCACCACGTTCGCGCAGCGAATCCGAGATCTGGTTGACGATCACCAGCCGGTTGGGCAGGCCCGTCAGGGCGTCGTGGGTGGCCCGATAGGTGAGCCGCTCGCGGGCGACCCGTTCGGCGGTGATGTCGGAGAACGAGACCATGGTCGCCGGCGCATAGCGGTGGTCGGTGTCGAGGCGCCGGCCGCTGGTGCGCAGCCAGATCCGGCGGCCGTCCGCGCGGTCGATGCCAAGGACGTAGCCCTGGAACGGCTTTCCCGTCCGAAGGGTGTGCGCGACGGGATGGTCGGCGAGCGGGATGCGGCGACGATCCACGTCGTACATGGGGAGGGCGTGGATGGTACGACCCTCTCCGTCGGCCAGATCCTGTTCCGATAGACCGATGATCTTCTCGGCCGCGGGGTTGGCGGAGACGACGCCGCCCGCCCCGTCGATCACCAGGATCCCCTCGTCGAGGGACTCGACGATCATGCGCAGGAGCCGTTCGGAGCCATGAGCCTTGGTCTCGTCGGTGCACACCAGTGCGTATCCCGAATCGAGGGCGGTGGCGGACACCCGGACCATCAACGGCTGACCGTCGGCGGTGTGGTGGGTGGCGATCGTGACGCCCCCCTGCTCGACCACCGCGACCGGGTCGAGGTCTGCCCCGACGACGACGCCGATGGGCAGCGCCAGCGCGTTCGCGGCCGGACGCCGGTACATGGTCTCGGCGACCTTGTTCCACTTTGTGACCAGTCCGGTGGTCGTCGTGCCGATGATCGCCACCCCGACCCGATCGACCAGGGCGGCCTGTTCGCGCAGAGCCCGTTCGGCGGTGCGCAGATGGGTGAGGTCGCGCATCGTCACGTGATAGGCCGGGACGCCACCCCAGGTAGTCAGCGTCGTCACGGCCTCGACGGTGAGCGTGGTGCCGTCCAACCGCACCACGAGGCCCTCCGACGGTCGGGTCACGTCACCGTCCTGCCGCAGGGACGTCAAGCGCTCCAACACCTGCGGCAGCGAATCGGGATGCAAGAACTCCGAGAACAGTTGTCCGCGAACCTGATCGGCGTATTGAGCCCCGACCCATCGCACGGCCGTGGCGTTGACGTAGACGATCCGGCCGTCCCGGTGAACGACGATGCCGTCGGGGCTGCGGTCGACCAACCGCCGGAACGAATCCTCTCCGGTATCGCCATTGGACCGCTCGACATGACGGAACGGTCCGTCGTAGTGAGCACTGGTGTCGACTTCGGCCATGGGTTTCACGAAGCCAGGTCGTAGCCATGATGTCGGTGGATGCGGATGCCGCCATCGCCCGAGCGGCACGTACTGAGCAGGGGCGCGGTCATCACGGCACCCGGCCCAAGAGGGTGGTGGCCGCCGCGGCGACGAGGTCGCGATCGTGGGTGAGGACGAAGTCGAAGCGCCGATCCGAGGCGGGTCCGTCACCGCGCTCGCGCGCGATCAAGGCCGCTGCGGTGTGCGGGCCGAGGGTCACGACCACCCACTGGCGGCGCAGCGGATCCACCGCGTCGAGCGGCACCGTCCGCACGTCGGGAGCCTGCCCAGCGGCGAGACGATCTCCGAACACGGCCACCAGCGGACAGGCCCTTGCCAGGTCCGAGTACCGGCGCTGGGTGGACGGCCCCGGGTCGCCGGCGCCCTGCACGGCCACCAGGACCATCGGCGTGTCGGGGGCGGTGCAGGCTTGCTCCTCGAGGTGCCGCGAGATCGCGGTCAGGGTGTCGGTGTCCGCCTGCCCGACGAACGGGTGCGTGGCCACCACGTCGAATGGGGTCGGGAACCGGGCGGCGGAGACGCCGGACACCTTGGGCGCCGACCACGGGGCGGTGTACCCGTCCGCCGGCAGTGGTCCGGGCTTGCCGAAGAGGAAACCCTGCCCCAGGCAGGCGCCCCACGTCAGCGCGCGCTCCAGATGCTCGTCGGTTTCGATGCCCTCGGCGACGATCAGCGTTCCCTTCCGCTCACGGTGGGCCGTGAGCGCGGCGCCGATCCGCGCGGTGTCCACGCTCGGGGTCTCCTGGATGAGCCGATTGGCGAGCTTGATCACCTCGGGCTCCACGATGTCGAGGAGAGCCAGCGACTCGGGGTTGGCGCCCACGTCGTCGAGCGCGATGGCGATGCCGTCGGCCCGCAGCGCCGCCACCTTCCTGAGCAGGGCCGGCAGGTGCCCGAGCAGGTTGCGCTCGGTGAGCTCGAAGAGCAACGCGAAACGGTCGTGGCCGCGCTGGAGGATCTCGCTGTCCGCTCGGCACGTGTAGTCGCTGGCCGGCTCGGAATTGACCCCGAGCAGGGCGCCCTCGGCAAGACCGCCGCGGAGCGCCACGTCGACGGCACGGTCGATGCAGAGTCGGTCCAGCTCGGTCACCCGGTCGGTTCGCTCGGCGTAGGCGAACACCGACTGCGGCCCGAGATGCGGTTGCGAAGGCCAGCGCGCCAGCGCCTCGAATCCGATCGTGGTGCCGGTGGGCAATTCCACGATCGGCTGGAACACCGGTGATACGCCCAACCCGTTGACGGCGTCATCGAGGTCGCCGGAGCCCTCGAATGCCTCGTCCACATCCCACTGCACCCCGCTGCCGCTCACCTGCGACCGCCTTCCTGGACCGCCGGACACCGTGGTGTTCCGGGCGAAGTGCCGATTTGCCTGCTCACCGTCGCCCCACGAGGCCGGAATCGTCCCCCGACCCGTGGTGCTGATCCGCGCGCTCATGACAGTTAATTCCGCGAAGTCGCGCTTGACGGCATCATAGCAATTTTCGTGCAAAAGCCCCGTATTTGCTCTGCGTTGCCTACAAAAGGCCCGTTTTGGACTTTGGCCACGCCGACGCAGCACCTAGGCACACATGAATGTTTGCCAAATATTGCGGTCGGTAAACGGCAACGCACGGCATTCGGCAACACCGCACACTACGGTGCACGAATAGCAACGACGACACCGTGGGTCGGCTCGTTCGAAGTCCGCGCGGACGTGCGTGACACGCGAGAACGAAGAAGCCCCCGCAGGCCAATGGCCTGCGGGGGCTTCTCGCGAAATGTCTTGCGGGACTGCTACTTGGCCCGCTCGAGGATCTCGACGAGGCGCCAGCGCTTGGTGGCGGAGAGAGGACGCGTCTCCATCAGGGACACGCGATCGCCGATGCCGGCGGCACCGTTCTCGTCGTGTGCCTTGACCTTGGTCGTGGTGCGGATGATCTTGCCGTAGAGCGGGTGCTTGGTGCGCTCTTCGAGCTCGACGACGATGGTCTTCTCCATCTTGTCGCTCACGACGTAGCCGATGCGCGTCTTGCGACGGCCGCGCGGCTTCTCGGTCCGAGGGGTGTACTTCGGCCCCTTGGTCTCAGTGCTGTTGTCTGCCATTACGAATCCTCACCAACGGGTCCGGAGGCCAGACCCAACTCACGTTCACGAAGCACGGTGTACACGCGTGCGATCTCCTGCCGCACGACGCGGAGCCGACGGTTGTTGGCCAGCTGTCCGGTCGCCATCTGGAAGCGCAGGTTGAACAGCTCTTCCTTGGACTCGCGCACGCGGGCGGCGAGCTCGTCGTCGGTCAACTCGCGCAGTTCGCCAGGCGAAACTCCCACTGCCATCAGAACTGCTCCTCTCGGGTAACGATGCGTGCCTTGATGGGCAGCTTGTGGATAGCGCGCGTCAGCGCTTCCTTCGCGGTCTTCTCATCGGGGTAGCTGATCTCGAAGAGCACGCGGCCGGGCTTGACGTTGGCCACCCACCATTCGGGCGAACCCTTACCCGAACCCATGCGGGTCTCGGCGGGCTTCTTGGTCAGCGGGCGGTCGGGGAAGATGTTGATCCACACCTTGCCGCCACGCTTGATGTGCCGGTTGATGGCGATACGAGCGGACTCGATCTGCCGGTTGGTGATGTAGGCGTGCTCCAGGGCCTGGATGCCGTAGTCACCGAAGCTCACCGACGTACCACCGCTGGCGATGCCGCGCTGGCGGGGGTGGTGCTGCTTGCGGTGCTTGACCTTACGAGGAATCAACATGGTTAGCTCCCTGAATCCTGGGTGGCGCTCACGGCTGCTTCCGGAGCCGCGACGGTTTCGGAAGCACCGGACGTGTCTGCAACGGGCGATTCCTCGCTGGCGGCACGTCCGGCCTCGGTGCTCGTCGCCGTGGTACCCGAGGCGCCACTGCGGCGCGGACGGGTGCCGGTCGGACGATCACGGCGCGGACGCTCGGCACCGGCGGGGGCCGGAGCGGCGAGCTCGCGCTTGCCACCGACGACGTCGCCCTTGTAGATCCAGACCTTCACGCCGATGCGGCCGAAGGTGGTCTTGGCTTCGTACAGGCCGTAGTCGATGTCGGCACGCAGCGTGTGCAGCGGCACCCGGCCTTCGCGGTAGAACTCCGAGCGGCTCATCTCGGCGCCGCCGAGGCGGCCCGAGCACTGCACCCGGATGCCCTTGACGTTGGGCTGGCGCATCGCGGACTGGATCGCCTTGCGCATGGCACGACGGAATGCGACGCGGTTGCTCAGCTGCTCGGCGACACCCTGGGCGACCAGCTGGGCCACCGACTCGGGGCTCTTCACCTCGAGGATGTTGAGCTGAACCTGCTTGCCGGTGAGCTTCTCCAGCGTGCCGCGGATGCTGTCCGCTGCCGCGCCGCGACGGCCGATGACGATGCCGGGGCGCGCGGTGTGGATGTCGACGCGAACCCGGTCACGGGTGCGCTCGATCTCCACCTTGGCGACACCGGCGCGCTCGAGCTCGACGTTGCGCTCACCGGGGATCACGAACGGCGCGAAGAGCCGGCGACGGATCGCCACGTCTTCCTTGACGTAGTCCGCGTACTGCTTGTCGGCGTACCAGCGGGACTTCCAGTCGGTCGTGATGCCGAGGCGGAAGCCGTGGGGATTGATCTTCTGGCCCACTACTCCGAGCCTCCCTTCGAATCAGAGGTCTCTGCGGCCGGGGCCGAAGCCTTCGCCGGTGCTGCCTTCTTGGCAGGTGCCTTCTTGGCGGGACTCGAGGCCGCCGCCTTGCTGCCCTGCGCGCGACGCGCCCGTGCCGATGAGGACGAGGCGCCCTTGTCCTTCGGCGGACGGCTCTCGACGATCACCGTGATGTGGCTGGTGCGCTTGCGAATCCGGTACGCACGCCCCTGGGCGCGCGGACGGATGCGCTTGGCGGTCGGGCCCTCGTCGGCGTACACCGCGGCGACCACCAGGGTCGTCGGGTCCAGGCCGTCGTTGTTCTGCGCGTTGGCGGCAGCGCTGGCGATGACCTTGGCGACGGGCTCGCTGGC
Source organism: Mycolicibacterium sichuanense (assembly GCF_033741125.1). NCBI lineage: Bacteria > Bacillati > Actinomycetota > Actinomycetes > Mycobacteriales > Mycobacteriaceae > Mycobacterium > Mycolicibacterium sichuanense. The sequence continues at coordinate 356,732 of NZ_JAWQPU010000001.1, read as the reverse complement.
ACCCTGGGGCGCCCAGCGGAGGATGTCGAGCGCCTCGGTGACGGACTTGCCGCGCACCAGGTCGATCACACGGCGCGCCTTGGAGGCCGAGACGCGCACGAAGCGCGCCTTGGCTACGGCGCTGGGATACTCAGTCGACTGAGTTGTCGTCGTCATTACCGCCGCTTCGCTTTCCGGTCGTCCTTGATGTGACCCTTGAACGTGCGGGTCGGGGCGAACTCGCCCAGCTTGTGACCAACCATGGCCTCCGAGACGAACACCGGCACGTGCTTGCGACCGTCGTGGACGGCGAAGGTGTGTCCGATGAAGTCGGGGATGATGGTCGACCGACGGGACCAGGTCTTGATGACCTGCTTGGTGTTCTTCTCGTTCTGAACGTCGACCTTCTTCAAGAGATGGTCGTCGACGAACGGGCCCTTCTTCAGGCTGCGTGGCATCGCTGGATACTCCTAGCGCTTGTTCTTGCCGGTGCGACGGCGTCGGACGATGAGCTTGTCGCTCGGCTTGTTCTTGCGGGTGCGGCCCTCGGGCTTGCCCCACGGGCTGACCGGGTGACGGCCACCGGAGGTCTTGCCTTCACCACCGCCGTGCGGGTGGTCGACCGGGTTCATCACGACACCACGGACGGTGGGGCGCTTGCCCTTCCACCGCATACGACCGGCCTTGCCCCAGTTGATGTTCGCCTGCTCGGCGTTGCCGACCTCGCCGACGGTGGCGCGGCAGCGCACGTCGACGCGGCGGATCTCACCACTGGGCATGCGCAGCGTGGCGTAGGTGCCTTCCTTGCCGAGCAGCTGAATGCTGACACCGGCGGAACGGCCCATCTTGGCGCCACCGCCCGGTCGCAGCTCCACGGCGTGGATCACGGTACCGGCCGGGATGTTGCGCAGCGGAAGGTTGTTGCCGGGCTTGATGTCGGCGTTCGGCCCCTGCTCGATGACGTCGCCCTGCTTGAGTCCCTGCGGCGCGATGATGTAGCGCTTCTCGCCGTCGACGTAGTGCAGCAGCGCGATGTTCGCGGTGCGGTTGGGGTCGTACTCGATCTCCGCGACCTTGGCGTTGACGCCGTCCTTGTCATGGCGACGGAAGTCGATGACGCGGTAGGCACGCTTGTGGCCGCCACCCTTGTGACGAGTGGTGATGCGGCCGTGGGCGTTACGTCCACCGGTCCCGTGCAACGGGCGGATCAGCGACTTCTCCGGAGTCGAGCGCGTGATCTCGGCGAAGTCCGAGACGCTCGAACCGCGACGACCCGGGGTCGTCGGCTTGTACTTGCGAATTGCCATTATCAGTTAATCCCTTAACTCCCGGCCGGTCAGGCCGGTGCTCCGAAGAGGTCGATGGGCTTGCTGCCCGCGGCCAGGGTCACGATGGCGCGCTTGGTGCTCTTGCGCTGTCCGTAACCGCTACGGGTGCGCTTGCGCTTGCCGTTGCGGTTGAGCGTGTTCACCGAATCGACCTTGACGCTGAAGATCTTCTCGATCGCAATCTTGATCTGCGTCTTGTTCGAATCCGGGTGCACCACGAACGTGTAGGTGTTCTCCTCGATCAGCCCGTAGGACTTCTCGGAGATCACCGGCGCCAGGATGATGTCGCGGGGATCAGTGACGGTAGCCATCTACGCCGTTACCTCTTCCTTGTTCGCACTGTTCGCCTCGATGTAGGCGTTCAGCGCTTCCACGCTGAACACCAGGTCGTCGGCGTCGAGAACGTCGTAGGTGTTGAGCTGATCCGGCGAGATCACCCGAACACCCGGCAGGTTGCGCACGCTGAGCGCGCCGACCTCGTCGCTGCGGCCGATGACGACGAGCACCTTGGGGCGGTCGGTCAGCGACTCGAGGAACGTCTTGACGGTCTTCGTCGACGGCGTCTGCCCACTGATCAGCTCGGTGACCGCGACGATGCGGTCGTTGCGGGCCCGGTCCGAGAGAGCGCTGCGCAGAGCGGCCGCGATCATCTTCTTGGGGGTCCGCTGGCTGTAGTCACGCGGCTTCGGGCCGTGCACGACGCCACCACCGGTGAACTGCGGGGCGCGGGTCGAACCCTGACGGGCGCGGCCGGTGCCCTTCTGGCGGTACGGCTTCTTGCCGCCACCGGAGACCTCGGCGCGGGTCTTGGTCGAGTGCGTGCCCTGACGCTTGGCAGCCAGCTGCGCGACGACCACCTGGTGCATCAGCGCGATGTTGGGCTCGACGTCGAACAGCGCGGCAGGCAAGGCGACGGTGCCGTCGGTCTTGCCGTCCGGCGTGCGGACGTCAATGGTCTTGTCAGCCATTACTTCTCACCTCGTTTGATCGCAGTGCGGACTACGACGAGCCCGCCGTTGCGGCCAGGAATGGCGCCCTTGATCAACAGCACGCCGTTCTCTGCGTCGACCTTGTGCACCTTCAGGTTCTGCGTCGTGATCTTGTCGCTGCCCATCCGGCCGGACATGCGCGTGCCCTTGAAGACGCGACCCGGGGTGGCGCAGCCACCGATCGAGCCGGGCCGACGGTGCACGGCCTGCGCGCCGTGGGCGGCGCCCTGGCCCTTGAAGCCGTGACGCTTCATGGTGCCGGCGAAGCCCTTGCCCTTGCTGGTGCCTGTCACGTCGACGTAGCTGCCGTCGGCGAAGATGTCTGCGGTCAGCTCCTGGCCGACCTCGTAATCGGCGGCGGCTGCCTCGTCTTCGAGCCGGAGCTCGGCCAGGTGCCTGCGGGGGTTGACCCCGGCGGCGGCGTACTGGCCGGTGACCGGCTTGTTCACCTTGCGCGGGCTGATCTCGCCATAGGCGAGCTGCACGGCGCTGTAGCCGTCGCGCTCGGTGGTGCGGATACGGGTCACCACGTTGGGGCCGGCCTTGACGACCGTGACTGGGACGACCTTGTTGTTCTCGTCGAACACCTGCGTCATGCCCAGCTTGGTGCCCAGAATGCCTTTGCGTGCCATTGTTCTGGAATCTCCTACTGCGATGACTATTGAATGTTGACGTCGACGCTCGCCGGCAGATCGATGCGCATCAAGGCGTCAACGGTCTTCGGCGTCGGGTCGAGGATGTCGATCAGGCGCTTGTGGGTGCGCATCTCGAAGTGTTCCCGCGAGTCCTTGTACTTGTGCGGGGACCGGATGACGCAATAGATGTTCTTCTCCGTCGGCAGCGGCACCGGACCAACGACGCTCGCGCCCGTACGGGTGACCGTCTCGACGATCTTGCGCGCCGAGGCATCGATTGCCTCGTGGTCGTAGGCCTTGAGCCTGATGCGGATCTTCTGTCCCGCCACGCTTCTCCTACCTCACTACTAACGGGCCCGTGCTTGGGCCATGTCCGCTTGGGCCTGATGCCGGTGCGTGACGCAGTGCGTCCCGCTGGCTTTGCCGCCGCTGTTTACCTGTCTGTGGTCCACCGACCCCCGCGCTCGGGTGTGTCGCCCTTACGCACACTCTCCTGCGCCGAAATTCCACCGCACTCGAGGTTGGGACCGGACGCGCCGGTTAGGGCGCTGGTCGTATGCCAAGGCCAGGCATGCTTTCGATCAAGCATCATCCCGGCTCAAGGCAACCCGAACAGTATGCCCTAGATCCCGGCCTGCTCCAAATCCCTCGTCGAGGCCACGGAAAGGGCTCCGGGTCCACCGTAGGGTGACCCGCCGTGACGACTTCAACCAGGACGTATCGACTGTGGAAGCGACTCGCCGGTCGCCCGGGTGGCGGTTGGCTCTTCTCGGCCGCTGCCATGATCCGGGTGCCGTACTTCGCCTCCGTTCTACCGCGCGTGGTGCGGATGGAACCAGGCCTGGCCGAGGTGACCGTGCCCAAGTGGTTCTTCGTCCACAATCACCTCTCGACGGTGCACGCCATCGCGTCCTGCAATGCCGCCGAGATGGCCATGGGGATGCTGATGGAAGCCAGCGTCCCGACCTCCCACCGGTGGATCCCCAAGGGCATGACGGTTCGCTACCTGGAGAAGGCCACCACCTCGCTGCGCGCGACGGCTCGCATCGAGGTCCCCGACTTCACCACGATCACGCAGGGCACCGAACTCGTCGTGCCCGTCAGCGTCGCCGATCGGCGGGGACGCGAGGTCGTGCACGCCGACATCACGACCTGGGTGACCCCGGCCTGAGCACGAGGCCGCCGGGCGCATCTCGAGGTCTCGTCGTTCCGCCATTGACATCACCTCCGCTGGTTCAGCAAAGAACCACGCGCAAGGAAGCGCAGCTCGCGCCACGCACCCGCCCGTGAGGCCCTCGGACGGTGCCGCCGTCCGCCTCCTCCAGAGCATCATTACAGGTCGGGGCGAATTACCGCAGCATCAGCCGTGACCGGCGGCCGGCCCGTACTCAGCGGCCGACGCCAGCTCCGATCGACGCCGCAGTGCAGATTTGGCGAATATCTGTTAGTTTGCCATCGCTGCAGTACTCAGACGTCGAACGCGGCCGAAGGGAAACCAATGGGGGGACAACGGGCCGCTCAGGCCACCAACCAGACGATCGCGGCCACCGGCAACGGGCCATGGGCGACGACCGGTGCTGGCCGCCCATCGCACCTGGTGCCGCCGACGGTCTCCTACGTGGAGGAGATGCTGGACACCAGCTCGGCAACCGGCGGTGCCGACCTCGCCGTGACGCCGCGGAATCGTCCGACCGTCTCGATCTGCATCCCCGCCTATCAGGCCGCCGCGCACCTGAGGACCACGCTCGACAGCGTCCTGGCTCAGGACTACCCGGACATGGAAGTCGTCGTCATCGACAACAACAGCACCGATGAGACCGCCGCCATCCTCGAGTCGATCGGCGACGAGCGAGTGCGGGTGTTCCGCAATCCCGTGACGGTCAGCGCCGCCGACAACCACAACCTCGCCGTACGGCGTAGCCGTGGACGCTTCGTCAAGGTGCTCTCCGCCGACGACATCATCGACCCGGATTGCATCGCCACCCAGGTCGAGGTGTTCGCGCGCAGGCCCGACGTGGCCGTGGTCGCCGCGCGGACCGACTTCATCGACAACGACGGACGGCTACTGGTGCCGGCCAGGGGCGTCCGCGGAATCGTGGGGCCACATCCGGCGCACCGCGTCATCCGGCACATCGTGCGCAGCGGACGCAATCCGATCGGGGCACCGGCCTCGGTCATGTTCCGCCGCGCGGACTTCGACCGCTGTGGCGGATTCCGGCGCGATACGACGTACACGACGGACGTCGACCTGTGGGCCCGGCTGCTCGACCGGGGCAACTTCTACGGCATCGGGCGCACGCTCGCGTCCTTCCGCGTGCACAGCGGCTCCCTCTCGGACCTGACGTCGATGCGTTCGCAACTCGCTCAGCACGCCGAACTCGCCAGGGGGCTCGGCGAGGATCCGCGCTGGGGCCTGTCCCGCATCGATCGGGCCCTCGGCCGGGTCAACGCCTACCAGGCGCTCGCCCGGCGGTTGTTGCTGTTCAAGCTGAGCAGCCGTCGCGCGTCACGCCGCCAGCGCAAGGCGATGGAGGCGGTCATCGTGGGGTTCACGCGGGATCCGGAGGAGGCCGGCCTGGTCGTCGACGGTCCGTCGCTCGTCGGGGGGCGACGGGAGAACGATCGGCAGTGAGCCTCAGCGGATCACCGACCGAACCGCGCAACATCGCCGTCGCTGCCCCGTCGGCCGATCGCAACATGAGCGTCAACACCATGTCGCTGATCCTGTCGAGCCTGCTGACGGGGGTCCTTGGCATCGTGTTCTGGGGTGCGGCCGGGCGGCTCTACCCTCCGCGCGAAGTGGGCATGGGCGCGGCCATGATCAACTCCGCGGTGATGCTGTCGACGCTGTCGATCCTGAGCATCGACACCCTCTACGAGCGGTTCCTGCCGGTCGCCGGCTCTCGGGCGGCATCGATGATCAAGCGTGGCTTCCTGGTGGTCGTCGCCACCGCGCTCCTGTCGGGAACCGCCCTGGCGATCTTTGGCCCGCGGGAGCAGCTGTTCGAATCCGGTTGGGCGATGGCGTGTTATCCCCTACTGGTGGTGGTGCTGGCCATCTTCACCCTCCAGGACAAGACGAGCGTGGGACTCGGGGTGGCCCGGTGGTCGGCCGGCAAGAACTCCTTTCACGCGGTCGCCAAACTGGCCGTGCTCTTAGTGCTCGCCTGGACCGAGAACGGCGTGGCGATCGTGGTGGCGTGGGGCGCCACCGCCGCGGCGGCGGCCGCCGTCCTGCTGGTCGCGATGCGGCGCCGCTACCGCACCAGCCCACAATTCCAGGACACCCCGGATCTGCCGTCGACGAACCAGCTGTGGTCGTACTTCGGTTCGTCGTTCGGCATCACCGCGCTCTGGGTGATCGGCCCGCTGGTGGTCCCGCTCATCGTGCTCGACCGATTCGGCGCCGAGGCGAACGCGTACTTCGCGGTCACCTTCGCCGTGGTGAACGCGCTCTACTTCGCGGTGCATCTCGTCATCGGCCCCTACGTGGCCGAGGTCGCGGCCAACCCGGACAAGGTCGCGTCGCTGTCGGTCCGGATGGTGCAGACGATGGCTGCCGTCACCGTCGTCGGCAGCGCCGGCCTGGTCTTCGTCGGCCCCTTCGTGCTCGGGTTGGTCGGGCCGACCTATCGCGCGGAGGGACAGAACCTGCTGTTCCTTGCCGCGGCCTTCATCCCCCTGTCGTCGGTGGGTGCCATCTACGAGGGTTTCGCTCGGGTGCAACGCAAGCTGAAGCTCATGGTCGCGGTCCGTTGCGTCTCGGCCTCGGTGATCGTGTTCGGCACGCTGATCGCCACCAGGATCGTGGGAGTCGACGGCGTGGGGTGGGCGTACCTCGCCGCCGAGTCGCTCTCGGCGGCCGTGCTGCTGGTCCCGGTCGTCCTCTGGCTCAGACGTGCCAAGAACACCCAGGTGGTCGCGGCGGCCCCGTTGTGATCGCCGTCGTCGTTGGCAACCAACCGTTCATTTGCCATATCTCCATCACCTCGTCACTTTCCGACGACGGCGGCCAGCTCACCGTCCGCGCGGTCGACACCTACACGCTCGCCAAAGATCGATTCGAACAGGTAGAGTCTGCGAGAGTGAATCGCCACGGCGAGATGCCCACCCCAGTCCAGAACGAAGATCGAAGGCTCATCTGATGCTCAAGTACGTAGCCATCAGCACTGCGGCGAAGGCTTTTTCGCTCAACGACACCACCAAGTCCGCCTACCGGCGGCTGGGCAACGTCGTGCTGGAGAAGATGCGGGTGTCGGGTGGCATCAATCAGCCCTACCTCGATCGCGCGGCGCGCCTGGTCGACTATTGCGATCGCCTCGAGCTCCTGGCGCCCGGTGACCGGGTCCTTGAGCTCGGTACCGGTTGGGTGCACTGGGAGGCCACCGTGCTGCGGTTGTTCTTCGACGTCGAGGTCACGCTCTACGACGTGTGGGACAACCGGCTCCTCGGGGCCTACACCTCGTGGCTGGGCCAACTCCACGACCGCATCGACGCGGCCTTCGCCCACCTTCCCGCCGAACGCCGCGCCCAGGCCAAGAAGATCGCGCGCCAGGCAATGCAGGTCCGCACCTTCGAGGAGCTCTACGAGACGCTGAACTTCGACTACGTCGTGGATCCGACCGGCGCGCTCGAGGGCGTTCGCCGCAACCACTACGCCCTCGCCGTCAGCGCCGACGTCCTCGAACACGTCCAGGGTGAGCAGCTTCCCGACTACCTGAGCGCCATGCGCCGCTGCCTGGTGCCGGGTGGCGCCTCGGTGCACCAGATCGACCTGGTCGACCACTTCCACTACTTCGACGTCGGTACCTCGCCCAAGAACTACTACCGCTACGCCGACGAGACCTGGCGCCGTTGGTTCGAGAGCGACGTGCAGTACTTCAACCGCATCCAGCGCCCGGAGTGGATCCGGTTGTTCGCCGACGCCGGATTCGAGCTGCGGGTGGCCGACACGGTGTCCGAACGGTTGGCACCCCTCAAACTCGCGCCGGCCTACCGCGACCTGGCGACCGAGGACCTCGAATGCATGCAGCTGCTGACCGTTCACCGCAACCCGGGTAGCTGAACGGAGTCACGTCGCCATGTCGGTTAGCCAGAGGTCGGTGCGGCTCTGCTGTGCCCTGATGGTGGCCGCCGGCCTCATCGCCGTCGGCCCCGATCGCGTCGCCCTGGCCGAAGATGCCTCCGCCGCAACCGCTTTCGGGTGGGGTGCACCGGACGCAGCACTGAGCGACGAGTTCGACGGCGGTAGCGCCCCGTCGCCGGCGTTCTGGGAGTCGTATGCATCGGCGGGCCATGACGGCAACGGGCTGCGCAGGCCCTCGCAGAACACCGTCGACGACGGTCACCTGCAGATCGCCGGGCTGGCCGACGGCACCTCCGGCGGAATGATGAGCCACCGCGTCTATCCCGCCTTCGGCCGGTGGGAGGTGCGCATGCGGGTGGACGAGCAGGGCGTGGGCAGCGCCTACCATCCCGTGGTCGCGCTCATTCCCGCCGGCGTCCCCTATGCGGGCGGCGCGGGCGATCTCGACTTCGCCGAGTCCGATGCGGGCAGCGGCCGTGCCTACGTGTTCGTCCACTACCCGCCGAACAAGCAGGACTACGCCTCGGTTCCGGTGGATCTGGCCGACTGGCACACCTATGCGATCGAGGTCGCCCCGGACCACGTCTCCTGGTTCGTCGACGGTGCCGTCGCGATGACCGACACCAACCCCGCCGCCATCACCGGCGTCGACTGGACGACGAACATCCAGCTGGACGCCTACCATCCCTCGGGGCTGGCCCCGTCGAACCTGCAGGTCGACTATCTGCGCTTCTATCCGCTGCCGTCCTCCGGAGCGCCGACCGTACCTGGGCCGGCGCCGTCCGCCGGCGCCTACCGCTGACGACGCCCTTGTCTCCCAACGCCGTTCGCACGGGGCGATCCGCCACCCGGGTCGCCATCGTCGTCACGCTGCTGTTGGTGGCCGGGTGGGTCGTGATCAACCGGGACGACGCAGGACTTCCCCGCGTGGACCTCGACTCGGGCTGGACGTGGCAGCCCCAGGAGGGTCAGCTCGAACTGGGCATCACGCACACACAGGAGAGCCTCAACTCCGGGTCTGCGCCCGCCGCGACGGATCGCGCTCGATCGGTGCTCGTCGACGCCGGCCACTCCTGGCAGAACCAGCATCTGATGGGCTTCGGGGCGCTCAACCCGGAACCGTCACCCGGGGTGTACGACTGGGCATCGCTGGACGCCCGGATGACGCTCATCCGCGATACGGGCGGCTCGACGGTGCTCACCGCCTGCTGTGCGCCCGACTGGATGAAGGGCGGTAGCGCAGGTGCCACCGACTGGTCCCGCCTGGAGACCGCGCCCGATCCCGCGTACTTCGACCGGTTCGCCGCACTGACCGCCGCGGCGGTCGCCCGCTACCCGCAGATCCGGGCGGTGATGGTCTGGAACGAGCTCAAGGGCTTCTTCCACCCCGAGCTCAATCGGTGGGACTACGAGGGCTACACCGACCTCTACAACGCCGTGTACCGGGCGGTGAAGGCCGTGCGGCCCGACGTCCTGGTCGGTGGTCCCTATGCACCGGTCACCAGTGTCGTGCCGGGGAGCCACTTCGCCTCGACCGGTCTGATGGGCGCCTGGGGGGCGGCGGATCAGCGCGTGCTCGACGTCATCGACTACTGGCTGCGCCACGCGGTCGGTGCGGACTTCGTCGTGGTCGACGGTCCGACGAGCATCGGCGGAATCGGCTCGGGCCAACCTCCCGCCACCGTCGACGCCGGCACGAGTAAGTACGCCGCGGTGACCACCTGGGTAAGGCAGCGCACGACCCTTCCGGTGTGGTGGGCGGAGTTCTATCCCGACGTACCGGCCGGCGCCAGGGGCGGCGCCGACAGCCCCGCCAGTGCTGCGGCGACGTTGTCGGCGATCGCCGAGTTCGCCGGGTCGGGCGCGGCCGTCGCCCTGCTGTGGGGACCGGAGGGTTCGAGCCTGGCGTACTCCGCGCTGTGGACCTCGACCGCCGAGGACCCGGACGGCGGGCGTCCGACTCCGTTGACGTCGGCGTGGGACTGGCTGGTGCCGAAGTTGGCGGCCGGCCACCTCGAGATCGGCAGGTCGGATACGACACCGCTGCTGGCGTTCAGGGACCCCGACGGTGCCGTCGTCGTCAATCCGACCGGTGCCGACGTCCCCCTGCCGGGTACCGGTCGACCCTTCCCGGCATGGGCCGCCTCGATCGAGGCAACATGATTTGCCATGTCTGCAGCAGCGCGTCGAATCGGCACGCACGACACCAGCTCCACGGCACCGCGGAGCCCAGGGATCACGGGCGCGCTCCGATGCCTTCGAGTAGCCATTCGGTGGGGCAAATGGGTACGCTGACGCCCGTGAAGCGCCGCCGGGAGAGCCGGGTGACCCGATGACACTCAGCCATGTCGACGCAGTCGAGGGCCATTTTCGGCACGCGAAGGGGACCGAAGACCCCGCCCCTCTGGTAGCACTCGCGGCCGCCGTCCTGATCGCCATCTCTGCCGTCATCACGTTGCTATCCCTCATCGGGTGCGCCGACTACGTTCCCTCCGTCGTGCGGATGACGATCGTCTGCGCAGTGGCACTGACCCTTCCTGGGCTACCACTGGCAGCATTGCTGAAATTGCCGTCCAACGGCATCTTCGCCAGTGTCACGGTGGCCGTGTCGATCGCCGCCAACGTTCTGCTGTCGCAGCTCGACTTCGGACTCCGCGTCGATCAACCCCACCTCCAGCAATTCGCACTGCTGGGGGTGTCCGCCGGCGCGGCCGTGCTACTGCTGCGCCGGTGGCGCTCCGAGGCGGCCGACCATCGACCGGCAACGATTCTGGAGGTCGCCAAGGCCCGGGTCGCGTCCGTCGAGCTGACGCGGTCGAGTCTGGCGCTGATCGCGGGTGCGCTGGTCTTGTTCGCCGTCGCGGTTCACCGGCTCGATCCAGGAGCCGCCGGACGTCTGGGCCTGATCCAGGCCCTCGGTCTCGACTACTTCGCGGGGCTGGCAATCCTCGCCGCCGTCCTCGCGATCGAATACCGCCGCCGTCGGATTCAGCCGGCGATGCTCGCGCTGACCAACGTGACGCTGATCGGCTACCTCGTGCTGCCGGTCGCGCTGTCGGATCGCACTGCCCCGTTCGTCACGGCGTACGTGCACCGCACCCTGACCAACGTCATCGTCGCCACGGGCGCCCTGCCGCCACCGGTGGACGCTCGGACCAGCTGGGCGGGGTTCTTCTCCGCCGTTGCACAGCTGGTGACGGTCGGCGGCCTGGATGACTGTGGACCGATGATGCTGGCCGCGTCCTTCGTGTTCGGGGCACTGGCGATCTTCCCCGTCTACGCCATCGGCCTGGCGATCACCGGACGTCCCCGGGTGGCGTGGATGGGTGCCACCGTCTACACCCTCTTCAACTGGTATCAGCAGGACTACTTCGCGCCCCAGGCCATCGCCGCGCAGTTGTACATGACGATCCTCGCGGTACTCGCCTGGCAGATGCGCGCCGCTGTCGTTCCCGCCATCGGCGGTAACGTCGTCGAGCGGGTCCGAGCGGCCTGGCGGCGGATGCCGGGCCGGGCGCCCGACACCGACGCCGGTTGGACGCTGGCGATCGAGCTGGTGCTGGTGCTGCTGGTCGCGGCCATGGTGGTGTCGCACCAGTTGACCCCGGTGGTGACCATCGTGGCGCTATTCCTGTTCTCCGCCTTCGGCCTGACGCGGTACAAGCTGCTGTGGGTCGTCGCCCTCGCGATATTCGTCGCCTGGTTCACCTACGGTGCGCACGACTTCTGGCAAGGGCATCTCGGCGCGATCGTCTCCGACGTCGGTGGCGTCGGCAACAACCTGACCTCGACCGTCACGAAACGCATCTCGGGCGACCCGGTGTACAGCCGGATGCAGTATCTGCGGATCGCGGCCGCGCTGTTCCTGTTCGCGACCGCATTCATCGGGTGGCTCAGGCTGCCACGGCGGCGGGGTTGGTTGCTGTTCGGTGCGCTGGCGGTCGCCCCCTTCGGCCTGGTCGCCGTGCAGAGCTACGGCGGCGAAGTGATCATCCGCTGCTTCATCTACGCCTCGCCCGTGCTGGCGCCACTAGCGGCCAGCCTGCTGTCGACCTTGATCGGACGGCCCGCGCGGACGGTTCGCCAGGCCTGGACGTGGGGTGCCGTGGCGGCGGGCGCGTTCTTCGCCCTGGCCGTGTGGGTGACGGCCGATCGTGGCCTCAACACCTCGTTCGAGCGCACCACGACCGAAGAGCTCGCGATCGCCGATCAACTCGACGCGCAGACCGACACCGCTCGGCTCACCAACTATGGGCAGGGCTCGCTGTACGGAATTCCCCTGCAGTTGGAGATGGGGCCGGAGTGCTTCCAGTCCGGCGCCGTCCTGGCGGATTGCACGACCCGGCTCGGTACCGACTACGTGGTCGACACCCGGCAGGACGAGAAGTACCGGGAATACCGATTTAGCGTGCCGCCAAGCACTTTCGACGATGCCATCGACGAAATGACGTCCCGCGGAGGGTTCGACATGATCTACGACGGTCACGACGTGCGGGTGTTGAAGCGCGCGAACGCCCCCAAGCTCGACCTCGAGTTCCACCAGTGATCGCCGTCGGCCTGTTCATCGCCTGCGGCGTCCTCTACGTGCTGGCGAGCCACGAGCGGGAACGCCCGGTGCCTGCGCACGGCGTGCCCGGTCGGGGGCGTGCCGCGGTCATCCTCACCATCGGCGTACTCGGCACGGCGCTGGGCGCGATCGCAATGTCGTTGGACACGGTGCTCTCGGTCCTGTCCTGACGGCGGCGCGGGTCAGCCCTTGACCCCGGCCCAGAAGTGGCACTGATGCATCTCGTCGAAGTTGGTCTGCACCCTGCTGCCGTCGGGTCGTAGCGAGAGGCGCTTGCCGTCCTCGCCGAACGCCGGCCAGCGCTCGCCGGGATTCCCGTCGCGAACGAACTGGCTCCACGCGTCGATCATCTGGTCGGACAACACGCGTTGCGGGGGTTTGAGCGCGGGCGCACCGCCGATGTCGAACAGGTAGCGCAGTTCCAGCGAGTGACTCGCTCCGACGGGGAACGGCAAGGTGCGCAACGGGTCCGGGGCCGGCGCGTCGCGATCATTGAATTCGTAGGCGTACACCGGCGCGTTCTTGGTCAGCCCGTCGGCGATCCGGTCCGCGACGCAGGAGAACACCCCGTCGGTGACCGCGGCCGAGTAGGCCAGCGGCACGCTGCCGCGGAAATGCTGCAGCGGGTAGCGCGCCGCAACGGCCTCGGCGTCGCGGCCGAACGTCTGGGAGAGCAGCCGCGGATACTGCGCTTGGGTGTACGGCTCGTGCAGGCGCAGGTACTGCAAGGCCACGAACAGCGTGAACTCGTCCCCGTTGCTTCCGATCATGACGGGCACCTTGGCGGCGTGGCCATCGGCGATTGCGACCATCGGATCCACCGGCAGCACCGACGTCCCCGTCACCGGCCCGCTGAGGGCGTCGTCGCCGATGCGGTAGTACCAGACCGGCTTTCGGAGCTGGTCCGCCGGCAGGGCGCGCAGGCACGCCGCGGCCGTGGCGGGGTCGACGCAACCGGCGTCCCTGGCGTAGTCGAGGCTGGAGCGCACGGCGTCCGGGAGCGCCACCTGCGCCTGACAGGGGCCGCTCTGGATGATCGCCGCCCGGAACAAGCCCTCGGACCCGGGTGCCACGAGGTGGTCGCACACCGACATGCCGCCTGCGGACTCGCCCGCGATGGTCACGGCGTTCGGATCGCCGCCGAAGTTCGCGATGTTGTCGTGCACCCACCGCAGCGCCGCCTGCTGGTCGGCCAGGCCGTAGTTACCGGTCGTGTTCACCGGACCGAGGGACGGGTGCGCCAGGAAGCCAAGGGCGCCCAGCCGGTAGTTGAGGGTGACGACCACGACGTCACCGCGGGTGGCCAACCACCGCGAATCGTAGAGACCACCGCTGCCGTTGATGAATGCGCCGCCGTGGATCCACACCAGCACGGCGCGCTTCTCGCCCGACGGCGGCGGCGTCCACACGTTGAGCGTCAGGCAGTCCTCGGAGGTGTGGCGACCCATCTCCAGGTCACTGGTGTCCTGCATGCAGCGGGGACCGGTGCGCGTCGCGTCCCGCACCCCTTGCCACGGCTGCACCGGGGCCGGCGGTTGCCAGCGCAGCGGCCCGACGGGCGGTGCGGCATACGGAATTCCGGCGAACAATCGATGGTCGGGGGCGACGGTACCCCGGACGGCGCCCGCCGCGGTCTGCGCGACGAACGGGTCGGCTGGCGGCTGGGGCGCGGGTGCGACCTCTCCCCCGCCGTTGGCGCAGCCGGCCACCAAAAGCATCGTCACCACGGCGGCGGCCAGCCACCGCAGGCCTCTGCTGGATCGGTTGTTGGGTCGCACGCCCGCCGAGCCTACTGATGGATACGGACGGGGCAATCCTGGCATCACCCAAATGCCGAGCGCGCAGCGTTCGCGCTGCGGTCATGGCGAATTTGGGCCGACGAAATCCGTCCGCTCGATTGCCTCCGATCCCGGCAAACCGGTCCTGCCGTCACGGTGGCCGCCATAAACTGCCGCTTGACACCCGTCAAGTAGCCCTCGTCTCCAGGAGTCTCGATGAGCAGTCAGCCCGATGCCCGCGTGATGGACCCGGCAGCCAAGGTCCTGGCCGATCCCACCGCCTACGCCGACGACGACCGGCTGCACGCCGCGCTCGCGGAGTTGCGTGCCAACAATCCCGTTGCCTGGGTGGACGATCGGCCGTACCGGCCGTTCTGGGCGATCACCAAGCACGCCGACATCATGGCCATCGAACGCGACAACGAGCTCTTCCTGAGCGAGCCCCGACCGCTGCTTGCCACCGCCGCGGCCGACGACCTCGCCAAGGAACAGCTCGCGGCGGGGATGGGCCTGCGGACGTTGATCCACATGGACGATCCGCACCACCGCAAGGTCCGCACCATCGGCGCCGATTGGTTCCGGCCCAAGGCCATGCGCGACCTGAAGGTCCGCGTCGACGAGCTGGCCAAGCGCTACGTCGACAAGATGGCCGACATCGGCCCCGAGTGCGACTTCGTCACCGACATCGCCGTCGACTTCCCGCTGTACGTGATCATGTCTCTGCTGGGGCTACCCGAATCGGACTTCGGCCGCATGCACATGCTGACCCAGGAGATGTTCGGTGGCGACGACGACGAATACAAGCGCGACGGGGGCTCCCTGGAGGACCAGCTCGCGGTGCTGCTCGACTTCTTCGCGTACTTCTCCACGCTGACCGCATCGCGGCGCGAACATCCGACCGACGACCTCGCCTCGGCGATCGCCAACGGCACCATCGACGGTGAGCCGCTGTCGGACGTCGACACGGCCTCGTACTACGTCATCGTGGCCAGCGCCGGCCACGACACCACCAAGGACGCGATCTCCGGTGGCATGCGGGCGCTCATCGACAATCCGGGTGAGCTGCAGCGGTTGCGCGACGATCCGGGGTTGATGCCGACCGCGGTCGAGGAAATGATCCGATGGTCGACGCCGGTCAAGGAATTCATGCGCACGGCGGCCAGGGACACGACGGTGCGCGGCGTCGACATCGCCGAGGGTGAATCGGTGTATCTGGCCTACGTATCCGGCAACCGCGACGAGGAGGTGTTCACCGATCCGTTCCGGTTCGACGTCGGCCGCGATCCCAACAAGCACGTCTCGTTCGGCTACGGGGTGCACTTCTGCCTGGGTGCGGCGTTGGCCAGGATGGAGATGAACAGTCTCTTCACCGAACTGGTGCCGCGCTTGGAGTCGGTCGAATTAGCCGGCACGCCAGAGCTTTCGGCGACCACCTTCGTCGGCGGCCTCAAGCACCTCCCGATCCGGTACGCGATGCGCTAACCGGTGCGCTTGGCGAACGTGGTGAGGAAGCCGTCGACGGCGGCGATCGCCGTCGCCTCGTAGTCGAACTCGGAGAGCGTGCTGAGCCGCCCGAAGGCTAGCGGGCCGATCAGCAGGGCCAGGGCCAGCGCCCGGTCGACGGGTTCGAGTTCGGCCGCGGCCTGCGGGCCGTCGAAGATCACGTCGAACGGCGCCGAGTACTGCCGTGCGATGTGCTCCCGCAGCGAGCGCATCTCCGGGCTGCCGGTGTCGTCGCGCGACACGTCCGGCAGGTGTCCGATGTCCGGCCCCAGCGACAGCCACGCCATGGCGGTCAGGGTGGTCGGCGCCTCGGCGATCGACTCGGCCCACGCCACCACGATCGCGACCAGCCGATCGCGCAGCGACCCGTCCTCCGGCGGCATCGGCGGTGGCGGGATGAGACTGGCGAAGCTGGCGGCGACGAGGTCGTTGGCGCTGGAGAAGTGCCGATACAGCGTGGCGCGGGCCACGTTGGCGCTGCGGGTGACGGCGTCGATGGTGACGGCACCCGGGCCACCCGAGCGCAGCAGCGCCGTCGCCGCATCGAGGAGTCGCGCCCGCGAACGTGCGGGCCGCGGATCACTGCGCCCGGCCGTCATCGTGTCACTCCCTCTCCGGGTCATGGGTCTATCGGACCACCGGTCTCGCACCGAGACTGTTAGTCTCGAAAATACTCTCTCGAAGGAGCGTCCCCGATGGCCGACACCCTCGTTCCGCCCGACCAGGATATCGACCATGGCCTCGCGGACATGTCGACCGGCGCGCGCCGGTGGTTGCTGACGGTCGCGTGCCTGGCAGTGTCGCTGGTCATCTCGTCGATGGTGGCGCTGAACACGGCACTGCCCGACATCGCCGTGCAGACCTCGGCCACCCAATCCCAATTGACCTGGATCATCGACGGCTACACCCTGGCGCTGGCCTGCCTGCTGCTGCCTGCTGGCGCCTTCGGCGACCGGTACGGACGGCGCGGAGCGCTGCTCGTCGGGCTGGCGGTGTTCACGCTGGCGTCGGCCGCACCGATCCTGCTGCACGACCCGGTCCCCCTAATCGTCGCCAGGGCGGTGGCCGGGGCTGGGGCGGCGTTCGTCATGCCCGCCACCCTGTCGCTGCTGACCGCCGCGTATCCAAGGGCCGACCGCAACAAGGCCGTCGGCGCGTGGGCGGGCGTCGCCGGGTCCGGTGCCGTCGTCGGGTTCCTCGCCACGGGCATCCTGCTGCACTTCTGGTCGTGGCAGTCCATCTTCTGGGCATTCACCGCGGCGGGCGCCGGCCTGTTCGTCCTGGCGTGCACCGTGTCGTCCTCGCGTGACGCCACCGCGGCGCCGCTGGATTGGGTGGGCGCAATGCTCATCGGAACCGCGGTGGCGCTCTTCGTCTTCGGGGTCCTCGAGGCGCCCGCGCGTGGGTGGAGCCACCCGGTCGTCTGCGGCGCGATGGCCGCGGGCGTCGCCCTGGGCGCCGCGTTCACGGTCAGCCAGCTGCACCGCCGCGCGCCGCTGTTGGACGTGCGGCTGTTCGCCAGGCCGGACTTCGCGACGGGCGCGATTGGGGTCACCGTCCTGTTCTTCGCCAACTTCGGGTTCTTCTTCGTGGTCATGCAGTACATCCAGCTGGTGATGGGGTACAGCCCGCTGGCCACCGCAGTCGCGTTGGCCCCGTTGATCGTTCCCGTCCTGGCCCTGAGCGTGGCCACCAAGTGGTATCTGCCGCGGCTCGGTCTGCGGACGACGGTGACCCTCGGGTTGCTCCTCATCGCCGTTGGGCTGGTGAGCCTGCGCGCGCTGCATGTCGGTTCGCCGTATCTCGATCTGGCCTGGCCGCTGCTCATCCTCAGCACCGGAATCGGATTGTGCACCGCGCCAACCACTTCGGCGATCATGACGGCGGTGCCCGATGAGAAGCAGGGCGTGGCCTCGGCAGTCAACGACACCACCAGGGAACTCGGCGCTGCGCTCGGCATCGCGGTCGCGGGTTCGATGCTCGCGTCCACCTACGCCACCGCGCTGACACCGGCGCTCGCCGACTTCCCTGCCCCGGTTCGTGACCGGGCGCTCGGGTCGCTGGCCGAGGCGCTGTCGGTCGCCGAACGGCTCGGCCCCCGGGGGCAACGCCTGGTCGAGGTCGCCCAAGACGCCTTCCTGCACGCGATGACCACCTCGGTGACGGCACTGGCCGCCGTCATCGTGATCGCCGCCCTCTTCGTCGCCGTCTGGGCCCCTGGGCGCGACGGCGCCCAATGGCGCGCGGTTCGGCGCCTGCGCATGGGCCGGCGACCGGCTGCCACGGGTCGGCATCATCGCTGACCCGGGCCTACCCTGACTAGGTGCGCCTACTGATCGTCAACCCGAACACCACCGCGTCGATGACCGCCGCGATCGGGGCGAGTGCCCGGGCGGTGGCCGCGCCCGACACCGAGATCGTCGCCGTGAACCCCGTCGACGGACCCGCCAGCATCGAGAGCGATCTGGACGAAGAACGTTGCATACCAGGGCTTCTCGGTGAGATCCAGCGAGAGTCGGCCGCCGCCGAGCCGCCCGACGCGTACGTCATCGCCTGCTTCGGGGATCCCGGTCTGGAACGGGTGCGGGCCGCCGTCGCTGTGCCGGTGCTGGGGATCGCGCAGGCGGCGATGCACGCCGCGGCGCTGGCGGCCGGCAGCTTCTCGGTCGTGACGTCGATGTCGGCCACGGTGCCGACGGCGTGGTCGCTGGCGAAGACCTATACGCCGAGCCAGTGTCTCGGCGTGTACGCCTCCGACATCCCCGTGCTGCGCATCGACTCCGACCCGAACACCATCGAACCCATCGGCGACCTCTGCGAGAAGGCGCTGGCCCAGGACGGCAGCCGCGCGATCGTCCTTGGTTGTGCTGCCATGGCCCCGTTCGCCGGTGCACTCGAACGACGCCTCGGAGTACCGGTCGTCGACGGCGTCGTCGCCGCGACCCTGCTCGCCGAGGCGCTCGTCAGGATGCGGCGTCCCGAGCGATGAACTCGGCGGCGCGATGGCCGATCATCACGATCGTGGCGTGCGGTCCACGGCTGGTGATGTCGGGCAGGATCGACCCGTCGACGACCCATAGCCGGTCGACGCCACGCACCCGGCATCTCTCGTCCAGCGGCGCGTCGCCCTCGGGTCCCATCGGCACCGTGCTGCACAGATGTTGGGACGTCGACCAGTACGACTCCCTGGCGTGATAGCCGGACCCGGCCAGGTCGTGGGCCAGCTCGGCGCCCTCGGTCAGCGCCTCGACGTCGCGGGGCACACTGTCGTAGCGATGTTCGATCACCGGCGGCACTGCAGGGTCGGCCGAGGCGAGGGCGACCCGGCCACGTGAGTGCGGCCGCATCAGCGTCACGCCCAGGTGCGGCCGGTCGGACGGGTCGAAGGGCGCCCCCACCATGGCATTGAATCCCGTTGTATAACAACGAATCTCCAACATACGGTCGGTGGTGAGCAGGGCCTCCAACGGCGGCCTGCCCTGGCCCGCCGGCCAGTCGACGGGCAGGACCAACTCGGGGTGGTCGATGCTGCGGGTGCCCACCGGCAAGTCCGCCACCACGGCCACCCCCACCGCGGATAGCTGCCCGGCCGGGCCGATCCCGGACAGCATGAGCAGATGGGCCGAGCCGATGGCACCCGCCGAGAGCACGATGCGGTCCGCCGTCAATCGCGCGGGGCCGCCGGGACCGACGACGTCGACGCCGACCGCCGAACCGTTGGCGACATGGATGCGACGCACCCGGGTCCGTTCCACCACGGTGAGGTTCGGTCGGTCCGCGGCGCGCCCCAGGAATGCCTGACCCGGGCCAACCCGCCGCGTCCCGTCGATGTTCAGCGGAACGGGCCCGACGCCGGGCCGGCCGGCCGCCTCGCCGTTCAGGTCGTCGACCCAGCCGTATCCTCGGCCGGTCGCGGCATCGATGAAAGCTGCTGCCCCCTCGTCGAATTCGGTGACGCGGCGAATCCTCATCGGCCCGACGTCACCGTGCAGCGGGCCACCGAAGTCGAGATCGGTCTCGATGTCGCGGAAGTGTGGCAGCACGTCGTCCCACGTCCAACCGGGCAGGCCCCAGGCGTCGAAGTCGGTGGGCAACCCACGACAGAAGTAGCCACCGTTGACCGCTCCCGATCCCCCAACCACCTCGCCTCGCATGATCGACGCGCTGCGTCGGGGACGTTCGGTGAGCGTCGTCCGATAGCGCCGGACCACCGAGCTCGCCGCTCCGATCGGTAGCAGTAACCCGTTGCCGATCTGCGCGCCGACGGCCGGGTCGGCGACACCCGGTCCCGCATCGACGATCGTCACGCGACACGCCGCGTCGCGGGTGAGTCTCTCGGCCAGGACACAGCCGGCGCTGCCAGCGCCGACGATCAGGACGTCAGAACCCAAGGCGGTCTTCAGGTTCGGATCTGCGGCTTCAACGCACCGAGGTGGCGTTCCCGCACCACGCCTGACCACAAGCCGAGCCCATAGGCGATGTCGTCGAGCCGCTTGAGTACGACGTACGCGAACAGCCCCACCCGCTTGGCGTCGTCGTCGACGTTGCCGTTGCGGGTGACCCAGTCGACCACCCCGTCGACGACGGCAGCCACCAGGACCACCTGCCGGCACCGCCGAAAACAGACGGCAGCGACCAGCGCCACCGGCCAGTAGTGCCGGCAGATCGCCGAGGCCAGCTGCAGCGCGGCCGACCAGAGCCCCTGCGCCGCGACGGCTGCCACCTGCTTGGGCCCGGTATCCACCGTGCCTAGCACCTTGGCGATCTTGCGGCCGGTGATGGCTGCGACGATCGTGGAGGCGAGGTAGCCGACGCCGGAACCCATCGCCAGCAGCAGCCACACCATCAGGGTCCAGCCGGAGAGCACCAGGGGCGCGGTCTTGCCGGGGTGCCGGACGGCCAGCGGTGCAGCCGACGAACCATAGAAGGCCTTGCGAGCGAACCAGTCCCCCAACTGTGTCCGGTGATCGTGACCCACCAGCGCGATCGGCTCGTACCGCAGCCGGGCTTCGGCCTCGATGAGGCGCCAGCACAGGTCGACGTCCTCCCCGGAGACCAAGGACTCGTCGAAGCCGCCGAGTTCGTTCAGCGTCGACCGGCGGCAGATGATGGCGGCGCTGGGTACGTAGGACACGGTGCCGTAGGGCACGACGGGAGCCTCGCGCAGGCCGAGATCCAGCGACGAGCGCACCGCTTCGTAGCGCGCCACCAGATTGTGCGGTTCGTGCAGTCCGACGATGCGCGGCGCCACCAGCGCGACGGCGGGGTCGCAGAAGTGCCCGAGCAGCGCCTCCAGCCAACCGCGGCGGGGCACCACGTCGGAGTCGAGGAAGGCGACGAAGTCGGTCTCGCATGCCGCCAGCCCCGTGTTGCGCGCGGCGGCGGGCCCCTTGCTGGTCTCGTGACGCAGCACCCGGATGTCACAGTGCATGCCGGCGAAGTCACCGATCTCGACCGGTTGCGTCGAACCGTCGTCGACCACCACCACCTGCATGCCGCGCAACGACCGGACCAGACGGTCCAGGCCAATCGCGTTGTTCCGCACGGGTATCACCACGGTGACGTCGCGGTGCGATGGACCACTGGCCGGCCGCGGGTGGGCGACGGTCGCGTCGAGCAGCGTCCGCGCCAACTGGGCGCTCTGGGCGTCGTGCACCTCGAGGCGCCCGCTGTTGAGCATGGTCTGGGCGGCTGGGGCCAGGCGAAGCAGACGGGTCGGTGAGCCTCCGAGCAGCGCCGCCCCCTCTCCCAGCACCCTGACTCTTCTGTCCACCTGGACGGCGAAGCCATCGGGCAATCGCGGTCCCGTCACTGCAGCAACCCCCCGGCGCCAGGGGTCCACGCCATCACGCGGCGGGCGCAGTCGTCGACCATCTCAGCAAAGATACGCGACCCGTCGGTGGCGGAGGCGGTGGTGGGGTTGCCGAGCACGCCGACCGGGCTGACCGCCGCGACCCCACCCTCACGCAACCGGGGCATCAGCTCGCGCAACGGCGTCTGGTCGCCGACGACCCAGCGATCCGTGTCCACCGCATCCGGCGAAATATGTAGCAATACAGACGTTTCGGTGTGTCCGGCGTGGGCATCGGCACCCGCCACACTGCAGGCGCACCACGCGACGTCCCGGCCCTCACTGCGCAGCAGCGCGACGGCGCTGGCAACCGCGGCGACGTTGCCTCCGTGACCGTTGACGAAGACCAACCTGCAAGCCCAGTCACATGCCGACCGGCCGTACTCGACCAGCAGAAGCTGCAGCACCTCGGTGCCGATCGAGACCGTCCCGGGGAATCCCCCGTGCTCCCCGCTGGCGCCGTAGGCGATGGCCGGCGCGAGCATCCAGTTACCAGGGATTCGCCCAGCAATCCCCCTGGCGACCGCGGACGCGATCCGGGTGTCGGTGTCCACCGGCAGGTGCGGCCCATGCTGCTCGGTGGAACCTAACGGGATGATCAACGCTGGGGACACATCGCGGAGCTGTCTCGCCGTTGAGTTCCCAAGCTCGCTGGGGAAGACCACCCGCCGATCGTAGGCCGAATTCACCTGGTGTGCGCCGATTGTTCGCGTTTGCGCAGCGGCTGATTCGGCCACGTCTCATCTCCGGGCGATCGTGGCATCACGCCCGCCACGCCAGCACCGCCCGCCCCACCGGGACCACCGGGCGACCGGCTAGGTCGCGTCCGCGCTACCCAACGAGGGCAGGCCGAGGGCCCTGGTGAAACCGTCGGGCACCAGGATGTCGTCGGCCACCAGGTCGTGCACCGAGGCCTTGCCCATGCCCATGAGCGCCGAGTCGATGCCGCCGCGCATGATGTCCAGGACGTTCTCGACACCGGGCTGACCCTCCGCGGCCAGGCCCCACAGGTAGGCGCGGCCGATCATCACCGCGCGGGCGCCGAGCGCCAGCGCCTTGACCACGTCGCTGCCGCGGCGGATACCGCCGTCGAGCAGCACCTCGACCTGGTCGCCGACGGCTTCGGCGATGACGGGCAACGCCCGGATCGAGGCCGGCGTGCCGTCGAGATTGTTGCCACCGTGATTGGACACCGAGATCGCCGAAACACCAGCATCCACCGCGCGTTTGGCATCGTCGACCCGCATGATGCCCTTGAGCATCAGCGGCCCGCCCCACAGCTCGGCGAGCCAGGCGATGTCCTCCCACGTCGGCGGCGGCGTGCCCATCCACTGCCCGTAGGCGTGGAAGAACGGCGGCCCGTCCTCGCCGACGGCACCCTGGTTCGGGACGCGCAGGTTCGGCGGGCGCAACGTCCTGCCCCATTGCAGCAACCAGCGGGGCCGGGTCAGACCCTCGGGCATCATCTTGACGATGGTCTTGAGATCCATCTCCTCGGGGATCTTCGGGCTGCCCCAGTCCCGGCCGTGACTGAACGTCCAGTCGGTGGTGACGATGATGCCGACCGCACCCGCGGCGCGGGCCCGCTCCACCCGCGCGGCGATGTCGTCGCGCCCGCCCAGCCAGTAGACCTGGAAGAAGAGCTTGGGGTTGGCGGCGATGACGTCCTCGATGGGCTTGCTCGCGAACGACGAGAGCCCCATCGCGGTGCCGCGAGCCGCGGCGGCCCGAGCGACGGCGACCTCCCCGTCGGGATGCACCGCCTGAACACCGGTCGGCGAGATGATCACCGGCAGCGAGATCTCCTGCCCCATAACGGTGGTGGCGAGATCGCGCTTGTCGAGCGCGCCGATGACGTGCGGCGCGAAGCCGAGTTCCCCGAACGCGTCGACGTTGTCGGTCACCGTGATGCCGCGTTCACTGGCGGCGATGAGCGCGCTGTAGACGGACTTCGGCAAGCGCTTCTTGGCGCGTTGCTGAGCGATGGCGACCGTTTCGAACCAGATGTCGCGAGCCATGATCTATACGGGACTTTCGTTGCAGAACTTCTGGGGTGGACGGGTGAGCAACTTCAGCGGGATGGGACCCTGGTTGGAACCAGCGGAGCGACGGGGAAGATCGCGCCCTCCGTTGCGGGAGTGGTCGACGCTGGACTTGGGCTTCTCGCGTTCGCGGGCAAGCGCGGGTTCGCCGTAGCCCTGGACGCATTCCGGGTCGGGGCCGTCCATCGGCAACCCGGTGAAGAACTTGGCCGCCATGCAGCCGCCGCGGCAACCGTCGTAGTGATCGCAACTGGCGCACGCACCAGCCGACTGGGGCTCACGGAGCTCGCGGAACAGCTTCGAGTTCTGCCAGACGTTCTGAAATCCACTGTCGGAGAGGATGTTCCCCGCCAAGAAGCGATCATGGATGGCGAACGGGCAGGCGTAGACGTCGCCGACCGGGTCGATCAGGCACACCACCCGGCCGGCTCCGCACAGGTTGAGTCCGGCCAGCGCCCCCGGCGCGCCGAGCCCGGACAGGTGGAAGAACGAGTCTCCGGTCAGCACGCCCTCACCGCGGGCCACCAGCCAGTCGTACAGCCGGACCTGCTGGGCCGGCGTCGGGTGCAGCTCGTCCCACACGTCGGCGCCACGGCCCGACGGGCGCAACCGGGTGATCCGCAGCGTCGCACCGTAATGGTCTGCCAGCGCCTTGAATTCGTCGAGCTGGTCGACGTTGTGGCGGGTCACCACGACGGAGATCTTGGCGTCCCGAAAGCCCGCGTCCTTGAGGTTCTCCAGCGCCTTGACCGCCATCGCGAAGGATCCGGGACCGCGCACCGCGTCGTTGACCTCGGCCGTGGCGCCATCCAGCGAGATCTGCACGTCGACGTAGTCGCTGGCGGCCAGCTTGGCCGCCACGGCCTCGGTGATCCGGACGCCGTTGGTCGAGAACTTCACCCCGACCTGGTGTGCGGTGGCGTAGTCCACCAGCTCCCAGAAGTCCGATCGCACGGTCGGCTCGCCACCGCCGATGTTGACGTAGAAGACCTGCATGCGCTGCAGCTCGTCGATGATGGCCTTGCACTGCTCGGTGGTCAGCTCACGGGGATCGCGCCTGCCCGACGAGGACAGGCAGTGCACGCAGGCCAGGTTGCAGGCGTAGGTCAGCTCCCAGGTCAGGCAGATGGGTGCGTCCAGACCGTGCTCGAACTGCTCGACCAGCCGGGGAACGGGCTGCTGTACTGCGGTCATTTGGGCTCCTCGCGGACCAGCATGTTGGATGAGACCAGCACGCCGAGCGCGTGCAGATAGGGCGCCGCCGAGGCGTCGTCGATACCAGCCGCGCGCAGGGCGGACCTGGCGTCGGGGTGGGCGTCGAGCGACTTGACCACCTCGACGATCTTCGTGTTCTTCAGGAACGAGAGTTTGCGCGTACCAAAGTGATACAGCAGCGCGCCGAACGGCTCGGGCCGCACGGCGACCTGGTGGTGCACCCGCCAGCGGGCGTCGGGGTCGAACGTACGGACGTCCGAGGCGGGTGCCGCGGCCACGATCAGTAGACCCCGCACATGCCGTCGATCGAGACCTCTTCGACGAGGCTCTCGGTGACGAGCTGGGTTTCGGCCTCGGCCTGCTGGGTCGGCTCCATGGATTCGCCTTTCGGGTCGGGTCTTGCGCGAGTGTGATGCAGGTCGCAAGAATATGGCATCGAGTGCCGTAACGGAAGGGGGTGACGATCGATGAACCGAGAACCCGCCTATCGGGTAGGTAGACGGCGGTCGACCACCCAGGACCACATCACCAGCGTGGCGCTCGACCTCTTCGCCGAACGCGGCTTCGACGACGTCAGCGTCGACGACGTGGCGCGCGCCGCGGGCATCGCCCGGCGCACGCTGTTTCGCTACTACCCATCCAAGAACGCCATCCCGTGGGGTGACTTCGACGCCCACCTCGACCTCATGCGCGACCTGCTCCTGGCCGAACCGATCGGTGCCCCGATCAGCGTGGCGCTGCGCTCGGCGCTGTTGGCGTTCAACAGTTTCGACGAGGCCGAGACGGCGCATCACCGTCAGCGCATGCGCGTCATCCTCGAGACCGCAGCCCTGCAGGCACATTCGATGACCATGTACGCGGGATGGCGTGCCGTCGTCGCGAACTTCGTCGCCAACCGGCTGGGGCTCGAACCCGCCGACCTGATCCCCCAGACCACGGCGTGGACGATGTTGGGCGTCGCGCTGTCGGCTTACGAGAACTGGCTGGCCGACGAATCGGTGTCCCTGCAGACCGCGCTCGGGGAGGCCTTCGACACCGTGAGCGCCGGCATCGCGGCACTCGACGAGAGATGAATTGCGGATCGGGCGTCGGAGTTCGGGCCCCGGCGGCGACGACGGCGTCGTGCATCCGCGACCAGGAGGTGCGCTTCCATCTCGGCCAGCACTGACGAACCGCTGGACCGCGAGCTAGCCGAGGACGTCGGCGATCGGGGCGCCTGCTGCGATCTTGCTGCGGGTCTTCATGACCTTGCCGGGCATGCCGCCGCCGACGACGCCGACGACCACGCCGTCGCGCTCGTAGTAGGCCAGGAACTTGCGTCCGTCGTCCTCGACGAGGTGTACGGTGTCGTCGGCCTCCGGCTCACCCAAGCACTGGATCTTGACGTCGTACTGGTCACTCCAGAAGTAGGGCACCACCACGTTGGCAGACGGTTCGGTACCGAGCATCGCCGGCACGATCACGCGAGCCTGCTCGGCGACGTTGCTCCAATGCTCTACCCGCACTTGATGTCCCGACGCGTCGCGCCAGGAGGCCACGTCACCGATCGCCCACACGCGCGGCGCGCTGGTGCGGCCTGCGGCGTCACAGACCACGCCATCGTCGACCTCCACGCCGCTGCCCTGCAGCCAGTCGGTGGACGGCCGGGACCCGATGCCCACGACGACGATGTCGGCCGCCAGCTCGGTGCCGTCGGTCAGCAGGACCTTCTCGACGTGGCCGCTGCCCTCGATGGCGCTGACACCAGTGCCGCATCGCACGTCGACACCCTCGTCGCGATGCAGGCGGGCCACCAGTGCGCCGATCTCCTCCCCCAGCACCGAGGCCAGTGGCGTCGGCTGCGGCTCGACGAGGACGACGTCCACGCCCAGCGTGCGCAGGCTCGCGGCGACCTCGCAGCCGATGAAGCCCGCGCCGATCACGACGGCCCGCTTGGCCGCTCCGGCATGCGCGCGCAGCGCCAGGCTCTCGTCGAAGGTCCGCAGCACGCGGACGCCCTCGAGGTCGGGGAACGACGGGATTCGCTTGGGCACCAAGCCCGTCGCGATCACCAGCTCGTCGTATCCGATCACGTCACCATTGGCCAGCGTCACGGTCTGCGCCTCGGCGTCCAGGCTCGTCGCCGCCGAGCCGAGGCGCACGGTGATGTCCTTCTCGGCGTAGAACTCGGCGGGCTTGAGGACGACGTCGTCGGTCTCGGCGCGCAGCACCTCCTTCGACAGCGGCGGCCGGTCGTAGGGCAGGTGGGCCTCTTCGCTGACGATCACGAGCGGGCCGGCGTACTCGGCGCGGCGCAGCTGCTCGGCCGTCCGCGCTGCGGCCAGTCCACCACCGACGATGACGATGCCCCGACTAGTAGTCACGTGGGCTGTTCTACACGACGCGCAGCACGTGGCGTGTGCCACCCGTCAGGCGCGGGCCCGCTCGATGATGTTCGACAGCACCACGATGCTCTCGCTGCGTTCGATGTCGGCGCTGGCCCGGATGCGCTCGAGGGCCTCCTCGAGATGGCGCATGTCCCGCGCGAGCACGTGCAGGATGGCGTCGGCGGTGCCGGTGACGGTGGCCGCGCTGACCACCTCGGGGATGCCGACCCAGGCCTCCCGCAGCTCGGCCGGGGCAATCGTGCCGTGGCAGAAGACCTGCACGTAGGCCTCGGTGTTCCACCCGAGGGCGTTGCGGTCGACCACCGTGGTGAAACCGCGGATGACACCGTCGTCGAGCATGCGGTCCACGCGTCGCTTCACCGCCGGCGCGGACAGGTTCACCCGCTGCCCGATCTCGGCGTAGGTAGCCCGCGCGTGGTTGGCCAACTCGCCGAGAATGAGTTCGTCGGTCTGGTCGAGCCGGTCCATCTGGCTTCCCTCTCGTCGCTGCGCAATGAATCGCCGCAATGGTACGTATGGCACAACGAAACATATCCCGACACGCAACAGGCGGCGATTGATTGCGCCAGATGGCACCCATATCGTTTCTCCCATGACGATTTCAGAGGTCGCCAACACCGCACTGCGCGCTCCGTCGGTCCGCACTCCGCGCCTGCGCCGATACGCCATGACCGCACCGACGTTCTTCACCGTCTCCTATGCCATCAACCCGTGGATGGACACCTCCACGCCCGTCGACACCGAACTGGCCGTCCGCCAATGGGAGACGCTGCTGTCGACCTATCGCGACCTGGGGCACACCGTCGAGCTGGTCGACCCCGTCGCGGGTCTGCCGGACATGGTCTACGCCGCCAACGGTGGCCTCGTCGTCGACGGCACGGCCGTCGTCGCCCGATTCGCGTTCCCGCAGCGAGCCGGCGAGGCCGCCGCGTACGCCGAGTGGATGAGCGACCGCGGGTTCGAGCCGCGGTTCACCCACCACGTCAACGAGGGCCAGGGCGATCTGCTGGTGGTCGGCTCGATGATCCTGGCGGGCCACGGGTTTCGCACCGACCGCCGCGCCCACGACGAGATCGCCCAGCTCACGGGGCGGCCCGTCACCAGCCTGGAACTGATCGACCCGCGGTTCTACCACCTCGACACCGCCCTGGCGGTGCTCGACGACACCACCGTCGCCTACTACCCGCCGGCGTTCAGCGACGAGTCGCGTGCCCAGCTGCAGCGGCTATACCCCGACGCCGTCGAGGTGAGCTCGGCCGACGCCTACGTGCTGGGCTGCAACGTCGTGTCCGATGGTCGGCACGTGCTACTGCCCGCCGCCGCCACGACGTTGGCCGAGCAGGTCGCCGCCATCGGATTCGAGCCCGTCGGGATCGACCTGTCCGAGTTGTTCAAGGGCGGCGGATCCGTCAAATGCTGCACGCTGGAGGTGTACTCGTGACCATCCTGGATTCCACCATGACCGACCAGAGGGCTCTGACGGATGCCGCGATCGCCATCGCCATCGACGAACGGTACGTCGCGCACAACTACTCGCCGCTGCCCGTCGTCGCGGCGAGTGCCGAGGGAGCGTGGATCACCGACGTCGAGGGGCGCCGCTATCTCGACTGCCTCGCCGCGTACTCGGCGGTCAACTTCGGGCACCGCAACCCCGAGATCACCGCCACCGCACACGCCCAGCTCGACGCCGTCACGCTCGTCAGCCGGGCCTTCCACTCCGATCGACTCGGCCCGTTCTGCGCCGCACTGGCCAAGCTATGCGGCAAGGACATGGTGCTGCCGATGAACAGCGGCGCCGAGGCCGTCGAGAGTGGCATCAAGATCGCACGCAAATGGGGCACCGACGTCAAGGGTGTGCCGGTCGACCAATCCAACATCATCGTGGCGCGCAACAACTTCCATGGCCGTACCACCACGATCATCAGCTTCTCCGACGACGAGACCGCCCGCCGCGGCTTCGGCCCTTACACGCCGGGCTTCCGCACGGTGCCGTTCGGTCCCGACGATCCGCGGGCCGAGGCGCTGGCCGCCGCGATCGACGAGAACACCGTCGCCGTCCTGCTCGAACCGATCCAGGGTGAGGCCGGCATCGTCGTCCCGCCCGAGCAGTACCTGCCGCGGGTCAGGGCGCTGTGCACCGAGCGCAACGTGCTGATGATCGCCGACGAGATCCAGGCCGGCCTGGCCCGCACCGGGCGCACGTTCGCCTGCGACCACTGGGGCGTCGTCCCCGACCTCTATCTGCTGGGCAAGGCGCTCGGCGGCGGCGTCGTCCCGCTGTCGGCGGTGGTGGCCGACCGCGACGTGCTCGGCGTCCTGCATCCCGGTGAGCACGGCTCGACCTTCGGCGGCAACCCGCTTGCCGCCGCGATCGGCTCCACGGTCGTGGCGATGCTGCAGCGTGGCGAATTTCAGTCGCGCTCAACCGAACTCGGCGAGCGGCTGCACGCCCGCCTGAACTCCTTGATCGGTGACGGCGTGCTCGCCGTCCGCGGCAGGGGGTTGTGGGCGGGTGTCGACATCGACCCGCGCGTCGGCACCGGAAAGCAGATCAGCTTGCGGTTGGCCGCACGCGGTGTTCTCGTCAAGGACACCCACGGTTCGACCTTGCGGCTGGCCCCGCCGCTGGTGATCGAGGAGGAGGAGATCGACTGGGCCGTCGACCAGTTCGCCGCCGTCCTGGCCGAGGCACGAACACGCCCTGCAACGATCTGACGATCCGCACGGGAGCAGAGTTGACGGCACCGCCGCCGAGCACGCCCAATACGCCGAGTGGCTCGACGGCGAACTGCTCGCACTGGGCATCTCACCGCAGGGTGCGATCGCGCGGGTGTTCCTCGGGTCCGAGGGCGCGAAGATCGTGCGGCACAGCCCCGTTCTGGTTCTGATACTGCCGAACTAGTACTTCATGGTGCCGCGGTCGACGGCGATCTGGGAGCCAGAGATGGTCGCCGACCCATCGCCGGCGAGCCAGACCACGACGTCGGACACCTCGTCGGGCGTCATGAACTCCTTCAACCCCTTCTTGCCGTCGTGGTTGACCGGCTGGAACGGCATCGGCGAGAAGCTGTGAATGTAGCTGGGGTACTTGGCGAAGATCTCCATCATCGCCTCCGGCTCGACCATCGGCGTATCGACCGAGTACGGGTGGATGGAGTTCACCCGGATGCCGAACTCGCCCGCCTCCAGCGCCAGGGAGTTCGTGATGCCGACGAGGCCATGCTTGGAGGCCGCGTAGTGGCTGTTGCCCGGGGTGGCCTTGAGCCCGGCCGACGAGCTCACGACGATGACCGACCCGCCGTTGCCGGCCTCGATCATCGCCGGCACGGTGGCGCGAAGCGTCCGCCACGTCCCGTTGAGGTTGACGTCGATGACGCTGTCCCACTGCTCTTCTGACATCTCGAACATGCGGCCCCAGCTGAGCACGCCGGCGTTGGCCACCACCACGTCGAGCCGGCCGAACTGTTCGACGGCGTCGGCGACGACCTGCTGCAGGGCGGCGAGATCGCGGACGTCGACCTCGCGGGCGAGCACCTTGCGGCCGGTGCCCTCCACCAGCCGCGCCGTCTCGGCCAGGTCGTCGGGGGTCGGCGCCGGATAGGTGATCGTGTCGGACACCGGTGCGCAGACGTCGATCGCAACGACGTCGGCGCCCTCCGCGGCCAGCCGCACCGCGTGTGCCCTGCCCTGCCCTCGCGCGGCACCCGTGACGAATGCCACCCGACCCTCGAGCGTTCCGGCCATCGACCGTCCTTTCGCCGACCTCGTGCGCCAGCGTTCGTGCTGTGCCCGCGCCAAGGCTAGCAGCCGAACTGGAACGTGTTCTAGAAAGCTGGCGTCAGAGCTCGGAGATGATCTGCTGCCGCTTGGTGGCGTACTCGGCGTCGGTGATCGTGCCCATGGCTCGCAGGGTCTCCAGCTCCTGCAGGCGCTGCGCGGTGGACGGCTCGGACGCCGGCGGTGGCACGTAGGCCGCCACCGGATCGGCCGGCGCGGCCGACATGTGCGCCGCGGGAGGAACCTGCTGCGCGGCGGCGCGGCGCACCACGTTCATCACCTGCTGGCGCACCACGGGGTTGGACCGGATGTCGATGGTCCCGTTCATCGGCACGCCGTTGGCCTTGAGGATCTGCATGATCTCCATCAACGGCCCCGCCTGACCAGACAGGTCGTAGGTCCGGTTGCCATCCTCGGCGAGCGTGAACTGGGCGGGCACCATCCCACCCACCAATGCGCTTCGGTTCCAATCGATCTGGTAGTCGTTGGTCGCGGGGTCGACGAGCACGGCCAGCTTGCGGCCGGTGATCAACGGCAGCCGCGTCACCGAGGCGATCACCCGGTCCTGGACGTCGAACGGCCGAATGCCCGGCCCCTCGATGTGCAGCCCGATGGTCACCAGCGGTTGGTCGTTGATCCGCGTCCCGGTCTCACCGATGCTGGTGACCTGGGCCAGGGCCAGCACGCCGTTGGCTTCGAGCATCTTGGTCTTGGCGTCGGACTTGGCGCCGAAGTTCGCCAGCGCTATCGCGACGAGGACGTCGGCCGCGGTGACGAGCAGACCGGTCCAGAACATCCACTTCAGGATGCCCGGCTCGCCGATGGCGAAGTACACGCCGAGGAAGATGGGTCCAACCAGGCCACCACACAGCAAAACCATCAGCTGTGCCTTCACGTATCGCCCCAACATCGTCACGCTCCTCGTCAGGCGGGCCGCTTCGCACGTCAGACTAGCCCCACTGGCCGATGTCGGAGTCGGGTTCAGCGCGCTTCCGTGGCTCGCTGCGCGAAGGTCGCGGTGTCCAGCGACGATGGCTCGGGGATTTCGACGAGGATGAACGAGAAGTTGTCGTGGGCACCATTGGTTCGGGTGGTCGAGATGATCTCGGCAGCCAGCTCGTCGAGGTCGGGCTGCCGGATCGCCTCCGCGAGCTCTTCGGGGGTCATCACCCCGCTGACGCCGTCCGAGCACATGAGGTAGGTGCCGGCCTCCAGCGGGAGCGCGGTCAGGTGCGGCTGTACCGGAACCGACTGCCCCAGCGACTGAGTGATGATGTTCGTCGGTCTGCCGTTGGCGTCGAATACCGAATCATCGATCGAGATCTGGGTCAGGACGCCGTCGGTGATCGAGAAGACCGGGCTGTCACCGACGTTGAACACGACGATCGCGTCCTCGATCATGCAGATGCCGCCGATCGTCGTGCCGAGCCCCTGCAGGTCGGCGTCGACCCCGATGGCGCGCACCTGGTCGTTGGTCTCGATCAGGGTCGCCGCGATGTCCTCGTCGGTGCGCCAGTCGAGCGAGCGCTCGGCGATGTACGTCAGTGCCACCCGGCTCGCCAGGTCACCTCCGACGTGACCGCCCATGCCGTCGGCGACGGCGCACACGAAGGGGATGGTCGGCGCGAAATCCATTGAGACGAGCGAGCCCTCGCGCGTCTGGCTGAGCCACCCGGCGACGAGGATGGCGTCCTCGTTGCGCTTGCGCACCAACCCGACGTCGGTGAACGCTCGCACGTTGATCACGGACAAACCGCACCACCCTCTCCGATCGCGCTGCTCAGCACGCTCATCGTAGACGGCCGTGGACAGCCGACGTTCGGATTGCCGTCGGGGTCGTGCCGCGTCGCCGCCGACGTCCCGGCCGGTACTCGCGATGAGCACTTCGAAAACGAAAGCGACGCCCACCCTTTCGGGTGAGCGCCGCTTCGTGACTAGCTAGGTCAGATCAATTCCTACTTGATGATCTTGGTGACACGGCCGGCGCCGACGGTCTTGCCGCCTTCGCGGATCGCGAACCGCAGACCCTCGTCCATGGCGACGGGCTGGATCAGCTTGACCGAGATGTCGACGTTGTCACCGGGCATCACGATGTCGGTGCCCTCGGGCAGCGTCACGACGCCGGTCACGTCCGTCGTGCGGAAGTAGAACTGCGGACGGTAGTTCGAGAGGAACGGCTTGTGACGGCCGCCCTCTTCCTTGCTCAGGATGTAGACGGAGCCCTCGAACTCGGTGTGCGGCGTGGTGGTGCCGGGCTTCACGACGACCTGGCCGCGCTCCACCTCTTCACGCTTGACGCCACGGATCAGGAGGCCGACGTTGTCGCCCGCCTGGCCCTGGTCCAGCAGCTTGCGGAACATCTCGACGCCCGTGACGGTGGTCTTCGTGACGGTCGGCTTGATGCCGACGATCTCGACTTCCTCGTTCACATTGATCACGCCGCGCTCCACACGACCGGTCACGACGGTGCCACGACCGGTGATCGTGAACACGTCCTCGACGGGCATGAGGAAGGGCTTGTCGGTTTCGCGGACCGGGTCCGGGATCGACTCGTCGACGGCCTCCATGAGGTCCTCGACGGACTTGACCCACTGCGGGTCACCCTCGAGCGCCTTGAGAGCGGAGACCTTGACGACGGGGGCTTCCTCGTCGAACTCCTGGGCGGCCAGCAGTTCGCGGACCTCCATCTCGACGAGCTCGAGGAGTTCCTCGTCGTCGACCATGTCGGCCTTGTTCAGCGCGACCAGGATGTAGGGCACACCGACCTGACGAGCGAGCAGCACGTGCTCCTTCGTCTGCGGCATGGGGCCGTCGGTGGCGGCCACGACCAAGATCGCGCCGTCCATCTGCGCCGCACCGGTGATCATGTTCTTGATGTAGTCCGCGTGGCCGGGTGCGTCGACGTGCGCGTAGTGGCGCTTCTCCGTCTGGTACTCGACGTGCGAGATGTTGATCGTGATGCCGCGCTCACGCTCTTCGGGAGCGTTGTCGATCTGGTCGAATGCACGCGATTCGTTCAGATCGGGGTACTTGTCGTGCAGAACCTTGGTGATTGCTGCAGTCAGCGTGGTCTTGCCGTGGTCAACGTGACCGATGGTCCCGATGTTGACGTGCGGCTTCGTCCGCTCGAACTTCGCCTTCGCCACTTGTGTGTCCTCCTGGACTTCGATGCTGCTCTATGAGGCAGGGTATTGATGGTTTTCAGTTGTGCTGGCCGACTGCTCAGCCTACAGACCGTTACTGGCCCGTTGCCTTTGCGATGATTTCCTTCGACACGTTCGCCGGAACTTCGGCGTAGGAATCGAACACCATGGAGTAGTTCGCCCGGCCCTGAGTCTTCGACCGGAGGTCGCCGACGTAGCCGAACATCTCCGACAGTGGCACCTGCGCCCTGACGACGCGCGCACCGCTGCGCTCCTCCATGGCCTGAATCTGACCACGGCGGGAGTTCAGGTCGCCGATCACCTCACCCATGTAATCCTCGGGAGTGGTGACCTCGACGGCCATGACCGGCTCCAGGATGACCGGCTGTGCTTGCGCGGCAGCCTTCTTCAGCACCTGAGAACCAGCGATCTTGAACGCCATCTCCGACGAGTCGACGTCGTGGTAGGCGCCGTCGAGCAGGATCAGCTTCAGGTTCACCAGCGGATAGCCGGCGAGCACGCCGTACTGCATGGCGTCCTGGGCTCCAGCATCCACCGAGGGGATGTACTCCCTGGGGATGCGTCCACCGGTGACCTTGTTCTCGAACTCGTAGGTCGCACCATCTTCGCCGACGAACGGCTCGATGCTGACGAGGACCTTCGCGAACTGACCCGATCCACCGGTCTGCTTCTTGTGCGTGAACTCGACCTTCTCGACGGCCCGCTTGATGGTCTCCTTGTAGGCGACCTGCGGCTTGCCGACGTTGGCCTCGACCTTGAACTCGCGACGCATGCGGTCGACGAGGATGTCGAGGTGGAGCTCGCCCATGCCGCCGATGACGGTCTGGCCGGTCTCGGCATCCTGGTGGACCTTGAACGTCGGGTCTTCTTCGGCGAGCTTCTGGATGGCGATCGAGAGCTTTTCCTGGTCGCTCTTCGTCTTGGGCTCGATGGCGACCTCGATCACGGGATCGGGGAAGGTCATCGACTCCAGCACGACCTGCTGATTCGGATCCGACAGGGTGTCACCGGTGGTGGTGTCCTTCAGACCGATCACGGCGTAGATGTGGCCCGCCGACGCGCGCTCGACCGGATTCTCCTTGTTGGAGTGCATCTGGAACAGCTTGCCGAGCCGCTCCTTCTTGCCCTTGGTCGCATTGATGACCTGGCTGCCGGATTCCACGGTGCCCGAGTAGACGCGCACGTAGGTCAGCTTGCCGAAGAACGGGTGCGTGGCGACCTTGAACGCCAACGCCGAGAACGGCTCGTCGGTCGAAGGCCTGCGGACGAGGATCTCGTCCTCCTTGCCGGGGACGTGGCCACTGACCGACTCCACGTCCAGGGGCGACGGCAGGTAGTCGATGACCGCGTCGAGCATGGGCTGAACGCCCTTGTTCTTGAACGCGCTGCCGCACAGCACCGGGTAGATCTCGGAGTTGACCGTCATCTTGCGGATGGCGCCCTTGATCTCCTCGACCGTGAGCTCCTCGCCGCCGAAGTACTTCTCCAGCAGCGCCTCGTCCGACTCGGCGACGGTCTCCAGCAGCTTGGTGCGGTACTCGTCGGCGAGCTCCTGCAGGTCCGCGGGAATGTCGACGACGTCGTACTTCTCACCGAGCTTGGTCTCGCCGCTCCAGACCTTGGCCTTCATCTCGACCAGGTCGACGACGCCCTCGAAGCCACCCTCGGAACCGATGGGCAACTGGATGGGCAGCGCACGGGCGCCGAGGCGCTCCTCGATCGTGCGCACGGTGAAGTAGAAGTCGGCGCCGATCTTGTCCATCTTGTTGACGAAGCAGATGCGCGGGACGTCGTACTTGTCGGCCTGGCGCCAGACCTGCTCGGACTGCGGCTCGACGCCTTCCTTGCCGTCGAAGACGGCAACGGCGCCGTCGAGCACGCGCAGGGACCGCTCCACCTCGACGGTGAAGTCGACGTGTCCGGGGGTGTCGATGATGTTGATCTGGTTGCCGTCCCAGAAGCAGGTGGTAGCGGCCGAGGTAATGGTGATACCCCGCTCCTGCTCCTGCTCCATCCAGTCCATCGTGGCGGCGCCATCGTGAACTTCACCGATCTTGTAGCTGATACCGGTGTAGTAGAGGATGCGCTCGGTCGTCGTCGTCTTACCGGCGTCGATGTGCGCCATGATGCCGATGTTGCGGACCTTCGTGAGGTCGGTGAGCACGTCCTGTGCCACGGCTAAGTTCCCACTCTTTCGCTTGCTAGTTAGGTGTTCTGATGCGTCCTGTCGGCAGCACTGCCGACAGGTGCTAAATCACCAGCGGTAGTGTGCGAAGGCCCGGTTCGCCTCGGCCATCTTGTGGGTGTCTTCCCGTCGCTTGACGGCGGCACCCAGGCCATTGCTCGCGTCGAGCAGTTCGTTGGCCAGACGTTCGACCATCGTCTTCTCGCGACGCTGCTTGGAGAAGCTCACCAGCCAACGCAGGGCGAGGGTGGTGGAGCGCTCCGGGCGGACCTCGACGGGCACCTGGTAGGTGGCACCGCCGACGCGCCGGCTGCGGACCTCGAGCGCGGGCTTCACGTTGTCGAGGGCGCGCTTCAAGGTGACCACCGGATCGGTGCCGGTCTTGTCACGGGCCTGCTCCAGCGCACCATAGACAATGCGTTCTGCGAGGGATTTCTTCCCGTCCAGCAGAACTTTGTTGACCAGCTGGGTGACCAGCTGCGAACCGTAGACCGGGTCATTGACCAGCGGCCGCTTGGGTGCGGGGCCCTTGCGCGGCATTAGCTCTTCTCCTTCTTGGCGCCGTAGCGGCTCCGGGCCTGCTTGCGGCTCTTGACGCCCTGGGTGTCCAGCGAGCCGCGGATGATCTTGTAACGCACACCGGGGAGGTCCTTCACACGACCACCGCGCACCAGCACCATGGAGTGCTCCTGCAGGTTGTGGCCTTCACCCGGGATGTAGGCGGTGACCTCGACCGCGCTGGTCAGACGCACGCGCGCGACCTTCCGAAGTGCCGAGTTCGGCTTCTTCGGGGTGGTCGTGTAGACGCGGGTGCAGACGCCGCGGCGCTGTGGGCTGCCCTTGAGGGCCGCGGTCTTGACCTTGGCGATCTTGTCCCGGCGACCCTTGCGGACCAGCTGGTTGATGGTTGGCATGTACCGGCTTTCTGTGATGCTTCTGGTTACTACTCTGCGTTACTTCGGTCGTTCTCAAGTCTGTGTACTGCAGTTACGCCCTGCCGCGTCACCCCGCGGCCGGGTGTGTCGCACGCTCCCGCACACCGAATCTCGTCGATGCGTCGTGGACATGCGAATTGGCCCGGCGTGCAGGCTTGCTTGGCGGTATCACAACCCCAAGCGCCCTATCGGCCAGGCACGATCGACCACAATACCTGTCCGCGGGGGCTCGGGTCAAAGCGCGCCAGAGCCGCCCCTGAGCTGGGCACTCGTCGTTGCGATCAGCGCCTCTCCATGCCGGCCGCCAACCGCAACACCATGTCGGTGAACACCGCATCGGTGTCGACGGCATCCATCACGCCCGTCATCTCCAGCAGGACGAACCCGTGCAGCGCCGACCAGAACTCCAACGCCGCGAAGAACCCACTCTCCCCCTCCAGCCCGTAGGACGCCAGCACGGAGATCACCGGCTCGGCGGCCGCCCGGGTGGCTTCGGTGTACTCCGGGTCGTCTCCGCCGAGCGGCATCCTGGTGAAGGCCGAGTAGCGGCCGGGGTGGTGGTGGGCGTAGCTGCGGTAGGCGCTGGCCATGGCCACCACCGCGTCGTCGCGGGTGCGGCCCTGCCCGACGTTGTTCAGCATGCCGATGATGTCGCCGACCACGCGCATGCGCACGGTGCGGCGCAGGTCCTCAAGGCTGTCGACGTGGTTGTAGAGCGACGGGCCCTTGGTGCCCAGCTGATTGGCCAACGCGTTGATGGTCAGCGCGTCCCACCCCTCGCGATCCAGAAAGGTCAACGCGGCGTTCACGATCCCGTCGCGGCTGAGCCTGCTCGCCTTGGCCGGGCTGCGCGGTCGGCCCGCCGACTGCGCATCCGACCGAGCTGGCATGGGTGATTCCTTCGGGTCCTGGGTGTCCGGAAAGGAGGACAGCGAATGACTCTAACCCGCGACGGGTGGGCCGGGCAGGTCACTGCGTCACGCCTGAGCTGGGCAAGCTCCCCGGCGATCCGGCGAAGTGCCGCCCCGGGGACGTCCGGGCAACGTAGAGTCTGCCCAACGACGTGCGGATGCGACGTGAAGGAGACACCGTGGGCTGCAAGACGCTGGGGGCCTCGCTGATCGCGGGGGCCATCGTCGTTTCGGGCTCGCTGTTCGTGGGAGTTCCGGCCGCACAGGCGAAGAACGGTGACACCCACATCACCGGTCAGGG
This sequence comes from Mycolicibacterium sichuanense, assembly GCF_033741125.1. Lineage (NCBI taxonomy): Bacteria > Bacillati > Actinomycetota > Actinomycetes > Mycobacteriales > Mycobacteriaceae > Mycobacterium > Mycolicibacterium sichuanense. The sequence continues at coordinate 318,099 of NZ_JAWQPU010000001.1, read as the reverse complement.
CATCAACCAGACGCTGGACTGCAACGACTCGGCCCTCATCGTGGTCGGCACCGGCAACAACATCACCGCGGTCGGCACCTGCTGGGGCGTCTCGGTGCAGGGGTCGTCGAACATCGTCGTCGTGGACGACGTCGTCAACGACATCACCGTCTACGGCTTCGACCAGACCGTGCTCTATCACAATGGCGAGCCGGCGGTGCTGGACCGCGGCCGTGAGCTGGGGATGACCAACCGCATCGATCGGGTGCCAGCCTAGGCATGTTCGCGGACTTCCCCAGGCTCCTCGTCCCGCTCGCCATCGCCGCCGCGCTCGGCCTCACCGGTTGCGGTGCCGGCTCCGAGTCGCCGTCCATGACGGCGGGCACGTCCGGGGTGCAGGTCGAGATCGCCAACACCATCAACTACGGATCGGTCGGGACGACCGCCACCATCGACTGCGCCGACGGGAAGTCGCTGACCGTGGGCGGCTCCAACAACACCCTGACCATCAAGGGCAAGTGCGCGAACGTCAACATCGGCGGGGCCGACAACAAGCTCACCTTCGAGGAGATCGACGGCGGCCTCAGCGTCGTCGGGCTCAACAACACCGTCACCTACTCGGCGGGTGACCCCAAGGTGAACGACACCGGGTCCGGCAACGCGATCCGCAAGGGCTGACCCTCACGCGCTGGCCCCGTGGCGTCCCGCTCCGTCGGCGAAACGCCGTGCCCCGGCCAGTGATTCGGCCGCCACCCGCGACATGCTGCCGAATTCGACGGCCATGGCGTCGGGCTCCGACATGCCCCACTGATTGATCGCCGAGGCGCGATCGGCGCGCAGGCATTGCTGCGGCAGCGCGGCCAACTCGGCGGCCAGCACCTCGGCCGCGGCACGGGCCTGCCCGTGGGCCACCACGCGGTTCGCCAGCCCGATCGCGAACGCCTCGGCGGCGTCGACGCTGCGACCGGTCAGGATGAGGTCCATGGCGCGGCTGTGGCCGATGAGCCGCGGCAACCGCACCGTCCCGCCGTCGATCAGGGGCACACCCCACCGGCGACAGAAGACCCCGAGGACGGCGTCCTCCTCGACCACGCGCAGATCGCACCACAGCGCCAGCTCCAGGCCGCCCGCGACGGCGTAGCCGCTGACAGCGGCGATGACGGGCTTGGAGAGCTGCATGCGCGACGGGCCCATCGGTCCCGGCCCGGTGCGGTGCACGGGGTTGGCGTCGGGGGTTCCCAACGCCTTGAGATCGGCACCGGCACAGAAGGTTCCGTTGTCACCCCAGAGCACCGCAACCGCCGCGGAGTCATCCCGGTCGAACTCCTCGAACGCGGCGAACAGGCCGGCGGCGGCAGGGCCGTTGACGGCGTTGCGCGCCTGCGGCCGATCCATGATCACCGTCGTCACGGACCCGTTGCGTTCCACCCTCACGCCACCGGGGTACTGGTCCGCTCCCCCGGTCACTGCGCTGCTGCCCTGCGGGTCGGTCATCTCGTCTCCATCACGTCGGTGTCCTCGCGTCGCGCCGCCAGTTCGGCGGCGAAGTCGTGGTAGGCCAGCCGCAGTGCGCTGCCCGGCCAGTCCGCTGGCAACAGCTCCGGCGGCAGGACCGGGTCGGCGAGCAGGTGCCGGACCATGCCCGCGGCGGCGGCGAACCGAGCCGGCACGTCGGCCGCACCGGACATCTCGTCGAGCAATTGCCGGCCGGTGTGCGCCCACTCGGGCAGATCCCACAGCGTCCTCACCAGCCCCGCCGAGTCGTCGTCGCGGGCGCGCAACACGCGCAACCGCGTGCGCAGCTCGTCGGTCAACTCCAGGTCCAGGTTCGCGGGCCGCATCCACACTCCTTCGCGCAGCTCGGCGAACCGCTTGGCGTGCAAAGCCGTTCGAAGGTGTGCTCGAGTGCGGGCGTCGATGCCGACGCTGGTGATCACCAGCGTGGTCCACGTCCCGTTCCACCGTCGCAGTTTGGGGTCCAGCGCGTCGTCCTGGCGGCGTTGCCGTGCGAGCAGGCGATCCGACAGCCGGTAGCCGTCCGCGGAGCGCACCAGGTCACCGGCGCCGACCATCCGCGTCAGAGCCACTCGCAGCGTGGGTTCCCGGATGCCGAAATCGGCGGTCAGCCTGATCAATTCGGCCGCCGATGCCCACGCAGGATGGGCACCGAGCAGCACGCTCAAAACCACCGACCGCGCAGTCAACCGGGTCAGCGACCTGGCCACGGTCACACTCCGGACGTCGCGCGGCCCGCGTCACCGAACGGCTCGTCCCGCCCGCGTACTGCCTCGCGGAACCCGTGCGCGGTCGCCTGGGCGACGAAGGCGTGCCCCTCCGGGGTGTGCCTGGCGACGCCGTCGAAGACGGTGCTGACCATCCGGCTGGTGGCGATGCCCTGCTGGTAGAGCGCGGTGTTGAGCGCCAGCTTCGCCATGATCAACTGGTTCACCGGCATCGCCGCGATGCGGGCGACGAGGCGTTCGGTGCGCTCGTCGAGGTCCCCGGGTTCGGGTGCCTCGACGGCCAGTCCCCACTCGGCGGCTTGCGCGCCGCTGATGCAATCACCGGTGAACAGCAGGCGTTTGGCGCGCTGATCGCCGAGGCGGTGCGCCCACAGCCCAGCGGCGGGCACTCCCCACACCCGCATCGGCGGGTAGCCGATCTTGGCGTCCGACGCCGCGATCACCTGGTCGGCGTGCAGGGCGATGTCGGTGCCACCGGCCACGCAGTACCCGTGGATCTTGACCACCGTTGGCTTGTCGGCGTGCATCAGGCTGGCGAACCCGCGAACGAACCGGCTCATCATCTGGTAGTCGATCATCGGGTCCCACGGCTGATCGGGCCGATGGTTGATCGCCTGGGTCTTGCCGTCCAGCACGGTGTCCTTGTACGACCCGGTGCCGCCCGCCGAGGAGGTGCGGTCGGCGTAGGCCGACAGGTCGAAGCCCGCGCAGAAACCCGCACCGCGGCCGGACACCAGGATGACGTGGACGTTCGGGTCGAGGTCGGCCCGCTCCACCAACGCGGACAGTTCGAGCGGGGTGTCGGCGACGATCGCGTTGCCCTTCTCGGGGCGGTTGAACGTGATTCGGGCGACGCGGTCGGTCACCTCGTAGGTCATGGTCTTCAAGTTCTCGAAGTCCACCGTCCTGATCGCGTGGGTCATCCCTTGACCAGCGCACGCTCGATGATCGGCCCCAGATCCAGACCCGTCGGCAGCGTGCCGAACGCGCCGCCCCACTGACCGCCAAGCCGGCTGGCCAGGAAGGCCTCCGCCACCGCGGGGTGGCCGAACCGCACCAGCAGCGACCCCTGTAGGGCCAGCGAAATGTCCTCGGCGACCTTGCGAGCGCGGTACTGAATCGTCTCCACGTCGCCGAGCTCGCCGCGCAGGGTGCTCACGTGCGCATCCAAGCGCGGGTCGTGTCCGGACGTCCTGGACAGTTCGTCGAACAGCACGTCGATGCATTCCGGCCGAGTCGCCATGGCGCGCAATGTGTCCAGGGCACTGACGTTGCCCGAGCCCTCCCAGATGCCCATCAGCGGAGCTTCCCGGTACAGCCGGGGCATGCCCGATTCCTCGACGTAGCCGTTGCCGCCAAGGCACTCCATCGCCTCGGCCGCGTGCGGCGTCGCACGCTTGCACACCCAGTACTTGCCGGCGGCCAGACCGATGCGTCGCAGCAGCGTCTCCCGTTCGTCACCGCGGACCGCGGCATCGGTGGCCCCGGCCATCCGCATCGCCAGCATCGTCGCGGCCTCGGCCTCCACGGCGAGGTCGGCCAGCACGTTGCGCATCAGCGGCTGGTCGATCAGGTACGCGCCGAACGCCTTTCGGTGCTGTGCATGGTGGATGGCCCGCGTCAGACCGGTGCGCATGCTGGTCGCGCTGCCCAGCGTGCAGTCCAACCGGGTGAGGTTGACCATCTCGATGATCGTGGGGACCCCGCGGCCCTCCTCGCCGACCAGCCACGCCGTGGCCCCGTGGTACTCGACCTCGCTCGAGGCGTTGGCGTGGTTGCCGAGCTTGTCCTTGAGCCGCTGCAGGAACATCCGGTTGCGAGTGCCGTCGGGCAGTACCCGCGGCAGGAAGAAACAGCTCAGCCCGTTGGGCGCCTGGGCCAGCACCAGGAACACGTCCGACATTGGCGCCGACGTGAACCACTTGTGTCCGGTGAGGCTGTACGTGCCGTCGCCGTTGGGCACCGCCTCGGTGGTCCCGGCACGGACGTCGGAGCCGCCCTGCTTCTCGGTCATCGACATCCCGGCGGTGATGCCGGCCTTGGTGGCCGGGACCTTCAACTCGGGGTCGTAGCTGCGGCTGGTCAAGAGCGGCTCGTAGACGGCCGACAGCTCCGGAGCGTGCCGCAGCGCGGGCACGACGGCGTAGGTCATCGAGATCGGGCAGACGTGCCCGGGCTCCGGCGTCCACACCGATTCCTTGGCGGCGCGCACCACGTGGGCGCCGGGACGGTCGTCGGCCCACGGCGCGGCATGCACCCCGTGGGCGATCGCCGTGCGCATCAGTTCGTGGTAGGCGGGGTCGTATTCGACCTCGTCGACGCGGTGACCGTAGCGGTCGTGGGTATGCAGCACGGGCTGGTTGCGGTCGGCCAGCTCACCCCAGCGCTGAGCTCGCGCGCTTCCGGACAGCGCGCCGAGTTCGAAGACCTCCTCGACTCCCCATTCGCCGCCCTCGCGAATCAGGGCTTCGGCGAGCACCGGCGAGGTCGCGGGGTTGTAGTCCTCCAGCGGGGGGACCTGATTGGTGACGACGTGCGTGTCGACGGAGGCGGGAAGCAGAGAACGATCGGCCATGCCCTCCACTGTTACATTTCTCCGACAACCGCACAAGAGTCGTAACAGGGTGTCGGGCGCGCGATACTCGAGGCATGAAGCCGAATTCCGTCGTCAAGGCCGCGACGATCGATCTCGATCATCAGCCGGTCCCCGCCGAACAGTCCGTGCGCAACGACCCGACCACGGCAGCCACCGCGCTGGCCGAGTTCGGCGGCCTGGAGGTCGGCGTGTGGGAGATGACGCCCGGGGTGATGAACGACGTCGAGACCGACGAGGTGTTCGTCGTGTTGTCGGGCGCGGCCACGGTGGAGTTCGCCACCGGCACCCCGACCATGCAGATCGGGCCCGGTGACGTGGTCCGCCTTGCGGCCGGCGCCGAGACGGTGTGGACGGTGACCGAGACGCTGCGGAAGGTCTATCTGACCCAGGTCTAGGAACTACACCCGAGGATCGGGGTCAGAGGTTCTCGCGCAGGAAGGCGATGTCGTCCTTGCGGCCGTCGTCGGAGGTCTCGCAGATGACGGGCGCGCCAGCGGCCTTGACGACCGCGACCAGCAGTTGCGGGTCGATCTGGCCGGTGCCGAAGTTGGCGTGCCGGTCCGCGCCCGAGCCCGCCGCGTCGCGTGAGTCGTTGCAGTGCACGAGGTCGATGCCGCCGGTGATCGACGTGATGCGCTCGACGGCGTCGATCAACGCCTCCCCGGCGGCCCAAGCGTGGCAGGTGTCCAGGCAGAAGCCAATGCCCTTGTCGCCGATGCGATCCCACAGCCGGGCGATGGTGTCGAAGTGCCGCGCCATGGCGTGGTCCCCGCCCGCCGTGTTCTCCAGGTAGACCGGGACGTCGCTGTTCAGGTAGTCCAGCGCCTTGGCCCAGCGGTCGAAGCCGGCCTCCATGTCGTCGTCGTCCGCGTGGCCGCCGTGCACGATGACGGCCGTCGCGCCGACGTCCGCCGCGGCGTCGCACGTGTCCTGCAGGATCTTGCGGGACGGGATGCGGACCCGGTTGTTCGCCGAGGCGACGTTGATCAGGTACGGCGCATGCACGTAGATCGGCACGGTCGAGGCCCGCAGGACCTCGGCGTCCTCCCGCGGCTTGGGCTTCTTCCAGCTCTGCGGGTTGCCGAGGAAGAACTGCACCACCTCGGCCCCCTCGGCCGCGGCGGCCGTCAGGGGATCGTCGTCGTGGACGTGAGAACCGATGAGCACGCCGCCAGTCTAGTGACGGCCCCGACACGTCAGCCCAAGCGCTCGTCCGCCCGCGCGGGGCCGACGTGCACGGGCCGGCTCGGGTCGGGCACCCCCAGCAGCGTGCCCTGGTGCTCGACGGCCGTCGCACCGAATCGCAGGGCACTAGCCAGCCCGTCGGCGCCTCCGCCCGGTGCGGCGAGGAAGCCGGCGAGGAAGGCGTCACCGGCGCCGACGGTGTTGACCACGCGCTGTGCCGGCGCCGTTCCGTGCAGCGGTTCGGAGAGCTCGGCGTCGACCAGGACGGCGCCGTCGCCCCCGAGGCTCACCAGCACGGTGCGGACCCCGCGGGCCAGCAGCGCGTCCGCCGCCGCGATCACGTCCCCGATCGTGACGAGCGTCGTCCCGACCACCTCCGCCAGTTCGTCGGCGTTGGGTTTGATCAGCTGCGGCAGCGAAACCCCGGCATTGCTCAGCACCGCGCGCAGTGCGGCGCCAGAGGCGTCGACCGCGACCCGGTGTCCCGCGGACCGGGCGTCGGCCACTGCCGCGGCCAGGCGATCCGGCGCGAAGCCGGCAGGCAGGCTGCCCGCCCAGAGCGTCCAGCCGCCGGCTTCACCCGCATCGAGCGCCGCCGCGCACAAGGCGTCCACTTCGGCAGCCGACAGCTCCGGGCCCGGCTCGTTGACCTTGGTGCTCCGGCCGTCCGCCTCGACGAGCGAGATGTTGCTGCGTATCTGCCCGCCGATGGGAACCGCTACCGTGCGGAGCCCCAAATCCGCCAGCCTGCCCAGCAATTCGTCACCGGTGGCGCCGCCGATGGGTAGCACGGCACGGGCCTCGATTCCGGCACCGGCCAATGCCAGGGCCACGTTGACGCCCTTGCCACTGGGTTCGGTCATGGTCGCGATGGCCCGGTTGACCGCGCCTGGAGCCAGGCGCGGCAGGTGCAGCGTGCGGTCCAAGCTGGGGTTGGGCGTGACGGTAACGATCATCGGTCGGCCACCTCGACGCTGATGCCCTCGGCCCGTAGCAGGGCGCGATGTTCCTCGGTCGCGTCGGCGTCGGTGATCAACACGTCGACGTCGGCCAGGGTGGCGTGGCGCGCCAGGCTGGCGCGGTCGAACTTGCTGGAGTCGACCAGGAAGACGCGTTGGCGCGCGGCGGCCAGCATCTGCTTCTTGACGGCGGCCTCGTCGGCATCCGGCGTGGTGAGCCCGCGTTGGAACGACAGTCCGTTGGTGCCGAGGAAGGCGACGTCGACGTTGACGGCGGCCAATGCCTGCGCGGTGAGCGCCCCAACGCCGGCCATCGTGACCGGACGGATCCGGCCGCCGAGCATCACCACCTCGATCCCCCTGTCGTGCAGGGCGATACCCACCGGCCAAGAGTTGGTGTAGACGACGAGACCGCCGTCGGCGGGCAGCAGCTCGGCCAATCGCAGGGTGGTGGTGCCGGCGTCCAGCAGCAGCGACCCGCCCTCGGGGACGAACCGGAGGGCGCAGCGCGCGATGGCCGACTTCTCGGCCAGGCGTTCCGGGCGATCGGCGACGTTCGGTTCGGCGCGGCTGGGTTCCCGCGGCACCGCACCACCGTGCACGCGGCGCAGCAGGCCCCGGCCCTCCAGCAGCGCGAGGTCCTTGCGCACGCTCTCGGCACTGATGCCGAACAGTGTTGCCAGACGGGCACTTTCGACCCGGCGCTCGGCGGCCAGCAGCCGGAGCACCTCGGCGTGACGCTCGTCGGCGAACCACGTCCTGAGATGCCCGGTCACGGAGCCCCCAAGTGTTCCCCGGCGCCGATCCCACCGCAGGCCCGCGCCGCGAGGGTGGCCGCTCCGAGGGCGCCGGCCTCCTCGACCGACGAGACGTCCAGGGGTCCGAACCGAAGGGCCTTGGCGCGCATCACCTCTGCGCTGTGGCGCCAGCCGCCGGTGACCACCACCCGGGTCGCGGGCCCGACGACTTCGTCCATTGCACGATGCAGCGCCAGCGCCTCGTCGGCCGCGGTGGCCACCACCGTTCGCCACTCGGCGCCGGGGCCGGCGTCCGGCTCGCGCTCCGCGGCGGCGTCGAGTTCGGCCAGGTCGGCGCCGAGGCGTTCCAGCGCACGCAACTGGGCCAACCCGCCCTCGGTGCCGCCGAGCAGGCTCCAGCGACCCGGTTCGATGCTCGGATCGGTCGTGATGCCCGCGGCAGCCAGGCGCGCGACGGCCGACCGTTGCGGCGCCGGTGCGATCGTGCGCACCAGGGCCTCGGCCGTACCCGACGAATCCAGTTCGTAGCCTTGGCCGGTCGCGCGCGCACCGAGCGCCGAGGCCTGGTGGTCGTGGCCGGCCAGCGTCAGCACCGCGCCGCGGAGGTGGGGGTCGACGGCGTCGGAGGTGATCGCGCCGACGGGGATGCCCGCTGCGACGAGCGGAGGCATGAGCGCGCGGTCGGCGCCCGACCACGCCAGCGCCTCGTCCCACCAATCCGCCGCGGCGACGTCGAGCCAGCCCGTCCGGCCGGCGAGCGACAGCTCGATGACGGCGTCACCGCCCAGCCTGCGGACGACCCAGCCGCCGACGTCGAAGCGCGTGGTCGCCCTGCGGCTGACGGGCACGTGCCGACGCAGCCAGCGGTGCTTGGTCAGCGAGAACTGGCCCCGCAGCGGCTTTCCCGCGATGCCGCCGAACACCTCGGCGCCGATGGTGGCGGCAAGGTCGGCGACCTCGTCGTCGTCGCGGTCGTCGTGCCAGGCGATGACGGGGGTCAGCGGGCGCTGCCGGTCGTCGACCAGGATGCCGCTCTCCCCCATGCTGGTGATGCCGACCGCGTCGATCGGCACCGCGGCCGCGGCGGCCGCGGCACTGAGGGCGTCGAAGGCGCTGCGGCACAGCGCTTCCGCGTCGATCTCGGTTCCGGCCGGCCCGGTGTCCCAGGTGGTCGCGGCCCGGCCGGAGCCAAGCACCACACCGTCGTCGCCGTACACCACGGCCTTGCTCGACGTGGTGCCCACGTCGAGGCCGGCGAATGCCGCCATTGCGCTCCCGCCCATTGCCTTGATTGGGTTTTCCTGGATATGGTTGCGTCCTGTTGGATTTTCGTCAACCCCGTCAGGAGCATCATGCCGCTGGTCACCACGGCCGAACTCGTCTCGGCGGCTGCCGCCGGTGCGCGCGGGGTGGCCGCGTTCAACGTGGTGACCCTCGAGCATGCCGAGGGCATCACGGCTGGCGCCGAGCGGGTCGGAGCACCGGTCATCCTGCAGGTCAGCGAGAACACCGTCGCTTTCCACGGCGCACTGCACCCGGTGACGGCCGCCCTGGTCGCCATGGCCGGTGCTTCCGCGGTCCCGATGGCGCTGCACCTCGACCACGTCGAGGCCGCCGACCTCTGGGCGCTGGCCGCCGGCGCCGGATACTCGTCGGTGATGGTCGACGGCGGCGCGCTGCCGTACGAGCGCAACGTCGCAGTCACCGCGGAGGCGACGGCAGCCCTGCACGCCAAGGGCCTCGCGGTGGAGGCCGAGCTCGGCTACGTGGGCGGCAAGGATGGCCAGGTGTCGAGCGCGCACTCTCCCGACGTGCGCACCGATCCCCGGCAGGCGGCCGAATTCGTCGATGCCACGGAGGTCGACGCGCTGGCCGTCGCCGTCGGCAGCTCGCACGCGATGACCACCAGGACCGCCGAACTCGACCTCGAGCTCATCGCCGCGCTGCGCGACGCGGTGCCCGTGCCGCTGGTGCTGCACGGTTCCTCGGGAGTCCCGGACGACGCGCTGCGGGCCGCGGTGCGCGCGGGCATCGCCAAGGTGAACATCGGCACCGCGCTGAACGTCGCCTACACCGGTGCCGTGCGCGCCGCCCTGGCCGACGAGGACGCCGCCGACCCGCGCCGGGCGTTGCGCGCGGCGCGCGCCGCGATCGCCGACACCGTCGCGCACCTGCTCGACGTCATCGGCGGCTGACCCCGCCCACCCCCACCCCGCGAGCAGTCGCAAAGTGCCCTCGAACGTGCCTTTTCAGGGCCGTTTGTGTCTGCTCGGCACGGTCACGGGTTAGCCAAGTGACTGGAGAGGCGTTCCACGAGTGCCCATGGTCGACCACGGACATCGTCGACGACGATCGGCACCACGCTGAAGCCGCACTCCTGCAGTCGGGCCATCTTGATCCGATCGTGCTTGAGCGCGGCAGGCGTCGCATGCCATTGCATGCTGTCGTACTCGGCGACGAGCCTTGCCTCGGGCCAGGCGAAGTCGGCCCGCCACAGGTCACCGCATCGGTCGACGATCTCATACTGCAGCTCGGGTGGCGGCAGCCCTCCGTCGATGAATACCAGGCGCGCCTCGCTCTCCATCGGCGACTCGGCACGACCGTCCGCGTGCTCCACGAGTTCTCGCACACGGACGATTCCCCGTCGGCCCTTCTGCTCGCACACGGCGTCGCGAAGATCGTCGACGGTGCAGGCCCCCACGTGCAAGGACGCATCGAGAACCGCCAGCGCCCGCGGCCGACGCAGCGTCCGCGCCACCTCCACCGCCGTCCAGGCTGGCGCGGTGGCAAGGCGATCCCCGATCTGCACTAGCGGAGCGCCCACGCGCTGGTGCACCACTACGTCGGTCGTGGGCCGCATCCGGATGGCGGGATCCAACACGTGTACGCGCGGATCAGCTTCGACGTCGAAATCATGGAGCTTCGCGGCGGTGTCCATACAAGCGACCATCCGCTGCCCCGTCATCAGGTCGAGGGCCGCCAACCGACCCGTCACATCGGGCTGTGACAGGGCGTACACGCCATGGCATACCCGCACGATGTCCCCGAGACGGACGTGCGTCCTGACCATTCTGTGCGACATCACGGCCTGCAACTGGGCCGCCGTCGCCAATCCACCCGCTGCGTTGATCAGATCCTGTATGTACACACCCACAGGCTGTGCCGGGCCCGCGCGTCGCACCAGACGGCGTCAACGATCTGTGGATCAACCCACGATTGTGCACTGCCGAACAGACGGAAATGGCCCCCAATCGCGCTGATTGGGGGCCATTTACGTCTGCTCGCGCAGAAGTGATTACTAGCGGTAGTCGCTGAATCCGTAATCGTCCAGCGGCACGGCCGCACCGGAGCCCTGACCGAAGTCCGGGCTGTAGTACTGATCCTCGTAGGACGGGATCGTGTACGCCGCGGCCCGAGCTTCCTCGGTCGGCTGCACCGTGATGTTGCGGTAGCGGCTGATACCCGTACCGGCCGGGATCAGCTTGCCGATGATCACGTTCTCCTTCAGACCGTTGAGCCTGTCGCTGCGGCAGTTGATCGCCGCATCGGTCAGGACTCGCGTGGTCTCCTGGAACGACGCCGCCGACAGCCACGAATCCGTGGCCAGCGATGCCTTCGTGATACCCATCAGCACCGGACGACCGGCCGCGGGCTCGCCACCCTCGGCGACGACCCGACGGTTCTCGGCCTCGAACTCCGCACGCTCGGTCAGCGAACCGGGCAGGAACTCCGTCGAACCCGAATCGATGATCGTCACGCGACGCAGCATCTGCCGCACGATGACCTCGATGTGCTTGTCGTGGATCGACACACCCTGAGCGCGGTAGACCTCCTGGACCTCCTTGACGAGGTGGATCTGCACCTCGCGGGGACCCTGGACGCGCAGCACCTCGTGCGGGTTGGCCGAGCCCTCCATCAGCTGCTGACCGACCACGACGTGATCGCCGTCGGTGAGCAGACGCTCCGAGCCGTCCTCGTGCTTGAACACCTTCAGGCGCTGACGACGGGTGAGCTTGTCGTAGACGACTTCCTCGCCACCGTCATCCGGGACGATCGTCATCTTGTAGAACTTCTCGCCCACCTCGATGTTCACCCGACCCGTGACGTCCGCGATCGGAGCGGTGTTACGCGGCACGCGGGCCTCGAACAGCTCCTGCACGCGAGGAAGACCACCGGTGATGTCCTCACCGACGCCGCCCTCCTGCTTGAACGTACGCATCGTCAGCTGCGTGCCGGGCTCACCGATGGACTGCGCGGCGACGATGCCGACCGCCTCACCGATGTCGACCAGCTTGCCGGTGGCCATCGAACGGCCGTAGCACGTCGCGCACACGCCGGTGCCCGTGGTGCAGGTCAGCACCGAGCGGACCTTCACCTCGGTGATGCCCGCGGCGAGCAGTGCGTCGATCGCCGGGTCGCCCAGGTCATGCCCACGCGCCACGACGACGTTGCCGTTGGCGTCGACGGCGTCCACGGCCAGCGTCCGCGCGTACGTCGAGGTCTCGACGTGCGCGTCGCGGGTCAGGGTGCCGTCGGCCTCGACCGACGCGATCGTGGTCATGATGCCGCGCTCGGTCTGGCAATCGTGCTCGCGCACGATGACGTCCTGGCTCACGTCGACCAGACGACGGGTCAGGTAACCCGAGTCAGCGGTACGAAGTGCGGTGTCGGCCAGACCCTTTCGGGCGCTGTGCGTGTTGATGAAGTACTCCAACACGGTCAGGCCCTCACGGAAGGACGACTTGATCGGGCGCGGGATGAACTCACCCTTCGGGTTCGTCACCAGGCCCTTCATGCCGGCCAGCGTTCGCGTCTGGTTGAAGGTACCGGTGGCGCCGGAGTCGATCAGCGTGATGATCGAGTTCGTCGACGGGTAGTGATCCCGCAGCGCGTTACCGACCTCTTCGGTGGCTTCCTTCCAGATCTTGACCAGGGCATCGGTGCGCTCGACCTTCTCGAGCAGACCACGCTGGTACTTGCGCTCGATGGCGTCGGCCTGCTGCTCGTAGCCGTCGAGGATCTGAGCCTTGTTCGGCGGCACCAGCACGTCGGCCATGGACACCGTGACACCCGAGCGGGTGGCCCAGTGGAAGCCGGCGTCCTTGAGCTTGTCGACGGTCTGCGCCACCACGATCATCGGGTAGCGCTCGGCGAGATCGTTGATGATCGACGCCTGGACCTTCTTGTGCATCTGCTTGTTGACGAACGGGTAGCCCCGCGGCAGCAACTCGTTGAAGAGCACGCGGCCCAGGGTGGTCTCCGCCAACCAGGCGTCGCCCATCTTCCAGCCGTCCGGGAACTGTGCGGCCTCGACGTCGGCGGGCGGACGCAGATGCGTCAGCCGAACCTTGATCTTGGCCCGCACCGACAGCGTCTCCCGATCCAGGGCCATGATGGCCTCGGCGGGCGAGCTGAAGACACCGGACTCCGGCTGATCGGTGGAGGCAGGGGTGTATTCGCCCCTGTCACCCTCGATCTCGGTGGTCAGGAAGAACAGACCGGTCACCATGTCCAGACGCGGCATGGCCAGCGGGCGGCCCGACGCGGGAGACAGGATGTTGTTCGACGACAGCATCAGGATGCGGGCCTCGGCCTGCGCCTCGGCGGACAGCGGCAGGTGGACTGCCATCTGGTCACCGTCGAAGTCGGCGTTGAAGGCCTCACAGACCAGCGGGTGCAGCTGAATTGCCTTGCCTTCCACCAGCTGCGGCTCGAAGGCCTGGATGCCCAGGCGGTGCAGCGTTGGTGCGCGGTTCAGCAGCACTGGGTGCTCGGAGATGACCTCTTCGAGGACGTCCCACACCTGGGGGCGCTGACGTTCCACCATCCGCTTGGCGCTCTTGATGTTCTGCGCGTGGTTCAGGTCGACCAGACGCTTCATCACGAACGGCTTGAACAGCTCGAGTGCCATCAGCTTGGGCAGACCGCACTGGTGCAGCTTGAGCTGCGGGCCGACGACGATGACCGAACGGCCCGAGTAGTCGACGCGCTTGCCGAGCAGGTTCTGACGGAACCGGCCCTGCTTGCCCTTGAGCAGATCGCTCAGCGACTTCAGCGGACGGTTGCCCGGCCCGGTGACGGGGCGGCCACGACGACCGTTGTCGAACAGCGCGTCAACGGACTCCTGGAGCATGCGCTTCTCGTTGTTGACGATGATCTCGGGCGCACCGAGGTCGATCAGTCGCTTCAACCGGTTGTTGCGGTTGATGACGCGGCGGTACAGATCGTTCAGGTCGGAGGTGGCGAAGCGGCCACCGTCGAGCTGGACCATCGGGCGCAGCTCCGGCGGGATCACCGGAACGGCGTCGAGCACCATGCCCATGGGCGAGTTGCGGTTCATCTGGAATGCCGCGACGACCTTCAGACGCTTGAGGGCGCGAAGCTTCTTCTGGCCCTTGCCGTTCTTGATGGTGTCGCGCAGGCTCTCGGCCTCGGCGTCGATGTCGAAGTTCTCGATGAGCTTCTTGATCGACTCCGCACCCATGGCGCCCTGGAAGTACTCGCCGTAGCGGTCGATGAGCTCGCGGTAGAGCAGCTCATCGACGATCAGCTGCTTGGGAGCCAGCTTGGTGAACGTCGTCCAGACCTCGTCGAGGCGGTCCAGCTCGCGCTGGGCCCGGTCGCGGAGCTGACGCATCTCACGCTCGCCGCCGTCGCGCACCTTGCGGCGCACGTCGGACTTTGCGCCATCGCGCTCCAACTCGGCGAGATCGGCTTCCAGCTTCTGCGAGCGCTCGGCCAGATCGACGTCGCGCTGGTCCTCGACCGCCTTCTTCTCGACGACCATCTCGGCCTCGAGCGTCGACAGGTCGTTGTGACGCTGCTCGGTGTCGACCGAGGTGATCACGTACGCCGCGAAGTAGATGATCTTCTCGAGATCCTTCGGGGCGAGGTCCAGCAGGTAGCCGAGACGGCTCGGCACACCCTTGAAGTACCAGATGTGCGTGACGGGCGCGGCCAGTTCGATGTGGCCCATCCGCTCACGACGCACCTTGGCGCGAGTCACCTCGACGCCGCAGCGCTCACAGACGATGCCCTTGAAGCGCACGCGCTTGTACTTGCCGCAGTAGCACTCCCAGTCGCGAGTCGGTCCGAAGATCTTCTCGCAGAACAGGCCGTCCTTCTCGGGCTTGAGCGTGCGGTAGTTGATGGTCTCCGGCTTCTTGACTTCGCCGTAGGACCAGTTGCGGATGTCGTCCGCAGTGGCAAGGCCAATGCGGAGTTCATCGAAGAAGTTGACGTCGAGCACGTAACTCCCTTTCCCCTTGCGGGACTAGATGACTATCAATCACAGCGCGGACCGCGGGGGTCCCCAAGACACTTAAGCGAGATCCTCGACCGACGGAGACTCGTTGCGGGACAGGTTGATTCCCAGGTTCGCGGCAGCGCGCTCCAGGTCCTCGTCGTCGCTGTCGCGCATCTCGATCGCGGTGCCCTCACTGGAGAGCACCTCGACGTTGAGGCACAGCGACTGCAGCTCCTTGAGCAACACCTTGAACGACTCCGGGATACCGGGCTCGGGGATGTTCTCGCCCTTGACGATCGCCTCGTAGACCTTGACCCGGCCGACGGTGTCGTCGGACTTGATGGTCAAGAGCTCCTGCAGCGTGTACGCCGCGCCGTAGGCCTGCATGGCCCAGCACTCCATCTCACCGAACCGCTGGCCACCGAACTGCGCCTTACCACCCAGCGGCTGCTGCGTGATCATCGAGTACGGGCCGGTGGAGCGAGCGTGAATCTTGTCGTCCACCAAGTGGTGCAGCTTCA
Organism: Mycolicibacterium sichuanense; assembly: GCF_033741125.1. Lineage (NCBI taxonomy): Bacteria > Bacillati > Actinomycetota > Actinomycetes > Mycobacteriales > Mycobacteriaceae > Mycobacterium > Mycolicibacterium sichuanense. Next base: position 302,612 of record NZ_JAWQPU010000001.1, on the reverse strand, counting down.
GGATGTACATGTAGCCGACCGTCACCGGGTACGGGAACGGTTCGCCGCTGCGTCCGTCGTAGAGCACGGACTTGCCGTCGGCGTCGACCATCACGTCGCCGTCCCGGTTCGGCAGCGTCGCGCCGAGCAGACCCTGCAGCTCGTTCTCGCGCGCACCGTCGAAGACGGGCGTGGAGACGATGCTGTCCGCCGGTGCCGAGAGCAGCTCGTCGGGCAGGTTCTCCGCCCAGTCCGGCAGCTCGCCGCCGTCGCCGCCGGCCACCTGAATGTTCCAGCCGGCCTTGGCAACCCAGCCCAGGTGCGTCTCGAGGATCTGACCGATGTTCATCCGTCGCGGCACACCGTGCGTGTTCAGGATGATGTCGACCGGCGTGCCGTCCGGCATGAACGGCATGTCCTCGATCGGCAGGATCTTGCCGATGACGCCCTTGTTGCCGTGGCGTCCGGCGAGCTTGTCGCCGTCGGAGATCTTGCGCTTCTGGGCCACGTAGACGCGGACCAGCTCATTGACGCCGGCGGGCAGCTCGTCGTCCTCCTCGCGGGAGAACATCCGCACGCCGATGACCTTGCCGGACTCGCCGTGGGGCACCTTGAGCGACGTGTCGCGAACCTCGCGGGCCTTCTCACCGAAGATGGCACGCAGCAGGCGCTCCTCCGGGGTCAGCTCGGTCTCGCCCTTGGGCGTGACCTTGCCGACCAGGATGTCGCCGTCGCGGACCTCGGCACCGATGCGGACGATGCCGCGCTCGTCGAGATCGGCCAGCACCTCGTCGGAGACGTTCGGGATGTCCCGGGTGATCTCCTCGGCGCCCAGCTTGGTGTCACGGGCGTCGATTTCGTGCTCTTCGATGTGAATCGAGGTGAGCACGTCCTCTTCGACCAGACGCTGCGACAGGATGATCGCGTCCTCGTAGTTGTGACCCTCCCACGGCATGATCGCGACCAGCAGGTTCTTGCCTAGCGCCATCTCACCGTTCTCGGTGCACGGTCCGTCGGCGATGACCTGTCCGGCCTCGACACGCTGTCCGGCGTCCACGATCGGACGCTGGTTGGCGCAGGTGCCGTGGTTGGAGCGGGCGAACTTGCGCATCCGGTAGGTGTGCCGGGTGCCGTCGTCGGCCATCACGGTGACGTAGTCGGCGGACACCTCTTCGATGACGCCGGCCTTGCCGGCGACGACCACGTCGCCGGCGTCGATCGCGGCACGCAGTTCCATGCCGGTACCGACGAGCGGGGCCTCGCTGCGCACCAGCGGAACCGCCTGGCGCTGCATGTTGGCACCCATCAGGGCGCGGTTGGCGTCGTCGTGCTCGAGGAACGGGATCATCGCCGTCGCGACCGACACCATCTGGCGCGGCGAGACGTCCATGTAGTCGACCTCGGTGGACGAGACGTACTCGACCTCGCCGCCCTTACGGCGGACCAGGACGCGCGACTCGGTGAACCGGCCTTCGTCGTCGATCGGCGAGTTGGCCTGCGCCACCACGTGGCGGTCCTCCTCGTCGGCGGTGAGGTGGTGGATCTCGTCGGTCACGACGCCGTCGACGACCTTGCGGTACGGGGTCTCGATGAAGCCGAACGGGTTGACCCGCGCGTACACCGACAGCGAACCGATCAGGCCGATGTTCGGGCCTTCCGGGGTCTCGATCGGGCACATCCGGCCGTAGTGGCTGGAGTGCACGTCGCGGACCTCGAGGCCGGCGCGCTCACGGGACAGACCACCGGGGCCCAGCGCCGACAGGCGGCGCTTGTGGGTCAGGCCCGACAGCGGGTTGTTCTGGTCCATGAACTGCGACAGCTGCGACGTTCCGAAGAACTCCTTGATCGCCGCCACGACGGGACGGATGTTGATCAGGGTCTGCGGCGTGATCGCCTCGACGTCCTGGGTGGTCATGCGCTCACGCACGACGCGCTCCATGCGCGACAGGCCGACGCGGATCTGATTCTGGATCAGCTCGCCGACGGTACGCAGACGACGGTTGCCGAAGTGATCGATGTCGTCCACCTCGACCGGTACCTCGACGCCGCCGGGAGCGGTCATCGTGGTCTGGCCCTCGTGCAGGCGCACCAGGTACTCGATGGTGGCGACGATGTCCTCTTCGGTCAGCGTCGAGCTGGTGATCGGCTGGCCGGCGTTGAGGCCCAGCTTCTTGTTGACCTTGTAGCGGCCCACGCGGGCCAGGTCGTAGCGCTTCTCCTTGAAGAACAGGTTCTCCAGCAGGGTCTGCGCGGATTCCTTGGTGGGCGGCTCGCCCGGGCGCAGCTTCCGGTAGATGTCGAGCAGTGCCTCGTCGGGACCGGCGGTGCTGTCCTTCTCGAGGGTGGACATCATGATCTCGGAGAAGCCGAAGCGCTCGGTGATCTGCTCGCTGGTCCAGCCCAGCGCCTTCAGCAGCACGGTGACGGGCTGGCGACGCTTGCGGTCGATGCGCACGCCGACGGTGGCGCGCTTGTCGACGTCGAACTCGAGCCAGGCGCCGCGACCGGGGATGACCTTGACGCTGGTCAGGTCGTTCTCGGTGGCCTTGTCCTTGCTCTTGTCGAAGTAGACGCCGGGCGAGCGGACCAGCTGGGACACCACGACACGCTCGGTGCCGTTGATGATGAAGGTGCCCTTCTCGGTCATCATGGGGAAGTCACCCATGAAGACGGTCTGGCTCTTGATCTCGCCGGTGGTGTTGTTGATGAACTCCGCGGTGACGAACAGCGGCGCCGCGTAGGTCTGATCCTTCTCCTTGCAGTCGTCGACGGGTGCCTTGACCTCGTCGAAGCGCGGATCGGAGAAGCTCAGCGACAGCGTGCCGGCGAAGTCCTCGATCGGCGACAACTCAGTGAGCACCTCCTCGAGGCCGCCGACGGGGTTGACCTCGCCGCGCTCGAGTGCCTTCTCGCGCCAGCTGTCGGAGCCGATCAGCCATTCGAAGGAATCGGTCTGCACGTCGAGCAGGCCGGGAACCTCGAGGGGCTCACGAAGCTTGGCGAACGAGACTCTGTTAGGTGCTCCAGGAACGGAGTTGTTGGGGTTTTCTACTGACTTGCTCTGGCGAGAGACTGCCAAGATGCATCCTTCCAGCACCGGATGCGACGATCGGAGACCGGCCTGAACCGGATCCTTTGCCGCGTTATCTGCGTTAGGTTCGGCTGGCGTTCTCAGGCCCGAGCTTCCCGGTCATGGCACACGACTAGCTCGCTGAGCAGAGCTCAGGCTAGGACCACGGTGTCAAGAGGCGGGTGAGGGTGGGCAGGATGCAGCCAGCGCAACGTCCAACACTAGCGCAGAACGGCGCATTCCTCAACAACCGCATGGTAAGGCAGCCCAGGCGCTGGCTGGCGGCTAGATCCTTCAACCCGTGCGTACATTGCTGACCAACAGAATTGCCCGGTTTCGCGTTTCCGTCAAGAGTTCACACGCGGTTTGGAGAGGAAAACTCGCCGGTAGGAACTAGACCGAGACGGCATCCCGAGCCGCCGCGGGTTGGCGGGTCGGGATGATCCACCGTTTGACCCCCTTCACCGAAGCCCGATTCAGCAGCTCCTGGGAAAGCCCGCTCGAGACGGTGCGGGTGCGGCTCAGCAGGAACCCCGTGAGACCGCTGGGGTCGCTGACGATGGCCCAGCTGTAATCGGGGGCCAGGTCGACGATCCAGTAATTGCCGGGCGGAGCTGCCGACGGTGGCCCGAAGAACGTCACGTTCAGCTTGTCGTTGGTGGAATCGACCGGTAGCGCGGTGCCGACGATCGTCGACAGCGGTCCGTTGTCGAAGAAGTAGTTGCCAGAGTTCTCGACCCGGATCGAACCATCCGGATCGAGGCTGTAGACGGCCGTGGTGTTGACCAGCCCGATCGAGAAGAACTGCCGCACGCTGCCCACCTCGTACCAGGTGCCGAGGTAGCGCTGGAGGTCGACGACGGGCGGCGGTCCGAGGACGACGGCCGCAGCCTGCCCAAGAACGACGTACTGGTCGGGCGCGCCGTACGTCCCGTACCCGCCGTTCGTCGGCCCGAGCCCGGCGTACATGTCGTTGATCCAGCCATTGGCCAGCGTGTAGACGGCCTGGGTGTTGCCCGGCGGGGAGGGCTTGATGAACAGCTGGCTGAAGAAGTCGATGGTCGGATTGCCGCCGATCAGGGAGTCGACGTGCGAGCCGTTGGCCAGCACGTCGCCGACGAACTGATTCGGATGCAGCGCCACCAGGTCGTTGGTGGTCTGGCCGTTGGCGTTCCACGCCTGCGGGGGCGCGGCGATCTGATACAGCGGGACGTTCAGCCGATCCAGGCTCGCGACGGCGCCCGCGAAGGTGCCGTTGGAGGAGACGCCGTCGTACATGACGACGCCCTTGAGGGCATTGGTCGCCGGTGTCACGGCGTCGGCGTAGAAGCCGCCCGCCGCCGCGGCCAGTCCCCCGCCCGCCGAGTGCCCGGTCAGGACGACGTTCTCCGGCAGCACGCCCTGGTAGCCCGCCGCCGCGGCGCTGGCGTTGAGCGCCGTCCGGCTCGGATCGACGAACAACGCCGCCACGCCCTGCTGCATGGGTACGGCGCTGAGAGTGCAACCGCTGCAGGTGAAGAAGCCGAACGACGGGATGTTCGGCACCACCACGATGCTGTTGGTCCGCTGCGCCAAGTCCTGGGCCAAACCCGAGTACCAGAAGTTGGAACCGAGGAACCCGTGCTGCAGCAGCATCACGCCCTGGGCTTGCACGGTGCCGTCGGCCTGGGTCGGGAAGTACCAGTCGGCCGCCCCGGTATAGGTCGAGCCGGCGACCGGGATCGCCAGGCTCGAACTTCCCGTCACGACACCGGTCACGCCGGCGATCGACGACGTGCCTGGGGTGGACTGGGCCGGGACGCCGACGACGTGCACCGGGTCCGGCGGAAGGGTCGGCATCAGGCCGAAGACGTTCAGGAGGCTGATCACCACGGTGGCGATCGGGCCGGGGGTGGGCCGGGCGCGCGCGACGGGCGCGGCCAGGGTGCTGGCCGGGGTGACCTGGGAGACCTCCGCGGCCGCGATGGGCTCGGGCTGCGATTGCACGGCGGCTGCGCCCTGCGGTTGCGCCTCGCTGGCTGGGGCCGCCTCGGCGTGCGACGTCGACGGCGCAGGCGTGATCGCGACCGGCGTCTCGACCTCCTTCGCGGCCACCGGTTCGGGTGCGACGTCGGGTTGCTTGGCGGACGCCACCGGCTTCGTCTGTTCGACCGCCGCCGTCGTCTGTTCCGCCGCCGGCTTCGTCTGTTCGACCGGCGGCTTCGTCTGGTCGACCGCGGCCTTCGGTTGTTCGACGGAGGCCGCGGTCTGCGTGTCGTCATGGCGGACAGTCACGGTGGCGGCACTCACGGTGCCCGTCGGCTTACCGGCGTCCCCGGAGCCACCGTCCGAATCCTGGTGCTTGCCAACGTCGTTCGCGGATTTCGCGACGTCCGAGCCTCCGGTGGCGGGCTGGGCAGTCTGCGACGATTCACTCGCCGACGGTCCCGGCCCCGCGTCGGAGGCACCCGACTCGGCGACGGCGACGCCGCTTCCGGCGCCGAGCGCGATTCCTGCTCCGGCGGCCGCGATCCACAGCCACCGCAGTGCCCTTCTGGACTCCACCGACGGACCTTAACCACGACGACCGGCGGTTCGGAACCCAATTGTCACCAACGTCAGAATTGCGACATCACTTCTCGTCGGAAGGCCGTCGGCCGGCGACCGTCTGCGAGGCCGCCGAGACGTAGCGCGTCACGTCCACCAGCCCGGCGTCGCGCAGGACGTCGGTGATCTCGTCGACGTCGAAGATCCGCAGCGGCGCCTTCCGGGACATCGCGGCGCCGAGCCGACGCACCGGCGCGGGTCCGCGGGCGCACGTCGTCAGCACGGCGACGCGTCCCCCTGGCTTGAGCAGGCGGGTCATCTCGCGCAGCGCACCGAACGGATCGTCCATGAGATACAGCGCCCCGTAGCAACTCACCGCGTCGAAGGTGCGATCGGCGAAGGGCAGATCGGCGGCGTCGGCACGGACGTAGCCGACTGGGCTGCCAGGCGTGCTCTCGCGGACCGCCTGCGCCAGCATCGTCGCCGAACTGTCCACTCCGACCGCCAAACCGTCGGGCCCCAGTTCGCCGAGCAATGAGCGCGTGGTGTTTCCGGGGCCGCAGGCGACGTCGAGGACGACGTCACCGGGTGCGATGTCGAGCAACTGCAGCCTCCGGCGATCCTCCTGCGCGGTGTTGCGGGCGGTGAATCCGCGGAACAGGACGGGTCGCCACACTCGCTCGTAGATCTGCGGCAGCAGCGTGGAGCCCATCATCCGTTGGCCGGTGGTCTGCGGAACCTGCGCTGCACCCATGACGTCGAGGTAGCCGTCCACCTCGGAGGCAGGACGATTCAGCAGCGCGCGGACTCTCCGGTCGGGACCGGCGGGCGTCACTCCTTGGCGACGGGGATGGACGCGGTGGGCGCTTCTTCCTCCGCGGCGACCGAATTGCGGTGCCGGGCGGTGGCGTCGTTGTCCGGGTTGTAACCGGGATGCTGGTTGGTGCCGTCGAGGTCGGCGCGGATGGCCTCCTGCGCGGCCGGGGGCAAGGTATGCATGATCTCGCGCACCCGCGCCTGCCGACGCGCGACCGCCTTGCGCTCGGGCATCCCCGGAGTCGCATTCACCTGCGGCGGCACCCCCTCGATCTCCTCGGTCCCACCATCGTGGTGCCCTGCATCGATCATGGCCTGCTCCTCGGCCATCGTCGACTCGTCCTTCTCCTCCGACATCCCGATCGGCCCGATCCGGCGACCGTTGAGGAACTGCTTGACCACCGGCTCATCAGAGGTCAACAACACCTCACGCGGACCGAACATCACCAAGTGCTTGCGGAACAACATGCCCATGTTGTCGGGCACCGTGCGGGCGATGTTGATGTTGTGCGTGACGATCAGGATGGTGCAGTCGATCTGGGCGTTGATGTCGATCAGCAACTGGCTCAGGTACGCCGTACGCACCGGATCCAGACCCGAGTCCGGCTCGTCGCACAGGATGATCTGCGGGTCCAGCACCAGCGAGCGGGCCAGCCCGGCACGCTTGCGCATACCACCGGAGATCTCCCCGGGGAACTTCGTCTCATCCCCGGTCAGACCGACCAGGTCCAGCTTCTCCATCACGATCTGACGGATCTCGGATTCCTTCTTCTTCGTGTGCTCACGAAGGGGGAACGCCGTGTTGTCATACAGCGACATCGAGCCGAACAGGGCGCCGTCCTGGAACATCACCCCGAACAGGGTGCGGATCTCGTAGAGCTCCTTGGCCGAGCACTCGATGATGTTGGTGCCATCGACGATGATCTTGCCGCGCTCGGGGCGCAGCAGACCGATCAACGACTTCAAGAACACCGACTTACCAGTACCCGACGGCCCCAGCAGCACGCTGACCTCACCCGCGGGCAGATCGAAGGTCACGTCCTCCCAGATTCGCTGGGGCCCGAAGGACTTGGTCAGTCCCTCAACCTGGATACCGATACCCACGCGCGATCCTTCCGCCAAACCGATCTTTGCCGTCAGACACCCGCCTGTGGCTTGAGTCACTGTAGCCTACGAGCAATTCTGGCAACACGTCATGCACCTCGCGGTTTGGACCGTCCAGACTTTGCCAGCATCCCCAACGAAAGAAGCGGGGCCCGACCGCAACCGGCCGGACCCCGCTGTCTGTCAGACGAATTACTTGACGGTGACCGTCGCGCCTGCGGCCTCGAGCTTGGCCTTGGCGTCGTCGGCGGCCTCCTTGTTGACCTTCTCGAGCAGCGGCTTGGGGGCGCTGTCGACGAGGTCCTTGGCCTCCTTGAGGCCCAGGCCGGAGACGATCTCGCGGACGACCTTGATGACGCCGATCTTCTTCTCGCCGGCACCCTCGAGGATGACGTCGAACTCGGACTGCTCTTCAGCAGCGTCGGCGGCGGCCGGAGCGGCGCCCGCGGCGGCAACGGCGACCGGGGCGGCCGCGGTGACGTCGAAGGTCTCCTCGAACTGCTTCACGAACTCCGAGAGCTCCAGCAGGGTCATTTCCTTGAAGGCGTCGAGCAATTCGTCGGTGCTGAGCTTGGCCATGGTGTTGGTCCTTCCTTGTTACTTACGTGTGGGTGGGGTGGTTCTGGTCAGGCGGCGGGTTCGGTGGAACCCTCTGCCGCCTTCTTGTCCTGCAGAGCTGCGGCCAGCCGGGCGATCTGAGACGCGGGAGCTGCGAACAGCGCAGCAGCCTGACTCGTCTTGCCCTTCATGGCGCCGGCCAGCTTGGCCAGCAGCACCTCGCGCGACTCCAGGTCCGCGATGCGCTCGACTTCGGAGACGGTCAGCGCGCGACCGTCCATGTAGCCGCCCTTGATGACCAGTGCCTTGTGATCCTTGGCAAAGGTCTTGATCGCCTTGGCGGCGTCGACGGGCTCACCGTTGATGAATGCGATCGCCGTGGGTCCGGCGAACAGCTCGTCGAGACCCTCGACGCCGGCCTCGGACGCTGCCCGCTTGACCAGCGTGTTCTTGGCGACCGTGTAGCTGGCGAACTCGCCGAGCGACTTGCGCAGATCGGCAAGGTTGGCTACCGATAGTCCGCGGTACTCGGTGACGACGGTGGCCGTCGCCTCCTTGAACCGTTCGGCGATGTCGGCGACCGCGGTGGCCTTGTCAGCCTTGGCCATGCATGCCTCCTCGTGAATGATGTCGGGTGTTGTCACCGACGAGCGTCGCGAGGGGCCAGAAACGACGAACGCCCCGGCGCAAGAGCGGCCCGGGGCGTGAACGAACACGAATACCTGGTCCTCCTGCGTGGGCCGCCCGGGCTATCCGGGACCTTCAACCGATTGCTCGGTGACCGACGGTCTTCGGTGGAACTGCACAAGAGTAGCCGACCGGTGCCCGATCAGCCAAAACGCTCGTCCGCGCCACCTAAGCGTTGAACAGCGCGGCCGCGCCCACCAGCCCGGCGTCGCCGCCCAGTTCGGCGGGCAGCACCCGCAGGCCGTGCAGGAAGTCCAGGCCGGCGTAGTGCGTCAGCTCCCGTCTCAGCGGGTCGAACAGCAGGGCACCGGACTTGGCCACGCCGCCGCCGATCACCACCAGGTCCAGGTCGCACACCGCGGCGACCGAGGCGATCATCATCGCGAGGGCCTTGGCACCGCGGTGGAAGGCCCGCCGCGCCAGCGGATCGCCCGCGGTCGCGGCGGCGGCGAGTTCCCGTGCGTCGGCCTCCGGTGGTGCGTCCCAGCCGTTCTCGCGGGCCCAGCGCGCCAGGTGCGGGCCCGAGGCGACGGTCTCGGCACAGCCGTGACCCCCGCAGGTGCAGAGCGCCCCGTCGGGTTCGACGACGACGTGCCCGACGTGGCCGGCGTTGCCGGTGCGTCCGTCGTATGGCGCTCCGTCGAGGACCAGGCCGCCGCCGATGCCCGTCGAGACCACCATGCCGAGCATGAACTGGGCGCCGCGGCCGGCGCCGCACCACTGCTCGCCCATCGCCATGCACAATCCGTCACCGCCCAGCCGCACCGGCAGGCCGGTGGCCGTCGCCACCCGCTCCACGATCGGGAAGCGGTCCCAGGCGGGGACGTTGATCGGGCTGACCGTGCCGTCGCCAAGGTCGACGGGCCCCGCGGAGCCGACGCCGACGCCGCGCACCTCCCCCTCGGCGACGGCCAGCGCTTCGGTGAGCAGGTGTTGTGCGACCGACCAGATGGCCTCCGCGTCCGACTCGGGGGTGGGCAGTTGCGCGTGATGGCGCAGGGTGCCGTCGACGTCGACGAGGCCGGCGGCGATCTTGGTGCCACCGACGTCGAGCGCGAGGGTCAGGGTCGCTTCCATCAGTGCTTATGGGTGTTGTCGGGCTGGCGGGGATCGCCGGGGTGTTCGTAGCCGGGCGCCAGGTGCACCAGTTCGGCACGACGGGCGTCGAGCCAGCGCCGGAATTCGCGTCGCCGGGCCGTCGCCAGGAGGTGCTCGGCGATGGCGTCGCGGACGTCGTCGAGCACGGGTGCGACGGGTCGCTCGCGCCAACCGGCGCCGTCGGCACCGCGACGGGCGAAGCGCCGGGGATTGCGGAGGTGATAGTCGGCGATCTGCCGCTCGTCGACGGTGACGCCGGACGTGACGTGGACGAACAGCGCCCGCGCCACCGCATCCTCCAGGGTCGAGGCCGCGACGCTGCCGATCTCCAGCCGTGCGGCCACGTCGGGCAGCAGCTCGGCCTCGGTCGGCGCACTCTCCGCGCTCACTCCGAGGGTGGTCGCCTCGGCGTGCACCACCCGCGCCGTGACGAGGACCTGGGTGAGCCAGCGGCGCAGCTGCCGACCCTCGCTGGTGCCGGCGCGCGGTAGGGCACTGGCCAGCCGCGTCGAGCGCAGCCGCTGCTCACTCGCGTCGACCTCGTCGACCGACACCACGGTGTTGCCTACGGTGGCCACCACGTTCGTCACGACACCACCACCTCGACCGCTGGTGAGTACACCAGCTCCCCGGCGCAGCCGACGCGGACCAGTGCCCACCACGCGCCTGGTTCGACCCAGGCCGGCGGGGTCACGTCGAAGACCAGCTCGACCGCTCCCCGCGCCGGTATCTCGGCACCGATGATGTTGGGCCCCAACCACTCCCACGTCCCCCACGGGCTGATCAGGTGGGCTTCGACGGCCAGGTCGGCCCACGCGTCGGTGGCGACGGTGACCGCGATCGTCGCGCGCCCACCGGCCGCCACCCGTACCGGCTCCGGGTCGGCGACCAGGCGCAGCACCCGGTCGTCGGTCGCGCCGACCGAGATGACGCAGACGTCCTCCACCGTCTGGCGCCACGCCGCGGGGATCGCGGCCCCGGTGACGGCCAGTTCGGCACGCAGCGGGTACAGGCCCGGCGCGGTGCCGGGGGGCATGGTCAGGTCGATCACCGATTCGAGGAAGTCCCCCGGCGGCAGCACGAAGGGCAGCTCGTCCAGCGCGACCGACCATCCCGGCGGGCAGAGCAACCGCACCTTGCCGTGCAGCGCCACGTCGGTGACGTCACTGACGGCGGTGAGCTGCAGTTGCACGGGTTCGGCGGGGTCGACGGCCAGCTGGTGGGGGTGCAGATGAGCGACGGCGGGCAATCCGCCGAGCGGGGCGGGGCCGCGGTTGTGCAGCCAGTACCTGGCGTAGAGCGGTTGGGCGGGTTCGGCGTCCGGTGCCAGGGTGGTGCCCTCGGCGTCGAGCACCCGCGGCAGGTTGAGCTCGACGCCGAACGTGGCGATCTCGTAGCCGTGCAGGCTCAGGCCACCGTCGCGGTTGGGCAAGGGGCGTTCGAGCAGATCGAGTCGCTGGGGTGCGGTCACGGTGCGCAACCCCGAGCGGATGACGACATCGGTTGCGCGACCGAGGGTCTCGACCAGACGCAGCGTGATGCCGTCGTCGACGGCGCCGCTGCCCCGCGCGATCGGGTTGCCCCGGTTCTTGAGCGCACCGAGTGCGATGGCGCGGGCGGGTTCCACCTCGAGCAGCGAACCCCACGGGGGCAAACCACCGGCGGTCGGACCGTGTTCGGCGGGCACCGCCTGCAGCGGCTGGTTGAATTCCACACTGCGCGATGGCATTTCGGCATCGCGCCAGTCTCCCCCGCCGACCGCGACCGCGTAGTCGAAGGCGTGCGTCCAGTGCTGCAGCTGAAAGTTCGAACCGTCGGGGGCGGTCCGCCGCGGCGGGTCGATCCACGTGCCGGATGGCCAACCGGTGCAGGATCGCATCAGCGACGTGTGCAGGGTCCCGTCACCGTCGACCGCGAAGCTTGGGACGCCACGGTTGAACACCGCGACGGTGCGGGCGTCGAACTCCTCGAGATCCTCCGGCGACTCCTGGTCGACGACGATCTCGGCGTCGGCGAGGTCCTCGGCCAGCGCCATGACCACGTCCTGCAGTGAGGGGCCATCGAGCACCAGCACCGGGAGGGCGTGCACGTCGCGCAGGTCGGCACCAGGCACCCAGACGTCCTTGAGCGGCCGGCTGGCCGGAATCCAGGTCCGCTCAGCGCCGTTGGTCGATGCACCGAGCACCGCGGCACTGAAGGTGTTGACGTCGGGGCCGCCGACGGCGATCCGCACGTCGGGCAGATTCGAGTCGACGACGAGGTCGCCGTACCGGGCGGATTCCGCACGGGAGCAGGTGGCGGTGACACCAGCGCGCGCGAGCGCCACCATCAGGTCGCGCACCACCGGGTCGGTGTCGCCACCCGGGGACACCACCTCGGCCACCGAGATCGCCCGGACGCCCCCGCGGCCTCTCCCGAACCGCACGCGCGCCGCCGAGGACAGCCCGAACCAGCCGTAGGCCGGGTTGTCCAGGGTGGACGGGAACTTGGCCGTATCGACGGCCTTGGCCGAACCTCGGTCGTGGGTCAGGCCGAAACCCCGTCCGATCACCGCGTCGCCCACCTCGCTGACGGGCATGGCGCCGGGAACGTCGCAGGGCCAGCGCAACCGCAGCATCCGGTCCGCACCGGTGAATTCGTCGATGGTAGTGCGGCAGTCGAGTCGGTCGACGCCGTACCAGAGCGTTAGGGTTTGAGTGTAGGACAACAGATTTCGGATGCGACCGGTGACGACGACGCGCTCGCCAAGCGTACTGCGGTACCGCTGCATCGAGGTCGCCCTGGCGCTCGACGACGTGGTCACCGGCCCCTTCGGCAGCAGATGCCAGGGCCCCTCGCCGGCCTTCGGATGCGCGGAGTACTCGTCGTAGACGGCCAGCTCGTTGCCGACGCGCCCGTCGGTGATCAGCTCGCGGCCGTCGACGATCAACGAGGACACGCCTCCCCCGCGGCCTCCGTCGACCCGCAGCCGGTAGAACTCGTTGGCAATGCCGTCCCCGGGTAGCGGTTGCCAACCCGAGGCGTCCTTGGCGTCGACGAACCGGTATGACCGCCAGCCCAGGGACGGGACGTCGCGAGCGAGCCAGCTGATCGAGTGGCCATCGTGCTCGGCGAGCACCGGGACGGGCTGGCCGTCGGCGTCGACGACGCCGCCGCGGAACGGTTCGGCGAAGTGCATCGTGACGATGTCGGTTCGGCTGTGCACCAATGGGTTCCACACCACGGCCGAGGCGTCGACCGCTGTCGAGAGCAGCCGCAATGCGGTGTCGCGCGCCTCGCGTCCGAGCTGCCAGGCGTCGCGCCAGCTGGTGACCAGGTCCAGGTACACCTGGTCGGATTCCGAACCGGTGATGGCGTCATGGTGGGCGCCGTAGGCCAGTTGCACCCACGCCTTGGCCAGGGCGGCCTCCGGGTACGTCGCACCGGCGAGCAGTCCGGCGAACACCGCGAAGCGCTCGGCCGCCAGCACGGCGTTCTCGGCCGCGCGGTTGGCCTGCTTGGTGTCGATGTAGGAGACGTCCTTGCCCGTATAGATCGGGTTCATGTCGCGGGTCTGCGGTGACGGCGCCGTCCCCCGCTCGTCGAGTTCGGCGCGAACGGCGGCGAAGAACTCGCTGGGCAGCGCGCAGACGAACCGCGGCCAGGTATAGCGGGCGTTCCAGTCGCGGTGGATCTCGGTCACCCACTTGTTCGGTGGCGTGTAATCGGTTCCGACGGGCAGCAGCACGTTGCGGGTCAGCGCGACCGTGCGCAGTTTCGAGAACAGTTCGTAGGTCGCGTGTTCGGCGTCCTCCAGTGACGCCGAGGAGTCCATCCACCAGCCGGCTGCGTAGTGCGCGGGCATGTAGTGGGTGAGCAGTCCGCGTCCCGACGGGGCCATCCACTCGAACTCGCTGGCGAACTGCATGCGTTCGGGGTCGCCGTCCCCGGCCATCGGCCCCCACTGGTGAAATGGCCCCCGAGCCCACGAGCTCGACGTCAGGCCCGCGTCGGCGGCCATCCCCGGGAATTGCGGATCGTGTCCGAACACGTCCAGCTGCCACGCGGTCGCGGGATCGGCACCCATCACGTCGCGTTGAAATCCCATGCCATGCACGAAGTTCCGGATCGCCGTCTCCGGGCTGGTGAGGTTGGTGTTGGGCTCGTTGTAGGTGCCACCCATCACCTCGACGCGCCCCTGCGCGATCAGCCGGCGCAGATCCTCGCGGTCCTCGGGGTTGGTGTCCCAGTACGGCTTGAGGTAGTCGACCTCGGCCAGGACGAACTTGTATTCCGGTTCACGTCTTGCCATTTCGAGGTGGGCGTTGACCAGTTCGAAGCCATTGGTTTGCCGGCATCGGCCTGGCGGATCCTCGGTCCAGACGCTGGTGTAGGCCGCCTGGGTGTTCCACCAGACCGGGTCGTAGTGGAAGTGGCTCACCATGTGCATCGTCCAGCCGGGTTCGGCGACGGTGAACTCGAACTCGGTCACGCTGCGGCCGGCGACCAGCTCGGCGCGGCGTCGCTCGCCGACCACCGGGTCGACCACCCGCACGGCGACCTCGACGGTGCGGCCGCGGGGCGCCGCGATGACCTCGCCAACCGTGTGCAACCCCGGTCCCTCGACGTGCACCGGCGTGGGATGCGAACAGAACCGGTAGGACACCCGCACCACCTGCAGTGGCTGGTCGACCGGGCCGGTGAACAACTCCGTCGACTCCACCGAGGTGACGTGCATCCCGCCACCCTACGGCTTCACCCTCGCGCCGAGTGCGTACTTCCGCCACGCCCGACGGCGCAATCGCGTGACGCGACTCCACATTCGGCGGACGGTTTCAACGGGCCGCGCGGCGTAGGCGCTCGGCGACTACGCGGACCGCGGCGATCACCTCGGGCGGCTCGAGCACTTCGAACTCCACCCCGGGCAGTGCCAGCCAGGGCACCATCCATTCGGCTTCGTCGGCGCCCGCGGTGACGATGCACGCCTGCGGTCCATCGGCCTCGATCTCGGCGGAGGCATCGGAGAACGAGTGCGCCACAACCTCCTTCGATGCCTGGTAGCGAACGCGGGCCACGTAGCGGTACGGCGAGGCGGTGATGGCGCGGCGCACGTAGCTGGCGGCGTCCGGCGCCTGGCGCGGGGTGAAGGTGGTGCCGCGAGCCGTCACGTCGGTCATCCGGTCCAGCCGCAGACTGCGCCAGTCGTCGCGGTCGCGGTCGTAGCAGAACAGATACCAGCGCCGCCCCGTCGTCACCAGCTGGTAGGGCTCCAGCCGCCGCTCGGTGACGTTGCCGGCACGGTCGACGTATCTGGCCCCGACGTGTTCGTGGTCGCGGCTGGCCCGCGCCAGCGTCATCAACACGTCGGGTTCGACCGGGGCATCGGTGGACCCCGCGGTCAGGGTCGTCGTGGCGTCGTGCACCGCCGCGACCTGCGAGCGCAGCCGTGACGGCATCACCTGGTCGAGCTTCGACAGGGCGCGCAACGCCGATTCCCCAACGCCGGCCACGCTGCCGCCGGCGGCCACGCGCAAGCACACGGCCATCGCGACGGCCTCGTCGGGATCGAGCAGCAGCGGCGGCAATGCCGCGCCGGCACCAAGCTGGTATCCCCCGCCGTGCCCCTTGCTGGCGTGCACCGGGTAACCGAGCTCGCGCAGCCGCTCGACGTCGCGACGGACGCTGCGCCCCGTCACCCCGAGCCGGTCCGCCAGTTCCGCACCGCTCCACACCCGCCGCGACTGCAGCAGACCGAGCAGCTGAAGCACCCGGCTCGTCGTCTCGGACATGGTCGCAGTCTGCCGCACTCTTAGGACCGAACTGGTCCTAAACTTCTGTCAGGGTGATCGCATGGGGAACGACCTGGTCCTGCACATCAACCGCGAAGTCATCCACCACGGCGCCGAGATCGCCGTGCTCCGAGACCTCTACGTCCACACCATCAGCAAGGAGAACTGACCATGCCCGCCATGCCCCCTCCCGTCGCCGACGAGCGCCAAGCCCTGCGCGACTACCTCTTCCAGCAGCAGTACGCCTTCCATGCGCTGGCCTACGGGCTCACCGACGAGCAGGCCCGCGCCACCCCGACGGCCAGCGCGCTGTCGATTGGTGCGCTGATCAAGCACGTCACCGGCTGCCAGCGTGGCTGGATGCAACGAGTCGCGGCCGCGCCCGACGCGCCGCCGGCCGACGAACGTTCCAGCGCCGAGCGGCAGGCCGAGTACGCCGACGAGTTCGTGATGAAACCCGACGAGATGCTCGCCGACCTGCTCGAGCGCTTCGAGGCGCAGAACCGCGAGACGCTGAGGCTGGTCGAGACCACCGATCTGGACGCTGCGGTGCCGGTACCCCGCGATGCGCCGTGGTTCCCGACGGACGTCGCGGCGTGGTCGGTGCGCTGGGTCTTGTTCCACCTGATCGAGGAGTTCGCCCGCCACGCCGGCCACGGCGACGTGATCCGGGAGTCCATCGACGGCGCCACGATGTACGAACTGCTCGCCGGCCTGGAGGGCTGGCCGGAGACGGACTGGCTCAAGCCCTTCACCCCGCCCGCGTCGGCCTGAGGATCGCCGAAAGTACGGTTGGTGACGGTCGCGCCCGCGATTCGCGTCATCGACCGCACTTGCGGTTGTCGAGCAGATGGAGCCCATGGACGTCAGATCCGGCATCGCGCGCTGCGGGGACGTCGAGTTGTTCTACGAAGACCTCGGTGACGTCGACGCGCCGCCCGTGCTGCTGATCATGGGCGTCGGCGCGCAGCTGCCGATGTGGCCGGACGGGTTCTGCGAGCTGCTGCTCGGCCGGGGTCTCAGGGTGATCCGGTTCGATCACCGCGACACCGGCCTGTCGACCAAGATGCACGGGCAGCGGGCAGCCGGGCCGGTGCTCGCGCGCGTCGGGCGCTACCTGATCGGTCGGCCGAGCCCGGTGCCGTACACGCTGGTCGACCTGGCCGAGGATGCGCGCGGGCTGCTCGAACACCTCGAGATCGACTGCGCGCACGTCGTCGGGGCCTCGATGGGCGGGATGATCGCCCAGATCTTGGCAGCACGGCATCCCGACCGCGTCGCCTCGTTGGGCCTGCTGATGAGCAGTGCGGGCCAGCCACTGGCGGCGCTGCCGAGGTGGGGAGTGATCAGGTTGGCGCTCAACCCGCCGGGCCGCGACGCGCCACGCGCGGCCAAGGTGGCCTACGAGGTGCGCAACATCGCGGTGATCAACGGCCCAAACTTCCTGCCGACCGAGGAGCAGTTGCGCCAGCGCGTCGAGGGCCTCACCGCCCGCAGCGACTACCCGCAGGGTCGGCTGCGGCAGTTCGACGCCGTGCTTGGCACGGGCAGCCTCGTGCGCCATGCGCGATGCATCACCGCGCCGACGGTCGTCGTGCACGGATCCGCCGATCCGATGGTGCGAGTTCGAAACGGCCGCAACTTGGCTCGCATCATCACGGGCGCGCGGTTCGTCGTCGTCGACGGCATGGGCCATGACCTGCCGGCACCGGTATGGCGGCCGGTGGTGGATGCCTTGGTGGAGAACGCCAACTACCCGTTGCCGTAGCGCGCAGCCCGGACCACCGGATGTGACGGGGCGCACAGGAAATTTCCGCGTCACCGGCACCTTTGAGACACTGCAGTCATGACAACCACCAAGCACCGCGAGGTAGCCCGGCTGGACCGGGTGCCGTTGCCGGTCGAAGCTGCCCGCATCGGCGTGACGGGATGGCAACTCACCCGCACCGGCGCTCGGGTCGTCAGCACGCTCGGCGGCCGCGGCTCCCTCCAGCAGAAGATCATCAGACAGATCCCCCAGGCCTTCGCCGACCTGGGCCCCACCTACGTCAAGTTCGGCCAGATCATCGCCTCCAGCCCCGGCGCGTTCGGCGAGCCAATGAGCCGCGAGTTCCGCGGCCTGCTCGACAGGGTGCCGCCCGCCAACACCGAGGCCGTGCACGAGCTGTTCAAGGAGGAGCTCGGTGACGAGCCCGCCAACCTGTTCAAGTCCTTCGAAGAGAAGCCGTTCGCATCGGCGTCGATCGCGCAGGTGCACTACGCGACGTTGCACACCGGTGAAGAGGTCGTCGTCAAGATCCAGCGCCCCGGCATCCGCCGGCGGGTGGCAGCCGACCTGCAGATCCTCAAGCGCGGCGCGCAGCTCGTCGAGCTAGCCAAGATGGGCCGCCGACTCTCGGCGCAGGACGTCGTCGCCGACTTCGCCGACAACCTCGCCGAAGAGCTCGACTTCCGGCTCGAGGCGCAGTCGATGGACGCCTGGGTGTCCCACATGCACACCTCCCCGCTGGGCAAGAACATCCGGGTTCCGCAGGTCTATTGGGATTTGACCAGTGAGCGCGTGCTGACGATGGAGCGTGTGCAGGGCGTTCGCATCGACGACGTGGCCGCGATCCGCAAGGCCGGGTTCGACGGCACGGAGCTGGTGAAGGCGCTGTTGTTCAGCGTCTTCGAGGGCGGTCTGCGGCACGGCCTGTTCCACGGTGACCTGCACGCGGGCAACCTCTACGTCGACGCCGACGGCAAGATCGTCTTCTTCGACTTCGGCATCATGGGCCGCATCGACCCGCGCACCCGTTGGCTGCTACGCGAGTTGGTGTACGCCCTGCTGGTCAAGAAGGACCACGCCGCGGCCGGCAAGATCGTCGTCCTGATGGGTGCGGTAGGCAACGTCGAACCGGAGGGCAACGCCGCAAAAGACCTTGCGGCATTTGCCACTCCGTTGACCACCAAGTCTCTGGGCGAGCTGTCGTACGCCGAGATCGGCAAGCAGCTCTCGGCACTGGCCGAGGCCTACGACGTCAAGCTGCCCCGCGAGCTGGTGCTGATCGGCAAGCAGTTCCTCTACGTGGAGCGCTACATGAAGCTGCTGGCGCCGAAGTGGCAGATGATGAGCGACCCGCAGCTGACCGGGTACTTCGCCAACTTCATGGTGGAGGTAAGCCGCGAGCACACCACCGACGAGCGCTCGCGCGAGGAGCATCCCACCGACGAAACGGACGCCTGATGAACCTTCGCACCGGCACCGCCCGCTCGGGCGACCTGGACATCTTCTACGAGGACATGGGCGATCCGAACGACCCCGCCGTCCTGCTGATCATGGGCCTTGGCGCGCAATTGTTGTTCTGGCGCAAGGGTTTCTGCGAGAAACTGGTCAACCAGGGCCTGCGGGTCATCCGCTACGACAACCGTGACGTGGGGCTCTCGAGCAAGGTCGAGGGCCGTCACACCGGCGCCAAGCTGCTGCCGCGAATGGCACGGTCTCAGCTGGGATTGCGCAACGAGGCGGTCTACACCCTCGAGCACATGGCCGACGACGCCGCGGCGCTGCTCGATCATCTGCAGATCGAAAAGGCCCACGTGGTGGGCGGGTCCATGGGCGGGATGATCGCGCAGATCTTCGCGGCGCGGTATCAACACCGCACGAAGACCCTCGGCATCTTCTTCTCGAGCAACAACCAAGCGTTCCTCCCCCCACCGGGTCCCCAGCAGCTGCGCGCGGTGACCACCCGTCCCAAGGACACCTCGCGGGAGGGCGTGATCGCCAACTCGGTGCGCGTCGGAAAGATCATCGGCTCCCCCGGTTACCCGGTGCCCGAGGAGAAGCTCGTGGCCGAGGCGACGGAGGCCTATGAGCGTTCCTACTATCCGGCCGGCGTGGGCCGTCAGTTCGGTGCCATCCTGGGCAGCGGCAGCCTGCTTGGCTACGACAAGCAGATCACCGCGCCGACGCTGGTGATCCACGGTCGCGCCGACAAGTTGATGCGTCCCTCGGGTGGTCGCGCGATCGCCAAGGCCATCCGTCGCTCCCGTCTGGTGTTGTTCGACGGAATGGCCCACGACCTGCCAGAGCCGCTCTGGGACGACTTCGTCGGGGAACTGAAGACCACGTTTGCCGAAGTCCCGTGAACCGGTGGTGCGATTCGGCTCGCGAGCACGACCGGCGTAGAGTGCGCGATTGAGCGCATCAGGGAGTCTTGGCGAGTCATTGGCGACGCCGCCAAGACGCTGATCAGCGAAGAAAGGCTTTCTGCACTATGTCGACTACCCGTAAGAAGGGTGGCCTGAAGCCGCACTTCGAGGACGTACAGGCGCACTACGACCTGTCGGATGAGTTCTTCAGCCTCTTCCTCGACCCGACCCAGACCTACAGCTGCGCGTATTTCGAGCGCGACGACATGACGCTGGAGGAAGCCCAGCTCGCCAAGGTCGACCTGGCGCTCGGCAAGCTCGGTCTCGAGCCGGGGATGACGCTGCTCGACGTCGGTTGCGGGTGGGGATCCACCATGCTGCGGGCAATCGAGAAGTATGACGTCAACGTCATCGGCCTGACGCTTAGCGAGAACCAGAAGGCCCACGTCGAGGCCGAGTTCGCCAAGCACGACAGCCCGCGGTCCAAGCGGGTATTGCTGAACGGCTGGGAGCAGTTCGACGAGCCCGTCGACCGCATCGTGTCGATCGGCGCCTTCGAGCACTTCGGCAAGGACCGCTGGGACGACTTCTTCGCGATGGCCTACAAGGCCTTGCCCGACGACGGTGTCATGTTGCTGCACACCATCACGGCGCTCACCCTGCCCCAGATGACCGCAGCCGGGCTGCCGCTGACGTTCTCGATCGCGCGGTTCGTCAAGTTCATCCTCACCGAGATCTTCCCGGGCGGTTACCTGCCGACCACCGAGATGGTCGGCGAGTACGGCACCAAGGCCGGTTTCGAGCTGACCCGGACGCAGTCCCTGCAGAAGCACTACGCCAGGACCCTGGACACCTGGTCCGCCGCGCTCGAGGCGCACCGGGACGAGGCCATCGCCATCCAGTCCGAAGAGGTCTACGACCGCTACATGCACTACCTCACGGGGTGCGCAAAGGGCTTCCACGAGGGCTACATCGACGTCTGCCAGTTCACCCTGGCGAAGTAGCCCTAGCAAATTTTGGGTATTACACCGGCGAAACGCTGGCGTCTACGGCTAGATGCGCGTGTCCTGGCCGTGCGCCGCGTAGGGTGCGGAGCATCACATCGCGTCCTATCCGCCGATGGGCGATGACGACAGCTCGATGAATGAAAGGCCTTACAAGAAGAACATGTCTGACAACTCCACTGGCACGAAGGATCTGACTCCTCACTTCGAGGACATCCAGGCGCATTACGACCTGTCGGACGACTTCTTCGGTGTGTTCCAGGACCCGACGCGCAAGTACAGCTGCGCGTACTTCACCGGACCGAACGTCACGCTGTCCGAGGCGCAGATCGCCAACGTCGATCAGCACCTCGAGCGTCTCGACCTCAAACCGGGGATGACGCTGCTCGAGGTGGGCTGCGGCTGGGGCTTGACGCTGCAGCGCGCGATGGAGAAGTACGACGTCAACGTCATCGGGCTGACGCTGTCGAAGAACCAGCAGGCGTACTGCAACGAGATCCTCGGCAAGCTCGACACCGAGCGCACCTTCGACGTGCGGCTGGAGGGCTGGGAGCAGTTCCACAGCCCCGTCGACCGCATCGTGTCGATCGAGGCGTTCGAGCACTTCGGCTTCGAGCGCTACGACGACTTCTTCAAGACCTGTTTCGACATCCTGCCCGACGACGGTCGCATGACGATTCAGAGCAGCGTGGCGTACCACCCCGACGATCTGCAGCGCCGCGGCAAGAAGCTGACCTTCGAGATGGCCCGCTTCATCAAGTTCATGATCACCGAGATCTTCCCGGGTGGCCGGATCCCGTCCACCGACATGATGGTCGAGCGTGGCGAGAAGGCGGGCTTCACCGTCCCCGAGGCGCTGTCGCTGCGCAACCACTACATCAAGACCCTCGGCATCTGGGCGGCTCGCCTGGAGAATCACCGCGACGAGGCGATCGCCGCGGCCGGCGTCGAGAACTACGACCGCTACATGAAGTACCTGACGGGCTGCCAGTTCTACTTCGTCGACGAAGCGATCGACGTCAGCCTGGTCACCTACCTCAAGCCTGGCGCGGCGGCCTAACCGCTCCCGACAGCAGAACGCCCCGGCACTTCGCGAGTGCCGGGGCGTTCTGCTGTGTCAGGCCGCCTTCTTCTCCGAGTCAGCGGTGTCCCCGGCCGTGGCGGAGGTGTCGGTCGTCTTCGTGGTGTCGGCGGTGGTCTTGTCGCTGCCGGTGCTGGCGGCGCCGTTGGCGGCGGCGGACTCCTTGGCCTTCTCCGCGGCGGCCTTCGCGGCCGTGTCGGCGGCCGAGGTGGCAGCCGTGGCCTTGTCCGCCGCATCCTTGGCTGCTTTGTCGGCGGCATCCTTGGCATCCTTGGCTGCCTTGTCGGCGGCGTCCTTGGCGGCGGCTGCCGCCTTGTCCGCGGCGTCCTGGTCGTTGGTGGCCTTCTCCTGCACCGCGGCGACGGGTGTGGAGCCGGCGGAGGCCTGACCGGTGGTCGCGGTCTCGGTTGCCGGAACCTGTTCGGTTGCAGTCTTTTCCGGAGTGGATTGGACAGAGCTCACCGTCTGCTCGGTTGCCTGCTTGGCTTCCTCGGTGGTGGTGACGTCCTGCTTGGCTTCCTCCGCGGTGGTGACGGCCTGCTTCTTCGCGACTGAGGTGGTGCTCGCCGCCAGCGTCGTCACCGGAGCCGTCGTGGTGATCGGGGTGACCGTCGTCGGTGGGGTCAGCGAGGCACCGCCGGCGAGAGCGTCCTGGACGCCCTGGACGATGGCCTGCACGACCTGCCCGGCGAACTGGATCGGGTTGATTGCGAACGGGTTGAACGGCAGCAGCGACAGCGTCCTGGCGATGCCGGGGTTCGTCGCGCGGTCGTAACCCAGGTCGACGAGCAGCTTGGTCAGCGGATTGACTAGGGCCACCAAGGGATTCACCAGGGCACTGATGCCGAACTGCTTGCCGAGGTCGACGATTGGCTGGTACAGCGGCAGGGCACCCTGCTGCGGGATCAGCACGAAGCTGGCGTCGCCGTAGGTGCGCTTCGGGGTGTTGGTGATGGCGTTGGCCAACGTGGCATCGCTGTACCCGTAGGGCAGGGAGTCCGTCGGCGCGTTGCTCGTCGGGTCGAGGTAGTACCCGTGCACGTACTCGAAGGCGGCCAGGGCGTTGAGCATGGCGAAGGCGTTGCCCCAGTATTGAGGTGCATCACCCACCGGGTCGTACTCGAAGCTGTAGTTGGTGCTCGTGACGCCGTTGTTGGTGGGCAGTTGCGGGCCGAAGGAGATGTTCAGGCCGGGGATGGTCGGCAGGAAACTCAGGCGCGACCACAACCCCAGCGGGTTGTTGATGTTGCCGATGGTGACCACCGAGACCCGACTCTTGGCCGAGCCGGGGATGTCGTACATCTCGCGGGAGACGACGGCCCCGCCCTGGGAGTAGCCGAAGATGATGATCGGGTCGGTGCCGGGTGCGGCCAGCGCGTTCGTCAGCGCGGTGTTCAGGTTGGTGACGCCGGTGCCGACGGACTCGTTCCAGGTGTCGCAGGAGTATCCGGGGCACCAGCCGGGGATGAAGCCGATCGGGTAGAAGCTGGCGGGATAGTCGACGCCCTGGAGGTTGCACCCGTCGGTCGAACTGCATGGCACGCCGGACTCGTTGATGTAGCGGTTGGCGGCGTTTTCCTTGTACCCGGTGACCGCGTTCGGCGGCAGGATGTTGTGCGTGCCGGTGCCCGGCACGATCAGCGCGGTGGCCGCGCCGAAGGCCAGCGCGGCCGAGAAGGCCGATCCGATGACCAAGCCCAGAGCGGCCACGATCGAGATGAATACGACGCCGATCGAGCGGGTTGTGCGACGCATGTGCCGACCTCCAGTTACGCGCCTTCGAGTCACGCGAGCGCTGACTCCTTGGGCATGCTCGCACAGCGCAGTGGACGGCAGGAGTCAATTGACCCGCATGTCAGGAAAATTCGCCTACGAGGTGTCGGTCTCTCTCCCCGTCGGCGTCGTCGCTCACCGTTCTTCGGCCGACCGTCGTCTTGATCATCGGGATCGCGCTGGAACTACGACGACGTGGGCCGCTTTTCCGGCCACATTGCCGTCGATTGCAACGGGGGGCAATTCCCGATATCAGCAATTTGCGTGACCGCTATGGGCGTTAGCCCGGAGGACACCAACAGGAGACCAATTTCGCACTGAAGCGATTAGCCGGGAACGACGATCTGGACCATGCCGCGTCGCGTGACGGACGATCCGATCGCCCAGCGGCGCTATGTCCAGGCGAGGACGATTGCACGGGAAAAGACCAGGCAAGAGGACATTTTGCGGTTGACAGGCGTAGCCCGATGTGGGACTCTTAGCAAAATCGTCAGGTATGAGCAATACGAGTACACAAGCCTGATGACCAACTTTCAGGGGGAAAGATGATTGCCGGGGCTGGAACCACACACTTTTCGACGCTCTCCAATAAATTCCAGGTAGGCATTGCGGCAATGGCCATTGCGACCGCCGCCACCGTCACACCGGTAATGGCTCATGCAGCGCCAAACCCGGTCACCTTCGCCGAGGGAATCGGCAGTTCGGTCGACCAGTACATTCAGCCGGTCATCGATGTCAGCCCGCGGTCCAGCGTCGCGGCCGTTACTGCGGCCCCCGTCTGCACCACGACTGACATCGGTTGCGTTCTTGGCCAGGCGCTGCAGGGAGTCGGCCAGGGACTTAATCAGGTCGTCGTCGCATTCACCACGGCCGCCGGAACGGTCGTCTACGCCACGCTATCCATCGCGGGCGGCATCATCACTGCTGTGGGCGCCGCCCTTCCGGGACCGATCGGCGCGGCCATCTCAGCGGTCGGGCAAGCCTTCCTCATCGGGGCCGAGAACGTCGCCAAGACCGTCCACATCGGGCCCTACTCGACGGCCGTCTAGTCCAGACTTCGGAAACGGCTCGCCAGTTGTCGACAGTTCGACAGCTGGCGAGCCGTTTCCTTTGGGCCAGTTGTCGTAGCCGCTCTTCGATGCGGTTCAACCGAGCATGGGAATTGACCGAGTGAGATTCTTTCGGCGGCGACCATTGAATGACGACTCCAACGATGACGATGCGATTCCGAACGACCCCGGCCATGGGCGACCTTGGTTAAGGCGCCGGAGCACTTTGTGGACCGGCCTCGCCGTTCTCGTCGTCATCGTCGCGTTCGGTGGTTGGCTGGGTCTACGAGCGCAAGCCGCAAAGAACAGCCTCGAGCAGGCGCGCGCCAGCGCGCAGCAGTCCAAAGAGGCACTGCTGCAAGGCAACACGCAGGAAGCATCACGCTTTGCGGCCGATGCACTGTCTCGTGCGCAGGCGGCACGCGACGCGACGCATTCAGTGCCGTGGAACGTCGTCTCCGTCGTACCGTGGTTTGGCAGCCCGTTCAAGGCCGGTCAGCAGATATCAGATGTCGTACTCGGTCTGACCGCCGATGTGCTGAAGCCCACCGCGGATGCCGGCATGACCGTTGCGCCCAATCAGCTACTCGCAGACAATCGCCTGGACGTCGCTGCGCTCCGCAGCGAAGAGCCGACGCTGAGCAAGATTGCAGCGGACGCGGCTCGCCTGGCAGCCGAGGCACAGGCGATTCCTGATCCGCTGTACCTCACCGCCGTCGGCGGAGCCCGATCGCAACTTCAAGCGCAAACAGCTGACATCGCGAAACTTCTGGGCAACACTGCGCTTGCGGCGCGGATCGCCCCGTCGCTGCTGGGCGCCGATGGCCCACGGACCTATTTCATGGGCTTTCAGACGAACGCAGAAGCCCGCGGTACCGGCGGCCTACTCGGAGGCTTTGGCCTTCTTCGGTTCGACAACGGCAAACCGACGGTGGACACCTTGGGGTCGAACACGGAGATCGACGAGAAGTCGAAGTTCACGCCGTTCTCCCTCAACCCCGAATTCGACGCCCAATATGGCTTCACCAATCCAACGGTCGACATCCGCAACAGCAATCAGAGTCCGAACTTCCCCTATGCGGCCCAGATTTGGAAGTCGATATGGGCGCAGCAGTCCGGCATGAACGTCGATGGCGTGATCGCCATCGATCCCATCGCTCTCAGCTACATCCTCGGCGCCACCGGGCCGGTGACGATGCCAGACGGCGAGACGGTGACGAAGGATAACGTCGTCGAACTCACGGAATCCACTGTCTATCAACGCTTCCCGACCGATCAAGCTGCGCGGAAGCGATTTCTTCAAGACGTCGCCGCAGAGGTCGTCAAGAAGATCACCCGGCCGGCGGAATCGCCGCGCAAACTGATCGACGCCCTGGGAAGAGCAGTCAGCGAGCGACGAATCTCCGTCTGGAGTTCCTCCGCCTCCGACCAGAAACTGCTAGAGGAAACGCCGCTCGCTCACGAGGTTCCCGACGATCCTGCTCCGTACGCCGAGTTCGTCGTCAACAACCTCGCAGGCAACAAGATGGACTACTACCTGGATCGGCGAATCGAATACGTCGCCGACGGCTGCGATCACGGCACTCGAATATCGACGGCCACCATTCGGCTCACCAACACACTGACCGATCCTGCACCCCTGCCGGACTACGTCGCCGGACGGTTGGGGTTCTTCCCCAGCCTCGCCTCGGATACCCCCAAGGGAACGATGATCACATCGGTCCGCCTTCTCGCGACGAAGAACGCTCGGGTGATCAGCGTGCTCGTCAATGGCGAGAGGACCCGTGTCTATCAGGCGCAGGAGCGCGGCCACCCCGCCTGGGAGGCCCAGGTGACGATCCCGCCGGGGAAATCGGTCGAAGTGGCCTTCCGGCTGTCCGAACCGACGACTCCGGGTCAAGCGCGGGTTCCCGTTCAGCCCTTGATCGGCAACGTCACTCCGACGGTATTGGTACCCGAGTGCAAGGGATAGGTTCGTAGACAGGGGAATTCACCTTGTTACGAGCGCCAACGTCGACCTAGCGAGCATGACCAAAGGCGGCCACCGTCCGGACGGGTAGGACGTCGATCGTCGTGATTGTGCCCACCTCCACGTACGCGCCCAGCGCCAAGGATGGCCGAGGATATCGAGCGGCGTGTCCGACTCGGCGACGCTTCCTGATGCGCTCGGCCGATCACTGAATTGAAGTGATGGCCATGTCGCTTCGACCCGATTTGGCAGTCACACGGCGGTAGCTAGACCCGCAGTCAGGGGAATCGAAACCGGTTCTGCCGTCATACCGGCGGTAGCGACAGCCGATTCGGGCTCCACATTGCCCTTGGGCCTACCCAGCCTTTGGAGCCTGGCAATCCCAAGCAGTCCAACGGCCTGGACCAGCGCAACGGCCAGCAGTGGCCACGCGGCGCCGGCAGCCAGGGTGACGAAGGCTGCCTGAGAGGGTCTCATGCCATGAGACTTTCGAAAGACGAATGCGAACAGACCCGCCGCGGCAGTCACACATACGACCCCCACTAGATAAGAAGCCATGAGCATCATGATGGCCACCAGCCCCCCAGTCGCAACAGCTACCAAAATCATCAACCCTTCCGCACTGTTCTGCAATGGCTATCGCTGAATAAGACCAAGTGAATGAAATAACCGACTGCAATTTTGAGCCCGAGTGTCCAACACGCGTACTACACAGCGGATTTTGAGTTTATGGAGCAATACCTGGACAACACGATACTTGACAATCAACGACCAAACTCGCGCGGCAATTACTATTACAGCAAAGTTTGATCGCCGGATAGCAGTTAGTGTGCGGATCGGTCCGCAACCATTCCATCCCCCGCTGCGGCTGCGCATTACGCGCACAAGGTAAGCGAATGCCGCAAAGGTCTCGCGCTGCCTCCGGGCTTGACCTGCGTTGCCAGTCCCCGGCTGGATCAGTGTCAACCGCACCAATCCTGCGACGGACGCGACCACGTAATTGACGTAACCCGAGCCGATCGTGCAGGCGTCCGCCAACCCGTACGCCGATGACCAACACAGCAACGTGAGCCCATGTCCGTCCTTAGCCGCACGCTGTTTGGACATGCATCTAGTTACGTGCGCCGTGCCATGGGTATGTCGGCCTTTCATGGTCGTCCATCACCTTGCAGATACCAGCTCCACCATTACTCGACGCACAAGGCCCCGCGCTGAATCAAGGGATGCGCTGGAGCGCGGCGCGACTGTGTTCGGCGAATACCGTGCTGGTTGGTCCCTTAGACGTCGCTGGGCAGAAGCCGTCTCGTGCACTGTGACTGAGTCGCTGTCGAACAGCTCCATGTAGACGTTGGCACAACGCGGCACCCCCGGCTCCGAACACGGTCGCCGCTGTCGATCAAGATGGCGTGAACTGACCTTTAACTTGCTAGACCCACCGGCGGATTATCCAGCGGCGACGCTTCAACCATCGACGACCTGTCCCTCGCCGATTGCCTCATCTCCCTTGCGCGCCTGACGCACTGAGAACTGTATTAACGCGATCTGGCAACGACGTGACTCGTCCATCTCGAGTTAACCGACTGCGCCGAAAGTCGGGCGCTATACTTTCGCAAACCTATGCCGAAAGGCGGAACATGGGGCCAGTTTCACCAGTGGGCGGGGGCGACAGTGAATTTGCGAGACATCACAAAGGTTTTACGCACGCGGTGGGTCATCGTGGTTGCGACGACCTTGATTGCGGTTCTGGCGGCGATCGGAAGCTCGCTGCTGACCACGCCGCTCTATCAGTCGTCGACCAGACTCTTCGTGTCCACCGCCGCGGCGGGTGATTCACTCGCAGATAAATATCAAGGCACTTTGTTCTCACAAGAACGAGTTCTCTCGTACACGCAGCTTCTCGTGGGTAGGACGCTGGCCCAACGCACGGTAGACAAGCTAGGTCTGAATATGAGTGCCGGACAGCTCGCTGGGATGGTGTCAGCGAGCTCGACACCTGACACCGTGCTGATCGACGTTCACGTGCTTGACACATCGCCCGTTCGCGCTCGAGACATCGCCAATGCTCTCTCCGACGAGTTCGTCGTCATGGCAAAGGAATTGGAGACTCCTGAGGACGGATCCGCTGCCGATGCCCGCGTCGTGGTCGAACAGCGCGCGTCGGTACCCAACGAGCCGGTGGCACCAAAGACCAAGCGAAACATAGGGTTGGGTCTCGCGATGGGATTGCTCCTGGGCATCGGCCTTGCATTTCTCCGCGATCGCCTCGACAACACCATCAAAGATCAAGAGACGCTTGAGTCCATTACCGGTGTTGGACTCGTCGGCAGCATTCCACTCGACAAGGAACGGCGCAAAGAGCCGGCGATCGCCTTCGAGGGTGACAACTCGGCGATCGCAGAGAGTTTCCGCAAGCTGCGAACGAACCTGCAGTTCCTCGCCGTCGACAATCCTCCACGCCTCATTGTCGTGGCCAGTTCACTGCCCGGAGAGGGCAAGTCGACTACTGCCATCAACATCGCGCTCGCCTTGGCTGAGGCCGAACACAACGTCGCGCTCGTCGATGGTGACATGAGACGACCCATGCTGGACAAGTATCTCAACGTCGTCGGCACGGTGGGGCTCAGCACCGTACTGAGCGGTGCGGCTTCCCTATCGGAGATGCTCCAGAAGACCACCACGCCGGGATTGACCGTGCTCACTTCCGGACCGATTCCACCGAACCCGAGTGAACTTCTGGGTTCGCTTGCGGCACAAAAGGTGCTAGCTGAGCTCCGATCGCAATTCGACTACGTCATCGTGGACTCGTCGCCGCTATTGGCTGTAACCGATGCAGCGATTTTGGCAACGAACTCGGATGGCGTGCTGATGATGGCGCGGTATGGAGAGACCAAGCGCGAGCAACTTGCGCGAGCAGTCCGCAATCTCGCGGACGTCGGCGTCTCGCCTCTCGGCGCCGTGCTGACGATGACCCCAATGCGGGGGGACACCTCCTACTATGACGGATACGGATACTACGGTGGCGATTCCCGCACCGAGGCGCAGATGCCGAGCGCCTCGGCTGCAAGCCATCGCGAGAGGGCCGACTAGGGATCCGCACTCGTTCGTGACGGCGGAAGATCCTTGGTTGAATTGACGCGGTGATCGACTACCGACAGCACAGTCCATACCGGAACAACTAGCGACTGCGCAGCATCCGAGATCTCACCGCATGGGCGACGAGGTGCATACGGCGACTACCCTCTTCGTGGATCGTCTCAAGCTTGTCTCGGGTACCACTCGCACCCCTGAAAGCGGCCGGGGTTTGCAGGATTTGGTTCCAACCCCTGACACAGGGTGGAGAACCCGTTTCCCTGGCGAGCTCACCGATGCGCGACCAATGCTCGGTGATCCTGAGCCTTCGATCGTTGACCTCTGAGAGGTCGACATTGCTCGAGTCGATCCACTTCAGCTTGTCCGCGTCGTCCAGCCAGACAAGGTTTGGCAACCCGTCCAATGCTACGAACTTGGACGTCGGCGAGTACCGCGGGCGATGAACTGGAATACCATAGGCAGAAGCAACGATGCTCAGGTGCAGGCTGATGCCAATCACGCTCTGAGAGTTGGCGATCAACTCCGCCAATAGCAGAGGATCTGGCCACTCCGCGATTGACTTGATCGAGCCGGACGTCCGAAGGTATCCCGCAACATCGACATTCTCATGGAATATCGGAAGCTCGAGAACATCGAACCCTTGCCGGATGGCATCTTGGACGAGACTGCCGATGGGGTCCTTGAAACGACGTAACCCCATGGACGGTTGAACGATTATGTAGTCGCGCCCCAGCCCAATCTCGTTCGAGAGCTTCCAAAAACGATCCGAGAACACTCCTCTCTGGACCAGGTCGGGGATGCCATGCACAGTGTCTGGCACGACGTTCAATTCGACGCGCTGGTTCGCGAACTGCTGCAATCGCTTTCGTGACTGATTGTCACGCACTGCGACATAACCGAGCGCATCGAGAAAGGCCTCCATCAGAGGGCCGGCCCACCGCGGTATCGAGTCGTCGACGCTGACCGCGTTCAGCGCAGCTGGAATTCCCCCGAACCGCGCCGCAATCGCGGGCACCCACCAAAACCCCAATGGGTGGGGTATGCGTGGATCCGACGGTCCGTATCCGTGGGCCATCGCACGGTTGAAGTGCACGAGATGTCCACCGCCGATGAGGACGAGGTCAACACCTTCAGCTTCGAGATGCACTGGAAAGTCTTGGATTGGCTCGACGTCGTAGAACCAGGACGACGACGTCTTGCGTTGGTAGGAATACTTCGTCACGTCGTCGACGCCATTCTCAGACAACCCGTGCGCGGCGATGATGGGGAACATCAGGTCGCCGAAGTTTCCGATGTCGAAGGTTCCGAAGATGGCCGCTCTCACGGTTTCCTCCTTGATTCCCAGCTAGATCGAGTAAGACGAAGGGAATCTGATCGGTCGTCCACAGGTCCTTCTGGCCTCAACGGCGCGTCCAAACCGAGGTAGTCGTGCGCCCGTGCTAGCCAAAGATAAACGGCATACGTTGCACCCATGACCGACATCGCCAAGAGCAATGCTCCGAGCGCCGCTTCGACGCCGAGATGCCGGACACCGATGGCGACGACGAAGGCTACGTAACAGGATAGGGCAGCGAGCTGGCCTATCACCCGCTTCTTCTGCAGACCGATCGCGGTAAGGACCACCCCGAAACCGGCTCCCGAAAACCTCACCAGCAAGATCGCCCCGAACCATGGAAGCCACTGCGAGAGCATGTCAAAATCGGACCCGAACAAGACATTCGTCGTCCAGGTGGGAAGGATGATGAGCGGCAGGGCGAATATGAATCCGATGCCAAACATTCCAATCGCGGCTGCACCAGCCGATCTCCATGTGTCCGAAGCGCGGGTGCTGGCTTTGCGGGCCAGCTGCGGAATCATGACGTTGCCTACGAGGGGCGCAAGAGCTACCACGCCCTGAACGATCTTCTGGCCCGCGGCGTACAAACCGACAGCGTGAACTCCGAACAGCACTCGCACCGCGACAACGTCGATGAAACTCCACGCCGACGTCAGTGCTCCATCTACGCCGTAGGGCCACGCGGCACGCACTGTCCCGCGGAGATCACGTGACAAAGGTCGCCAGCTCAACGGTCGCAGCAGCCGTCGCGCAGCGAGTATGGAGGCAGACAAATAGAGCAGCCGGGCTGTGACGATAGCCGCCGCAACGTGAACGGGCGACCCGCCCAACCACGCGCAGCCTCCTGAGAGCGCAAATTGCACGGCATTACCGGTGGTCGCCAGCAGTGCCTCCACGTCATACCGCCCGATCGCGCGCAATGGCGTGATGAAGTATTCCGCGAAAGACAGAAGGAGGGCTGCAAGCAACAACAGCACGAATAACACAGGTGGCAGAACGGATGGACCCAGTCCCACCGCGAGACCTACTGCCACGGTTGACATCACCGCAGTCAGAAGGTATTTCACGGGTAGGCCGCGGCCGATCAGTGCGGCTACGTTTCCAGGATCGGCAGCAACCTCACGCAAGAGGAACGTCGTGAAACCGAAATCAACGATCAGCATGAGCAACGCGCTTGAGCTGAAGACGAAGCTGAAGGTTCCAAACCTCTCGGGACCCCACACACGCGCCAAGAGCACGAAGAGCAGAGTGCTCACCAACAGCCGACTCGCTATCGAGATGGCCGTGTAGACGAAGCTACTTCTCATACCACGACCAGATAGTGCCCCGCTTGGCATTCGCCGACCTGCCGCCGATTCTACTCATAGCGTTCAAAGTAGGCCGCTACCAGAGGCTTCGGCCGCCGTAGATCCACGCCATCCACGCGGTCTGCCATCGGCGCCGCTGCTGGCACGTGCTTATTCCGCTGAACGACAGCAGACTGTACGGCGAGGCCCGCAACCATGAACACGATGCTCTCGTATTGCGTGATCAGAGCAACGGTTGCGAAGAGCGGTACCTGCCCTAGCAGACCAATTTCAGCAGTCGATGCTCGGCCAAGGACTACTCGGACCAGGACTACTACAAGCGGGGCAAGCGCCAGCGCCAGGACAAGCCAGCCGAACTCCAAGCCGATGCGCAGGATTGCGCTGTCGATGGATTGCGCTTCACTGCCGTCGGTGTGGTAGCTCGGCGACCTGCCAAACCACTGGATGGCCGGCAGATAGGTCGAGTAGAGATCATTCCGGTAATTCGCACTCCCCTGTTCTTCATTCGAAGACCCCAAGGCCCACGTTTGGAGGATCGGTGCGATTAGCGGTCCGACGATCATCGCCGAAACCAGCACAAGAACGACCATCGTGGATCGCACGGCGGGCTGCTTGGAGGCGTAGATCAGACAGATTGCACCCGTGAGGCCCGCAGCGATAAGCGAACCCCTGCTCGCCGTGGTGACGATTCCAGCGACGACGAAGACGAGAAACAACGCTCGCCACGCACGACTGAAAGACGATCTGAGTATGAACGGGATCGAGAGGGCCAGTGACCCACCCAGTGCGATCGAGTGGCCGAACGCCCACTCACTTCTGTCGAGGCCTCCGCGAGTCTGTATTGGATGCCAAGCAGCGAACTCAGGCGTGTAGTAGTTCCAGTTCACAAATGGATGCCAAGCCATGACGAATTCGACTACTGCGAAAGCACCAACCAAGGCAAAGGCAACGGCAACGGCATCAACTGCGAACTTCATTCCTGTGCACGACACCAGCACCCTGATGGCCAAGAAGGGGATCGCCCACCTCACGACCATCTGAGCCCAGAGCGCGGCGTTCGAGTTGTCGAGATACACAGCCAGCATCGCAACAGTGAGGAATGCGATGAAGTACGCATCGAAGACGGAGAACTTGACGTTGCTGCGACCAATCGTGGCGGCGACGGCCATGACGGCCACCACGCAGTGAATCGGTACGTTGGCGAGGACGTGAACGCTGATCCAGATCGGTACCATCGTGACGGACGTCAGCCAAACGCAGAATGCCAGCCGAGGCCTACCCCAACACACCAACATCACAGCGCCACCGCACAATCCGGCGATTAAGCCGGAGACGTTGGCCATTCGCACGGCGGCGGCCACCAACAGCGCGACCATCACCCACACGCCTAGTAAGACATAGTTCTTGGGCGACGCGCGAGCGACTTTGTGCCGCAGATTCCGCAAGGCTTCACCACCCGTCACGACGTCCCTCCGCGCTTTGCCAAGTGATCCCCCGGTTCGCCATGTGCGTTCACGCCAGACTGATTACGAGACCACCGAGCATCTCTGACACCGGCAGAAATGTACGCACCCCACTTCGACCAAATCGTGCCATAACTGCCTTCATATTGCCCTATCTCAGGTAGTTACCAGCCAGTTCGGGACGACGTCGCTTGGCATTCAGATACTCCAATACGTGCAAGACATCGGCAATCTGTGCCAGCGCGTTCGCATAGCAGCCGCCGCCTCTTTCAGTACCCTCCGTGGCGGGCATCAATTACGTTCCACGCCACGAATCCCAGCTATCGTCCCGCTACTCGCCGCGCGCATCTTTACCATCCTTTCTCGCGGCTCCCTCATGGCCTTCGCAATAATGCGACATGTTTCCCAGCCGCCGGCACCGTAGAGGAGCACCCACCGTGACATCCCTGTGTCACGTGCGAATCGGAAACGGTTGCGGGCAAACCAGTAGTAGAAGGTCGAACTCTGACCGGTACCCGAGGACGCGCCGACCGCATGCCAGAGCCGGGCGGCTGGCAGAACACCGAGTCGGCAACCGAGGTTACGAAGTCTCCAACACAGATAGGCATCTTCCCAGTACAGGAAGTAACCGCGTGGAAATCCGCCTGCGCCACGAAACGTCGCAGTTCGCATCATGGGCGCAGCTCCGGTGATGAACTCCGTGACGAATGGTTCGCGAGGCGCATCGAGCAACGGCGCACCGTAAAGCTCGTGTCGCGGTCTGAGAGCGCGTGACGAAATGTACCCCCCGCAGAACCAAATCCATTGACCCTCGTCGCGTCCGCTGTAAATGAGCGGCGAGACCACGTCGTACTCGCCCGTAGTGATCGCTCGTTCGAGGATCTCGATGCATCCGGGCTGCAGACCTGTATCGGGATTCAGGAACCAGAGGATGTCGGCGGGATCGAACCGCTGGTCCGCGGCAAGCGCATTCAACCCTTCACCGAACCCAACGTTCTTCGGACTGAATTTCAACTCGACGTGGCCCAGCCCCGCCACGCCATCTTGGAGTAGCCGCCGGTTCTCCTCCGTCGAGCAGTTGTCTAGGATGTGGATGGAGACGACGCGGCCGCCGAGAGTGTGCCGAGGAAACTCGCGAACAAGACTGATCGTGAGTTCCGGCGTGTTGTAATGCACTGTCAACACACGAAATACGTCTGGTCGAGTTTCACGGTTCGCCTGCGAATCCACATCGGACTGCGGACTGCAGACTGCCATGCCCTCGGCAGGCAGTTCGTTTGTTTCGCCTGGCTTGGGTGCGATGTCTGAGGTGACCAATTCCCTTGGTCGGATAGTTGCCAAGGCAACATCTAGCTGGTCGGCGGCGGTCGTTGATTCTGAAGAATACCCGGCAGAGCAGCCGAGCGATTCACTCAGTTGTGGTAATTGTGCCATTGCCGTATTCGGTTGCGCGGCTTTCGGCTTACGACGAGGACTTCGTAACCCATGAAGTTCGCGGTCTTGACATTTATTAGCAGATTCCTGCTCAAGTGGGCATTCAACGCGTCACGGTAGAGTCCGACACGCTCCGAGAACGCGAAGAAGACCTTATTGAAGCCTATGGCGAAAGGAATCAACATGCCGCCGCCCTTCATGTAGTGCAAGGTGCCAACGAGGACCTCTGGCCACTCCTCGTTGAAGACGTCGTCGGCGATCACCACGCCTCCAGCGACCAAAGTGTCCTCGGCGAGTCGCATATCGCTGACTACGCACTCCTCGGCGTGACCGCCGTCCACACTGAACAGTCGGATCCTCGCGTCTGCAAGCTCGAGCAACGCCGAACTCTGCAGCTTCGTCGAGTCACCACGATGAATTCTCACGCCGTCCGCCGACGACCACCGTGCAATATTCCGTTGGAATATGCCCAAGTCGCCCCGACCTGAATTATCGACGTTGAGATGTTGCTCGCCGAAGACATCGATTGCGACGGAACTACCGTTCTCCTGCAGGAGATTCAGTGCGGTGAACAGTTTGCCGTGGTGCACTCCGATTTCAGCAACAGCGCCAACGACATGGTGCGACCGCTGCGCCGAGTCGAGAATTCGCAACATGGTAAGCACCTCAGGTGCGAGCCAACCGCCTACGAGACGGTGCCCAATCAAGTGATAAAGCCTGAAACGCAAATTCACGCGTGATACCGACTTCATGATCAGGCCGGACCCCCCTTGAGCCTTGGCTGGCGCGTTGAGCATAGCGCGAGAACCCGCGGATTGCGCCGGCGACTTTTCGCGCGCTGCGGCAACTGAGTGCGTCGGCCGAGTCGGACTCCACGCCGGTGTGAAAGCGCATCGACCGGTCACGCCTACGGAATGCGTCGCGACCTGATGAGATACTGAAGCACAAAGAAGCGTCTAAACAGCCCCAATGTCAGCTTGTTTGCCAGCGCCGCCCGCCTTCCGGGAATGTTCCATGAAACCACCTCGACTTCCAACCCTGGTGCACTCATCAGTTCGATCGCGCCGTGACGTGCAAACCAACGAATATGCGTACGATCCAAGATCCCCGAGTCAGTCAACGTAAAACGACCGCGAAAGACGAGCGGCAAGACTAAACCGTAATAATTGACGTTTGGAATGCTCGCCACGATCACGCCCTGCGGCGCTAGCCCAGTTCGCAATTGTTCGATCGCCCCCCACGGGTCGCGGAGGTGCTCAAGCACGTCGAGTGCGAGAATCGTGTCGAAGGGTCCGGTGTCTGCTAGTACCTCGGAAATGAAACCCGGGTCCTCCAAGTCGCCACAAAATACCCGATCGATCTCGTCGTACGCCCCCGCGACCTGATCGGCAATGGCTACATAGCTTGCGCGCCTAAGTCGCTTGAGCGCGGCGCCGGTGGCGCCTACGCCGCCACCGAAGTCGAGTAACCGTCCGACCTGATCCGGCAAAACTGGGAAGACGTCTTCTCGGACCAAGTCGTGGTAACGCTCGATAGGCTTTCGCGACGGCATAGACCACCTTATGAGTCCAGATTGGCGTGGCTGGAGCATAGCGTCGACCCTGACACCGCAGCAACAATTCGTCCCTCCCGACAGTTTCCTGACAATGCGCTGCGCTTCTGTCGGCAAACGGTTGTGTGCCTCACTAGTCGGCCAATACGCTTAGCCCATGCAGCATCGCCGCGAAGTGAGTACTGCCCGGTGAGCGAATTCACCACGCTTACAACAGCGAATTACCCATTAGTGGGTAGCAAACAGCTGGAGTTCAGGGCAAGGCGGTTGTCGAACGTGGACGATCCGACATGAAGACGAGCGCCTGCACAGAAGCGGACGCGGTCCAGCCGTGCACGGGCGCCGAGCGTCCGGCGACATCGCCCCATGTGCCGGCCGAGTTGGCGCATCTCGACGAAAATGCCTGGCCAGGAATAGGTTTCAGCAGGCCCGTGACGTGCCTACTTCGATGCGCGTCGGGCTTGGTCGAGCACAAGAGACCCGATCCACGGACTTGTCGCGTAGAGGCTTCGCGATGAGGCGCGCCGCAGGGAGAGTGCAATCTCTCAAGGTCGGATCGGCAGCGCAGTTGTTGCCGGTAGTAGCCGGATATGGCATTCAGCTCTTGACGACTCCATACGTCCTCGGTCGGTTAGGTCTGCACGATTTCGGCATATGGTCCATCACAGGAGCGATCGCACAGTACGGAGCGCTATTCGATCTGGGAGTCTCGCGAGCGGCCAATCGCTACGTAGCGCTGTTCCACGTGAGGGGTGACGACAAGGGTGACAGCAGGGTCGTAGGAACGTGCATCGTGACCTTGAGCGGGCTGTGGATCATCCTGAGCGGTCTCGCGTTCGCAGCATCCGGTGTCGTCGACACCGCCCTGGGCACACACGATCCGGTCCTCGCCCGCAACCTCATCCTCTATGCAGTCGCCATCCTGATCGTCGGTCTCGTGGCGAGGGTACTCGCGGCCGCGTCGGTCGGCAGGGGCCGCATGGTGCCCGCCGGAATAGCCATTGCGATTCTGTCAACGCTGCAAGCGTGCGGCGGCGTAGTAGCGCTCGCGGTAAGCCCATCATTGCCGCTGTTCGCCGCCGGAACACTCATCGGCACCGTTGCGGGACTTGCGGTGGTGGTGGCGATCATCCTTGCGGATGAACGGCGAATCCACGTCGCCGTCCCCACCATCCCCCTCGCCGGGGAGCTCATCGCCTACGGCGTGAAGTCGCAAGTTGCTGCCGCAGGCGACATGTTGCTGCTCCAGTCGGGAAAATTGATTGCCGGCATCATGATCGGACCC
The DNA here is from genome assembly GCF_033741125.1 of Mycolicibacterium sichuanense. Lineage (NCBI taxonomy): Bacteria > Bacillati > Actinomycetota > Actinomycetes > Mycobacteriales > Mycobacteriaceae > Mycobacterium > Mycolicibacterium sichuanense. The sequence goes on along the minus strand of NZ_JAWQPU010000001.1, from coordinate 264,532 downwards.
GCCGCGGCGGGTATATGGGAGTTGGCGAGCAGGCTGGCAACTGGGGCGCAGGTGTTGGGTGCGGCATCGGCGGCAGCTTTGACTCCACATCTCACGAGGACATTCATCGTGAGTGGAATGGACGGGATAATAAACGAATACGAACACCTAACCCGCCGCAACACAGCGGTCGCGGTCATGGCCCCATCTTTGATGGCGGCCACTGCGACTACCTTGATTCCATTTTGGCTCGGTGGTGGTCATGGCCAGGTCGTCGCGGTCTTGTGCGCGCTCCTTCCCGGGGTGGCGATTAATTTGTCGACTGCAGTTAGCTCGTCGACTCTAATGGCGATAGGTCGTCCGGCAGTCATTGCCTATGTGACGGTCGCGGGCGGTGTATTTCAGACGGCGCTCGCAGTCTCCATGGCGTATGCGTGGGGGTTCGTCGGCATCGGAGTCGCGTTTGCGATCGGCGTGCCAATTGCGAAGTTCGCCGGCCAGTGGTTCATGCAGCGAAGCGCTGCTATACCCATGCGTCTCTATCTTCGCGGAGCTGCTGGCCCGTACGTCGCAGCGGCAGCATCGGCATGTGCCGCGTGGCCGGTTGGACTGCTCGCTCACCCATACGACCGCGAATCCGCCGCCTGGCCATTCCTCGCCTCTGCGGCCATCTTCTGCAGCGTCTATCTTTCCGTTGGCTGGGGCCGTGACTATTTGCCCAGAATCACACTTAGGCGCCAGGGCTCGGATATGGCTAAAGAGGAAAAGGGACGCCATCGAGCCGCCGAATGAGGCTTCCGTGAGCTCCCATCAGCGCATTCACGTTGCCAAGGGACATGCACCCTCCCGGTACGTCGATTTTGGCAAATTTTCGAACGCACAGGTGATCACTTGGGTCGGTCGATGACTGAAGCCGGCACCACCACCTGCACATCGATCTCCTTCCGCCAGCGGGAATATTTACATGACCATTTGGGGCGTGCTAGTCATCGAAATTGAAGAACTCCGAAGACGTTGTCGCGAGCCAAGGGAAAGCCAGCTACTCTTTCCTAGACGTTGCCAGATGGTTGGTCCTATCAGCGGCGAATCGGTCGCTGCGTACTACTGAGGTACAGAGGGGGGAACCTTGCCGTCAGTCGCAATCATCGGAACGCGCGGTTATCCGAGCTATTACGGCGGGTTCGAGACAGCCGTCCGTAAGTTGGCCCCCGAGCTCGCCAACATGGGGTGGGACGTAACCGTCTACGGCCGACCTGGCGCCACGCGACCCGGTGACGCGACCGCGGACCCCCGCGTGGTCGCTCTAGCTACTCGTGGCGTCGAAACGAAGAGCTTCAGCACGTTGTCCTACGGATTCACGGCAGCGCTGGACGCGGCGAAGCACCGACCAGACGTCGCTCTCGTGATGAACGTGGCCAACGGCTATTTCCTACCGCTGTTGAAGGCACGCGGAATACCGACGCTGGTCAACGTCGACGGACTCGAATGGGAACGGGCGAAATGGAGTCCGTTGGCGCGGAGAGTTTTTCGGACAGGTGCGAGGTTGACGGCACGGTGGGCGAATGGCTTGGTGTTCGATGCCAGGGAGATCGAAAGGTACTGGCATGAACGGTTCTCGGTCGGAGGATCTTTCATTCCCTACGGCGGTGACGTTCCGCCCCCTCTAGAGGTTCCAGATGGCCTCGACCACCGAGGTTATGTGCTCTTGGTCGCGCGATTCGTGCCGGAGAACGGTGTGCCGGAGTTCTTCGACGCCGTGCCCACCATAGCGGCGCGCCACAGAGTCGTGATAGTCGGCAGCACGGGATACGGTGGCGAATTGGACCAGAAGGCAAGACATCTGGCCGATAGCTATGACACGGTGACGTGGCTAGGCCATGTAAGCAATGACTCGCTTCTGTTGGCATTGTGGCAGCACGCCGGCATCTACTTCCACGGACATAGCGTCGGCGGTACCAATCCTGCGCTGGTTCAGGCCATGGCAGCCGGCGCGCCCATCTTGGCCCGAGATACGGTCTATAACCGGGAAACACTCGGCTCGGCAGGAATGTTCGTCGACTGCGGCAGCGCTTTGATCTCAAAGACTGTGCTCGAGTTGATGGACAATCAGGACGTACTCGATCAAGCCTGCCAGACGAATACTCGTAGGGCTGAAGACCACTATTCGTGGAAACAGGTGTGCAATGACTACGAGCGCGCGCTTCGGGGCCTGCTCTGCTGCTGACGCGAGACGCCTGCGCCCTCACAGTTCGTGGTCCCGTCCTTCCTCCGCCAAGGCGCTTCCCGGCGGCCGCGTCCCGCTGCCGTGGCGGTGTCTGCTCGAGCACAACTAATAGACCGATGATTCGAGGAGCACGAGGCCGATGACACGGCGGCAGCAGCAATACTCGCGCAGGACCGTCATCCGGCGGGCTGCCGGCACGGCGACGGCGCTCGCTCTGCCGCTGCTTGCACGAGGACCGAGCGCGGCGGCGGCAGGATCGGCGGCCAATCCCACTTTCTACGTTTCGGCATCGGGGAGCGACCAAGCCGATGGCCGAAGTCCCCAGACTGCCTGGGCGAGCATGCGGCCCGCAACTGAGCTACCGCGAGACGGTTCCACCGTGCTCTTCAAGCGCGGGGACACGTTCTACGGCGAGTTCGTCGCGCCCTTCGGCTGCGAAATTGGGGCGTATGGCTCCGGTGAGCGGCCGATCTTAACCATGTTCAAACTGTTGAACCGGCCCGACGCCTGGTCCCACCATTCTCCAGGCGTGTGGTGCATCGATCTTGGCACGGCATCCTCGCATGAGGGTTACACGGCTACGACTGACGCCAACATCGGTTATCTAATGGTGGATGGAGTAGTCAAACCTGCACTGCGGATGGAGATTTCCGATCTCCGAGCGCCCTGGGACTTTTGTTGCGACGTTCGAGAGAAGATCCTATTCGTCGCAGCCGCCACCAACCCGACCATCTTGGCGGCCGACATCAGGGCCGCCCCGAATTGCAGGACTGATGACGGGACGGGCGGGATCGTCTACTGCCCGAACGGATCGAACGAGATTCACGATCTACACCTGACCGGAAGCGGCGGGTGCGGCATGGGAGGAACGGGTGCGGATGTTCACGTTCACGACTGCCTCGTCGACTACGTCGGCGGCTCCTTGCTGCTCGACGGTACGAACCGCCGGTACGGCAACGGAATCCAGAATTGGGTGAACGCGAAGCGGTGGCTCGTAGAGCGGAGCGAGATCGCCCACGTCTACGATGCGGCGTGGACGGCTCAAGGCGACGCTGGAGACGACGGCAGCTGGCAGGATCTCACTCTGCGAGACAATCACATCCACGACTGCAGTCAATCCGTGGAATTTTGGTCCAGAGGTAGCGCTTCCGCCGGTGGCTTTCAGCGAATTCTCGTCGAGAACAATGTCTTCGAACGAGCAGGGCTATCCGCCTTCTCTGCGGTTCGACCAAATCAGGACGTCCGAGTCCACCTGCTTACCTACCTGTGGGAGACACAGGCAGACATCACTCTGCAGCACAACGTTTTCGACGATGCATTCGGAGCATACTCATATTTCGCCTTCGACCCAATCGGATTGGTCTCGCAGAACAACGACATTCGCATGAAGTCCGGTCATCGAGTGCAGTTTCAACGCAGCGAGACAGTGGACGAGTTTGCCGCTTGGCAAGAGCTCACCGGACGAGAAGCTGGATCGACGATGACGATCCTGTCATCCTGATGTCGACCTGTCTGTTGCAGGCCAACGCCTGCGATCGTGCTACCTCGTGGCGGATGAGCGAGAAAACAGCTCGGCCCAGGCGGTCTGGACCATGCCGAAGACGTCACGATGACGATCGCGAATGCATTGCGTGTCGAACGTAAGGACCTGCAACACGGCTTCGTACCAGGCCGATTGGTCATCGACGATTCCCGGCCAATCCGAGCCATAGAGTTGGGTGATGTGTTCGTGCCGGGGCGCGACGATGGGCGTGCCCGCTTCAAGGCAACGCACGGCAACTCCGCTTTGGAAGAAGTAGTCGTACGGAATCACGACGCAATCCGCGGACTCCACCAGTGCCGCGAAGTCATCCTCGGCAACGAATGCATCATTTACCGTCCACCCCGCGACTTTCGGCCATCCCCGGCCGTGTATTTCGAGCACGCACGTTCCCGCGGCGCCATTCGCAATCGCGTCGAGCGCTGACAGTGAGCGAGTATCCTTGAACCTTCCTAGTACTCTCACCACCGGTGCGCTCCCGATCTGTCGATCGCAGCCCTCGATCAAGGGTGTAGGCCGCCCCACGGGATGGGGTACGACGATGCCTTCGACACCTGTTTCGCGCGTACCCACCCGCTGAGCCGTCTCCGTGTGATAGATCACCTCGATGGCGCCAATCCTCTTTGTTGCTCTGAAAACCCATGCTGCCCAGGTTGATTGACCATAAGAGCGTTGTAGGGGCGCCGGGTCGTGGACGATCACGTAGACGCAATTTCGTCGCGCCAGCCGCAGCAGAGTCAAAGGCTCGAAATATCCGAACAAGGGCCACAGCACCACCACGGTCTGCCCACTGATCTGACGCGCCATCGTCCAGCGTTGCCAGACGCACCGCACGGCCACCTGAGCGCGCTCTAGTGAACCCGTTAGCCCGTCCCCAGGTGTGGTCACTGCGACCTCGACGGACCTAAAGTTGGCCTGTTGAAGCATTTCCCGCAACTCGCCCTCGTAATGGGCGAGGGTGTACTTGAGCGGATTGACGAGCAGGATGTCGCTGTTCTTCCTCGCTATCACGTTCCACCTCGGCTTGCCTGCTTGGCCTCGAGCGATCTCAGCTTACGACGTTCGGGGCTCAGCATGCTGGGCATCATCGACGCCTACGACCCCGTGAGGGCGCGGGTACCACGACCCGGCGTCCGGTGAAGCCACTGCATGGGTGAAGTTGTCCGCCACGGAACCTACTACGTTCAGTCGGGATCGAGCTCATCAGCAGCTCATCGAGACCTGTTGAAGGAAACGGAAACGACCAAACGCGACAACCCAGGCTGCCGCCCTGGTCGCACGCACAGAATCCGAATCACCGCACACAGGCTATGGCTACATCGATGCGCGAGTACGGCGGCTCTGCGGAAGGGCTCAGAACTCCTCGTCGAACCGGTCCGGCGGGTTCGATCTCGCGCGCCCTGCGCCAAAGGACGGTGACCTCCTACGATGAAGGTGTGAAGATCGGCCGCCCTCGCTCGGTGCTACTGGCCACTGCCTTTTTGTTGCTCACGACGTGCAACTGCTCCGGAACGGAAGACGCCGGCCTTGAATCCCACACCCCCAAGCGTGCTTCGGTCGTAAACCCGGCGTGCCCCCCCGACGAAGTCGTAGCGTGGGGTGATTCGCTGACCTATGCGCTCACACGAGCAGACGGAACATGGGCACAGGCGGACCCGACCTGGCTCGACGTCGTCGGGCGAGACCTTGGGATGAAGACGGAGAACTTTGGCCTTCCCTCACAGGGTTCCGCCGAGATCGCCGTCAGACAAGGTGGATTGAAGCCTCGACTCACTCTCCGCGGCAACGAGATTCCAGCTGGACCTCCCGCCGCGATAGACGTCACCACCGTCAGCCCGAACGACGGATGGTCGCGATATGGCGACGCCGGTGTGATGAAGATGCATGGCACTCTCCTGGACGTCCAGGGGACGCTGGTGCACACCGTGAGGGCCGGTGTCGATGCTTTCACCTTCATCCCCGACGCTGACCGTACTGCGCCAGTGCAGGTCCCTTCCGGATCGCTGTTCAAGGGAGACGACGGCGACGGTTACCGCGCGTGTCTGCAGATCATCTGGGCCGGAACCAACAACAGCAAGGAACCCGCCGCGATTGCACGCGACATCGCATCGATGGTCGCCCACCTGAAGGCGCCGCGGCGTTACCTCATCGTCGGCACGGTTCCCAGCGTCATCGATCAACTGTCAGCCGCCTACGGATTACGTTTCGTCGATCTGCGGTCCTGGCTAATCAGCGACGGCCTGAGTGCGGCAGGCTCCAACCCGTTGCCTTCCGATGTCGCGGCGGTAGCACAGGGAGACGTGCCACCGTCCTTGACAGTAGACGGCACGCACTTCACCAGTGCTGCGTACGAAGCCATCGGACATCATCTCGCGTCCGTCATCGAGACGATGGGATGACACGATGGTGGGCGACCGACGGCGCATGGTGAATCGTGGCTCAGAAGGTCGACCGGCGGACCGCAAGAACCCCGAGTCGCGGCTGTGAAACCCTTGGTTCATCGGTAAATCGGCTAGCTGTATGAGGCCATGACGTTGGTGACGCCGGTGGCGAGTCGTGATGCTGGTGGCTGTCCTTTGGCGGCAGAGTGTGGTCGATGGTAGTTGAAGTGGATGTTCCATACCTTGAGTGCGTCGCTGCGCTGGGTCTCTGAGGTCCAGGTGCGGGCGTAGAGGAACTCTTCGGCCAGGATGCGGTTGTAGCGTTCGACCTCGCCGTTGTGGCGCGGGGTGTAGGGCGTGATGAATTGATGCCGGGCGCCGTGGAGCACGTGGGCGAAGTCCTTGGCGCGGTAGCAGGAGCCGTTGTCGGTGACGATCCGTTGAATGTGGGTGATGCCGTGAGCGGCGAACCATACCCGGGCGCGGTGCATGAAACCGATGGCGGTGACGGCTCTTTCATCGTGGAGGGCTTCGGTGTAGGCGAGTCGGGAGAATCCGTCGACGGCCGAATGCAGATAGACGTATCCGGCCCGGGCTCCGGCTTTGGTCGCTGGGGCCACCGCTTTGGCTTGGGCGCTGCCCTTGCCGTGCACTCGCCAGCCGCCGCCATCGGGGATGCGGCCGACCTTCTTGACGTCGACGTGCACCATGTAGCCGGGCCGGCGCGCCACGATGGTTTGCGGCACCCGGTTGGACTGCCCATTGGGGCCGATGAACCGGCGTCGGTTCAGTCCCAGCGCCACCAGATGCCTGCTCACCGTCCGTCGGCTGATCGCCACGTCGCGGCGTCCCAGCTCGAAGGCGATCCTGGCCGCCGACCACTTCCGGGTCCGCCGTAGCGCCTCGATCTCGACGACGACCTCGGCGGCCGTCGCGGTCGGCTGACCGTGCGGCGCACAGGAACGGTCCACGAGGCCGACCTCGCCGTACCGCGGAACCGGTTGACCCACTTGCTGGCACCGGCCCGCGAGATACCCATCTCAGCAGCGACATGGGCGATCGGGCGATCAGCGCACCGCGCGACGAGTCGGCGACGGCCTTCAACGGACAACGGGGCATTACCGTGGGTCATGGACGGGTTCCTTCGGTTCTCAGGACGAGGGGTTTGGCGATTTCTCATCCTGCCGCCGAAGAACCCGTCCCCCAGACACCCCAACCCGTGTCGGCGTCTACAACCTCATGACCCGCAACAGCTAGCTGCTATTCATGGAACTGCGCCCTTGAATCGCCATGCCTTAAACTCACCGCAGCCGAAACGGCAGGAAAGGTGCACAACTACCGAAACTTGGGCCGGTAACTGTGCAACGCTAACTGTCGAAGAGAATGGCGACTCGGTGAACTTGCGGGCACGGCGGGGGGACTTGACATGGCCACAGTTTGGCAGAGATACGACCTCGCCATGCGCCGGCGACGTGCGGACGCCGAAGCCAAGCACCAGCGCCTTGACGTCCAAGGCTTACGAATGGTTGCGATCCTCACCGTATTTGCCAACCATTTGTGGGGTTGGCCGCAGGGGGGATTCGTCGGCGTCGATGTATTCTTCGTAATCTCCGGATTCCTGATCACTGGGAACTTGTTGCGAAACGCCGAGATCACGGGGACCGTTTCATTCCGCGGCTTTTACTGGAATCGTATACGACGAATAGTGCCCGCAGCGACGCTGGTGTTGATCCTGACATGTGTGGCCTCCGCGCTCGTATTTCAACCGTTCCGCGCGCACCAGGTGGGGACGGACGCCTTATGGGCTTTCGTCTTCTGGGCGAACTGGCACTTCTTGGCCCAGGGCACCGACTACTTCCATGCGGGCACTGCAGTATCGCCGATTCAACATTATTGGTCGTTGTCGATCGAAGAGCAGTTCTACTTCTTGTGGCCGGCGTTGATCTTTGCGATAAGCGTACTGATCGTTAGCCGCAGATGGTCACACTCGCGACGTAACGCAACGGCGGGGGCCGTGATGGCCCTGATAGTCGTCACCTCCCTCTCATGGGCTCTGTACGAGACCGCGACGGCACCGGTCGCCGCCTACTTCAACACGTTCGCCCGAGTCTGGGAGCTTGGCGTTGGTGCGCTCCTGGCAACCGCGATAGGGCCACTTGCCAGAATCCCTCGAGCTTTGCGGCCGCTCCTGTCATGGGGGGGCCTTCTACTGATCGGAGCGAGCCTCTTCCTGATCAGAGACGGTTCGACGGCATTCCCAGCCCCATGGGCGGTGCTGCCAGTTTGCGGGGCTGCGATGGTCATCACCGCAGGCGTTGGCGGTGAACCGCCTTACCAGGCGCTTCTACGCAACCCAATCAGCACCTACATCGGCGACATCTCCTACTCGCTTTACTTAGTCCACTGGCCGGTGATCGTCTTGGTTGGCGCCCTCATGGACGTCGGGCCCTACTACTACATCTCGGCGACAACTCTGTCGTTCGCCTTGGCAATCGCGTCGTACCACGGCGTCGAAAACCCGCTACGCCGCGCGGATGCCCGTAGCCTGCAAGTCTTGGCCACGCAACTGCGCCGACGCCGATACTGGCCAACGAAGTCAAGCCAATACGCGGCGCTCGGCGCGTGCACGCTCTTGGTCATCGCGATGAGCGCATTTGCCCTTCAACCCCTCAAGGCGCCGACCGCTCCTCCCGACATCGCCGTGGCGGCTTCGTCGACAGGTGACGACGACCCCACCCCTGCGGGAAATGCGCTGCCGCTCGGATCAGCCCTGCACGACCAGATCGTAGCGGCGCTGAAGGCGACGAACTGGCCTCAATTCGAGCCGTCGATCGAGGAGATAACCCAGGCGCCAGCAGCAGTGCCGGAGGTGCTGCCCTGCGGTGGACCAATACCTCCCCCCGTCCCGGATTGCACCTGGGGTGATCCCTCGGCACCCACAAAGGCCGTTCTGCTGGGCGATTCCGTTGCGATGGCCTACCTGGGACCGCTCATGGACATCGCCGTGAACTCTGGAGGAAAACTCCAAGTTCACAACGAAGCTCAGTTTGCGTGTTATTTCATCGACGACCCCATCGCGAACGACGATCAAGCCCTTGCCGACGCATGTCCCGATAGGAAACGCCGTGCCGTCGATTACATCAACGACACCAAACCCGACATCGTCTTCATCTCCCACACGTACACCGACAAGAAAGTCAATGGAGCCAACCACGTCATGTCGGCTCGCGAATGGGGGGTCGCCCTAAGCAAGTTCATCGAATCGTTCCGCGGGAGCGTCAAGAAGATCGTCTTCCTCGCACCCCCGCCTGCAGACAAGGTCATCGGCGACTGCTACGGAAAGCGCGCCAGCACACCCGCAGACTGCATCAGCAGAGTGAGCGGCGACTGGCGACGAATGAAGAACGCCGAACAAGGGTTGGCCCAAATTGTCGGTGGAGTGTGGATCGATTCCCGGCCCTGGTTCTGCGCCGCCACCTTGTGCCCCAGTTTCGTCGAGAACATCTTGACAAAAAGGGATGCCGTCCACATGTCGCAGCCGTATGGAAAGAAGATCGAACCGGCCATCAATGAAACGCTGCTTGCTGCTGGACTGTTGTAGGCGCGCAGACTGCCGGAGTGGCGTCGTCGACGAACAGCCTGGATTGCGCATCCAAGCAGTCCCAAGCCAGAGCAAATTCATTCAGCACGACTTGCTGCGGGTTTGACGTTATCGCCGATATACTCCCCGGAACTGAGCAGGGGAGCCGCCGTCATGGAGTTAGGGGGCTTGAAAGCATGAGATTTCTCGGCGGTCATCAGAGTAATTCGCGTCGACACGGCGGGCGTAGCAAGGCAACAGGCCAGCGTCTCGATCTTCAGGGCTTGCGAATGCTGGCGGTCCTGGCCGTCTTTGTCAATCATCTTTTTGGCTGGCCGCGAGGCGGTTTCGTCGGTGTTGACGTCTTCTTCGTAATCTCGGGCTTTCTGATAACGGGCAACCTCTTGCGCACGGCGGAGGCGACGGGCACCGTCTCATTCAGGAAGTTCTACTGGAATCGAGTCCGCCGGATCGTTCCCGCCGCCACGGTGGTGTTGACCCTCACTTATGCCGCCGCAGTACTCGTCTTCCTACCCTTCCGCTCGCACCAAGTCGGCATCGACGCATTGTTTGCGTTCGTCTTTGCAGCAAACTGGCATTTTGCCGCACAAGGAACTGATTACTTCGCCACCGCTGCGGAATCGGTCTCGCCCATCCGGCACTACTGGTCGCTGTCCATCGAGGAGCAGTTCTACTTCGTGTGGCCAGCAGTGATCTTCGCAATCAGCGTGGTCATCATCCGCAAAGGCTGGAGACATGATCGCCGGATGCAACTCGCCGGTGCAGTAATGAGTGCAATCGTCCTCGTGTCCTTCGGTTGGGCCGTCATCGAAACCGGATCGACTCCCACACTGGCCTACTTCGACACATTCGCAAGGGTGTGGGAGCTCGGTGTGGGTGCTATCGCCGCAATTGGGGCCGGAAGGCTCGCTCGTCTCCCGATGAACGTCAAGCCTTGGCTCTCATGGCTCGGCGTCGTTCTCATAGCTGCAAGCATGCTGTTGCTAAGCGACACTTCCGACGGCTTTCCGGCACCGTGGGCTCTTCTTCCAGTTGCCGGTGCGGCGGCGATCGTCGCGGCTGGTGTAGGTGGGGAACCCGCATACCAGCAATTCCTCCGCAATCCGATTAGTACCTACGTCGGCGACATCTCCTACTCGCTGTATCTGGTGCACTGGCCCGTCATTGTGATCCTGGGAGCGATGATGGAGGTTGGGTCGTACTACTACGTCACGGTTGTGACAGCCTCGTTCGCGTGTGCCATTGCCTCATATCACCTCGTCGAGAACCCGCTGCGCCGCGTCACGATCGGCAAACTTCGGGAAGTCAGGCACCAAATCTTCGTCGGGGCGTACTGGCCGGCGAAGGCGAGCCAGCACGCCTTGCTCGCGGCGGGGACGCTGTTGGTCGTTTCTCTTTGCGCTTACGTCATGCAGCCAACGAAGATGTCGTCGATCCCACCAGATCTAGCGGTCAGCGCGACCAGCGCCCAGCCGACGGCTGCCGCCAAACCCGTTCTGCCTCCCCAGGCGGCGGACCTTAACAGAGAGATTGTCGCCGCGCTCCAAGCCACGGAATTCCCGCAGTTCGATCCGCCCGCGGACCAGGTGCTGGGTTCAGGTCCGAAGGCTCCACCTGAGGTTGCGGGATGCCAATACGATCCTGGTCCTCCGGAGGACAGATGCACATGGGGAACGTCAACAGCTTCCAAGCGTCTAGTCATCATCGGTGACTCCCTTGCCGCTGGATACGCAGCTCCGCTGCGCGACATCGCAATGAGTTCCAATGGGCGGCTACAGGTTCACATGGAATCGACACCGGGTTGCACTTTCGTAGACGGTCCGGTCGTCGGCGGCGGCGAATCGTGGATCGACACGTGCGCGAGCGACAAGCAGCGCGCTATCGATCTGATCAACCAGCTCAAGCCGGATATCGTCATCATCTCCAACTCGTACACGTCGAAGCACGAGGTGGGATCGGACTCCGTCCTCAGCGGTGGCCAGTGGCGCGATGCGATGCGGAACTTCGTTGAGAAGTTCAGCGCTAGCAGTTCCAAGGTCGTCTTCATGTCGCCCCCGCCAATGGACAAGAAAATCAGCGACTGCTACGGGGTGCGGTCCCGCACTCCGGCCGACTGCATAAGCAAGGTCACGAGCCAATGGAAGTCGATGGCCCAAGCCGAGCAGCAACTCGCAGCCTCGATCGGCGGAACGTGGATCGACTCGCAGCCTTGGTTCTGCACTGTCGAAGGTCTTTGTCCCAGTTTCGTGCGCAACACCCTGACCAAGACCGACGAAGTGCACATGACCCCTACGTACGGGCAGAGAATAACGCCAGTCATCGACGAGTCCCTGCAAACCGCCGGGGTCTTATGACGTTGCGGCTGACGTCGCCCGCTTAACGCATCCCGGGTTTGGCTGAAGCCGCACCGACTAGCGCGCTTTGAGCGAATCAGTACAACGCACTCGAATTCGATGTTTCACAATTTGCTCGAGATGCTCTACAGTCTTTCTAGCTGAATACTGTTGGGGGGCAGATGAAAAATACCGTTCGTCATGCATTAGCGGTTCTCGCGCTGGCGGTGACGATGATTGGTGGCAGCGTCGCCGTAGCAAGCGCCGCTCCCAACGTCGTCGGGATGACCTATGACAAGGCGAAGGCTGCAGTCTCGCAGGCGGGGCTGACTGCGGAGGTGTCGACCAGCGTCGGCACCGAATTGCAGCAGGGTGACTGCGTCGTGGCGGGCCAAGGACTGCGTCCTGCGTCGACGTTCGGTCAACAGTCGGTTCCCTCGAAAGTGCTGCTGTTCCTTAATTGCAACGCCTCCATCGCTTCGGCGACGCAAGCAGGTAATTCTGCTGCCAGTCCCGAGGGGCAGAAAGCCAAGAAGGAGCAAGCCGCGGAGGAGTGGCGCGCCAATACTACCGACGGCCAGACCTGGTGTACCGAGAACAAGCGGCTGCACCCGCAGTGGGACTGGTCGCAGATATTGGGCTGCTCTACCTGACACGACACCAAGCCAGAGGTACAGAAGAGTCCTGCAACGGGCCACTAGCTGCTACCTGAGTCGGAAAACGGTACTGATATTCGGCCCTACGATTGAGGTTGGAAACTTCCGCGCTACTGCAGTTTGCTCGCGTTAGTCCCGGTTTCTGATGCTCACGGAAGCCTGACGGGTACATACCTGGCCGTAATGACTGCTGGGCGCCGCGGTAAACCTGCGCTATCGTCGCTGCCGAAGTAAGTCCAACAAGTAGTCTCCATAGCCTGACTTCACGAGTCGTTCGCCGCGTCGCTGAAGCTCGTCATCGCTGAGATAGCCCTGTCGCCACGCAATTTCTTCTGGTACGCCGATCTTGAGTCCAGTACGTCGTTCCATCGTGCGCACGTAATCCGCGGCGTCGGTCATTTGATCGAACGTGCCGGTGTCCAGCCATGCCGTTCCGCGGGGTAACACGTCCACCCTTAGCCGACCTTGCTCGAGATATGCGCGATTTATATCGGTGATCTCATACTCACCGCGGCCGCTGGGAGTTAGTCCGCGCGCAATTTCCACAACGTCGTTGTCATAGAAATAGAGACCCGGAATTGCGTAGTGGCTCTTGGGCTTCTCGGGCTTCTCTTCCAGAGATACCGCCAAGCCTTTGGAGTCAAACTCGACGACGCCATATGCCGATGGCTCCGCTACCCAGTACGCAAAGATCGCGCCTCCGTCGACCGTGTTGAAACGCTTGAGTTGTGTCCCCAAACCCGGGCCATAGAGCAAATTGTCACCAAGCACTAGGGCGACCTTGTCGTCAGCAATGAAGTCGGCGCCGATCGTGAAGGCCTGAGCGAGCCCATCGGGCGATGGCTGACGGGCAAACGTGATCGAGACCCCCAGCCATGAACCGTCTCCCAGCAACCTCTCGAAACCGTCTGCGTCGTGCGGTGTGGTTATCACCAGAATGTCCCGTATTCCCGCAAGCATCAACGTCGATAGCGGGTAATACACCATGGGCTTGTCGTACACCGGTATGAGTTGTTTCGAGATACCAAGCGTGATCGGATGCAATCGTGTCCCGGAACCTCCCGCCAAGATGATTCCCCTCATGCAGTCATCGTGACACAAATCGAATGAATGGACAGACGTCATGCGCTTTGTTCGTGAGAATGACATCGGATGGGGCAGATCGTTGAATCCACCCTGAGATGCCTCCCAACCTCGGCCCGCCGAAACTGGAATAGGTTGTACCCGTCGGGCAGCGGAGCGCTGCCAGACGCGATCGCACACAGACGACCCAACGGGAGGCTAGGTTGCACGTTCTGTTCGTCTGCACCGGGAACATCTGCCGCTCACCGACAGCTGAACGGCTGAGCGTCGCCTACGCGAAACAAGATTCTCGCTCGGACTTCCAAGCGTCTAGTGCTGGAACGAATGCATTGTCGGGATATCGAATTCATGACGAAGCAGCAGCAGTCATCCAGAAGCTCGGCGGCGACCCGCGCAACTTCGCGGCGCGTCAAGTAACGCACAAGCTTGCGTCTGAAACAGACCTCATCATCACCATGACCAAGGCCCACCGCGACGTGGTGCTCGGGCTAGCTCCGAGGGCGCTTCATCGAACCTTCACGTTGGACGAAGCAGCCCGGCTCATTCGTGACCATCAGGCCCGAGAAATCGCAGACTTGTCGAATCTTCGAGCCAAACTTCACTACAACGAATCCTGCGACATTCCCGACCCGATTGGCCATGATTCCGACTACTTCATGACAATCGGATCACAGATTGCAGAGTCAGTTCGGGCAGTGATCCAGCTCGGCCACCGCGGTTGATTCGGTTGGCCGGTCGGGACCCAACGGTCGCGGATTGCTCCGTCGAAATCAACCGTTGCCATGGGGCAATCGCCCTGTCATCATTGGTTCACCGATTTGGGGGGTCGGCAAACTCATGAAGGACTCACTTGCTCACAGCGTGTCCGACGACGCACCACAGACCAACACGTCATCGGAATGTCCTGAACTGCGGCGGCTGGCCGAGGCCCGGGCAGTTCTCGAGAACGCTCGGCGCCAGGCCAAGTGGAGACGAGAGTGCAAGAACCTTCAGGCCGCGTCCCATGCCGTCCGAGCCGCGGCAATCGCCGCCCACAACGCAGGAATCGGATGGACCGAGATCGGTGACGCGCTCGGCATAGTTCGCGCGAGCAGCCCCGCCTAGACCGCACAAGCTGGCACCGCTCCCTGGATGCCGACGGCGGTAAGCCAACGTCGGCTCGACAGCTCATGCTCAGAGGGTCGAGCAATGCTGAGAACCCTTTACGATCTGGGCGTCCCACGCTTAACCGGCCGTCGTGAGCGGGCAATTGTCCGGAAGCGGTGGGACGAATGACGGGCAGGTCCATATCCTCCGCAACCATATGGTGACGAGTACCCTCACATCACCGTGGGGCCGCTCCGCATCGCGGCTTGGCTCAGCGCACGTCGTTTGCGATCAAAAATTTGCCAAACCATCAACTATGCGTATATTTTGGCGTGACAGTTAATGGCGCAGAGGAGCCGCGGACGTGAACAAGGCGCGTTTAGCAACGTCGGCGCTGCTCGGCTTGGCCGCCGCATTTGGCGCCCGCGCCGGCGCCCGGTTCTTCAATGGCCTCGGCGATCTTTGCCAGGAGAGCGAGTTGGGGTACTCATCCGCCAACTCATTGCCGATTGCGGGTCAGCCCGGATTTCCGGACACTAGCGGCATCGGGCCCGCCGACGTCAAGATTCCGTTTCAGCCTTGCGGCGCCAAGTGAACGCGTCAAATTGATGCTCTCGGCTCGGTGCCCACACTGCCGCCATAGGCAATTGATCTATGGGATCCGCACCCTTCCCGGTTTCGACTACAGACCCCCGTCGTTGATGTCGAGATAGACGGATTCGGCAAGAATCGCTGCCGCTAGCATTGGGGAAGTAAGCCCAAGGCACTTGTTGCGGTATCGGCGACTCCGACCAAGTGGCGCCACTCTGGCACGGGTCCGAGCAGTACGCAATCGACGGCGCATGCCCGTCTGTGACTATCCCTTCGCCAAAATCCACCACGTGTGCATCATCGAGACAACGGGCAGGGAATGCTAACGACGTTCTGTGCATTCGAGTTTGCTGTGTTCGAGGTTGTAGTTGTTTGCACCCCCTCAGACGACCGGCACGTCCAAGATCGGCCGCGGTTCCTTGGCGCCCGGCCCGTCGAAGTGCCACCACTCCCCCGGGTACACCGCCAGACCACCGGCCTGCATCGCCGTCCGCAGCAGTGCACGGTTGGCCTGCTGGGCGGCGCTCACGCCCTCGGTCGCGTACGCCAGGCTGCGCGGGGTGAAGTCGTCGAAGTCGGTACCCATGTCCAGCCCCGCGATGGTGACGTCGATCGAGCGACCGGACTCATGGCTGCGGGCGTGATCACTGGGCCGCGCAACCCAATTGGGGTTCGGCACCTCCTGGAACATCCGCACCTGCACTTCGTGCGGCCGGTAGCAGTCCCAGAGGACCAGCGTATGACCTCGTGCGCGTAACTGATTGGCCGCGACGGTCAACCCTGGCACCAGCGACTCGTGGATCAGGCAGCGGGCGTTCGACGGATAGAGCTGCTCGCCGACGAAGTTGTTGGGCGTCGCATAGCGCAGATCGATCACGGCGTCCGGTACCGCGGTCCGCACGTCGACCAGACCCGCGGCTAGGGCCTGCGCGGAGACCGGCGGCGGCTCGGCAGCTGCCCGGCCGGCGGCGTTCAGCGTCAGGCACGCCACCCCGACGAGTGCGACCGACCACCTGATGCATCCGCTCACCCGAGAAGTGTGCAACACCGCGGGCCCAGGCACGCGAAGCAGCCGGCGCGCGTCGCTCGGTGGTCGGGTACAAAGGATCGTGGCCGAGGAAGTGGAGAACCCCTGAGGAGCGCGCGCCGATTGATCACCATCGTCATCGGCGTCTTCCTGCTCGCAGCTGCGGGCGCTGGCCTGCTCGTCCGCTATACCCCCATCCCCAATCATCTGACGCTCTACCTGGTCATCGCCTTCCCGGCCGTCATGCTGGCCGCGCCGATCGCCCTCCTGGTCCTGCTGCTTGGCCGCCACTGGTGGCTGGCCGGGCTGGCGGCCTGCCTCACCGTCGTCCTGGTGCTGGTCCAACTGCCCTGGTTCGTCGCCGAGCAGCCGAAACCGGGGGCGATCCCCCTACGAATCTTGACCAGCAACATGCAGTACGGGCGCGCCGACGCCGCGGCTCTCACGGCGGTGGCCGACGCCAACGCCGACGTGGTGTTGGTGCAGGAGCTCAACCCCGCGGCCGTCCGCAGACTGGCCACCGCCGGCCTGGACGCGGCGTTCCCCCACCACATCCTCGACGCGCGGCCCGGCGCCGAAGGGGTCGGTCTCTACAGCCGCTATCCCCTCACCGAGTCACGTCGCATTCCCGGCTTCGCCCTGGCCATGGTCCGTGCGCGCGTCACCGTCGCACCTGGGGCACCCGCCACCACCCTGCTCTCGGTGCACCTCGGCGCTCCCTGGCCCCAGCCCATCGACGACTGGCGGGCCGACCTCGCCAAGCTCCCCGACACATTGGCCGACGTGGCGACCGAGGCCGGCGACGGGGCCGTCGTCGTCGGCGGTGACTTCAACTCGACCATCGACATGAAGCCCTTCCGACAGCTCCTGACCAACGGTTACCGCGACGCCGCCGAACAGGCCGGCAGCGGCCGCGACTTCACCTACCCCGCCAATCGCCGGTTCCCACCCGTGCTTGGCATCGACCACGTGCTGACCAGGAACGCGACCGCGCAATCGACGCGGACCGTCGAGATCCCCGATACCGATCACCGGGCCCTGCTGACCGTGGTCATGCTGCCGACGGCCTAGCAGCAAATTGCGTTGGTGAATCCACCCAGCGCCGAGCAGGTACAAAGCGATTTGCCGACCAGAACGGCAAGTTCGTCGGATACCCGCGCCCGGCGACGCCGCGACATAGCGTCTTCAGCGGCGTCAATTAAGATCAGAATGGCCTCCCATCAGCTACGATCTCCGTGGGGAGGATCATGGGCGACTGCGTGACGGTACGTGCAGACCGAGCCGAGCGCGAGCGGCTCCAGGCACTCGAATCGTTTGCTGTGCTGGATACGCCCGCGGAGTCCGACTTCGACGATCTGACGGCGCTGGCCGCGCAGTTCTGCGGCACTCCCGTCGCCTTGGTCTCCCTAGTCGACGCGGACCGCCAGTGGTTCAAGTCCCGGCACGGACTGGCCAGCTGCGAGACCCCCCGCGACGAATCGTTCTGCGCGCAAGCCCTGCAGAGCAGTGACGTGCTCGTCATCCCCGACACCCGGCTCGACCCAAGGGTGTCGCACTACCGGAGCGTGACGGGCGATCCCGGTTTCCGCTTCTATGCCGGCGCCCCGCTCATCACGTCGTCCGGTCACGTCCTTGGCACGCTGTGCGTCGCCGACTACGAACCGCGAGACCTCGGCGAGGCGCAACGCCGGCAGCTGCGCGTCCTCGCCGCCCAGGTGATGGCGCAGCTCGAGATCCGCCGCCAGGCAGGCGTTCTGGCCAGCGTCGTGCAGAAGATGCGCGAGACGAAGCGCATGCTCGATGGCGTCCTCAGACACACCGACATGCTCATCTACGCCAAGGACGTCGACGGCAGGTTCGTCATGGTGAACCCCGCCCTGCAGAAGGTCACCCACACCACCGAGAACATGCTCGGCCGCACCGACCACGACCTGTTCGATCCGACCATCGCCGACGACTACCGCCGCAACGACACGCGCATCATGGCCACGGGTCAGCGACAGGTCTTCACCGAGCTCGTCCTCGACGAGGACGGTTCGCCTCGCACCTACCAGTCGACCAAGTTCCCGGTCTACGACGACGCGGGCAACATCATCGGCGTCGCCGGAGTCTCCGCGGACGTCACCGAACTCGAAGCCGCGCGGGCCGCGCACGAGGAGGCCGAGGGCAGACTCCGCACCCTCGTGGAGCAGTCACCGGTGGCCATCAGCGTCATCGATCGCACCGGGGCCCTGGCCTACGCCAATCCCGCCGCGGTCACGCTCTGCGGCACGACGCACCTCGACGAGTTGACCGGACGCCACGCGCTCGAGCTGATAGCCGTCGAGCAGCGCGACGGCATCGCCGAGATGATCGAGTCCGTCTTCCGCGGCGAGCCACCGACCAAGACAGGCCGCGCGCGTCTGCTGCGCGACGACCACCGCGAGGTCGAGGTCGAATTCACCATCAGCCGGATCCACTACGCGGGCCAACCCGCGCTGCAGGCCGAGGTACGCGACATCACCGCCGATCTCACGGCGCGCGAGGAGCTCGAGTCCTTCGCCAACACCGACTCCCTCACCGGCATCATGAACCGCCGCGCCTGGACCTCGCGGGTGAGCGGATTGGCGGGATGCAGCAACACCCTCGTCGTGGCGATCGTCGACGTCGACCGATTCAAGGCCTACAACGACCGGTACGGCCATCCCGCCGGAGACGACCTCCTGCAGCGGATCGCGCAGGCCCTGCAATCCAACGTCCGGCGCTCGGACGTGGTGGCCCGTTGGGGCGGTGAGGAATTCGTCGTCGCGCTTCCCGACATCGATGAGCCGCAGGCTCTCGACGTCCTCGACCGTCTTCGGCGCGCGATGCCGGCGGGCCAGACCTGCTCGATCGGCTACAGCGAGTGGCTCGACGGCGACGACCTGCCCGCGTGCATGGCCCGTGCGGATGTGGCGCTCTACGCCGCGAAGGACGGCGGGCGCGACCAGGTGGTGGGTGCGTCCGCGACCTGAGCGGCACCCGAGACGACGAATGCCGGCCCGGTGCACGCAATTCACGTGCACCAGACCGGCATTCGATGCGATGCCTGGCGGCCTACGCCTCCGACCCGATGGTCGGCTCCGGCCTGGCGGCCTACGCCTCCGCGAAGTTGCGGGTGATCTGCGGGTCGACCTGGATGCCGGGGCCCGTCGTGGTCGAGACGACGACCTTCTTCAGGTAGCGGCCCTTCGAGGACGACGGCTTGGCCCGCATGATCTCGTCGATCGCGGCGCCGTAGTTCTCGGCCAGCGACTTCTCGTCGAACGACGCCTTGCCGATCACGAAGTGCAGGTTGGCCTGCTTGTCGACGCGGAAGTTGATCTTGCCGCCCTTGATGTCCTGCACGGCCTTGGTCACGTCGGGGGTGACGGTGCCGGTCTTGGGGTTCGGCATCAGGCCACGGGGTCCGAGGACGCGGGCGATCTTGCCGACCTTGGCCATCTGATCCGGCGTGGCGATCGCGGCGTCGAAGTCGAGCCAGCCGCCCTGGATCCGCTCGATCAGGTCGTCGCTGCCGACGGCGTCGGCACCAGCGGCGATGGCGTCTTCGGCCTTGTCACCGACCGCGAACACGATGACGCGCGCCGTCTTGCCCGTGCCGTGCGGCAGGTTGACGGTGCCGCGGACCATCTGGTCGGCCTTGCGGGGGTCGACGCCGAGGCGGATCGCGACCTCGACGGTGGCGTCCTGCTTCTTGCTCGACGTCTCCTTGGCCAGCTTCGCGGCCTCCAGCGGCGTGTACAAGTTGTCGCGGTCGATCTTCTCGGCCGCTTCGCGGTAGGCCTTGCTGTTCTTGCTCATGGGATTCCAATCATCATTCGTTGGGTCGTGGTGTCGTGCGGGCCGAAGCGGGCCCTCCCACGGGTGTAGCGGTACTGCGGGTGAAACTAGGAGACCGTGATGCCCATCGAGCGGGCGGTGCCGGCGATGATCTTCGCCGCGGCGTCGATGTCGTTGGCGTTGAGGTCTTCCTTCTTCTGCTCGGCGATCTCGCGCACCTGATCCCAGGTCACCTTGGCGACCTTGGTCTTGTGCGGTTCACCGGAGCCCTTCTGCACGCCGGCGGCCTTCAGCAGCAGCTTGGCGGCGGGCGGGGTCTTCAGGACGAACGTGAAGCTACGGTCCTCGTAGACCGTGATCTCCACCGGGATGACGTTGCCGCGCTGGCTTTCCGTCGCCTCGTTGTACGCCTTGCAGAACTCCATGATGTTGACGCCGTGCTGGCCGAGCGCTGGGCCGATGGGCGGCGCCGGGTTGGCGGCACCCGCCTGGACCTGCAGCTTGATCAGCCCGGTGATCTTCTTCTTCTTGGGGGCCATGACTCGTTCTTCCTGTTCCTGTTGTTCTCTAGATCTTCGAGACCTGGGTGAAGGTCAGTTCGACGGGTGTCTCGCGACCGAAGATGGACACCAGCACCTTGAGCTTCTGCTGCTCGGCGTTGACCTCGCTGATAGACGCGGGCAACGTTGCGAACGGACCGTCCATGACGGTGACCGACTCGCCGACCTCGAAGTCGACCAGCACGACCGGCCGTTCGAGCCCACCGGTCTCGGTGGCTGCGGCAGCACCCGAGGACGTCGACTTGGCGGGCTTCTTCGCCGCGCCCTGCGGAAGCAGGAACTTGACGACGTCGTCCAGGCTCAGCGGCGAGGGCTTGGACGTCGCACCCACGAACCCGGTGACACCGGGGGTGTTGCGCACCGCGCTCCACGACTCGTCGGTCAGGTCCATGCGCACCAGGATGTAGCCCGGCAGCACCTTGCGGTTGACCTGCTTGCGTTGGCCGTTCTTGATCTCGGTGACCTCTTCGGTCGGCACTTCCACCTGGAAGATGAAGTCGCCGACGTCGAGGTTCTGCACGCGGGTCTCGAGGTTGGCCTTCACCTTGTTCTCGTAACCGGCGTAGGAGTGGACGACGTACCAGTTGCCCGGCTTGGAGCGCAGGTCCTTCTTCAGCGCGACGGCGGGATCGACGTCCTCGTCCTCGACGGGCGCGTCCTCCGCCTCGGCCTCGGGTGCCTCGTCTGCGTCGGCGATTGCGTCGGCGTCGACGTCACCGACCTCGGCCACGGCCTCAGCCGTGGACGACTCCAGCGATTCCGCGGTCCGGCTGGCGATCACGGTTGACGGGTCCGCATCCTCGAGACGCGCATCCGACACAGCCGAAGGCGTCTCGCCCTCGAAGGAAGTCACGGTTGTCGATCCTCTCTAAATCTCTAGCTCGCCACGCGCCGGCTTGGTCAGCCGAATACCAGCGTGACGAGTTTGGCCAGGCCGAGGTCGACCCCGCCGATCAGCGCCACCATGAACGCCAGGAACACCAGCACCACGGTCGTGTAGCTGATCATCTGCTTGCGGTTCGGCCAGATCACCTTGCGGAGCTCGGCGACGACCTGCTTCAGGAAGTTGAAGACGAACAAGAACGGGTTCCGCGACGGTCCGCCCGACTTCTTGGCAGTCTTCGGCTTCTTGCCATCGCCATTCTTGACCGAATCGGTCTCGGTGGCCCGCTCCTGGCCCGCGGTGGCCTCGCGGCGCGAACGCTTGCCGGTGGGGCGCTGCGGACGGGTCGCGACGGCCGTCTGACCGCGGGTGCCGCTGACGCCGAGCTCCTCAGCCGTCGACTCGACGTCGTGCACGGAATCGACGTCGTCGACGCCCGAGTCGATGTCGTCGCGCTCGTCGCTCACCGCATGCCCCTTCTTCGTGATCGTGCCGGTTTCGCCGTGGTCACCTTCCAGTGTCCACGCCTCGTCGAATATTCAGTTGAGCAGGGGCGACAGGACTTGAACCTGCAACCTGCGGTTTTGGAGACCGCTGCTCTGCCAGTTGAGCTACGCCCCTTCGCTGTACGGCAGTGCTGGCAGGTCCTTGCCGTTCGGGTCCCACACAATTCACGCGCTCCCCGATCGGTCGATCAGTAACCGACGGACAGCGCGCTTGATGGGCAAAACCCCGAGGACCGAGTGTACATCGGCCCCGTTGGGAGTTACTAATCCGCTGCGGGCCCGGCACCCGTGGCGGCCGTGCGGACGACCTGACCCGTCGCCGCGTCCCACTTCATCGAGACGGAATTGTCGCCCTCGTGACCCATCAGGGTCGTGAAGGCCTCCATCACGACCGTGCCGTCGAGCTCGGCACAGACGTTGCGCGTGGTGACGATGTCGGCACCGAACCGCTCGTCGACCGACTCGATGTGCATGGTGCCCGTCAGCTCGTCGCCGACCCGGATCGGCCGGTGGAACAGGAACTTCTGATCGACCTGCAGGATCTGCAGGGTCTCGAGCCCGATGTCGACGTGCTGGAAGAAGTGGTTCTGGATCATCACCGCGAAGATCGAGGCGAACGTCAGCGGTGCGATGAGGGCCTTGTGGCCCAGTTCCGCGGCGGCCGCCTCGTCGATGGTGGCCGCTGCCTCGGACTTCACGGCTCGGGCGTACTGGCGGACCTGCTCGCGACCCACGACGAAGGTGTCCGGGTACTTCCAGATCATGCCCCGGATGTCGGTCTTCAATGCCATGGTTACGCCAGCTTCGCGACGGCGACGGCGCGACCGAAGATCTTCTTTCCGCCAGTGGTGGCGGACAGCGCAATGACGACGGACTTGGTCTCGGGATCGACGGACTTCACCCGACCGCTGAACACGATCTCGGCGCCGACACCGTCGTTGGGCACCGGCACGACGGCGGTGAAGCGCACGTTGTACTCGGTCACCGCGGCCGGGTCACCGATCCAGGACGTCACGTAACCCCCACCGAGACCCATGGTGAGCATGCCGTGCGCGATCGCGGTGTCGAGGCCGACCTGCTTGGCGATCTCGTCGTCCCAGTGAATGGGGTTCAGGTCACCCGAGACGCCGGCGTAGTTCACCAGGTCGCCGCGGGTCAGCGGAATGACCCGCTCTGGGAGCTGGTCGCCCACCTTCACCGAGCTGAACTCACGCAGTGCCATTGGAAAAGCCCTCTCCGCTCTCGTCGGAACGACCCGCCAAGGTCGTGTACGACTCTTGCACCGCCTCGCCCCTGTCGTTGCTGATGATGTTCTTCGTGACGATGACGTCCGTGCCGTGCGCGACCCGGTAGGCGTGCAGGTAGACGTCGCAGTGCAGCCGGTCACCCGCCTTGATCGGCTTCAGGAACTTCAGCTCCTGGTCGACCTGGACGATCTGCGCATCGGTGATGCCGATGTCGGCGTTGGCGAAGAAGGCCGTCTGAGCCTGGTAACCGAAGATCGAGATGAACGTCAACGGCGCCGGAAGCGAGTCGTGGCCGAGCTCGGCGGCGGCGGCTTCGTCGTGGTAGGCCGGGTCATCGTTCTTGACGGCGGCTGCGTACTCGCGCACCTTCTCGCGCCCAACCTCGTAGAAATCGGGATAGCGGTAGTGCATCCCGACGATCGTGGGCGACAGCGGCACGAATTCAGTTCCTCAATCAGTTCGACCGCGGGTCGAAACCCGCGGATCGCCCACCTAGCGCGATTCCTTGTGGGGACGGTGCGTGCCGCAGTTCGGGCAGAACTTCTTGATCTCGAGGCGGTCGGGATCGTTGCGCCGATTCTTCTTGGTGATGTAGTTGCGGTGCTTGCACACCTCACAGGCCAAGGTGATCTTGGGCCGTACGTCTGTACTCGAGGCCACGTCAGTCGTCCTTCTTCATTTCACTTGCGTTGTCGTCTTGTAGCGGTGGGGGGGCTCGATCCCCCGACCTCACGATTATGAGTCGTGCGCTCTAACCAGCTGAGCTACACCGCCATGGGCACAACCACTTGGGCATCCACCGGGCCCCCTAACGGAATCGAACCGTTGACCTCTTCCTTACCATGGAAGCGCTCTACCGACTGAGCTAAGGGGGCAGTGACCCCTCGACGCGGTAGTCCGCGTCGCAGGGCCTTCAAGAGGGTACATTCTCGGCGCTGGCCCCACCAAACCGCAGGTGCTCGCGACCGCCCCGGCAGGCATGTCGCGGCGGCCAGGCGTCGAGAACATAGGCTGCGGGGATGACTTCTCCCGGCTCCGACCGCCTCTACTTCAGGCAGCTGCTGTCCGGCACCGACTACGCAGCCAACGACGCGATCGCCCAGCAGATGCGCAACTTCGCCTACCTGATCGGTGACCGGGAGACCGGCGACTGCGTCGTCGTCGACCCGGCCTACGCGGCCAACGATCTGCTCGACGCACTCGAGTCCGACGGCATGCACCTCTCGGGTGTCCTCGTCACCCACCACCATCCCGACCACGTCGGCGGTTCCATGATGGGCTTCGAGCTCAAGGGCCTGGCCGAACTGCTGGAGCGGGTCAGCGTGCCGGTTCACGTCAACACCCACGAGGCGGATTGGGTCTCGCGCATCACCGGCATCCCGAAGAGCGACCTGACGTCCCACGAGCACGGCGACAAGGTCGCGATCGGAGCCGTGGACATCGAGCTGCTGCACACTCCCGGCCACACGCCGGGCAGTCAGTGCTTCCTGCTCGACGGGCGGCTGGTGGCCGGCGACACCCTGTTCTTGGAGGGGTGCGGCCGTACTGACTTCCCCGGCGGCAACGTCGACGACATGTACCGCAGCCTGCAAGCGCTCGCGCAACTGCCGGGCGACCCGACCGTCTTCCCGGGGCACTGGTACTCGGCCGAGCCGAGCGCCGCGCTGTCGGAGGTGCGTCGCAGCAACTACGTCTACCGCGCGAGCAGCCTCGAGCAGTGGCGACTGGCGATGGGCGGGTAGCTTCGCGGCCGTCCGACCCACGTCGCCGCAGCAGGCGCAGCACCCCCGAAACGGTCTCGACCCCGCCACCGGGGGGATGGTGGCGGGGCCGAGAATTCGATCGAGCTTGGGGGAAGCTCGGCCTCGACGATAACCAAGCATCCTGAACGGAACCCGGCACGTTGCTGAGTAATGGATAAGAAAGGACCGGACCTCCGGTTCACGTCCTAGCAACTATTTCCGAAGGAGACCGGCTTCGTGATAGTCGCGGTCGACGTTCACCTGCCACGGATCCACCGGCTCGCCGAAGTACTTGGCGACGCTCTGCATGGCACTGAGCATCGCGTGGTCCTGATTGTCATACCGGTGCATGCCGTTGCGTCCCATCGGATGAAGTGACGGGTACTGACGTCGCAGGTAGTCGCGGATACGGCCAACGCTGCGTTCCCGGACCGGGTCGTAGACCGGATACGCGCACTGAGAGCGGACGATCATGACGTGCTCGATCGACGAGTCTCCGGCGCCGAGCGCGCGCAGGTCCGCCTCGACGACATCACTCAGCGAAGCCTCGTCGGCCGTCATCAGGTCGCCGTCCGGACACACGAAGTACTCGAACCCGAGGAACGTGCCGTCCCAGCCTGCTGGATGCAGGCCGGGCGACCAGCGGCCGTAGTTCTGGATGCGACCGCACGAGAATTCCTTGCCCGGGGTGTAGACCCAGTTGAACGGGATGTCGAGGTGGTCGCGCAGGGCGACCGCGACGGTGATCAACCCGCGGTGCCGCAACGTCGACGCCGCCACCTGGACGGGCCGCGGCACCTCAGGCAAGGCTCTGACCAGTGACTGCAGGGGCATGCTCGAGAAGACCGCGTCGCCACGGACCACCTCGCCGCCGGACAGCTCGACGTGCCACGTCCCGTCCTCGAGCCAGAGTCGCTGGACCCGGACGTTCAGCTGCGGGGTGACCCCGGCAGCGACGAGGGCCGCCGAGGCCGCCTCCCAGAGTTGGCCAGGGCCACGCCTCGGATAACGGAACACGTCCTCACCGGCCACCTCCTGCTTGCGCCGCGACTTCCAGTCGAGGGGCTTGATGCGCTGATTCGCCCAGTCGCTCGCCAACTCGGCGGGATCGGCCAGCCACGTCTTGCGGACGTAGCCGTCGAAGAAGACGTCGTACCAGTACCGGCCGAACTCGCGCGTACCCCACTCCTGGAAGTTCGCCGGCTCCACGGCGAGCTGCACGCTCCGCCTCATTCGCGAGCCCGCGAAACTGCTCAAGCCACGCAGCCCGCGGCCAATTCCCAGCTGGGTCAGAAGATCTCGGCCGTTGAGCGGGTAGCTGACGTACTCGCCATCGACCAGCATCGCCGAGTTCCGCGGCACCGCGATCCACTGATCCGGTGGCAACAGCGCGTTCCAAAGATCAAGTACCTCTTCATGCTTGGTGAAGAACCGATGGCCACCCGGATCGATGCACCAGTCGCCGCTGCGGGGCGTACGAGCCAACCCGCCGACATGGCCCGACGCCTCGTAGAGCTGGGGCTCGACCCCCTTCTGCACCAACCGGAGCGCAGCAGTGAGCCCGGCGGGACCGGCGCCGATGACGATGGGACTGCGCGTCGGCTGCACGGGCGCTACCGGCCCCGCCGCTGCGGGAAGAGTCGATGCTCGGCCACCAGGGCATCGATGGCATCGACCTCGAGGTCGTTCAGGGGCGTCGTCAGGAAGTGCAACTGGGCGTACTGGCTTTGCAGTGGCAGGAATCCGCTGAGCAACGGCTCCGGGGTGGTCCTGATGACCATGTCGACTTCGCCGATGTCCAAGGCTGCGTCGATGTCGATGCCCTCGCGCTGCGCCTTGGCCTGAGCGGCTCGCAGTTCGTCTCGCGCGTCGTACGCCACGAGGACGTTGATCGTGAATCCGCTTCCACGCATGGTCTTCTCGATGCGGCACGCGGAGTCGCGGTAGCCCTCCGGCAGCAATTGCCTTTCGCCGTGAATGCGCACCGAACACGTTCGCGGATCGAAGTGAGCGGGGATCAGCGAGTCGAGGAAGTGGACCGACGCCGCGAACACCGCGTCGAGTTCGTCGTCACGGCGCCCCAGGTTGGCGCGGCTGAGGTTGTACACCGACACGGTCTGCACGCCATTTCGCCGTAGCGCAAGCATGATCTCGACGACCTTCTCGGCGCCGCGCCGGTACGCCTCGGTCAGCGTGCAGCCGTGCGAATCCGCCCAACGTCGCAACCCGTCGGGAATCAGACCTACGTGAGCGGGACCAACGCTCACCGGGGCCTCGGCCCCTTGGGATCCACGATCAACCGGCATTCGTCCGACGGTCACTCATCGGCACCTCGCAATACGGCGAAGACGGTGAGGAGCAAGATCTTCAGGTCGAGCTGGAGCGACCAGTTCTCGATGTAGTAGTTATCGAATTCGGCGCGGTCGGCGATCGACGTCTGCCCCCTGAGCCCGTGCACCTGTGACCAACCGGTAATGCCGGCCTTGACCCGATGCCGGTCGCCGTATCGGCGGACCTGCAGTTCGAACAGTTCGACGAACTCCGGCCGCTCGGGACGCGGCCCGACGAGACTCATCTCACCCCGCACCACGTTCAGCAGCTGAGGCAATTCGTCGAATGACGTCTTGCGCATGATCTTTCCGATCCGGGTGCGCCGATCGTCGCCCTCGACACCACCTGGCGCGGCCCCCGATGACGGTTCGAATCTCGCGTCAGCCGGCTCGATGGGTCGCATGCTGCGGAACTTCAAGCAGTCGAAGACCTTGCCGTCGCGACCAATTCGAGGCTGCCGGAAGAAGACCGGACCGGGCGAGCTAGTCTTCACCAGGATCGCCAACGCAATGAGCAGCGGCGAGATGAGCAGCAGCCCCACCGCCGCGATCACCCGGTCGGAGGCGTGCTTGAGCGCGAACTGCCAGCCCTTGGGATTGACCGGGTTCAGCACCAGCAGCGGCACTCCGCCGAGGTGTTCCACCCGCGCGCCCACGCCGACGGCGTCCATGAGCCGCGGCACCACCCGCACCCGCATGCCGAGTTCCTGGGCCCGATGTGCGGTGCGCGCCAACTGTTCGTCGGGCACCGCGCACGGTGCGATGATCAACTTGACCGCTCCCGTCATCGCGACGGCGCGCTCGAGGTCATCACTGGTCCCGAGGTAGGGCAGGTCGAAGAGGTCGGGGTCGATCGGCCGGTCGACATCCAGGATGCCCACCGGACGCAGACCGTAGTCAGGCACCTGACGCATCCGCACCAGCAGTTGATGGGCGATCGGACCGGATCCGATGATCAGCGCCGGCGCCCCAAAGTAGTGCGTCCGCCGGAGATGTCGCTCGATGAGCGACCGGATCAACCGGACGGCGAGAATCATCACGACCGCCCACAGCCAGAGCCGCACCATGATCTCGCTGGGCCGGACGTAGGGCACCACCACGTCACCGGGCTGCAGGGGCGGCACGAGGATCAGCATCAACGTCAAGGTCACCAGCGTCGCCAAGGCGATCGCCGTCTGGGCCGGGCCGAGGTCGTCGAAGACGCTCTGGTTCAGCTTTCGGCGGTACATCGACTGAGAGCCGAGGAAGGCCACCACCACCGGCACGAAGATCCACGAACACAACGCGACGTTGCGCTCGTACACGGGGCCATTGGTCCACCACTGGGCAAACAGAACCGCCCAGGACGCCGCCCACACGTCGAGACCGATCGTGACCGCGACGTACCCGTGTTCATTCCGTAGCGCCTCGAGCCACCGTGGCGAGGCCGAGACGTCATCCAGCGGAGGCTGTACGACGGGACCCGATATCCGTGTCTTCGTGTCCGACCGCAACTCCCACCCCCGCAAACCGTTGGTGGCCAACTCTAGATGCGCCCAGCCGCCGTCGCATGCAAATGCAGGCAGACTCGTCAGTATTTGCCCCGGCGTCTTTCGATGCGACCGGCTGGCTTATTTGCCAACTTTGCGGGTCAGCGCTCGCCTGGAAGCCCGTTACCGAAGATCCGCTCCACGGCCAGCCCGGCCAGGTCACTCAGGAGTTGGACGTGACCGGTGGACCACAACCGCGGCTTGTCGTCGAATACACACAGCGTGCCGACCGCATTCTGCTTGCCGTCCATGAGCGGAATGCCAAGGTAGGAGACCAGGGTGCCGTCCAGCACGGCGGGGTGGTTCTTGAAGATCGGATCCAGCCGCGCGTCCTCGATCGAGAGCGGAGCGCTATTTGCTATTGCATACTGGCATACCGATCGCTCCAGTGGGGTTTCCCTTTCCTCCTGAGATGGACCGCCCATCCCCACCGTGCTCTTGAAGAATTGGCGGTCCACGTCGATCAGCGACACCGCGGCATGGGGGACGTCCAAGGCGGCGGCCGCGGCGCGGGTGATCCTGTCGTAGGCGTCCTCGATCGGCGAGTCCAACAGGCCGGTGGCATACAGGGACCGCAAGCGCTCCGGGTCGTGCACGGTCGCAGAAGTGTCAGGCAAACCCGCTTCAGCAAATGCCTTCGACGAGGAGATATGGGCGTAGAGCTCCTCGATGGACGGGCTGTTGACCCGGCGGAACTCGGTCACCATCCGCTTGGCCACGGCCCGCGCGACGTAGGTCGCGACGTCCTCGCCGGCCTCGAGCGCACACTCTTCGAGTTGGCGGTTGAGCCAGTCGTCGAAGCCCTTCACGGAGCTGTTCACCTGCTCACGGTATCCGACGGCAGGCCGCGCCGTGGGGTGCAAAGCCCAAGGGAGACGGCGTTGCCCGCCGGCGACGTAGCCTAGGTAGCCACCGCAGCGATCAGGAGGGCATGTGCAGGACGCACACACCGACGGCAACGTGGACCTCCTGTTCGACGCACGCCACATCCGGCAGAGTGGCATCGGAACCTACATCCGTACGCAGCTTCCGCTTCTGGAGGAGGCCGCCGCCGGTCGGGGCGTCTCGCTGGCCGTACTCGGCGACCGCGAGAGCCTCCCCCCGCTGCGCGCGAGCACCGAGGTCGTCGTCGCATCACCGACGGGGGCCGCGATGTACACCGTCGCCGAGCAAGTGGCGTGGCGGCGAGCGCTGGACCAGGTTCGCCCTCGCGCGCTGTGGCTGCCGCACTACCCCTTTCCGCTGGCCAATTGGGCACCGGACAATCGTCAGATGCTCACCTACGTCACCCTGCACGACGCCATCCAGGTTCTGCCATGGGAGGTCAGCGGACAGAGCCGGGCCCGCCGCATCTACGCGCGCGCGATGATGAAGCTCGACGCTCGGGTGTGCCGCCGCATCTTCACCCCTTCGGAAGCCACCGCGACCACGCTGCAATCGATCGCCCCGAAGGCGCGGGTGATGGTGACCCCCATCCCCGTCGACGAGGTCTGGTTCGAGCCCGCCGACCCGACACTCGTGCCGGTGTCGGGCCCCTATCTGCTGTATGTCGGAAACACCAAGCGTTACAAGAACTTGCCGATCATGCTGGAGGCGTTCGCCGACATCGCAGCAACGGTGCCGCACACCCTGGTGATCGCAGGCGGGGGCGCCTCGCTGCGAACCCTCGACGATCGCGTGCGCCGGCTCGCCGAGGACAACGGGGACCGCATCGTGCTGATGGGGCAACTCGCCTTCGACACCCTGCGCGCCCTGGTCGGCTCGGCGGACGCGTTGATCATGCCCTCCCTGCACGAGGGCGCGGGTCTGCCGCCGCTGGAGGCCATGGCCGCCCGCACCGCCGTCCTGTCGTCGGACATCCCGGTGCTCCGTGAGACGTGCGGCGCCGGCGCGGACTACTTCGGCCCCCGCGATCGCGCCGGATTGGCGCACGCGATGGGCACGATGTGCCTGAACACCGAGGCCCGCACCGAGCTGGCCGCACGCGGTCACTCCTACGTGACGGACCGGCAGCGCGGTATCTCCGCATCGCTTGCCGCCGAGGAGATTTGCGCCGAGCTGGCCAGCATTCGATCGTGAGGATGTCGAGGCGCACCCTTCTGACGGTCGTGCCTGCAGTCGCGGCCGTGGGCGCATTGGCAGCCATCCAGCGCCACGAACACGCGGTGATCGACGTCCGGTCGTACGGCGCCACGGGAGACGGCATGACCGATGACTCACTGGCGATCCAGTCGGCCGTTGCCGAACTCCGACCCGGCCGGACGCTGCACTTCCCCAGGGGGACCTACCGGTTCGCGCAACACTGGCCCTCGGGTACCGCAGCGATCGCCATCGCCGGTGTATCGGATGCGACGGTGGAATTCGCACCCGGCGCCGAGCTCGTCATGGACAATTTGGATCCCCATGACGGCACCGGTACCAGCCATGGGGTCCTGCTGCGCGGACCGTCGTCGCGAGTGTCGCTGCGCAACATCACCGTTCGTTGGGCACACCCCGCGAAGAGATCGCTTGGTGACGGCATCAGGGTGGAGGGCCTTCCCGGCGACGGTCGCACCCTTCCCACCGGATGGCGCGGCTTCCCCAGTCCGGTCGACGGGCTGGCCGTCATCGACTGCACCGTCGTGTCGAGCCCGCAGGCGGGCGTGGTGCTGCACGGGGTCTCCGACGTGAGAGTGGAGCGACTCCACGTCGACGGCACCGGTGCGGACGGCTTGCACCTCAACGCGTGTCGGCGAGCCAGCGTCGCCGGTCTGCGGGCGGTGAAACCCGGTGACGACGGTCTAGCGTTCGTCACCTACTTCGGACCAGAGTTCTCGTTCGACCCCGACGCGCATACGTTCGCATTTCCGACGCTGACGGATTGGTCCAACGCCGACGTCGAGGTCCGAGACGTCGAGGTCGTCGGCGGGTCGGCGAACGGGGTGCGAGTCGCCGGAGCGCAGCGGCTCACGATCGATGCCCTCGACGTGGTCGGCGTCGTGGCCGGTTCGGCGGTGATGCTGGACTCCGCCGAACCCGGCGCCGACGTCGGCTGGAACTACCTCGCCAGTCGTGCGATCCGGATCGACGAGTTCACTGCCACCGCGTGCGACACCGGCGTTCACGTCCTCGCCCGCCCGCATGCGCCTGGAGCTGGCGGTTTCACCGACTTCGACGTGCAGATCGGCCGCGCTGCGCTGGTCTCCTGCAGCAACTGGGCGGTACGCGCCGAGTCACTTGCCGAGGCGAAGATGACCGGATTGTCGATCGAGGACTGCACCATCGCGTCCACCTCGACCACGGCGGGCAATGGCGGAGTGGGAATCGACAACGCCCGTGGGGTCACGATGGGCACCGTGGCCATTCAACACTCGGATGCAGTCGTCGGTTTCGCCGCCAAGGACTCCGACCGGATGGAGATCGAACACCTGAGCATCACGATCGACCGGACTCAGCCGCCACCGGACGGGGCACCCCCCTGCGTGGCCCTCGACGGCGTCGAGGGCGTCATCGCCGACCTGGCGGTCGACTGGCCGTCGGCGCCCGCGGCCTGGATCGCCGTTCGTCAGTCGGCCGCCGAGCAATGTGGTGGCCAAGGCGCCAGCGTGGCGATCACCACCCTCAAAGGCGTTACGAAAGAGCAGGTTTCGGCATGCCCGTAGGCTGCAGCGCGATCTCGCGCGGTCGCACTTTGGCGACGAACACCGCACCGGCAGCTGTCAGCAGCAACAGGAAGATCACGATGCCGTAGGTGAGGATTTGCACCCGCCACACCTCGAGGAAGCAATAGGCCACCACGCCGGCCGACGCGGCGATGACCGGGCTGAAGCTGAAGATGCGCGCGAAGGCGTACCCGGCGAGACCGTAGGCCACGATGGTGTAGCCCCACCCCCACGTTCCGTACACCGAATAGATGTCGGCGAACACGGAGTTGGTGAAGAAGTTGCCCGCGAAGGCCACCGAGTATCCGTACACCGAGGACTGCTTCCAGCTGTCGTCCTTGGTGACCTTCTGGAACTGGAGGAACGTTGGCTCCACGGCGCCAAGGGAGGACACCACGCCGCCTGGCTTCTCCCAGGCGCCCCGCATGACCGCATCCGACACCCCGACCGAGACCTGCGCCGGCACAGCCAGATACGCCCCCATCTGATAGAAGTTCATCGCCACGGGGTTCGATACTCCGGCCTCGCGGTAGTAGTTCGCGTTGCGAATGTAGTTGAGTGCGGTGAGCACCGCGAAGCCGCACAACCCGATCAGCACGACGGTGACGAGGGTACGCGTGCGCGGCGCACCAGCGACCCGTCGGGGACGACGACTCCTCACCCACGCCGTCAAGTACACCGCGACTGCCATCAACAGCGAAAGCCGGGACGAGATCATGGCATTGGCGACCAGCAGAAGTACTCCGGCCACCATGAAGGGCCAGCCGATGACCTTCTTGCGCCAGAGGTACACCCCGAGGGGAGCGGACAAGATCGTGGCATAGCGCAGCGTTTGCACGCCGGCGAACCCCGAGAGCGCATTGCTAAAGTCGTTGGCCGTCTGCTCCTGTAGCGACGCGACGATGGCGGAGATGCCGCCCACCTTCATGAAGGCGTAGCCGACGCCGACGGCACCTGCTGCCAGCAGCAGGAAGAAGTAACGTCGCTCGAACCAGGCGGTATCCGTGCGGGCGTCCCCCTCGGCGACTCGCGACCGATGCATACCGAGCCAGAAGCCGACCATCGAGACCATCACGATCGCGCAGTACCAGACGGCCAGCAGTGCGACGCCCTCGCCGCTGGCCTGAGCAGGGGCTGGGAAACCCGTCAGGGCCTCCGACATCGTTTGAGCGGGCCCGAATTCGCGGCGGACCACGAACGCGAACCACGCCGCGAACGACAGCAGGACAGGGGCCAAGATGAGAACGCCGGGTGAGAACCACGCCGGGGCACGCGAGGACGTGCCAGCCTGCCGCCCGCCGATCTCGGGGACGTCGTCTCGACCCATGATCACACCGACCGTCCCCGGACCCGCGGCGAACCAAAGGCCTCGGCATAGTCCGGCGCGTCCTTCACCGCAGCCCGGTGGTAGACCAGCGCGGTGATCAACTCGGCGACGGCGAAGGCCAAGAAGATGGCGGTCGTGGTGTGCCAAAACAGCAGGAAGCTCGTGCTGATTACGAGATAGACGACGGTGCTGGCGCCCCGGATCCAGAACACCAGCACGGTCTTACCCGCCTTGCGCAGAGCGGCGAACGGCACGGTGGACAGAAGCGTGAAGCCCTTCCACAGGAAGCCAAGTAGCAGGGCGACGGTGCCCACTTCCCGCCAGGCGGGCCCGAAGACCAAGCTCCCGAAGCCGCCGAGGGCGGCGGCGAGGACGACGATTGCCGCGGCGACGAAGACCGCGACGAAGGGCACCAGCTCACCCCGGTGGCCGTGGGCCAGCAGACGATAGCGTCCGTAGGCCAGGATGGGCTCGAGGGCACCCGCGACGGTCGAGATCACCCGGAACGCCACCGAGGCGGCCGGTCCGATCATGACCAGCAACAGCGACGTGATCGCGGGTTGCACCGCACCGACGACGGCGGTCTCCGCCGTGACCCAGCTCGAACGGCGGAGGTCCGGCGGAACGCCCAAGTGCAGCAACGTCCTTCGCGGCCGGTACCTGACGAGGACCGCGAGCAGCGCCCCGATGGCCAAAATTCGTACGCAGTGCGGGTTGTGCTGCGCGGCCAGCCAAAGGGCCACCACGCTGGCGACGATCAGGGCTCCGGCGGCGAGCCCCTCGCGCCGCCAGTCGCCGCTGACGACGCCGATCGAACGGGTCATCAGCAGACCGGTCATCACACCCACCGAACTCACCATCAACACCGCCGGCGGTGCCACGGCGGGACCGAGCACGAGCATCACCGTCGCAGCAAGGGTGAAGAGCACCACCCACACCGGAAGGGTCGGGTCCCCGTCCGCATCGGGGGTGGCGAGCCTTCCTTCGACGATGAAGGCGTTGAACAGCTGGGCTACGTATACGCCGACCGACAGCGACAGCGCGAGGAAGCCCTGGGTCTCGATCGGGGCGATGCGCGCGTAGATCGCAATGAAGATCGCCGGGAAGACGTTGAGCGCGAGGCCCGCGACGACTTGGACTGCCGTGTGTACGTGCTTGTCACGCATGACACCCGCCCGCCAGCGTCTCCGCGACCACGGCGGCCATCTTGCGGCGGAAGGCTGCCGGTGAGAAACCCTCTGCGTGCGAACGGATTTCAGTCGGATCGTAGGCACCGGCTTCGAAGGATCGGAAGGTCTGGGCGAAGGACTCGACCAGCTCGTCGTCGCCCGCCTCGGCGACGAAGGTGCCCGTCACGCCGTCGACGACGCTGTCGAGCGCACCGCCGACGCCAAGGGCGATCACCGGCGTGCCACAGGCCATCGCCTCGACGGGGGTGATGCCGAAGTCCTCCTCCCCCGGCATGACCATCGCCCTGGCCCGGCGGTACAGGCTGCGGAATTCCTCGTTGGACACCCGGCCGAGGAAGGTGACGTCCGCGCCCGCGGCGAGCTTGCGGCACCTGGCTGCCTCGCGCCCGTCGCCGGCGACCACCATGCGCACGCCAGCCGCAGCGGCCGCTCTGATCGCCACGTCGGGCCGCTTGTATCCCACCAGCCGGCCCGCCAAGAGCAGGAAGTCCTCCCGCGGCTCGTGCGCGTCGGGGGTGAAGAAGCCGACGTCGACCGGAGGATGGACCACGTGGGATTCACGATGCCAGTGGCGTCGAATCCGTTGGGCCACTGCGGCGCTGTTGGCCACGATCGTGGTGATGTTGGGGGCGGCAGTGCGTTCGGTCTTGATCGCGAGCCGCGCCAGCAGGTCGAGCGCCATGCGGCCCGGCCGCGAGGCCGTTTCCTCGAGGCGCATGGACTCGTCCCACGCCCACCGGGCCGGCGAATGAACGTAGGCAATGGTCGGAATGGTTCCGGCGGCGGCGACCGCGGCGACCGCGAACGCGTGATGGCTGATGATCACCGCATCCGCCGAGCCGAAGTCGCGGCGCTGCAACCACGTGGGCACCATCGGCAGCAGTGGTGCGTAACTGCGGTAACCCGCCATGCGGTAGGCCGACGAGAGGGCGCCGGTGCGCACCCGCGCGCCGAAGGGTGCATCGACCCGCGGGTCGACGATCGGAATGTCGACCGGCGCATCCGGCCATTCCCGTGACAGTTCCGCGACGACGTTCTCGGAGCCGGCGATCTCGGTCAACCGCTCGTGGACGATCGCGATCCTCACGCCGGGCGCTGCCCGTCACCGAGGGCGGCAGCACTGGTGTCTGAAGCGGGGGTAGCGCTCGGCGCTGGGGCGTTCGACCGCCCGGTCCAGCGTCGGCGACGGTAGGTGAACACCGCGACCACCGGTGCACTGCTGGCGGCGGTCGCGGCGCGCAACGCCAGCACGGCCGCCACGGTGTCGGACTCGACGCGAGCCACCAGCACGATGTCGGTGGCCGCGGCGACCATTTCCGGGGTCAGCGTCGCATCGCCCACCGCACCGGCAGCGATGACCCGCGTCGTGGTCGGCTCGGCGGGGCCGGGCACCGAATGTTGGCCCGCCGTCGTCGACACGA
This sequence comes from Mycolicibacterium sichuanense, assembly GCF_033741125.1. Lineage (NCBI taxonomy): Bacteria > Bacillati > Actinomycetota > Actinomycetes > Mycobacteriales > Mycobacteriaceae > Mycobacterium > Mycolicibacterium sichuanense. Next base: position 227,854 of record NZ_JAWQPU010000001.1, on the reverse strand, counting down.
CGTCGCCTGACCGGGCCTCGGCCGCCGCCTCCTCCAGCAGTGCGGCGACGACCTGGCTACCCGAGGAGGACGAGGCGCCGAGGACGAGCAGGGTGCGGACCGGGCCGGCCGAGGGGCACTGCGCAAGGAGCGTGCGAGCCAGGCGCGCCCGTTCACCCGTCTCGTGGGACGCCACGTCGAGATCGACGGCGGGCAGCAGCACGCCGTCGACGCCGTCGGCCAGGGTGTGGACCAGTGAGCCGCGGCCCGACCGCCGTCGCAGGAGGAGCACGACCGCCACCGCGGTCGAACCACCCACGAGGGCACCGAGAATGACCCCGATGAGCCACCGCTGCGACGACGGACGGTTGGGCGTCGGAGGCTGAATCACCGTCACCGAACCGGCTTTGGCGGCCTGGAGTTCTACACTCTCGCGAACACGCGCGAGGTCCTGCATCCGGGTCGGGTCTGCGGCATCGCGCTGTTCCCATTCCGACAGCGAAGGAAGGATGGTCCTCAACTGCTCGTCGACGCGCCGCTGGAGATCCTGCCCGTACAGATCCATCGCCGTCTGAACGGTTCTGACCGCTTCACCGTCGGTTCCGCTGCTACTGCTGATGGTGATCACCGACGACTGGCTGGCCTGGGCCACGTTCAGCACGGCAGGCTCGTCCTTGGCCATCTTCCTGCCCACGGCCTGGGCGAAGCCCTCACCGGACAGGTAGGCGATCTCACCGGCAACGAACGTGCTCGTATTGCCTTGATTGTCCGGGGTGACTTGGCTTGCCCCACCGGCGATTGCGGTCAGATCCGCCGGATTCTGCAGTCGCACAAATGCTGTCGCGGTGGTGTCGGTGGCCAAGGCGCCGAAGGCAAGCCCACCGGCGAGCGCACCGACGCACAGGCCGACGGCTGCACCGAGGATGAGTTTGGCGATCAGGAAGCGGGTTTCGATGGACGAGATCAGCCCAATCGCTGGCGCTTTCGACACGGTGACAGCCAACTCTGCGACGCTCCATCCTTTGCCTGGTGCGATCAGTATGGTAACTGCGCCGGTACGTTTGCCGGGTTGGACACGACAACGCGCTCCCGAGAGGGGCCCAGCGGCGTGCCGCACTGTGCGACGAAGCGTTAGCCAGTAGCGTGCGACGCCAGGATTGGTTCGGCGGGGCACTCACTCGAGGCGGGAGCGACGGTGTGCTTTTGGGATGCTCGTAGGGCACACGCGACCGGAAGACCGCTTTCATGAGGCGTGACGACATGCGGCGAGCCATGATCGCGTCGACGTGCCTCTTGTCGGCCCTGATGCTCGCCATCACTCTCGGTGTCCCCCTCGATGCCCGCGCCGACCCGCTGAATGCCGATCCGTCGGCCGGTGACGAGCTGAGCGTCCCGTGGCCGACTCTCGGCCTGCCCGACGAGATCACGTTGGTCGGCGCCAACGACAACCAGGACTTCAGGCTTCCGGTGCAACCCGGGTTCGGGGTCCGGCGCCTGCGCGGACTGATCCACGCCCCGGTGGACTTCGGTGCCGGTTTCGTCGAAATCGACGACGCCAACGGCACATTGCTCGCCACGGTCGATCTGCCGGCCGTCATCCCCAGTCAAGCCGTGGTGCCCTTCGACGTCGACGTGTCGACAGCTCAGGTCACCGGCTCGACGCTCGGACTGTCCTTCACGGTGCGTGAGGGCAGGATCCCTCCCGACCAGCGGTGTGGGCTCGGCGAGCGCGTGGTGATCAGCGACCTCGCCGCGGTGATGACGGGCATCGAGCCCGCACCCACGACGGTGGCGTCGTTCTTTCCGCCCGTCCTCGAGCGACTGACCATTTACACGCCCATCGACGCCAACGCCGCCGAGCAGCAGGCGGTGCTGACGCTCTCGTCGGCCGTGGCCAGGGTCTATCGCCCCCAGCCGACGGCGATCTCGGTGGTGAAGCAGCCGCGCGGCGCCGCGCCCCAGCCGGCCACCCAGTTCAGTCGGGCCGTGGTGGTGGAGGACGGCGACGCCGGGATCGACGTCGTCAACCCGGGCAGGCCGAACGTCTACCTCAAGCTGAGCGGCCGTGGTGACCAGCTCACCGACCAGGTGTCCCCCGTCGTGAACGGGTTGCAGACCCTCGTACAGATTCCGGATGCGCGGGTCGACAAGGCGGGCGTCACCGACAGTCCCGCCACCGACGAGATGAGCTTCGACCGGTTGGGGCTCAAGGGCTCGAGCACCGTCTTACGGGCGTCTACCCTCACCGTCGGAGTCGACCGTGCGGCGCTGGGCCAGGGACGCGTCGACGGGCTGAAGGTGCACCTGCTCGCCACCCACACGCCCATTGCCTCACTCGACTCGGCCACCCTCGTGGTCAAAGTGAACGGGCAGGCGGTGTACGCCACGCCGCTGTCCGACTCCGGCCGCGTCGACGCGGTCTTCGACGTCCCTGGCAGCTTCCTCGGACAACGGATCAACCTCGACTTCGCCCTCACCTTCAGTCCACGGCAGCTGTGCAACCCCACCATTGCGCCCATGACCTTCCAACTCGATCCGCGATCGACCGTGACGGTGCATCGCGGTGGTGGGGCCCCCGGCGGCTTCGGCGCGGTGCCCTCGGAGTTCAGCCCCGAATTCCTCGTCGCGTTCGACGGAAGTGGGCCGAATCTGCTCGACTACGCCACCCGAGTGGTGGCCGACATCGCCCGGTTGACGGGGACGCCGCTGACGCCGCGCGTCGTGGACGTGATGTCCGCGGCCGACTCCCACACCCCGGCGTTGATCGTGGCGAACGCCGCCACGCTCAAGATGACCTCGCTGCGGCCGCCTATCGGAGGAGAGAGCACCGACGTGACGGTCGGCATCGCCGACGAGCTCCGCGCGGACATCGCCGGTGGGCTCGGCTCGATCCAGGTCTTCGCCGACCAGCCCAGGAACCGCACGGTCGTCCTCGTCGCCACCAGCGGAGTGTGGTCACTGGTCGAGCCGGTGCTCGGATACGTCGAGCAGCTCCCCGACGGCTGGTCGAGCCTGGTAGGCAACGTCGCGGCGGCCGGCCCGGCGGGTACGGTGTCCAATCTGTCGATCGGACCGGTCGACGCGGCAGCGCCCCGGCCTCGGGACGAGCGCAACTGGACGCCGTGGATCGCCACGGGTGCGGCGCTGGGCGTCCTGGCGGCGGTGGGGCTGGGCATGCTGCTAAGTAGCCGCCGCCGGTCCTGACGATCCAGCGCTTGCAGAAGCGGGTAGCAACCGCCGACGTATGCGAGCGCGTGATCGCCAGCGAAGCACTAGGGTCCTCATCGAACGCAGATCTACGGATGAGGGCACGGTGGACTGGATCAAGGATCGCTGGACCCAGCTCGGGGATGTGAGCGCAGGCAGCTGGCTGGCGATCGCCGCCTGGGCCGCGGTGCTGTTCGGCATCGTCGCGCTGCTGTGGGCGCACCGCCAGATCAGCAGGAACCGTCAGCTCAAGACCGAGCAGACGCGTCCTCACGTCTCGATGTTCATGGAGCCGCACCCGTCCGACTGGCACGTCATCGAGTTGGTGGTGCGAAACTTCGGTCGAACCGCGGCCCACGACGTCAGGTTCTCGTTCGTCGACCATCCGACCGTCGCGGCGTACGAGGACAACCCCGTCGACGGCAAACCCGACATCGCCGAACTCGAACTTCCCAGTGAACTGCCATATCTAGCCCCTGGGCAGGAATGGCGCACGGTGTGGGATTCGGCGATCAGCCGGGCCGAGCTCGGCGGCGCGATCCGGGACAGCTTCGACGGGACGCTGACCTACTCCGATCGTCCCGGCGGGGGGAAGCGGTCCGGACGCCGCCGGGGGGCGACCTTCGAGACACCCTTCCGGCTGGACTGGGCGACAATGCAGCCGGTCCAGCGCATCGAGCTGCTGACGACCCACGATCTGGCCAAGCGCGAGAAGCAAAAGCTCGAACTGCTGCGCAGCGTGCTCACCTACTTCCACTATGCGTCCAAGGAGACTCAGCCGGAGGTGTTCCGCGCCGAGATCGACCGGATGAACCGGGCCGTGGCGGAGACCCAGGACCGTTGGCGCACCCGGCAGTTGGACCAGACCACCGAACTCGACTTCCCGTGGATTCACCAGGCGAAGGCTGGCCGTCATTCGACACCCACCGGCTAAGTAACATCGGCCCGAACCGCGTTGATAGGGAGAGCCGATGACCAACACCGTGACCTACGAGCTGACCGAGTCCGTCGCCACGATCACGCTCGACGACGGCAAGGTCAACGCCCTGTCGCCGACGATGCAGCAGAACCTGAACGAGGCGCTCGACAAGGCCGAGGGGGCCGCCGCCGACGGTGAGGTCAAGGCCATCGTGTTGGCCGGCAACTCGCGGGTCTTCAGTGCGGGCTTCGACCTCAGCGTGTTCGGCTCCGGCGATGCGGCGGCCGCACTTGGCATGCTCTCCGGCGGATTCGAGCTGTCGATCCGGCTGCTCAGCTTTCCGGTGCCGGTGATCATGGCTGCGACGGGCCCGGCCATCGCGATGGGCTCGTTCCTGATGCTCAGCGGTGACCACCGCGTCGGCTCGCCGAGCTCGCGCTGTCAGGCCAACGAGGTGGCGATCGGCATGGTCCTGCCCAACGCCGCGATCGAGATCATGCGCGCGCGGCTGACCCGGGCGGCGTTCTCGCGGGCAGTGTCGATGGCCGCGGTGTTCAGCGGGCAGGACGCCGTGACCGCAGGCTGGCTCGACGAGATCGTCGAGGACGGCAACGTGCTGGCGCGGGCTCGTGACGTGGCCGCCGACGCCGCTGCCGGGCTGAAGCTCAAGGCACACCGAGCCAGCAAGCTCAAGGCCCGCAAGGAAGCGATCGCCGCCATCCAGGCCGGCATCGACGGGTTGCCCGCCGAATACGAAGCCAGCTAGGCGATTGTCGTTGCCCGCCTCCGAGCGAATTCGGGATCGCGCAAGTTCGCTAGGAGGCGGGCGCGTCAGGGGCGCTCCCCGACCCCCGTCGCTCCGTCACCCATTTCGACAGCTCGGCGGCCACCGGACGCCAGGCGTCCTCGCTCGTGGCGAGCGTCTCCACTGCCTCCTGCCGCAGAGCCGAGTACGCGGTGACCAGCTCGGGCAGGGTGCGCTCGACGTGGTCGGCGATCGCGGAATCGTCGTCGAACGGGATGGTCGAGAACCCCTGGTGGGCAACGCGCGCCGCGGCGGCCGTCGACAAGCCCAGGTCCCCGGCCGGCGGCGCGGCCACGGCGCGGACCAGCCCGGCGAGCGTCTGACGCGCCCGGTGGGCGCCGGATCGGGCAGCCCGCAGCGCACCCGCGGCCTGCTGCTCCGCCGCCAGGGCCGCCCGCGCCCGCTTCACCCACGCATCGTCGAGGACACCCTCGGCGCAGACGGGGCACGGCTGCGGGCCATGACGATCGCGGAACTCCAGGCTGGTCTCGAGGAACTGCACGCGGTCCGCACCGAGCACGTCACCGCGGCGCTGTTCGTCGGTGCGCACCACGGCCGCCAAACGCAATGCGGTACAGGCCCTTTCGATCTCGTCGACGTCGGGGGCGGCCAGTGCCGCCGCCTCGCGCCACGCGGCGGGGGCGGCCTGGTCACCGACCTCGGCCACAGCGTCGAGATCCGGCTCCGCGGCCGAGAGCAGTGCCAGCGCCGCCTCGGCACGGGGATCACAGCTGGCCCGTAACTGCTCCCGCAGCGCGTCGAGCCGATCCATCGCAGCCGTCAACCGTTCGTCAGACATCGACGTCGACCCTATGCGGTGACCATGGCGAGGACCAGTGTCGGACGCGCCGCCTAGGCTGGCGGCGATGGGCCTTCACCTGCACCGCGCCGAGCGGACGGATCTCCTCGCCGACGGGCTCGGCGCGCTGCTGTCCCAACCCCTCGACGATCCCTTCGCGATGGAGTTGGTGCTGGTGCCCGCCCGCGGCGTCGAGCGGTGGCTCAGCCAGCGGCTGTCCCACGTGCTGGGTCGCGGCGCCGGTGGCGACGGGGTGTGCGCCGGTGTCGAGTTCAGGAACCCGCACTCGCTGATCGCCGAGATCACCGGCACCGCCGACGACGATCCCTGGGCACCGGACGCGATGGTGTGGCCACTGCTGGAAGTCATCGACGAGAGCCTCGACGAGCCGTGGTGCCGGACGCTGGCGACCCACCTCGGCCACGTCGACGTCGGCGAGGAGCGCGAGCTGCGCCAGGGCCGGCGCTACGCCGTCGCGCGCCGGATCGCCGGGCTCTTCGCGTCCTATGCCAGGCAGCGCCCGCAGTTTCCCGCCAGCTGGCTGCGAGGCGACGTCGGCGGCCTGGACCGCGATCTCGAGTGGCAACCTCCGCTGTGGCGCGCCCTCGTCGACCGGGTCGGCGCCGAACCACCAGACGTTAGACACCGCAAAACCGTTGCCGCCCTGCGTGATTCGCCACTGGAACTGCCACCCCGGTTGTCGCTGTTCGGGCACACCCGGCTGCCCGTCACGGAGATCGAACTCCTCGAGGCGCTGGCCAGCCACCACGACGTCCACCTGTGGCTCCCCCACCCCAGCGACGACCTGTGGCGCGCGCTGACGGGCACCCGGGGGCCGATCCCCCGCCGCGACGACACCAGCCACCGGCAGGTCCACCATCCGCTGCTGGCCACCCTCGGCCGGGATCTGCGCGAGCTGCAGATGATCCTGCCCGGCGAGCTGTCCACCGACGAACATCTCGGCGACCACGAGCACCCCGACACCCTGCTGGGCTGGCTGCAGTCCGACATTGCCGCCAATGCCATTCGGCCGCTTGGCCGTACGGTCACCGCCGGGGATCGGTCGATCCAGGTGCACGCCTGTCACGGCGAGGCCCGGCAGGTCGACGTGCTGCGCGAGGTGCTGCTCGGTCTGCTCGCCGACGACCCCACGCTGGAGCCCCGCGACATCCTGGTGATGTGCCCCGACGTCGAGACCTACGCACCACTGATCAACGCCGACTTCGGGCTCGGTGACGTGCTGCGCGACGCGCATCCGGCACATCGGTTGCGCATGCGGCTCGCGGATCGCTCACTCGTCCAAACCAATCCGCTCCTTGGCGTGGCGTCGCAACTGCTGACGCTGGCCGGCAGCCGGGTCACCGCCAGCGAGGTACTCAACCTGGCTCAGACCGCGCCGGTACGCGCACGCTTCGGCTTCACCGACGACGACCTCGAGGACGTCACGCGCTGGGTGCGGCAGGCCAACGTGCGCTGGGGGTTCGACCGGCCCCACCGCCAGCCCTACGGCGTCGACTTCGTGCACAACACCTGGCGTTTCGGCATCGACCGCGTGCTCGCCGGTGTCGCGATGTCCGACGACGCCCACGCCTGGCTCGGGTCCACCCTGCCGCTGGACGACGTCGGCAGCAACCGCATCGAGCTGGCCGGTCAGCTCGCCGAGTTCGTCGACCGGTTGCAGCGCACCATCGATGCGCTCACCGGGCAGCACCCGCTGGAGCACTGGCTGGACGCCCTGGCCGAGGGCATCACCCTGATGACCCGCGTGAGCGCCGCCGACGCGTGGCAGACCAGCCAGCTGCAGCGCGAGTTCGGGCAGGTGCTGCTCGACGCGGGTCCGCGGAGCACGACGGTGCTGCGGCTGCCCGACGTAGCGGCGCTCCTGGATCGCCACCTAGCAGGCCGTCCGACGCGGGCCAACTTCCGCACCGGCACGCTGACGGTGTGCACGATGGTGCCGATGCGCTCGGTGCCGCACCGCGTGGTGTGCCTGGTCGGCCTGGACGACGGCGTCTTCCCCCGCCACGGTGTCGTCGACGGGGATGACGTCCTGGCCCGCGACCCCGTGACCGGGGAGCGCGACAGCCGCTCGGAGGACCGCCAGCTACTGCTCGACGCGATCGGCGCAACGACCGAGAAGCTGGTGATCACCTACACCGGCGCCAATGCCCACTCCGGCCAGGCGCGCCCACCCGCGGTGCCGCTGGCCGAGCTGCTCGATGCCGTGGACGCCACCACCGCGCAGGCCGTCCGCGACCGGATCGTCGTATACCATCCGTTGCAGCCGTTCGACGTTCGCAACGTCATCCCCGGCGAACTGATCCCCGACGTCCCGTTCACCTTCGACGACACCGTGCTGCGCGCGGCCAGAGCCAGCACCCGCGAACGGTCCGAGCGCCCCAAGTTCGTCTCGGGGCAACTGCCCGAACGTCCCCACGGCGACGTCGCGCTCGCCGACCTGATCGGGTTCTTCAAGGATCCCGTCAAGGGGTTCTTCCGCGCGCTGGACTACACGCTTCCGTGGGACGTCGATGGCGTCGCCGACGAGATCTCCGTCGACATCGACGCCCTGGAGCAGTGGGCGGTCGGTGACCGGATGCTCGGCGACATGCTGCGCGGGATGAGCCCAGAGGATGCTCGGCAGGCCGAATGGCGCCGGGGCACGCTGCCGCCCGGCCAGCTGGGGTGGCGTAAGGCGGGCGAGCTGCGGGAGCAGGCGGCGCTGCTGGCGGCCACGGCCCTGGCGCACCGCACGGCCAACCCCGACGCGTACGACGTCGACATCGACCTCGGCAACGGGCGCCGCCTGACCGGCACCGTGTCTCCAGTGTTCGATGACCATCTGGTCTCGGTCACCTACTCCCGGCTCGACGGCAAGCACTTGCTGGCGGCGTGGCTTCCGTTGCTGGCGTTGACCGCTCAGCACCCGGAGCGGGAATGGTCGGCGATCTGCATCGGGCGTGCGCGCCGTGGGAGCACGCCGACTGAGCGCGCACTGGGGTCACCACACGAACCGGCCGTCGGCCTGTTGCAGGACCTCGTCGCGATCTACGACGCCGGCAGTCGCGAACCGCTGCCCCTGCCCGTCAAGACGTCCTACGCCTGGGCCAGCGCGCGGATGGAGGGCGGCGACCCCGAGCGGGAGGCTGCCTTCCGGTGGAAGTCCGGAAACTATCCCGGGGAGGACGCCGACCCCGCGCAGGTGCGTGCCTGGGGCGCCAACGCCTGGCTCAAGGACCTGATGAAACCCCTGCGGCCGGGCGAAGAATCCGACGGCGAGACCCACCGACTCGGCGCGTACTCGGCCCGGCTCTGGCTGCCCATGCTGCGCGCGGAAGTGCGCATCTGATGCAGCGTTTCGATCTGCGCGGATCCCTTCCCGACGTCGCCTCCACCACGGTGTTGGAGGCCAGCGCCGGCACCGGCAAGACGTTCGCCCTGGCCGGGCTGGTGACCCGCTACGTCGCCGAGGGTGCCGCAACCCTCGACCAGATGCTGCTGATCACCTTCGGCCGCGCCGCCAGCCAGGAGCTGCGCGACCGGGTCCGTCGCCAAATCACCCAGGCCGCAGCCGCGTTCGACGATCCGTCGGTGGCCGGTGACAACGAGCTGGTGGCCTTCCTGCTGGAAGGATCCGAGGAGCTTCGCGCCGCCCGGCGACAACGGTTGCGCGACGCCCTGGCCGGGTTCGACTCCGCGACGATCGCCACCACGCACCAGTTCTGCCAGCTGGTGCTGAAATCGCTCGGCGTGGCCGGAGACTCCGACTCCCGCGTCACCCTGGTGGAGAGCCTCACCGACCTGGTGACCGAGGTCGTCGACGATCTCTACCTGGCGCACTTCGGTCAGCAGCGCGACGACCCTCTGCTGTCCTACCCCGATGCACTCAAGCTGGCCCGCGAGGTCGTCGGCAACCCGGCGACCGAGCTGCGGCCGCTCGACCCGCCGCCGGATTCGCGGGCCGCTGTGCGCGTCGCCTTCGCCAAACACGTTCTCGCCGAGCTGGAGACGCGCAAGCGACGGCTGGGCATCCTCGGGTACGACGACCTGCTGACGCGGCTGGCCCGAGCACTCGACACCAAGGACTCCCCCGCCCGGCTGCGCATGCACCAGCGCTGGCCGATCGTGATGGTCGACGAGTTCCAGGACACCGACCCCGTGCAGTGGCAGGTGATCGACCGCGCCTTCAGCGGACGCTCGACGGTGATCCTGATCGGTGACCCCAAGCAGGCGATCTACGCCTTCCGCGGCGGGGACATCGTCACCTATCTGAACGCCGCCGAGACGGCCGGCGCCAAGAAGACGCTCGGCACCAACTGGCGCAGCGACGGTGCGCTGGTCGACTCGCTGCAGGCGGTGTTGCGCGGTGCGGCGCTGGGCGACCCGGCGATCGTCGTGCACGACGTGGCGGCCGCCAACCGGGGCCGGCGGCTGGTGGGCGCCCCGCACGACGCGCCGTTCCGGCTACGCGTCGTGCAGCGAAGTACGTTCCGGCTCAGGGGAACTCAGAACGTCCCGATCGGCGACATCCGCCAGCACATCGGCAAGGACCTCGCCTCCGACATCGGCACCCTGCTCGCCAGCGGGGCCACCTTCGAGGGCAGGCCGGTGCAGGCGGGCGACGTCGCGGTCATCGTGGAGACGCACCGCGACGCCAGGGTGTGCCAGCTGGCGCTGGGCCGCGCCGGCATCGCGGCGGTGTACACCGGCGACTCGGACATCTTCGCCTCCGAGGCGGCCGACGACTGGCTCTCGCTGCTCGAGGCGTTCGACCAGCCGCACCGCGCCGGGGTGGTGCGGGCCGCCGCCGCGACGATGTTCTTCGGCAAGACCGCCCGGGATCTCGCCGACGGTGGCGACGCATTGACCGACGACGTCGCGGAGACGTTGCGGCAGTGGGCGGGTCACGCCCGCGAGCGTGGCGTCGCGGCGATCTTCGAGGCCGCCCAGCTCGCCGGCATGGGTGACCGCGTGCTGTCCTGGCGCGACGGTGAGCGGCACATGACCGACCTGGCGCACATGACCCAGCTGTTGCAGGACGTCGCGCACCGCGAGCACTACACGCTGCCTGCCCTGCGCGACTGGCTGCGCGCCGAACGCGAGGACCGCGGCGGGGCCGGCGAACGCAATCGCCGACTCGACAGCGACGCCGCGGCGGTGCAGATCATGACGGTGTGGGTGAGCAAGGGTTTGCAATACCCGGTCGTCTACCTGCCGTTCGCGTTCAACCGCTGGGTGCCCGAGCCCGACCTGATCCTGTTCCACGACGGCCCGACCCGTTGCCTGCACATCGGCGGCCGGGAGAGCCCGGACTACCTCGAGGTCGAGCGGCTCGGCCGGGAGGAGTCCGCGGGCGACGACAGCCGGCTGACCTACGTCGCGCTCACCCGGGCGCAGGCTCAGGTGGTCGCGTGGTGGTCCCCGGCGCGCGACGAACCCAACGGCGGACTATCCCGGTTGCTGCGCGGCCGCCGGCCCGGTGAGGCGACCGTGCCGAACCGGTGCGTGCCCAGCAAGATCACCGACGACGACGCCCTGTCCCGGTTGCGGGAGTGGGAGGCGGTGGGTGGGCCCGTCCTCGAGCAGTCGGTGCCGGCACCCCTGCCGTCCCCGCCCGCCCCGCCGGCTCCGAAGCAGTTCGACGCCAGGCACTTTCACCGCGCCATCGACACCACCTGGCGCCGCACGTCGTACTCGGGCCTGATCCGCGCCACCGAGACGATCGGCGTGACCAGTGAGCCGGAGGTCGTCGCGCTGGACGACGAGGTCGGCGACCTGCCGCTGCTTCAGCCCTCGACCGGCCCGCACGTACCGTCACCGATGGCCGACCTGCCGAAGGGGGCGACGTTCGGCACCCTGATGCACGCGGTGCTCGAGACCGCCGACCCGTTCGCGGTGGACCTGGCGGCCGAACTGGAGACCCGGATCCGCGAGCACTCGGCGTGGTGGCCGGTCGACGTGCCCGCCCCCGAGCTGGCCGCGGCGCTGGTCCCGATGCACGACACGCCGCTGGGTCCGCTCGCCGCCGACCTGACCCTGCGCCAGATCGGGTTGCGGGACCGGTTGCGGGAGTTGGACTTCGAGTTCCCGCTCGCCGGTGGCGATCTCGGTGGTGTCGCCGGTCGGATCCACCTGAGCGACGTCGGGCGGCTGGTCGCCGAGCACCTGACCGCCGAGGATCCGCTGGCTTGTTACGCCGAACGCTTGACGAGCGACCCGCTGGGCGCCCAGCCGCTGAGCGGATACCTGAACGGCTCGATCGACGCGGTGCTTCGCGTTCCCGCCCCGCACGCCCCCGGGAACCACCGCTACGTGGTCGTCGACTACAAGTCGAACTGGCTGGGTGACGGGGACGTGGAGTTGACCTCGGCCGACTACGAACAGGCGCGGCTCGTCGAGGCCATGCTGCACTCCGATTATCCGCTACAGGCGCTGCTGTACAGCGTCGTGCTGCACCGCTTCCTGCGCTGGCGCCAGCCCGGCTACTCCCCCGAGCATCACCTGGGCGGGGTGCTGTACCTATTCGTCCGCGGCATGTGCGGCCCGGACACGCCCCTGCTGGACGGACGACGGGCCGGGGTGTTCGACTGGGCGCCCCCTGCCTCGCTGATCGTGGCCATCTCCGAGCTGCTCGACACCGGGAGGGTGGGGCGATGACGTCGGTCGAACCGGTCGACACCGCGGACTGGCGCCGCGCCGCCGGGACCACCGGCCTGCTGGCCGAGTTCAACGATGCCGCGGTCATCGATTCGGCGGACGTACGCGTGGCACAACGGCTGTGCGCGATGGCCGGGGAGGCCGACGAGCGCGTGCTGCTCGCCGTCGCGTTGATGGTGCGTGGGTTGCGCGCCGGATCGGTGTGCCTCGATCTGCGTTCGGTGCAGACGCAGGTCGACGCTCCCGAGCTGCCGTGGCCCGCGGTCGATGGCTGGCTCGATGCGGTATGGGCCAGCCCTCTACTCGGCCCGCCGCACGTGGTGCGCCGCCAGGAGCACCTGCTGTACTTCGACCGCTACTGGCGCGAGGAACAACAGGTGTCCGACGATCTGCGGGCCATGGTGTCGCGTGACGCGGGCACGTCGACCGCCGACGTCGAACGGTTGTTCCCGGCGGGGTACGAAGAGCAGCGGGGTGCCGCTGAAATCGCGCTCTCACAACGGGTTACGGTGCTGACCGGCGGGCCCGGCACGGGCAAGACCACCACGGTGGCACGGCTGCTGGCGCTGTTCGCGGGTCAGGCTGGCCCGGCGTCGCGGTTGCGGATCGCGCTGGCCGCGCCGACGGGAAAGGCGGCCGCACGGTTGCAGGAGGCCGTGCAGCTGGAGATCGACCAGCTCGATCTCGTCGATCAGCGCCGGCTCGCGGGATTGCAGGCGACGACCCTGCACCGGCTGCTCGGCAGCCGGCCCGACAATTCGTCGCGGTTCCGCCACCACCGCGGCAACCGGTTGCCCCACGACGTCATCGTCGTCGACGAGACGTCGATGGTGTCACTGACGATGATGGCCAGGCTGCTGGAGGCGGTGCGCCCGCAATCACGCCTGCTGCTGGTCGGTGATCCGGACCAGTTGGCGTCGGTGGACGCGGGTGCCGTGCTGGCCGACCTCGTCGAGGGTCTCGGCGCCGAGCGGGGTTCGCCGGTGGTGGCGCTGCGCACTTCGCACCGTTTCGGCGAGTCGATCGGCGCGCTGGCCGCGGCGATCCGCGACGGCGACGCCGATGCGGCGCTGCGGGTGCTGGCCGCCGGTAGTGTGCACATCGAGTGGCTGGACGTCGAGGATCCGACCGCCGAACTTCGCAAAGTGCTTTTGCCGCAAGCCCTTCGGCTGCGCGAGGCCGCCGTGCTCGGTGACGCCGGCGCGGCGCTCGCCACACTGGACGAACACCGGCTGCTGTGTGCGCACCGCCACGGCCCGCACGGCGTCCAGCACTGGAACCGCCAGGTGGAGCGGTGGCTCACCGAGTCGACGGGCGAACCGATCTGGTCCGACTGGTACGTCGGGCGGCCCCTGCTCGTCACGGCCAACGACTACGGGTTGGGGCTCTACAACGGTGACACCGGCGTGGCCGTGACGGGCCTGGATGGCCTGCGCGCGGCGATCTCCAGCGCCGGCGCGCCGCGGGTGTTCGCCACCAGCCGGCTCCCGGACCTGGAGACGATGTACGCCATGACGATCCACAAGAGTCAGGGCTCCCAGGCCGCCGAGGTGACGGTGCTGATGCCGCCGGTGGATTCGCGACTGCTAACCCGGGAGCTCTTCTACACGGCGGTGACGCGGGCCAAGTCCAAGGTGCGGGTGGTGGGCTCGGCCGAAGAGGTGCGGTCGGCCATCGAGAAGCGGGCCGTCCGGGCGACCGGTCTGGCGCTGCGGCTGACCGACTGAGGAATCGCGGACTCCGCCGTAGTGTTGATCACGTGGTGACACGGGTCGCGACGGGTTTTCATTCGGGTGAGCTGGCCGTGCAGCGCCGAGCCGGCGTGCAGCAGCAAGCCGCCCGGCTCTCGGCGATGGTCGGACGCGGTCAACTGCGCGGCGGCGTCGGCGCCTTCCTGGCCGGTGCCACGTTCGCGGCCATCGCCGCGAGGGACCGTGACGGTGCGCTGTGGACGTCGCCGCTGGTGGGTCCACCGGGGTTCCTCGCCGTGGCAACTCCCATGCGGCTGCACCTCGGCACGACGCCGCACCCCGAGGATCCGCTGTTCGGTCTGCCAAGCGGGCAACCCATCGGCTTGATCGTGATGGACTTCGCGTCCCGGCGCCGGTTGCGGATCAACGGCGTGCTTGGCGCGACCGACGAGGGTGCTCTGTCGGTCGATGTCGCCCAGGCCTATGGCAACTGCCCGCAGTACATCCACCCACGAAGCCCCGCCCCCGACGCACCGGCCGACGAGGCCCGGTCGATCCGCCGCGGTGATGCACTGGGGGACGACGACGTCGAGCAACTGCGCGCAGCGGACACGTTCTTCCTCGGCACCACCCACCCCGAATACGGCAACGACGCATCGCACCGCGGGGGTCCCCCGGGGTTCGTGCATGCCGACGCGCACACCGTGACGTGGCCGGAGTTCCCAGGCAACAACATGTTCAACAGCCTGGGCAACCTCGCCGTCGATCCCAATGCGGCCCTGCTGTTCGTGGACTTCGGCAGCGGCCGCGCGGTGCAGCTATCCGGTAGCGCGGCGGTGCGCTGGGATGGCACCGAGCGCAGCGTCGCGTTCGACGTCCGCGACGCGGTGGTGAGCTCGGTCCCGGGGCTGCGGTTCGTCGGCTGAGCGGGGCCGCTACGGCCTGACGGGGTGGCGGCTCAGGATCGAGACGCGGTTGAACGCATTGATGGCGGTAGCCACCCAGATTATGGCCGACAACTCGTCGTCGGTGAGTATCCTTCGCGCACGGGCATATTCGCGTTCGGCGGCGTCGTGATCCGGCAGGGTCGTGGTGATCTCGGCCAGCCGCAGCGCGGCCCGTTCGCGCTCGTCGAACAGTTCGGTGTCACGCCACACCGACAGCGTCGCAAGCTGTTTTTCGGTGACACCGGCGGCGACGGCCCGGTGCACGTGGACGTCCAGGCAGGACGGACACCCGTTGAGCTGGGACACCCGGACGTTGACCAGTTCGGTCAGGCTGCGCGACAACCCCGCCTCCCTGGCTGCCTTCGTGACGGCCGTTGCCACCGCAGCCAGCGCGTGGTAGGCGTCTGGCGTCTGCTTGTCGATGTGTACGTGCTCGGTGTCCATCCGCGCCTTCACCTCGGAGGTAGGGTCGAATCGATCCTACGCAGCCAGAGGACGTGCCCGTGACCCTGACCGACAAGACCGGTGAACCCGTC
This sequence comes from Mycolicibacterium sichuanense, assembly GCF_033741125.1. Classification (NCBI taxonomy): domain Bacteria; kingdom Bacillati; phylum Actinomycetota; class Actinomycetes; order Mycobacteriales; family Mycobacteriaceae; genus Mycobacterium; species Mycolicibacterium sichuanense. The sequence goes on along the minus strand of NZ_JAWQPU010000001.1, from coordinate 212,314 downwards.
ACCGTCGCACGCGAGGACGGCCGGTTCACCATCGCCGTCGACGGAAAGACGGTGGGGCTCACTGCTTTCGCCGATCGTGACGGGCAGCGCGTCTTCTACCACACCGAGGTGGACGACGCGTTCGGCGGACGCGGGCTGGCCTCGCTGGTGATCGCCGAGGCGCTGGCGGCCACCAGGGCCGAGGGGCTGCGCATCGTGCCGGTGTGTCCGACGGTCGCCGCCTACGTACGCAAGCACCACGAGTTCGACGACGTCGTCGACCGCCCGACCAAGGCGATCATCGACTCGCTGGGCTGACCGCGACAGCCGCACGCGCAGCCGCTAGCCGGCGCGCCAGCGGTCCGGATGGTCGGCCAGCCAGCGCTGTTCGACACGCTTGACCCGGTGATGCTCGAGCGTGATCAGGATGGCGCCGGCGGTGACGAGTGCACCCGCGATGAAGCCCAGTGGCAGCTGCCATTCGGTGTGGCCGTACGCCGTCGCCGCCAGGAACCCGGCGATCGTCGCGGTGCCGAGCATGATCAGGACGAGGCCAGGCAACCACAGCGTGTCGATGAACGATTCGCCGGCGTGGGGCTGGGTGGTGCGGGCATGGTCGATGGGATCCCGGTGCGCGCCCTTCATGGCATCTCCCTTCGTGAAGAGATCCCTCGAGCGTACGCCGATTGTGAGATGGATCACATCAGGTTCGGCTGCTCCGCGGTCGACGGTTCATCTGCGTGCGGGCCGATGAATTCGAGTCCCGCGCGAATCGCGGGGCGGTGACGAAGGACCCGGTAGTGAGCCAGCCGGCCGAGTCCGCGCGTGGTCAGTAGCCGGGCGTCTTGCCATGACGCCGCCAGCCGCTCACTGGCGGCGTAGGGACTATCGGGGTCGTCGGGATCATGGATGAGGAGCAGTGGCGGGTACTTGGCCCGTCGGCCGACGCGCGCCATGTTCGTCTCCTCCAGCGGCATGCCGATTCGTCGTTCCAGACGACGGTGCAGCCCCGCCCGGATCCGCCGACCGAAACCGTGGCGCGCGGCGAACAAGTCGAGGTAGAGCGGAAAGTCGCCCATCGGAGCAAAGAAGACCAGGCGCCCTACGTGTGCGCCCTGCGCCGCCGCAAGGGCGGTGGCGTTGGCTCCCAGCGAGTGAGCTACCACCGCGTGGGCCGGCCCGTGGGTCTCGATCATGGCGGCAATGGCGTGGGCGCACTCGATGGCCGTGGTACGCCCCGGCGCAAGCGCACCCGGCTCGGATTCGTTGTGGCTGGGCAGGTCGAACGCGACGACCCGATACCCCGCCTGCACGAGCGGCGAGACGAACATCGCCAGATGCGCGCGTTGCCCGCCCCACCCGTGGACCAGGTAGACCGGCGGCCCCTGGCCCCACCGTTCGCCCGCGACGCGGTGCCCCTCCCAATGCGCCTCTACCGGCTTGCCCGGCGGCACCCCAGGAGGCATGCGCATGCTCGACTCCAAAACCGGTGGTGTGCACCACAATTCGACAGCCCACCGTGATCCCACCCGGGGGGCCAACCGCTCGAGCACCCCGAAGGATCGCCGTACGCGGTCGTCGACCGGGGGAAGGACACCCGAGCCTGCGACATCGAGCGGCGGGACCACTCCCGCCTGGGCGCCCCCCGGCGTCGTTGCAGGATCACCGTCCGTCACGACTCCGATGGTAGTGGCGGGTCCCCATCGCCTCGCGAGCCGCCGACGAGTTCGGTCACCGCGCGTTGCTCAGCGCCTGCCTGGCATAGGCTCGCACGTCCGCGTCACCGTCCTCGAGCGCACCGGTGAGCGCCTCCCTGGCCGTGGCGTCCGAGCCCGCCCACCGGGTCAGGCTCAGCACGGCGGCCTTGCGCACGTCGAGATGCGGATCGGCCAGAGCGTGCGACAGCGGCGGCACCGCGGTCGACGGCGACGGGGCCCCAGCCAACGCGCGCGCTGCACCCTGCCGGATCTGCCAGGCCGACTCCGCCAGGGCCCGCTCGACGGTGCCGACGTCACCGTCACCCCATTCGAAGGAGCCCATGGCGGCCAGCGCGGCGGCCCGCACCAGGGGGTCGGCATCCCGGATCAGCTCCCGGATCGTCTGCGTGCCCGACGACAGCGTGCCGAGGCCGTTGGCCACGGCGATGCGCACCTCCCTGTTGGCATCGGCGTGGGCGGCGGCCACGCCCTCGGCGTCGTCGACCGACACCAACGCACGGACGGCCTCGATTCGCACCCGGTGATCGCGGTCGGTCAGCGCACGACGGTACTGGTCGGCATCCCCCACCCGCCGGGCGCTCAGCACGTAGACCGCGAGACTGCGGACGTACGCGTCCGCCGACTCCAGCGTCGGGGCGAGGGCGGCGGGCTCGGGCAGCACCTCGACGAGTTCCCGGATGCCGTCGGCGGCGATGCGCCGGACCTCGACGTGCTCGTCGCCCAGCGCCTTGACGAGCGCGGGGGCATACCCGTCGGCGAGATGCTCGGTCAGCACGTCGACCGCGGTGCGGCGCACCCCGGGATCAGCGTCGTCCAGGTAGGGCGCCAGGTCCTCGACGGTCGGCTCGTCCAGCGCCAGCACGGCCGCGATGCGTGGCGACGGCGGCTCGGCAGTGGCGTCGGCGATCACCCGGGACCCGTCACCGGATGGCGCCTGCGCCCCGACGAGCTCCGGTTGCCGCACGGCGATGGCGTCCGTCTCGCCGCTGGGCAGGTCGTCCAGGCCCGGCACCGGGACGAAGTACGGAGCGACGGGACGCTTGAGGAACTCCATGCCGTCGGCGGTCTTGCGCAGGTTCAGGTGGTAGCGCCACTCGACGTCGTCGCGATCGGGGGTGTCGCTGCGATCGTGGTAGAGGCCCCATCGGGATTCGGTCCGCGTCAGCGATGAACGTGCCGCCATCTCGGCGCAGTCGCGGATGAACGACACCTCCACCGCGCGCAGCAGTTCGTGCGGGGTGGTGGCGCCGATGCCCTCGACCTCCTCGCGCATCCGCTCGAAGGTCTGCACGGCCAGCGATAGCTTCGCGGCGGTCTTCGGCGGCGCCACGTAGTCGTTGACGAAGCGTCGCAGCTTGTACTCCACCTGCGGCTGGGGCGGCCCGTCCGGGTGTCGTAATGGCCGGTAGATCAGCTCGTGGGCGTCGGCGATCTGGTCGGCGGGAAGCGAGCCCGGTGCCGGCGTCACGTCGAGCGTCGACGCCGCATGCGCGCCGGCCAGCTCGCCGTAGACGAACGCGCCGATCATGTAGTTGTGCGGGACGCAAGCCAGATCGCCGGCCGCGTACAACCCGGGCACGGTCGTGCGCGCGTTCTCGTCGACCCACACCCCGGACGCGGAATGCCCACTGCAGAGCCCGATCTCGGAGATGTGCATCTCGACGTCGTGGGTGCGGTAGTCGTGCCCGCGGTTGGCGTGGAAGGTGCCGCGGGTGGGCCGTTCGGTGGTGTGCAGGATGCCCTCGAGCGTACTGAGCGTCTCATCGGGCAGGTGACTGACCTTGAGGTAGATGGGGCCGCGGGCCGATTCGATCTCATTCTTGACCTCGGCCATCATCTGCCCAGACCAGTAGTCGGAGTCGACGAACCGCTCCCCCTTGGCGTTGACCTGATACCCGCCGAACGGATTGGCGACGTACGCACATGCCGGCCCGTTGTAGTCCTTGATCAACGGATTGATCTGGAAGCATTCGATCCCCGACAACTCGGCGCCGGCGTGGAACGCCATCGAGTAGCCGTCACCTGCGTTGGTTGGGTTCTCGTAGGTGCCGTAGAGATAACCCGACGCGGGCAGGCCCAGCCGCCCACACGGTCCGGTGGCGAGGACGACGGCCTTTGCCCCCACGACGACGAACTCACCGGTGCGGCTGTTCAACGCCGCCGCGCCGACGGCGCGCCCCTGCGAGGTCAGCACCCGCACCGGCACGAACCGGTTCTCGATGCGGATCTTCTCGCGCATGGCGCGCTGGCGCAGCACTCGGTAGAGCGCTTTCTTGACGTCCTTGCCCTCGGGCATCGGCAGTACGTAGGAACCCGACCGGTGCACACGACGCACGGCGTACTCGCCGTGCTCGTCCTTCTCGAACTTCACGCCGTAGCGTTCGAGGCGCTGCACCATCGCGAAGCCGCGCGTTGCGGTCTGGTAGATCGTGCGCTGGTTGACGATTCCGTCGTTGGCCCGGGTGATCTCGGCGACGTAGTCCTCCGGGGTGGCCTTACCGGGGATGACGGCGTTGTTGACGCCGTCCATGCCCATGGCCAGTGCGCCGGAGTGTCGGACGTGTGCCTTCTCGAGCAGCAGCACCTGGGCGCCCTGCTCGGCGGCGGTGAGCGCGGCCATCGTTCCGGCGGTGCCACCGCCGATGACCAGCACGTCGCAATCCAGGCGAACGGCGTCGTCGAGGTGGGGAATCTGCATCAGCTGATCAACTCCGAGTTATCGAGGGCGGCAATGACATCGGCCCGCAGTGCGGTGCGGTTGACGCCGCCGTCGCGGGGTGAGGGAACCTCCAGGAGGGCACGCAGGGGTTGGCCCGCGCGGCCGAGCACGGCAATGCGGTCGCCGATGAGCAGGGCCTCGTCGACGTCGTGGGTGACGAATACGACGGTCGTCGGGTGGGCCTGCCAGGTGTCGATCAGCAGACGCTGCATGGTGGACCGGGTCTGGGTGTCCAGCGCGCCGAAGGGCTCGTCCATCATCACCGCGCGCGGTGCACCCGCGAGCCCGCGGGCGAGTTGCACGCGCTGGCGCATGCCACCCGACAGATTCTTGGGCAAATAGTCCTCGAACCCGGTCAGACCGACGTCGGCGATCCAGCGAAGCGCCTCGGCGCGCCTGCCCTGCCGCGGCCGGCCCGCCAGCTTCAGCGCGAGCTCGACGTTGGATTGCACTGTGCGCCAGGGCAATAGCGCGTTGTCCTGGAAGACCATCGCGCGGTCGCGGGATGTCGTGGTGACGCGGGCGTCGTCGGCGCAGATCTCGCCCCCGTCCGGCGGCAGCAGTCCGGCCAGCGCGCGCAACACCGTCGACTTGCCGCAGCCGGATGGGCCCGTCAGCACCAGGATCTCACCGGGCCGGACGTCGAGGTCCAGACCGTCAACGACCGGCGCACCGCCGTAGCTGAGCACCACGCCGCGCAGGTCGAGGGCCATGCCGCTCATCGGGGCGATCTCCTCTTCGCGCGAGCGCTCATCGGCCGCTCTGCTCGCCGCGCGGCAGCCAGCGGGTCACCCGTCGACCGACCAATTCGACTGCGGCAGAGGTGACGAACCCCAGCACGCCGATGGTGATGATGCCGACGAACACCTCGGGGTAGGCCAGCACGGTGTACGCCTGCCAGGTGCGGTAGCCGACGCCGAGGCGTCCCGAGATCATCTCCGCAGAGATGACGCAGATCCACGCCACGCCGATGCCGACCGACAGCCCACCGAAGACCCCGGGCAGGATGCCCGGCAGCACGACGCGGACCAGGACGTCCCAGCGATTGCCACCGAGCGTGCGCACGGAGTCCTCCCACAGCGTCGGCAGCGCACGCACCGCGTGCCGCGTGCTGACCATGATCGGGAAGTAGGCGGCGAGGAACGTGATGAAGACGATGCCCGCCTCGTCTGTGGGAAACAGCAGGATCGCCACGGGCACGATCGCGATCGCGGGAATCGGACGGGCCAGCTCGGTGAGCGGACCCAGCACGTTCGCCGACGCCCGCGAGCGACCGAGCAGGATCCCGCTGAGAACCCCGGCGACGGCGGCGAGCGCGAAACCGGTGAGGATGCGGATGAGCGACTGCCCCAGATCCAGCCAGTAGTCCTCGGTGGCCAACCGGCGCCCGAATGCCGCGACGATGTCGGTCACCGTCGGCAGGGTGTCGAATCGCAGCCAGAACCGAACGTGATTGGCGGTCAACACCTGCCACAGCGCGACGGCCGCCGCGACCGAGGCGATGCGAACCACCCAGGAGGGCCAGCCCCGACGCGCGCGGCGCGGCCTCACCGGGCGTGCGGGCGCGACCACGGCGGGTGCGTCGGCGGTGATCACCGCGGGCGGGGTCGTCACGCCGCACCCGCCAGCGCCTGCTGGTAGTCGACGACGGTGGCTCCGGGATGCGCGCCGGCGTAACGCTGGGCGCCGGCCACGGTGTCGAACGGCAGGAAGCCCCTCCCGCTCTCGACCCAGGCCGACTTGTCGGCGAACCAGCGAGTGCCCAGCTCGGCATCCGGTACGTAGGCCGCGCGAACCTTCTGCCCCTTGGCGGTCGCCTCGCGGATGGCTCGCAGCAGGCAACCGGGATTGGCGGCGGGCTGGGTGGCGGTCTGGCCGTCCAACCACAGCTCGCCCGCGAGCTTGGGATCGGTCACCGGCACGTTGCAGACGGGATCCTGCCCCTTCAGCAGCGACGGGTTGGCGGTCGAGGCCAGCGCGGTTCCGTAGTCCTGGTTTCGCGTGCCGAACGCCTTGCGCAGCGCGACGTCGGAGACGAAACCGTCGACGTCGAGGTCGGCGAAGTCGCCGATCGACTTCAGGTACGGCACATCGCCTTTGAGCGCGGTGACGAGGGACGGCTTCAGCGTGGTGTCGAACGACGTGCCACCGGGTCCGTTGTAGAGATAGACGACTTCTTGGGGCAGACCGCTGCCGTCGGCGACGATCTTGGCCGCCTCCAGCGGGTTGGCGTTCAGGAAGTCCGTCGCATCCAACTGGGCCTGCAGGAACGCGTCGAGCACCTCGGGGTGCTGACTGGCGTAGTCGCGTCGGGCCACCACACCGTGGAACGTTGGGTAGTTGCCCTCGGCGCCGTCGTAGAGCAGCTTGCCCTTGTCCTGGAAGACCAGCAGCCCGGGCCAGGCGACGAACTGCGAGAGTGCCTGCGCCTGACCGGATTCCAGAGCCGATGCGCCGACCTGTGGCTGCTGGTTGAGTACCTGGACCCCCGTCGCGGGATCGATGTGCGCGTTGTCCAGCGCCCGGACCAGGGTGCCGTGACCCGCCGAGCCCACACTGGCGGAGACCTTCTGCCCCTTGAGGTCGTCGATGCTGGACGCCGTCGAACCGGGTGGGACGACGACCATGTTGAGCGAACCGGTCGGGCTGTAGCCGGTGATGGAGACCAGTTCGGTCCTGGCCCCCGGATTGGCCTGCGTCTTCGAGCCGTTGATCAGCAGCGGGTAGTCACCCATCGAGCCGATGTCGATCTTCTCGGCCACCATCTGTGCGGTGATGGGTGCGCCGGTGTCGTAGTCCTGCCACTGGACGTCGTACCTGACACCCGAGGACTTGCCGAGGTCATCGAGGCGTTTCTCCAGGAAACCCTTGGCCTTCAACAGAGTTCCGGCCGTGACGGTGTTGATGGTCTTGGACTGGTAACCGATCACGACGGCGACGGTGCCCTCGGACTGGCTCTTCGAGTCCAGTGAGCACGCGGCCACTGAGCCGACGGTGGTGGCGGTGAGCAGGAGGGCAAGGAGACGTTTCACGGTGAGTCCTCGGATTCAGCGAATGAGATAGGGCATGTTGACGGTGACGGCGCCGGTGGGACAGCGGGCTGCGCATGGGCCGCAGTACCAGCACTCGTCGACGTGCATGAAGGCCTTGCCGTTCTCGGGGTTGATGGCCAGCGAGTCCAGCGGACAGATCTCCACGCAGAGCGTGCACCCCTCGATGCACAGCGACTCGTCGATCGTCACCGGCACGTCGACCCGCTGGTTGACCTGAGCCATCATTCTCCCCTAACTAGGTTGCCGCGCAGGGTGATTCGGTCGCCCCGCATGCGGATGTATTCGAGATCGACGGGATGCCCGTCGTCGAGGTGGGTCAGCCGCTCCAGCAGCAACACCGGGGCGCCGTCGGGCACTTGCAGGATCGCCGCGGAGTGGGCGTCGGCGGAGACGGCCTCGACGGCCAGGTCCGCGGCGCCGAGCCGACGACCGGTGACCTGTTCGATGAGCGCGAAGACGTCGTTGACCTCCAGCGAGTGCTCGAGCACCTCGTTGCCGACGCTGGGCGCCAGGTAGGTCATGTCGAGGGACAGCGGCAGGTCACCGAGGTAGCGGAGCCGTTCGACGAAGACGACGCGTTCACCCGGATTCAGGCGCAGACGATTGGCCACCGACGGCGGGGCGGACACCGTCATGGCGGCGCGGACCTCGTTGCGGATCTCTCCGTAGCCCTTGAACGTCTCCTTCAACCCGACCAGCGCGTCGAGGCCGTGGTCGTACTTGCGGATGGCGACGTGGGTGCCGGTACGGGGGCCGCGCTCGATGATGCCCTCGTCCTTCAGCGCGGCCAGCGCCTCGCGGACGGTGTTGCGGGAGACGAAGAACTCATTCGCGAGGTCACCCTCGGCGGGCAGGCCGTCCGGGTAGCCGCCGGCGTGGATCTGGTGGCGCAGCACGTCGGCGACCAGCCGGGCCTGATCCGCGCGCGGACGGCGGATCGGCGTCGGTTCGGCGCGTTCGTGGTTCTGGCTGGCCATGACACCTCCTGGCTGGTGACCTGCTCAGGACCGTATCGGTGCATGTCAGGATGGCCAGGGGGCCAGATTTCGATTTCGCGGCAGTGTTTCGATTGCGCCGCCCGCAGACCGCGCGGACCTGCCGATTGGGCCGCCGCACGTGGTGATTGCGCCACCGCGACGAAGGTGGCCGCATTTGAATCGCACTGAGCGGAAACGACGCTAGGCCAGGCGTTCGACTAGACGCAGATGTTGACGAAGTACAGGCCCGGCATGGCGCACACGGCCCGGCTGCCGTAGTCCGCATACGGCGACGGGGCCGGTGAGCTGGGCGTCTGCGCGCTGGTCTGACCGGCGCCCTGCACCGTCGGCACCTGCGGTTCGGCCGGCGACGGGGCCGCGTTGGCCATTCCAGCGCCGAGTGCCAGAGGCGCCAGCGCCAGGCTTGCCGCGACGGCGGAACCACCGAGGAACGACTTGACCTTGATCATGATGACCTCTTCGCGATGCACGTGGTCCGCTACTCGGGCCACATTACTAAGCCCAACTAAGAGATGGCCATCGAAATTCCGTGCCTAACGTGTGACGAGCACGTCACCATGGCCGTGCCGGCGGCACCAGCTCAGGATGTAGCGGGCGTGCAGGCCGCACCAGCGGTAGACCGCGGACAGCGTCATCGGCAGCCGCGGATCGTGCTCGCCGCGCTCGACGATGATCGGTCCGAGGTAGTGCGTCGTCACCTTCGAGGCCGTATTCAGGGCAACGCCCGCCGCCGCGGCGAGCGTGGCGCCGTCGGTCGCGCGGCCGGCGGCGATCGCGCCGGCCATCCTGGCTGCGGTCTCTCCGCGACGCCCCTGGAACATCTCGTAGAGGGGTTTGCTGCGCGGGACCGTGCCGTGGCCCCCGTCGCGCCGCGTGCCGACGGCCGCGTCCCTGACGAGGTCGGCCAGCTGCTCGGGTCCGGCGGATTTGTGATAGACCGAGAACACCTCCGGCCGCAAAGCCGCCTCGTCGAGGAGGTCTCGCTCCAGGGCGTGCCCCTGGGTGGCGATGATGACCGGGGCTCGCCGCTCCGCAGCCCCGAGGATGTCGACGACGTCGAGGCCGTCGAACCGGAACTCCCACTCCGGGGTGTTCCACAGCAGGTCGGCGACGACGACGTCGAATCGCACGCGCTGGGTCACCTCGCGGCCGACGGCCTCCCGGTCACCCGCCACTCGCACCATCGCCTCGGGAAAGGCGGCACCGAGCGCCGGCAGCACGGCACCGCTCAGCGGCGACGCCACCAGAATTCGCGGTTGGCCCTCCACCCGGCAAATCCTCTCGCAACGTGCAAGATGTTGCTCGATTTACGAATCGTGTCGTTCATCTTGCCGAAATCCACTACGAACGCGTCAATTATCTACGTGACTTCGGGGTCGTCCGAACGGATGATGGTTTCCCAACCAACGCATGGAGGAAACGTTGCTGCTCGCCCCGTCGATACCACTGTCGTGACGGTCATCCTTCCCGACGAAGCCGCAACCACGCGTCGACGCCCCGAGCTCGCGCCGCGCGAGCGGGAGGTGCTCCTGGCGTGGATCTTGAACGACAACAAGGACGACGTCGCGAGGCAACTCGAGATCTCGGCGACCACGGTGCGCACCCACCTGCAGCGCATCCGCGACAAGTACGCCGCGGCTGGCCGCCCGGCCAACACCAAGGCCGCGCTGGTCGCGCGCGCCATCCAGGACGGCCTGGTCGACGTCAACGATCTGTGACGAGCCGCCCGCGGACCACCTCCTCGACGCGCTGAGCCGCGTCGACGGGATCCTCGTGCTCCCAGATCCGGACGCTGACCCAGCCCGCCGCATCGAGTCGCCCGTCGGTGTCGCGGTCGCGGGCTCGGTTCGCCTGCACCTTGTCGGCCCAGAACTTGGCGTTGGCCGACGCGACGGTGTGATGTTCGGGACACCCGTGCCAGAAACAGCCGTCGAGGAAGACCGCGACCTTGGCCCGGGGGAACACCAGGTCCGCGGTACGCCGCACCCCGGCCAGCGGCTTCGCTGAGACGCGGTAGCGCAGCCCCCGAGCATGCACCGCCGAGCGCAGGGCCAACTCGGGTTTGGTATCGCGACTCTTGTTGGATTGCATGCGCGCGCGGGCCTCCGGTGAGGACGCCCACGACTCGGCCATGGACCCACCCTATTGACGGCGCGCCGCCCCGGGTGCCCGCACTTGTCAGAACCGCTGAATACGATTACTCGCGTGATTCGCCGCAGCGCCCGCCTGGGCCGACTCTTCGCAGGTCGCGCGGTATAGATGACCGAGCTGTCGCAGCCATCACCCACCACCGTCGCCCGCCGGCCAGCCGCCGACGCGGGTTTCGAGCGATTCCGCACCCGCAACGGATCCTATGAACGCGTGCTCATTCGGCCCGGCGGCCGCAAGACCACCAGCGTGCTTGCCGAGTATCCGGGCCGCGACGCCAGGCCCACCTCCGCCGACGAGGCCGAGCGCGCCTGGCTTCGAAGTCGGGTGGCGCCACCGTGCGGAGCGGCTCGATCGTCGCTGCGTGTCGTCGACCTGTTCTCCGGCTGCGGGGGCCTGTCGATCGGCCTGGCCGAGGCGGCCCGCGCGCTGAACCGCTCGTTCGAGCCGGTGCTCGCGGTGGACGTCGACGCCGTGGCCGCGCAGACCTACGCCGCGAACTTCCCCACCGCCGCGGCCATCAGCCAGGACGTCACCGAGGTGCTGCCCGGTCGCGTGGGTGGCCGGCTGACCTCCGCCGAACGCCTGTTGACCAAGACGCACGGCGACATCGACGTCCTGGTGGGCGGCCCGCCGTGCCAGGGCCACAGTGACTTCAACAACCACACCCGGCACGCCGACGACAAGAACGAGCTGTACGGCTCCATGGTGCGAGCCGCGGAAGTCCTTGAGCCACAGCACATCCTGATCGAGAACGTGCCGGGCGCACTCAACGACAAGCGGGCCGTCGTGCAGCGCACCGCCGAGGCGCTGGGCACCTTGGGCTACCGCGTCTCCATCGGTGTCGTCGACCTCAGCGAGCTGGGCGTGCCGCAGCGCCGGCGCCGCCTCGTCCTGATGGCCAGCCTGACGCACTCGACCACCCCGGCCGAGGTCGTCGCCAGGCATCGGCGCGAACCACGCGACGTCGCGTGGGCCTTCCAGGACCTGGTGGCGCTGCCCGAGTCGCGACGCGACCGTCTGGTCGACGCGGTCGCCCGCTCGGCACCGGCGACGCGCCAACGCATCGACTACCTCTTCGAGAGCGGCGCCTTCGACCTGCCCGACAGCCAGCGCCCGGCCTGCCACGCCGGCGGCGGCCACAGTTACAAGGCCATCTACGGACGGCTTGCGTGGGACCGCCCGTCGCAGACCATCACCACCGGCTTCTACAGCATGTGCATGGGCCGCTACGTCCATCCGAGCGAACGGCGCACCATCAGCGCTCACGAAGCCGCCCGGCTGCAATACATTCCGGATTGGTTCTCCTTCGACAGCGTCCGGCACCGCACCGCAATCGCCCGAATGATCGGCAACGCGGTGCCGTCGAGGCTGAGCTATGCCGTCGCCCTGGAGTGGTTGCGGTGAAGCGCTCCCGTCTCAAGGTGGCGGGTCTGTTCGCCGGCATCGGCGGCCTCGAGCTGGGCATGGCCGCCAGCGGCCACCACGCGCAGCTGCTGGTCGAGAATGCACCGCCCGCCATGCACGTGCTGCGCCGCCGGTTCCCCGACACCAAGCTCGAGGCCGACGTCCGCGACCTGGCGGCGCTGCCAAGCGATACTGACGTCGTCACGGCCGGATTCCCGTGTCAGGACCTCAGCAGCGTCGGGCGCAAGGTCGGAATCGAGGGCGCCAGAAGCAGTCTCATCGGTGAGGTCCTGCGGTTGCTGCAGCAGGGCGACGTGCCGTGGGTGGTGCTGGAGAACGTGCCATTCCTGATGTCACTCGGCCAAGGTGCAGCGCTCGAACTCGTCACCACCGCATTGACCGAGCTGGGCTACCGGTGGGCCTACCGCGTCGTGGACAGCAACGCCTTCGGGCTGCCGCAACGACGAAACCGGTGGTACCTGGTGGCCTCGCGGACCGGTGATCCGCGCGACGTACTGCTCGCCGACGATCGGGAGAAGCCCTCGGCGGCGGGCGGATACCCCGACGTCGCCTGCGGCTTCTACTGGACCGAGGGGATGCGGGCCTTCGGCTGGGCCGTCGACGGGGTGCCGCCCATCAAGTGCGGGTCGTCGGTCGGGGTGCCGTCACCCCCGGCCATTCGGCTGCCGTCGGGCGGCTACGTCACCCCAGACATTCGCGATGCCGAACGGCTGCAAGGCTTTCCGGCGGACTGGACCGCCCCGGCCGCGGAGGTTGCCAGGACGGGTGAACGCTGGCGCATGGTCGGCAACTCCGTCAGCGTGCCCGTCGCGACGTGGATCGGGAGCCGGCTGGCCAAACCCGGCCGGTACGACGCCACGGGTGACCAACCCCGGACCGGCGCCAAGTGGCCGCGCCGCGGGGCGTGGTCGGACCTCGACGGGGTGGTGCATGCCGCGGACGTCGGCCCTTGGCCGCTGTGGCAGCCGCGGGAATCCCTGGCCGACTTTCTTCGGCATCCGGGCAAGCCGCTGTCCGCCCGCGCCGCCCTTGGCTTCCTGAACCGAACCCGCAAGGGCACCCTGCGCTTCCCGCCGGGGTTCATCGACGAGCTGACGGCCTACGCGGCGAGCGTCGGGGCATGACCGACCTGTTCGGGGCGACCCCGCGCGACGGCATCCTGGCTGCCGTCGTGCACGGAATCCAGGCCAGTCGCAACGACTCCTCGAAGTGGGACCCGCTGTACCAGTGGTTCGCCGACGAGCTCGGCGTCGGCGACGGGCAGCGAGGCGGCCCCGTGATCGGCAAGCTGGTGACCGAGCTCAAGCAGATTGGCAACCGGTGCGACGAGATGGCCAAGTCCAGTCCGGAGTACGCCGTCATCAGTGTGCTGGGCGACGTGACGCCCGACCACGTGCTGTCGGCGATGCGCAAGCGTGGCCGGCTGCCATCGCTGAAGGCCGCGCTGTTCCTTCGCGAATCCACCCCGGTGCGGCTGGTGATCTTCGATGAGTGACGGCACCATCGGACGGTTGCAGGCGATCTTCCCCGAGCTCACCCCGGAACATCACCCCGTGCTGGGCAACGCGCCGGGGTCGGGGGTCAGCACGACCGGCGACGGCGGGCAGGTGCCGTCGGTGATCACCGTGCCCATCGAGATAGATCCGCGCATCGAACGGATGGTCCGACTGGCGATCTTGTCGGCGCCGGCGGTGATCCTGGTGGGTCCGCCCGGTAGCGGCAAGACCACGCTGCTGCGCCAGGTGGTCGACCGCATCGTCGCCGATCCGAAGAGCTTCGGCTTCCAGGTCGGCCCGGCGGGCGTGGAATGGTCTGCTGCCGAGGAGAACTGGTCGACGACGGATCTGGTCGGCGGGCAGACGATCGACGGCAACGAGCTGCGCTTCCGGCCGGGTCGCGTGCTCAGCGCCATCGCCGACGGCAACTGGTTGATCGTCGACGAGGTCAACCGAGCGGACATGGACCGCATCTTCGGCGGCCTGCTGACGTGGCTGAGCGGACAGGACGTCACGCTCGGCACGGTCTCCCCCGCCATCGGGTCGCCGCAGGTGCAACTCGGCTGGTCCACGGGTGCCACCTGCACGGTCGAGAACGAGGCACGCCTGACCGACCCCGCAAGCGGCAGCGGACCCGTGCGCTACGTCGCGGGCACCGAGTGGCGACTGCTGGGCACGTACAACGCGCTGGACGCGCAGCGGGTCTTCCGCTTCGGCCACGCGCTTGGCCGACGATTCCTGCGGGTGCCGATTCCCGCCGCCGACACCGAGAAGTTCCGGACGGCGCTGTTGGCCCAGGACCACGGACTGCCCGAGCCACTGCTGGACGCGATCGTCGCGATCTACTCGGCGCACCTGACGAATTCGATGACCACCCTGGGGCCGGCCCTCTTCCTGCGGATGGCCGACTACATCGCCGCAGGCGTAGGCACCGACGCCGAGCAGCTGACGACCATCACGCACGTCGAGCGGGAACTGCTCGCCGAGGCCTACCTAGTCAACGTCGGCACGTGGCTGCGGGAGATGGAGGACGAGTTGGCGTCGCTTGGCCATGCCATCGTCGAGCAGTACCACGCTCTCAGCCAGGCCGAGTGGGAGTGGGTCGTGGAAATGAGCCACGTATTGTCCTGACCGGGGAAGACGGCCCCGACGTCGCGCTTCCGATCCCCGAGGGTGGGCTCGACCATGTGCTGCGCGCGTGGATCGGCCGGGGCCAGCTGGTCAAGGTGATCAATTCACTTGCCCCAGAGGACCTTCCGCGAGACTGGCGGCCGGAGGACACGCTGCTGCGGGCTGATCTGATGTTGTTCCTCGAGCTGCTCCCGCAGATCGCCCGGCTACCGGGCACTGCCAAGCAGTGGGTGGACCTGCTGCCCGCCCAGTCCCGGCGCCGCCGCACGATCGCCGACGCACCAACCGGCGGCACGTCCTGGGTCGACACCCGGCGGCACTACGGTTGGCCGCCATCGTCGTTCGTCATTCGGCAGCGCGATCGCGTCGCGCACGAACTGCTCGCGATGGCGCTGGCGTGGACCGGCGGCACGGTTCTACGGCTGGCCCGGCGTGCGACGTCGATCGACCCTGCCGCGGCGCAGCCCGTGACCGCCCAGCTCGACGCGCTGGCGCGGATCTTCGAGTCGGGCCTGATCGACCGCGAGGCAGCCGAACCCCGGCCCTCCGAACTGGCAGCCGTGGCCCGCGAGGGCGCGGCCTGGCGGCGGCTGGTCGACGTGGCGCGAAGCATCAGGGCCGCAAGTGAACCCGTCCTCGCCGCCGAGCTGCTGCTGCCGGTGCCCGAGATGCGGCCGACGCTGTTTCAGCTGGCGGTGCTCGGCGAGCTGCTGCGGGCCCTGCAATCGGCGGGCGCCTCGATCCTAGGCACGTCCCCGTTGAGCTTCGTCGGCGGCCGCGAGCAGTTCCACGTCACGCTGGGAGGCCGGGTGTGGCACCTGTGGATGGAGGCCGGTGGCAGCTGGCGACGCTACGGCGCCGAGTCGCGGTACCGGTCGCTTGCGACCGCGCTGCGCAGCCAAACCCGGCCATTGGCACCGGATCTCATGCTCGTCCTGCCCGATGAGGCGGCGTTCGTGCTCGAATGCAAGTACTCGGCCAATGCCGACTACGTCGGGCGCACCGGGCTGGCGCAGACGCTGCTGTACCTGACCGACGTCGGCACGACGATGGCACCCGTGGTCGAAGGCGTCGTCGTCGCGCCGGACGGGGTCATCGGCGAGCCGACATCGACGGACACGCCCGTCGGGCGGCTCGGTCTGGCATCACCGTCGGCCGGTGTCGCGCGGGCGGTGGCCTTCATGCACGAGGCGGCGCGCGGGTGACGGGCCCTAGGTGAGCTTGCTGCCCTGCTTCCACTGATCCCAGGGAATGGTCCAGTCGCCGTTCTGCCACAGCTGCAGCGGCGGGCCACCGGTGTTCTTCACCTCGACCACGTCACCGGGCACCGCGAAGTTGAAGAACCACTGGGCGTTCTCGCCGTTGAGGTTCAAGCAGCCGTGCGAGGTGTCGGTGTTGCCCTGGGCCCACACCGTCGAGTTCAGCTGGTGCAGGTAGATGCCGTCGATGCTGATGCGGGTCGCATACGAGATGGACTCCTTGTAGCCGAGCCGCGAATCGATCGGCAGACCGAAGGTCGAGGAATCCATCACCACCGGGTTCGCCTTGTCGAGCACGGTGTACACCCCGGGCGGAGTGAAGAACGACAACGTCCGGCCGGCGATCTCCTGCGTGCCGCCCATGCCCATCGACGTCGGCATGGTGCGCACCAGTTTGCCGTTGTCGAAGACGCTGACTTGCTTGGTGACGTCGTCGGCAATCGAGACGTGCGCATCTCCGATCTTGAAGGAGACGTGCTCGTCCTCGGCGCCGTACAGGCCGTCACCGAGCGGGGTGCCGTACAGGTTGGCGTTGACGCTGACCGTCGTCCCGGGGGCGTAGTACTTCTCGGGGCGCCAGTGCGCGTTCTGATCGTCGACCCAATACCACGATCCGGGAACCGGTGGGTTGGTGGTGACCGACAGGTGGCGCTCGGCGTTGGCCTTGTTGTCGATCGGCTCGTCGAAGTGCGCGACCACGACGGTGCCGATGCCGTAGGTGGCACCGTCCTCGAGGATGTCGCCCCCGGCGCGGTCGAGGTAGACCTGCGTCTGGCTGCTCGGCGACACCGTGGAGAAACTGGAGACCTCACGCGTCGGCATGCCGCTGGGCCCGCGGGCCACGATCGTCATCTTGTAGGTGCGGTCATAACCGAGCTGACTCGTCGGCTTCCACACAGTGCCGTCGGGGGTGAGGACGCCCGGGATGACCTTGCCGCTGTCGTTGGTCATCGTGACGTCGGTGATGGTGCCACTGGTCGCGGTGACGAGCACCGGACCGGCCGGGTTGACGTCGTCGGATGCAGGGGCCGGGATGACCGCCAGAGCGGCGGGCGTCGAGGTCGGCACGGGCGGGGGTACCGCCTCGGCCAGGTTGCGCGGTGCGGCCAGCACCTGGCAACCGTGCACACACCGGTCGGATCCGCTCACCAGGACACCACCCAGTACGGCCAAGACCGCGAAGGACGCGGCCAACCAAGCCCCACGGGCACGACGAGTAGACGTCAACAAGACTCCATTGATCTTCAGCACCGGAACGAGACCCAATCGTAGGGGGTCGCGGGCCATCCTTCGCAACGGACGCTCCTGCATGTGCCACGTTCGTGATCGGGCCGTTCTCCAGGCGTGCAGGACGGACGTCACGGTTGCGTCAGATGTTTCCTCATGACGCCGTGAACAGCGCGAACACGTCTTCCGTCAACCTGTTTCGGCTTCACCGAACATTGACAGGTGTGAGCCTGGGTAACGCGTGGCATCCCTCATAGCGAATAACCGAACGACGGTGGAACCGTCGGCTGCTTGCAGCTGGGGGCAACCGAACCACGAGATCCCCTTCGACGATTGGCGCACGAACAATGACACTCGTTCACAGAATCCAGCGCGCCGGGCGCCGGCTCGGGGTCGCGCTGGTCGCGGCCGCGGTGCTGCCCGGCCTGATCGGCGTCGTCGGCGGCTCGGCAACCGCACAGGCCTACTCCCGTGCCGGTCTGCCGGTCGAGGACCTGATGGTCCCCTCGGCGGCGATGGGCCGCAACGTCCTGGTCCGATTCCAGCCGGGTGGGTCGCACGCGGTGTACCTGCTCGACGGCCTGCGCGCCCGCGACGACAACAGCGGCTGGGACATCGAGACCAATGCGTTCGAGAAGTTCTACCAGTCGGGCGTCTCGGTGGTGATGCCCGTCGGTGGCATGTCCAGCTTCTACACCAACTGGGAGCAACCGGCCGTCGGCAACGGCCAAACGCAGACCTACAACTGGGAGACGTTCCTGACCTCCGAGCTGCCGGCCTGGCTCTCGGCCAACAAGGGCATCTCACCGTCAGGAAACGCCGTGGTCGGACTCTCGATGTCCGGCAGTGCAGCGCTGATCCTGGCTGCCTACCACCCGGGTCAGTTCGCCTACGCGGGCTCGCTGTCGGGCTTCGAGCACCTCTCCGACGGGATCTGGCCGACGCTGGTCGGCTTCTCCATGCGCGACGCCGGCGGATTCGACGCAGGGGCCATGTGGGGACCCGGCGGCGGGCCCGACTGGCAGCGCAACGACCCGACCCTGCAGGCCGGCCGCATCGCCTCCAACGGCACCCGCATCTACGTCTACACCGGCAACGGGCAGCCCAGCGACCTCGGCGGCGGCGATCTGCCCGCCACGTTCCTCGAGGGTCTGACCAAGGACAGCAACGTGGCGTTCCAGAACGCCTACACCGGCGCGGGTGGGCGCAACGCGACGTTCAACTTCCCGCCCAACGGCACGCACAGCTGGCCGTACTGGAGCGCTCAGCTCGATGCCATGAAGCCGGGCATCGTCCAGACGCTCGGCGGCTAGCTGGCGCTCTTCAACCGCACCATCCGCGTCGTCGAGCTCTCGTCGAGCTCGACGACGTCGGAGCGGGAGCGCAGGAAGTCGCTGAAGGACCTGAAACCCAGCGACTTCTCGCTGAACGACGGATCCATCCGCTTCATCTGCGCCTTCACCGCCGAGTTGTGCAGCCACTCGACGTCGTCCTTCTCCAGCCCGATGCGCAGGGCCCGCTCGAGCAGGCCCGTCGCCGCGGCCTGCGGATCGGGCACCTCGGGCTCCTCCTCGACGACCTGCGGGCGGGTGGCCCGCCGGCGCGGGGCGCGCTTCTTGGGTTCGGGCTCGGGCTCGTCCTCCTTGGCCTCGGGCTCGGCGGTGGGCTCGAATACCGGCACGCCGGGCAGCGCGTCGTAGATGAGGAAGTCATCGCACGCAGCGGCCAACGATCGGCTCGACGAGCCAGCCACCCCGATGCCGACGACGTAACGCCCCAGCCGCTTGCACCGCTGGGCCAGGGCGATGTAGTCCGAGTCGCCGGCGACGATCACCACGTGAGTCAGGTCGGGCAGGCGGAACATGTCCTCCACGGCATCGACCGCCAACCGGATGTCGGCGCCGTTCTTGCCGTAGGCGGCCGCCGGGAAGAGCTGCACCAGGTCTACGGCGCGGCTGACCAGCTGCCCGCGGTAGCCGGCATTGACGTCCGCCGACCAGTCGGCGTATGCCCGGGTCAGCACCAGCGTGCCGAACGACGAGGCGAAGTCGATGATCGCCCCGACGTCGACCGTCGCACGCTCCAGGCGGTCGACCTCGAGCCCCTTGGTCTTGTCGCGCTGGAAGGAATTGCGCCCGTTCACCTGGTCGTATCGCGAGATCACGATGTTGTCGAAGTCGAGATAGACGGCGACGCGGGTGTCCTCACGTTCTGTCATGTCGACAAGTGTGTGCCGTCGGGCGCCGGCGAGTCACGCTGGGTCGCCGTTTGCGACCGGGCATCGATCCGCTAGGGCGATCTCAGCAATTGACCCGCCGCAGCCGGGCAAACCAGACCCTCGTGCGCTGCCCGCGCTGGCGAATCGCTGCTCCACCAGAGTCCCGGAACCTTCACGCGGACGGAGGTAGGGTCGTTGTGCCGGCGTGGTGAAGAAGACGCTGCTGGAAACGGCCATGACAGAAGAATCTCGATAGCCGACAGGTTGGTTCATGAATTCCTCGAACGAGATCCACACCCCGTCACCTGCGCAGTCCAAGTGGCTGTCCAAGTCTGCTTCGCAGACGCGCGGATCGGACAAGAAGGAAGTCCAGTTCCACTACGACATCTCGAACGACTTCTTCAAACTGTGGCAAGACCCGAACCAGGTGTACAGCTGCGCGTACTTCGAGCGCGACGACATGACGCTCGAGCAAGCCCAGATGGCGAAGATCGACCTCTCGCTCGGCAAGCTCGGCCTGGAGCCGGGGATGACACTTCTCGACATCGGCTGCGGCTGGGGCGCGACCATCATGCGGGCCGTCGAGAAGTACGACGTCAACGTCATCGGTTTGACGCTGTCGGAGAACCAGAAGCAGCACATCGAGAAGCACTGGTTCGCCAACTCCACCAGTGACCGCAAGATGGAGGTCCGCCTGCAGCCGTGGGAGGACTTCACCGGCAAGGTCGACCGCATCGTCTCGATCGGCGCCTTCGAGCACTTCGGTTTCAACAAGTACGACGACTACTTCAAGAACACCTTCGACTGGCTGCCCGATGACGGCGTGCAGATGCTGCACACCATCACCATTCCCGAGGATGAGGAGATCAAGGCCAAGAAGCTGCCGCTGACCATGTCCCGGGTGCGGTTCATCAAGTTCATCATGGACGAGATCTACCCCGGTGGCCGTCTGCCGCTGGCATCGATGGTCACCGAGCACGCGGTCAAGGCCGGATACACCGTGACCCGCGAGCAGCACTTGCAGCCGCACTACGTCAAGACGCTCGACACGTGGGCGGCCAACCTCGAGGCCAAGAAGGACGAGGCCATCGAGATCACTTCAGAGGAGATCTACGAGCGGTTCCTGAAGTACCTGACCGGCTGCGCCGATCTGTTCCGGGAGGGTTACACCGACGTCGTCCAGTTCACCTGCGAGAAGGCCTAATTGACGACGGTGTAGTGTTTTAGCTTAAACATGCTAACTAAATAGGGTCGCAGCGTCGGTCGTGCGGCCCGCCGGATGGAAGGTCAGTCGGGGATGGCTGAGAGCACGGTTGACACCAAGGCAATGGAGCCCCACTTCGAGGAGGTCCAGGCGCACTACGACCTGTCCGACGACTTCTTCGGCACGTTCCAGGACCCGTCCCGCACCTACAGCTGTGCGTACTTCGAGCGCGACGACATGACGCTCGAGGAGGCACAGGTCGCCAAGATCGACCTGGCGCTGGGCAAGCTGGACCTCCGACCCGGCATGACGCTGCTCGACATCGGCTGCGGCTGGGGTTCGGTGCTCAAGCGGGCGGTCGAAGAGCACGACGTCAACGTCGTCGGCCTGACGTTGAGCAAGAACCAGAACGCCTATGCGCAGGCGCTTCTCGACGATCTGGACACCGAACGCACCCGCCGGGTGCTGCTGCGCGGCTGGGAACAGTTCGACGAGCCCGTCGATCGCATCATCAGCCTCGAGGCCATCGAGGCGTTTCCGCAGGAGCGGTACGCGCCGTTCTTCAAGCGGTGCAGCAGCATCCTGCCCGACGACGGGCGCATGGTGTTGCAGGCGATCCTCGGCCACCCTCTGAAGAAGTGGCCCGAGCTCGGCATCCCCGTCACGATGACCGATCTGCGGTTCATGCGATTCATCGCCAAGGAGATCTTCCCCGGCGGATCGGTGCCCGGTGACGAGCAAATCGTGGCCCTGGCAACGGAATCCGGGTTCACGGTCGAGCAGAAGCAGCTCCTCGACGAGCACTACGTGCGCACGCTCGACATGTGGGCCGCCGCGCTGGAGGAACACCACGACGAAGCGGTGGCCGCCACATCCGAAGAGGTCTACCAGCGCTACATGAAGTACCTGACCGGGTGCAGCGACTTCTTCAAGCGCCGCGTCAGCGAGCTGGGTCAGTACACGCTCGTCAGGAGCTGACCGCGCCGCTGCCGCCACACCGTCGCGGCGGGTATCAACAGCAGCCGTACGAAGACCACGTCGACGATCAGCCCGATCGCGGTCGCCACGCAGAGCATCCTCACGACGATGTCGGGGTCGATGGCGAACGCGAGGAGGATCGCGGTCGCGAAGACGGCACCGGGCAGGACGACTCGGATCGCGGAACGGTCCGCGGCGGTGAAGGCCTCGTAGGTCGTCGCAGATGCGAGGATCATGACGACGGCCAGCGCGACCGCCCACGTCGACATCGGGACCGCCGCGGGTAGGTCGAGGAGGCTTGCGCCCCAACCCCATTGGACCACCGCGACGAGGATGCCGTAAGTGGCGGTCAGGCCGAGCAGCTTCGCCGCTGCGGCCAGAACGGCCGCGACGGGATCGCGAAACGCAACGACCATGGCGACGCCCGCCAACGCCACCATCCCCAGGATCGCGGGCCACAGCCGGTGCTCCAGTCTGGCCGCCGCGGCGGCGAAGTACGGCGTGACGCCGACGAGGCGGGCGCCCTCGGGTACGGCGGCCCGCAGATCACCCAACGCTTCGACGGTCGCGGCGTCGGGCGGTGCGGTGCGCGCCTCGACGGTGACGATCTCACCCGGGCGCGCATCGTCGACCTCGGGATCGGAGACGTAGGCGAAGGCGTCGGTGGCGCGCAGCGTGGCGACCACCGCGGCGGCCGGCATCCCGGCATCGAGCACGACGGTGATCGGACCGTTGGCTCCGGGACCGAATTCCGTTGCGGCCAAGTCGTGTGCGCGACGGATGGTGTCGGCAGTGGACCAGCTGCCCGCGCTGCGCGGCCAGGTCCGCAGATCGAGGACGGGGGCGGAGAGCAGTGCCAGCACGAGCACCGTCACCATTGCGGTGGCAACGGGGTGGTCGGCGACCGGGTTGCGACGAGGTGCTGGTTCGTCGGTCCTGCCCTTGCGGAACCACCGGCCGCACAGCCGGTGCCCGGCCAGGGCACCCACTGCCGGCATGATCGTGACCGCCGTCGCCACCAGGCAGACGACCACGGCACCAACGGCGAGAGCCATCGTGGAAACCATTGGCAAGGGCAGGAACTGGAGACCGACGAGGCAGGCCACCACCGCTCCGCCGGCGATGACGATGTGGCGGGCCGCACCAGCACCGGCCCTGACCGCCGCGGTGCGTGCGGCCCCGTCGGTGCGGAACTCCTGCCGGAACCGGTGCAGGAAGTGCAGGACGTAGTCGGCGCTGAGCGCAATTCCGACGAGAGCGGCGACGTAAGGCGCGATGGTGGCCGTCGGGCCGAGGCCAGCGAGCACGACGACGAGCCCGAGTCCGGTTCCGATGCCGACGATGGCGACCAAGAGGTAGCCGACGATAGCGCTGACCGAGCCCAACAGCAGGAACAGCAGCGCAAAGGCAAGTAGCGCAGCCACCTTCTCGGCGGTCGGCCCGTCGGGCGTGTAGTTCTCCGGCACCTCCCCACCGATCTCGACGGCGGTTCCATCGGCGCGGATGGGGGACACGGCGCGCTCCAACGCGTCGCGGCCCTGCGGACCCGCAAACGCGGTCACCGGCAGCCGGTAGTGGACGGCGATCAGCGCGGTGTCGCCGTCGCCGGAGATCCGCGGCGGCGATACCCACCACACCTCGGCGATGTCCTGCAGGCGCCCTCGAAGCGCTTGCAGCTCAGCAGGGTTCAGCGATGCCGAAGGGCGGTGCACGATGACACGCGCGTCGGCGGGCGCGCCGGGGTCGTTGACGTCGCCACGTGGCGCCGCACCGATCGTGACCGCGACGCCCAAAGCCAGTGCCAGGACGCCGATCCACGCCGCGAGCACGCGCCACGGGTGCGTCGCGCACCACGATCCCAGACGGCTCAGGTCGACGACCATCGGGCGGCGCCAACACTTAGCAGCTCCTGCACGCTGCGCTGCGGCCGGCCGTCGCCCCAATGCAGCCGGTTGCGCTCGTAGAGGTCGTGACCGGCCGCCACCGCGGCCGGACGGTCGAGCAGCAGGCGCCGGCACTGGGCGATCAGCGCGTCATCGTCGTCGTAGGTGGCCAGCCCGAACAGCGGTCCGTGGGAACCGATGGCGGCCGTCGTGCCGACCACGGGCAGGCCGCGGCTGGCGGCCTCGAGCAGTTTGGCCCGCACCCCTCCCCCGGTCCTGATCGGCGCCATCAGACCTCGGCACGTGCCGAGGAACGCCGGCAGATCGGGTACGAAGCCGACGTCGTGAACGCCGGTGGGGTAGCTGGGGTCCTTGGCGCCTGGCTTCTTCTCCCCGACCACCCACAGCTCGGCGTCGGGGATGCCCGCCGAGATTCGCGGCCACAGTTCGAGCGACTTCAGAAAGCCCTCCTGATTGGGTGGCCAATCGCGGCGGCCGAAGAAGACCAGCCGACGACCGGTCGCGGAGATGTCCAGCTGGGATTCGGGGGGGAACGTCAGATCCATCCAGCGCGCCGCGGGCACCTCACGGTCGCGATAGAACTGGGCCTCGTCCGCGTCGTAGGTGCCGACGGCGTCGGCGGCGCGTGCGACGCGCACCTCGTCGCGCAGGATGCGAGGGGCCTCTACGCGGCCCAACACGCCGCGGGTGGCCAGCCACACCTGGGACTCGGTGTTGATGGTGTTGACGATCAACGGCGTGGCACCGTGTTTCCGGCTGCGCAGGAACGTCTCCGCCATGTAGCTGTGTTCGGCCACGAAGACGTCGGCGTCGGCGGCCTCGATGGCCGGCAGCAGCGCATCGACGTCGAAGCGCTCGTGGACCAGGCTGCGCCGCGATCGCACGGATCCTCGCAGCAGCCGAGCGGGTGCGACGGTGGGCTTGGGCACCCGCACCAATTCCCGGCAGCCCGCCGGCAATTGGCCGTCGGTCCCATCGTTGGCAGCCAGGCAGATGGCCGAGACGTCGAAGGCTTGGGCGGCCAGTTGCATCATCACCCGCGACGTGGCCAGGTCGCCCCCGTGCTCGCGCACCGGGTCCTTCGCGAGCAGGAAGCACACCCGCGTCATGCAGCCTCGCGCTCGATGTCGCTGCGCACCATCATCTCGACGAGTTCTGGGAAGGCCACCGTCGGCTTCCAGCCCAGCATGGCGCGCGCCTTGCTCGCGTCGCCGACCAGCTGATCGACTTCCGCGGGCCGGATGAACTGCTCGTCGACCTCCACGTACGGGGTCCAGTCCTCGATGCCGACGACGCCGAACGCGAGGTCCAGGAAGTCGGTGACGGAGTGCGTCTGCCCGGTGGCGATGACGTAGTCGTCGGGCTCGTCCTGCTGCAACATGAGGTACATCGCCTCGACGTAGTCGCCGGCGAAACCCCAGTCGCGTTCCGCCATGACGTTGCCCAGCTGCAGGCGCTCCTGGCGGCCGAGCGAGATCCTGGCCACCGCGCGCGAGATCTTCCGGGTGACGAATTCGGTTCCGCGGCGTGGTGATTCGTGGTTGAAGAGGATTCCGCAGCTGGCGTGCAGGCCGTAGGACTCCCGGTAGTTCACCGTCATGTGGTGCCCATAGGCCTTGGCCACGCCGTAGGGCGATCGCGGCCAGAGCATGGTGGTCTCGCGCTGGGGCACCTCGCGGACGTGCCCGAACATCTCGGCACTCGAAGCCTGATACATCCGCACCGGATTGCCCGTCGTGTCCTGGTGCAGCCGAACGGCTTCCAGCACGTTGAGCACCCCACCGCCGGTGACGTCGGTGGTCAGTCTGGCATTGGGCCAGGAGTGTCCGACGTAGGTAACCGCCCCCAGGTTGTAGACCTCGTCGGGCTGCGCCAGCGAAACGGCTCGGATGAGGCTCGGCAGATCGGTCACGTCGCCGCTGATGCGACGCACCTCAGGCAGCTCTCGACGGAGGATGTCCTCCTTCGGGTTGTTCTGCCCGCGCACCACGCCGAAGACCTCGTAGCCCTGGCCGAGCAACAACTCGGCCAGGTACATACCGTCCTGTCCGGTGATCCCGGTGATCAGCGCCGACTTAGTCATCTTGGCTCATCCTCGATCGCTCCAGCCTTCGCGTAGGGAATTCAGTCGGTGACCGCGCATGCGCACGACGTCGAATGCATTTGCCTCAGTCGCTGACGTTATCCGATGGCCGAACCCTGCGCCAGCCACATCACGACGGAATGCCAATTTGCCAGAAACGGCATCGATAATGGCATATTGGACGCAATGACCGAGACCGGAGAAAACCCCGTAGCATCGCGGTAAACCGGTCTCAAGTGCTACTTCGGCCGCGATGACCGACTCAATTGATATGAATTCCACAGGTCTGGATGCGCGCCAAGGGAGCCGTTGAGTGTTGCTACTTTCGATTGCTGTGTGATCCCTTTGGTGAAACTCCCATTGCCGTTGCGAGGCCAGTTGTGGCAATCTTGGGCGCCGCTTCGCCGGTGTATGAATTGGCAAACGCGCAGAGGAAGTCGTCAGCTGCCCATCGATTGCGGGCCACGACGGCCAGACCTGCCCTTGGGCGCTCGTCGCGGGCGACGGCCGGACTGAAGGACGGGCCCAGGACGCAACGTCAAGACGGTAGCTGGCCGACGATCGGGCCCGACCGTGGCTCGTGTCGGCGACGTAGCCCACGACCACCGCGGCCGCCGCGCCACGGTTGATCTTGAACATTGCTGACGATCGGACACCATCGCCGCAGGCCGTATTCGACGCCGGCCGTTGACGATCAGATTCGGCCATCCAGTCGCTCGTCGGCCGCCCACTTGGGCGCGGCGTGCATATCTCCGTCCGCCGTCGCGACATGCGCACCTCCTTCCCCTCTCGCCGGGAAAGCCCAACCGATGTCAGCTAATACACAGAGTGGGCTTGTCCCTTTGCCTTGGCTTGCGACGTTAGCGGACATCACCAAGCGACACCAGGAGGTTGGGGCCTTAGATTCGATTTGCCATGGAATGCCGAACCTTGACCCATCACCCACAGGCGGGCGCCGGAGACCCGCACGAATTATCACGTATTGACACGCTGAACAGCTAATTCAGCATCGGCGAGGTGTCGTCAATGTGTTCGTCGCAAGATCAACGAATAACATCAGTTCAGTTGCTGAACGATGCCGCATCGACCTTATCGCCAGGCTTCGAGCCCGCTTCGATCTACGATTGCCCGAAAGATCTTGAATTCCTCGATAGCAACGTCTTGATGTTATTCGCCGAGCAGCGAGCGACGCAGCAGGTGGCCTCACGCGGAGCCAACTCTGCCACGCCGGCCGTCCGCACCGAACGCGTCGTACCCCCGCGAACTTCACGGAACGGTCTGTGCACCAACGATTTCGACGAAGTCGTCGCGGTCAGGCGGCGCCGAACACCAGCGCGACGTTGTATCCGCCGAAGCCGAAGCAGTCGGTCAGCGCGTAGCGGTACTCCCCGCGGCGGGGTGCGCCCGCCACGACGTCGAGGTCGATCTCCGGATCGAGGTCGTGCAGATTCAGCGTCGGGGGCACCACCTGATCGCGCAAGGCCTGCACCGTCACCAGCCCATCGAGGGCGCCCGTGGCACCCCAGGAATGCCCAAGGGCGCCCCGCGGGCCGTAGACCGCGGGTCGATGCCCGTCGAAGACCTGGTCCAATGCCCTGGCCTCGGCGAGGTCACCGGGCCCGGTGCCGGGGGCGTGCGCGGTGACCAGATCGACGGCGTCTGGTTCCACACCGGCCAGCTCCAATGCGCGGGCCACGGCGCGGGCGGCAGAGTCACCCGTCGGATCGGGGGCGACGTCGTCGTAGGCGTCGGAGGTGATGGCGGCCCCCATCAGCCGCGCGAGGATGGTGGCCCCGCGGGCCTTGGCGTGCTCCTCGGTCTCGATCAACATGAGGGCGCCGCCCTCGCTGAACACGGTGCCGTCGCGATGGGCGTCGAAGGGCCGGCAGGCACCTGCGGGGTCGTCGTTGTTGGTGGAGAGCAGACCGAGGTTGTTGTACGCGGCGATGGGCACGGCGGCGAGCCAGGTGTCGATGCCCCCGCAGATGGCGAAGTCGGCGTCGCCAAAGACGATGGCGCGCCATGCTTCTGCGATCGCGGCCGCGCCGGAGGAGTCGGCCATTAGCGGAGTGACGATGCCAGCCTTGGCCTTGCGTTCCAGCCCGATGGCGGCGGCCGGCGAGTTGGGCATGTACATCTGGATGGCCAGTGGCGAGACGGCGCGCAGGCCCTTCTCCTTGAACGTGTCGTACTGGTTGACGATTTCCTCGGAGGTGCCCAGGGCCAGCCCGATGGAGACCATCAACCGGGTGGTGTCCATGTCACCGAGTTCGTTCTGCTCCCACAGTCGGCGGCTGAGGATAGTGGTCATCTTCTGCAAGTAGGACAACCGGCGCAGTTCCACGCGGTTGAGGTGATGGTCGAAGTCCTCGAGCAGCGGGCCACCGATGCGGACGGGCAGCCGGAACTCGTCGACGAACGGCAGCTCGAGGGGACGGATGCCGCTGCGGCCTTCGAGCAGGTGGCCCCAGGTCTCCTCGGCGTCGGTCGCCAACGACGTGGTGGACGTGACCGCCGTGACCACGACGTTGGGGAAACCCGCCCCCGTCCTCAACGTTGTCATGTCGTTTCGATTCCCCGATTGCGTGCGTTGACTCCCCACAATTTTACCGTCGGCACCCCGGCGGCCGGCCCGATGGGGCCAGTGGGGTGGACGTGATCTAGAGAAACCCCAGATCAGTCCGCCCGAAGCCGACCGAGGGCACGGGATCGGTTCCGATGGTGTGCACCAGCAGGCCGTGGTAGACGTCGCGAAAGTCGATGGTGGTCTTGAGGTCTCCGTCGTCCAGGTCGGTCAGGCTCGGCTCGTCGCCGTAGAACCCACCCTTCACAGGTGCACCGGCGACGAACACCGGCCCCGCGGTGCCGTGATCGGTGCCCTGTGAGGCGTTGGCAGCCACCCGTCGACCGAACTCCGAATACGCCATCACGACGAGGTTCTTGCCCCGGGGGTCGGTGGCCATGCCGGCCAGGAACGGCACCAGTGCTTCATCGAGTGTCTGCAGCAACCGCTGCTGAGTGCCACGCTCGTCGGCGTGGGTGTCGAACCCACCGAGCTGCACCATGTACACCCGCGTCGGAACACCCGCCTTGACGCAGGTGGCCACGGTGTTCAGCTGGTCGGCCAAGGGATTGCGTTGGCCGCCTTGCCCGCCGGACGGTGCCGCCTTCAGCGAACCGAACGCGCGGTCGGCGGTCTGGGTGGCGCGGTAGGCGCTGCACACCATTGACATCGCTGGGGTGTCGTGCGGGTCGTCGGCGCCGAGCGCCGCGAAGGTGGCCTCGAGGTGCGCGGGCGACGGGCCGGTGGCTGACAGGGCCGCCGCGGTGGTCTTCGCGCCGACCGCCAGCGGTGGCAGCACCGCCCCGACGTTGACGGCGCGCAGAGGATCGTCACCGGAGGCGTCCAGCCAGCGGCCGATCCAACCGGTCGAGACCGGCTCGGCGGGTGATGCGGTCTGCCAGATGTCCATCGACCGAAAGTGGCTGTGGTCGGGCTTGGGGTAGCTGACGCCGCGCACGATCGCGAGCGTGCCGTCTCGCCAGGACTGCGCCATCCCCTTCATCGCGGGGTTGAGGCCGAGGTCGTCGTCGAGGTGCAACACCTTTTCCGGGGCATAGGCCAGTTCGGGGCGCGCATCGTGATAAGCGTTGTTGGAGTATGGGATTAGGGTGTTGATGCCGTCGTTGCCGCCGTAGAGGGTGACGATGACCAGGATGCCGCTGCCGTCGGCCAGCGGGTGGTCGCGTGCCGCCGTCAGCAGGTCAGGCCAGGTGATCGCAGCGGCACCGGAGAGCAGCCCGGCCGTGCCGATGCTGGCGGCGAGGAACGTACGGCGGTTCAGTTTGGTCATGGCGTATCTCGTTACGAGGTTAGGTATTCGGGGGTATTCACCGCGGCGGCGAGCAGCTGTGGCGGGTCCTTGGCGAGTGGCGCGAGCGCCGCGGCGGAGCGGTCGGTCCAGGCGCCGACGCCGATGAGGAAGCCGGTGGCGTCGAGGCGGTCCCGAACGGAGGCCTGGTCGATGGTGGACAGGTCGGCGGCCTTGGCCAGTGCGGTGGCGGTCCGGAGCCGCACGCCCGCGGTCGCGGTGGACAGCCAGGGTTGGCCGTGCGGCCAGCCGCCGACGTCGGGAGGATAGAACGGCTGTTGCCCCAAGGTCTTCAAGGCCGTGACGACGGTCTTGGCGTTGGCTCCAGAGTCGACGGCGACGTTCAGCGAGCGCAGGACGCCGACGAGCCATTCGACGGGTGTGCTGACGACGGTGTTGGTGCTGCCGAGGAATTCGGGGTCGGTCAGGATGGACTTGGTGAGCGCCGCGAGGTTGCGCTGGGAACCGTAGGCGGTGACGGCCCGGTCCAGCGCGGCGGGTGAGGGACCGGCGTCGGTGGCGAGCTGCTGCCAGAGTCGGCCGGCGACGTATCGCGCCGAATTGGGCTGGGCGAGAACGATGTCGCAGTAGTCGTCGGCACCGAGGTTGCCGGTGACACCGAGCAGCGTCTTCTGGGCGGCGTCGTGACGTTTGGCGACGAGCCGGGTACTCCCGGTGCGATCGATGGTCCAGCCAGTCAGTGCCCTCGCCCCCTGGCGGACGTCGTCCTCGGTGTAGCCGTTGCCATGCCCGAGGGCGAACAGCTCCATGAACTCCCGCGAGAGGTTCTCGTTGGCGGCCTTGGCGGTGTTGCTCTGTCCGTCGAGCCAGCGCAGCATGGCGGCGTCGGTCAGCATCGCGAAGGCCAGCGTGCGGAAGTCACCGAGGCTTAACGTGCGCAACTTCTGGTTCTGCGCGGCCATGTAGGAGGCGACGCGGACCTTCGCGGCGGAGGTGGCGAAGTGGTTGTGCCACAGCAGGGTCAGCTTCTCGTGCAGCGGTTGGTGCACGGCGACCATGCGGCGGACCCACCAGCTCGACAGCTGCGCCGCATCCTCGGCGAGCATCTGGTTGTACTGCACGCGCGCGGCCCGAGTGGCCGTCCTCCCTGGCGCTGGCGGAGGCGCGGACCACTGCGGCATCGGGGTGGCCAGCGCACCGGGGTCGCGCTCGGGGTCCGCGGCCAGGACCTGGTCGAGGTAGGCAGACAGATCCTGGCCCGCGACCGCGTCGATCTGCGTTCCGGTGGCACCGAACCCGGCGCGGCGCAGTACGCGAGCCGTGGTCATCCACTGCGGGGACTGCATGCCACCACTATCGGCAGCGTTGCTGGAAGCGGGCTGGAGAACGGGTGGCGGCTCGCCGTCAGCCGTCGGTCAGTGAGAAGACCGGGATCACGCGGTCGGTCTTCTTCTGGTACTCGCCGAACCCGGGGGCACGCTCGACGATGAGGTCGTAGATGCGATCACGCTCGTCGCGTGGCAGTTCGTGCGCGACGGCGTCGCGTATCGGGTCGGCGCCGATCTCGACCTTG
Source organism: Mycolicibacterium sichuanense (assembly GCF_033741125.1). NCBI lineage: Bacteria > Bacillati > Actinomycetota > Actinomycetes > Mycobacteriales > Mycobacteriaceae > Mycobacterium > Mycolicibacterium sichuanense. Next base: position 181,365 of record NZ_JAWQPU010000001.1, on the reverse strand, counting down.
ACGGTGGGGTGGGCACGCAGGTTGAACACCCAGCCGGGGCTGGCATCGCGGCCGGCGGCCGAACCGACGACGTAGACGGTGCCGTCGATGTCGAAGTATCCGATCAGATTCTCGCGGGGCTCGCCGCTCTTGGCGCCGGTCGAGGTCAAGATCAGCAGCGGAAAGCCCTCGAACTGTCCACCCACCTTGCCGTCGTTGGCGCGGAATTCGGCGATGTTGCGTGCGTTGAAATCCCGTTCGGAGGTCAATTCGTCGGCCATGGGTCCATGGTGGCAGCCCGGCGGCCCGGCGGGTGCGGAAAACCGTCAGCGAACCGGGGTCGAGGACTGTGCGTCGGCGCGTTCGTCCTTGAGCCGGTCCTTGCTGCGGATGAGGCGCAGCAGTGTCACCAAGGCCAGGCCGCCCACGACGTTGGCGAGCACGGTGTAGCCGAACCAGGCCAGCCAATCGAGGTAGCCGAACGGCGCGTCACCGGAAATCAGCGCGCCGAAGATCAGCAGCGAGTCGAGGATGGAGTGGAACATCTGCAGCCCGGCGAGCAGGAAGGCGCCCGCGACCGCGGCGGCGATCTTGGCGGGCATCGAATCGGTGCCGTGCTGCATGCGCGTCATCAACGTGATGGTCATGCCGCCGAGCAGTGCGAGCGCCACCGACTCCGCGTTCAGCGGTGCCTCGACGAAGTGCCGAGCCGACTCGATCGTCTGCGCACGCAACTTCGGGAAGCCCGTCATGATCAGCCACATGATGAGCCAGCCGCCGGCCAGGTTCGCCAGCAGAGTGCCGCTCCAGAGCTTGAGCAGCTGGCCCACGCTGGCGCGTTTGGCGACCACGGTGGTGACGGGTACCAGGAAGCCCTCGGTGAACAGTTCGCTGCGGCCCAGCAGCAGCGCCAGGAATCCGACCGAGAACGCCAGACCCGCGAGCAGCGGGTTGTGCGTCGCGCTCAGCACCGACAGGTAGGCGAGCACACCGAGCGCGACCTCGGTGCCGCCGAAGAAGCCGGTGGTGAGCACCTCGCGCCACGGCCGGTGCAGCCGTTGCGTGCCCTCCCCGATCATCCGGTTGAAGGCGTCTTCCAGCTCGTCTTCGATGGGACTGTCGGATTCGCCGAGATCGCGCTGATCGGTTTCGGGCATCACGGTCTATTACCCGTGTTTGCGCAGTTCACGCTCCGGTTGATCGAGGTCACTGGCGCCATTTGATGCGAAAGACCCCACCACCGGAGCGCTTAGGCTCGACTGGAGAACCGCCGCGACCGTCTAGGAAGCCATGGATCAACTAAGAGTAGACAGCGACGAGGCCTACAACACATCGCTTGCACTGAGCAACGACGCCGAGGATCTCCGCGAAGAACTCGAGACGTTGGAACGGCAGTGGGACAACCTGTCCCGCGGCTGGTCGGGATCCGCGTCGACGGCCTACTCGTCGATTTGGGCGGAATGGCATGAAGGCGCCGCCACCTTGGTCGACGCGCTCGCACGGTCATCCCGCAGCCTCGGGGTTGCCGCCGTCCACTATGCCGAGCAGGACGGCGAATCCGCTGCCGCCGTGAACGCTACGACGCTCGACCTGGGGTTGTGATGCGCTACCGGGTCGAACTCGACGAATTACTCGCCTTCGCCGACCGCCTCCAGGCCTTCGAACGTCGCGCGGAGGCCATCGCGACTCAGGTCGACGAGCGGGTCGCCAGACTGCACGCGACGTGGTCTGGTGCGGCGTCCAATGCCCACCGCGCGCAGCACGACGAGTGGATGGCAAGCGCGTCGCAAATGGGGGAGGCGTTGGCCCAGCTGCGGGACGCAGCACACGGCGCGCATCGCAACTACACCGACGCTGCACAGCGCAACCTGGACATGCTGACTTGACCGAGCAGGACGTCGATCCCGACACCTATTACGCGGTGGGTCGGGGACTGTTCGAGAAGGCCAGCAAGCTGTACGACGCGTTCAACGTCAACGTCACCATCCTCGGTGGGACCGGATCAATGGCCGGCACCGACGACGCCGGTACGGCGTGGGCAACGTCGTACGACGAGCGCGCCGGGGAAGTGCTCGGCGCCGCCAACGACCTAATCAAGGCGATGGAGAACTACGGCGGAGTCATCATCCAGGCCGGCTACAACCATGCCGTCGCGGAACACGATGCCACGCCGGGCAATCGGGGCCCGGCGCCGTCCAAGCCACCCGAGCCTGCCGGCGTCGCCGCCTCGCTGACGGCGCCCCCATCCGCGGGCGGGTCGGGTCACGGTCTGCTCGACGGCGCGATCGGCTTGGTGGAGCAGATCGGCGTGCCGGTACCCGACGGGGACACCGACAAGATCTCCAAGGCTGCAGACGCCTGGGACCGCATGGCCACGGTGTACCAGACCAAGACGATCGTCGAGGGATTGGGCGTCGACGCGCGTACCTTTCGAGATACGAAGTCACCCGAGGTCGACTACATCGTGCGAGACCTCCAGGAGTTGCACGACGCGGCCGCCGCACTCCTGGAATGCTGTGCGGAACTCGCGCAATCCTGCCGCGACTACAAGTCGGCTCTCGACGATCTTCGCGATCAACTCGAGGGCATGCTCGAAGATCTGGCGATCGAGCTGGCCGTGACGGCGACGATCGCCATTGCGGCGTCGTTCGTCTCGTTCGGCGCCGGCGCGGTGGCGGGGACGGCCAAGGCAGCACAATCGATCACCAAGTACGCGCGCATCATCGCCGAGGCCATCGGCGCGTGGAAGATCACGAAGAACATCAGCAAGGGTGTCAAGCGTGTCGAGGACATCGTCGGGCTGCGAAAGAAGCTGGAGCGCCTCAAGAATTTGGGGCGGAAGGGTAAGCCGGAAGAGAGTCCCAAGTCGCCACCGGTGACTAACCCACCCGGCGTACCTCCGGGATGGACAGCGCGACCTGCCGACAACGGCATGGGAACCGTGTATCAGCAGCCTGGAGCGGTAGGCAACAGTAATTCTGTGCGAGTGATGGAACCTGGAGCTGATCCCAGATACCCGAATGGCTACGTCAGGTTCACCAACGAGCACAATCAACCCATCAACCTCGATGGGAAGCCCGGTACGAGGGCTGACACGCACATTCCTCGTAACCCTGACGGCTCGTATCCAGTACCGAAAGGCTGGCCGTAATGGATCTTGGACTCTGTGGAAAACGGCTCGAATCAGTAGAACCCGGATACACGCTGATTCTCCGGCTCTCCGATCTCTACGTGATTGCCATCTCGTCGCCGTTGACGATCGAGCTGGGCGGCAAGAGCATCCGCCTATCGCCCGAAGACGATCCCGAAGAATTGTTCGGACCCCTACAAGGGCTCGTTGGACAGGAAATCGATGTGGCCAACACTGACCCCGACGGAGCGCTCAACGTGAGTTTCGACGGTGGCGGGCGCGTTCGGGTCGAACCGGACCCCGCCTACGAAGCGTGGAACGTCTCCGGCCCCGGTGGAACGTTGGTGGTCAGCACGCCCGGAGGCAAACTGGCGATCTGGAGCGCAGAGAACGCCGATGGGCGAACGGAGGACTGACGCTGAGGGCGGCGACGTACTAATCGTGTTCACCGGCGTGCTCGAAGTCAGCGCAGCATTCGCGCCTAGCCGAGCACGCATGCGGCAGTTCGTTCGGTGGCGCAGCAGGCCCATCAACGTACTTAGTGAGGATCGTTGAGATTAGTAGCGAAGCATCCCGGTTGCCCCGATATCCGGCGTATCTCGAACCTTTGGATCCCCTCATCGAGCGTGTGATCACCGCTCCCAGCTCGAGTTGTTCGAGGATGCTGATGCGCACTGGTGGCGAAGCAATGCGCAGCTGGCGGCGAGCATGGCCACCGCGCCCGTCGTGGCACGCGACGCCTCGGCCGAATTCGCGGGCGAGCGCACCCGAGACAAAGATAAACCCCCGATTGAACGAGCTGGCAAGGTTTGGACACGCTCCCGCTGGGTGACGCGTCGGCGATCGAGCGGCAACGGGTGAAGGAACTCGACCGGCTGTTGAACGCTTCGGCAGGCGTGCCCGACAGTGCCCGCCGAGACGGAGATCGGGGCCTTGGCGGCCGAACCGCCGATTAGCTTGGGGCCGCTGTTCTTCCCATCCCAGGAAAACCGGGATCTGTCGGAATGTCTCAGCGAATGCGGTGAGGTTGTTTGATCGCGCGAAGACTACTCAGCGCGCTGTCATCGCTTACGAAGCGCGTCGCCTCAGCTGGCTTAAGAGAGGGGATTCCTCTAGCAAGACCCGATTGACGCGGATGCCACTCCGCTGCCGCTCGCCGCGACCACGGCCCGAATGCGGGCGACCTCCGGCGGAGCGTCACGCCTCCTCCAGGACGGCCGCGCGCAAGGCCGACGCGGCCACCTCCGCGGTGTCGTTGATATGGCTCAGCGTGATCGCGATGACCACCTCGGCGTTGCGGGCGCGGTACGCCGACACCAGCGACCGATGGTCGTCCCGCGCTCGGCGTCGACGTTCGGGATCGGTGGTCACCGATACCCCGACGTAGAGGGCCGAGAGGTCCGCCAAACGGCGCAGGAAGGCCCGCAAGTGCGGCTGCGCCGACGTGCCGTCCAACAGCCGGTGCAGCTCTCGATTTGCCTCTACCCATTCGGCATCCGAACAACGCAGCGACATGCTCTTGACGACAGCCTCGGCACGATCCAGCTCCTCGTCGGTGATGGTGTGCACACGCTCCCGCACGGCCAGCGGGATGAGGACGCGTCGCAGCGCATACACCTCTTCGAGCTCCTGCAGGCTGACCGCATGAACGGTCGCACCCCGGAACGGATCGAAGTCGACCAGTCCCTGATTCTCCAACTCGCGCAACGCCTCTCGCACGGGCGTCACGCTGACGTTCAGCGAGGCCGCCAGCTCGGCCTGAACCAGCCGCGTACCCGCCGGCAGCTTCCCAGAGATGATGGCCAGCCGCAGCCGGTCGGCGACGTCGCGATGGGCCGTGCGCACCGCGCTCAGCCCGAAGGTCGCTCCGTCCGCCGCTTCCGCCGCGCGTGGCCCTCCGGCAGCGCGACTCATAGGAACCGTCCCCGACCGTCGCCGAACGCAGCCTGCACGCACCCGGCGAGGTCGACGTCGCGGAACGGCGCCCGCCTCGCCTCCTGCCCAGGCCATGTGGTCGTAGGACCGGTCGACCGCGGATCGACGAGCAGCCAATTCTCCGGCACTTCCGGCGCAGGTTGGAACACGGCCTTGGCGCCATTGCCCGCCTTCGTCAGCGCCGTCGGCAGGTCCAGCACGCCCTGCGCCACCAGGGTCAGCAGCACGGGCAAGAGGTGTTGCTCGCTCTCGAGTCCTGGTCCCGTCGACCCGGTGATCGGCGCGTTGTGATCACTGGCGACGAGGTCGATCTTCTCGGCGAGGATCGCCCGCAATGACGTCCGCTCGGAGTCGCCCGCGACCGGCGGCAGCACGAACAGCTCACTCGATCGGGACTCGGGTAGTTCCAACAGGAAGTGCGGCGACGTCTGGCACGTGGAGTCCGGTCGGGAAGCGACCTGGTCGTACATGGCCTTCGAGACGACATGGCGAAAGTGGACCGGGCCACCCGAACTGGCGACGACGTCGGTGAACGCTTGCTCGTCGTAGAAGTAGATTGCCGCGCGACAGCCGGCCGCCCAGACGGCCTCGAGGTTGGGCCAGAAGTACGGATCGTTGGAGTACAGCTTGATCGTCGGCATCCAGGTCTGCCTGATTTGCTCGCCGAACTTGTCCAGCCACACCGCGAACCCCGCACTGCTCGGCTCGTCGGACACCGACAGGATGGGCACGACCCGGGGAAATGTCGTCTGTGCGAAGAACGCCGTCACCTCGTCGAGGTCCAGGGGTTCTAGCAGATGCCACGGCACCGCGGTGTTGATCGCGGTCGCCCCACCGGCGATCGCCCGCACCCGGTCCTGTTCGCGCAAACCGCGCTGCAACACCGGAAGATGAGAGTCGGCGTCGTACAAGCCTGGCAGGAGCCACAGCTCACTGCCGTCGAGCACCGACCGCCCCGCCGGCCAGGCCGGTCCCGGCACGTCGAACTCCACATCACCGCGTTCGCCACTGACGGGGTCCAGGACGTCGGAGACGCGGACTGGCAGGTAGTTACTGGGCACGGGCTGACCGCCGTTCTGTACGTTCCGCAGTGTCAAGATCATATATGTTGCTAGACGCTAGGCGTTACCTTGCCGCACGTAACGTCCGAGCGCCAACCGCACGGAAGAATTGGCATGACAACGTAATACGAAGCAGTTTCCGTCGTTTCGAGCGTGTAACGAAACGCGATCCGACGTTCCTCGAGTGGACGGATCCGCCGTCCGGTGCTTCGCTTCATATATGATCGAACGCAGTCGACCTCGATGAGCACGTCACTCTCGTCACGCCCCACCGACATCGCAGCCGCACTCGACGCAATCGAGTCACGCGACGCGGTGCGCAAGATCAAGGCGTCCTACATGCAGGGCCTCGACGATCGTCGTCGCGGAGCCGTCGCCGAGATCTTCTGGCAGGACGCCGTGTGGGAGAGCCTGCCCGACCGCGCCCCCGAAGGGCACCAGTCGGCGAGCACGGGCGGGCAGATCGTCGGACGCGATGCCATCGCACAGTCGTTCGTCGACGCAGCGGCCGCGATGTCGTTCACGGCGCACTTCTTGACGAACGAGGACATCACCGTCGACGGTGATTATGCCGTCGGCCGGTGGAAGTTGTTGCAGGCCTGCACCTCTACCGGCGGCCGCGCATTCTGGCAGGCTGGCGTCTACACCGACGACTTCGAACGCCGCGACGGGGTGTGGAAGATCTCGCACCTGCGGCTCGCCATGGACTTCCGGACGCCCTTCGACCAAGGCTGGGCGATCGAGCGGATGTGGGAGCTGCCCGGATGAAGCTCGCGAAGTTCGCCTATGCGGGCGCGATCCGCACCGGAATCGTCGACGGTGACACCGTGCGCGCCGTCGTGGAGACCCTCGATGAACTCGTCGCGGGATTCGCGCCGACGCCAACCGATCTGGTGCTCCCACTCGAGGCCGTGGAACTCCTCGCACCGCTCACGTCCGACTGCCGCGGTGTGCTCTGCGTGGGCATCAACTACGTCGAGCACCAACGGGAATCTGCGGACACCTTCAGCGCCACCATCCCCGAACACCCCGTGGTCTTCTTCAAGACGCCCTCTGCGGTGGCGGCGCCGTTCGCTCCGCTCGTGCTGGACGACCGGCTGTCCCAAGAGTTCGACTGGGAGGTCGAACTCGGCGTCGTCATCGGTGTCGGCGGTCAGAACATCCCCCGCGAGCGGGCCGGCGAGCACGTCTTCGGCTACACGGTGATCAACGACGTAACCGCCAGGGACGTACAGCGTCGCCACCAACAGTGGCATCTCGGGAAGAACGTCGACGCCAGCACTCCGATCGGCCCGTGGATCGTCACCGTCGACGAGATCGGTTATCCGCCAAGGGTCGACGTCAGCCTCGAACTCGACGGCGAGATCATGCAGCGCGCTCATACCGACGACATGATCTTCGACGTCGCCGATCAGATCGCCACGGTCTCGCGCTACGTGGCACTGCGACCCGGTGACGTGTTCGCCACCGGCACGCCGAGCGGAGTTGGCTTCGCCCGCACCCCGGCCCGGTTCCTCAAAGACGGCGACGTGCTGCGCACCGCGATCAGCGGAGTTGGCGAATTGCGCAACGACGTCATCACCAAGGTCACGACCCCGTACGGGCTCGTCGAGATGGGAAGAGCATGACCTCACTGGAAGTCGTCCGCACCGGCGGGCGCACCGTCGGCTATTACACACCAGCGGTGGTGTGCCCGCCCGGCGCCTCACTGGTCATGATCAGCGGGGTGCTCTCCGTCGACCTCGACGCGAACACGGTCGGTGCCGGTGACTTCGAGGCACAGATGCGCAACGTGTTCCACCTGCTGGGTCAGACGCTCGAGGCCGCAGGCAGTTCGTTCGCGGAGCTGGCCAAGATGACCACCTACCTGGTCGACCCCGCTCACGTCGAGCCGTTCTACCGCATCCGCGAGGAGATCTTCGCCGACCTGTTCCCCGGCCAAAACCCGCCGGGCAACACGTTGTTGATCGTGCAGCGCCTCGTCCGCGCCGACTTCCTCATCGAGATCGAGGGCATCGCCGTGACATCCACCACCACCCGAGTTGGAGACAGCAATGAGTTCGTCGGTTGACCAGAAGACGTTCCCCAGCGGCAGCCGCGTCGTCGGCGCGGGAGCCATGACCGCCGACAACGCCGCAGACGCCGGTGGCGCCTCGGGCGCGCTGGCCCGGGGGACCGCCGCGGCCGCCGGCGGCGTGTGGATGGGTACCAGCGTGCTGGCCGCCGGAGCGCAGTCGGCGCGCCACCACCACACCGACCAGACCACGATCCTCTGCGTCATCACCGGGACCATGTGGTTGGTCGTCGAGGGTCCCGACGGCGACGAGGAACTCACCGTCGAGGCCGGCCAGATCGCCGTCGTCCCAGGCGGACTGGTCCACCGCGAGGACAACCGCGGTGACGTCGACTGCCTCTGCGTCGTCGTCCGCAACTCCGAGACACCCGCCGTCGTCAACGTCTGACCGAGAGAAGAACATGCCGATGAACCCGCTGATCTCCAAGGTATACGACATCCTCACCCAACTGGACACCACGTCCACCGACTACACCACGGCACGCACCATGCCGTCGTCGGTCTACACCTCCGAGGCCTTCTACCAGTTCGAGAAGGAGGCGATCTTCGCCAAGGAATGGCTCTGCCTTGGCCACGTCAGCCAGATCCCCCAACCCGGTGACTACTTCACCATCCAGGTCGCCGACGAGCCACTGATCGTCGTGCGCGGCGAGGACGGCGTCGTGCGCGTCCTGTCCTCGATCTGCCAGCACCGGGGCTACCCGGTCACCGTCGACGGTGATGCCGGCAACACCAAGCAGTTCCGCTGCGCGTACCACTACTGGGCCTACGGCCTCGACGGCCAGCTCGTCGCCGCACCGGAGATGACCCGCACCTGCCCGCTCGCCCAGCTGCGCGCCGAAACCGCCCTTCCCGCACTGAAGGTCGAGATCTGGTTCGGCATGATCTTTGCGAACATGGATCTCGACGCTGCGCCGCTGGCGCCGACCCTGGCCAAGCTGGCTCCCGAGATGGAGGCATACGACGTCGGCAGCCTCAAGGCCATCAACCCCCTCGAGTACAAGAACCAGCCGTGGAACTGGAAGGGCATGCACGAGAATGCCCTCGAGCCCTACCACACGTCCTTCGTGCACATGGGCTACCACGACGTCGCGCCCGCCTCGATGGCCGAGTTCACCGAGTGGGACGACGGCGACGGCCAGGTCATGCACCCCACCAACTACCGTTGGAAGGACGCTGGCTTCAACCCGACCGGCAACGCGATCCTGCCAATCCTGCCTGGACTGTCCGACGAACGTCGCACCCGGGTCATGTTCGCCTCGGTCCTGCCGACGGTATTCTTCGCGTTGAGCCCCGACCAGGTCTTCTACTTCCTGATCACGCCGGAGTCGGCGAACACCATGACCCTGCGCATGGCGTGGCTGTTCCCCGAATCCTCGCTCAAGACACCGGGTTTCGAGTGGGCCTTTGAAATGCAGAACGCCGTCAACGCCGTCATCAACGAACAAGACGTCTACTCCAACACCCGGATGCAGCACGGCCAACGCTCGCGCTATGCCACCAGGGGACGCTACTCCTGGCAGGAGGGCACCCTGCCGCAGATGAACCGGTGGCTGACGCTGCGCTACCTTGCCTACGCCAAGGAGCTCGGCGCCGAGCTGGAGACCCCTACCGCGGCCGCGAGCTGACCTCTCCATGACGTCGACCGCGCCGATCGGACTGACCGCCGCCAAGGGGGTGGTCGACCAGAGAGCACCCACGGAGCCGGCCACGGGCCGACGGACGCGGTGGGTCGCCAACTCGCTCGTCAACACGCTGTGGCCGACGGTCGCGGTCATCGGTGCGTGGGCGCTGTGGGTCCAGCTCGGCGACGTGCCGCCCGCCGTCGCCCCGCACCCGTCGGCGGTCCTGCAGTACCTGGTCGGCAACGCGGGCAGCTTCGTCGGGGACACCTGGAGCACGATCGAGGTCGTCGTCGGGGGTCTTCTGATCGGCACGCTCGCCGGTCTTCTGCTGGCCGCACTGTCGTGGTTCTCCGACATCTTGCGGGCGATGATCAACGGCCCCGCGCTGCTCACGCAGTGCCTCCCGGTCGCGACCATCACGCCCGTGCTGGCCCGCGTGTTCGGGTACGGCACCAACACGATGGTCGTCATCACCGCCCTGATCTCGTTCTTCCCCGTGCTGGTGTTCGCGACGGCGGGAGTGCGCCGCACACCCGCGGGCTCCGACGATCTGTTCGTCGTGCTCGGAGCCTCGCTGTGGCAACGCTTCTGGCGGCTCGCCGCACCCGCGGCCATCCCACGGATCCTGGTCGCGCTACGGCTGTCGGTGGTTGCCGCGGTCGCGGGAACCATGCTCGCCCAATGGATCATGGGCACCAGCGGCTTGGGTTCCCGGCTCATCGTCGCGCAGTCCTCCTTCCGCACCGCCGAGGCGTGGGCAGCCGCGCTCGTTTCGATCGCCTTGTCGGTGCTGCTGTACGCCGCGATCTCCGCGATCGGCCGCCGCGCGAGCGAACGCTTCGACTAATCCCCATCAGCATCCAACCCCAGGAGTCACCATGTTCATTCGCAACGAACGTCCGACCATCAACGTCGATCGACGCAGATTCCTCCAGTTCGCCGGTGTCGGCGCTGCCGCCGTCACCGCCGGACCCCTGCTGGCCGCCTGCGGATCGTCGTCCAGCGGCGCGCAGGCGGCGTCCAGCGACGGGACGACGACCTTCTCGGTTCAGCTGTCGTGGATCGAGGACAGCAGCTTCGCCCCGCTCTACATCGCGGACTCGAAGGGATACTTCGCCAAGCAGAAGGTGGCACTGAACCTGATCCCCGGCGGGGCCGACATCGGTGCCATCGAGGGCATCGTGGCGGGTGGTTCGGCGCAGGTCGGCATCTCGACCGACATCACCAGCCTCATTGCCGCGATCGCCGACGGCAACCCACTGATCTGCATCGGCGCGATCTATCAGGACAACCTCAACGTCCTGATGTCCAACCCCAAGGCGCCGCTCACCACCGTGAAGCAGTTGGTGGGCAAGAGGATCGGCGGCAACCAGGGCGTTCAGACGAAGTTCGACGCGATGTTCAAGCTCGCCGGGCTCCAGCCGGAGTACACGTTCATCCCGACGGGCTACGGGCCCGACCCCTTGATCAACGGTGACGTCGACGCGCTCGCCGGCTTCCTCACCGACGAGGTGCTGTCCTACCAAAAGCAGACCGGATCCATGCCCGGCCTGCTCACCTTCACCGATGCCGGGCTGCCCGCGTACACCTCCCCGATCTTCACCACCACCGAGACGCTGTCCAAGCAGCGCGACGCGCTCAAGGGCATGCTCGCCGCCCTGAAGCAAGCCTGTGGCGACTTCGTCGTCGACCCTGCCTCTGGCGCCAAGCTCGCCGTCGACCAGTACGGAAAGAGCGCCGGACTGGAATTGGCCAGCGAGACCGAACACGCCGCCGCCTACGCCAAGTACGTCAGCAGTCCCGACACCCAGAAGCACGGGTATCTCTGGGTCAGCCCCGAATTCGTGGCCGGTCCCATCTTCAAGGGCATGCAGGCCTCCGGCCTCAAGGTCCCGTCCGACGTGTCGAAGGTCGTGGACACCTCGCTGTTGCAGGAGCTTCCGGCATGACGGAGGTGATCGCCGACCAGACGTCGACCAGGGGCGCACCGATCACCCTGACCGGTATCGGCAAGACGTTCGCACTGCGCCGCGGTCAGACGGTCGATGCCATCAGGGACTTCTCCCTCGACATCCGACGCGGCGAGTTCGTCGCCCTCATCGGCCCGTCCGGCTGCGGCAAGTCCACCCTCCTGCGGATCGTGGCCTCACTCGAGGCGCCGACGAGCGGCTCCGTGACCGTCGACGGCAGCAAGCCCCGCGATCTCGCCGCGCAGCACCGGCTCGGAGTGGCGTTCCAGGACAACGCATTACTGCCGTGGTCGACCGTTCGTGACAACGTGGCGTTGCCGTACAAACTGGCCCGCCGACCCGTCGACACGGCCAGAGTCGGTGAGTTGATCGACCTCGTCGGGCTGCGCGGCTTCGAGGACGCCAGGCCCAAGCAACTCTCGGGCGGCATGCGACAGCGGGTGTCCATTGCCCGTTCCATCGTGCTGGAGCCCGACGTGCTGCTGCTCGACGAACCGTTCGGTGCCCTCGATGCGGTGACCCGCCGCAGACTGAACGGCGAACTGCAGCGCATCTGGATGGCCGACCCGGTCACCACGGTGCTCGTCACCCACGACGTCGACGAGGCGCTGCTGCTGGCCGACCGGGTCGTGGTGATGTCTCCGCGTCCCGGCCGCGTCCGCATGATCCGGGACGTGCCGTTCCCGCGACCACGCACCCACGAGGTGCTGCGCACACCCGAACTCCATTCTCTGGTCGACGAACTCACGGCCGAACTCGACGTGCTGAGCCGGGGGTCGGACGAATGACAGGCATCCGGGGCATGGTCCGACCGGCCGCCTTGGGCATCGCCGGCGTCGTCCTGGTGCTGGTGGCGTGGCAGCTCGTCGCGGCGGTCGACCTGCTCGACGGCGCGGTCAGCGCGCCGACCGCGGTCGCGACCGTCCTTGGCGACGCGGCGCAACGCGCCGTGCTGCTGGACGCCGTGACGACCACCGCCGGGGAGGCCGTGCAGGGCTTCTTCTGGGGTCTGGTCGCGGGCGTACTCCTGGGCGTGCTCGTGACGGTGATCCGGCCCCTGCGCGCCGGCATGGACCAGCTCGCAACGATCGAGAGCGCCATCCCCTTCGTCGCGATCGCGCCGATCATGATCGCCGTGTTCTCCCGCGAGGACGTACCGTCGGCGATCGCGGCGGCCACGGCGTTCTTCCCGCTCTACGTCGCCGTCGTCGCGGGCATGGACGCGATCGCCCCCGCCGTCGCCGATCTCTTCACCGTATTAGGTGCCTCGGGCCGCGCCACCCTGCTACGCGCGCGCCTGCCTGCGGGTCTCCCGGTGATGGCGACCGGGTTGAAGGTCGGCATGCCGCTGGCGATCGTCGGTGCCGTGATCGGTGAATGGTTCGGCGCCCGTGCGGGAATCGGTCCCGTCATGCTCGCCGCCATGCGCGGATACCGGATGCCCACCATGTGGGCGGCGGTCGCCTGCACGGTCGCGGTGGCGCTACTGCTCTACGGCATCTGCGGCCTGATCGAGCGCCTCGCCGTGGCCCGATTTGGTTGACGCGCTCGCCACTGAAACATCTCAGAAAGGTCCCGCCATGTCCGACGTCTTCCCACCCGTCATCGACCTGACCAGTCCGTCCGCGCCCGAACTCATCGACTCCGCCTGCCGCACGGTCGGTTTCTTCCAGATTCTCGGGCACGACATCCCCACGAACCTGATGGACTCGGTCCTCGACGTCGCCGACCAATTCTTCGGGCAACCGTTGGCGCAGAAGATGACCTGGGCGTCGACGGCCCCCGAGGTCGAGCGCGGATACTCCGCCAAGGGCACCGAAGGGCTGGCCTACAGCCTCGACCTCGACAACCCGCCGGACTTGTTCGAAGCCATCACCATCGGCCGCGAGAACCTGCCCGACGACCCGGCGTTCCACGACACCGAGCATCACTTCTTCGCTCCGAACATCTGGCCGACTACCCCACCGGCGTTGAAACCGACGCTGCTCGAGTACTGGGATCACGCCGAGCGCGTGGTGCACCGGCTGACATCGCTGATGGCCGTCGGCCTCGGATTGTCCGGTGACTACTTCGAGCCGTTCACCGACAAGGCCGTCGAGGCCTTGCGCATCAACTACTTCGAGGGGCGGCCTGGCGACACCGCGCTGCCCAACCAGTTCGGGATCGGGCCGCACACCGATTATGGGATCGTCACCGTGCTGCTCGCCGACGCCGAACCCGCGCTACAGGTGTACTCGCCAGACGGTCACTGGCGCTACGTCGTGCCCGTCGAGGGCGCGCTGGTGGTCAACGTCGGCGATCTGATGTCGCGGTGGACCAACGACCGCTGGCGCTCGACGCTGCACCGCGTAACTCCAGTCCTGAGCAAGGACAACGTGATTCGCCGGCGACGGTCGATTCCGTTCTTCCACGAGGGCAACTACGACGCGCTCGTCGAATGCCTGCCGACGTGTACCGGACCCGGCAACCCGCCGCGGTACGGGCCGATCACCGGCGGTGAGCACGTACTCGCCAAGGTCATGGCGGGGCGGCTACTCGAGGCGGCGGGTGCGGAGTCGACCCTCGGAGACCGCGCGGACGCCGTGACCGGCTAGCGAGCGTCCAGCCGTCGACCCCCCGCCGCGACGATGGCACGGCGCGCGTCATCCAGTGTCTGCTCGATGTGCTTGAGGCTGATGGCGACGGCCCGGTCCACGTCGCGACGGCGGTAGGCGCGGATCAGGGCCGAATGATCGCGGTCACCGCGGCGGCGGGTGCCCGTGGCGGCGTCGAGCGACACCGCGACGTAGAGCGTCGACAGGTTCGACATCCGGTCGATCACGTCCTGCAGATGGGTGCGACGCGATGCGGCGGTCAGGACGTGGTGGAACTGACGATTGAGATCCACCCATTCGGCGTGGTCGCCCGCTGCCACCATCCGCGCCGCGATGTCTTCCGCCTCGGAGATCTCGGCGTCGGTGATGCGCGCGATGGCCTCGCGGACCGCGGGCGGCGTCAACAAGAAGCGGATCTCGTAGATCTCCTCCAGCTCGGCCAACGATGGCGTGTGCACCGTCGCGCCCCGGTAGGCGTCGAACTCCACCAGACCCTCCGCGACCAGGTCTCGGATGGCCTCGCGCACGGGTGTGACGCTGACGTCGAGCGAACGTGCAAGGTCGGCCTGGACCAACCGCGTGCCTGGCGGCAACACCCCGCTCAACATGGCTCGGCGCAGCTCGTCGATGACCGCGACGTGCACCGTGCGCGCGGAGGACCGTTCGAGATCGATGGCGTCCAGCCCGTCCACCCTGCCGCCCACCGGTCTACCCCTCCCCTCGCCAGGCGTCCGAGCCCTGACGATCGCTCGGACGACCCTAGCGCGGGTACCTGGGCAGCAGGTCCGAACGTTCCGGCCGAGGTTTACGTGCCCGTTGCCAACGCGTCTCAGCGCCACGCGAGTCGCCACCTGCGAATCGTCCGCGGCGGCACGCGCGCAGCCCTCTGCTAAGGATTCATCTTCGTGCTCCCGGCGATTGGCCGCCATGTACTGACCACCTTCGCTATGCAATGGTCCCGGTCGAAGCCCTCGCGAGTGCACCAGTCGAGCACGTCGTCCGGATTGTCCGCGTGCAAGCCGACCACCGTCACCCAGAAGTCGCGTCCGTCATAGGTGGACCAATCGCCGGACCACAGCAGCTTCACTGCCGGATAGATCTGGCGCAGCCGCAGGTGCTCGTCGAGAATCTGCACGTTGTCCCATTGGGTGCCCTCTGCCTGCAGCCCCACTCTCTTGGAACTGATCTGCGGGATCCACACGTCGGTCAAATAGTTCGCGACGTCCGAACGGTCGTTTCTCGCAATGTCTCGAAGCCGACTCAAGCTCGCCGCCTCGACATCCGGTGTCGGCGTTGCCGTCCGCACCGTCGTCGGAGGCGTGGGCTTCACCGGTTCCGCCGTCGGCGTCGTCGAGACTGGATCGGGGTTGCCCATCAAGAAGTCGACCCCCGCTTTGGCTTCGGTCTCCGTGTAGCTCACCTCGGGGTGTTGCGCGACCTTGACCCGGTAGAAGTGAGCGCCGGCAGGTACGTCATCAACGCGAAATGTCAACGCGCAGCCGTCGCCGCCACTACGGCTCGCGTTGATGGCGCCCTTGGCCAGGAGCTTTCCCGACTCGTCCGCCACGGTGACCGGCGCACTGGGGCCGACGTCTCCGTAGTCTCGCGCTCCCGCGCACTTGTAACCGCCCGGAAGTCCGCTGGTCTTTACGACGTCAGGCGACAGCCGTAGCGTGCCGGCGAGCGTGAACGGTTCCTTCGGGGAGTCCACGCCCGGGGACCTGAGGGCCACGTAGGCGACGATGCCAACGACTGCGAGCACCACGCCACCTGCCCACGTCACGCGACCTGGTCGCCGTCGAACCGGCATCGGCTGCTCCGTCACCGGAACCGCGGCGCCGACGGACGCAGCTGCCACGGGAACTGCTGCAACCCGCAGCACGGTGTCCGCATCGTTCATTCTCGGTGGCAATACCGGCACTGGTTTGGTTGCCGGCTCCTCGAAAGCTCGTGCGAAGTCCATACACGTGGCGAACCGCCGGTCGGGTTCCTTCGCGAGCGCGCGCGACAGCGCCGAATCGAGGTGGGTGAGATCGGGTCGCGTCTTGGAGATGGGTGGGGGCGTCGCGTTCAGATGTTGCGAAATCACCACAGCTGGATTGGTGTGCGCGAAGGGTGGCGCTCCCGTCAACAGGTGGTAGGCGGTCGCCGCTAGCGCATATTGGTCGGTTCTGCCGTCGAGGTCCAAGCCCATCAATTGCTCTGGCGCGGCGTAAGCCGTGGTTCCGACCGTCATGTTCGTCGCGGTCAGTCCTCCGCTCGCCTCGTCTGCCATGTCGCGTGCGACGCCGAAGTCACCAAGCAGAATCCGTCGATCACCAAGGTCGACGTCGGCCAACAGGATGTTGGCGGGCTTGACGTCGCGGTGCAGCAGGCCCCTGGCGTGGGCGTAGTCGAGCGCGGCGGCCACCGCTCGGACGATGTCGACGGCTTCGCCCTGCGGCATGCCATGAGGATGGTGTTCCTTCATCGACGCAGCGGCATCCGTTCCGTCGACGAAGTCCATCGAGATCCACAGCCGTCCTCGATACTTGCCTCGATCGTGGATGCCCACGATGTGTGGGTGCCAGAGTTTGGCGGCCAGGTCTGCTTCGCGATTGAATCGCTCGACGAAGTCGGCATCAGCCGAAATGTCTGAACGCAGGATCTTCAGAGCGTCGTGCCGGGGCAGGCGGGGATGCTGGACGAGGTACACCTCGCCCATCCCCCCTGAGCCAAGTTGCCGCTCGATCGTGTAACCGGCAAACTTCGCACCGTCGGCAAACGGCATTGTCGTAGCGTACGCACGCGTTGCTCGGCTGGCATCCGGAATGGCAGATGAACCGGTATGACTGGTCCGACCGGCCGCGGGTTCGAGGGCCGCAAGATCAGAATGGCGACGGCGCATCGTGAATGAGGCGCGCGGCGCGTTGCGGGGCATGATCATCGCGGGACTACCGCCGACGCCCTCGGTTGCGACGTCGACGCCATCGACCTGCAGATCGGCGACAGCAACCTGCCGCCGGCGTCGGTGGCCGGTGGCTCGTCGGGCACCAGCTCTTGGAGCGGCACCACCGTGGTTGCGGCGCGGGTCACTCGGAAGGAACACGGCGAGCATCCGACCGTGGGCGCCGCCAGGACCCTGACCCAAGCCTCAGACAATGGTGAGGTCGACGACTACGGCATGTATTCGTTCGGCACGCAGTTCGTCGGGGCTCGGGTTGACCGCTACACCGGCATCCGGGTGTGGCGATCTTCCCGTGCACTGCGACCAGCTCCACGCCGACAACCATTAAACAAGAACAGCCGCCCCGCGTCATCGCGAGGCGGCTGTCCTTGCAGCACAACGGTTTACAGCGGGATCCAGATTCCGAAGAAGTAGAAGCCCCAGCCATTGAAGCCCGGGTCCCAGATCGGCGTCTCGTCGTAACCGAAGTAGTTGATCGGCCCGTAGTTCCAGTACCCGCCGGGAGGCGGCAGCGGCCGATCCCAGCCGGCCCGCGGCGGCGCTCCCCAGCCCCACGGTGCGGGCCCGCCGCCCCACGGCGCGTCGCGGAAGCCATTGAAGGCGTCCGGGGGACGTGGGCCCCAGTCGCGACCGTCCGGCCCCCGATCGTCACCGGGCCCGCGACCGTCACCAGGACCACGGAAGTCACCGGGGCCGCCAGGTCCACCGGGCCCGCGACCGTCACCGGGACCGCCAGGTCCGCGGAAGTCACCAGGTCCACCAGGCCCACGGTCACCGCCAGGGCCACCGGGCCCGCGGAAGTCGCCCGGACCACCCGGGCCGCCTGGCCCGCGAGGCGCCTGCGGCCCGCCACCGGGACCACCCGGGCCGCCACCTGGACCTCCCGGCCCGGGTCCACCTGCACAGAACGGTGGCTGGCAACCGCCGCCACCGCCAGGTGCCGCGAGCGCGACGCCCGAACTGCCGGCGATCAACGCCAGCCCAAGCCCGCCCGCGAAGGTCACTCCCGCGACGGTTTTCTTCAGGTTCATCGTCAATTGCTCCTTAGTCCGGAGCGACTGCTCCGGGTCAAACCCGACCTCGTGAAATTACATAGCCGAACTATGATTTATTCCTGCGCTCGCTGTGAACCAGGTATGTGCGCCGAGGCGGCGAGACGGCGAGTGCCCAGTCCCGAATAGTTCGTCGTTCTCGCGACGGCATTCGTTACGGTCCCTAACGATCCTTCCCGCCGGCTGCGCCGCACCATGCTATTTTCTTGTCCGTCAAAACAGCTCTGGCGCAGCGGTTTTGGACACCCAGAGCAGACCGGACTCGTCGGGGTCGGTTTGGCCGGCAAACGCCGGGGTACGCCGAGCACATGAGAACTCGACACCTGTCCCGGCTGTTCGGCGCAGCAGCCGTCGCCGCCGGAGCCATCGTCTGCACGATTTCTGCCCCCGCCGCATCCGCGGCGCCCTGTCCCGACGTAGACCTCGTCTTCGCCCGCGGCACCAGCGAGGCACCCGGTGTCGGCGGCGTCGGCCAGTCCTACGTCGAGGCGCTACGCGCTCAATTGGGCCCGAAGACGCTAGACGTCTACCCGGTGGACTACGCGGCGAGCAGCGACTTCAACAACCGCGAGGCGTTCGCAAGTTCGGTCATCGACGGCGTCAGGGACGCCGGTACGCACGTCGAGGCGACGGCCGCGAATTGCCCGAACACCAAGATCGTGCTGGGCGGCTATTCGCAGGGCGCGATCGTCGCCGGCTACGTGACCGCGAACCAGGTGCCGGCCGGAGTGCCCGCGTCGGTGGTTCCCGCACCCCTGCCGGCGTCGGTGGCCGACCACGTCGCGGCGGTGACGCTGTTCGGCACGCCGTCGCCCGAGTTCCTGCAGCAGTACGACGCGCCCGAACTGACGATCGGCCCGAGCTACACCGCCAAGACCCTCGAACTGTGCGCGCAGGGCGACACCATTTGCGACGGCACCCCGGCCGGAATGCCAACGCTGGCCCATGGCTCCTACGGCTTCAACGGGATGACCGGCCAGGCCGCGGAGTACGCCGCACAGCGGATCGCCCCGGCACCGGTCAGCGGCTAGCCGACGCGCCGTACTCCAGGGCGGACTCCGCCGAGTCGACGTGCCCGTTACTCAGGATGGTCAGCTCGTCGGGCCGCACCTGGTAACGGGCACCGTCGGCCGGGTTCACCGCGTCGAAGCCGCCGTCGGTCGGCACCGCGTTGGCGATCTTGAGGTTGGCGCCGTCGCTGATCCGTTCGCCGTGGTAGTAGTAGCTGCCCGGCGAACTCTGGCATATCACCGCCAACGACGATGCCGTCCGAATCGCCGCCACGGCCTCGTCCCCCGCGTCGCAACGCGCCGCCTCGCCGACGAAGCCGCGCGCGTCGGTGCCCGACACCCCCGACAGCGGTGCCGCGGTCGACGACGTCGACGTGGAAGTCGTGGTGGTCGATGACTGCGGGGGCGCGGCCAGTGGGCTCTGCGGTGCCGAACCCATGCCGCCGCCGGTGAGCACGATCGCGCCGGCCAGCCCGGCTGCCAGGGCGAACATCGCCACCGTCCCGGCCAGCAATGCCTTCTGGGTCCGGCTGAACCGCGACCGCTTGACCGGCGGCACTGGCGGCATGACGGGCACGTAGCTCGACGGCCGGGCGTCGGCCGCCTCGAACTGCCGGGTGTGCGGCAGTCCGGGACGGCCGACCGAAGCACTCGGAGCGGGCCGCCCGTGCAGCGCCGCGCCAGCGGCGCGGGCCAGCTCGCCGGCCGAGCGGTAGCGGTCGGCCGGGTTCTTCGCCATCCCCTTGGCGACCACCTCGTCGAACGCCGGCCCGACGGCCGGGTTGGTGACGCTGGGGCGCGGCGGCTCGGCGAAGACGTGGGCACTCATCACCTGCCGCAGGTCGGGCGCCTCGAACGGCGCCCGGCCGGTCAGGCACTCGTACAACAGGCAGGCCAGCGAGTAGACGTCGGACGGCGGACCGCCGGGTTCGCCGGTCAGCCGCTCGGTGGCCATGTAGGCACACGACCCGATGATCAGACCCGTCTTGGTGACCGTCGCCTCACCACCGCCGTGCGCGATGCCGAAGTCGACCAGATACGCGAAGTCGTCGGGAGTGAGCAGCACGTTCTCGGGCTTGATGTCGCGGTGCACCAGGCCGTTGGCGTGCGCGGCGTCGAGTGCCGAGGCCACCTGCCCGATGATCGAAACCGCCCGGGCCGGCGGCAGTACGCCGTTGACCCGCAGCTCGCCCTTCACGCTGGCGCCCTCGACCAGACGCATGTCGATGTAGAGCACCCCGCCGATCTCACCGAAGTCGTGCACCGGGATGACGTGCGGCTCCTGCAGCCGGGCAGTGATGCGCGATTCCCGGCGGAACCGGTCGCGGAAGCTCGGGTCGGCGGCGACGTCCGCACGCAGCACCTTCAGGGCGACCGTGCGCTGGCGGACGGTGTCGTAGGCGCGGTAGACCTCGCCCATCCCGCCGATGCCGATCAGTTCTTGCAGCTCGTAGGGCCCGAATCTGGTGCCCAATCGCGAACCGGCACCTGGGGAGCCCATCAGCGTTCCCTCCAGCCCTTCGCGAATGTGATCAGGGTGACCCTCCGGTCCAACCGTCGTCGTCGACGGTGTGCCCACATATTGACCGGCTCAACCCGCGTCCAAAGGCGGGTGACGTGCGACGACGCCGAAGGCGCACCAGCACAAGCCAATTGCTTTCCCATTCAGGTTACAGGCCGGCGCACCGCCCGGCTCCCGACGCCGACTCAGCGACTTTCGCCAGGAGGCGGGCGATCGCACCCGTCCCCAGAGCCGCTCCGTAGCATTCGACGGGTTCGTCCCCGACCCAAGGAGCCGTGTGAAAGCAGTCGTCTTCCGAGACCCCACGACGCCCGTCGAGTTCACCGACGTCGAGCTGGCCAGCCCCAAGCGCGGCGAGGTGCGCGTCGAGATCGCCGCCGCAGGGGTTTGCCACTCCGATCTGCACGTCCAGCGGGGTGACTGGGACGCGCCCGCGCCACTGGTGATGGGGCACGAGGGTTCCGGCGTCGTCGTCGAGCTCGGCGAGGGCGTCACGTCGCTGGCGGTCGGCGACCACGTCGTGCTGTCCTGGGTCGCGCCGTGCGGGGAGTGCCGCTACTGCCGTTCTGGACACGAGGCCCGCTGCCAGAAGGTCGCCACCGAGGTCGGACCCAAGGGCGTTCTGTACGACGGCACGACGCGGTTGTCCAAGAACGGCGAGACGCTGCACCACTACCTCGGCGTCTCGTCGTTCGCCGAGGAGGTGGTGGTGCCGGCGTCGGGCGCAGTGAAGGTGCGCGACGACGCCCCGCTGGACGCGATCGCGCTGGTGGGCTGCGCCGTGGCCACCGGTGTCGGCGCGGTGCTCAATACGGCAGCCGTGCAGGCCGGTGCCACGGTGGCCGTGATCGGATGCGGCGGTGTCGGTCTCAACGTCGTGCAGGGGGCGAAACTGGCCGGCGCCGAACGAATCGTCGCGATCGACGTGCGGGCCGAGAAGACGGCGCTGGCGGTGCGGTTCGGCGCCACCGATCAGATCGACGCCTCGCGCGGCGACGCCGTGCACCTGCTGCTCGACCTGGTGCCCGACGGCGTCGACTATGCCTTCGACGCCATCGGACACACCAGCACGACCGAGCAGGCCATCCAGATGCTGGGACTGGGCGGGGCCGCCGTCGTGGTGGGCTTGCCGAAGACGGGCGCGCGGGCGTCGTTCGAACCGCTGGTGCTCGCCGAGGCCGACCAGCGCATCCTTGGCTCGAACTACGGGTCGGTACGGCCGTCGCTCGACATTCCGGCTCTGGTCGACCGGTACATGAACGGCGAGCTCCAGCTCGACCCACTGATCTGGGCGCGCCAGCCCCTGGCCCAGGCAGCCGCGGCCCTCGAGGAACTGGAGTCCGGTCAGGCCCTTCGCACCCTGCTGATCCCCTGACCCCGACGAGGTGCCTTCGGGCACCAATGAGCGACAGCGCTATTGGCCCGGTTGGTGGAAGCGGCCGATGATCGGGATGTGGTCGATGATGCGGTCGCGCAGCCGCGGCGGCGCAGGTGGTGGTGCGTACACCGGAGCCGGCGCCTGGTAGACCGGCGGCGGCGCGGCCGGAGCGGGGGCGTACACCGGTTCGGCCACCGGCACCGGCACCGCCTTGACGATCATCGTCTGCGCCAGCACGCGGGGGGCATCGGGAAACGCGACGGTCGGCGGCGCGGCGGCCTGTCGCGGTGCGGTCGGTACCGCCGATACGGGATCGGATCGTGTTGCCACACTGAGCTTCTCGGGTCGATCCAAGGCATCGCGGGTCGCGGTGTGACCCAGGGCGACCGACACCGACACCACGAACGTCACCACCGCCGCGGCCAACACCGCCGATAGCAGCGCGACCCGCCTCGAGCCGACCACCCGCACCGATGCCGGCGGGTCGGACACGTCGAGGGTCCGGGCCGCGACGAGCACGGCACCTCGAGTCAGCGCCAGATCCGCCTCGGCGGCGGAGTACACCGGTACCTCGACGAGGGCCTCGAACGCCGACACGATGACACCGCCGTCCTCGGAGCCGATCACGAAGATCGCGTCGGTCCTGCGACCGTCGAGCACGACGATCACGCTGCTGGTCAATTCCAGTGCGTCGGCCCCGTCCGCCGGCCGATCGATGCGCTCGACGACCACCTCGCCACCCGAGACCAGCGCGACGAAGGCGGAGTCCGGTTCGACGATGCACACCGCGACGTCGTCGTACTCCGTGATGTCGACGATGCCGCCGGCCAACGCCGCGACCGCGGCATCATCGGAGACCGACACCACGCTGCGATGCCCGCGCGCCGCCAGCGCCGCGACCACGTCGCCGGCGACGGCCTCGGCGTCGCGGGTACTGGTGACGCCGATGACGCGAATGCGCTGCTCGTCGATGACGTCGGGGTTCAGGACGGCGTGCACCAGCAGGTCGGCGTCCAACGCATCGAGCGCAGGGATGTCGACTTCGCCGCGGTCGACCGGATCACCGGCACCCGTCGTGCCCTCGACGAGCACCCAGCGGACCGCCACCGACGTCAGCGACAGGCCGAGTACGAGATCCACGTTCACGCCCCCGATCTGGCTCGGTTCGGTGCCACGTTACCGGGATGGGCCCGTACCGCAACGTGCGACACCTCGGCCAGTTAGGCGTCCCCGTGCTGCGCGACGTCGTTCTGCGCCAGCACGCCGGCGTTCTGCGCCGAGCTGCTGATCGACGGGCCGGAGACGGCATGGGTGGCGTCGGCGTGGCTGGCACCCGCTGCACCAAGCGCACCGAGCGCGATCAGCGCTGGGGCAGCGAGCAGGGCGGCGCCGGCGGCGATCCGGCGGATACTGACGTCCATCTGAATCTCCCTATCCGAGTGCCTGTTTGGCCGTCCAGCCGGTGCTTGCGGCGATGACATCACTATGCCGCCTCGATGAGTGGCCGGATGTCCGCCAATCGGCGGCCGATTCGGATGAACCCGGTGTCCCCCGATCGGCGGACGGGTTCGATCAGCGACTCGCGCCGTTGATCACCGGTGCGTCGATCAATCCGTTGTCCACGCCCCAGATCGTCGCGATCGTGCGGTACTCACCGGTCTGTATCAGGTGCGTCAACGCCTGCTTGAGCGGCTCCGCCAACCCGGAGCCCTTGGCCACCGGCCAGCCGTACGGCGCGGGGTCGGTCACCTCACCGGCGGGCTCGAGCACGCCGGCGCTGAGCTTCACCGCGAACCCCGTGACCGGTGAATCCGCAGACATTGCGTCGACATCGCCTGCGATCAACGCCTTGGTCAGGTCGTCCTGACGGGTGAAGACCACCATGTCGATCGGCGCCAATCCCGCGGCCACGCACGCGTCACTCTTGGCCGGGACCTCCACGCTCTGTTGCAAACCACCCTGGGCCACACCGACTTTGAGGCCGCAGGGCGCCGATGAATCCACGGTGGTGCCGGTGCGCCGGGCCCACTGGTTTCCCGTCCGCAGATAGGTCACGAAGTCGACGTTGCGTTCACGTTCGGTGGTGTCGGTGAACGACGACGCTCCCACGTCGAAGTTGTCCGCCCGCACCGACGGGATGATGCTCTCGAACGCAGTCTCGCGGTAGTCCGGCTTGAGTCCCAGCGTGCGCGCCACCGCGGTCATCAGGTCCACGTCGAATCCGACGATGGTGCCCTGGGAATCCTTGAACTCGTTGGGCGCGTACGGAACGTTGATCCCGATCACCAACTGGCCCGTCGCACGGACGTCCGCGGGCACCGTCGCGGCGATCGACGGCACCGCACCCGGTGGCAGGTTCGGATCCGGTGGCGCGGTGCTGTTCGCGACGGCCGCCTGCCGCGGGTCAACATCCTCGGTGCCGCTGCGCCACTGCCACACTCCGAACGTACCGAGCGCGGCGACCAGCACCACGGCGCCGACGACGGCAAGGACGCGCCGTGTCGGGCGGGGGCGCTGCCCCGTCGGGATCCTCCGGGCGGAGTGCCGGCCCGACCGTCCCGCACCGCGCACCGGCGTCAGCAGCGCAGTCCGGGCCGCCTTGGCCAGCTCCGCACCGCTCTGAAAGCGCTGGCCCGGTTTCTTGGCCATTCCCTTGGCAACGACGGCGTCGAATGCGGTCAGCTTGGGATCGAAGGCCGACGGGCGCGGCGGCGCCTGCACCATGTGCCCGGCGATCTGCTGCTCGAGGCTGTCCGCGGGGTACGGCCGCGACCCGGTGAGCGCCTCGTAGAGCACGCACCCCAGGGCGTACAGATCCGACCGCGGATCGCTTTGGCCCGCGTCGAAGCGCTCCGGCGCCATGTAGGCCAACGTGCCGAGCGTATTGCCCGCCGTCGTCATGCCCTTCTCGTCCGCCGTACGCGCCAGTCCGAAGTCGATCAGGTAGGCGAACTCCCGGTCGGTGACGAGGATGTTGGACGGCTTGACGTCGCGATGGATCAGCCCGGCCCGATGCGCGGCGTCGAGGGCGGTGCCGACCTGCTCGATGACCGCCACCGCGAGCTCGGGAGCGACGGGCCCCTTGCGTTCGGCGAGGAGGTCTGCGAGTGTCTTGCCCTCGATCAGCCGCATGTCCAAGTAGAGCCGGCCGTCGATCTCACCGAAACCATGGATCGGCACCACGTGCGGATCGCTGAGACTGGCCGCGGCCTGCGACTCCCGGCGAAAGCGCTGCTGAAAGGCGGTGTCCGCGGCCAAGTGCGGTGGCAGCACCTTCAGCGCGACGACGCGCTCGGTCCTGGTGTCATAGGCGCGGTAGACCTCACCCATTCCGCCCCGGCCCAGCAGCTCGTGCAGCTGATAGTGCCCGAAAGACGTTCCATCCACCGTCGACTCCTCGACACGGCCAACCCCGCGTGGCTGTGTCGATAGAAGCTACCTCACCTGGACAAACGGTGTTGAGGGTTGGTCAGCTTTCCGCCGTCCGCTCGTGCGGGTACTCCGAGGCCCGGTTCTGGAACTCCAAGATGTCGAGATTTTCGACGTGGCCATCGCGGATCTCGATGGCCCGGCGCACCGTCTCGTCGTCGTCCCACGCCTTGGGTCCATCGAGAACCGTTGGCAGATAAGGGATCAATGCTTCGCTGATCTCCCACGTCGCGGCGTTCCACAGATAGGACGGACTGTGGTCGACCGCGTAGTAGGTGATGTTCTCCCCGACCACGAACGCCGGATCCTCGAACGTCGTCGGCCGTGCCCAACTAAAACCCATTCCCGCATCGCAGGACACGTCGATGAGCAGGCTGCCCGGCCGGAAGACCGACAGCTCCTCCTCGTGGACGAAGATCAGTGGGGCGTTCGGATCCTGCAACACGCAGTTGACGACGACGTCGTGCTCGGCCAGGTATTCGGCCAGCGGCACCCGGCGGTCCTCGAGGAGCGCGAAGCTATCGCCGGACTCCTCGGACTCGAACTGGACGATCTCCGCAGAGTGGATCGGCGCGGCGACCTCGGCCGCGTTTCGGTTGGTCAGGATGTCGATGTCGTGCACGCCGATGGCGTTCAGCGCCGTGACGGCACCGCGGGCGGTGGCGCCGAAGCCGATCACCGCGGCCCGCAGGCGCCGGCCGTAGGTACCCGTGCAGCCGATGATCTCCAGCGCGTGCAGCACCGAGCAATATCCGGCCATCTCGTTGTTCTTGTGGAAGACATGCAGTTTGAAGGAGCCGTCCTTGCGCCAGAGGTTCATCGCCTCGAAGGCGATCAGCGTCAGGTGGCGATCGATCGCCTGCTGCGTCAGCGCCTCGTCCTGGACGCAGTGCGGCCAGCCCCACAACACCTGGCCGTCGCGCAATTCGGCCAGGTCGTCGGCGTCCGGCTTGGCCAGCAGGATGACGTCGCATTCGGCGAAGAGCTCGTCGCGGGTCCGCATCCCGCCCACCGCCGCCGAAAGTGCGTCGTCGGAGATGCCGAAGTGTGCGCCGTATCCACGCTCCAGGTAGATGTGCCCCAGGACGTCGTCGTCGATGCGGTCCAGGTGCTCGGGGTGGATCGGCAGGCGGCGCTCGTTCTCCTTGTGGGTGACGGCGATGACGCCTAGTTTCAGTTTGCTCACTGGCACTCCCTTGGCGTCGTCGAGGTCCAATATCGGGCTGGTATCAACGAAATTGACACCAGGCCGATATCCGCGTGTACTGGTGATCTCCGAGAATACGAGGTGCCGCGATGACCACGAACACGATCGTGCTGATCGTCGTCACCATCTTCGTCGCCATCGCGCTGGCAGCCATCGTCGCCGTGCTCGCGCGCAAGCTGCGCGCCGAACGCCGGCTGCTCGGAGGCGCGGGCATCCTCGACGAGGCCGAGGCGGGTGCGCGCCTGATCCAGGCCGAGGCCGCCGCGAAGGCGAAGGCCACCCAGTTGGAGGGCGGCATCAGAGCGTTCCGGGAACGCACCAAGCGCAAGCCGTCCGACGACTCTCGCGTCGCCGCCGACATGCGCGCGCAGCTGACCGACGACGACTGAGGGCGGTCAGCGGATCGACACCAGTTGGTCGATCGAGTCGAAGGGCAGATCGCCGTCCACGACGGCCGTCACGTTCATCGAGTTGAGCACGATCGCCCCCTTGTGATTGGCCAGGAATGCCGTGTCGGAGGCATCCCGACCGGTCGCGATCCGCACCAGGCTCTGCCGCGGCGCCAGCAGCGTCGCATCGACCACGCGCCACTGCCCGTCGACGAAGGCCTCGGCAACAGCGTGGAAGTCCATCGGATACAGGCCGGGTGCGTACACCGCGACCAGCCTTGCCGGGACGTTGACCGCCCGCAGCATCGCCACCACCAGATGCGCGAAGTCACGGCACACGCCCTGACCCGCGAGCATGGTGTCCACGGCCCCGTCGATCGGATCACTAGACCCCGGCACGTAGTTCAGCCGGCCGCCCACCCACGACGAGACCTTCTCCAGAAGTGCGGTGGAGTCCAGGTACTGGCTGAATTCCGTTGCTGCGAAACCGTAGAACTTGTCGGCCTCGGCGTAACGGCTCGGCCGCAGATACATCGACAGGTCGTAGTCGGTCACCGGGGCGGGGTCGGTCTGCCCGACGATGCTCGCCGAGTACGCGACCTTCAGATTGCCGACCGGGCAGTCCATCTTCTGAATCCGGTTGCCGTGCGCGCCGCTGATTTCCTTGGGGTGCACGGCAGTGCCATCCAACGTGAAGGTCAACGATTCGCGAACCTCGGCGCGCGGATGCGGCGCGACGGCAATCTGGAACTCCAGCGTCGTCGGTGCCGTGATGTCCACGTCGAGCTCGCAACCGACGTCGCGCTTGAAGCGTTCCGTCACTCGGGGACCGTCGAAAGGCGCTGCGCGTTCTGCATGGTCGCGAGCGCGGCCAACGTCGCCGCCGCGCCCTGGTTCGGGCTGACGCCGTCGGACCGTAGCTCGTCGAAGCCGCCACCGGTCTGCGGGTCCCACATGGGCTTACTCGACTCGTTGGTTCCCTCGAACCACGACACCGCCGCGCGCACGCCGTCGGGCCAGCGCGGGCTGGCGTCGACTCCGGCAGCCCGGGCGCAGGCATCGGCCAGCGCGGCGACCTCGATCGGCTGCCGTCCGCCACCTTCGAGCAGACTGCCCAGCATGTCCAGGCCACCCGAGCACAGCTCGGGGCGTTCGAGCGCGGCGCCCGCCGCGATCATGGCTTCCGCCACCACCGCGCTTGCGTCGGCGGACTCGATCGCTCCGTCGGCGTAGGCCGTCAGCAGTGCACGGGCGATGGCGTGGTCGGGTTCGACCGAGAGGATTTCAGCGGCGCCAAGCGCGGCGTGGGCCATCGCCTGCGGGTAGGGCGAGCGCACCTTGGCGGCCCGCTCGAACTGGATGACGGCGATCCGGCGGACCAGCCCGACGCTGCTGTGTGCGGCGGCAGTGCCCAGCGCCCACAGGCAGCGACCCCACCAGTCCTGCAGCGTCGGCTCGTCGATCCAGTTGCCCTTGCCGTCCATCCGATTGCGACAGGTGCCCGCATGCGACTGCGCGTCGTTGAGGAACCGCACCGCCAGACCAGCCAGGCCGTTCACCGCACCGCTCGGATCGGGCTGCCGGGTGGCCACGACCAGCAGCCTGGCCATGTCGTCGGTGCAGTACCCGCCGCTGCGCTCGGGCTCGGTGAGCACGGCGTGCTCGAAGGTGCCCCTCCGGTCCGACAGGTGCAGCAGATGGTCGAAGACCGGCTGCGGCGCGGTCACACCAGCGCCGTGCGCTCGGCAAGGACACGGCGGGCCAGCGCCAAGTAGGCGGTGGCCGCGACGGGCCACCCCATCGACGGCGCCAAGCGTCGGGCCTCGGCGGCCATGTCACCGGTCATCCGCGGGTCGGTGAGCATGCGGCGCAGGGCGAACGACAGTGCGTCAGGATCGTCGTGGGCGACGACGACGCCGGCTCCGCTGCCGAGCATTTCGACGGCGTGCGGGAACGCGGTGGCCACGACCGGCCGGCCGGCGGCCAGCGCGTCGACCAGCACCCCGGAGTTGGCCTGATCGGTCGAGTCATAGGGCAGCACGACGGCCGCCGAGGTCTGGATCAGCGCCGACAGGGACGTGGTGCTGCGGTAGATCGAGTCGAAGCCGACCGCGGTCGCGACGCCGGTGCTGCGGGCGCGCTCGATGCAGGCGTCGCGGTAGGCCTCGCCCTCGGCGGCCAGGACCCGGGGATGGGTGGCGCCTGCGACCAGGTAGCGCGGCTGCCCGCGCAGGTCCTTCAGCGATGCCATGGCGTCGATGACCCGCTCCACGCCCTTGCCGGGGCCCATCAGACCCCACGTCAGCAGTGTGGGCCGGCCTCCGCGCTTGAGCGGTGCGATGGTCGGCAGGGTCGCGCCGCGTCCGATGGTGGTGACCTTGCCGCGGTCGACGGCGTACTCGAAGCACAGCCGTTCGTTGGCGGCCTCGGACATCACCACCACGCGATCGGCCTTGGCCACCATTGCCACCATGGTCGAATGTTGCTGCGCCGTAGGATGTTTCAGAACTTGGTGCGCGACGACGATGGTGGGGACGCGCAGGTTGTCGATGAGGTCGAGCACCTCGTCGCCGTATAGCTCGTAGTCGTGCTGGATGACGGCGAGGTCACGCTGGTTCAGCAACTCGACGCAGGCGGCCAGTGATGACGGCGAGCCCTTGACGAGCTCTCCGACGACGGCCTCGCTGGCGCACTCGGCGCCGTCGGCGACGCGCACCACGGCGACCTCGCACCCCTTGGCCGACAGTCCGGCGACGAGCCCGGCACTGAACGTGGCGAGGCCGCACGGTGTCGGCGGAAAACTGGTCAGGATGCCGATGTGAAGGGTGGACTGTCGCGCCGGCACCGCATGGCCGATGAACGACGGAAAACGAGATGGAGCGTTCAAGGTGTTCCCGACTGGCGGATGTCACCGACGTGCCCGGCGTGAGCGGTTGCTCGGCGAGAACAGCGGCGGACAGCTGTCTCAATCCCGGACTGGTTGGGGTTCCAACGCACCTGACGTTACCACCTCGACCGGGTCGAAGAGCCCTCCACCGACACCATTCGCACTGCTAGACGGCACCGCGGCCGTTGCGGGCGGCCGCCCGACGCACCGCCTCGTCGACCACGTGGGCCGCGACGTCGGCGAGCTTGCGGTGTTCGGACTGGCTCATCGACTGCAGTTGCGCGAAGGCGTCGTCGGCGGTGCGGCCGGTCCGGCCGCGGATGATGCCGATGGCCTGATCGATCACCGGACGCGACGACAATGCCTTGCGCAGCTGGACGTTGAGCGCCAGTGCCTCGGCGAGCACCTGAGCGTTGTGCACGGCGGCGGCTGCCGGCTTGGCGAACAGCTCACCCAGTTCCTCGGCATGCTCGTCGAATGTGTCCTTGCCGTGGGCGTACACGCTGATCGCGCCGACCACGCGATCGGGCACCCGCAGCGGCAGCGCAAGCACGCTGTGCACGCCCATCCTGCCGACGCGCGGTCCAAATCTCGGCCACGCCTTCTCCCCACCGAGGGAGCCCGAGCGCACCGGCCGCAGATCCCGTACCGCGGTGATGCCCGGACCTTCGCCGAGGGTTTTGTACTGGATTTCATCGATGTCGGCGACGAACGGTGCGCTGGCCGCCAGCGCCGCGACACCGGAGTCAGTCGGATCCGACCTCAGCAGGGTCACCGAGGCGCCGTCGGCACCGGGAATGGCCCGGCACGTGAAGGCGGCCACCTGCGACAGCAGGTCGGGCAGGCCGAGGCTGCCCGCCAACAGGCCGGCCAGGTCGTCGATCCCGGCCCGCAGATCCGCGGCGTCGGCACTGTACTGCGCGGAGTCCTCGTCGTCGACGCCGTCTCCGGTGAACTCCACCATCACCGCCAGTTTATGCCCACGGCCCGCATCGCCGGGCGTCGACCGCGCGGTAGATCATCGAATACTTTGGTGCACAACCATTCTCGCACTCGTCGGGATTTGCACACGTGCTGCGGCCGAATGGTTCGAGGGATCGGGACCACCACCAAGGTCCCTATGTGAGGGGCCGGTGACGTCTGACGAGCGCACCAAGGCGGATACGTCGTCGGTGACCGAGGACGCCATTCACGAGAAGCGCCGATCGGCCGGAACCATTGACGGGCCCCGTAGCTGACAGCTAACGTTGTCCCAGATTTGGGAGTGGCGTCACCCGGGGGGAGCAAGACAATGGGGCATTGGATCACGGTCATCTTCGGTACACATGGGGCCGCCGAGGGCAACCCCGATGGCAGCTGCCCCATCTGCGACCATCCCTTCGCTCACCTGAACCATGCGTGCATCGGTTCGACGGCTCCGATTCCCGTTCAGGTGGCCAATGTGGCTTGAGCCGAAATCGGCTCAGCGATAGTAGGTTTCGTTGCCGGTGGGATACCCGCCACCGTACGTCGTCAGATGCACGTGGTCGAAGTGCCCGGCACCGGAGTACTGCGGTCCGGTCGGTGTGTAGTACGTCCCACGCCAGATGGCGTCCTGCAGCCTGAACCGGGCCGCGTTCTCCAGTGCGTAGGCGACGATCTCGTTGCCGAGCGCGATGCCCTGGGCCGAGCTCGGATTCGGGATCATCACGTCCAGGGCCAACCCATCGGGATGCCACCGCAGCGCATCGGGACGCACACCGCCGATCTCGTGAATCTGCGGGAAGACCACGCTGATGCTGCGGGCCAAGAAGATGGTGTCCACCTGC
Organism: Mycolicibacterium sichuanense; assembly: GCF_033741125.1. Lineage (NCBI taxonomy): Bacteria > Bacillati > Actinomycetota > Actinomycetes > Mycobacteriales > Mycobacteriaceae > Mycobacterium > Mycolicibacterium sichuanense. The sequence goes on along the minus strand of NZ_JAWQPU010000001.1, from coordinate 149,368 downwards.
AGCCCGCGTTCGGGCGCGACGCCCATCGGCAGCGTGCGGTCGATGACCCGCCAGCGCGAGGCCGTCGACGTCGTGGCGGCAGCCATCTGCGCGGGGGCCATGGCCGAGAACGCCGCCATGCCCGCCGGACGCTGCGAGGCGTAGGCGGCGGCGTTCGCGGTGACGATCTCGAGGCAACAGGGCTTGGAGGCGGTCGCGGAGACCGGCTTGACTTCCTGCTTCACCGCGACCGGATGGGCGCTGCCACCCGCCGCCGAGAGCACCGCGACCGAGGCGAGGATGCCGGCCAGCAGCACCGGCGGTCTGCGCCGCTGCTCGGCCATGCTGTGCCTGCCCACGAGAGCACTTTACGAGCAACCCATACCCGAATGGCAACCTTTCCGATATCCAATCGTGATCTTCGCCGGCGTGGACACCGATGAGCGCGACGGCGATGCGCGTCGACGACCTCGCTGACCTGCGAAGATCCCGAATCCCGGAGCTAGGGGGCCGTCGCCACGGCGGTGGCGTCCCGGTGCACGTCCAACAGGTGCTGGTAGGCCAACGCATTCATCCGGTTGCCCTCGACCTCCGCGTCGGAGAGCTCCCGGCGCACCTTGGCGGGCACGCCCGCCACCAACGATCTGGGCGGGACCGTAGTGCCCTGCGGCACCAGTGCACCGGCCGCCACCATCGAGCCGGCACCGATGGTCGCGCCGTTGAGCACCGTGGCACCCATCCCGATCAAGCAGCCATCCTCCACGGTGCAACCGTGCAGCACGGCGTTGTGGCCGACGGTCACCCCGGCACCCAGGGTGGCGGGAAAGCCGGGATCGGTGTGCACGGTGGCGCTGTCCTGGATGTTGGATCCGGAGCCGATCTCGATGGGCTCGAACTCCGCGCGCAGCGTGGCCGAGTACCAGACGCTGACCTTCTCGGCCAGCCTCACCTGGCCCACCACGGCGGCGTTGGACGCCACCCAGCTGTCGGGATGAAGGTCGGGGGCATGTCCTCGTACGGCAAGGATGAGCGGATCGGCCATCCGGCCATTGTGCCAACGCCGTAAGACGGCACTGCCACCCCCGCCACCGCGGCCCAGGCTGCTACGCCATTGCAACGTGACGAGTGGTAGTCATGTCGACGTGGCCGACGGACGTGACAACCTACTACGGCAGCCTCATGACACGCGCCGCGAAGGAAGCCGATGACCAGCTCTGACCAGATCGCCCGCCCCACCAAGCGGTACGGCTACGTCGACGACGGTCCGGCGATCTACCTGGACTCGTTCGCCACCATCCGCCGCGAGGCCGATCTGTCCGCCATCCCGGCCGAGGCCGAGAAACTGGCGGTGCGGATGATCCACGGCACCGGGCAGCCCAACCTGGTCAAGGACCTCGTCGTGCACCCCGAACTGGTCCGCACCGCCCGCGCAGCCCTGACTGCCGGCGCACCCATCCTGTGCGACGCCCAGATGGTCGCCACCGGCGTCACCGCCAGCCGCCTGCCTGCAGGCAACGACGTGCACTGCTTCCTGCACGACCCGCGGGTACCCGAACTCTCCAGAGCCTTCCACACCACCCGCACCGCCGCCGCCGTCTCGCTGTGGACGCCGCTGCTCGCCGGTTCCGTCGTCGCGATCGGCAACGCCCCGACCGCGTTGTTCCACCTGCTCGAGATGATCCTCGACGGCGCTCCCCGCCCCGCGGCGATCGTCGGCTGCCCGGTCGGCTTCATCGGGGCTGCCGAGTCCAAGGATGCCCTGATCGCATTCTCCGAAGACCACGGCATCGACATCCCGTTCGTCACGATCCGGGGACGTCTCGGTGGTTCGGCGATGACGTCGTCGGCGCTGAATGCGCTTGCCGCGGAGAAGGAATGACGACCGGCCGGTTCTTCGGCGTCGGGCTGGGCCCCGGTGACCCCGAGCTGATCACGCTGAAGGCCGCCAGGCTCATCGACGAGGCCGACGTCATCGCCTACCACGCGGGCGTCAACAAGCAGTCCTACGCCAGGGGCATCGCGGCGGGGCTCATCCGCGACGGCGTCATCGAAGAGGAGCTGCGCTACCCCGTCACCACCGGCAGCACCGACCACCCCGGCGGATACGCCGGCGCACTCGCCGACTTCTACGAGGAGTCCGCGGCGCGGCTGGCCGTGCATCTGTCGGCCGGGCGCACCGTGGTGCTGCTGGCCGAGGGCGACCCGCTGTTCTACGGCTCCTACATGTACATGCACGACCGGCTCAGCTCGCGCTTTCCCACCGAGGTCGTCCCCGGCCTGCCCGCGTTCCTCGCCGCGACGGCGACGACGGCCTCGCCGCTGGTTCGGCAGACCGACGTCCTGACCGTGCTGCCCGGCACCCTGCCCGAACCCGAGCTGGCCCGGCGGCTGGCCGACACCGACGGCGCCATCATCATGAAGTTGGGCCGCACGTTCCCCGCCGTCCGCCGGGCACTGGCGGCCTCCGGCCGGCTGGCGCACGCGCTCTACGTCGAGCGCGCCAGCCACCCCGAGGAGCGCTGGATGCCGGTCGCCGACGTCGACGAGACCTCGGTGCCCTACCTGTCCCTCATCGTCGTCAACGGCGACTCGCTCAACGGCCGGCGCTCACGGACGCCCGAGGAGCTGGCCGCCGCGGCGGGCAGCCCGGTCACCGAGGCCGCCGAACTCCTGGTCGTGGGGCTTGGACCCGGCCCCGACGGCTGGCTGACGCCCGAGGCCTCCGCTGCCCTTGCCGAGGTGGGCCACGTGGTCGGGTACGGACCGTACGTCGCCCGCGTCCCGCAGCGCGCCGGCCTACAGCGGCACGCCTCCGGCAACACCGTCGAGGTCGACCGCGCGCGGTTCGCCCTCGACCTGGCCAAGCGTGGCGAACGGGTCGCCGTGGTCTCCGGCGGCGACGCCGGCGTATTCGGCATGGCCGCAGCGGTCTTCGAGGCCGCCGAGGACCACACCTACGCCGACGTCCCGGTGCGCGTGCTGCCAGGGGTGTCGGCGGTGCAGGCCGTCGCGGCCCGCGCCGGGGCGCCGATCGGTGCGGACTTCGCCGTGCTCAGCCTGTCCGACCGGCTCAAGCCGTGGGCGGTGATCGAGACGCGGCTGCGCGCCATCGCGGAGGCCGATCTGGTCCTCGGCATCTACAACCCCGCCTCGCGCAGCCGGCCCGATCAGATCGCCCTGGCACGAAAGCTGTTGCTGGAGCATCGGTCTGCCGACACCGTGGTGGTTATCGGTCGCGACGTCGGACGTGCCGAGGAGTCGCTGACGGTGACGACCCTCGGCGAGCTGGATACCGACGCCATCGACATGAAGTGCCTGCTGCTGGTCGGGGCGTCGTCGACCCGCGTGACGGCAGCGGGGCGGGTGTGGACCCCCCGGTGGGTGCAATGACGGTGGGTACGGTGCATCCCGTCCAGTTCGTCGGGGCCGGCCCCGGCGCGGCCGACCTGCTGACCCTGCGTGCCGCCCGCCTTCTCGGCGAGGCCGACGTGGTCCTCTACCCTGGGACCTACCTCGATGCCAAGGTACTCGAGAACTGCTCGCCCACAGCCGATCTCATCGATACCAAGGACCTGGACCTCGACGCCATCGTAGCCCGCATCGCCACGGCACACCGGGCAGGCCTACGCGTCGTCCGACTGGTCTCCGGCGATCCCACGATCTACAGCGCGGTCTCCGAACAGACCCGCCGCCTCGACCTCGCGGCTATCCCGTGGACGGTGACACCCGGCGTGCCGGCCTACGCCGCCGCGGCCGCGCGGGTGGGCCGGGAACTGACCGTGCCGCTGGTCGCCCAGTCGGTGGTGCTCACGCGGACCCAGCAACGCTCGACGGCCATGCCGGAATCCGAGTCGCTGGCCGCGTTCGCCGCGACGCGGGCGACGCTGGTGCTGCATCTGGCCATCACCCGGATTCGGGAGCTGATGGCCGAACTCGTCGAGCCGTACGGGCCCGACTGCCCCGTCGTCGTGGTGTATCGGGCATCGCAGCCGACGGAGCTGGTGCTGCGCGGCACCATCGCCGACATCGCCGACAGCGTGGCCGAGGCAGGTCTTCGGCAGGCGGCGGTCATCCTGGTCGGGCGCGCGCTCGCCGAGCGAGTCGATCCGTGCGCCGGGGAGAGCCACCTGTACGACCCACTGCGGAATCGCTCCCGATGAGCGCGCCGACGATCGACGGCCTCTACGACGTCATCCACCGCCGTCGGGACACCCGGCGTGAATTCACCGGCGTACCAATCGAAGACGACGTACTGGAGCGCGTACTGACCGCTGCCCACGCCGCCCCGTCGGTAGGCATGTCGCAGCCGTGGGACTTCGTCCTGGTGCGGTCGGCCCAGACTCTGACGGGTTTCCGCGAACACGTGCTCGCCGAACGCGAGCTCTTCGCATCCGCCCTGAAAGGCGAACGAGCAGAGACGTTCTCGCGGATCAAGGTCGAGGGCATTCGCGAATCCGGCCTCGGCGTCGTCGTCGGATACGACCCAACGCGCGGTGGCCGCCAAATCCTGGGCAGGCACGCCATCGACGACGCCGGCCTGTATTCGGTGGTCTGCGCGATCCAGAATCTGTGGCTCGCCGCGACCGCGGAGGGTCTCGGCGTCGGATGGGTGTCGTTCTACCGCGAGGAATTCCTGCGCAGACTGGTCGGCATGCCTGCCCACGTGCGGCCGGTCGCCTGGTTGTGCGTCGGGCACGTCGCCGGCCTTCCCGACGTCCCCGATCTGGAGCGCCACGGCTGGCGCGATAGAGCCCCGCTGCACACGGTGATCCACCATGAGCGTTACGAAGCGCGCTGAGTCGCCGTTACGAGCGGGTGTATGCCCACTGCGTGACGGCGCGTCCCGGCGTCCACCCGGTGAACGATCCGACCGGGGCCGCGCGTTCGACGTGGATGCGTACCAACTCTCCGCCGTGTTCGCGGTAGGCCTCGGCGAGCAGGACCTCGGTCTCCACCGTCACGCCGTGCACCACCAGGCGCCCGCCCCTCGGCAGTGCCGACAGGCAGGCCTGCAGCACGCCGGGGCGAGTGGCGCCACCGCCGACGAAGACGGCCTCGGGCTCGGGCAATCCGGCCAGCGCCTGCGGAGCGGAGCCGTGCACGACGCGCAGCGCGGGCACGCCGAGTTGCTGGGCGTTGCGGCCGATCCGTTCGGCTCTGGCCGGGTCGGCCTCGATCGCCACCGCGCGACAGGTCGGGTGCGCACGCATCCACTCGATGCCGATGGACCCCGCGCCTGCGCCCACGTCCCAAAGCAGCTGACCGGGGGCGGGCATCAGCCGGGCCAGTGCGGCGGCCCGCAAGTCCCGCTTGGTGAGTTGCCCGTCGTGCTCGAAGGCGTCGTCTGGCAGGCCCGCCACCCAACCGGTCGTCTGCGGTCCAATCAGTTCGGCCGCAATGACATTCAGCCGCGCCACGTCCCCGCCGAAATCGGCAGCAGTCGTGTCGTACCGGGTCTCCGCATCGCTGCCCAGATCGCCGAGCACCGTCAACCGGCTGGCGCCGTAGCCGCGTCGAACCAGGAGCTCGGCCAGTGCCGCGGGCGTGCCCTCGTCCGAGGAAAGCACCACCACCCGACGGCCGGGAGCCAGCTCGCGCAGGACCGCATGCACGTCGCGCCCCACCGCGCTGACGACGGCGATCGATTCCGCGGCCCAGCCGAGCCGGGCGCACGCCAGCGTCACCGACGACACGTGCGGGACGACCGTTACGCGATCTGCGCCGACGAGGTCGACCAGCGTGGTACCGATACCGCTCAGCAGGGGGTCCCCGGACGCCAGTGCCACGACTCGCCGACCGGTGAGTTCACCGAGCAGGCTCGGCAGACCGGCCCGCAGCGTCGCCGGCCACGACTGCCGCTGCTGCCCTGCCACTTCGGGGAGCAGGCCCAATTGGCGGGGCGCTCCCAGCACGACGTCGGCCTGCGTCACGGCGGCGCGCACGGCATCGGAGAGACCGACCCATCCGTCCGCCCCGATGCCCACCACGGTCAGCTGCACGTGCCCACTCTCGACTGCCTCGCGACCTCTCGGACCTCTTCGTCGGCGATGCTAGCGTTAGCGCCACGACCGGTTCTCTGCGCCCCGAGCCGACGATGCGCAGTCCGTCGTACGGAAATACGCGAACGCCCATCCATCGCGATGTCGCAGTGACGAGCGGAGCTCTCTTGCATCAGCTGTATCCCTTCCCCGCCGTCCTGGGCGCCGATCCCGACGCCCCTGGCGGGTTGGACGACATGGCGCTGGCGCTGGTACTCACCACGATCTCCCCCGGAATCGGCGGGGTTCTGGTGCGCGGCGAGAAGGGCACCGCCAAGTCGACGCTGGTGCGCGCGCTGGCCGATCTGCTGCCCGACATCGCGGTGATCGCGGGCGACCGCTTCTCGACCGATCCCGCTGATCCGCACCCACTCTCGCCCGACGGCCCATTCCACCCCGACTCCCCCGTCGAGACGCGACCCGTACGCCTCGTCGAACTGCCGGTCGGCGCCACCGAGGACCGGGTCGCGGGCTCCATCCACCTCGAACGCGCCCTCAGCGACGGCGCCGTGCACTTCGAACCGGGACTGCTGGCCCGGGCGCACCGCGGCATCCTGTACGTCGACGAGGTCAACCTGCTGCACGACCACCTTGTCGACCTGCTGCTCGACGCCGCAGCGATGGGCCGTCTGACCGTCGAGCGCGACGGCATCTCGGTCACCCACGCGGCGCGGTTCGTCATCGTGGGGACGATGAATCCCGAAGAGGGAGAACTGCGCCCGCAACTGTTGGACCGATTCGGCCTCTCCGTGGAGGTGGCCGCACCCCGGGATCCCGCGCTGCGGGCCGAGGTGGTGCGGCGCCGGTTGTCGTTCGACGCCGACCCCGAGGCGTTCCGCGCGGGATATGCCTTGGCCGAAGACGCTCTGCGGCAACGGATCAGGGATGCCCAGTCTCGGGTCGGCGGCATCGAGCTGACACCGGCGACGCTGCTGCGGATCGCCGAGGTGTGTTCGGCATTCGGCGTCGACGGCATGCGCGCCGACATCGTCACCGCCCGTACCGCGGCCGCACACGCGGCCTGGCAGGGGCGCGACGACATCACCATGGAGGATCTGCGCGTCGCTGCGCGGTTGGCGCTGCCCCACCGGCGGCGTCGCAACCCGTTCGACGCACCTGGGCTGCAGGAGGACGAGCTCGACGAGCTGCTGCCCCCCGACGCACCCGAGGAGCCCGAGCCCGACCCCGATCCCGACGGACCCGATGGCGGCCAGGAACCCCCGGACGATCTCGAGGGCCCACCGCCCTCGGAGAATGGCGATTCCCCTGCCGGACAAGGTAGTCCGCCGGCACCGATTGGCGCGGGTGAACCCTTCCGGGCGCGATTGTTCACCGTCGCCGGGGTCGGCGACGGGCAGGCCGGTCGCCGCAGCCGGGCGCGCACGACCTCGGGCCGGCGTACCGGTGCCACTCCGCTGTCCAGTGCGGGCCACGGCATTCACCTGCTCGAGACCGTGCGGGCGGCGGCACCGCAGCAGGCGGGGCGGGGTCGCACCTCGGGCCGGCTGCTGCTGCGCGCCGAGGATCTGCGCCGCGCGGTGCGCGAGGGCCGGGAGGCCAACCTGGTGCTGTTCGTCGTCGACACGTCGGGGTCGATGGCCGCCAGAGAGCGCATGCGACAGGTGAAGACGGCGATCCTGTCGCTGTTGCTCGACGCCTACCGACGGCGCGACCGGGTGGCCGTCGTGACGTTCCGCGGTACCGGTGCCGAGGTCGCGCTGCCCGCGACGCGTTCGGTCGACGTCGCGGCCCGGCGACTCGACGACCTGCCCGCGGGTGGGCGCACCCCGCTGGCCGAGGGACTGCTCGAAGCTGCCGAGCTGGTGCGCCGGGAACGGTTGCGCGACCCAGGCCGTCGTCCGCTGCTGGTGGTCATCACCGACGGCCGGGCCACCGCGGGTGCCGACGCACTCGAGCGGTCCCGTCGAGCCGCGGCGTACGTCGCCGCCCAGCGGATCAGCGCGATCGTCGTCGACTGCGAGAGTGGACGGATGCGGATGGGCCTGGCCCGGACCCTGGCCGACCACATGGCCGCCGAACACGTGTGGCTCTCGCAGGTCAACGCCGAGGCACTTACCGACATCGTGCGCGGCGCCACCCGCGAGGGAGCGGCTTGATCCCTTGAGCGCCATGCTGTCTCGCGCCGCTGGGTTACTGCTCGGCCATGCCGCCGACCGTCTGCTCGGAGATCCGCGGCGGTACCATCCCGTGGCCGGCTTCGGAGCTACCGCGGCAGCGCTGGAACGGCGGATGTACGCCGACGATCGCCGCCGGGGTGTCGTCTACGTGGCGATCATCCTCGCTGGAACGACGGGCGCGGCGGTGCTGGCCGAGCGCGTGGCGCGAAACCCCATGGCGCGGACGCTGGTCACGGCACTCGCCACCTGGGCGGTGCTCGGCGGGCGATCGTTGGAGCGGGAGGCGCGAGCGGTGCACGACCTCCTGGCCGCCGAGGAACTGGACGGGGCACGGCGCCGGTTGCGCAACCTGGTCGGTCGCGACACCGCTGCCCTGACGCCGGACGAGATCGCGCGGGCAGTCATCGAATCGGTGGCCGAGAACACCAGCGACGCGGTAGTCACCTCCTACGTATGGGGCGCGGCTCTCGGCGTGCCGGGGCTGGTGCTACACCGGGCCGCGAACACGCTCGACGCCATGGTCGGTCACCACAACGCTCGCTACGAGTCGTTCGGTTGGGCGGCAGCACGTTTCGACGACCTCATCGGGCTGCCCGGTGCCCGCCTAGCCGGGGGGCTGACCGTCGCGCTCGGACCCGACCCGCGTGGGGCGTGGACGGCATGGCGGCGTGACGCCGGAGGCCACCCCAGCCCCAACGCCGGCGTGGTCGAAGCCAGCTTCGCCGGGGCTCTCGGCATCCGGCTCGGTGGCACCAACACCTACTACGGCAATCGGACCGAGCACCGGGCGCTGATGGGCGATGGCCGCACGCCCGTACCCAGCGACATCCCGCCCACCGTCGAGCTAGCCCGCCGGGTGGGATGGGGTGCGGCGCTGACGGCTGCCGCAGCGTCGTTGCTCCGCGGACCGCATTAGCACCAATCAGGCTGCGCGAGGGCGGAATCGCCGTTCTGCGTGCCCGCACAGCCCCACGGGTTACTATCGCGGAATGCGACGTTGCAACCTCATTGCAACCCCGCCTCGCTTAGCGTCGGCATTCCGTCCCCGGGTCCAGTCGAGTCGCATTCTTACGAGCAAGAGGAGCACCGATGGCTGAGTTCGTCGCTGCGATCGATCAGGGCACCACGAGTACCCGGGCCATGATCTTCGACCACGACGGTGCGGAGGTGGGGCGCCATCAACTCGAGCACGAGCAGATCCTGCCGAAGGCGGGCTGGGTAGAGCACAATCCCGTCGAGATCTGGGAGCGCACTGCGTCGGTGCTGACCTCGGTGCTCAACAACACCAACCTGCAGCCCGGCGACCTCGCTGCCCTTGGCATCACCAATCAGCGTGAGACGGCGCTGGTGTGGAATCGCAAGACCGGCCGGCCGTACTACAACGCCATCGTCTGGCAAGACACCCGCACCGATCGGATCGCCACGGCACTGGACCGCGACGGGCGCGGCGACGTCATCCGGCGCAAGGCAGGCCTGCCGCCGGCGACGTACTTCTCCGGCGGCAAGGTGCAGTGGATCCTGGAGAACGTCGACGGTGTCCGCGAGGCCGCCGAGCGCGGCGACGCGATCTTCGGCACCAGTGACAGCTGGGTGGTGTGGAACCTGACCGGCGGCCCGCGCGGCGGCGTGCACGTCACCGACGTCACCAACGCCAGCCGGACCATGCTGATGGATCTGGAGACCCTGGACTGGGACGACGAACTGTTGTCGTTCTTCGACATTCCGCGCCAGATGCTGCCCAAGATCGTGCCGTCGTCCTCACCCGAGCCCTACGGCATCACCCTGGACACCGGGCCGCTCGGTGGCCAGGTACCGGTCACCGGCATCCTCGGTGATCAGCAGGCGGCGATGGTGGGCCAGGTGTGTCTGGCGCCCGGCGAGGCCAAGAACACCTACGGCACCGGCAACTTCCTGCTGCTGAACACCGGCGAGAAGATCGTCCGTTCGGAGAACGGACTGTTGACCACGGTCTGCTATCAGTTCGGTGACGCCAAACCCGTTTACGCCCTGGAGGGTTCGATCGCGGTGACCGGGTCGGCGGTGCAGTGGTTGCGCGATCAGCTCGGCATCATCAGCGGCGCCGCGCAGAGCGAGTCACTGGCTCGCCAGGTCCCCGACAACGGGGGCGTGTACTTCGTTCCCGCGTTCTCCGGCCTGTTCGCCCCGTACTGGCGCTCCGATGCGCGTGGAGCGATCGTCGGTCTGTCCCGCTTCAACACCAACGCTCACGTCGCGCGGGCCACGCTGGAGGCGATCTGCTACCAGAGCCGCGACGTCGTCGATGCGATGGAGGCCGACTCCGGGGTGCACCTGGAGGTGTTGAAGGTCGACGGCGGCATCACGGCCAACGATCTGTGCATGCAGATCCAGTCCGACGTGCTCGGGGTGGACGTCGTCAAGCCCGTGGTGGCCGAGACCACCGCGCTTGGCGCGGCGTACGCGGCGGGGCTGGCCGTCGGGTTCTGGGACGACCCGGACGACCTGCGGGCCAACTGGCAGGAGGACAAGCGGTGGACGCCCACGTGGGACGACGAGCAGCGTGCCGCGGGATACGCCGGCTGGCAGAAGGCCGTTCAACGCACCCTCGACTGGGTCGACGTCTCCTGACGTCGCCCCAGGGCTGACGTCGTGATCCCAGGGCTGCCGTGACCATAGGCCTGCTGTGCGCCATCCCGGAGGAGCTCGAGCATCTTCGCGCGCTGATGAACACGGTCAGCACGACGAATTTGGCACACATCCGGTTCGACGAGGGGTTTCTCGACGGCCATCGCGTCGTGCTGGCCGGGGCCGGCATGGGCAAGGTGAACGCCGCCGTCGTCACGACGTTGTTGGCCGAGAGCTTCGGCTGCCGGGTGGTCGTACTGTCCGGTGTCGCGGGTGGGCTCGACCCGGAACTGCACATTGGTGACGTCGTGATCGCCGACCGGCTCATCCAGCACGACGTCGGCACGATCGAGAACGACGCGTTGCAGCGGTACCAGGCGGGGCACGTCGCGTTCATCAATCCCACGGATGCGCTTGGCTATTCGATGGATCCGGAACTCCTGGCCACGGTGCGCGACGGGCTGGCCGGCGTCGAGCTGCCACCGCTGTCGCAGTCAGCCGGCGGGCGGGACCGTCGCCCGCGCATCGTCTACGGCACCATCCTCACCGGTGACCAGTACGTGCACTGTGAGATCACCCGGCAGCGGCTGCATCGCGAGCTGGCCGGCAGGGCGGTCGAAATGGAGGGCGGGGCCGTCGCTCAGGTCTGCGAATCGCTCGGCATGTCGTGGATCGTCATCCGAGCGCTCTCCGATCTCGCCGGGCGCGACTCGGCTCTGGACTTCGGGGCGTTCGTCAAGGAGGTGGCGGCGATCTCGGCGCAGCTGGTGCGCCGGATCGTCCCGTTGCTCTGACGCTCAGGCACCCAGGGCGGCGGCACCGGCCTCGGCGACCGCCACGTCCTGTTCCACGCTGCCCGCGCTGACCCCGATGGCCCCGACGACGACGTCGCCCTCGGTCAGCAGCATTCCGCCGCCGAAGATGACCAGGCCGCCTGAGAGCTGCTCCAGGCCGTACAGCTCGGCACCGGGCTGCACCAGCGGCATCAACGCGGCGGTGGGTGCATTCATCAGGATCGAGGTGCGGGCCTTCTTGGTGGAGATGTCGATGCTCGCCTTTATCGCTCCGTCCATCCGGGCGAACGCCACCAGGTGACCGCCGTCGTCGACGACGGCGATGTTCATCGGCTGACCGATCTCGGCTGCCTTCGCGATCGCAGCCTCGACGACCTTGGTGGCGGCGGATAGGGTGATGGCGGTCATTGACGAACCTTTCGAATGAGTCTTCCGACAACGGAATTGACCATGCCCCAAGTGCTGGGACCATGCGGCCGATGATAGTGGCCGGCGCCAGGCACGGCTGCGATTCATCGGCGTTGCCTGCCTGGGCCCGCAGAGCCTATCCAAAAAGCTCACCTCTGGATCAGTAATTGGGCGGGACCAGCCCAAAGGCCACCCCCTGGCACCGGGGGCGAAAACACTTAGCGGGCAAGGGCGGCGCATTCCGGTCGAATCGCGGCGGCCGTCGTCAGCAACGGCCCCCGAGAGAGGTTGTGGTCAGTGTCGAACATCGACATCTTCATCTGGGAGTTCTTGGGTACCGCGGTACTTTGCCTCCTGGGCAACGGCTCGGTGGCCGCTGTGGTGCTGAAGAACTCGTATTCCCATGGCGGGGGCGGTGACTGGCTGATCATCGTGCTCGGCTGGGGCTTCGGAGTCTTCGCCGGCGCCAGCATCGCCGCCCCGTCGGGTGGCCACATCAACCCAGCCGTGACCTTCGCCGTGGCGCTCTCCGGTGGAATTCCGTGGTCGACCGTGCCCGTCTACTGGGCGGCTCAGATACTCGGCGGATTCGTCGGCGCCTCCCTTTGTTGGGCGGCGTTCAAACTGCAATTCGACAACAACGGCGACAACTCCGGGACGCGCGGCATCTTCTGCACCAATCCGTCGATCCCCAACAAGCCGTGGAACATCGTCACCGAGGTCATCGCGACGTTCGTGTTGATCATCTTCATCTTGGTCAACCCGGCATCGAATCAAACGCTGAGCTTCGCGGCCGTCACCTTCGTCATCATCACCATTGGCTTCGCCCTTGGCGGACCGACGGGCTACGCGGTCAATCCGGCTCGGGATCTGGGTCCGAGACTCGCCTACGCCGTCCTTCCGATCCCCAACAAGGCCGGTCCCGACTGGGGTTACTCGTGGGTGCCGATCGTAGCGCCCCTCATTGGAGCCGCCATCGCGTCCGGTCTGGCGGCGATTCTGCCCGCGGTTCCCTCATGAGCATTCACACGCTGCTGGCCCTGGTCTTTCCCGTCATCCTTGGTCTCCGCGCCGGGGCGCGGTGGCTGGGCACGGTCGGGTTGAAGGCTGCCGGCGACGCTTGGCGCGGCGATCAGGAAGGCGAGACATGGCGGTTCATCTGACGCGGATCTACACCCGCACCGGCGATGCCGGGACGACGGCGCTTGGCGACATGTCGCGGGTCGCCAAATCCGACGCCCGCGTCGGAGCCTATGCGGACTGCGACGAGACCAACGCCGTGATCGGGATGGCGATCGCGTCCGGCGGCGTCGGTGAGCGCACCGCCGCGGTGCTCGGCGTCATTCAGAACGATCTGTTCGACGTCGGAGCCGACCTCTGCACGCCGATCGTCGCGACACCGAAGTACGAACCCCTTCGGGTCACCGAAGATCAAGTGACTCAACTGGAGTCGTGGTGTGACGACTTCAACGAGGACCTGCCCAAGCTGAGCAGCTTCATCCTGCCCGGTGGCACGGTGGCCGCCGCGCACCTGCACCATGCGCGCACCGTGGCGCGGCGGGCCGAACGCAGCGCATGGCTGCTGGCCGAGACCGCGCCGGTCAACGACTGCGCCCTGCGCTACCTCAATCGACTGTCGGACCTCCTGTTCATTCTGGCCCGCGTCGAAAACCCCAACGGAGACGTTCTCTGGCGCCCGGGTGGCGACCGCGGCGTCGCTGCAACCGACCGATCGACCGACTGAGACTGGCACGGAAAGGCCACCCATGAGCACACGTGTTTCCACCGTCGAATGGCACGGCTCCCTGGTGGGCGGCTCCGGTTCGATCGAGCTGACGTCCTCCGGGCAGGCCAGCTTCGGCTACTCCCTTGCGACCCGGGCGGCCGACGAGGCCTCGACCACCTCACCCGAGGAACTCCTCGCCGCGGCCTACGCCTCGTGTTATGCCATGCAGCTGTCGGCCCTTCTGAATCCCGGGCCGGATGACGAGCTCGATCTGCACGTCGAGGCGATCGTCACCCAGGGCGGGCCGGAGATCGACTTCGGGATATCCGGCATCGCTCTGATGGTGCGGGGACGCGGCATCGACATGTCGAACGAACGGTTCGTGGAACTGGCCCAAACGGCCTCGTCGGTGTGCCCCATCGGCCGCGCGCTGTCCAGCGTCGAGGTCGGCGTGGACGCCGCCCTGCAATAGCAGCGGCTACCTTGGGGGGTAGCGGCGCGGTGGGCCGTGGCTCCGTCAGCGAGCGTGCAGTTGCACCGTCCGCGGCGCGGCGGCACGGCCTGGCACGAATCCGGCCACCGCGCCGATCACGGTGGTGGCCGGGGGTCCGATGTGGGCGGCACGGGCGGCCGCGGCGATCGAGTCCAAGGTGCCCCGAACCTCCCGCTGGCTGGCCAAGCTTCCGTCGGCGACCACCGCGGCAGGGGTATCGGCGCTCATCCCGCCGTCCATCAAGGCGCGGGCGATGGCGTCCAGATTCGCGACCGCCATCATCAAGATGATCGTCGTATTCGCCTGCGCGAGAGCCGCATAGTTCACCGCCGACTCGGGATGCTCCGGCGGTACGTGCCCGGAGACCACCGTGAAACCCTGCGTCAGCCCGCGATGGGTGGCGGGAATCATAGCCGAGGCGGGCGCCGCGATCGCCGAGCTGACACCGGGGATCACGTCGACGACGATGCCGGCCTTGACACACTCGTCGACCTCCTCGCCGCCGCGGCCGAAGACGAATCCGTCACCGCCCTTGAGCCTGACGACGTCGTTGCCGGCCAACGCATGCCGAATCAGGTGCGAGTTGATCTCACCCTGCTCCATCCGGCGACCGCCGGGAATCTTCGAGGCATCGATTACCAGAGCCCGGGGTGCGAGTTCACCCAGAATCGACACCGGGGCGAGCCGGTCGGCGACGATGACGTCCGCGCGCGCGATTGCGTCGCGGCCAGCGACGGTGAGCAGGCCCGGATCACCGGGACCCCCGCCCACCAGGGTGACCCGTCCGACCCGGGCGCGGCCCTTCGGGAACGCGGACCGGGGTGTCTGGTCGAAGATGCAGAACACCCCGCCCTCGAGCGCGCAGGCGGCAATCGACGCGTCGAGGTCGAGATCATCGGTACACGCGAAGATCAGTGCGGCCGAGTCGATGTCGCTGCGCAGGAAGTCCCGGCGACGAATGGTGATCAGCCGACGCCCGGCGAGGTCGGACAGGTACGCCGTGGGAGCAGGTGCGATCACGGTCACGATCGCACCCGCCTGGATCAGCGATCCGGTCGTTGAGATGGCACGGCCCGACGAGCCCACGACGGTGACCGGCCGCCCGCTGACGGGCAATTCGACCGGGAGCGAACCGCGTTCAGCGGGCGCTCGTCGTGGATCGGAGACCACCGACACCCCCCTGGTTGCGTCCCTGTCGCTCGACACCGCGCCCCCGCAACGCGGCCGACACCAACGCCGCACGCTTGTGCACGCCGAACTTGTCCATGATGTTGTGCAGGTGGAATTTGACGGTCGCCTCCGAGATGAACAGCTCGGTGGCGATCGCTCGGTTGTCGAGGCCGTCGGTCAGCAGCGCCAACACCTCCTTTTCCCGCCGGGTGAGGATGCGCGCTGGGTCCAGTTCACGCTCGGTGTTCTGCGAGCGGAGTTCTGCGATCAAAGTATTGACGCTATGAGCATCGAGCGCGGTCTGACCCTCGACGACCCTCGCCACGGTGGCCAGCAGCTCCGACGACGGCGATCTGCGGTCCACCAACGCGTCGGCACCGGCCCGGATGAGCTCGAGGGCGTGGCCGGGCGACTCCTCGCGGTCGATGACGACGATCACCTTGGGGACGGGATCGAGCTCGGCCAACACAGCCGACAGGGGCAGACCCCGGTCGAGATCGACGACCAGGAGTTCGGGACGCATGTGCCGGAGCCGCTCTACCAGTCCGACTCCGTGGCGAACGTCGCCGACGAGCTGAACGCCGCCGGCTTGTCCCAGTACGTGCACCAGCCCGTGTAGCAAGAGTTCATCGCTCATCACGAAGGCGGTGCGAAGCCGAGGAGTGTCTACGAGATCTGCACGCACATCGGCGATTTGACGCGGTGCACCATTCTCGAACCCGCGTCGTGCCGGGCGAATCGGCGTGTAGTGCGGCTGTGACCAACCCATCATTGACTCCGTCCTGCCAAGAGGCGGGCGAATGTTAACGCGGGGTGCGTTGCAGTCACGTTGCAAGGAGACGAACTCAACGGGCGCGGGTCGGGAGTGACCCGTCGGACACCGTGAGGACGCAGTCCTGGCAGAGCCCCGCCCCCGGCGCTTGGTAGAACAGACAGCAGCTCCTCCGGACGAACCCGGCTCCGGTGAATTGGCCGGCCCCGCGCAGCGGTCCGACACCGAGGAGCGCCTGCACCAGTGCTCGGCCCAGCTTCTCCAGATCCGGCCGAGACATCGCCAACACCGTCACCGCACCGTTCGCGGCCGAGATCGTGTTGCCCCAGCTGACCCGACTGGACAGCGACATCGTCGATCTGAGGGTGTCGTTCAACGGACCGACGATGGTGCTCAGCAGCGATTCCGCGATCAAGCCTGCGGCGGCGGTGGAGGTCGGTGCCGGCGCACACTCGACCTCGGTGGTGTGCAACTGCGGAGTGTGTGCGCCGGTATCGCGCCACCTCACCGACTCGGGTGTGAACAGGGGAACGCGACCACCGCAGACAGCCGCTCCGAGCACCGGGGAAATCACTCGCGACACCACGTTCAGCTGAAACGACGACGCCGCCAACCGAATTGGAATGCGGTGCGGATCGCATCCCATCGACGCCGCGATCGCCGATCGGGTGCGATCGGTGAAGCCGGCCACCGCCGCCGGGTCGACGGTCAGCGCGGACAGGTGCGCACCCCGGTCCGTTCCCTGACCAGCCATGGCAAAGTAGCCGCCCAGCCTCGCGGTCTCCGCGAGGAGGGCAGTGGCGTCCGGGTTCGACGACGGCGAGGCTGCGAGTCCGGTCATGATGCCCCACGCTAGAGGCGTCGAGGGCACCCCAGGGCTGGATCGACGAACGCGCGGCGGGAACCATCCGAACCCCACCGAACGGCGAGGACGGCACCCGCGAACTTCGGCTCACCAGCCCGTTCCCTGCCACCGTCACTGCAACGTCACTGCAACGTGACGTCAGCCACAATGGCGACACGGGGCCGACCAGGTCACCGAATGCGGACGTTGGGTGCCACGTAGACACCCCTCACCTCTTGGAGCAGTGCATGACGCAACCGACCCTCGATCCCGCGGTGGATTACCCGCTGAGCGTTCACCGGAGGGATCTGCTCTTCACCCCCACCGGAAAGTCCATCGACGACATCACCATCGAGGCCGTGGTGTCGGGCGACGTTCAGGCCACGGATCTGCGCATCACTCCGGACACGCTGCGGCTGCAGGCGCAGGTCTCGGAGAAGGCCGGCCGGAAGCAGTTGGGCGCCAACCTGCGCCGGGCCGCGGAGATGACGGCCATCTCCGACAGCCGGGTGCTCGAGATCTACAACGCGCTGCGGCCGAATGCCTCCACGAAGGCCGAGCTCGAGGCCATCGCCGAGGAATTGCGGACCCAGTACGACGCGAACCTGCTCGCCGATCTGGTGCTCGAGGCCGCCGACGTCTACGAGCGACGCGACATTCTGGCAACGGGCGAATAGGAGCCAATCATGACCGCAGAAGCCATTCAGAACCCCAGTGCCGTCGACGGTGTCCGGCATTCCCTACGGACCCAGGTCTTGGAGGACCGCCCCGTCAACCTCGACGGCTTCGTCGAGGAGTGGCCCGAGGTCGGCATGGTCGCGATGGACAGCCCCTTCGACCCGCAGCCGAGCGTGCGGGTGGAGAACGGCGTCATCGTGGAGATGGACGGCGTCGAGCGCGCCGACTTCGACTTCATCGACCAGTTCATCGCCGACAAGGCCATCGACGCCGAAGTCGCCGAGCAGGCGATGGCGCTCTCCGCGCAGGAAATCGCTCGCATGCTGGTCGATCCGGCAGTGACCCGCCAAGAGGTCATCGCCGTCACCAGCGGCCTGACACCGGCGAAGTTGCTCGCGGTGGCCAAGAACCTCAACATCGTCGAGATCATGATGGGGATGCAGAAGATGCGCGCCCGTCGCACACCGGCGAACCAGGGCCACTGCACCAGCGCACGGGACAACCCGCTCCAGGTGGCCTGCGACGCCGCTGAGGCATCGATTCGCGGATTCTCGGAAGTGGAGACGACGCTGGGCGTGGTGCGCTACGCCCCGCTGGTGGCGATGGCCCAGCAGATCGGCAGCCAGGTCGGCACCGGCGGCCCGCTGACCCAGTGCGCGCTAGAGGAAGCCACCGAACTCGACCTCGGCATGCGAGGCATCACGGCTTACGCGGAGACCATCTCGGTGTACGGCACCGAGCCGGTCTTCGTCGACGGTGACGACACCCCGTGGTCGAAGGCGTTCCTGGCCGCGGCGTACGCATCGCGCGGCATCAAGATGCGTTTCACCTCGGGCACCGGCTCCGAGGTGCAGATGGGTAACGCGCAGGGTAAGTCGATGCTGTACTTGGAGATTCGCTGCATCCTGATCGCCAAGGGCGCCGGTGTGCAGGGTCTGCAGAACGGCTCGATCTCGTGCATCGGCGTACCGGGTGCGGTGCCTGCCGGCATTCGTGCGGTCGCTGCCGAGAACCTCATCGCCTCCTCGGTCGACCTCGAATGCGCCTCGGGCAACGATCAGTCCTTCTCGCACTCGGCGATGCGCAGGACGGCGCGGTTGATGCCGCAGATGATGCCGGGCACCGACTTCGTGTGCTCGGGTTACTCCACGATGCCCAACTACGACGACATGTTCGCGGGTTCGAACCTCGACAGCGACGATTACGACGACTTCAACACCATTCAGCGCGATCTCCAGATCGACGGCGGGCTTCGGCACGTGAAGGAGTCCGAGATCCTCGCGGTGCGCACCCGCGCAGCCCAAGCGCTGCAGGCGGTGTTCCGCTACCTGGACCTGCCCCCCATCACCGACGCCGAGATCGATACCGCCGTGTACGCCGACGGTTCCAAGGAGCTCATGCCTCGGGACGTGCTGGAGGACCTCAAGGGTGCCCAGCAGGTGATGGACCGCAACGTCACGGGTCTCGATCTGGTGAAGGCATTGGAGGCGACCGGTTTCTCCGATGTCGCCGAGAACCTGTTGGCCGTTCTGCGCCAGCGCGTTTCGGGTGATCTGCTGCAGACATCGGCGATCCTGACCAAGGATCTGCAACCGCTGTCGGCGGTCAACGACGCGAACGACTACGCCGGCCCAGGCACGGGGTATCGCCCATCCGGTGCGCGCTGGGAAGAGATGAAGAAGCTGCGCCACGTGACGAGCGCATCCAACCCCGAAGTAGAGGTGGAATGACCGTGTCGACCAACACCGGAGAAGGCCAGCGCGCGATCTCGTTCACCGAGGTCGGGCGGGCTGAGCGGGGCAAGCGTTCCGACGAGGTGGTGCTCGCCATATCGCCGGCGTTCGGCAGCCTGTTCTCGAAGACGATCGTCGACCTGCCACACGCCGAGGTGATCCGGCAGGTCCTCGCCGGCATCGAGGAGCAGGAAGTCACCGCCCGCATCATCCGCCTTCAGCACAGTGCCGACCTCGCGCTGATGGCGCATACGGCGGCCAAGCTGTCGGGCTCCGGCATCGGAATCGGCATCCTGGCCCGCGGCACGGCGATGATCCACCAGCGGGACCTGCCGCGATTGTCGAGCCTGGAGCTGTTCCCGCAGTCTCCGCTGTTGACTCTGGAGACGTTCCGGAGCATCGGTTCGAATGCCGCGCAGTACGCCAAAGGTGAGTCACCGGAACCGGTTCCGACGCTGAATGACCAGATGGCGCGCCCGCGTTGGCAGGCCAAGGCCGCGCTGTTGCACCTCAAGGAGACCGAGCTGGTTCGCAAGGGGGCACCGACGGTCGAGGTCGTGCCGGAGTTCTCCGCGGCATCGGTCTGACGAAAGGGAGTTGACGCGGGTGTTTCGAACGATCGTCGGGGTCGACATCGGCAACTCCACGACGGAGGCCAGTCTTGCCACCATCGGCCCCGACGGGTCGGTCGACTACGTCGGTGCGGCATTGACCCGCACGACGGGTATCAAGGGCACGGTCAAGAACGTCGACGGTGTCGCGAAGTCGGTGACGAGGGCGTTGGAGGCGGCCGGCCTGCAGTTGGCCGACCTCGACTTGATCCTGCTCAACGAGGCGACACCGGTGATCAGTGGCTTGGCGATGGAGACCATCACCGAGACCATCATCACCGAGTCGACCATGATCGGGCACGACCCGCGGACCCCCGGTGGACGGGGACTCGGAGTCGGCACCATCGTCGACTTCGAGTCGCTGGCCGACGCCGAGCCCGGCGAGCCGATCATCGTCCTGGTCGCCAAGGGCGTCGACTTCGACGTCACCGCCCGCACGATCAATGCGGCCGTCGACCGCGGCGTCGAGGTCACCGGCGCGATCCTTGGCAACGACGACGCCGTGTTGGTCGCCAACCGCTTGGCGACCCGCATCCCGATCATCGACGAGGTCTCGCGGGTCGACCTGGTACCCAAGGGAATGATGGCAGCCGTCGAGGTCGCCGGCCCCGGCCAATCCATCAGGACGCTGTCGAACGCCTACGGCCTGGCCACCATTTTCGGCCTCGATCCAGCGCAGACCAAGGTGGTTTCGCCCGTTGCGCGGGCGTTGACCGGCAACCGCTCGGCCGTCGTCGTACGCACGCCATCGGGTGACGTCGAGGATCGGACGATCCCCGCGGGATCGCTGGACTTGGTTGGGGTGCAGAAGAAGGCCACGGTCGACGTGTCGCGCGGGGCCGCAGACATCATGGCCGAGGTGCAGCGGGTCAGCCCGCTGCTCGACGTCATGGGCGAAGCGGGCACCAACACCGGTGGGATGATCGCCAACGTTCGCCAGAGCATGGCCGACCTGTCCAACCACGCCCTGGCCGACGTGCGAATCCAAGATCTGCTGGCGATCGATACCGCTGTCCCGCAAGAAGTTCGAGGCGGGGTCGCCGGTGAGGTCGCACTGGAGAATGCCGTCGCACTGGCAGCCATGGTCCGCACCAAGGAAAGCGGCATGAAGGCCGTCGCCGAGGCGGTCACCGCTCACCTGCGCAAGGCAGGCGCGACGAACGTCGACGTCGTCGTGGGTGGTGTCGAGGCGGAGATGGCGGTCCTGGGTGCGCTCACCACGCCGGGCACCGACAAGCCGCTGGTGGTCCTCGACCTCGGCGGCGGGTCCACCGATGCCGCGGTGATCGAGACCAACGGTCACACCGACGCCACCCATTTGGCCGGCGCCGGGGACCTGGTCACCAAGCTGATCGACGCCGAGCTGGGCCTGGACAACCTCGAGCTCGCCGAGGAGATCAAGCGTTGCCCACTGGGGAAGGCGGAGAGCTTCTTTCACGTGCGGCTCGAGAACGGTACCGTCCAGTTCTTCGAGACGCCGCTCCCGCCAACGGCATTCGCGCGCGTGGTAGCCCTTGGCGAGACCGGGATGAATCCCATCCCGACCCGGCATTCGATGGAGCGGATCCGCACGGTGCGCAGGACCGCCAAGGAGCGGGTGTTCGTGGTGAACGCCCTGCGGGCACTGCGCAGCATCGCCCCCGCGGGTGATCTGCGACAGATCGGCTTCGTGGTCCTGCTCGGCGGTTGCGCACTGGACTTCGAGATTCCCGAGCAGATCGCCGATGCGGTGGCCGGTTACGGAATCGTCTGTGGGACGGGCAACGTGCGCGGAACCGAGGGACCGCGAAACGCCGTGGCCTCCGGCCTGGTGGCGTCCTACGCGAATTCGCTCGCCAAGGCGCGGGCCGCGAACGGTCAGCACGCCACGGTAGCGGTAGAGGCAAAGGCGTCCGCCCGTGCTTGAAGGCGGTCAGGCCGAGAAGCCGGTGATCCTGGTACTCAGCGATGCAGACGGGCAGGTCGAGAACGAAGTCCTAGCCGGCATCGAGGAGGAGGGTGTACCCGCGCGTGTCGAACGTCCCCGCAGTGGCGGTATTGCCACCGATCTCGCCCGCGACGCGGCGGCCCGCTCGTCGCTGAGCGTCGGGGTCGGGATCGATGCCGACGGCCGGGTCTGCGTGCATCATGACAAGCTGCCGACGTCACCGCCCGGTCTCTTCTCCACCGGCCGCGCCGATCCGGTCACGGCCCGGGTACTGGGGCACAACGCCGCTCGCATCGTCGTCGGCATTCCGCTTCGCACCGCACGGCTCTCATGAGCCTTCACGAGGCATCCGCGGCCGAGATTCGGCTCGAGACCGCACGGGTGTTGCACGATCTCAACGAATCCACCAAGGCGCAACAGGCCTTCCTCAACAGCTGCTCCGACGCCACGTGGGTCAGCGAGGACGAGCGGCGGGCGATCCGGTGGCTACTGTCGGCGCTGATCGAGCATCGGCGACGGGTGCGTGTCACGGCCAGACTCTGGCGGACACTGAGCTCGACGGAACCGGTGCCCAGCGAACTCGTCACCGAGACCGCCGAGCTACTGGACGAGAGTCGCTACTTCGAGCCCTTCATCGCTCAGTGGCGCGCGGTCGTCGTCGGACGAACTCGAGTCGAGCGGACGAACTTCTGGCGCAGCATGATCGAGCTTGCTCAACTGAACCTCGACGATCGCATGACCGTCGAGCCCCAAGCGCCGACGGGATGACGAGCACCGAGGTCCGCCTCGGGTTGGGTCTCCACGGCGGCTGGTCAGCACGGCGCGGCCGAGCGGTCCTCGGATTCGGACCGGTCGGACACCGCCGCCTCGCCGAACGTCGCCATCGATCCCAGGGTGGCCACTGCAGCCCGCACCAAGGACAGCGCCAGCACGGCGCCGGACCCCTCACCGAGCCTCATCCGCATGTCGACGATGGGCTCGAGTCCCAGCTGCGCGAGCGCGGTCGCATGAGCGGGTTCGGTGGACCGGTGGCCCGCCTGCCACCACCGGCTGGCCCCCGGCGCCAACGCCTCGGCCACCAGCGCGGCGGCGGTGACCACGACTCCGTCGAGCAACACCGGGGTACGCCTGACGGCGGCCTGGGCGCAGAACCCCGCCATGGCGGCCAGGTCGGCTCCCCCGCAGATGCGCAGCAGCGCGAGTGGATCACCCTCCCGGCCACGGGTGCGGTACAGCGCATCGCGTACCGCAGCCGTCTTACGGGACCAGCCGGCGTCGTCGACGCCCGTGCCCCGGCCCACCAGACCGACCGGCTCCTGACCGGTGAGTGCGGCGATCAGGACCGCGGACGGTGTCGTGTTGCCGATGCCCATGTCCCCGGCGACGAGCAGGTCTGCCCCCGCGTCGATCTCCTCATCGGCGATGCGAACGCCCGCGGTCACCGCCGCCACGGTCTCGTCGGCACTCATGGCGTCCTCGATGGCGATGTTGCCGCTGCTGCGCCGAACCTTGTGCGCACCAATCCGTTCCGACAGGGGACGGTCGCAGTCGACTGAGATGTCCACGACGCGCACCGTGGCGCCCGCGCTACCCGCGAGCACATTGATGGCCGCGCCGCCCGAGTCGATGTTGGCCACCATCTGTGCGGTGACCTCCGATGGGTATGCCGACACACCGGCCCTCGCGACCCCGTGGTCCCCGGCGAACACCACGACCCGCGCACGGTTGAACTGCCGCGGCGGGCAGACCCCTTGGCAGGCCGCCACCCATACCGATAGGTCCTCGAGCCGGCCGAGAGCGCCCTGCGGCTTGGTCAGGACGTCCTGGCGCGCCCACGCGGCGGCCTCGGTGGCGGCATCCGGCGCCGATACGGTGGCGAAGTCCATCAGATCTCCAATCTCGTTGGGGAAAGTTTCATCGAGAAACCTTGGCGGTCGCCGTGACGGCGCTGGCAACGAAGCGTCGGATCGATCCCGCTTGACCTGGCCGGCCGGCGGCCAACGCGCGATAACCGGGGTCGATGAGGTCGGGCCCGACCTTGAACGGTGCCGCGCGGTGACCAGCCCTGCGCAACGCACCGATCAATCCGGTTGCCACGGTGGTCTTTCCGCTGCCCGACGAGGGTACGGCCATGACGACCGGCGGAGTGGTGATCACCGTGCGGTGCCGCCGCCGATACCACCTTCCCGGCGCGACCGACTCAGCCCGCCGACGTCGAAGGTCGCGGCGTGGATCCCGGAGTTGAACGCGCGCAACGACATCGCCGACAGTGGGCGTCGTGGATCGACCCAACGACGTTGATGCGCTTGGCACATTTGCTGACTGACGCACCGGCCATTCGTCGGATGCGTGTTCACAGCGGCACGGCCGTTCTGGTCTTTCACCAGATTCACGAACGCCAAGCTCTCCTCGATGATAGGACATCGTCACGGCCCCGTGGGGCGGATCCAACAATCGCGGTGCCGCTCATATGAGCGGCACTCTAGGCGTTTGTGAGGGGATCTCCCCTCCACTCGGCCAGGTGCACTACCCTGCAATCAGGGGGCGGTGTGGCCTGAGACACGAGCGCCGCCGTGATAGTCGTCATAGGAGCGTGATCCCCGGTGGGCTCGTCGAAGGCGCTTGACAGCCGCAGGTCCTGGCAGCAGGCGAGCGGGCTGCGTGCGGTGCACGAGCTCTTCGTGGCGGGGCAGGTCGATTCGTCGTATCTCGATTCCACGCCGATCCGGCCGGTGGTGGCCGAGAGCTGGCGTCGCAGCCTCGCCAAGGGAGTCAACCCCGACACCGACGGCGCATCGTCGTCGGAGATGACGCTGCGCCTGGCCCGACTGCGTGACACGCATCCACTGGCGGTCGCGCTTCCGGTGATCCGGCGCCTCCTGGTGGAGGACGCGGCGGATACCGGTGTGGTCGTCGCGGTGAGCGCCGCGGACGGCACCCTGCTCTGGGTGGAGGGCGACACCAAGGCGGTACGCAAGGCCGAGTCGATGAACTTCGTGCCCGGCGCCGACTGGAGTGAACGTCGCATCGGAACCAATGCGCCGGGTACGGCACTTGCCCTCGACCGCGAGGTCCAGATTCGCCGCTCGGAGCACTTCTCCCGGGTAGCCCAAACATGGAGCTGCACCGCAGCGCCGGTCCACGATCCCAGCACCGGAGACTTGTTGGGAGCGATCGATCTGACCGGCGGCGCCCAGGTCGCCTCCACCCAAGCGCTGGCGCTGGTGCGGGCCACGGCGGTCGCAGTGGAGAACCATCTCGCGTTGCTGCGACTGTCCAAACCCGCGACGCGCGCAGCGGAGCCGGCGGGCGCCCGACTTCGAGTACTCGGAGCGGACCGGCCCCAGTGGACGTTCGTCGACGAGCAGGGCCAGCGACGCACCATCTCGCTGTCGCCCCGGCACGCCGACATCCTGGTGCTGCTCAGCCAGCACTCCGAAGGCCTCAGCGCCGACCACCTCGCCATGATGCTGGACGACAAGGACCTCGACGTGGTCACGGTGCGGGCCGAGATGTCGCGGCTGCGGCGGGCCATCCAGCCGGTCGAAGTGGGTTCGCGACCCTATCGCCTGTTGCAGACCGTCGCCAGCGACGTCAGCGAGGTGTTCGACGCGTTGCGGACGGGACGGGTCGATGCGGCCATGGACCACTACACCGGTGCGCTGCTACCGCAGTCGATGTCCCCCGCCGTGGCGCGGTTGCGCACCGAACTCGGCACCAGCCTGCGCGCGGCCGTGATCGCCACGGGAGACCTGACGTTGCTGCGCCGCTGGCTGGACCTACCCGAGGGGCGCGACGACCGCGATGGCTGGCGACTGCTCCACGACGGGTCGGGCCCCAGGTCCGTCGGTCAGGCCCAGGCGCGCGGCCACCTTGCCGGGCTCGACCTGGACTTGGGCTGAGGCCCGCTAGCCGATCGCCCGAACCCAGGCCACTGCGTCGTCCACGGTGGCCACGACGGGAACATCGCCCGTCATGCGCGGCCGACGAACGATCACGACCGGCACCCCAAGTCGTTCGGCGGCAAGCATCTTCGGCCAGGTGTACTCGCCGCCGGAGTCCTTGGTGACCAACACGTCGGTGCCGTGGTCGCGCAGCACCCCCAGTTCGCCAGGAAACACGTAGGGGCCGCGGTCGTAGATCACCCGCCAGCGCGCGGGCAACTCCACCTCGGGCTGGTCCACCACCCGCGCCAGCACCGCCCGGTCGGCGAGCGCCGGGATGAACCGTGCGAGCTGCTGGCGTCCGGTGGTCAGCAGCGGCCGCTCACCGAGTTGGGCCGCGACGGTGGCCGCCTCGTCGTGGGTGTCGACCCAGTGCCACGATGCCTGCGCGCGATCCGCCCAGCCGGGCCGCTCGAACCGCAACAGCGGTCTCGGCGTCGGCTCCGTGGTACAGGCTTGCACTGCGGTTGCCGACATCGTCGCGGCGAACGGATGGGTGGCGTCGACTACGGCGTCGTACTCGGCGAGCGCGGACCGCAACCCGGCCACCCCGCCGAAGCCGCCGATGCGGACCGGCCCCTCTGGCATCCGGGGCCTGGCGACCCGGCCCGCCAGCGAGCTCGTCACGTCGATCCCGTCGGCAAGTAACCGGGCGGCCAGTGCCCGCGCCTCCGACGTGCCCCCGAGCAGCAGGATGCGCGGCGACGTCACGGTGCCCCCGGCGCCAAGAACGGCAGCTGCTCGTAACTGCCGCGAACGGCCAAGTCCAACAACGCATCCACGTCGAGATATGCCTCGACGAGCTCACCGAGCAAGTCGAGGCGACGCTCGCGGGCGGCGGGAAAGCTGACGCCGGAGGGCTGCAGCTCGATGGTCTCGCGCAGGAACGCCGCCCGCAGGGCATCCCCCTCCAGCGAGCCGTGCCACATGGTCCCGAAGACCGCACCCGCCCGGGCGCCGCCGAGGAATTCTTGCGCCCCTGGCCCCCGGGTGATGCGACCGTGGTGGATCTCGTAGCCCGTCGCGGGCGCTGCGAGTCCCTCACCTCGAGGCAGCCGCAGCACCTTCGACGGCGCAAAGGTGGTCGCGACGTCGAGCAACCCGAGGCCCGTCACCTCGGCGACCCCACCCTCCACACCGTCGGGATCGCGAATCACGTTGCCCAGCATCTGAAATCCACCGCAGATCCCCAGCACCGGCTTGCCGGCAGCCGCGTGGGCGAGCAGCGCCCGGTCCAGGCCGCGCGACCGCAGCCACCCCAGGTCGGCGATCGTGGCCCTGGTGCCGGGCAACACCACCAGGTCGGCATCGGCCAGCGCACGCGGGTCGGACACGAAGACGACGTCGACGTCCGGTTCCAGACCGAGCGCGTCGACGTCGGTGAAGTTGCTGATGCGCGGCAGCCGGATCACGGCCACGCGGCGCGCCGCGGTGTCCGTCGAGCGGCGGCCCTGCAGGTCCAGGGCGTCCTCGGAGTCCAGCCACACGTCGGGGTGCCAGGGCAGGGTGCCGTACACCCGCCGGCCGGTCAGGCGCTCCAGGTCGCGCAGCCCTGGCGCCAGCAGATCCGGATCACCACGAAACTTGTTGACCACGAATCCCGTCAGCAGAGCCTGGTCCTCCGGCGACAACAGGGCGACGGTGCCGAGGAATGCCGCGAACACCCCACCGCGATCGATGTCGCCGACCACGACGGTCGGCAGGCCGGCGTGGCGAGCGAGCCCCATGTTGACGTAATCGCCTGCCCGCAGGTTGATCTCGGCCGGACTCCCAGCTCCCTCGGCGATCACCACGTCGAAGCGGGCCGCCAGGTCGTCGAACGCCGCGTGCGCCGCGGAGGCCAGCGCCCGTCGCCCGTCCAACCAGTCCGACGACGACACCTCACCCCACGGCCGGCCCATCAGCACGACGTGGCTGCGCTGGTCACTGCCGGGCTTGAGCAGCACCGGGTTCATCGCGACCTCTGGCACCACTCGGGCCGCCAGGGCCTGAACCCATTGCGCGCGGCCGATTTCGGCGCCATCCCCATCGGGACCCGCACACACCATCGAGTTGTTCGACATGTTCTGCGCCTTGTACGGCGCGACCTTCACACCGCGCCGCGACAGCGCCCGGCACAGCCCGGTCGTGACCACGCTCTTGCCCGCGTCGCTGGTGGTTCCCGCGACGAGCAGCCCCGGCATCAGCCGTGCCTGACCAGGAACAGATCCATCACCCAGCCCGCCTCGGCCTTGGCCTGTCCCCGCGCTTCGACGATGGCGGGCAATGCATCGGCGAGCCGACCCGTCACCAGCCGTTCGCCGGTCGCCCCGAGGTTGGCACCCCACCACACCGTCCAGTCGTCGAGACCGGTGAGATCCAGCCGGTCCGGCGGCGGGTTGAGCATGGCGACGATGTTGTCCTGTCCGGCGGCAACGGCCTCCTGCAGCCGGCGCCCCGTCGTGACGTGTACCGACCTGCCGACCTCGTGCAGCACGATGCGATGCCTGGCGGCGAGCAGCTGCGGTGCGCTGACGCCGGGCAGGACGTCGAACTCCACCGCCAACCCGAGCGCACGCACCTTCTCGACGACCCGGATCGTGGAGTCGTAGAGCGACGGGTCGCCCCAGACCAAGAACGCCGCGATCCCACCGCGTTCGCGCAGCACGTCGGCATAACAGGACGCGCGGGCGTCGTGCCAATCGGCAACCGCACCTTCGTATTTGGCATCGGTCAACCCCGTCGAGCGATCGCGGACGGGGTCGGGCACGACCACGATCTCGGCGGGGCCGTGGGCACCGGGGTAGGTCTCGACGATCTCGCGGCGCAGGGCCAGCAGTCCGTCGTCGTCACCCTTGGCCGCCGCGAGCACGTAGTCGACCGACCGCAGCGCGTCGGCGACCTCGTGGGTCACCTGGCGCGGCCCCATGCCGACGCCGAGGATCCGCACCCGCACGGGCTCAGGCACCGGTGGCCGCTCCAGGATCCTCCAGGTCGCCCTCGACCTCGAGGTAGGCCTGTTGCAGGGCGGCCAATGTCTCGGCGGAGGGGTCCGCCCACAGGCCACGGTCGGCGGCCTCCTGCAGGCGCTCGACGATGCCGTGCAGCGCCCAGGGATTGGAGGTATCGAGGAACTCCCGCGTGGTGGGATCCAGGACGTACTCCTGGGCCAGCTTCTCGTACATCCAGTCGTGCACGACGCCGGCGGTGGCATCGAACCCGAACAGGTAGTCCACCGTCGCGGCGAGCTCGAAGGCTCCCTTGTAACCGTGCCTGCGCATCGCGGCGATCCAGCGCGGGTTGACCACGCGGGACCGGAAGACGCGGGCGGTCTCCTCCGAGAGCGTCCTGGTCCGCACGGCGTCCGGGGTCGTCGAATCCCCCACGTAGGCCTTGGGATCCGAGCCGGTCAACGCCCGCACGGTGGCGATCATGCCGCCGTGGTACTGGAAGTAGTCGTCGCTGTCTGCGATGTCGTGCTCACGGGTGTCGATGTTCTTGGCCGCCACCTTGATTCGACGATAGTTCGTGCGCATGTCGTCGGCGGCGGGCGCACCGTCCAGGCCGCGCCCATAGGCGAACCCACCCCATGCGGTGTAGACCTCGGCGAGGTCCTTGTCGTCGCGCCAGGTGCCCGCCTCCACCACCTGCAGGATGCCCGCGCCGTAGGAGCCCGGCTTGGAGCCGAAGATTCGTGTGGTGGACCGGCGTTGGTCACCGTGCTCGGCCATGTCGGCGCGAGCGTGGGCGGCCACGAAGTTCTGGTCGTCGGGCTCGTCCAGTTCGGCGACCATCCGGACGGCGTCGTCGAGCATCGCAACCACGTGCGGGAAGGCGTCGCGGAAGAAACCCGAGATGCGCACCGTCACGTCGATGCGCGGCCTGCCGAGTTCCTCCGGTGCGACGATCGCCAGGCGGCTGACCCGCCGGGACGCCTCGTCCCACTCCGGGCGCACGCCGAGGAGGGCGAACACCTCGGCGATGTCGTCGCCCGAGGTGCGCATCGCGCTGGTCCCCCACACCGACAGGCCGACCGACTCCGGGTAGGTGCCGGTGTCGTCGAGGTAGCGCTGGATCAGCGAGTCCGCCATGGCCTGGCCGGTCTGCCAGGCCAGCCGCGACGGCACCGCGCGGGGGTCGACGGTGTAGAAGTTGCGCCCGGTCGGCAGCACGTTCACCAGGCCGCGCAGCGGCGAGCCCGACGGCCCTGGTCGGATGAAACCGCCTGCCAGCGCGTGCAATACGGCCTCGATCTCACCCGCGGTGCCCGCCAGGCGCGGCACCACCTCCGTGGCGGCGAAGCGCAGCACCTTCTGCACCTCGGGATCGTCGTGCAGTGAACCGGCGACCTCGGCCGCCCAGCCCGCGGCCTCCATGGCTTCGACGAGTTCGCGTGCCCGCGTTTCGATCTCGTCGACCGCGCGCGTCTCGGCATCCTCCTTCAAGCCGAGTGCGGCCCGCAGTCCGGGCACGGCGTGATCCTGACCGCCCCACACCTGCCTGGCGCGCAGGATCGCCAGCACCAGGTTGACCCGCGCCTCACCCTGCGGTGCGCCGCCGAGGACGTGCAGCCCATCGCGGATCTGGGCGTCCTTGATCTCGCATAGCCAGCCGTCGACGTGCAGCAGGAAGTCGTCGAACTCCTCGTCGTCCGGCCGGTCGTCGAGGCCGAGGTCGCGATGCATCTCGGCCGCACGCATCAAGTTCCAGATCTCACCGCGGATTGCCGGCAGCTTGGCCGGATCCATCGACGCGATGTTGCCGTATTCGTCGAGCAGCTGTTCAAGACGCGCGATGTCGCCATAGGTCTCCGCCCGCGCCATCGGCGGGATGAGGTGGTCGACGATGGTGGCGTGCGCACGCCGCTTGGCCTGGGCACCCTCACCGGGATCGTTGACGAGGAACGGGTAGATCAACGGCAGGTCACCGATCGTCGCGTCGGTGGCGCACTCCGCCGACAGCGCGGCGTTCTTGCCGGGCAGCCACTCCATCGAACCGTGCTTGCCGAGGTGCACCACGGCGTGCGCGCCGAAACCTCGTTCCAGCCAACGATATGCGGCCAGGTAGTGGTGGCTGGGCGCCAGGTCGGGATCGTGGTAGATCGCTACGGGATTCTCGCCGAAGCCACGGGGCGGCTGGATCATCAGCACGACGTTGCCTGCGCGCAGGGCGGCCAGGACGATCTCGTCGTCGTCGTTGACGAACAGCTTGCCGGGGGCCGGGCCCCACGCCTCGGTCATCGCGTCGCGCAGGCTGGCTGGCAGGTGCGCCGTCCACTGCGCGTACTGCGCGGCGGTCACCTTGACGTGGGCGTCGGTGAGCTGCCCGGCCGTCAGCCAGTCCTGATCTTGGCCGCCGGCGGCGATCAGCGTGTGGATCAGCCGGTCGCCGGCCTCGGTCTCGTCGGCGATGTCCAGCACGCCGAACCCGTCGCCGACGTCGTAACCCTGCTCGGCCAGCCGGTGCAGCAGCCGCACCGTCGAGGCCGGGGTGTCCAGCCCGACGGCATTGCCCACGCGGGAGTGCTTGGTCGGATACGCCGAAAGGACCAGCGCGAGCTTCTTCTCCGCGTTCGGCACTCGCCGCAGCCGAGCGTGGTTGACTGCGATGCCGGCGACGCGCGCGCAGCGTTCCGGGTCGGCGACGTAGTGCGGCAGACCGTCCTCGTCGATCTCCTTGAACGAGAACGGGGCGGTGATGATGCGCCCGTCGAATTCGGGGATGGCGATCTGGTTCGCCGAATCCAGCGGGGTGACGCCGTCGTCGCTGGCTTGCCAATCCTCGCGCGAGGACGTCAGGCACAGCCCCTGCAGCGTCGGAATGTCCAACGCCGCAAGACGTTCGATGTCCCAGGCGCCGTCGTCACCGCCAGCGGCCGCACCGGCCGGCCTCGAGCCGCCGGCGGCCAGGACGCTGACCACCAATGCATCCAGCGCACCCATCGCGTCGAATAGCTCCTGCGGCGCACTGCGCAGGGAGGACGCGAAGATCGGCACCCCCACGGCGTCACCGGTTGCGTTCACGGCGTCGACGAGGGCGTGCGCGAAACCGGCGTTGCCGCTGATCTCGTGCGCGCGGTAGTAGAGAACGCCGACTCGGAGCTTGTCCGGATCAGCCGCGCCGGCGCGCTTGCCATAGCCCCACTCCGGGATGACCACGGGCTCCTCGAAACCGTGCCCGGTGAGCAGCACCGTGTCGCACAGGAACGCGTGCATCTGGCCGAGGTTGGCCGGGCCGCCCTCGGCGAGATAGGCGTGCGCTTGAGCGGCGACGCCGATCGGGACGTTGGAGCACTCCATCAACTCGGCACTGGGCTGACGCTCGCCGCCGAGCACCACCAGGGGCAGACCACTGGCGCGCAGGATCGCCAACTCCGACTCGATTTCGGCGGAGGAGCCGAGCACGCGCAAGACGACCAGCTGCGCGTCGCGGATCAGTGGCTCGAGTTCCTGACGCACCGGGTTGCCCAGCGTGAACGGCGCGCCACTGGCGCGGGCCGAGAGCAGGTCGGTGTCCGACGTGGACAGCAGGGCGATGCGGGGAACGGGCGGGGAATCGGGCTTCGGATCGGACATGGTCGTGGCTCCTACTCGGGGTTCTCGCCCCTCGTCGTCGGAGTCCCGTGGCCAGTATCTGGCTGTGGTCGCCGGTGCGACCTTCACAGTGGCGGAACCGCCCCGGGTTCGCACCGGGTTCCTTCGCCACGAGACGTGCCTCGTCAGCGTAGTGCAGGAGCCATCGCAGCGGTGACCTGCCTGGCGCCGGTCAGGCCTCGGGCGTCTGGCGTCGGCGTGGGGCGGCCGAGCGGGGCGGGAGTGCCCGCATGTGGTCGCGCACGCGACCCATGATGTCGCCGAGCGCGGACACGTCCTCGTCGGACAGTGACCCGTAGAGCTGGTCCCGGACGACCTGGACGTGGCCGGGCAGCACCGCGGCCACCCGAGCGCGGCCTGCATCGGTGATCGCGACGACGGTGGCGCGTTGATCCCGCGGGCTGGACTCACGGGTGATGAGCCCGGCGGCCTCCAGCAGGGCAGCCTGATGGGTCAGGCCGCTGCGGCTGTAGACCACGCCGTCGGCCAGCTCGGTCATGGTCAGTGATGCATCGGCGTCGACCAGCTTGGCCAGGATCTCGAACTGGACGTAGCTGAGGTCGCCCTCGGCGCGCAGCTGCCGCTGCACGGCGTACTGCAACAGGCTGACCGCCTCGGTGAGCGCGAAGTAGGTACGCATCTGCGCGGGCTGCAGCGAGTCGGACACGCTCCCATCCTAATGCTTCGATCTCGAAGCAGTGAGACGACGATCACAGAGGTCGAGGGAATTGCTTCGATATCGAAGCAAGTTGCTGCAGGCGTACTGCTTCGAAAGCGAAGCACATATCGGAGGAGAAGATCATGAAGGCAGCGTTCTACCACCGCTACGGCGACAGCGACGTCCTGCAGTACGCCGACGTCGACCGTCCAACGCCGGGTCCGGGACAGGTGCTCGTCGAGGTCGCCGGCACCTCGTTCAACCCCGTCGATGCGGGCATTCGCGGCGGCTACCTGTCCGAGGTGTACGCGATCGAGTTCCCGCACGTGCCAGGAATCGACGTCGCGGGCACGGTCGCCGAGATAGGTGCGGGCGTGACGGGATGGCGCATCGGCGATGCGGTCATCGGCTTGCTTCCACTCGACGGCGACGGTGCCGCCGCGGAGTACGTGCTCGCGCCCGCCGAGGTGCTGACCGCCGCGCCCACCGCGGTGGCACTGGCCGATGCCGCCGCGCTGCCGACCGTCGGACTGACGGCGTGGCAGGCCTTGTTCGAGGTCGCCGGGCTGACGGCCGGTCAGTCGATCCTCATCAACGGCGCGGGCGGGGCGGTCGGCGGCCATGCGATCCAGCTCGCCAAACAGGCCGGCGCCGTCGTCACCGCCACCGCGAAGGCCGGCGACGGGGACCGGCTGCGCCGCCGGGGCGCCGATCACCTGGTCGGCTACCTCGACTACGCCAGCACCCCCAGCGACGTCGACGGACGACCGTTCGACGTGGCGCTCAACCTCGTCAGCACCTCACCGGAGCAGACCGCGGCCCTCGCCGACGCCGTCGCCGACGGCGGCTTCCTGGTGGGCACCATGACCTCAGGTCCCGAGAATCATCCGAGAGGCGTTCGCGCACAACGGGTCTTCGTTCGTAGCGATGCCGCCCAGCTAGCCGCGCTCGTCGACCGCGTCGACACCGGCCGACTGCACATCGACGTCGCCCAGCGCCGCCCGCTGTCGGACGTGGCCGCGGTGCACGCCGACGCCGACGCCGGCCGGTTGCCCGGCAAGACGATCCTGGTGCCGCCTGCCCGGTCCTAGCGGGACGACGATTCGAGCGGATCCAGCTGCCCGTCGGTGGCGTCGTCGGCGGCGGTGGAGAGGCTCAGTGCCTCCCACCGCTCGTCGGCGGCGAGCAGATCGCGCCCGGCGGCCGTGCCATAGCGGTAGGCGTCGGGCCCGATTAGCAGCCGCACTGGCGGTTCGGCCATGGCGACGACGTCGAGCAGCAGGGCGGCCACCTTGACGGGGTCACTGGCACCAAGGTTCTCGGGCTTGCTCATCGCGGCAGCCGCTCCCACGGTGCCCTGGTACTCCTCCCGGATGGGATCCACGCGCATCGACGAGCCCGCCCAATCGGTGCGCATGCCACCGGGTTCCAGCACCGTCACCTTGATCCCGAGCGGTTCCACCTCCCGAGCGAGCACGCTGGAGAACCCGGTCACCGCCCACTTGGCCGACTGATAGGCCGACAGGCCCGCGCGGACCACCCGCCCGCCGACCGAGGAGATCTGCACGATGTGGCCGCCACGCTGCTCGCGCATGACCGGCAGCGCGGCGCGGGTGAGGCGGACGACGCCGAGGAAGTTGGTGTCGACCTGGGTACGGAAGTCGTCGAAGTCGACGTCCTCGATCGCCCCCATGTTGGCGTAACCGGCGTTGTTGACCAGCACGTCGAGTCGGCCGAACCGATCGACGGCAGCACGAACCGCGGCGTGAACGTGTGCGTCGTTGGTGACGTCGAGTTCGACGACGGCGAGGCGGTCGGGATGGGCGGCGGTGAGATCGTCCAGCGCCGCGACCGATCGGACGCCCGCCACGACCTCGTGCCCGGCGGCGAGCGCGGTCTCGGTGATGGCCCGGCCGAGACCGCGCGAAGCACCGGAAATGAGGAAGACGCGGGATGGCGTGGTCACGAATACTCCTTGATTGGTCGAGTTGGGTCGTTGGACCGAGGTTCCACGAGGTCAGTGAGTCCTCTTGTCTACAACCGTAGACAAGTCCCGTATATACAGACGTAGACTTGGCCCGATTGATTCCCTAGCGTGTGGGCATGCCCGCCGCCGCCCGCACGCGCGATGCCGCCGCCACCCGTGCGGCCATCCTGAACTCCGCCATCCACAACTTTGCCCGCGCGGGTTACGACGGCGTCGGCGTCCGCGAGATCGCCGGCGACGCCGGGGTCACCGCCATGCTGGTGAACAGGTACTTCGGCTCCAAGGAGCAGCTGTTCGCCGAGGTCGTGGAAAGCTCTTTCGCCCCACCAGAACTCATCACCGACCATCCGAATGACATCGCCAAGGACGCCGCCGCGGCCCTGGTCGCCCGATCAGCCCAAGACGCCGACGAGCTGTCGCCCTTCCTGATCATGCTGCGGTCGGCGTCGAATCCGCGGGCGTGCGAGATCGTCCGTGACGCGATCGAACGCCATGTCGGCACACGGCTGGCCGGCCAGCTCCCCGAACCGGGGCGCCACTTGCGCAGCGACGTCCTGCTGTCGGTGATCAGCGGCGTATTGCTGATGCGCCGAGTCGTCGGCGTTCGCGCCCTCAACCGGCCCGCCGCGGCCGGGCAGCTGCTGCAGCTACTGGAGGCGGTATTCGACGCGATCCTGGACACCCCGTTGGCGTAGCGACGGATGGCTGCCGCCACCGCCTCAGCAGGCCGATCGTCCTAATGCGCGTGTACGGCGTCCCAGCGGGGAAGCGGATCCGAATAGCCGCGCCAGTGAGAGCTCGACCAGCTTCTCCTCGGTCCGGTCCAGATGGCCCTGTCCAGCGATGAGTGCGGCGTCGATGTTCACCTCGCTCATGTCGTTGACGATCACGGCGATCTTGCGCCCCTCGCGATTGGCGAGGATGTGATTGAGCAGCGTGGTCTTTCCGGCGCCAAGAAAGCCCGACAGCACCGTTACTGGAAGTCGTTCCTTGCGAGTCCAATTCACCGCCGGACTCCACCGTAGCGGCGACGAAACTTCTCGACCTGACCGGCAGCGTCGACTAGTCGACGGGTGCCGGTCCAGAACGGGTGCGAGTCCGAGGACACGTCGACGACGACCAGCGGGTACGTCACGACGCCCTCGGAGGTCTGCCACTCGATGGTCCGCGAACTCGTGACGGTCGACCGGGTCAGGAACGCCTTCCCGGTGTTCGCGTCCTGGAAGACGACGGGGTGGTAGTCGGGATGGATACCGCGCTTCATCGGTGCTTCCTTCATCGCGGGGCCGACTCGGATGGCTCCGCGTTATCGACAATCGTTTTCATTATTGGCGGGCCTACGGTACCGTTGCCGGTGTCGCTTGTCGACAATCATTGTCATTAACACTCAGGAAGGAGCGGTGCCATGTCAGCGCATTGCCAGGTCACCAGCCGCAAGCCCGGATTCGGCAACTCCGTGTCTCACTCACATCGGCGCAGCCCACGCCGGTGGAACCCCAACATCCAGACCAAGACGTACTTCGTGCCGTCGCTGGGCCGGCGGGTCACCCTGCGGGTCAGCACCAAGGGCATCAAGGTCATCGATCGTGACGGCATCGACGCGGTCGTCGCCGGACTGCGTGCCCGCGGGGAGAAGGTCTGATGGCGCGCGCCACCGACGTCCGTCCCGTCGTCAAACTCCGGTCCACCGCCGGCACGGGTCACACCTACGTCACCCGCAAGAACCGTCGCAACGACCCCGACCGCCTCGTCCTCAAGAAGTACGACCCAATCATCCGCAGGCACGTCGACTTTCGCGAGGAGCGCTGAGACCGTGGCCAAGAAGTCCAAGATCGCCAAGACCGAACAGCGGGCCACGATCGTGGCGCGCTACGCCGAACGCCGCGCCGAACTGAAGGAGACCATCCGGCGCCCATCCAGCACCCCCGCCGAGCGCGCCGCCGCACAGGCGGCCTTGCAGCGACTGCCCCGCGACGCCAGCCCCGTGCGGCTGCGCCGACGCGACGCCGTCGACGGCCGCCCCCGGGGCCATCTCCGCAAGTTTGGACTGTCGAGGGTGCGGGTGCGCGAAATGGCGCACCGCGGTGAGCTTCCCGGCGTCAGCAAGGCGAGTTGGTGACGACCATGGCAGTACGCAGGAGTTCGCAGCACCGCCGCACGCTTGCACTGGACCCGCCGCGCAAGAAGCGAAATCCCTTGAGGGACGCGACCGTCGATTACAAGGACGTCAACCTCTTGCGCACTTTCATCTCGGATCGAGGCAAGATCCGCTCCCGGCGCGTCACAGGGCTGACCGTCCAACAGCAACGCGAGGTCGCAACGGCGATCAAGAATGCGCGCGAGATGGCGCTGCTCCCCTACTCCAGCAGCTAGGACTCATCCGATCCACGCACTCGGCCGGTCCGACCGTCAGGCGGTGAGGTTCGGGGCCCTCCTCGCATCGGTGACGTCGGGTGGATCGTCCTGGGACGCGCGCGTCTCGGGCACGGTGAACACCAGCAGCGCCAACGCGACGACCGCGATGCCGGTCAGGGCCAGCATCGCAGTGGTGTATCCGGCAGCCTGGTCGATGGCGCCGGCCAGGGCCGGGCTGAGGGTTCCACCGATCCCCTGCACCATCGTGGCGGCGCCGAACGCCACGTTGAAACGTCCACTGCCGCGCGTCAAGTCGGCGACCATGATGGCGAACAGCGCGCCCTGCAGTCCGGCGCCGATGCCGTCGAGCGCCTGCACGGCGATGACCTCTCCCGGATTGGAGGCCAGGACGAAGAGGATGCCGCGGATCGGAAGGACGAGGAAGGCCGCGACCATCAGCGGCTTGCGACCCCAGCTGTCACCGCGTTTGGACACCAGCAGCGCCATCGGGATCATCACCACCTGGGCGACGATGATAAGGGCGGCCTGATACAGCGCACCGTCACCGGTGTTGCCGACGGCCAGCTTCTGCCCGGTGATCGGCAGCATCGCCCCGTTGGCGAGCTGCCACAGCCCGACGACGGCGGCCAGCAGCAGCAGCGGCCGGTTGCGCAGCAGCATCCGAAGGCCCGAGGGCTTGTCCCCGTCACCACCGTCGTCGTCCTTGGGTTTCAGACCACGGGCGAGATCGTCGTCGATCAGATTCGACTTGATGAGCAAGGTGGCCAGGACGACGAAGATGCCGAAGAGGCTCGCCAGCCAGAAACCCATCTTCAAGCTGATCAGGTAGCCGGCCAGCCCGGCGACCGCCGAGCCCATCACGTTGCCCGCGTGGTTGAAGGCCTGCATGCGGCCGGTCTGCGACGCGTACCTCTTCGGACCGACCATGCCGAGGGCGATCGCTGCGATGACGGGGCCGAGGACGACCCCGGCGACGCCCGTGATCAATTGGGCGGCAGTGACGATCGCGAACGTCGGCTTGAGGGTGACGATGAAGGTGCCGAACGAGGTCAGTGCCGCCGCGGCGGCGAGCAGAGCGCGCTTGTGTCGGGTGGCGTCGATGAGCGCTCCCGCCGGAGCGTTGAGCAGCAGTCCGACGGCACCGCCGAGCGTCAGGATCAGGCCGATGTTGGCGGGATTCCAGGTCTCCTTGTTGATCAGGTACACGCCGAGGAACGGGCCGAGACCTGCCTGCACGTCGGCGAGGAAGAAGTTGACCCCATCCAGGGCCAACAGCGACCGCTTCAGCTCGGGGCCGTCCGCGGTGGTCATCGACCGGCTCCGGTCAGTGCCCACGATCCGTGATGCGCGGTACAGGTGCCGTTGGGGCTCATGCCGTAGAGGGCCAAATCGCCGAGTACTCCGCTGAATTCGCGCACCGGAGGTAGCACGCTCAGGTCGACGCGGTGATGCTCGTCTCTCGGCCAGGTAAGTGTGACGTGCGGGTCGAAGCGATCGTCGACGGCGTCGGACACGTCGTCGAACCCGTACTGCCGGAGCTGGCGCACGCGGGCCGGTTCCTCGGGATTGGGGTCGCTGACGATCCGATCGAGCGGCTCGCCACCGGGTCCAAATTTGCGCAACCGCCCACGGCGCAGCGGTTCCACGACGGTGACGACGGCACGCTGGACGGCACGGAAGGCATCCGAGCGGGCGAAGAACACCTCCGGTGCTCCCTGTCGGTTGTGGCGATACTCCGCCGCCTCGGCGGACACCGCGGGTGCCGTCGCGGCCACCCCGGCCACTGCGGCGGCAACCTCGTCGACCTCCGCGTCCTCGACCGCCAGCATGAACAGCGAGACATGCGGTTCGCATGGTCCATCGGCCTGCCCGGGGAAGGCATCGCCGAGCCGGAAGCAAGCGCCTCCATGGTCGGCCATCGCATCGGCCAGGTGATTGCTGCAGTGGACGGCCAGGCTGCGCAGGGAGTCGGGAAGGACGAGCACGACGTCCAGCGTCACCAAGGTCATGGGGCTTCTCTCGGAACGGCGCGCACGCAGCGGCGGGGGACGCAAGCACCGGAGTAGTGATTGCTGCCGATGATGTTGACGGATCTACCTGAACTCAAACTGAAGAACGTGAACCTGCAAGTTTGCTGAATGCATTGCCTAACAATGCGATTCATCCTCAGACGTTCCAGGCCGCCAACGGTCGGTGCGGTCATGCCGATCCGACGGGCCGGCATCCACCCCGTCGACGGCTCGATCGCCCACAGCGCGGACGCCGTGCCACCACCCGCCCTATGCGAACCGCACCACGATGCTCTACGGTTATCGACAATGGTTCCCATTATGCTTTGGAACGTCATCGAGGAGGACACACGTGACCATCGGCAGCCGAGCCCGGTTCCTCGCCTGCGCCACCGCAGTCGTCGCCGCGACCGTCGCGATGACCGCGGGATGCAGTACGTCATCCACCAGCTCACCGGCGCCCAGCACGACGAGTTCGGAAGCGGCGGCGCCGATCGACGTCGTGGCGAGCACCAACGTCTGGGGTGACATCGTCAAGCAGGTCGGCGGGGACCGGGTGAACGTGGAATCGATCATGGCCGACCCGAACGCCGATCCTCACGAGTACGAGGCGAACGCGAAGACCGCTGCTGCACTGTCGAAGTCACAGCTGGTCGTGGTGAATGGACTGGGCTATGACGACTTCATGGACAAGTTGCTCTCGGCCTCGCCCAACCCCGAACGCAAGGTGCTGAACGCAGCCGACGTCATGCAGATCAGTGGGTCGGAGGCCAACCCGCACGTGTGGTACGACATCGCCAAGATCCCGGACGTCGCCGATGCGATCGCCCAGCAGCTCGCCGCGATCGATCCCGCCGGTGCCGCCACCTTCACTGCCAACGCCAAGACGTTCGACCAGAGCCTCACTCCGATCGACGACGCCATAGCCAACATCAGGACCAAGTACGCCGGCGCCCCAGTCGGCTACACCGAGCGTGTTCCCGGTTACCTGGTCGACGCTGCGGGGCTCAAGCTGGCCACGCCGGCGTCGTTCGCCCAGTCCATCGAAGACGGCAACGACCCGAGCCCGGCGGACAACCTGGCGATGGACGCTGCCCTGACGAACAAGGCGATCAAGGTCCTGCTCTACAACGGACAGGTGACCAGCCCGGCGACCGACGCCGTCAAGCAACTGGCCCAGAAGAGCGGAGTTCCGGTCGTGGGTGTCACCGAGACGCTCCCGCCCTCGGACAAGGACTTCCAAGCCTGGCAGCTGCGCCAGATCGATGAGATCACCAAGGCGCTCGGTGGCTGACCACCCCCCTCGAACCGACACCGTGCCAACGGTGGCGCTGCGCGGCGCGGGGTTGTCCTACTCGGCCAGGAAGCTCTGGCAGGACGTCGATCTCGACGTCACCCCTGGCGAGTTCGTGGCCGTGCTTGGCCCCAACGGCAGTGGCAAGACCTCTCTGGTGAAGGTGCTGCTGGGCCTGACGAAACTGACGTCCGGGTCGGTCGAGATCTGCGGAGCTCCCCCGCGTCGCGGGAGCGACCGCATCGGGTACGTGCCGCAGCAGAAGGGCTTCGATCGCGACCTCCCCATCCAGGGCGTCGACCTCGTCCGACTGGGACTCGACGGGCATCGCTGGGGATTCGGTTGGCCCAACGCACGCCGACGCCAGCGCGTCGACGCCGCCGTGGCCGCCGTCGGCGCCACCGCCTTCGCGCACACTCCGGTGGGCCGCCTCTCCGGCGGCGAGCAGCAACGGCTGCGGGTCGCTCAGGCACTGCTGGGCGACCCACGGCTTCTGCTGTGCGACGAGGCCCTGCTCTCGCTGGATCTCAAGCACCAGCGCGAGGTGGTCGAACTGATCGACCGCCAGCGTCGCGCGTCGGACGTCTCGGTGCTCTTCGTCACCCACGAGATCAATCCCCTGCTGCCCTTCGTCGATCGCGTCCTCTATCTGG
This sequence comes from Mycolicibacterium sichuanense, assembly GCF_033741125.1. NCBI lineage: Bacteria > Bacillati > Actinomycetota > Actinomycetes > Mycobacteriales > Mycobacteriaceae > Mycobacterium > Mycolicibacterium sichuanense. The sequence continues at coordinate 107,960 of NZ_JAWQPU010000001.1, read as the reverse complement.
TCGGTCAACGCTGGATGATCGGCACCCCGGACGAGGTGTTGACCAGCAGCACGCTGTCGAAGCTGTATCAAACCGACGTCGAGGTATTTCGAGTCGGTGGGCGCGTCGTCATCGTCGGCGCTCCCGATGCCGCGCACGCCGAAGTCGGGTCCGGGGGCTACCACCACCTCGGCGACCGCGAAGATCGCTCGGCATGACGCTTGCGGACTACCTGTCGGAGACCTTCGTCCGCAACGCCCTGATCGCGGCGACGCTCGTCGCGGTGACCGCCGGGCTGATTGGTCCGATCGTCATCATGCGCGATCTCGCCTTTGCCGTGCACGGGTCCGCGGAACTCGCCTTCACCGGAGCTGCGGCGGGCCTCGCTGCAGCGGACGATCCGGTTCTCGGCGCCTTGGTGGGCTCACTAGTGGTTGCCACCGCGTTCGGGCTGCTGGGCAACCGCGAACGCGAACGCAATTCGGCCATCGGGGTGATCCTGGCGTTCGGATTGGGCATCGGGGTGTACCTGCTGTCGCTGTACAAGGGCTTCGCGACCGCAGCGACGAACATCCTCTTCGGACAGATCTTCGGGGTCAGTCCCGGTCAGATCGTTCTGCTCACCGTGATCGCAGGTGGCGTGCTGCTGGTGATGGCGGTGTCGTACCGACCGCTGCTGTTCGCCTCCGTCGATCCCGAGATGGCCGCTGCTCGAGGCGTTCCCACGCGCCTGGTCGGTCTGGTCTTCGTCTACGTCCTCGCCCTCACGGTGACCGAGGCCGCACAGATCGTCGGTACCCTGCTGGTACTGAGTCTGGCCATCACCCCGGCCGCAGCGGCGACCAAGCTCAGTGCGCGGACTCCCGTCGTCATCGCCATCTCGATCGCCTTCGCCCTCATCTCCGCCGACGGTGGACTCCTACTCAGCCTGGCCCACACCGAGGTGAAGGCGAGTGTGTTCATCTGCGCGATCAGCTTTGCCTTCTACGTGCTGGCCCGGTTGGCGGGCCACCGGCTGCGGCCCGCTCTCGACGCGCGGCGCAGATTGCGTGCGACGAAGATCAGCGTGTTGAACCAAGTTTGCTCTTCGAATTCGACGAAAGGACAGTAGATCATGGCTCTCGAGGGACTCCTGGCCAAGGCCGCCGCCACGGTGGTCACCGGCGCAGTCGGGGCAGCTGCATACGACCTGTTTCGCCGGGCCGTCGCCAAGGCACCACTGCACGAGGCCGCGGTGACGACGACTGAATGGGGCTTGCGGGGCGTCCGGAAGGCCGAACAGGGTGCGGAGTCGGCCCGCCTCAAGGTCGCCGACGTGGTGGCCGAGGCGCGCGAACGCCTCGGTGAGGAGGCGACGCCGCCCGGTGTCGCCTCCGCCGACCACGACCACGACCACTAGCGGTCCCGTGACCCCGACTCCCCCACTGGCCGTCGTCTCCGATGCAGCTGGGCGCCTGCGGTTTCGGGTGCCCTGGCTCGCGGCGAACGTGACGCGGGCGGTCGCCATCGAGGAATCCGTCGCGGCCGTACCCGGTGTGCGGGCGGTGCACGCCTACCCGCGGACCGCGTCGGTCGTGGTCTGGTACTCACCGGTGCGGTGTGACCGCGACGTCCTCCTGCAGGCGATCGACACCGCCCGGGACACCGCGGCCGAGCTGCTGCCCGCCCGAGCGCCGCGGTCGGCGGACGTCGCCAGCGGAGACGTCCTGCGGATGGCGGTCGGGGGAATTGCCCTGACACTGTTGGGTATTCGCCGCTACGTCTTTGCTCGTCCGCCCCTGCTCAGTCCGACGAGTCGCGCAGTGGCCACCGGCGCCACCATCTTCACCGGGTATCCGTTCCTGCGCGGCGCGCTGCGCAGCCTGCGGGGTGGCCGCTCGCTTGGCACCGATGCGCTGGTCTCGGCGGCCACGGTCGCCAGCCTGGTGCTGCGCGAGAACGTCGTGGCCCTTACGGTGTTGTGGCTGCTGAACATCGGGGAGTATCTACAGGACCTGACCTTGAGGCGGACCCGGCGCGCGATCTCGGACTTGCTGCGCGGCAACGTCGACACCGCGTGGATCCGAGTTGCCGACGGCACCGAGGTGCAGGTCGGCGTGGAGACGCTGCAGCTCGGCGACGAGGTGGTCGTCCACGATCACGTCGGGATTCCCGTCGACGGCGTCGTCGTCGTCGGAGACGGAATCGTCGACCAGTCCGCCATCACGGGAGAGACCCTGCCGGTCACCATCGGCGTCGGTCAGCGCGTGCACGCCGGGTCGGTCATCATGCGGGGCCGACTGGTGGTGCGCGCCACCGCCGTCGGGGCGGATACCACGATCGGGCGCATCATCACCAGAGTCGAGGAGGCCCAGCATGATCGGGCCCCCATCCAGACCATCGGCGACGACTTCTCCCGCCGGTTCGTCCCGGCGTCGTTCCTGCTGTCGGCGCTGACGCTGATCGTGACGCGCGACGTTCGCCGCGCCATGACGATGCTGCTGGTGGCCTGTCCGTGCGCGGTCGGGCTCGCCACGCCAACGGCCATCAGCGCCGCCATCGGCAACGGGGCCCGCCGAGGCATCCTCATCAAGGGCGGATCACACCTCGAGCAGGCCGGCCGCGTGGACGCCATCGTGTTCGACAAGACCGGGACGTTGACCGTGGGACGGCCCGTCGTCACCAACATCGTTGCCTTTCACGCGGATTGGCAGCCGGAACGGGTACTGGCGTACGCCGCGAGCGCGGAGATCCACTCCCGGCATCCGCTGGCCGAGGCCGTCATCCGCTCCACCGAGGAGCGCCGCATCACCATTCCGCCGCATGAGGAGTGCGAGGTCCTAGTCGGCCTGGGCATGCGTACCCGCGCCGACGGACGCACCCTGCTGCTTGGCAGTCCGTCGCTACTGGCCGGTGAGGGCGTGCATGTGACGAGCGATGCGATGCAATGGGTTTCGCGCCTTCGACGCGAAGCCGAGACGCCGCTGCTGCTGGCGGTGGACGGCACGCTGGTGGGTCTGATCAGCCTCCGGGACGAAGTGCGGGCCGAGGCTCGCGCCGTGCTCGGGAAGCTGCGGGCAGTCGGCGTGCGCCGCATCGTCATGCTCACCGGAGATCATGCCGACACCGCGGCCGCCGTCGCCAGTGAACTGGACATCGACGAATGGCGCGCCCAGGTGATGCCCGAGGACAAGCTGGCCGCCGTACGGACGTTGCAGGCCGAAGGACACCGGGTGGCGATGGTGGGTGACGGCGTCAACGACGCGCCCGCACTGGCAGCGGCGGACATCGGCATCGCCATGGGTCTGGCCGGAACCGACGTCGCCGTCGAGACCGCCGACGTCGCCCTCGCCGGCGACGACCTCAACCGGCTGCTCGACATCCGCGACCTGGGAGGCCACACCGTCGACGTGATTCGGCAGAACTACGCCATGTCGATCGCCGTCAATGCGCTCGGCCTGATGGTCGGGGCCGGCGGGGCATTATCCCCGGTGCTGGCCGCCATCCTGCACAACGCCTCGTCGGTGGCCGTGGTCACCAACAGCTCACGCCTGATCCGGTACCAGCTCCCGGCCTGACCGGACCTCTGGTCGGTGCTTCCAGACGGGTCGCGACCGGCAAGAGCCGCGCGGCGGCCGCGTCAGCGGATTGCGCGGCGCAGCCGGATCGCGGCGCTGACGATCAGCGCGATGACCGCACCGACGACCGCCGCCCCAAGCAGCGAGACACCCTGTGCCAGATCGAAGTTCCACGCGATGAAGTTGATCTTGGTGTGAATGGTGTTCTGCAGCACGAAGATCACCAGCGCGAGTGCCAGCAGGGCAGCGATGACGAGTGCGAGCTTGGATCCGATGCCGCTCTTGCGGGCCGACGGGACGTGGTTCGTGGTAGAGCTGGTCATGATGTTTCCCTTCGTGTAGGCGATGCGGCTCGCTGCCGCATCTGGCAAGGGTGTAGTCGGCGACCACGCCGGAAGGAGAACGGCGCGGTCGAATGATGTCTCTCACACGCCGAATGGGTTTGACCGGGGGCCGAGCCGATCTCCGGCGAACGGCGACGCCGTCAGCCCAGCGGGGGCGGGAACGGGTCGATCGCGACGACGTCAAGGTCGGCGTACCGCGCCTTGACGAACGGGTGCTGCTCGACCACCGCGGTGGCAGCAGCGAGGGAGGCCGCCTCCAGGATGATCACCGCACCGGTGAGGTCGTGCTTCTGCCACGCGTGCAGATAGACCCCATCGGCGAGCGCACGGTGTGTCTGGGCGGCCTCCTCTTGGAGATGCAGTGCGTAATCTGCCGGCGGATGGACGGCAACGCTCGGCTTGACCGTCGTGATCGCGACGAACTGCACGGCTCAGAGTCCCCCGTCCGTCGTCACTGGGGACAACGTTTGCCTCCCTCAGTGTGACCGCATTCGCGTCCCAACATTGACGCAACGTCGGCCGCAACGCAGTCAGGCCCCCTCGATGAGGGGGCCTGACAGGTGTGGCAGGTGCAGGATTCGAACCTGCGTAGGCGTTAGCCGACGGATTTACAGTCCGTAGAACGCCTGGTCCGCGGGTGTCCCGCAGTCTCCTGGGTGTCGCCGACCTGCTGCAACGATGTCAGAACATGCCCTCCCATAGCGGTGCGTTTCGTGCGTGCTGTGACAACCTCGTGACAACTGAGCCGAGCGTCCAAGCGCCCTCTGGAACGCTTTCCAGGCTCGGAGCCGACCCACCCGCTACGAACCGCGGACCGTAGATTCCCCGAGTCTCGTTTCGCAGCGCTCAGTTTCGGACATGACACGGGCCAAAGCAACGCAAGGTCGTAGCCCTTGGCAGTGGTCCCCGGAGGACAAGGTCTTCGAGAGCCGTCCCCGTTCGACCTCCCAGCACCCTGGCAACACGATGACATTGGCCCCGGCGATCATCGGGATGATCACGAACAGTCCCGAGGCGATGTCATGGACGACCTTTGACACTCAGGTAGGCACGCACGGCGTAACCGGCGGCCGCCGCGCGCGGCGCGACCAGGAACAGCACGCCGAGGAAAATGATGGCGGCGATGAGGCCGGCGAGCATGTGTCCGACGGTGGTGGCGATGGACATATTTAAGAATCCTTATCTGATTGCTGCAGTGATGAATACGGGGTGAGGTCCAGTAGCAGCGACTGCACGTCGACGACGTCGCCGAGATCGAAGCCGTCCACGCGAGATCGCCCGTGAGCGCGTTCCGCAGGGCGTAGCACTCCAGTAACGCCCGGAGACTGAAGACCTCGCTGACTCGTTGTTGTCCGTTGCTCTGCACGACGGCGCCCCGATGCGGGTGAATCTCGCCTAAGCCACGGTCACATGATGCTCGAAGCGCTCCTCGGGCTGTACCCCGTGAGATGTCGAACTCGGCGGCGAGCGTCTGCTCGGGCAAGGGTGTCCTCGGCGGGTGTTCGCCCCGTATCACTGCTACCGAAATGTGTTCGACTACGGGACTGGTCAATGATTGCGGTCTAGCCAGGCGCCGCCCGCGCGGCCGCGGACCCTCAACTGCAGCGGCGTCACGGCCAACGGAATCCGAGCTCCACCCGACGCAAGCTCCAGACTGGGCATGAATCCCAGCGACCTTCACTGGCACTCCATCCGCAGTGGTGAACGCCCGCGACGATTGAAGTGAATCTCCCAAAGCTACGCGTGATGACCCCGCGTTCCCGCCCACCAAGCGGAAGCGCGGCGACTCCAGTGAGCATTTTGTGCGCGTCGTAGACAATCGTTCGTCAACCGATTGTCCATCAATCTGTTGCGAGAACCATCCCCATCGGCTACTTTCACTGTGTGACTGTGGTCGCCGACACAGAAGGGCCACTGTTCATCGGGCAATTGACCGTGCGTTCCCGAAACCACCCGGCCCTGGAACGCGCGGTCGGATGCGGCACGTGCCGAACCGGGTCTCGGAGTACTCCCCTGGCGAGAGGAAGGGGACGTTGAGGTCACCCAGGCAGAACTGGCACAGGGAGTTGCGCGCTCCTCGCCAACGCTAATCGCTCCAACGCCGCGCGCACGACGGTCAAAGCACTCGCTACAAGTGCAGTTGAGTCAGAGGGCAGCCAGAGTTCTGCTGTCTGACTTGGGATCCGCTTCGAAGCCGAAGCGAGACAGAGAATTTCGTACCCGCATACGCGGATGAGACCGCTACTCGATGTTCAACTATTTTCTGCACAGATTGGGGCTACGCACATGTCACGTCAACACGCCTTCAGCCGCAAGGACTTTCTCCGGGAAAGTGTACTAACAGCTGGATTGTTGGCCGTCGGGGGCCCAGTCCTGACTGCTTGTGGTTCGAGCACATCAAACTCCACGCCGTCTCCGATGGGTTCTGCGGCCGACGAGCCAGGTAACCTCGGCGTATACACCTATCGTGGCTTCGAGGCACCAGAGCTATGGGGTGAATATGCCGCGGCGTACCCGGGCAAGACGCCGACGTTCCAGTTCCTCGACTCCGATGCACAGGCATTTGCGAAGGTCCAGTCAGGCCTCAGGACCGATATCGTGCAGGCCTCGGTGGGTTATGCACTCGATTTCGAAAACGCAAAGTTGGTGCAGCCGTGGGACACTTCCGCGATCGCGAACTTCTCGCAACTCGATCCGGAGCTTCTGAAGTACGGCCAGATTGACGGCGCACAGGTCTCTATCCCTACCGACTTCGGCTTCAACGCACCGCTTTATCGCAACGACCGCGTCGAACCCACAGAGAATTCGTGGAGCCTGATCTTCGACGATCGTTACAAGGGCCAGATAACTTGGTACGACGGCCCCGTTGACATGATGACGATTACCGGCATTTACCAGCGTGTATCGGACCCGTTAAACATGAGCGCGGCTGAACTCGATGAAGCAAAGAAATTCTTGATCGAAAAGAAGAAGCTTGTCCGCAACATCACCTCGTCGCCGACAGACGTTCAGACCGATCTACAGCAGGGCAACATCGCCGTCGCTGCAGGGAATTCGTATGTGTACACCGCGCTCGCGGCCGCTGGTGCCAACGTCACATACATGCAGCCCAAGGAAGGCAGGCTCGCGTGGAGCGACGGATTCATGCTGACCTCGGGCTCGAGCAATCCGCGCCACGCCCACGACTTTGCAAGCGCATGGCTTAGCGCCCCTTCCGGCCAATACGAGCTTGATGTTCTCGGAATGGTCTCCCCAAATCGCAAGGTGAACTACGGCACGATGAGGCCTGACGTGCGGTCGCAGCTCGGGTTGGACAAGCCGGGTCCCTTCAGCCCGCCGGCGGCCTTCTTCATGGGGCACTGCCCCAAGCGCACGGAATACGGCCGGGCCTGGGATGAAGTCAAGGCGTCGTGATCAACCACCGGAAAGACGCCGCGGTCCGCGCCGGTCTCCTAATTACCCCCGCGAGTTGGCTAATCCTGCTCTTTGTCACTCCAATCATCCTTCTGGCCCTCTACAGCGTCGGTCTGATCCGCGTCTTTCCGGACGACCCCACCTTCAACGTCGAAGGATGGAGCGCCTTCTTCAACAGCTCCATCTACTTCCCGTTGCTGTGGAAGTCGATACGCACGGCGTTGATCGTCGGGGTAGTTGCCGTTTTGCTTGCCTACCCAGTCGCCTATGCACTTGCGATGCTGGCGGGGCGGCGGCGCTTCACGCTACTGCTGGTGGTGATGGTGCCCTTTTGGACCAGCTTCCTCCTTCGAGTGCTGGCGTGGAAGGTCGTCCTGAGCGAAAACGGAGTCCTCAACTCATTTCTGGCCTATACCGGGATAAACGCGGACGGTCGGCCCATCCAGTTCATCTACAGTACGACGGCGGTCACAGTCGTATTGATCTATGTTTGGCTGCCATTCGTAGTCCTACCGATCTTCGTTTCGCTTACCTCGCTCGACCAACGCCTATTCGAGGCTGCAGCCGATCTGGGGGCGCGGCGACTGGTCACGTTTCGGACGATCACGCTGCCGCTGACGCTCCCCGGCGTAGTGGCAGGGTTCGCCTTCGCCTTCATCCCCGTCATCGGCGAGTACGTCACCCCCACGCTGGTGGGCGGGACGGGCGGATTCCTGTACGGCAACTCGGTTGCCGATGCGTTCGGCGCCGGGTTCGACTGGCAGACAGGGTCTGTTCTAGCAATAGCCCTCTTTGTCGCGGTCGCCTTGACGACCATGTTGTTCGTCCGTTCGCTCCGCTCAGGCGGCGCTTCGGTTGGGATGGTGCGATGAGTGACGTCACCTGCAGCCGCGGCGGCCGCAGAACCTTGTGGTCCTGGTTCTGGGTCGTGGTGTTCCTCTTGTACGCCCCGATCGCGGTTTTGGTGGTGTTCAGCTTCAACGACAATGCTGTGCCTGCCCTTCCGCTGACAGACGCCACGACCCGGTGGTACGCGGACGCGTTTTCCAATGGGCCGCTTCTGGACTCAATCTGGGCCAGCGTCATCACCGCCACGTGGACCGCAGTATTCAGTGTCGTCATTGGACTTAGCGCGGTGCTCGGTCTCCAACGGTGGGGAGGAAGTCGCGGAAAGGGCGCTTTGGCAACGCTATTCATGAGTCCTCTGGTCATGCCGTATGTAGTGCTGGGCGTCTCGCTGCTGATGCTGCTACGACTTCTCGGAGTGGAACGCTCTCTGGCCACGGTGATCCTCGGGCACGTTGTCCTGACGTTGCCATTCGTCGTGCTCATCCTGCAACCGCGTTTGGCACAGATCCCGGCCGCACTGCACGAGGCCTCGCGCGATTTGGGGGCCAGCGAGTTCATCACCTTCTGGAAAGTCACCGCGCCTCTCATGGCACCCGCGACATTCTCCGCGCTGCTGGTTGCCTTCACTGTTTCGTTCGACGAATACGCCGTAGCGTCCTTCGTCGTCGGGGAACGGCCAACCTTTCCCGTCTACCTTTTCAGCCAGCTCAGGTTTCCTCAGCAGTTGCCGGAAGTGATGGCTGTCGCCGTGGCAGCCCTGGGCGCATCACTAGTAATCCTCGTCGTGGCCGAAACCGGCCGACGAATCGCCGAAAATAAAATTAGCCCGGAGTTGTCAGAGAAATGATCGAGTCGCAACCACACGCTAGCCAGGTGCAACTTCGCGGCATTCAGATGCGCTACGGAGATGACGTCGTTGTGCAGAATCTCGACCTCACCATCGACGGCGGCGAGTTCTTCACCTTGCTTGGCCCCTCGGGATGTGGCAAAACCACGACACTGCGGATGGTGGCCGGCTTCGAATCCCCCTCTGCAGGAAAGATTCTCATTGGCGGGAACAACGTCGTTGGTGTGCCTCCCGAGCGTCGTCCCACGAACACGGTGTTCCAGCACTACGCGTTGTTCCCCCACCTCAGTGTGCTCGACAACGTTGCCTATGGTCTCCGACGGAAAGGTATTAAGCCTCGCGAAGCTCGCAAGCAGGCGGGTACGGAGCTCGAGAGGGTGGGCTTGACATCACACATGTCGCGCAAACCTGGCCAACTGTCCGGCGGCCAGCAGCAGCGCGTGGCACTGGCACGAGCGCTGGTCAATTTGCCCAAGGTGTTGTTGCTCGACGAACCGCTCGGCGCACTCGATCTAAAGATGCGAAAGGCACTGCAATTGGAGCTGCGGAGCATTCAGCGCGACGTGGGGATCACGTTCGTCTACGTGACGCATGACCAAGAAGAGGCATTGACGATGTCTGACCGAATCGCAGTTATGCGCGACGGTCACTTCGAGCAGATCGGGACGCCACAGGATGTGTACGCGCGGCCTGAATCCTCCTTCGTCGCAAGTTTCGTCGGGGTCGCGAACCAACTGGACGCCGCCGTTGTGAAGCAGACCGGCAGCATCACCACAGTGCGCCTCGACATCGGAGCCGAGTTCGAGGTCGACACCAGGTTGCCGGTTCCCAGTAGCCGCTGCCGGGCTGTGCTCCGGCCAGAGGCCTTACACGTGCGGCCAGTCGGCACGCCAGTACCGAATGGATGGCTCGCGGTCGACGGAATCGCCAAGCAGGCAGCGTATTTGGGGACCGGTTCGAGCTTGACGTTCGACGTGGACAACGGGCGCACCCAAATGACCGCACTGGTGGCCGGTGACACGGCACTGGTTCCCGCACCTGGAGATGCGCTCCAAGTTCAGTGGTGCGCCAAGGACGTCCACTTGGTTCCCAGCGTGGAGCCCACGCAGTGAGGGATGGGATCACCTGCATCTCCACGGCAGTCGTCGTGAATGCAACCGGTGCCATCGGCGACCGGATGCGAGTGGTCTCCCGCGGTTGCGTCATCACGCCGGAATCCTTGCAAAACGTCCGTGTATCGACAGACGCTTCATTGCCAATGGTTGCCTGAATAGTGCGTAATCACGCACTGCCTTCGATGATCGGTCGCACAGGCGACTGAACGAGCCTGTCTGACAAGACGTTGCGTTCATGGCGCACCCTCTACCAGAAGGCCACCGAAAGTCTCGCCGCCAACCACATGTGCACGTAAATCGGTCTGAACCGCCCACGACAAGACAGAAAGGCTCACATGAGTCGAACATCGACGGACAGACTCGCTGAGATTCGGCGGGTCTTCGAACGGCGCTACGAACAGCGTATTTTCGCCGAGCTCACTGACCAGGTCGTCCAGCATCACGACGAGCGACCCTCCGACATCGTCGACGACGTCACCAATCGAGTGCTGCGCTTCCTGCGCAATGATGCGGTCGTCGGCAAGCACCTAATCTTCTCGTACGGTCCCGATGGCCCCTGGGCGATCGGCCGAGTAACGCTTGGCGCACCCGGGAACTTCGCAATCGAGGACGCCAGATACGACTCCGTGGACGACGCGGCGAGAGCAGTGTTCCATGCACGCCGTCGGGACTTTCTGGAACGTGTCCACGCGCGCAAGACGTCTTCATCCAAGACCGAAAATGAGGGACGATGAACGGTAAGAGCAGCCTTCAGCAGAAGATCTACGGCTACACGGATCGCTTCTCGGCACGCGTGGGAGAGTCCCTGTCCCTGCACGTCAGCTGCCGTGACAGCGATGTCTACGATGTCGCCGTGGTTCGCCTGCACCACGGGTGGGAAGGCTCGAAGGGCCCAGGCTTTATCGAGACGTTGGTGCCGAGCGACATCGACGGGCAGTACCCCGGCACCCATTACCGATGCGTTCCGGGTTCCTTCGTCGAGATCCCTGAACGTGGTGAACTTCTGGCCAGTCCACTGGGCCTGGAGATCTCTGTTGCCGTCTACCCCACGTTGCGAGGAGGCGACCAAGAGAGCTCGGTGGGTGCCTACAACATCAGCAATGCGTCGAATACGCTGACGGAAGCTTCGCAGGCGATCATGGGCAACCTAGATACCGAGAATTTGCGAGGATGGGCGCTTAGCCTGGACGACGGTCGGCCAACCTTTACCTACGCCGCAGGCGGGGCTCTTCAGACCGTCGCGATGAACCGACAGCTCCGGAATCACCACTGGTATCAGCTGGTCTTGCAAGTGCCCACGCAGGCCGGGGAGATTTCCTTCGAGTGCACTCCCCTCAAGACCCCTACAGATCTGCACGTCGCCGCGGCCTCCGGCGCCGTACCGGAGTCCGTACGCGCACATACGGATGCAAGCTTCTCACCAAGCAGCTCGGCGTTCCGGATCGGCGCTCTGGCGGCGCCTGCCGAGGGTCGATGGGTCGCGACCGCGAGTTTCAACGGCAAGATCGGAGCGCTTTCGGTAGATCGCGCTACCTCCGAAGGCCATGAGCAGGTTGCGCGTTGGCACTTTGGCCGCAGTGACAGGCCCGATGGTCTACTGCTGACCCACGTTGTTGACGAGTCCGTCAACGAGCTTCACGGCACATGTGTGAACAGCCCCGTGCGTGCTGTCACCGGTCCTGGGCACAACGGCATCGTTCGCGATTTCAGGCAGTCGCCGGACGAGTACGACGCCATCATGTTTCATGACGACGACATCACCGACGCCGACTGGCCAGCTGCGCTGATCTTCAGTGTGCCCGAGACGATGGACAGTGGCGTCTACGCATTCCGACTCACCGTCGATGGCGTGGACCACCACGTCCCCTTCTTCGTAGGCCCGAACCCGTCTCGTCGGCGCGACGTAGCGGTATTGTTCCCGACCGGAACCTACCTCGCCTACGCGAACGACAGTGTCTCCTTCCAAGCGGACGCGATGGAGAACCTGCTCGGCCACACTCCGGTTGTGCACATTGAAGACCTTTCGCTGCAAGAAACCCCGGAGTTTGGCCGCTCCTTATACGAGGCCCACAACGACGGATACGGCGTTGTGCTGTCCAGCAGTCGCCGGCCGATCGTCACGATGCAGCCGCGCTACTGCTACCCGTTTTCCATCGACGCACCGTGGACGCTCGCGTCAGACCTCTTCCTCGTCCACTGGTTGGAAACGATCGGTTGCGAGTTCGATGCCATCACTGACGAAGTGCTCGACCGCGAAGGCTCCGAGTTGCTCGACCAGTACAGCGTGGTAATCACCGGCAGCCATCCCGAATACGTCAGTCGCAAGGAGCTGGACGCGCTGGAGGCCTTCACGGCCGGCGGCGGTCGACTGATGTACCTGGGAGGCAACGGATTCTTCGCCACCGCATCCTTCGACCCCGAGAGCTCGCACGTCGTTGAGGTGCGTCGTGCGTCCGGCGGCACCCGACCGCACCAGACACCCTTCGCCGAACAACATCACGCGAATTCCGGAGAAGCAGCGGGGCTATGGCGGGATAAGGGCAAGGCTCCCGACCGATTGGTCGGAGTAGGCATGTCTTCGCAAGGTTTCGACCATTCGACCTACTACGAGCGGTTGGAGGACAGCTTCGATCCGCGCGCTGAGTTCGTCTTCGAGGGCATCGGCGAATCTGAGCGGATCGGCGATTTCGGCATTGCCGGCGGCGGCGCCGCCGGATGCGAAGTCGACTTCTACAACCCGGCTTTGGGATCTCCCCCTGACACGCTCCTGCTGGCCACCTCGGGAGGATTCACCGATGCCTATCAATTGGTCGTCGAGGAGATATTCGAAATGGTTGCGGGGATCGGCGGCAGCGAGCATCCATCCGTGCGGTCAGACATCGTCTACGGCGCTCTTCGAGGAGGGGGTGGCTTCTTCGCCGTGGGGTCGATTGCTTGGTCTGCGGCCCTTTCGCACAACAAGTACGAAAACAATGTCGCCAGATTGACGGAGAACGTGCTGCGACGGTTCCGGGACTCCGAGCCACTGAAGTAGTCAAGGTTGTCGATCAACACACCAAGCAGGTGACGGGGAGGGCTATGACAATCGGTCATAGCCCTCCCCCGCGTCGTCTAACGAGCCCTGCAAGTGGATCCCACCAAAGCTCCGGCATGTTCCTCCGAATCTTTGGCGGCTCACGTTCCGTGTGTGTCGCCCACCCACACGTAGAACGCTGGCCGGCTCACAGCATCCCGAGGGTGCATAAAACCCGAGACGGTTCACCGAGAGTGCGCGGGGCTGAGTGCCGCAAGTGCGGTTCGCCGACGGCCTCACGCGCACCGTGGACTTCTTCCGCAATTTGCCACCACCCCCGTGATTTGTGGCGTGCTAGACGCGCTCACCGCAGGTCAGACGCCGCAAATCGCTAGTGGGGATCGAGTACCCGGGCACCTTCGAGGGCGACCGCGCGAACCATCTGCGCGTGTTTCAGCTCGAGATCCTTGAATCGCATGTAGGTGCTGATCGCGGTGAACAAGAACGCGATGACGAGCGCGTACTCCAGCAGGTCGGCTCCGCGGTCGACACCCAGCCAGTTGGCGACAAGGGTCGTGTCGTTCGGTCGCACGATCGCGGAGACCGCCGCGAGCACGAACACGACGTAGCCATCTTGACCCACGCCCGCGACCGCGCACTGCGCCGTGAGCTCAGCAGGTACACGAGCAGGACGACGATCGCGCCGATCAGCAGAACCTGAAGCCACCTCACCGGCGCATCCTCTCTCGTAGCAGACCGTCGAAGATGATGTTGACGCCGTTGACCAGTGGCTGGCCCTTGGACATCGAGTAGTCGGTGTAGAGGATCTCGATGGGTTCTTCGGCGATGCGCCAATCGTTTTCGATGACTAGCACGACGATCTCGCTGGCATGCGCCATGCCGTTCATGGTCAGGTTCAGCGCGTCGGCGACCGTCCGGCTGAACACCCGCAGGCCGTTGTGGGCATCGGTCAGCTTCAGCTTTCGACTGGTTCGGCTGAGTTTGGCGATCACCGGCAGCGCTAGCCGTTTGAGCGTCGGCATGGTCTTGGGCACCGATCCCGCGAACCGGGTGCCGACGACGATGTCGAGGTCCTCGCGGACGAGCCGGTCGATCATCCGGATGACGTCCTTGACGCGATGCTGGCCGTCGGCGTCGAAGGTGGCGAACACCCGGGCACCCGGTTGCGCGCGGGCGTACTCGACGCCGGTCTGGATGGCCGCGCCCTGGCCGAGGTTCACGGGGTGGCGGACGACGTGGGCACCTGCGCGCCAAGCGCGTTCGGCGGTGTCGTCGCGGCTGCCGTCGTCGACGCACACCACGTGGTCGAAGACGGTGCGGACGTCGGAGACGACGTCGGCGATGACGCTCGCCTCGGTGAAGGCGGGGATGACGATCCACGTGTCGTCGTACTGGTTCGCTGGCATGTCAATGTCGTTGGAAACGACCTGGTCGCCGGCGCAGGCACCCGCGCCCGCGCGACCACGTGCACGGCGATTCCACTCACCGGGCCGCTGAGCCGCGCGACGATCGTGCGTGTCTGGAGCTGCCACGGCAGGAGGAGCGGCAGCGTCGAGGCGAGCTCGCCCCGATCCACCCCGCGACGTGCTGGGGCCACTCATGAGGCCGCCACGGCGTCGGCGACGGCCTTGCCAAGGGTGTCGGTGCCAGCCGATCCACCCATGTCCGGGGTGAGGGTGTCCCCGCCCTTAGCCAGCACCGTTTCGATCGCCGCGAGTACTGCTGCGGCAGCGTGTTTTTCGCCAAGGTGTGCCAACATCATGGAGGCGCACCAGATTTGGCCGACGGGGTTGGCTATGCCTCGGCCGGCGATATCGGGGGCGGAACCGTGCACGGGTTCGAACAAACTCGGGAAGCGTCGCTCGGGGTTGATGTTGGCACTTGGTGCGATGCCGATGGTGCCAGTGCACGCCGGTCCGAGATCAGACAGGATGTCGCCGAACAGATTCGACGCGACGACGACGTCGAACCAGTCGGGATGCATGACGAAGTTCGCTGTCAGGATGTCGATGTGGTACTTGTCCACGTCGACGTCGGGATAGTTGGCGGACATCGCCTGCACCCGCTCGTCCCAGTACGGCATGGAGATGGATATGCCGTTGCTCTTCGTGGCCGAGGTGAGGTGCCGCTTGGGTCGGCTCTGCGCGAGGTCGAACGCGTACTGGAGGATTCGGTCGACGCCGACGCGCGTCATGACCGTCTCCTGCATGACGATCTCGCGGTCGGTGCCCTCGAACATCTTCCCCCCGACGCTGGAGTACTCGCCTTCGGTGTTCTCCCGCACGACGTAGAAGTCGACGTCTCCAGGTTCGCGGCCGGCCAGCGGACTCCGCACTCCCGGCATCAACCGCACCGGCCTCAGGTTGACGTACTGGTCGAACGCCCGCCGGAACTGCAGCAGGCTGCCCCACAACGAGACGTGATCGGGCACCACCTCGGGCCACCCGACGGCACCGAAGTAGATGGCGTCGAAGCTCTTGAGCTCATCGAACCAGTTGTCGGGCAGCATCTTTCCATGCTTGACGTAGTACTGGGCGCTGGAGTGGTCGAAGTGCTCGAAGTCGACCTCGAAGTCGAACGCCGCTGCAGCCGCGTCGAGGACGCGCAGACCTTCGGGCACGACTTCGGTGCCGATGCCGTCGCCGGGGATGACGGCGATGCGGTGAGTGTTGGACATATTGAGCATTCCTTCAGACGGGATGGGCGGGTTGGCGGCTCTACGCTTACACGGCTGGAGCGGGCAGTCGTGGGCTGCTTTCGCTTCCTGCCACCGCCCTTGCCGCAAGGGCGCAGATCGTCATCGCCGCGATCGGTAACGCGAAGGCACCGTTGAGGCTGCACAGGTCAGCCAACCAGCCCATGGTTGCGGGGCCTGCAACGATGGCCAGGTAGCCGATGCCGACGACGTGCGACAGCGCCCTGGCAGATGTGCCGGGGACGTTGCCTGTGGCCGTCAACACCTGTGGGAGGCCGCCGGATAGGCTGATCCCCACCAGAATCCAACCCATGAAGGTGATCGGCAAGGAGCTCACCTGGGTGACGATCAGCAGGCCTGCCACAGACGACAGGCAGCCCCAGCGCAGCACCGCTACTGGCCCGATGCGCGACGCCACGCGGTCAGTGCTGAACCGTCCTATGGTCATGGCCGTCACGAAGCAGGCAAGGGTCAGGGCCCCGTAGTCCGGCGAGGCGCCGAGATGTTGTTGGGTGTGCAAGCTACTCCAGTCGGTCATCGACCCTTCAACCAGGAGGAGCAGGAAGGATAGCGTGCTCAGTGCAGCGAGTTGCCATCGTTGGTTGTGCTTCGGACCGTCGGTGGTGTCGGCGGTCGACTCGGCAATCACCCCGCCGCGGGGGGTTGATCGAAGCAACGTCGGCGCGGCAGCACTGCTTAAGAGCAGTGTCAGGACCGCGATCGCCACGGCCGTGACGTGCATGTTCATCCCTGAGGCGAGGGCTACTCCACCGCATAAGGCGCCGACGACAGTGCCGATCGAGAACATTCCGTGGAAGGACGCCATGATCGGACGGCCATAGTCGCGCTCGACGGCAACTGCAGATGCGTTCATGCCCACTTCGCTGATGCCGACTGCGATACCCAAGAACAGCGCAGATGCGGCGACGGTCTGCGGTGTCGAGAGGACGAGTGGCGGTACGAGTGCGAGCGGAATGGCGGCGCCACCGACCGCTGCGACGCATCCACTTCCGTACCTGTCGACTGCGCGACCGCTGAATTGCATTCCGATGAGTGCTCCGACGCCGACGACGAGCAGAATGATGCCCATGGTCGACGACGTTGCGCCGATGACGTTCTTGACCACTGGGATGTATGCCGCCCACGTGCCGAGAACGATGCCGAAGGATACGAAGACACCAGCGGTGGCTACTCGTAGGCGTGCCGGGTCGTCGTGCAGATCGGCCCGAACGTTTTTCATACTGAAGGCCTCCTGGCTGGCGCGGGACGGACGGCGTGGCGTGGTACCGCACGTGAACACTTCATTGGCCGCTCGTCGCCACCCTTGAGCCACCGACGTGGTTCGTCCGGTGCGCGCCTAGGGCTCCAAATTCCCCTGGAGACATCGAGGCGGAAATCCGTCAGATGAGCTCTAACTCGGAAAGCGGCATTCGTGGCGATGGCGGGGCCGTTGTGTGGGCGATGTGGCTCGTCGGCGAGCTGCGGTGACTTCCGCTTGCCGGCGCACCGTCGCCGCCGAGCAGCACCCGTAGACGCTGGTGAGTGAGGTGCTCTGCATCCATAGCATTCGTCCGCGTGAAGGGTTCAGCTCCTGGAGCGGGCCCGTCAGTTGGTTGCCGATCCCGCCGTCCATGCGACGGACACTACGCCAATGTTGATTGTTAGACAATCGGAAGTCCGCCAATAGTCTATGCTCCCCACCAGTGGGCGCCTCCTTGGGCGCTCCCCAAGAAGGAGAATCACCGTGCCAGAGGGTCACGAAGAACTGTCTGACGACGAGAAGCACCTCGCGTCACTCGGCTACACCCAAGAGCTCAACCGCTCGTGGTCCAGCTTCAGCAACTTCGCCATCTCGTTCTCGATCATCTCGATCCTGGCGGGTTGCTTCACTTCATTCGGCCTCGGCTGGAACAACGGCGGCCCGGCCGCCATCGCCTGGGGCTGGCCCATCGTCTCGGTGTTCATCCTGATCATCGGAATGTGCATGTCCGAACTGGTCTCGGCGTTCCCGACGTCCGGCGGCATCTACTGGTGGGCAGCAAAGCTCGGCGGTGCCAAGGCCGGCTTCTACACCGGCTGGCTCAATCTCATCGGCCTGATCGCCATCCTTGCGTCCACGGCCTACGGCGCGGCGACGTTCCTCGACCTCACCCTCGGCACGTTCAGCGAGACGTGGCTGGCTGGCTACAGCCTGACAAGGGTCTTCGTCATGTTCCTGGTGATCTTGGCATTGTCGGCGACCATCAACATCTTCTCCTCGCACCTGCTCGCGGTCATCAACAACGTCTCGGTGTGGTGGCACGTCGCCGGCGCAGCCATCGTCATCGCGATCCTGATCGTGATCCCCGAGCAGCACGCGAGCCTGTCCGACGTGTTCGCCAAGACCATCAACAACACCGGCATGTTCGGCGGCGCCACCTCCGGTGTCGGGTGGCTGCTCTTCGTGCTGCCGATCTCGGCGATCCTCACCCAGTACACGGTCACCGGCTACGACGCGTCCGCCCACATCTCCGAGGAGACCAAGAGTGCGGCCGACGGTGCGGCCAAGGGCATTTGGCGAGCCATCTTCTACTCGGCCATCGGTGGCTGGATCCTGTTGCTCACCTTCCTGTTCGCCGTCAACGACTCCGACGCCGTCTCCGCGGGTGGCGGTGCGGTCGCGGTGATCTTCAGCCAGGCGATGAGCTCGCCGTGGGTGGGCGTGGTGTTGCTGATTTCGACGGCCGGCCAGTTGTTCTGCCTCACTGCCGTCCAGACCAGTTGTTCGCGAATGTTGTTCGCCTTCAGCCGCGACCGCGCGGTGCCCGGACATCAGCTGTGGTCCAAGGTGAGCAAGAACAAGATCCCTGCCAACGGCGTGATCGTCACGGCGGTGATCGCGGCGATCATCACGCTGCCGGCGCTGGTTCAGGTCGACATCAACGGCGCCCCCGTCCCGGTCGCGTTCTTCGCCGTGGCCTCCATCGGCGTCGTCGGTCTGTATCTGTGCTTCGCGGTGCCGATCTACTACCGCTGGAAGGCGGGCGACTCGTTCCCCATCGGCAGGTGGAATCTGCGTGGGCATCACAAGTGGATGGCACCGGTCGCACTCGTCGAGATCGTCGTCACCTCGATCATCGCCATGTTCCCGACGTCGATGGGCGGCATGCCGTGGGACCCGAGCTTCGAGTGGAAATTCGTCAACTACACCCCGCTGCTCGTCGGCGGCGTGCTGATCCTGCTGTTCATCTACTGGCACGTGTCGGTGAAGAAGTGGTTCACCGGACCCATCAAGCAGGTGACCACCGTCGCCGACGAACTCGACCTCATCTAGACCGCTGACCCGCTTCGGCGACATACCCCCGGGCCCCTCTTGCCTCGACACCGAGGGGCCCGGCGCCGAGACCGGATGACGTACTAGCCGAGCAGTTCTCGAACGTCGGCGTCGGTGAGGACCGTTTCGAAGACGTCACCCTCGCCGACTGTGATCGTCATCAACTTCCCGGATGAGGGCCGCAAAGTCTTGCGACGTAATCCGCGCGAACCTCGCTGTGGCGGAACGGATTCTGACGCTGAGTGCCCTCCTGAGCATTTTCTACGCGGGACGGGGATGAGCGACTGCGAGCAGCTGCGCCCTGCGGCCGTTTGGAGCGCAACGGGATGATCGAACGGGTTGTCGCGACGAGCGGGCCGGTCGTGGGAGGCTTCACCCAGCCGGGCGCGGGGTGGGCCATCTAGAGCGCGTCGAAATTCGCCGTCGAGGGTCTCACCGAGGTGTCGCCACTCGACATCGGAGTGCCGCCAGTGGACCCCGGAGTGTTTGGCGCCGACTTCCTCGATGGCCGATCCCTGAACCTGGCGCACCACATCATCGAGGAGTACGTCGCTACCGCCGGGCGCACCCGCGACGGCGCCGTCGTGCGCGACCGCACGCAGCAAGGCGACCCGGTCACGGCCGCCGCAGCGATCGTGGAGAACGCTCCGACGCTCGGACGCTCGGCTGCGGCTACCGCTCGGGCGGACGCGGTTCGCGCGATCGAATCCAAACTCGCCCCATCGCAGCAGATTTGGACGCCATACGCCTCGTCGCGGCGTCCACGGGGTTCCAGTCACCAGCTCACCGCACGTGCGACCACCGCTCGTCCAACGCGCTCACGGCGCGCACACGAAGCTTGCTCGACGCTGCGGTCGGCCTCCTGACGAAAAGCGGGTTGGCCGCGGCGATCACCGACGCCGTGAGTGCCCGAATGGGGGGCGAGCTACACCACGATGTACAGCCATGGCCGAATCGGCTAGCAGCTGCGGTGGAAGAGTTCGCCCGGCAGATGACCAACACGGTCACCGCTCCGCACACCGGCAGCACCGAGGGAGGCCTAGACGACCGCACGGGCATCATCGCCCAGTTCTACGCCACGCCCCGAGGCCACACGTACGCCGACCTCCTCGCTGCAGCCGTCACCGACCCGGTCGACGCTGAGCTGCTGCCAGTTCAGTTCCTGGCCAACGGCGTGAACCGGTCCTCACGGCGTGGGACCGAGAAGTCGATCGCGGTGACATCAACCCGCCCTGAATTCAAGCCGTCAACGACGCGCTATTCAGACCCAATCATCGTCCGTCTCGTGTCCGGGGCATGCGCCACCGGGAGTCGACGCGGCCGACCTGATCGCTGACGACGTGCAGCGCGGCAGTCTCACCAGACGAGCGACGGACCCCGCCTCGATGCAGCGCACCGACGTCAGCAATTGCTGCGCGGGGCGGAACCAACACACGATCCGACCTGAACGGCTACCGCCCGCCGGGCACATGCGCGCACAGTTCTTCAACCCCACGCGTTTCCCGGGCTTCGGACTGCGGCGGCTCTTACCACCACCATCAGCTGATCCAAACTCCCAGAGGCTGGCCAAGCCGCGCCCTCACTTGGTTCGTCACCCGCCCGACCCCACCAAGCCGCAGGCAGCGCAATCACACGCCCTCCGACGCTCCTTGGGGATGTCCACGGCGATGCTGATCGGTGCCTGCGCGAAGCCGGTCGTCAACGACGCCATGTTGGGACGCTTGTTCGACACGCGGTTAGCGCCCCGCCACGACCCGAAACCAACGGCACCGCGTCGACGGACTGTCACCGATGCGTGTCGTGCCTGGCCTCAATCCCGCACTTTGCAGCACGTGTTCACTCGGTTGCGCGACGGGCGACGTTGTAGAAGCGAGTCTCCTGGTATTCCTCGAGCCCCTCGGCGCTCCCCTCCCGGCCCATACCGCTGTGTTTCATCCCGCCGAACGGTGCAGCTGCACTGGAGGGCACACCTTGGTTGATCCCCACCAATCCGGTGTGCAGCGCATCGGCGACGTTGAGCGCGCGATCCAGATTCTCCGTGAAGACGTAGCCGGCGAGGCCATAGACAGTGTCGTTGGCGCGGGCGATGGCTTCGGCTTGAGTCGTGAAGCGCTGGACTGCCGCGATGGGACCGAAGATCTCGGTGTTGGCGACCTCAGCGATGACCGGCACCTGATCGAGAAGGGTCGCTTCGAAGAAGTAGCCTCTGCCTGCGATAGCCTTTCCGCCGGTGCGCACGGTCGCGCCGTTGCCGACGGCGTCGTCGACGAGCTTCTGCATGCTTGCCACCGCACGGTCGTCGATCAGCGGGCCAAGGTCGACGTCGTCGGCGAGGCCATCGCCGACGCGTGCGGCCGCCAGCTTCTCGGCCAGCCCCTCGACGAATGCGTCTGCGATACCTTCCTGGACGAAGATGCGGTTCGCGGCGATGCACGACTGACCCCCATTGCGCATCTTCGCCGCGAAAGCCCCATTGACGGCGCGCTCGAGATCGGCGTCGTCGAACACGATCAGCGGCGCGTTGCCGCCGAGTTCCATGGAGGAACGCAAGACGTTGTCCGCGGCGAGCCGTAGCAGCACCTTGCCGACACCGGTGGAGCCGGTGAAGGACACCTTCCGCACCCGGGCGTCGGTGAGGACCGCTTCGCTGAACGCAGGCGCGTCATCGGTCGTGACGACCCGAACGAGTTCGTCGGGAACCCCGGCTCGTCGCGCAAGGTCGACAGCGAATAAGGTGGCCAGCGGCGTCAGCATCGCAGGTTTGATGACCACGGGGCACCCCGCCGCCAAAGCCGGTGCAATCTTTCGTGTCGCCATGGCGAGCGGAAAGTTCCACGGTGTGATCATGACTGAGAGCCCGACAGGAGCGCGGCGAGTCAGCAACGTACCACCGCCCGTCGGTAGGTCCCGAACATTGCCTCCCGGGCGCACGGCTTCCTCGGCGTACCAACGGACGAAGTCGCTGCCGTAGGTCACTTCTGTGCGGGATTCAGCGAGCGGCTTGCCCATCTCCCGGGTGATGAGCAAGGCGAGCTCGTCGGCGTGCTCGATCAGCAGGTCGTACCAGCGGCGCAGGACATCGGCACGCTCCCGCGGAGTGCGTGCGGCCCACTCGCGGCCGGCTTCGTCCGCTTCCGCCACCGCGCGAAGCGCGCCGTCGACGTCCATATCGGGTACGGCTGCCACCAAATCGCCTGTGGCAGGGTTGAAGACGTCGGCATTGCGCGCGCCTTTGGCCAAGCTCAAGGCAGCTACCACGGCATCGGCCGCGGCAGCCCGCTGTGGGTCGGCGATTCGCACGCTGGTCTTCGCCGTCGGTTCGGTTCTCACTTGGACTCCTCCTCAATCAGAACGTGAGAGATGGCGCCGACGTACTGAGTCAGTTCCTCGTCGGTCGTGATGAAGGGAGGGCTTAGTTGCAGCGTGTTGCCGCGCAGGGGGCGTGAGATGAACCCGATGTCGATCAACTTGTCCGCAACGACTTCCGCGGACAGGTCCCCCCGCAAGGTGACACCCCCCAGGAACCCGGCCACACGAATGTCAGCCACGCTGGGGCGGTCGGCGAACAGCTGGTCGAGCTGTTCGCGCAACAGCTGTTCGAGCTCGCCGGCCCGCTCTACCAGGCCGTCGCGCTCCAGCACGTCAAGATTGGCCATGGCCACTGCGCAGGCGGTGGCGTGACCCGCGTAGGTGGCTCCGTGCCGGAAAATCGGCGTAGCGCCGTCGTCGACGTAGAAGGGCTCCCAGACCCTTGGGGACACGAGCACGCCGCCGAGTGGCGCGTAACCCGAGGTGACACCCTTGGCGAAGGTGATGAGGTCGGGGCTCAATCCGAACCTATCCGCGGCGAACATCGAGCCGGTTCTGCCGAATCCGGTGATGACCTCATCCAAGACGAAGAGGATGTCGTTTTCTCGACACAGCTGTTGGAGCGTTTCCAGATAGCCCACTTGAGGAGGGTTGACACCGCCGGTGCCCTGAATGGGCTCGGTCACGATGGCCGCGATGTTCTCAGCGCCTACGTCCGCGATCACGCCCTTGAGGGCATCAACGTCGTGCACGGGCACCCGACGTGTCTCCGGCACGAGAGAGTCGGTGCCATAACCGTCGCGGTTGAACTCCAGGCCGGCGATGCTGGTTCCGTACGCATGCAGACCGTGGTAGGCGAACTCACGGCTGATGATCGTGGTCTTGCTGGTGCGCCCCTCGCGCTGCCAGTGTCGGCGCGCGAGCTTGCACGCGACATCGATCGCGTCCGAACCACCTGAATTCAGGATCACCTTCGGGTTGTCAATCGGTGACATGGTGGCGAGTCGGTTCGCGAGCGCCAAGGCTTGGTCGTTCACGAACCGGCCGAAGATGTGGTAGGTCTCGAGCTTCAGCATCTGAGTAAGCGCGGCGGCGGCAAGGTCGGGATGACTGTGACCGACATTGGCGTGCCACAAACCGGCAGTACCGTCGAACAACCGTTGCCCATCCGCGGTGTAGACGTAGCACCCCTCACCGCGTTCGATCACCAGTTGTCGGCCGAGCACAGACGGAAGATGCGCTTGGGCGGACCACAATGCTGGTCCATCGAGAATGTCTGAATTTACCGACACGGCAGTACCTTTCGAAATGGAATCGCTGAAGTCCGGCCACCGGCGGAGCCCTCCTGCAACTACGGCCCGTCCTTGACGGTGGTCACCGCGCTCATCTCGTCGTGCGCGACCGACTGGCACGCAACCTTCGGTGGTAGACACAACGTACTGCGGCAAACCATTCATGAAAAGCGACGCTTTTGAACATATACCTGTCAGTATTTCTTACATGTCTCAGAGTCCTGGCGCGGGCGTCGGCTGATGTTGGATGTACGCAAGCTGGTCTTACTTCGCGAGGTGCAGTTGCGCGGGAGTATCACTGCGGCAGCGCAGGCGCTGTCCTATTCGCATTCCGCGGTATCGCAGCAGCTGAGTGCCTTGGAGGCTCAGGCCGGCGTACCACTCTTGGAGAAGGTCGGCCGGGGCGTCCGGCTCACCAATGCCGGCGAGGAGCTGGCACGTCACGCCGAGGACATCGTGGCCATACTCGAACGCGCGGAAAGCGACCTGGCGTCCAGTGACACCAACGTTCGCGGTGTGCTGCGACTGGCCGCATTCACCACCGTCAGCCGCCTGCTGGTTCCCCGTTTAATCTCCCGCTTGCATGAACTCCACCCGCAGCTCGATGTTCGGTACCGGCAAGTCGAGCCTGAACCCGGTCTGCGGCTGCTGTCGTCACGCCGGACCGACGTCCTGTTCGTCGACACTTACCCCGGCACTTCGCGTACGACTCCTCCGGACCTGCACGCCGAAACGCTGCTGGAGGATCCCATTCGGGTGTATCCGCCTGCCAATTCGAGCGCGTTACGTCTCGAACAGTTGAAGCGTGCCCGCTGGGTGCTTGAGCCAAGCGGCACGGAGGCGAACGCCTGGACTCGAAATATCTGCCGTCAGAACGGCTTCGAGCCGGATGTGGCGTTTGAGTCGCCCGATCTCTTGTTCCACCTCCGGATGGTTCAGGCAGGTGTGGCTGCAGCCTTTCTGCCTGACCTACTCGTACGCGGCGCTGGTGTGGACGTGGCTTCGGCTGCTCTCGCGGACTTTCACCACTTGCGCGGCATCTCGTTCGTTTGCCGCTCCGGCGCCGAGCGACGTCCCTCCGTGACCGCCTGCCGAGCGGCGTTCGCACAACTGCTCGCTGATGGACGAGGGTGAGCAGCGGCGAATCTCCGTCGCTGCCGACCCGCCGCTGTCTGATCCGATGTCATCCAGAGGACCGTCCAGGGCGAGCCGCTTGATGACGTTCACGGTCGTCGCAGCGACATCGTTGGACTAGGCGATCCGCCGCAGGCTTGGCACCCATGCCAATGACGACCGACCACATCGTCCACCAGATTCTGGTGGCTGAGATGCACGATGTTGCCGCGCAACGGAGGTGCTCGGGACCGTCCTTCCGGCGATGGCACCGCGAGTGCCGCCCAGACCCGCCGCGGGTGTGGACCGACACCGTCACGGCGTCCGACCGCCGCAGCCGTCCCCCGGCGCTCCGGTCGAACTGCGAGTCACGGCGGTAACCGAGGCGTGCACGTCCGACGGCACGCTCGAGATGGTGGTGGTGAACGGCATCGACCGCCACACGGCGCTGGCTCGAACTAGCCCGGATCGAGTTCGCTCCTCACCACCGACTCTAGCTCGGTGAGCAGCCGGTCGGCATCCGCGGCGCGGAACGCCATCGGCGGGCGGATCTTCAGAACGTTTCCGTGGTAGCCGGAAGCGGAGATGAGCACGCGACGGTCGCGCAGACGGTTGACTATCGATGCCGCCGCCCGCGGATCCGGTCGGCCGGGGTGCTCGGTCGAGCCGACCTCCACGCCGATGAAGAGGCCAGCGCCTCGCACGTCGGTGAAACGTGGTTCGTTGCCGGTGATCTGGGCTATGCCGTCGCGAAGCGCCGCACCCACTCTCCCGGCGTTGGCGATCAGCTCTTCGTCGCGTATCACGCGTAGCACCTCGTGCGCTGCGGCGATGGACACCGAGTTGCCACCAAATGTGTTGAAGTACCGGATGTCTCGGCCGAACTCGGTGAGCAGGTGCGGGCGGAACACCCCGGCCGCGATCGGCAGCCCGTTACCCATCGGCTTTCCAATGGTCACGATATCTGGTGTGATTCCGTGTCGCTGGAATCCCCACCACGTGGTGCCGGTGCGTCCGAATCCTGGTTGTACCTCGTCGGCGATCCACAGCCCGCCAGCGGCGTGCACCTCCTCCACGGCAGCGGCCAGGAAGCCCGGGGGGTCTGCGAACACGCCGTCGGAGGAGAAGATGCTGTCTGCCATCAGCGCGCTGAGACCGAATCCGTGCCGGCGTAGATCCGCGATCGCATGTCGCACCTCGGTCGCCAGATGAGCCGACAGGTCACCAGCCGCCAACCGCGGGTCCGGGGCCGAGATCGTCCGCACGTGAGGGCCGAGCGGAGAATTCTCACCCAGTGAGGGCGAGCATGCGGCGACCGCGGCCGTCAGACCGTGGTAGGCGTTTGCCGTGACGATGACCCCCTCACTGCCCGTCACCCGTCGCGCCACCCGTAGCGCGAGGTCGTTGGCCTCCGAACCGGTACTGGTGAAGGTGACGTTGCCGAGGTCGTCGGGAAAGGTACCGAGGAGGTCCTCGGCGTAGTCCACGACCATGTCCTGGACGTAGCGGGTGTTGGTATTCACCAACTGCATCTGCCGGTGAACGGCGTCGACCACTCGCGGATGGGAGTGCCCGACGCACGGCACGTTGTTGTACGCGTCTAGGAATTCGTTGCCGGCTGAGTCATACAGGTAGGTCCCTTGCCCCCGGACGACTTCGACTGGGACGTCGTAGAAGAGCCGATATCCGGGTCCGAGCACCCGCTCGCGGCGCTGCACCTTCTGCCGCAGTGCCGAGGGAAGCTCGTCGAGCCGCTCACGATCGAATCCGTTGGCCATGGTTACCGGTCCCGCGTCCGATCCGACTAAGCCTCGGGTCATCACGTCTCCTGCCTACTTGGTGGACATCGTCCTTGGGGCGGCCACATCAGGCCAGTCGGTCATCCCGGTGATTGGTCAGCCTTGCGCGCCCCCGATGGCCTTGCAGCGTGTCTAGGACCTCCCGCGGATGGAGCGCGACCAGCTGTGCCAAAGTCGCCCAGGTGTACTGGGATCGCTTCCATCCGTAGCCGCCTTGGAGGGCTGCATTCCTCGACGCCCACGTCACTCCGTTGAGCGCAAGGCGGAGCGCAGCCATCGGGTAGAGCACCGACAGTTCGAGTTCGGTCAGTTCGACCACCTCGCCGAATCCGTTGACCACGGTTGCGAGCGCCGCCACGGGATCTGACTTCCTGAGCATGGCGTAGCCCCCGGCGATTGCGACCTCGCTGACCCTGGCCGAGAACAGTGCGTCGGTGAAGTCGATGACTCCGGTGAGCTCTTGGGCGCCGGATGAATCGACCTCGGCAAGGACGTTGTGGTCGTTCAGATCCTGGTGGATGACCGAACGTGGCAGGTCCGCGATTCGTGGTGCGACGATGTCGTCGAACCACTGCAACACGGTTTCGACGCTACGGCGACCCTCGTCATCTGCGACGGCGTCGAAATGCGTCGCAATGGCCCGAGGTGCAGCCAAGAGGTCCCATTCATGGGTAGTTCTGAGCTCCGGCCGGGGGGTCATCCCCTCCAAGGCGACGACGATGCGACCCGCAGCTCGACCCCATGCCGCGAGGAGATCGGCTGTATGACTGGGAATCTCACCCACGATTCGTCCGGGAAGCCAGGAATAGCAGGACACCAACCACGGATCGGCGCCTAGCGACAGAGGAGCGGTGTCGGACCCCGATGGATCTCGCATCACGCGGGGCGTGGGCAGATCCGAAGACGGTTCGCATCGGTCGAGCAAGTCGTGCTGCCAACGCACCTGTGCGCGTTCCACGTCGTCGTCGGGAACCGTCTTCGCGATGAAACGCCGGCCGTCCTCGGCGATTAGGCGATAGGTGCGGTTCAACTCACCACCAAGCTGGCTCACCCGCTCGATGCCACACCCCAGCAATTCAGCCGCGGCGGTGGCAACGGCGACGTTCGAATCGACCTGGTCGGTAGACGCTTTGGACATGAAACCCCAGTTCGGTGGCGTCGTTTCGAATCGACTTCACGGGCAGTGCAGAAGCTTCACCGCGGTGCCGCTCCTCACCCACCATATCGGGTAACCATGTTATTGGTCAATTGGTCACCAATAGTGGGTGGGGATCGCTCCACCGCTCGCGGCGAACGGCCGACTGAAGCAGCAACCCACTTCGTCGCAGACCGTCCTGTCAATTGTTGACGATTTACAGGACGGTAACCTGGACCGATGACCTCGTTCACGGAATCGTTCGAGCGGCTGGACGCAGAGCAGATACGGCCACTGCTCAACGAGGTATACGGGGTCGAAATCGTGGGCACCCCAATACGATTGCCAACGGAACGCGACGACACGTACCGCGTGGCTACGCCCCTTGGCGACGGCTACGTGGTCAAGGTAGCCCATCCCGGCGACCATCCGCGCATCGTCGACTTACAGGTCGCGGCCCTACTTCACGTCGGTCGTCAGGATCCCCGGCTGCCCCTGGAGCGGATCCTGTGCGCCGTCGACGGGCAACGACTACCCAGCGTCGAAATGCGCGACGGCCGCCGCAGGATCATGCGGGTGACGACCTTCCTGCCCGGTCGAACCTTGAGGTCCGTTGAGCCCTCGCCTGGACAACTTCGCCAATGCGGCCGGGTGCTGGCGCGAATGGCGAACGCCCTCAACGACTTCGACCACGAGGCAGCAGACCGTCACTTGATGTTCGACCTACAGAACTTCGGTGAACTCGCCGCCATGCGCCGGCTTTCCGACACCCCGGCCGTGCGTTGGGTCTTCGACTGGTTCGAATCCGTCTTCCAGTCCGCGGCAGCCGAGCTCCCCAAACAGGTGGTGCACGGTGACTTCAGTCTCGACAACATCCTCGTCGACCCCGGCGCGGACACCTTCGTCCAGGGGGTATTGGACTGGGGTGATGTGATGCGTTCCTGGCGCGCCGCCGATTTGGCGAGCGGGCTCGCGTCTCAGGTGGCCGCGGACGGCGACGCGTGGGAGCGCCCCCGGCACATGATCGACGGATACCGCGAGGAGTGCGCGATGACCGACGCCGAGTCCGAATTGATCCGCGGTATGGTGGCCATGCGGGTCGCTCAGCGGCTTCTGATGGCCCTCCATCTCAGCGCAGCGATGCCGGAAAACGCCGAATACCTATCGCGCAACGTCGAATGGAGTGCCGCGCAGTTGTCGAACCTCGTCGACGCCTAAAGCATGGATGGCCAATCAGCCGAGTGCCTGATGAGGCGCACGGCTGGCTCTAGCGCACCGTGGTCATTCGCCGGTGCGCTCCAGTAGGCGGGCAGACCGTGCGGCGTTCTGAATTCGTGCGGTGTTGTCGAGGTGCGCGTCGATCTCGTCATAGAGCGCAAGGAGATCCTTGCCGCGGAGGGCTCGAATCAAAACCTGGTGCTCATGGGCCAATTCGACCCGCTTGGGGTACGCGGAGTCGAGTGCGGCGATCGCCATCCTCGACTCGATGAGCAGCGTGCCGTACATCCCCGCGAGACGCGGACTGAAGTGGCTGTCCACCAAGGTCTGGTGGAAGCTGATGTCGAGGTCTACCAACTCCGCCCACGAGCAGTGTCGCTTGGCTGCCAACTTCATCTCCTGCACGATTCGCTCGAGGCTGCCGAAGACCGCGGCGTCCCTCGATCGCCAGAGGTTCGCGGCACACTCCTTCTCGATGGCGCCCCGGGCCACGAAGACATCCCGCACGTCGTCGTCGGAGAGTTCCTTGACCACGACGCCCCGATTGAAGTTGTTGACCGCGATGCCCTGCTGAACCAGCTGGCGAAGTGCTTCACGCACTGGCCCCCGGCTGACGCCCAGTTGGTCGGCCAGCGTGGCCTCGCGAAGTGGCTCACCCGGGCGGAATGACCCGATGCGGATGCCTTCTCGCAGCTGATCGGCAATCTGGTCGACAGTCCCCTCCCTCTTGAGGCGAACCAACGGGGCGTCACTCACGCCACGAAACTCAGTGTCATCGACAACCCCGTCTTGTGTCCTCTTTCGCGATGCCAAAACGGTAGCACCCGATTCGGCGGCGAATTGGCGACGAGCCGACCCGCTACGCGCCCGCATGATCGACGCGACAAAGGTCAGGACGTCGTTTCGGTGAGTACCGCATCCAGCTCCTGCAGAAAATGTTGCGCGTTCTGCGGCGAGAAGACCAATGGCGGCCGAATCTTCAGCACGTTCTCGAAGGGTCCGGTGTTGCTCACCAGGATGCGCCGCTCACGCAAGCCGTTCACCACGAACGCGGCCAACTGAGGCGCGGGGGCACCCGTCACGGGGTCGACCAAGTCCACCGCCACGAACAGTCCGGCTCCGCGCGCGGTCGTTGCGCATGCGTGCTGCCGCGTCAGTTCGGTGAGCCCGTCGAACATCCGCCGTCCCACTGCGCGAACGTTCTCGAGGATGTCGTCGTTCTCGAAGACGTCCAGCATGGCGTTGGCGGCACTGATGCACACCGAATTGCCCGCGGATGTGTTGAAGTAACGGATGTCGCGGCCAAATCGGGCGGCATGCTTGCGCTGCGTCGCCACGGCGGCCAGGGGCAGTCCGTTGGCCATCGGCTTGCCCATGGTGACGAGGTCGGGAGTGATGCCGTGACGCTGGTAGCCCCACATCGCTTCGCCGGTGCGACCGAAGCCCGCCTGCACCTCGTCCGCGATGAAGAATCCGCCAGCTGCGTGAACCACGTCGACGACCGGGTCCAGGAATCCGGCTGGACCGGTGATCAGCCCATCGCTGGAGAACACGGTGTCGACGAGCAGTGCCGCAAGCCGCATTCCATGCCGCTCGAGGTGGGCGATGGCCTCTTTCACACGCGAGGCCATCTTGGCGCCAACGGTGTCGGCGTCCTCGTCGGTGGCGTAGTCCGGTGCGTCGATGGTCACCGTCTTCGTCCCGAGGGGAACGTTCCGGCCCAGTGTCGGTGACATCTCGGCAATGGACGCCGTAAGACCGTGATAGGCGTTGGACGTCACGATGACGGCGTCACCGCCGGTCTCATACCGTGCCATCCGGATGGCGAGATCGTTGGCCTCGCTGCCTGAACACGTGTAGAGCACCTGGTCGATGGCCGGGTCGTGAGTCGCCAAGAGCCGCTCGCTGTAGTCGACGAGCGTGGGCGTGAGATACCGCGTGTTGGTGTTGAGGATTCCCGCTTGCCGCGAAATGGCCTCCACCACATGGGGATTACAGTGGCCGACGGCGGGAACGTTGTTGTAGGCGTCGAGGTACTCGTTGCCCTCAGCGTCAAACAGATGGACGCCTGCGGCTCGCACCACGTCGACCGGGGTGCTGTAGAACAGGCGGTTGCTCGGAGCGATGACATTGCGTCGACGTTCCACCAGCGAACGCAGCGCAGGCTTCAGGTTCGCGGCGCTGGCCGGATCGAATGCGTTAGGCATCCCCGCCGAGACGCCGGTCTCGGCCTTGTTCCCGGCCGTGGACTCAGTCGTGGTCATGCGCCATCCCTTCGGGGATCCCGGCCAGTGTGCATTGATCTGCCCATGGGGCAGCGCGCCTCTCAGGGAGAGCGGCGCGCTGCCCCCGGATGGCTAGGGTTGGCGCAGGGTGCGGATCAGCTTCTTGTTCGCGAACTCGTCGATCCCATGACGCCCGAGTTCACGCCCGAAGCCTGAACGCTTGATCCCACCGAACGGCAGCTCCGCACCTTCGCCGCCGAAGCCGTTGATGTAGACCATTCCCGCCTCGAGTTGCTCAGCAACCCGGTGGGCCTGCTCGGCATCGGTGGTGAAGAGGTAGGAGCCGAGTCCGAACGGGGTGTCGTTGGCGATCCTGATCGCCTCGTCCTCGTCCTGAACGCGGAAGACCATCGCCACCGGGCCGAAGAACTCCTCGTAGAACACGTCACCGCCAGGTTGGACGCCGGTGAGC
The DNA here is from genome assembly GCF_033741125.1 of Mycolicibacterium sichuanense. Lineage (NCBI taxonomy): Bacteria > Bacillati > Actinomycetota > Actinomycetes > Mycobacteriales > Mycobacteriaceae > Mycobacterium > Mycolicibacterium sichuanense. Next base: position 76,250 of record NZ_JAWQPU010000001.1, on the reverse strand, counting down.
ACCCCCGGGGGGAACCAGGCCCCGTCGCGTTCGCCGCTGGTCTGCAACGTAGCTCCGGAGGCCACGGCACGGCCCACCTGGTCGCTCAGCCGCTCCGCGGCGACCAGCGAGGACACCGGGGACGCGGGTCGCGCCAACATCTTCGCGGTGTATCGCGCGACGAAGTCGTCGTACAACTCGTCGAGGACGATGACGCGCTTGCCGGCGTTGCAGGACTGACCGGTGTTCTCCATGCGCGCCTCGAAGGCTGCGTCGACGGCCTCATCCATGTCGCTGACGCCGAGGACGATGAACGGATCCGATCCACCGAGTTCGAGGACGACCTTCTTCAGGTTGCGGCCGGCGATCTCTGCGACGGCCGCCCCCGCTCGCTCGGAACCCGTGACCGAGACGCCTTGCACGCGGGGATCTCCGATGATCCGCTCGACCTGCTCGTTGGTCGCGAACACGTTGTTGTACGTTCCCGCCGGGAACCCCGCGTCGTCGAACAAGCCCTGCAGGGCGAGACCGGATTCCGGACACTGCGGGGCCGGTTTGAGCAGGATCGTGTTGCCCAGCGCGAGGTTCGGTCCGGCGAACCGCGCCACCTGGTAGTAGGGGAAGTTCCACGGCATGATGCCGAGAAGTACTCCGACGGGACGCCTTTGGACGACCGCGGTACCCGGCCCGCTGGTGACGTCGATCGTCTCGTCGGCCAGGAATGCGGCGGCGTTCTCGGCGTAGTAACGATAGATCGAGATGCACACGCCGATCTCGCCGAGCGCGTCCTCGCGAGATTTCCCCATCTCCTTCTGGATGATCTCGGCGAGTGCGTCCTGACGCTCTTCGTGGAGTTGGGCGAGGCGTTGCAGGAGCGCCACCCGCTCCTCGATCGTCTGGCGAGCCCACGTCTTGTAGGCGCCGTGGGCGGCGTCGAGTTTCGCGTCGATCTCGGCGTCGGTGTCGACCGGGTAGGACGTCAGCTGCTCGCCGGACCTCGGATCGATCACGGTGTAGCTGCTCATGGCTGTCTCCTCATAGTGTTGTTTCGTTGACGTGCAGTGGATTTCGTGACTCCCGACGAGGAGCGATCCGAGTCGAGGGCACGGACGACAGGGGGCTGGCGGGGCAGGTGGAGACTGGCGGGCGACGGGATGGGTTCACCGATGTCGATCCGCCGGTGCCCACTGCTCGGCATCGACCGTCAGTACCGCCGGTGCCCGGCACGGCCAGGGGAGAGCCCGTGTCCAACTTCGCTCAGTCGGCGATCTGATCCAGGGGTTCCTTGGCCACGAAGCGTTTCAGGACGTTGCCGGTGATTCTCGCCACGTTGTTGTCGTATCCGTTGTGCGACAGGGCAGCCGTCCACGCGATCGACCCGACGGAGAAGAAGCCGCCTCCGCCCTCGAGTGCCCCGAGGACCATGTCGGACCGGACGTAGGGGTGTTCAGTACCGCCCTGTCCGGGCAGATTTTCGTACACTTCCTCGATGACGACCAGGAAGGCGTCGGTCAACGGCCCGGAGGTCGCGAGGACCAGGGTGCCCGGCGGAGAGCCTAGGGCCGGATCGTAACAATCGATTTCGGCCCCCGCCGCTCCCCCGCCCATGATGCCGAAGTCACCGATGATCTCATCGTCACCGATTCCCTCGAATACGAACGCAGCGAGGGGATCACGGCTGTCTTCGAGCCGCTCGTAGTGGGTCGAGCGGTCGAATCCTTGCGCGGCGAAGCCGACGCCGGTCAAGCGTTGAGGAGCCTTGCCCTTGTGCCGCCACAGTCCCGCCATCTCCCCCGAAGTGGCGTGCCGTCGTTCGCCGTAATTCGACTGGTGGGGTCGGGTGCCCCCGGCGGATCGGCGGAGTTCCAGCACGTACGGCTGATCCGGCACGAACGATGCGGTCGCGAAGAACCCGTTGCCGCCCAGGTACATCAACCGACCGCCACGTGCGGTGAACAGGTCGAGCGCGTCGAGTTCGCCGCGGGTGACGTACTCAGGATGTGCGCCGGTGATCACTACTTTGTAGTCGGCCAGCAGCTCGTAGCCGCCTGCGTCCAGGTCTTCGTCGGTGATGACGTCGAACTCGCAGTCGAGTGAGTCAAGCCAGTGCACGATGCACAGATCTGCCGGCAGGCCCCAGACGCCGTTTGCCCCGTACCACGCCCGGTGCTTGGGCTGGAGTGTGATGATCGGCTTGCGGACGCTGCTGAATACGACACCACTGCCGTCGTTGTGGATCTCGTAGCAGCACCGTCCGAATTCGGGGTGGTTCTGTAGATCGACGTCATTCTGGTTGAGGATCGGGGTGTGCGACACGATGACCTCGGCGCCGTCGGCTTCGAATGCGGTCCGGTCGTTGGCGTAGGCAAGATAGGTGGCGGTCGGAAGCAGCAGTGCCACCTCCTTCTTCCGGCTGCCGGGCCCCACGATGAACGGGACGTAGTGCGCTTTGTCGTGCGCCATTAGGCGGGCGGCGTACACGCCACTGGGGAGGTCGTCGGGGACCGCGAAAGTGAACGCGACGGGCCATTCGGCGTCGGCGATGTCGTCGTCGTGGAAGTGGATCGCGTCGAAATCATCGGGTGCGTGGCGAAAGTCCTCCGACAGCCCCGCGTAGAACGGCCCGGTGACGGCGCGTATCGGCGCGTTGAAGCACCGACCATGCAGGTTGTTGTCCGAGAGGTCGACGACATCCCACAGCAAGAGGCCGTCCTCGGACGACGAGCGACCGAAGTGCCAACGTGCGAGGAGTTCGGCACCGGAGCCGTCGATGGGGTCCCCGCCCCGGGTGACGGTGAGGGCGCCGATCTTGCCGTTGAACGGTGCGACGGCGAGCCACCGGTCGCCGTCGCGGCGGGCGAGTGCTGCGATCCGGAATGGATGAGCACTTCGGGCGGGGGTGCCTTCACCCAATGCAGCAGTCGCCTCGTCGACGTCGATGGGCGAGGCTTGATCGGAGAATTGGTTCATGCAGTTGGCGATGGGCGTCTGCGTCAGCTGGACTTCGCCCGCGCCGCCCCCGAAGTGCAGATCGAGTCGGTACCAGTGGTTTGCCTGCAGGACGCTCGCGGTGGAGAGAGTCCGCGGCTGCCCGTCCTGGCCCCACAGCACGGTGGGCACGCCGTCGTCCAGCACGAGCGCGTAACCGGTTGCGGTGTCCTCATCCCATGTGCCACAGATCGTTTGACGCTTGTTGGTCAGACTCATGGAGTTCTGCGTGACGTGGTATGCGCCGATGTTGTCGGCGCGGTCGGACAACGGGAGCGTCGCGTAGACGTACACGCTGATCGCCACGTCGGCTGGGTCGGCGAGGACCGACTTGGGGTCGTCGATCTCGACGAACGACCCTGGCTGGCAGACGTGGTGTTCACCCGCGTAGCTGCCCGCGAAACTTGCGCCCGGCACGTCGTACTCGACGAACCCGGGGCCGGCGGACCCGGTGTAACCGTGACTCAGCCGGACCAGCGAGGCGTCATACCGAGTCGGCTCGTCGCTGCTGACGTGGAACGACAGCGTCTCGCCTGGGCGGGCAGAGAAGCGATCGGTGTAGCCGAAGATCGTGGTGGGGTCGTGCTTCATGGTTCAACCTGCCTATTCAGCGGTATCGACGAAACGGGCTAGACGACGGCGCAATACGGTGCGCGCGGCCGCTGTGTAGTCGTCGAAGACGTCGTCTTCGACGATCATGTTTCCTGGTGCACCGATGACGATCTTCCCGATCGCCCACGCGTCATCGCCTGGCGCGAACAGAACTTCCTTGCCAGCGATGGGCAGACTGCGCAGGTACCGGAGCACCCGAGCGGTGCGATCGGTGTGGGGTCCGAACGGGTTGGCGTCCAATTCGGCGGCGACGACGTCGTCGTGTTCGGCGGTGACCCGCTCCAGGGTCCGCCGGGCGTGAAGTCGAGCCAGTTCCGCAGTGCGATCGGTTGCCTTGCGTCGGGTCGTGGTGGTCATCTCAGCGCTCCTTCTCGGCGGCGACGACTGGGGTGCCGTGCGACTGGTCAGCCGCTGTGTGGGGGGTGTCCGATGCGCCGTCGATGTCCGATTGCGCCAGCGACCGGCCGGTCGCGCGGAAGTACACGGCGATCAGAACGCCGATGCCCAACCAGATCAGCCCGACGAGCTTGGCGTTGAAGCTGCCGCTCCACAGAGCGTAGATCAGCACGGCGGCACCGAGGATGGGAGAAACGTAGTGGGCGAATATCTTTCGGCTCTTCATCTTTACCCCGAAGTGCACCAGAACGCTGACGTGGAGCATGATGTACGCGGTCAGGGCGCCAAAGGTGACCAAGCTGGTGAGCAGCGCCGGGTTCTCGATCCCGAAGATTCCCACGGCCAGAGACACCACCATGATGAAGATCATCGCGTTGGCCGGGACCTGGGTCTTCGAGTTCACCTTCGCCAGAAATTTCGGCAGCTGACGGTCGCGGGCCATGCTGAACACGAGGCGCGACGAGATGCCGTTGGAGGCAACGATGTTGGCGAACAGCGCGATCAGCGCCGTCGTCAGGGTGACGACGATCTGGAACCAGTTCGCCATGACCTGACCGGTGATGTTGTAGAAGGCGTTGTTGGTGTCATCGCCGTCGGCGAAGACTGTGCCGTTGGGGACGAAGATCGCGGCGAGGTAGACCTGGAGCACGAACAGTGCGGTGCAGATCCAGAGCACGATCATGGTGGCCCGTGCGACGGTCGGGCCGCCGCCTTTGGCTTCCTCGTTGAGCGTGGAGATGCCGTCGAAGCCGCAGAAGCTCAGTGCGGCGATCGGAATGGCACCGAAGACGACCGACCAGGTGAACGTGTTGGAGCTGAAGATCGGATCGAAGGAGAAGTGGCCCTTGCCCTGCGCCACGGCCACCAGCGCCCATACGCAGAAGATGGCTAGGACGACGAGCTGGATGACGAGGAAGATCTTGTTCATCGACGCGGTGAACGTGATGCCGCGCAGGTTGATGGCGGCGGTGACGACGACGAAGACGATGATCCAGATCCAGGCTGGCATGCTCGGCACCAGCGACACCATGGCGGATGCCGCGAAGACTGACAGCAAGGCCGGCATCAGGAGGTAGTCCAGCAGAATTGCCCAGCCGGACAGGAATCCGACGAACTGGTTGATGCCGTATCGAACGTAGGAGTAGACCGAACCCGCGATGGGGAAGGTCTTGGCCATTTCCCGGTAGCTCACCGCGCTGAACACCATGGCAATCGCGGCCACGAGGTACACCAGGCCGACCGCGCCCGCGGAGAAGTTGTACACGATGCCGAACACGGCGATCGGCGCGATCGGCACCATGTAGATAAGGCCGAAGATGACCACGTCGGCCAAGCTCATCGCTCGCTTCAGCTCGGGGTCGTACCCGAGTTTCTCGAGTTCGGCGTTGGCCGAAGTCCCGCTGTCGTCGTTCGAACTCATGATTCGTTCCTTCCGTGAGTGACGGGATTCCGCGCTATTCGCAGTTCGGAACCCGGCCGGGCAAGTGCAGCCATAGGCACCTGTTCCGCGGCCGGCGGCTGTGTCGTCACAGAACTATGGTGAACTGAAGGTAGCCAGCGCGTGGACGCGCCGACATAGGTACTTTTACCGATGCCCGGCGCTCCTGAGCGGAGCGCCCCGACACCGACGGCCGCCGACCTCGGACCCCCCGAATCCTGGCGGTCGGTGCACGCCATCGTCGCCGAGCCGATCTCCACCGTCTGGTCGGCGACTTGAGCCGGCCGTCTCGCCGTCGTCGGTGCGCTCGCTGCCGTCAGACATTCTCCGTCACGGCAGTCGGCAATGACGCTCGCTCGATGGTCCGCCACGACCGCTCAGCGGGACCTCCACCCCGATCGACTGCCACACGTCGGGTCGGCGGCTCGCGCCGAGGCGAATTTCTCCGCAACGCCGCGCTGTGTGTGTTGACTCACACCTTCCGAGCGACCTAAGCTGATTGTCAGATTGACCGACAATCAGTTGACGAACGACTCTGGTCTCACATTTGAAGGGTAGGCGATGGGCCCCAGCCGTCGTGACGGTGCCGACATGTACGCGCTGTCGGCGAAATTCGGCACCACCCGACTGCCGGCGTGGGTTCGCACCGCAGCCTGGTCCGCGGTGGCGGTCTCTGTCCGTTGCAGGCTCGTGGGCCGCGGCGTTCGGCGGACTTCGACCGCCGAGTACCAGGCGGCCGGAGCGCTGGCCGGTCCCGCGGGGTTGCAACCGCACCTGCCCGACTTCCTGCCGACGGGGTACGCCCTCACCGCGGCGTCAGCTTTCAAGGGTGGCGGAGGAGTGGAGTTCGTCTTTCGGTCACCCGACGGCGAGCGATCCTTCCGCTTGACGCAGCGAGCCTGGTTCGTCCCGCTGACCGAGGAGATGCAGTTGGCGAAGGTCCCCCATACACGCGTCCGGGGGGTTGGCAACGACCTGTTCGTGCTGCCCGGCGAGTTCTACGAAGAGCCCATCGACCATGGGTTCTGGCATCAGACGCGCTGGGCGACCGCCTGGCAGCGTGGGCCCCTCGTCAGCCAGTTCCGGTGCGTCCGCGGGCGCGCCCCATCCGCAGCAACGCTCATCCGCTGCTCGCTCGACGATCGGGAACCACCCTTCACCAACTACCGACCTCATGAAAGGGATGAACTATGAGCTCTCACAGACGATTCGGTCTTCTCGGCGGCGCCTCGGGACGCGTCGACGACAGGTTCGTGATGAGCCGGCGCCGCGCGCTCGGCCTGGCCGCCGGTGCCACCGCCGCCGCTGTCGCCGGTCCGGCTCTTGCCGCCTGTGCGCAAGGAGGTGGCGGAGGTGGCTACAAGGTGGCCATGATCGTCCCTACCTATGACGCGGTGCGCTGGAAGGCGGCCGATGGCCCGTTCTTCATCAAACAGGCCGAAAGCCTGGGGATGAGTCCCATGCCGATCCAGTCCTCGAACAATGATGTCGACCTGCAACTCAAGCAAGTCGAGAATGCGCTCAATCAGGGTGTCGAGGGACTGGTGCTCGCACCGGTGAACGTCGACGCGGCGAAGGCTTCGGTCCAGATGGCCAATACTGCGGGTGTTCCCGTGGTCGCCCACAACTACGTCGTTCCCGACGTCAAGCTCGCTGGGGTTTCGGCGCGCGACGGCGTGGCACTGGGGGTCATGCTCGGCAACGCCATGGTCGCGGTGGCGCCCGAAGGAAACTACGTCATCGCCAAGGGTGAAGAGGGCACCGACATGGCGCAGCTGAAGGCCGAAGGTGGGATGAAGGTCCTCCGGCCGCGCATCGACAGCGGCGCGATCAAAGTGGTGTCGGATCAGTGGAATCGAGCCTGGTCCGGCGAACTCGCACAGAAGCAGGTGGAACAGGCACTGACCCTGACCCGCAACCAGCTTGCCGGCGTGCTCTCCTACTGCGACTGCATGACGTACGGCATCGTGCAGGCCATCCGCACGCAGGGACTCGCCGGCCGCGTCATCGTTTCCGGCGAGGACTGCGAGCCGGAGATGCTCAAGCTCATCCTCTCAGGAGACGCGCACGTCAGCGCGTGGACGGCGTTCGACCAGATGGGCAAGAACTCGGCCACGCTGCTGCACAATGCGCTTGAGGGCAAGAGCTGGGACGGCGACACCTACGACAACGGCAGCGGCGAGCGCATTCCGTTCTTCAAGACTCCGTTGAAGAACGTGTCCAAGGACGGCTCGCTGCCCGATTCGATCTCAGTCGCGCAGTTCGTGAACGAAAACCCATGGTGGACAACGCCTGCCGCCGTTGGGTTGTGAACCGACGACATCTACCCGCATCGACCCCGACCCGAGGACGTTCGAAATGACATCTACGACCACCAGCCGGTCTCACCCGTCCGACGGGCCCGCACCGACGGTTCCGCCTTCCGATAGCGGCGACGGTTGGCGGACCCGATTCGCCAGGCTCGGCGTACCGGTGAGCCAGTTCCGCGCGCTGAGTCTGATCGGCGTGCTCATTGTGATGTGGCTGGCCTTTCAGGTTCTCACCGACGGTCTGTTCCTGACGCCCCGTAACCTCACCACCCTGACCGTTCAGGTGGCCATCACCGCATTGCTGGCGGCGGGCGTGGTGATGATCATGGTGGCCGGACACATCGACCTCTCGGTCGGGTCGTCGGTCGGCTTCTGCGCGGTCTTCTCCGCCCTACTCGTCGACTCGACCAACGGCTTCGGGCTGGCGTTGTCCACCCCGATGCTCATCCTGGCAACGATCGGCATCGGCATGTTGATCGGTGTTTGGCAGGGCTTTTGGGTTGCCGTGCTCGGTGTGCCGTCCTTCATCGTCACGCTGGGCTCCCTGCTGGGGTTGCGTGGCCTGGCGCTGGCCCTGACTGACGGGTCGACGGTCTCGGCAGGCAACTCGACGGCGTTCATCTCCCAGACGTTCTTGTCCGCGAGCGTCTTCGTTCCCCTCACAGTCGCCCTGCTGGCGGCGTTCATCTGGGTGAAGTATCGCGACTTCCGCGCCCGCCGATCAGCTGGCATCGAGGCGTCACTGACGTCGATCGTCCTGATCCCGGCCGCACTGACATTGATAGCCGCTACGGCTGCGACCCTGGTCATGATGTCCTACCGAGGCGCCCCGTTGCCCTCAGCCATCATGGTGGTGGTCCTGGTTCTGGTGACCTTCATACTGTCGCGGACCCGGTTCGGTCGTTCGCTCTTCGCGATCGGCGGCAACGCCGAGGCCGCGCGTTATGCCGGCATCAACGCACGCAAGCTGACCTTCATCGTGTTCGTGTTCATGGGCGCGCTGTACGGCATCGCCGGTCTGATGATGTTGTCGCGCACCGGTGTCGGCAGCCCCAACGCTGGAGTCGGACTGGAGTTGTCGGTGATCGGTGCCGCCGTCATCGGCGGCACCAGTCTCTTCGGCGGCATAGGAACCGCCACCGGTGCCGTGTTCGGCGCACTTCTGCTGGAAACGCTCATCAACGGTATGGGGCTGATGAACATCGACTCCTCCTACCAGATGATCGTGACCGGAGTCGTGCTCCTGGTGGCCGTCTACATCGACATCCGTGGTCGGCGGGCCAATGCATGAGGCGGTGACCCGACCGGTCTTACGCCGCGGTATCAACTGCGATCTCGGCGAATCCTACGGGCGGCTGCGTGTCGGATTCGACGACGAGGTAATGCCATTCCTCTCGACGGCCAACATCGCGTGCGGGTACCACGGAGGCGATCCCTCGACGATGCGCCGCGCCGCCGAGAGCGCCTTGGCACACGACGTGTTGTGCGGTGCCCACCCGTCGCTGCCCGACTTGCAGGGTTTCGGACGGAGGCGGATGGACGTCTCCCCGACCGAACTCACCGACATGGTCGTCTACCAGATCGGCGCACTCCAAGCGATCCTTCGAGCGGCCGGGACGTCGCTGTCACACGTCAAGGCGCACGGTGTGCTCTATTCGATGACTTGGGAACCTGATCTTGCCCACGCCTTTGCCGACGCGATCGAGGTCATCGACCCTGGCCTTCCATGGATCGCAATGGCGGGTACGCCGACATTTGCGATTGCTCAGGAGCGCGGGCTCAACCCGGTCCCAGAGTTCACCGCAGACCGTGACTACGGCCCGGACGGTCGGCTGATCATCACTCGGTCCCCGGGACCCGTTGACATCGAACAGATGTCGCAACGGGTGCGCGACGTGGTGTCCACTGGGTCGACAATGGCAAGTGACGGCGTGACGAGACTCTCGTTCCAGACCGATGTCGTGTGCATGCACAGCGATGGTCCCAACGCCCCAGAGGTGGCGGCTCGGCTGTGGTCGATCCTCACCCACGATGGACACCAGCCGTGGTCTTCCTCCGTGGGGTCCAACTAGTGAGCGCGTCAGCCGGCGAGGCAGAGGCAATCCGGGTACTGCCATGCGGAGAGCAGCACATCCTGATCGAGCTGGGACGGTGCGGCGGGCTGCAGATGAGTCTGCGCACCCTGCGTTTGGCCGGCCTACTGGAGGACGCCGCACTACCCGGCATGGTCGACATCGTGCCGATGTTCGCCTCGGTGCTTCTCGGATTCGACCCGTTGACGGCCGACGCGGAGGCAATCGAGCGCGAATGTCGGGCACTGATACCCGCGATTGGTGACGATGCCGCGCTCTCGCACGTGTCCAGGCTGATCGAGATCCCGGTGTGTTACGGCGACCCGTGGACGGCGGCCTGCGTGGACGATTACCGGGCCAAAGTCGCGCCTATCGAACACAATCCGACCTACGTCGCGCGGGCCAACGGCATGTCCGACTGCGACCAGGTCTACCAGCGGCACAGCTCGACCGAGCACTGGGTTGCCGGCGTCGGTTTCTGGCCCGGCCTGCCCGACATGTTCCCGCTCGACCCCGAGTGCCGTCTGTTCGTGCCCAAGTACGATCCGCCACGCATCTGGACCGTTCCCGGCGGTGTCGGCGTTGGTGGGGGGTTCACGTCGATCTATCCACTCGAGACACCCGGTGGTTACCACCTCATAGGTCGCACCCCGACGCCGATCTACGGGCTAAACCGCACCCATCAGGCCGGGTTCGACGGGTCGGTGGTGTTGTTTCGCCCCGGCGACCGGGTCCGGTTCCGCAGGATCGACGTCGACGAGTTCACCGATATCGAGGCCGAGGTCAGCAACGGGGACTACGAGCACGTCGTCGTCGAAGAGGAGACGTTCGACCTTCGCCGCTATCACCGGCAGTACGGAGCCGCCGCATGATTCGTGTGATTGATGCCGGAATGGAAACCACCGTTCAGGACTATCCTGGGCGGCGCGGCCGACGTGCGGCAGGCATTCCGCCGTCCGGACCGTACGACGACCGGTCGTTCCGCATCGCAAATGCCCTACTGGACAATCCATCCTCGGCCGCCGGTCTAGAGATCCAGCTCATCGGACCCACTCTCCTGTTCGAAGCCCCCGCGACCATCGCCGTCACCGGAGCGGAAACCGAGGCCACCATCGACGGAAGCCGACTTCCGGTGTGGCAAACCGTCGAAGTTAGTGCCGGACAGCGGATCCGAATCGGCACAGCGAGCAGGGGCGTGCGCAATTATCTGGCCGTCGCGGGCGGCATCCTGACCAAACCCGTGCTCGGCAGCAGATCGACCTTCGCGCGAGCCGGCATCGGCGGCGTCGGCGGCGCCGCTCTGACCGCAGGGATGCAGATTCCGATCGGATCCGTCTCGGCAGTCCGTCCACGAATGCTCCTGCCCAACGCCATCCCCGACTTCACGGGAACCCTCCACATCGACGTCGCGCCGGGCCCCCATGGCGATTGGCTGGACAGCGCGGGACACCGCACCTTCCTCGGGTCGAGCTGGACGGTGGCCGCCCAGAGTGATCGGACTGGCTGCCGTCTGATCGGCCCCGAACTCAGCTTCTCAGCCAAGGCCACGACGAAACCCCCGGACAATGGCAGCGACCCCTCGAACGTCGTCAACACCGGGTATCCGCTCGGTGGGGTGAATCTGGCCGGAACGTCTCCGATCGTGCTGCCGGTCGACGGTCCCAGCCAGGGTGGTTTCATCACTCCCTACGTCGTGACCGCCGCGTCGATGTGGCTGCTCGGCCAGGCCGGCGCCGGGCAGCGGATCCAGTTTCGTGCCGTCACCCGAACCCAAGCCCGAATCCGACTTCTCGAGCACGAAAGAGCTTGCACGGCAGTCGGTCACATGATCGAACCAGATGAGCTCACCACGGCCAGCGGAGCGGCATGACCGACCGGCAGACATGACCGACCAGCAGAAGAGTCGAGAGGAAACCGCGTGACACGCATCGCCGTCATCGCCGATGACTACACCGGCGGCACCGACGCCGCAGCCGCACTGCGCCGCAGTGGACTTTGCGTCGTGATGCTCTTCGGTATCCCAGATCCCGCCAGCACCTTGCAGGACTGCGACGCAGTGGTGGTCGGAATCAAGTTTCGCAGCATCGATCCCGCCGACGCATGCGCATACGTCGAGCAGACGGTTGGCTGGCTGCGCAGACACGGAATCACCCGGTACTACTACAAGTACTGCTCGACCTTCGACTCCACGCCGCAGGGAAACATCGGCCCGGTACTGGACCTCCTCCTAACGCTGATCGACGCTCCCTACACGATCGTCTGCCCGGCAACACCGCTCCATCGGCGCACCACCTATCTCGGGTACCTGTTCGTCGGAGACAGGTTGCTCAGCGAATCACCGCTGCGCAACCATCCGCTGACGCCGATGACCGATGCGAATTTGGTGCGCTGGCTGTCGCTGCAGACCCAATCCACGGTGGGGTTGCTGCCGCTCAACGCGATACGTGCCGGTCGCGAGGCTGCGACAGACCACGTCAAGAGTCTTGTCGAACAGGGTGTTCGGCATGTCGTCGCGGACGCCACCGCCGAGGCCGATCTCCACACGATCGCCGTCGGTCACGATGAAGGCCTCCTGAGCGGTGGCGCCGGCCTGATCGAGGCACTGGGGCACACCATGGCATCGGCGCGGCCGTCAGAGCGCCACACACACGGCGGCGTCGGTGCGCCCGCCGCCTCGGGTGGGACCCTCGTCCTCGCCGGAAGCTGTTCCGAGGCGACCCTGGAGCAGGTACGGCGGGCGCAGCTCGCGATGCCCGCGTTGCGACTCGATCCCGGCGAGATCTCCGACCCCGATGTCCTCGTCGCGACCGCAGTGGCGTGGGACGAGGCACAGGACCAGAGCCAGCCGCGGCTCATCTACACCTCTGCCGACGTCGAGCAGCGGCAGCGGGGCGCGCTCGCCATGGGGGCGGACACACCGCAGATCTTGGAGAAGGTGCTCGCCCGGGTTGCAGCGAGCGCGGTCGAGCGCGGGGCGCGTCGCATCGTCGTCGCGGGCGGCGAGACCTCGGGAGCGGTGGTGACCGAACTCGGAGTGCAGCAGGTTCTCGTCGGCGAGGAGGCCGCGCCCGGCGTGCCCTGGTGTACGACCATCTGCGGCGACCCGATCACCCTGTTGCTCAAGTCCGGCAACTTCGGCAGCGCCGACTTCCTCGTCGAGACGGCCTCGTCATGACGGGCGCGATGACAGCCGAGCGGACCGAGATCGTCCGCCAGGGTGCGTCGCTGTTCGATCGCCGACTCACGGCAGGACGGACAGGCAACATCAGCGTGCGGGTCGGACCACGGATCCTCATCACACCGACCGGCACCTCGCTGGGGAACTTGGTCTCCGACGAGCTTGCGGTACTCGATCTGAACGGACAGCATCTGGCGGGATCCCGACCGTCCAAGGAATGGCCGATCCATGTCGAAACCTACCGCGCGAGGCCCGACTCAGGGGCGGTCGTCCACCTGCACAGCTCGCACGCGGCCGCGGTGTCCTGCCTGGCCGGACTGAACACCGCCGATTGCTTGCCCCCACTGACCGCCTACCACGTGATGCGGGTGGGGCGAGTACCCCTTGTCCGGTACCTGCCTCCTGGTGACCCCGCCCTCGGCGACGAGGTGGGACGCGCTATGAGCTCGGCGCATTCGGTGCTCCTGGCCAACCACGGCTCGGTGCTCGCCGGCAGGACGCTGGCCGATGCCGTTGACGCGGCCGAGGAACTCGAAGAGACGGCACGGATCTTGCTTCTGCTCGGTGACCGGCCCGTTTCTCTGGTCGACCGCTCCCCATGACGGTCGCAGCTTTCATTATTGTTCGACAATTGACAGTCAAACAAAGGAGAGGCATGATAGCTGACATGGGGAACGACGTCCGAGATTCGGCGCAGCGCAGGAACGCCCCCTTGGTGACTGTCTCGGGTGTGAGCAAGACCTTTGGCGGCACCCGAGCGCTCAAGGACGTCACGGCCTGGTTCGGTGCATCCGAAGTGCATGCCCTGCTTGGCGAGAACGGTGCAGGCAAGTCGACGTTGATCAAGCTGCTGGGCGGGTTCTACCCCACGTCGAGCGCCAGCGGCACGATCGCGATCGACGGCCAGACGGTGTCCTTCGAGTCGGTCGGAGACGCCGAGTCGCGTGGCATCTTCCTGGTGCCGCAAGAACTTCAGGTAGTGCCCGAGATGAGCGTGGCCGAGAATCTCCTCCTGAATCGCGAGAAGGTGAGATTTGGCTTGCTCGACCAAAAGTCGATGCTCGCCGAAGCCGTGCGATGGTTGAAGACCTTCAAGTTGGACATCGACCCCACCCAACCGATGCGTGGTCTGACAGCGGCGCAGAAGCAGTTGGTGAGTATCGCCAGGGCGATGAGCCAAGGCGCGCGGGTAGTCGTGCTCGACGAACCGACCGCCGCCCTGACCGAAGCCGAGATCGACGTGCTCTTCGAACGGATCAGGGATTTTCGTGATCACGGCGTGCTGATCATCTACATCTCACATCGACTCAAGGAGATCGCCAGGATCGCCGACAAGATCACCGTGATGCGCGATGGTCGAATCGTTGAAAACGGTGTCGTTGCCGGCGATCTGGACTCGGCGTCGATCATCAAGGCCATGATCGGCCGCGATGTCGAAAACTTGTACCCCAAGCGCGTCGCGGAGACCGGCAAGGTGTTGCTCGCGGTTCGAGATTTGCGTGTCCCGAATTCCCTACCGCGCAAACGTCATCTCGTCGACGGCGTCGACTTCGACTTGCGCGCCGGCGAGGTCCTCGGTGTGTACGGCGTAGTCGGGTCCGGCACCACCGAGGTGGCACGCAGCTTGTTCGGGGTGAGCTCGAGCGCCACGTCGGCGACGTTTCACCGCGATGGTGAGCCTGTCGAGATCGACTGTCCGGCAGACGCGATCCGGCACGGGATCGCCTACATTCCCGACGACCGCAAGAACCGGGCGATCCTTCCGCACATGTCGGTCGCAGCCAACATGTCGATTGCGGCACTGCCGTCACTGTCACGCTTCGGAGTGATTCGTACCCGCGAAGACTTCGCGTTGACGGCCCAGCACCGCAAGGGGATGCAGATCAGCGTTTCCTCGGTCGACCAAAAGATCGCGGAACTCAGCGGTGGCAATCAGCAGAAGGTCATCGCCGGTCGGTGGCTGGCCACCGACCCGCAGATCCTGATCATGCACGAACCCACACTCGGCGTCGATGTGGGCGCACGGGCACGCATTTACGAAACCATGAACGAACTCGCCCACGACGGGCGCAGCATTCTGCTGGTGTCCTCGGACATCTCCGAGGTCATCGGCATGGCGGACCGAATGCTCGTGCTTTCTCACGGTCGGATCACCGCTGAACTGACGCGGCCGGAATTCAACGAAGAAACAATCATGTCTGCAGCAATAGGAGAACGATCATGACCGAGACCAGCTACTGGCACCCATTCGCTCAGATGAGCGCGGTGAAGAACGACACCGTGACGATCGTCCGGGGCGACGGCCGCACGGTGTGGGACGCCGAAGGCAATAGTTATCTCGATTCCCTTGCCGGACTGTGGTACTGCAACGTCGGACTGGGCCGTACCGAGATCGCCGACGTCGCTCGCCAGCAAGCGATCGATCTCGCAGCGTTCCAAACCTTCGACGTGTTCACCACCCCGAACACCGAACTCTTCGCCTCTCGCATCGCCGACTACCTTCCCTTTCCTGACGGCAAGATCTTCTTCTCCGCCGGCGGCGGCTCGGAGGCAGTCGACACGGCAGCGAAGCTGGCCCGCCTGTACTGGTCGGTCGTCGAACAACCCAACAAGAAGATCATCATCAGCCGCACGCGGGCCTATCACGGCATGAACGCATACGGCACCTCACTCGCCGGCCTACCCGCCAATCTGGCGGGTCTGGCACCGATGGTCGAAACCGTGGCACAGGTGCCGTGGAACGATGCCGAGGCGCTGCGCACCAAGATCACCGAGCTGGGCGCCGAGAACGTAGCGGCATTCTTCTGCGAGCCGATCATCGGCGCCGGCGGTGTTCTGCATCCGCCGCAGGGTTACCTGCCCGAGATCGAGAAGATCTGCCGCGAGAACGACGTGCTGCTCGTCATCGACGAAGTGGTGTCCGCCTTCGGACGCGGTGGCGACTGGTTCTCCTCCGGCCGCTACGGAATTCAGCCCGATATGATCACCATGGCCAAGGGCCTGACGTCCGGTTACGCACCGCTCGGCGCGGTCGCCATCGCGCCCCGCGTGTCAGAGGTGTTCTGGAAGGACGGCTCGACTGCAATGTTCCGGCACGGCTACACGTATTCCGGACACGCGATGGCCACCGCGGTGGGCAACGCCAACCTCGACATCCTCGAAAAGGAGAGTCTGGTCGACCGAGTGGCCGAATACGAATCGGTGATGGCATCGCATCTGGCCCCGCTGGCCGATCACCCGTTGGTCGACGAAGTGCGCGCCGGCGTGGGACTGCTCGGTGCCGTCAACATCGACCCGAGGATCAAGGAGGCGAATCCCGCCGTCCTGACCAAACTGGTTCGCGAAGCGCGCAAGCGCGGCGTTATCACCCGTAACCTCGGAGACGTCGCACTGCAGGTGTCGCCGGCATTCACCATCACCGACGAGGAATTGGCGAAGGTCGCCGACACCATCCACGAAAGCCTGGAGGTGGTTTCACATGAGTCCGACTTCGTTGGGCCCTGATGAGGTCCAAGCCGACCCCGACGACTCGCGTGCGAGGCCGCGTGGACTCACGCGGCCCAAGACGCTCACCCATGCCGTCATCGACCACATCGCCGAGGCCGTGATCCGCGGGACGTATCCGCCGGGTTCACCACTGCCCGAGGTCACCCTCGCCGCAGAGCTCAACACCGCCCGGGGCACGGTGCGGGAAGCGTTGCGCGCCCTGCGCGATCGGGGTCTGGTGGAGATCCACCCACACCGCGGTGCCTTCGTCCAGAGCATCGGCGAGAAGCGGGTCCGCGAAGTGTTCAATCTCCGCGCACTGCTGGAATGCTACGCGCTGCGCACCGCGATGACCGCCGGCTACATCGACGAGGCCCCCATGGGGACCATCCAAGCCGCTTTCTCCAAGCTCGACGATGCCTACGGGCGCGGTGACCTGTTCGCGGTGGTCGACGCCGACATCGAATTGCACTACGTGATCGCATCCACGTGCCGCGAGGATCTCCTGCTGGACCACCTCAAGTCGATTCAAATGGAGACTCGGCGGGTGATCATCCTGACCAAAGTCCTCGACTCGGACACCTCCGCAGAGCCCGACACTCATCGTCCGATCATCGAGGCCATCGAGGCCGGCGATGTCGAACTCGCCGTGTCGCGTCTCGACGACCACATCTGCCAGTCCCGCGAACAGCTGCTGGCCCGCCTTCGAGAAAGAGATTCGTCATGACCCGTCGGGTAGTGCTGCTTCACACCGTCAGCGGACTACTCCCGGTATTCGGTGAACTCGGGGCAAAACTGCCCGCCGATGTCAAGGTGTCCAACATCGTCGACGAGTCGTTGCTCGCCGACGCGCTTGCCCACGGCGCTCTGACGGCCGCGATCTCGCGCCGCGTGGTCGACCACGTCGTCTCGGCGGCCGACAGCGGCGCCGTGGCGGTGATGGCCACCTGCTCATCCATTGGGCCCGCGGTCGAACTCGCAGCCCAGCTGGTGGACGTCCCCGTACTGCGCGTGGACATGCCCATGGTGGATGCGGCGATCGCAACCGCGAAAACGGCCGCCGGGACCGAACGAACGCCCCGGATCGCCGTGCTGGCAACCGCAAAGTCCACCCTGTCGCCCACCGTGGACCTGGTCCGCCGCCGCGCTGAGCACGCCTCGGTGGAAGTCGACCTCGACGTCCGGCTGCTCGCCGACGCGTTCGCCGCCAATGCCTCGGGCGATACCGCCCGCCACGACGCGATCATCGCCGAAGCGCTTCACGATCTCGCGACGTCAGTCGACGCCATCGTGCTCGCGCAGGCATCGATGGCCCGTGCCGCGGCCAGCGTCGCCGGCGAGGGTCTGCGCACGCCGACCTTCTCGAGTCCCGGTCTGGCCATGGACAGGCTCGCCGATGTCTTGGTCCACGGGTGACGTCCCGGTCCGGCGACCACAACCGTCGAAGCGAACGCGCAGCTGCTGACGCGGCTGTGCGACAGACGTTGAACACGACGACGTCGGTGGCCACCGCCCGGGTCAAGCGCGGCATGGCCGAGATGCTCAAGGGTGGCGTCATCATGGACGTGGTCACCCCCGAGCAGGCGCGCATCGCCGAGGCGGCCGGGGCCGTGGCCGTGATGGCCCTCGAGCGGGTGCCCGCCGACATCCGCGCCCAGGGCGGGGTGTCGCGGATGAGTGACCCCGACATGATCGAGGGCATCATCGAGGCGGTGACCATCCCGGTCATGGCCAAGGCCCGCATCGGGCACTTCGTCGAGGCGCAGATCCTGCAGAGCCTCGGAGTGGACTACGTCGACGAGTCCGAGGTGCTCACCCCGGCCGACTACGCCAACCACATCGACAAGTGGAAGTTCACCGTGCCGTTCGTGTGCGGTGCCACCAATCTCGGCGAGGCGCTGCGGCGCATCAGCGAGGGCGCGGCGATGATCCGCTCCAAGGGTGAGGCGGGCACCGGTGACGTGTCCAACGCGACGACTCACATGCGCAAGATCGGCGGTGAGATCCGTCGGTTGACCTCGCTGTCGGAGGACGAGCTTTTCGTCGCGGCAAAGGAATTGCAGGCGCCCTACGATCTGGTGGCCGAGGTGGCGCGGGCCGGCAAGCTGCCGGTGACGCTGTTCACCGCCGGCGGCATCGCCACCCCGGCCGATGCGGCGATGATGATGCAACTCGGCGCCGAGGGTGTCTTCGTGGGGTCGGGGATCTTCAAGTCGGGCAACCCCGAGGAGCGGGGCGCGGCGATCGTGAAGGCCACCACCTTCTACGACGACCCCGACGTGCTGGCCAAGGTGTCGCGCGGGCTGGGTGAGGCCATGGTCGGCATCAACGTCGAGGAGATCGCGCAGCCGCACCGGCTCGCCGAACGCGGCTGGTAGGACGCGCTCGGCCAGCCGCCAGTTGACCCACCGGTCCCGGTCAAGCACCCCGGTGGGCCGACTGGTTCGTCCCGCGGGCGGGTCGTCTACCAGCCTTCGGTCAAGACGCTGTCGAGCGCGTCCACGAAGTAGTCCGCCCCCGTCTGGTCCAAGCACAGTGGCGGCTTCACCTTCAGCACGCACATCCGATCGCCCGTGGGCTGGATGACCACGCCCTTGTCCAACATCCTTTCGCAGATCGCCAGTGTCTCCTCGGTAGCAGGCTCAAGAGTGTCTCGGTCCCGCACCAACTCGACGCCGAGATACAGACCGTGCCCATGGACCGTGCCGATGATCGAATGCCGTTCCGCGAGTTCCAGCAGACGCCCCCTGAGGTGCCCGCCGACACGACGGGCGTTGCCCTGCAGATCCTCGTCCTCGAGGACGTCCAGGACCGTGCTCCCGACCACGCACGACGCGGGGCTGCCACCGGCCGAGGAGAAGAAGTAGCCCTGGGATCGATAGGCCTCGGCGATGACCTTCGTGGTCGCCACGATCCCAAGCGGATACCCGTTGCCCACCGCCTTCGCCACCGAGACGACGTCGGGCACGACGCCCTGCTGCTCGAAACCCCAGAACCACTGTCCCAGACGGCCGTAACCAACCTGAACCTCGTCGGCGATCGCCAGTCCCCCAACGTCGCGAATCGCGGCGTAGACCTGCTTCAGGTACCCGTCGGGGAGCGCCATTCCGCCGGCATTCCCGTAGACGGGTTCGGCGATGAACCCTGCGAGGTCTACACCGTCGGCGGCTAGTCGCCCGATGTCGGCAACGGCATCCCGCGCGTACTGGTGCGCCTGCGCCCCACGGTATCGCCCGCGATAGGAGTTGGCGGATTCCACGGTGTGGACCCACCTGGGACGAGTCGTCAGGGCGTTGGGGTTGTCCGCCGTCGACGTGGAGACCGCGTCGGTGAGGTAGGTCCAGCCGTGGTAGGCCTCCCCCATCGAGACGAGGTGTTGCCGTCCGGTGGTGCCCAGCGCCAGCCGCATCGCGAGGTCACTTGCCTCCGAGCCCGAGTTGACCAGGAAGATCTGGTCGAGCGACGGTGGCAGCCGAGCGGCGATCTTCGCGGTGAACTCAGCGATGGCCGAGTAGTTGAACCGCGAGTTCGTGTTGAGCAGTTCGTACTGGCGGGCAACCGCATCTGACAATCGAGGATGCGAATGGCCAAGCAATGCAACGTTGTTGACCATGTCCAAATACGATCTGCCGTCGGTGGACAGCAAGTGGTGCCGCCAGCCCCGCTCGAACCGGGGCGGGGTGACGTAGTAGTGCTCCTGAACGTCAGCCAGGTACCGGCTGCGGCGTTCGAGTAGTGCAGCACTCGATTCGGGTGTGTCGCCGTCGGGGGCGCCGAGCAGCGCCGCGGGATCGGCGGTCAGGGCCAGCCAGCCTGGGCCGTACCGTGGGGCGACGAACGCAGGCACCGGCGGCCCATCCGCCCGCCGGACCTGAACGCGAATCCGATGGTCAGCCCCCACGGTCGTCAACGGCGCGCCTGCCGCCACCTCGCCCAGGTGCATGCCCGGCAGCGCGTCGGCGTCGACGTCGAGTGTGACGTCGAGGACGACGTCGACGTCTGCGGCGGACAGGGTAAAGCCCTGATCGGTCCTTCGCGTGACACCAGCCCACGGTGCGCGCAACGCGGTTGCCTCGAAGAACCATGCGTCGCAAAAGGTCGGCAACGTGGCGGGTTCGGTATCCCGAAGTGGTGCAGCCTGGTCGAGGCGAGGTTGCGCGTACGCACTCATCGCGACTCTCGCCCCCGTCGCACGCGCGGCGCCCAGCGCCCTATCGACGGCATCCGCGTGCAACCAGGCACCGCGGTCCCACACCGGCGCGGTCGTCGAGAGGTCCAGCACCGCGGGCTGCCCGGCGACGAGCGAAACGTAGTCGTCCGGGAGCGTCACCTCACCGGGTCGCGGCAGCGATAGCGCGTCGCAAATCAGGGTGGACATCACCTCCATGGGCACCGCCACCGCCGCGTCGAACATCCGCCACTCGTCGAGCAGCCCGGTGACGGCATACTCGTTGTCCGGCTCGATGCTGACCTGCATCGTGCCGTTGAGGACCAGGATTGCCGCGCGGATCACTACCAACGGCCAGACGGCCTGGGCCTCGGCGGCCGACAACGGCCGCACCGCGTCGAAGCCCGTCACCGTCGGGAGCGCCGACAGTGCGTCCGCACCAGGATGGTGAAGGACCGACGTTGCCGTACAAGCGAGTTCGGCGACCGCCCAGGTTCGGCACAGGTCGCCGAAGTCGAGGATGCCGTCATAGCGCCGGGCGTCATCGGGCTCGGCTATCAGGTTGGAGTTGGTCAAGTCTAGGTGGACGGCTTGACGCGGGAGTTCCCCGGCGAGCCGTCCCAGGATCTTCCACGCCTGGGCTACGACGTGAAGGAGCTGGTCACGGCGACCCTCGTCGTCCTGATAGGAGATGAGTTTCTCCGTGACAGCCGGAACGTGTTGTGGATCCCAGGCCAGCGTGCGGTCGAGCCCGGGATGGTCGAACGAGCGCAGTGCTCTGCTGACGCGCCCACACACATCACCCATCTGCCGGGCGACGTCGGCTCCCAGATACGTGTCGGCCTCGACGGTGGTACCGGGCAGGTAGCGGAGAACACGCGCAATGAGCGACGTTCCGTCCGCGTGCCGGAAGGTTCTGTGCGTCCGCCCGTCGACGCCGGGGACCGCGGTGGCCAGTCGCAACCGGGGTTCGGCAGCCTGCACGAGTTGGGCGGCCTGATCTTGTGCCTTCACCTCGGCTTCGGAGAACACCGGGTTCGCGATCTTGAGAACCCCGACGCGCCGCCCGTCGACGGTCGTGAGCATGAAGTTCTGGTCCTGCTGGCTGCCGAGCGACTCGGCGATCACCGGGTGGCCGAAGTGTTGCCCCCCGAGATTCTCCGCCTCCGCGTCGCTGATGCGCAAGGCGGCGATCTCCGGCCGTTCGAAGAAGTCGTAGCCAATCGTTCTGTCGCTCACGGTGTTACGACCCTGGCATCGTCGTGGGGTGTCAGTGGCGCGTGCTCGGCGTCGAACTGTATCTCTGGTGGGGCCTTGCGGAAGCCTCGGGTGATGCCGGCGAGGTACAGGACGCCCACGACGATCCAGACGAGTCCGACGATGAAGCCCAGACGCGACAGGCTGAACCACAGGTAGAAGGTGAGCAGGAACCCGATCGCGGGCGCGATCCCGTACCGGAACAGATGCCACGGAGTGCGTTCGGTGGCGTCGACGAGGAAGAGTTTGATGACCGCCAGGTTCACGACCGAGAATGCAGCCAGCGCACCGAAACTCACGATCGAGGCCATGGTCCCCAAATCGGCTACCAACGCGATCAACGAGATGACTCCGACGAACGCGATCGCGCCGACCGGGGTCTGGAACCTGCGGCTGAGACGACCGAACAATTTGCGCGGCAAGACGCCATCCCGGCCCATCGCATACAGGATTCTCGTCACGCTTACTTGAGAGGCCAGAGCCGAGGCCACACACGCGGCCATGTAACTGAAGAGGAAGAACGTCTGAAGCCACTGCCCGGCGGTCATGCCCATGATCTCGATTGCCGCGGAGTCTGGATCCACGATCGCAGACGGATCGCGCTGCACCAGTGTCGCCAGATAGGACACCGCGATGAAGATGAGCCCGGCGATGGCGACGGTCAGCATGATTGCTCGTGGCACCGTGCGGCGTGGGTCCCGCGCTTCTTCGGACATCGTCGAGATGGCGTCGAAGCCAAGGAAACTCAACGCCAGCGTCGCGGCTCCGGTGAACAACGTCGCCGCAGCGACACCTTGGTCGTAGATGGGCTGCAGGAGCGAGACGCCCGGGTTCTCGACGATGTGCTTGACCGCAAGGATCGCGAACACCACCGCGAACAGCATCTGAAGCCCCACCATGACGAGGTTTGCGTTGCGCACCACGGTGATTCCCACGACGCTAAGAACCGTGACCACGGCGATGCCCAAGAGTGAGTACAGCCAGATGGGTACCGCCGGGTACTCGGCGTGCAGATAGATGCCGATGAGGAGGTAGTTCGTCAGCGGTAGCAAGAGGTAGTCCAGCAGCAGTGCCCAGCCGGTGACGAAGCCGACGTTTCCGCCGAAGGCCCGCCGGGAGTAGGTGTACGCGCCACCGGCGACCGGGTAGGCCCTGACCAGGACCGCGTAGCTGCCCGCCGTGAAGAGCACCGCCAACAGCGTGATCAGGTACGCGGTTGCCACATGGCCTGAGGTCGACTCGTTCACGACCCCGTAGGTCGTGAACACGGCCAGCGGCGCCGTGTAGGCCAATCCGAAGATGACCAGGCCGGGCACGCCCATGACCCGCCGCAGTGTAGGGGCGGACGAGGTGGGTGATGTCTCAGACATGAGTACGCTCCATCTGCGCCTGCAGGGCGCTGGACGTCGAATTCGATTGATAGGTAGGTATTCCTGCGACCCAGGTGCCGAGAACCGATATCGACGTCAGGTCGCCTATGGGTGACTGCCGCGGGTCGGCCGACAGCCACACCAGGTCCGCCTCGAAGCCGTCGTCCAACACGCCGCGGCTGGTCTCCGCGCCGGCTTGATAGGCGACGCCGCGGGTGACGATGTCGAGTGCGTTGACGATGTCTATGCGTTCCTCCGGCATCCAACCCCCGTGTGGGGTGCCGTCTTGGCGTGCCCGGGTGACGGCCGTCTGCAGAGCCGGTAGGACGTCTGCACTGGTGACTGGCCAGTCACTGCCGAAGCTCATCGGTGCGCCGGACCTCAAGACCGAGCCGATGCGGTACTGCCGGTGGCCTCGCTCTGGCCCCAACCGCGGGAGCGTCAGTTGCTGCATGACGTCATCCGTGGTGGCCCACAATGGCTGGAAGCACGCGATGACACCGAGCTGGGCGAACCTTGGCAGGTCGTCGTCGTCGACGAGTTGGGCGTGGGCGATGACCGGGCGCCGGTCTCGAGGACCGTTGACGGCTTGGATGTGCTCCACGGCGTCGAGGGCCGAGCGGGCTCCGGCGTCGCCGATGGCGTGAATGTGCAATTCGAAGCCGAGCTCGTCGACGAACGCCGCGGCGGCCAGGAGCTCATCGTGCTGCCACACCTTCATGCCACGGGTGCACGCATCGGCATAGTCGTGAAGCAGGTGCGCGGTGTGGTTCTCGATGATTCCGTCGACGAAGAACTTGATGGTGTTGCACGTGAGATGGGGTGCAGCACGGATGCGATCGCGTTGCCCGGTCAGCTGGTAGCGCTGTTCTGCCCACCGCAGCGGGTCCGCCCGCAGTGCCAGATCGGCGCGGCATCGGAGCACGCCCCGCTGGGCGGCCGCCAACCATGTCTCGATGTCGTCCGGATCCACCCACGCGTCCTGGAGCCAGGCGATGCCGCGGGTGGCGAGGTGTCGCGTGGCGTACTCCAACGCTTCGACCCCTTGATCGAGACTGGGCGCCGGAGCGACCCGTAGCGCAAGGTCCACCGCGCCCCACTCCAGAAGGGTGCCCAGCGGTTGGCCGTCCTCCCGCCGCGGGATCTCGCCGACCTCGGGCTGCGGGGTGTCCTCGTCGATGCCGGCGAGCTCGAGCGCCCGCGTGTTGCACCACACCGAGTGGTAATCCCACGCCCGCAGCATCACCGGGCGATCGGGCACTACGGCGTCGAGCCAGCGAGCGTCGAACAACCCAGACGGGGTGAGGGTGGCGTCGTAGCTTGCAGCCACGATCCACTCGTCGTGGGGGTGGTCCTGTGCCCACGCCTGTATCCGTTCGACGATCTCGGACACGTCGCGAGCGTCCCGAATTGCCGGTCCCTGCTGTTCGAGGCCCGCGAGAATGGGGTGTGCGTGGCCGTCGCCGAAGGCGGGCGCCAAGAGTCCGCCGTTCAGGTCGACGGAGAGGTCTGGGCTCACATCCTCGTCCCACGGCGCTATGCGACCGTCGACGACCAGGAGCCGATCCGTGTCCGGACGGCCATTGCCTCTCCACACGGTTCCGTTTCGGAAGACGACTGCGCCCATCGGTCAACCCCTCGATTGTTGCAACATTGGTCACCAATTAAACAAGTGTTGATCGGCACACCATATAAGTCGGAGGTCGCGCGCGCCATAGGGAACGCCCGCCGAACGGCCGGGCGTTCACATCTGTATCCCGATTTTGATCACCAATTGACCGATCATCGCGCCCGTGATTACGCTCCGACCGTCCGTCCGAGGTCGTTCACCACCCGGAGAGGGGACCATGTCCCACGCCGAATCTGCCCATCATCACCTGGGGACCGCCATCGTCACCGGCACCGGATCGGCTGCGGGTATCGGGTTTGCGACCGCGCGCCTCCTCGGCCTGACCGGCCTCACGGTGATCTTGACCTCGACCACGGACCGCGTGCAGCAGCGGGTAAACGAGTTACAGGCGGCCGGCATCCGCGCCGTCGGCATTGCCGGCGACCTCACCGACCCCGCTCATGCGGATCGGGTGGCCGCGCTCGCGCTGGAACGCACCGGCCGCATCGACGTCCTGGTGAACAACGCCGGGCTGGCCGCGGTCACCAACCTCGTGCCGGCCGCCACCTTGACACACCTCACCGACCACGACTGGGCGAACGCGATTGGGTGCAACCTGACCACCGCGTTCACCATGACCCGTGCAGTGCTCCCCACGATGGTCGAACGCGGATACGGCCGGGTGGTGAACGTGTCCTCGGTATCGGGGCCCGTGTGCGCCTTCCCCGGGGACGGGGCCTACCACGCGGCCAAGGCGGGTTTGGTGGGTCTGACCCGATCGGTCGCCATCGACTACGCCGGGGCCGGCATCACCTGCAACGCCGTGGCGCCTGGGTGGATCCTGACGGACTCGACCACCGAGGACGAGCTGGCAGCGGGTGCTTCCTGCCCGCTCGGCAGATCCGGGACGGCGGATGAGGTGGCGCATTCCATCCTGATGCTGACGGCCCGGGCGGCCTCCTACATCACGGGCCAATGCATCGTGGTCGACGGCGGCAACTCGATCCAGGAAGATCACAGGTAGTGCCAGCACGTCGGCGTCATCTCGGCACGGTCGTTGCGGAAGATCATGCCGCCCACTGGATCTCGATGGGACGCGGCCGCCAGAACGCATGGCTACGTCTCGACGACTGGTCGGGGTCCTGCGATGACCGCCTCAGCACGAACCCGGCCCGGGGTCGGACATCCCGGACAGTCCGCGTCGCCGGGCTCATTCATCGCAACGGCTTCACGGCTTCCGAACGGGATCGAACGTGGTTCGGATCCTTCCGGACTCGGCGACGCCCGCAGGTATGGCATCGAACCGATGTCGCGATTGCCGGGGGGATCGACGGTTTCGGGACATCCGTCGGATCTGTTGCAGGGTCGGCCGTGCTGTCGCACAATGGGGTTACCATCACCACGTTTGTCCAGCACTTTCCCAGACTTCGAAGTGCTGGCCGAACACCTGAATTCGAGGCGCAGTCGACGACGACGGCGCTAGAATCGGTGGCGGCTGACTGCGCCGCCCCTTCTTTGCGGGTTCAGCCTCTTCACAACCTCATCCAAGATTAGAGGTCGTCGAGTGCCCCTTTGCTACGACACGGAAAACGACGTCCACCTGACCGGGCCGGACGTAGATCTGGTTGCGGACTGCGCCTACAACGCCGGCAGCGAGGAACGCGGTCCGGCCGGCGCGTACATCCTCGAACGGCTGGGAAGCATCGTGCACGCCGACGCGGCGGCGATCCTCGGGTGGAACCCCGTCGCCGGTCGCCATGTGCTCGTGAGCAACTTCGAGTACGCACCACCGACACTTCTCGGTCTGAGCGAGCCCTACACCGACACCGATCCGCACCACGAGATGCTTGCCAGCAAGCAGCCGCTGCGCTTCGCGGACCTGCCCTACGACTACTGCACGACCGAGTTCTACCAAGACGTCCTCGATCCCGCCGGATTTCGGGACGGCCTGACGACGTGTCTGTTTGGTCAGAGCGGGGACTACGTGGGCATGATCCACATGTCGTCGGGCACGCGGGGAACTTTCGACCGGAGGCATTCGCTTCTGCTCAAGACCATCGCCCCCAGCATCGGTCGGTTGTGCACTCCGGCGCGGCCCCGACTGACGGCGGACACGTCGTCGGTCGCCTACATGGACGCCAGCGGCCGAAGTCATGCCTGGGGACAGTGCCCCGCACCCGTGGTTTGCGACGAGCCGGAGTTCATCTCCGCCACGGCCCGATTCCTCGACAGCGGTCGTGAGTCAGTGGTCGGACTATGGCCCACGGCCGCGTCCTGGCTGCGCGTGCGCATGGACCGCATCGACGAACCCCTGTGGGGACCAGGCGTCGTCGCGTTGGTCGCCGCCGCTGAGACGCAAATTCCATACGGCTTGACCAGTCGCGAAGTCGACATCCTCACCGGGGTGGCCCACGGCCTGTCGAATCAACAGATCGCCTCGCGCTATGGGATATCGGTGCGCACCACCACGGCTCACGTCGAGAAGATCTTGCACAAACTCGCCGAACGGTCGCGCACGGGCGCTGCGGTACGCGCCATCGAGGAGGGCCTGGCCCGCCTGATCCCGTGACCATGGCGCCCCGCCCCGCGCCGGGGCGGCAACGCATCGCGGATCGGGATGTTAGTCGCCCCCGGCGTCCACGTCTTGCGCGCGCACGATGGCAACTAGCCGTTCACGGTTGGTCTCAACGTGGGTGGTGATGAGTTCTCGAGCACGATCGTGGTCGCGGTCCATCAACGCGTGGCGGATTGCTTCATGTTCGGCCAGCGCCTGAGCGGGTCGGGTTTGCGTCTCACGCTGCGTGGCCTCGAGGATGGCGATGGCGAACGCCATTTCTTGAGCGATGGACCCGAAGAACCGGTCGGCGCGAGGACTAGCCATCAATCCGATCACGGCGGCATGGAATCCGAGATCAGCTTCCACCACCTGTACCGCGTCGAGTTGTTCGGTGGCGGCGCGCAGCCTATCGAAGGCCTCGCCCAACCGTTCAGCGAGCGCATCGTCGGGGGCCGCCGGGTCCGCGGTGCACCACCGTTGTGCCGCAGCGGTTTCCAGCACGAGCCGCGTGTTGTAGAGATCGCGAATGTCGGCCGCGGCGAAATCGGCCACCTGGGTACCCTTATGACGCTGATGTCGAACGAGGCCGAAACCCTCCAAGATGCGCAACGCGTCGCGCACGGTCCGGCGGGATACTTCGAACTGCGCCGCGATGGCCTCTTCACGCAGCGGCGTGCTGCGTCCGATCGCACCAGTGATGATGGCCTGCCGAATCAGTTCAGCGACCTGCTCTCCGGTAGTCGACCTGCTGGGCAAACCGTTCCGAACAGGTGAGTAGTCGCTGGCGACCCGGTCCATGAGCTGACCTCCTTCGCGGTGCGATGCTCCTGTGGCAGCGAGGCGATTTGCGCCGTACTGTAACCCAGATCGACTTTGTTGGTTAATTGGTCACCAATCTTCGCCACGGGCGCATCGCGGCGAAATCACTGCTCCGCTCGACGCAGATCGTGGTTCGCGCCTTGGATTTTCGGCGGCTGAGAGCCGTAATATCGTAGATTGTTGACGATTTACATGATCGTTGCCGCGCTCACACCGGATGAGCAGCCACGACTCGAGCCCACGCTTAATGCGCTCCGAACCCCGCAGCCCAAGGAGATTCACCAATGACTTCGCCGTCAACCGCATCTGTTACCTCCTATCCGCCGTCGGACGAATTCGCCGAACAGGCCAACGCGACCGCCGCGCTCTACGACGAGGCCGACGCCGACCGCCTCGCGTTCTGGGCCGCGCAGGCCCAACGGCTGTCCTGGAAGACGCCGTTCACCGAGGTACTGGACTGGTCGCAGGCCCCGGTCGCCAAGTGGTTCGCCGACGGCGCGCTCAACGTGGCCTACAACTGCGTGGACCGCCACGTCGAGGCCGGCAACGGCGACCGGGTCGCCATCCACTGGGTCGGCGAACCCGTCGACGACCACCGCACCATCACCTACGCCCAACTCAAGGACGAGGTGTCCAAGGCCGCGAACGCGCTGACCGACCTCGGCCTGGTCGCCGGTGACCGCGTCGCCATCTACATGCCGATGGTCCCCGAGGCGATCGTGGCGATGCTCGCGTGCGCCCGGTTGGGCGCCATGCACTCGGTGGTGTTCGCCGGCTTCTCCGCCAGCGCCCTGAAGGCCCGCGTCGAGGACGCCGAGGCCAAGCTCGTCATCACCACCGACGGGCAGTACCGCCGCGGCAAGGCCGCGTCGTTGAAGGAGGCCGTCGACGAAGCCGTCGAGGCGTCCGATTCCGTCGAACACGTGCTCGTCGTCAAGCGCACCGGGATCGACGTCGGCTGGACCGAGGGCCGCGACCTGTGGTGGCACGACGTCGTCGACGCCGCGTCGACGCACCACGAGCCCGAGGCCTTCGACTCCGAGCACCCGCTGTTCCTGCTCTACACCTCGGGCACCACCGGCAAGCCCAAGGGCATCATGCACACCACCGGCGGCTACCTCACGCAAAGCAGCTACACCCATGTCAACGTCTTCGACGTCAAACCCGAGACCGACGTGTACTGGTGCACCGCCGACATCGGCTGGGTCACCGGGCACACCTACATCGTCTACGGCCCGCTCTCCAACGGCGTCACCCAAGTCGTCTACGAGGGCACTCCCACCTCGCCCACCGAGCACCGTCACTTCGAGATCATCGAGAAGTACGGCGTGACGATCTACTACACCGCCCCCACGCTGGTGCGAACGTTCATGAAGCTGGGCCGCCAAAACGCCGCCGACCACGATCTGTCGAGCCTGCGTCTGCTGGGTTCGGTCGGCGAGCCCATCAACCCCGAGGCGTGGCGCTGGTACCGCACCGTCTTCGGCGCCGACCAGACCCCCGTCGTCGACACCTGGTGGCAGACCGAGACCGGTTCGATCATGATCTCCCCGCTGCCCGGCGTCACCGACACCAAACCCGGGTCGGCCATGACCCCGCTGCCCGGCATCTCGGCGATCATCGTCGACGACGACGGCAACCGGCTCGAGCCCGGCACCGACCACGGCGAGCAGGCCAGCGGTTACCTGGTGCTCGACAAGCCGTGGCCCTCGATGCTGCGCGGCATCTGGGGCGACCCCGAGCGCTTCCAGGAGACCTACTGGTCCCGCTTCGCCGAACAGGGCTGGTACTTCGCCGGCGACGGCGCCCGCTACGGCACCGACGGCGAGATCTGGGTTCTCGGCCGCATCGACGACGTCATGAACATCTCCGGCCACCGCATCTCCACCGCCGAAGTCGAGTCCGCACTCGTCGGGCACTCCGGGGTCGCCGAAGCCGCCGTCGTCGGCGCCACCGACGAGCAGACCGGCCAAGCCATCTGCGCGTTCGTCATCCTCAAGGCCTCGGCGAAGGGTGGCGAGGAGGACATGGTCGACGAACTGCGCAAGCAGGTTGCGACCGAGATCTCCCCCATCGCCCGCCCACGCGAGATCCACGTCGTGCCCGAACTACCCAAGACCCGCAGCGGCAAGATCATGCGACGCCTGCTCCGAGACGTCGCCGAAGGCCGCGAACTCGGCGACACCTCCACCCTCGTCGACCCCAGCGTCTTCGAAGTGATCAGATGCCGCCAAAGGTAGAATTTTCGGCTCGGCCGTCGAACCAAGTCCTGGTTCCGATCAAGTCATCAGCGCTCGCCACCTCAGCACTGTGCCGCGTACGCATCTGCATGTGCCGCAAAGACTCTCGGCTGTGCTCTACGGAAGGTCCTGGTTCGTCGAATTGCGTCTCAAACCATGCCCGCTTGCAGACGCCAACTTTCGGCATGGACATGCGGACCGTCCTGTTGCGTTGACGCGAGACGGCAGTGCGGGGCACGCCTTGCCCGCGTTGGCCGTAGCCTCCGCGCCGGAAGAGATGGCGAGGAGTCCCACAATCTATTACGGTCGAAGTGTCGAGGAACGGTTTGCGCAATACCGATCGGAAGCTGAATCCGAATGCGCCCAGCAATCCGGGGCGGGCTCCCGGGCGTGCTTACGGGACTGATGGATAACGACTGTTATCCATCACCGGGGGTGCTCCGGTTGTAAAATACGACTATCAAGTGACTGTCTGCGCGGTCTCCCTGTAGCAACCGCCGCAGAGTGTGTTGCTGCTAGCTGAACACGCCATTGGCCGCTTGGTGGAACAGGTTGTCCCTCAGAGTTCGATCCCGCTGTCCCGGCTGTGGTTTCGGCTTCGGTCACTGGCGCGGAACCGTTCGCTTTCGTGCGCTCGTGCCATCGTCTCGTCCCATCCGTCGACGACGTCTTGCCATCGCGTGTGGACGATGTTGCGGTCCCTCAACTTCGCGCTCTGTCGGTCGAGCAGGCCTGCGACCATGTCCGGCAGAAGATGCCGCGGGGTGGCGGCGGCTACCTGGTGCGCGGTGACGGGCACGTCGTCATGGGCCTCGATGATGGAGCGCGCCAAAAGGCTGGCCTGAGCGCTGGTGCCGCGGTGCAGGACGTGCGGGCCGTCCGCGGGCGTGGATCCATACTCCTGTTCGATCGTGCGTTCGTAGAGATATGCAGTGTTGGCGTCGCGGGCGCGGGTCATGGCCACGTAGAGCATCGATCGTGTGGTGTTCTCCCCCAGGACGGCGTGGGTGGTGTCGGCGGTGACGCCTTGCGCGGAATGCACCGTGACGGCGTAACCGTGGCTGACATGCTCGGTCACGTAGTCGGCGTGAAATGCGGCGTAGGCACGGTCGGACAGTCGTTCGGCCGTAACCCGATTCGTACGGGGATCGACAGCTGCGACGCACCAGCGGTCACCGTTGCGCACCGGGTCCGCCGCCGCGCCGTGGTCATCGGCGCGTCGGACGTCGACGGTGGGATCGTTGCGCCGGGACAGGATCAGATCACCGACGGCGATGCGCTGCCCACGCACCGCGGTGACCGTGGGCGCGTCGTTGGGGATGGTGTCGTCGTGGATGCGGCGGTTCAGGGCGTCGGCCATCTCGGT
Source organism: Mycolicibacterium sichuanense (assembly GCF_033741125.1). Lineage (NCBI taxonomy): Bacteria > Bacillati > Actinomycetota > Actinomycetes > Mycobacteriales > Mycobacteriaceae > Mycobacterium > Mycolicibacterium sichuanense. The sequence goes on along the minus strand of NZ_JAWQPU010000001.1, from coordinate 44,406 downwards.
AGTGTCGCAGAGCAGCAGCGCGTCCTTGCCGACCGCGACATCCTTCCGGTATCCGTCCAGGGCATCGGTGGCCATGGCGATCTGATCCCCGCACCGCAGCCGATCGTGGTTTCGGTACCAATCGACGGCCGTGCGGACCGCCGCCGGCTCACCATCCCGCAACGCCAGCGAAGCAGTCCGCTCCTCCGGATCAGTCATCCGCCATACCTCCGAGAGGTGTCGGGTCCAGGGCAGATCCGTACACAGCTGGGCGAAAATCCCACCGCGGGCCTTCACCGGCGCCAACTGATGGGGATCACCGACCAGAACCGTCTTCACCCCCGCAGATGTGGTGGCGGTGAGGAGCCGGCATAGATCCTCGGTGCCCACCATTCCAGCTTCGTCCACCACCACCAACGTTCCGCGGTCGAACGTCAGGGCGCCGTTGCGAAGATCCTGTAGGGCCTTGGCGATGGTGAACCCTTCGTCGCCGGCGCCTTCGCGGACGGCGACGTCGACGGCCCGCCCGGTCGGGGCGAGTACTAAGACGTGGGCGTCGTGGCGGTGGTGCGCGGCGGCGCGCAGCGCGCGCAGCGAGGTGGTCTTGCCCGCGCCCGCCGGCGCGGACAACGGCTGCACCAACCATGGTGACCGACCAATGGCCTGCACCGCGGCCTTCTGATCCGCCGACAGACCGCGGGTGTCTTCCTCCTTCACCCACAGCTGTGTGCGGTCGTCCCGGGCGTCGGCCAGGTCCAGCACCGCGACTTCCTCGGCCAGGATCCGGGCCAGGGTGAACCGCTCGTAGCCCTCCCGTTGATGGCGTTGCCTGGGTGCGGTGAGGCGCATGCCGAGCTCGTCGACCGCGGCCTCCACCGCCTCCCGCGGCGACCGGTCCCCGTCCACCGGGAGTTGCGCGCCGACGATCTCCACCAGATCGGCCCGGGTGAACGCCGCCTTGCCGATCCGTTCCGCGGCGTCGGCCAAGCGCGCGCGATCCAGAGGAGCGCGCGCGGCGGCGCGGCGCTGTGCGCGCGCCTGCTCGAAGGAGGCGCGGTCCAGGCGCACCCCCCGCGCATCGGCCTGCCACTGCGCCAGCAGTTCTGGCCACGCGAGCTCTTCGGGCTTGGTCGGTCGGGTGGCCTTCTGCGCGGCGGCGAGCTGCGCCGCGCTCAGCGGCGCGTCCTGCACGCGCAGATGCCGCGCCGCCCATTCCCGCAACTGAGACGAGCGCCGCGACCACGCGGCGATCGACGCGCGGTCAATCCCGGCGACCTCGGCCATCCCGGTGTGCGGGTCCACCGGTTCCCACTCGAACCCCAACGACCTGTGCAGCTCCCGACGCAGAGTGGCCTGGTAGATCACCCCGGCGGCCTTGGCTTCGTGATAGAGCGACGTCCCGTCGATCGACACCAGGGCGCCGTCGGCGCGGGCTTGCCGGTTGGGAACGATGACGTGGGTGTGCAGGTGCGGGTCCCCGCAGCGGCTCGTCTCGTGCTGATAGGCCACCGCCACCAACCCGGGCAACTGCACCAAGTCCTTCTGTTCGGTCACCGGGTTGTGCATCCGGGTGTAGCCGGCGTGGGTGGCCAAGTACTCCATCGCTTCAGCGAGCGCAGTGGTGTGCGCGTAGGCGATCCCCTTCGCCACGACGTCATCGGCCTTCAGCGCTCGAATCACCGACACACTCTTCGGCGCGGCGAACGTCAGGTCATAACCGTGCACCCCCTGCGCTCCCAGAGCCCGGCCTCGGGCACCGCTCGGGGCGACCCCGTCGTCGAGCCAGCGCGCCACCACCCCGGCCTCAGCCCCACCCCCCGCGCGCTGGGTGTCCGAAAGCCCCACCAACCCGGCAGCAGAACGAGTGTCACCCGCGCACAACCATGTCGGTGTTCGGGTGTCGCGCTCGGAGTAGTACTCCCCCAACCCACCCCCGGCCCGCTGAAAGTCAGCGGTGGCGCGCTGCGCCGATGCGGCGGTGTCGAGATAGTAGGTGATCGACCACCGCTTCAACTTCGAGATCGTCAACACCGCAGCCACCAACCTCAGGTATCAAACCCCAAAGTCAGAACGACTGCCCCGCCGTCACTTTCGGCCACGCCCCAAAACGCAACCACCACCAGTATCGCACCTTGTGCAAATGTGCCACTGCAGTTTCTAGCTTGGAGTCGATGGCGGAAGAAGTACGGAGAGTGGTTGTGGGACAGATGTTTTAGATGAAGTAGGGAGGACATCGGTGGGGCAAGTGGGGACGGAGGGAGGCGTGCGAGATGAGTTGGAGCTAGGTGATGCCGAAGAGCGTGCGCCATCGACGCCGTTGCCGATTGGCGATTGGCGATTGGGCGAATGCTCAGGCGATGCGTTCGATCGCGCCGAGCGCGGTCGACAGCTTCTCTCGGGCGACCTCCGCGTCGTAATGCGCCTGCATGTTGACGAAGAACATGTCGGTCAGGCCGAGCGCTCGAGACAGCCGTAGAGCCGTATCGGCAGTAATTGCCCGCTTGCCGTGAACGATCTCGTTGATGCGACGAGCGGGCACGTCGATCGCCTTCGCGATCCGGTACTGCGTGATGCCCATCGGCTCGAGGAACTCCGTCATCAGAATCTCACCGGGGTGAGTGGGAGCGAAGTCGGCCATGCGCGTTCCTTTCTAGTGATAGTCAACGAGTTCGACATTGCAGGCGCCACTGACGCTCCACGTAAAGCAGAGGCGCCACTGGTCGTTCACGCGCACGCTGTACTGACCGGCGCGGTTACCGGATAATTTCTCCAGGCGATTGCCCGGAGGCACGCGAAGATCGTTGATGGTTTCAGCAGCGTTGATGAGAGTCAGTTTGTTGTAGGTGAGCTTGGCGAGATCCGGGCTGAGCCTCTTGACGTAGCGCCGATGCCATATCGCCTCCGCGTCCTTGCCCCGGAACGAGCGGATCACCATCAGATAGTAACGCTTGCCAATACTAACGGCAAGCGTTACTATTGGAGCGTCTCGCGAAGATTGTGCAGTGCGCGTCAGACGACGGAATTACAGTGGTGGGACACCACTAGACCCGAGGTGATCGCATGACACACCCCCTTCGAGGTACCCATGGCTGGACCCGACTCCCCTGACGCCAGGCACGTCATTACGAGCCGGCTTCTCACGGTCGTTGAAGCTGCTGACGCGTTAAGGATCTCCCGATCCTCCGTCTATCGACTGTTCGACGCGGGCCAGCTCGCCTGGGTCCAAATCGGAACGTCCCGCAGAGTGGCATCGGCAGAGATCGATCGTTTCATCACCGCACACACCGAGGACGCGGCATCGTGACCGCGTCGCGCATCAACCAGTAGAAGCTTGTGATGGCCGAACGTCGACAACTCCCCCCGCAGATCAAGCGGGTGGAGCTCGCCCAACGCGATGGCGGAAGGCCTGCCATTCGCTACCAGCTCACTGTTGACGTCGGCGAGGCCGATGGCAAACGCAAACAGTTCCGGAAGCGCTACACCACAGAGAAAGAAGCCCGAGCGGCGCTGGACGCCGTCCGCGGCGAAGTGAGTCGCGGCACCTACGTCCATCCCACGAAGGTCACCCTCGCTGAAGCGTGCGAGGACTGGCTGGCGGCTAAGCACGGACTCAAGCCATCGACGTTGCACGGACACAGGGTGAACCTCGCCGCCGCAATGGCCGAAGTCGGCGAGATTCAGGTGCAGAAGTTGACCAAGCGTCACCTCGACGACTTGGTGACCAAGCTGCGCGCTGGCGGACTGTCCTCGCCCACAGGCAAGACCCGGAAGCCTTGGTCCCCGCGGTCGATCAACTACATGCTCGGACTCCTCACCGCGGTCTTGAAAGACCAGATGCGCCAGGGCCACGCGGTGCGGAACGTCGCGGAGCTCGTCGACCGAATCCCCGCCGACGCGAAGCCGGCGGAGACATTCACACCCGCGGAGCTCCAGACGGTTCTCAAGCACGTCGACGGGGACCGGTACGCGATCGCATGGCAGCTCGCACTTACGGGACTTCGGCGGGGCGAGGTCGCTGGCTTGCGTTGGAGTGACATCGATCTCGAGAACCGGACGCTGCAGATAGCGTCTACGCGATTGAGATTCGGCAAGCACCTCGTCGAGGACACACCGAAGTCACGGGCCGGGCGCCGAACGTTGCCGATACCCGACCACTTGGCGGCGACCCTGCGCTCAGCCCGTGCAATCCAGGCGGCCGACAGGCTCATGCTGGGTGAGGAGTACGAACCCAGCGGTTTCGTCGTTGTCAACGAGTGCGGCAGGGCGCTCAGCCCGCATGCGCTTACGTCGCGATGGGCGCGGATGCTCAAGGCCGCCGGCGTCCGCCACATCCGCTATCACGATGCCCGCCACACGTGCGGCACACTGATGCACCTCCGGGACGTACCCATTGCCGTCATCTCAGCCTGGCTAGGTCACTCCTCGAAGGCATTCACGATGCAGACATACGTGCATTCCCAGCCCGAGGCTCTCTCGGCAGCGGCGCAGAGCTTCTCGCGAGTCGTCGGCCACGATTCGGGCTGCGACTGAATCAACCGCAGTCCAAACCGGTTGTGAGACCCGTGATGCATACTTCTGTCTGGGGGAGCGACGAGCGCGATGCGGGAAGGTGGTGACCGCGATGACGGTGGACATTTTCGATGACCCCCTCTTCACACCGCGCGACGTGTCCGTTTTCCTCGATATCCCCCGCTCGACCGTCTATCACTGGCTCAGCGTTGGGTCTCGCGGCGGGGCACCCTTGGTTCACCATGTCCCGCCCGCGCGCAGAGGTGCTGCGTCGGTGCCGTTCGCCGCTCTCGTGGAGGCGTTTGTCTTGCGAGCCCTGAGGAACGAGTTGGGATTTACCAAACGTCAGATAGCAGACACAGTCGCGGACGTCCGGGACACGTTTGGCACCGACTTTGCCCTGGCGAGCAAGCGCATTGCCACCGACGGCATCGACATCTTCATCCATCACGCTGATGACGAATTCGCCCGTGTCGGCGATCACCAAGTCCTCATCCGTGAGATCGTCGGCGACTACCTTCGGTACATCACGTGGGCGGACGGGAGCGATTACGCGGCGCGGCTCGAGCTTCCCGGCTTCGGTAATGATGCGCAAGTCATCGTCGACCCGAGATTCGCGTGGGGGGACCCCGTCGTCGAGCGCAACAAGGTGCCGATCCGCGCGGTCCTCGATCTTTGGGCCGCCGGTGAGTCACTGTCCGTCGTCGCGGACGAGTACGGGTTGACAGTCCCAGAGGCTGAAGAGATCTGTCGCGTTGGACTCAAACGAGCCGCCTGAGTTCTTCCTCGACCGGAGTCTCGGCAAGCGCGTTGCGGCCGGGCTCATCGAGCTTGGGTGGCTGATCCACCTCGTCGTCGATCACTTCCCCGATGACGCCCAGGACACCGCCGACGAAGTGTGGATGCGATTTGGTCTTGATCGTGGGTGGTTCCCGCTCCATAAGGACGGCCGCATACGCAGCACCGACGCTGAGCGTCGACCACTCGTCGAGTTCGACGCCCCCATGTTCTATCTGGATAACCAGCAGCTCAAGATCTCCGAGATGATCCGGCGGTTTCACGCCGCTCAACGGCAGATTCACATCAAGGCTCGGTCGAGCGGGGCCGCTTGCTTCGCCGTTTCCGACAGCGGCATACGACGCACCTGGCCGTGAGCGTGGAACCCAAAGCCGCGATGGCGGCTTGCTCGACGTCGTCCTCACCAAGAAGAAGCTGGCTGGCGGACGCAGAGTTAGGCGCGACTTGTGACAATCCGTGACAATCCGCAGGCGTTCGAACAAAACAGCCCCCCTCGAAAGGGGGGCTGAGCTGTGTGGCAGGTACAGGATTCGAACCTGTGTAGGCGTTAGCCGACGGATTTACAGTCCGCTCCCATTGGCCGCTCGGGCAACCTGCCTGGTGCTCGCCCCAAACCCGACCCGGGTTTGGTGCGAGTAGCAGGGTACAACGAGGATGGGCTCAAGACGAAAACGCATCGACAAAGGGAGGGAGCGAGTCCATGGCGGATTCCAGCTTCGACGTCGTCAGCAAGGTCGATCGCCAGGAGGTCGACAACGCTTTGAACCAGGCCGCCAAGGAGCTGGCCACCCGTTTCGACTTCCGCGGCACCGACACCACCATCGAGTGGCAGGGCGAGGAGGGCATCATCCTGGTCTCCTCCACGGAGGAACGCGTCAAGGCCGCCGTCGACGTGTTCAAGGAGAAGTTGATTCGACGCGACATCTCCATGAAGGCCTTCGACGCCGGTGACCCGCAGCCGTCGGGCAAGACCTACAAGGTGATCGGCAGCATCAAGCAGGGCATCAGCAGCGAGGACGCCAAGAAGGTCACCAAGCTGATCCGTGACGAGGGCCCCAAGGGCGTCAAGGCGCAGATCCAGGGTGACGAGATCCGCGTCAGCTCCAAGAAACGCGATGACCTGCAGGCCGTGCAGGCGCTGCTGCGGGGCGCCGACCTCGACTTCGCGGTGCAGTTCGTCAACTACCGCTAGCTGTACCTGACCGCGGACGTTGGAAACGGCGTCGTGTGGTGGACACGACGAAGACCTCCGAGTGAAGTGCGAGCTGTCTAGGAACGCACCAACTCACCTCGGAGGTCCTGGTGGACCACCGTAATGCCCCTGTCCGAGACTGGTCGTCTGCGATTGGCGCGTTGCGTCGTAGAGGACGGCTGGCCGCTGCGCGGAGCTGCCGCACGCTTCCAGGTGTCGGTCACCACGGCCTCGCGCTGGGGCAGGCCGGTATCGCGCTCACGCCCGCGTCACAGCCCTCATAGGACCCGTCGGCGCATGGCGAAGCGCATCCTCGGGTTGCGTGGGCAACGCCGAAGCGAAGCATTGCGGGAGCCTCTCGATTCGCGGGTGCCATCCTCCCCAACTGGACCGCGCTGGATATTGGTGCGGGTGAACTCGTCCTTACGTGCCTTCCCGCTTTGACTAACCGCTTCGTGCCGACTTAGGCGAGAAGAGATCCCGCGCCGACGACGGCGGGGGCGTGTCCCAGCGCGAGAAGGGTCTCGTACGCCGTGGCGGTGGCCGCCGAGATCACGGGGAGCCCAAGCTCGTCCTCCACGAGTTGAACGGACGCAAGCGATGGCATCTGGACGCAGGCCGACAAGACGATGGCATCCGCACCCTCGCGACTGAGGTTCCGGGCCAACGCGGGCAGGTTGGCCGGATCCAGGCGGCCCACCGCCAGGTTGTCGTCAACACCGAGGGCGACGGCGTCGAGTACCGAGATCCCCTCGCCTTCGAGGTAGTCGGTGACCAGCTTGGTCAACGCCGGTACGTAGGGCGTGACGATGGCGACGCGCTCGGCGTTCAGCGCGGTCAGGCTGCGGACCAGAGCGCCCGCGCTGCTGACCACGGTCGCCGGATGTCCGTTGTCGGCAGCGGCTTTGGCGATGACGTCCTCGGATTCGCGGTGGGCTCCCGGGCCCTGCGCCATCACGGCCACCAGGCAGGCGTAGGCGATCACGTCGACGTCGGCGTCGGACAAGGCGCGTGCGCAATCACCGGCCTTACCCACCATGGCGAGCAATTCCTCGGTGTTGACGTTGCGCATCGACGCCCGGGCCGAGTGAAACGTGTAGGCGTGCCCGGTGGCCGCGCTCTGACGACGGAACAGTTCGGGCAGTTCGGTTTCCATGGTGGTGTTGGAGCTCGGCACTATGAGCCCGATGCGTGACGAAGTGGCGGTCATCAAGAGTCCTTTTCCGCAGTGTTAGAAGAAGAGGCCCGTGCGGCCTCGAGGGCACGCCAGATCGACTCTGGCGTGATGGGCAAGGCGGTCAGGTCGACGTCCCATTCCGCGAGGGCATCACACACCGCGTTGGCGATGGCGGCGCCAGGCGGGATGGTCCCCACTTCACCGACTCCCCGGATACCGAACGGTGTCACCGGAGAGGGAACCTCGGTGTGCAGCAGCTCGATCGGCGTGGCGTCGGCCGCGGTAGGAACGAAGTAGTCCAGCATCGAGCCGTTGATCAGCTGACCGGTCTCCTGGTCATACCGCAGCTCTTCACCCAGCGCGGCGCCGAAGCCCTGCATCAGCGCGCCCCGTACCTGGCCTTCGACCACCACCGGGTTCACGACCGTCCCGCTGTCGTGGACCATGACGAACCGCTCGACGTCGAACTCCCCGGTCTCCGGGTCGACGGCGACGACGGCCGCTGCGGTGCCGAAGGAATACGCGGCATCGAGTGGTTCGAAGTGCGCGGTCGCTTCCAGCCCGGGGTCCTCACCCTCCGGTATGCCCTGACCGGTGATCGCCCGTGTGAACACGTCGGCGAGTTCGACCTGCGCCGTGCCGTTTTCAAGGCGCGCCACCCGCCCGTCGATGCGGACCTCGTCGAAGGCACCGCCGAGGACGAAGGCGGCGAGCCGACGGGTCTTGGCCGCGAGTTCCTCTCCGGCGTCCCGCAGTGCGCCGCTGGCGGCGATCATGGTGCGCGAGGCGAAGGCACCGGTGTTCAGGGGCGACGATGCGGTGTCACCCGAGTGAACGCGAATCCGTTCGTAGGCGATTCCGGTGACTTCGGCGACGACCTGGGCGAAGGCGGTCTCGCTGCTCTGACCCATCGTCGACACACCGGTGTAGACATCAACCCCGCCCGAGCGGTTCGCCCGCAGGGTGACGCTCTCGTGGGCGCCGAACTGCGAGCCGCGCTTGGCCAGGAACCGCGCGCTGGCATAGCCGGTGCGCTCGACGAAAGAGGAGAACCCGATTCCGACGATCCGGCCGTCAGGGCGCGGATCCCTCGGCAGCGCAGCGTGAGTGCTCCATCCGACCGCCTCGGCCGCCATTCTCAGGCAGCGCTCGTAGTCGCCACTGTCGTAGACCGCGCCGGTGGGGTTCTGCCATGGCATCTGGGCCGAGGTCACCATGTTCTGAGCCCGCAACTCCACCGGGTCGACACCGACGACTCGAGCAAGGCGGTCCATCAGCCGTTCGTAGGCGAAGTTCACCTCGGGTTGGCCGTAGCCCCGATAGGCGCCGACGGGTGTCTTGTTGGTGAGCACCACCCGGCGTTCCACCATGCCGTCGTAGACGTCGTACGGCCCGTTGAAGACCACACTCGACAACTGCGCCGAGCCGAAAGGTGAGTTCCAGCCGCCGAGGTCGGTCAGGTACCGGTTGATCATCGCGACGATCCGGCCGGACGCGTCCGCCCCGATGCTGTAGTCATGCACGGCTTCCCGAGCATGGGTGGACCCGCGGAAGTGTTCGCCGCGATCCTCGGTCCACTTCACCGGACGCCGCAGCGTCATGGCGTGCACACAGGCCAGGACGTCTTCGGGGAACACTCCGAGCTTCTGCCCGAAGCCACCTCCGACGTCGCTGGCGACCGTGCGGATCTCACTCTCGTCGAGATGCAGGGTTTCGGCCAGCTGCTTGCGGATCAGGTGTGGCACCTGGGTGGAGCAGTGCACCGTGAGCATCCGCGCACCGGGTCGCCACTGCGCCAGCACCGCGCGTGGCTCCATCGGCAGCGGGGTCACCCGGTTGATCCGGAATCGCCCACTGACGACATGGGCCGCCTCCGCCATCCGCTGCTCCGGCTCACCGCGTCGGTCGACCTGGGTGGCCAGCACGTTGGTCTCGAGCTGCCCCGGGTGCAGCACCGGAGCCGACGGCTCCAGTGCGCAAACCGAATCCACGACGTGCGGCAGCGGCTGGTAGTCGATGTCGATCAGCTCGAGCGCGTCCTCGGCGATGTGGCGGCTGGTCGCGACGATGCTGACGACGGGCTGGCCCTCGTGGGTGGCGACGCCGTCGGCGAGTGCGCGGTACGGCAGTGCAGGCGCGCCGGGAACCGGCCGGAGCACCGTCAGTGGACCGGTGCTCTCGCGGATGTCGTCCGCGGTCAGGATCTGCAGCACACCCGCGAGTTGCAGGGCGGCGGAGGTATCGATGGCGCCGATGCGGGCGTGCGGATACGGACACCGCGCCACCGCCATGTACACCGTCCGCGCAGGCTCGACGTCGTCGGTGAACTGGCCGTCGCCACGCAGCAGGCGTGGATCCTCCTTGCGCCGCACCGACGTTCCGAACACCCGGCCACGGGGCGTGTCGTCCCGATCGGTGTCGGTACGGCGCTCCTCGACGGCGGTCATTCTGCTGCTCCGTCCTTCCGGTGTGCGAAGTAGTCCTCGATGGCCGCCACGATGGGGGCGTAACCCGTGCAGCGGCACAGCACTCCGGATATCTCTTCGGTGATGGTCTCGCGGTCGGGGCAACCGCCCTGATAGGCCAGCGCGGTCGCGGTCATGAGGAAGCCGGGGGTGCAGAACCCACACTGCAGGGCGTGGTGGGCCCCGAACGCCTCCTGCAGATCGTCGAGTTCGTCGCCCTCGGCCAGACCCTCGACGGTCTGGACCGACCGGCCGTCGAGCTGGCAGGCCAGCATCAGGCAGCCCTTCACCGCTTCACCGTCGACGATCACCGTGCACATTCCGCACACCCCCTGCTCGCACCCGACGTGGGTGCCGGTCAGGCCGAGGTGTTGCCGCAAGAAGTCGGCGACGTGCATCCGGACCGGGACGTCGTCGCTGCGCTCGTCGCCGTTGACGACCGTCGATATCCGGATCATCTGCTCCGGCGCGTTGCCCACAGTGGTCACCGGCGTCCCGCGGGTCGCATCTCGGGCACGGTCAGTTCTCCGGCGTCCACGATGAGCTCGTCGTCGAGGTAGAGGCTGCAGCCCCGCATCGGGATGTCGAAGTGGCACGGGGTGTCGTTGGGTCCGCCGAGTTCGTTGTTCGGACCGATCGAGAACATCACGTTGCCGTAGAACGACCGCAGCTCCATGCCCATGCCACCGCCGAACTGGGTGAGACCGTGCCAGTGGGCCCGCTCGTCGAGACCCCAGCCCACGTGGGACATGCCGTAACCCCGCGGGTCGTCGAAGGATTCGATGTAGGACTTGAGCAGGTCGGCGTCCAGCCCGCCGCGGATGTCGCGGATGAAGCCGGCCTCGACGGTCAGGGTCACCGGGGTCTGCACGTAGGTGTTGAACGGAAGCAGGACGTCCCCGGGCGAGAGCATGATCGTCCCGTCCACCCCTTCGTCGGTGCCGCCGGTGAACACGAACGCCGCCGGCCAGTGGTCCCAGCGACCCGGGGTGTCGGTGTAGCCGTACTCACTCAGGGTGGGATACAGGCCGAGTTGATAGGTGACGTCAGTGCCGTGCGGGCTGGTGATTCGCATGGTCTGCGCCTTCGCCAGCAGTTCCGCGCCCACCTCGACGCGTTCGCGCAGTTCCACTGTCGGCATGAGACGCGCCAGCAGCGGCGCAGGCTCGACAGCGGTGAGAATCCGCGTGCCAGCGTCCTGAATGGCGAACTGTTCCTTGCTGAAGAGCAGGAAGGTGAGGTCGACGACCATGTCGGCAGCCTTCAGCGCTTCGACGGCCAAGGGGTTGGTGCCCAGGCCTGAGTCGCCCACGGCCCACGCCCCACTGGCGGACGCCGGTGAGGGTAGCCGCATGTGGTAGGTGGCCGCACCGAGTTGCTGTGCCGCCCAGAGGAAGGCGTCGGCGTACTCCGCGCGGTCGTGGCCCCGGGACAGGACGGCCACCGTCTCACTTTCGTTGACGGCCGAGAGCGTGAGCTGCTGCAGGCAGATCTGGTTGAACAGGTTCTGGTCCATGACGAGTTCCTCGGTTGCAGGGGAAGGGATTTCAGGCGCGGGGTGCTGGGGTCAGGAAAGGTAGTACGGCTTCGAGGAAGCCCGGCAGGTTGTCCCACGGCACCATGTGTCCTGCGGTGGCGACGTCCTGGATCGCGATATCGGGCCGCAGCGCGGCGAGTTCACGGGCGGCGGCCTGCGGGACCACCGGACTCTCGGCGCCCCGCACCAGCAGTGTCGGCGCACCGAGCTCGACGAAGATCTCGTGGAAGTCCTCGGTTTCGAAGCCTTCGTGGGTCTGCACCACGGCGGTCTCGTCGCAACTGGCCAGATGCTCCGCGCGGATCTGAAGTTCCCGCTCGGGCCAGTGCGGGTAGAACCGGCGAACGGCCTCGGCGTCGGTACCACGCTGCGCCTCGCGAAGCTGCGCGAGGAACTGCTCGCGGGAGGTCGGGTACGGATCGCGGCCCGGGCCGGACAGCGGTGGGTCCACGAGAACGACGGGGGCGAAGTCGGGACACCGCAGGCTCAGCGCCCCGACGATCCGCGCTCCCATCGAATGGCCGACGAGCGCAGGCTGATTCAGGCCCAGCGCCGCGATCACCCCCTCGGCGTCGGCGGCATAGTCGGCCAGGGTGTAACCACCGGCACCGGGGGTGTCGCTGCCACCGCGACCCCGGACGTCGGGCACCGCCACCCGGTAGCCCGCGGCGGCCAGCTCCACGGCGATGAAGTCGGCCGTGACGGCGGGGCTGGTGATTCCGGGCACCAGATACAGGTCCGCTGCGGCATCCTCGTTGTAGAGCAGGACTTCATGACGAATTCCGTTGGCCAGCACGGCTGTTCGACGGCCTGACACCGGCGGTTCGATCATGACGACACCTCGGTGCTTCCGGTCGGGATCTGGTCGATGGCCCACGGCAGCAGCGCTCGGGCCGGCTCCAGAGCCCGCTCCAGCCGGATCCGGTCGACGCTGTAGCTGAGCTTGGCGATCGCGGTGTCCCTGGAACACGTTCCGCTCCGCACCCAATCGGCGGCAAGACCGGCCAGGGTCTCCAGGAAGGACAGCGAGTCCGCGGCCTGCACGTCGTCGGCGAGCCCGAGGCCTCCGACCTCGTGCAGCCCGATGAGGCGGCGCACCTCCGCGACGTCGACGTCACCGGCGTGCCCTTCGGTGGTCAGCCAGTTCCCCACGAACTCCGCGGAGCGAAGTTGGTGCGGATAGAGGTAGGCGGGGTCGTCCCAGCGCATGTGGGCGTGGTCCAGGGTGGGGCCGCCAGGGAACATCCGCTCGATGTCGTGGGTCATGGCCGCCACCCGGGCTTCCAGCGTCGCATCCGGGGTGAGGTGAACCAGCCAGTCACGCGTGCGCAGCAGGTGCACCACCTGGCCGTACGGCGCGATCCAGCCGGTCGCCGCCTGCTCCACCTCGGTACCGAACGGTACTTCGCCAGGGAGCCAATTGAATTCGGGGTTCACGTCCAGTGCGCTCATCGGCTGACCCGGCCCCGGACCAAGGTCACCATCGCCACGATGACCTGCAACGCGTTCAGCGCCACCAGGGCCTTGACCCAGGCACCGGAGACGACTCCGCCTCCGCTCGGCCCCGGGGCGCCGACCGGGGGCAGCGCCGCCGGACGCGGGGTCGCCTGCCGCGGTGAGTCGGCGTCACCCGTGGCCTCCCCGCCGAGGGCAGCCTCCAGGTTGCGGGCGAACTGGGCAGTGACCTTGCCGGCCTGTTTGGCGACCACCTTCTGGCCCACACTGCCGAGTGCGCCGGCCAGCGCCACGTCACCCTCGACGTCGACGACGGTGCCGGTGGTGCCGGGGCGCAGCCCGACGACCACCTCGGCACGGACGTTTCCGGCCGCCCCCCTGACGCTCTTGCCGACGGCCGTGAAGGCCATCCGGCGCTCGCGCTCACGGTCCGTGATCCGCACGCTGGCAGCGAAGGTCGCGCTCATGGGGCCGATGCTCTGGCTGATCCGGACGTCGATGTCATCCGGGGTCAGCACACTGAGCTGTTCGACACCGGGCATACACCCCGCCACCGCTTCGGGGCGGTCCAGGAACGCCCACACCTCGGCGACCTGCTGGGCAACTTCGAATTCCTCGTGCAGTTTCACAGCGCTCCCGCTCTCGTCATGTCGGTGGTGGGGTTGGCGGCCCGGCGGCGTAAGTCGCGCAGGACTCGCGTGATCTGGATTGGGGTGAGATGGCGCCGGTAGGCCGTGCTGGCCCGGATGTCCTCGGGAGGGTCGATGACGTCGAGCGCTGACCGGGCGGCGGCCGCGATGTCCGCATCATCGAGCCGGCTGCCGGTCAGCAACGTTTCTGCCGGGGTGAGTCGCAATGCGGTGTCGGCGACCCCGCCGAGGCCAACGCGGACATCGGACCAGGTGCCGTCGGAGGCCACGTCACCGCACGCCGCCACACTGACGATCGCGAAATCATGGTGCTTGCGGCATATTTCGCCGAAGGCATGGTGAGCTGGCGATGCGTCGAATTCGACGGCGGTCAGCATCTCGTCACCGTTCAGGATGGTGGAGTAGGCGCCGTCGTACAGCTCGGTGGCCCGGATGCGCCGCTCACCCGTCAGGCTCTGGACGACGACCGTCGCGTCGAGCACCAGACACGCCAGCAGGACCTCGCCGGTCGGGTCGGCGTGCACCAGCGCGCCGCCGACCGTGCCCCGGTTGCGGACCTGACGGTCACCGATGTGGCCCACCATCTCGACCAGCAGCGGCAGCCGCTGCGCCAGCAACGCAGACCGCTCGACGGTGCTGTAGCGAACCAGCGCCCCCAGAGCGGTTCTCTCCCCGTCGATTTCGATCTCGTCGAGGTCGACGATGTCGTTGATGTCGACGAGTGCCTCCGGACGCCACAGCCGCATGTTGAGCATCGGCGCCAGGCTCTGCCCACCGGCGAGGACCCGGGCCGAACCATCGTGGGCGTGCAGGGTCGCGATGGCCTCGGCCACGCTGGCCGGGCGGTGATAGCTGAAACGGGATGGTTTCACGCGCCGGGCGCTCCCGAGCTCCGGGTGACACCGACGCCGGCGAAGCGGGCCAACACCTGACTGATCGCCGTCGCGGGCGCGGCGACCAGCTGTTCGGTGACGCGGTTGCTCCATACCGTCTCAGGACGTACCTGCAGAACCCGGACATCGCCGTTCTCCGCGATGGCCCACTCGATGTCCTGCGGTGCGCCACGGTGCTGCTCGATCCGCTTGGCCAGTTCGACCAGGCTCCTGATCTCCTCGGCGGACAGGCACGGCTCGCCGCGGCGGTGGGCAAGGACGTCCATCAGACCGGTGAGCGAGGTGGTCGGGTCGAGGGCAAACATCTGCTCCTGAACCGCCACCTCGGCCGACACCTGTTCGAAGGTGACCTTGTCGATCACGTATCGACTCGGGGTGATCGCACCGCTGACGACGCCCTCCCCCAGCCCCCAGCAGCCTTCGATGACCACCTTGGAGCGATCGCCGGTGACCGGGTCGAGTGTGAACATCACCCCGGCCGACCGGGACGCGACCATCTGCTGGATGCCGACGCAGATGCCGTAGTCGGTCAGGTCGGCGGTCTGCGTCGGCCGGTAGGTCAGCACGGCGGAGCCGAACATGCCTGCCCAGCAACGGCGTACGTGGGTCAGGACGTCGTCGATGCCGTGCACCCAGAGGAAGGTGTCGTACTGGCCGGCGAAACTGGCACCACCGAGATCCTCGGATTCGCCACTGGACCGCACCGCCACCGGCACGTCGCCGTCGCCCACCCGCGTCGAGAGTTCGGCGTAGGCGGTCCTGATGGCGGCCTCCAAGTCTTCCGGCAGCGGCGCCGTGGAGATGGCCTCCGCCATCTCGGCGGCCAGGCGTTCCACCGTGGCCAGGTCAGCCGCCACGGCGTTCTCCCGAGTGCGGCGGGCCTGCTCGACGAGACCCGATCCGGCGAGGAAGTGCCGGTACCCGTCTGTGGTGATACCGAAGCCGGGCGGCACCTGAAAGCCCGCTTCGGTCATCTCGGCCAGGCTGCCGAATTTCCCGCCGAGGCGGGGATCGCCCGCGGTTCCCGGGGTGTCGATCCACAGAATGAGGTCGGTCATACCGTCAGCTCCAGCTCGTCGTCGAGGATCCGCACGGTGCCCCGGTCGCCGTCGACCTCGACGCGCTGACCCGTGCGGATGGTGGTGGTGGCAAAGCCCGTGCCCACCACCGAGGGCAGACCGTACTCCCGGCAGACGATGGCGGTGTGCGCCATGATCCCGCCGACGTCGGAAACCGCGGCGGCGAGCCTCGAGAAGACCGGAGCCCAACTGGGCGCGGTGATCCGACAGATGAGGACCTCGCCGTCCTCGACGTCGTGGAGCTGTTCGGGATCGAGGATGACGCGGGCCCGGCCCACCGCTTTGCCGGTGGACGCCGCGACCCCGCGCAGTACCGACTCGTCGGAGTCCGCGCTCCCCAGCCAGTCCGCGATGGCCTCGGGGGTGATGCCCCAGAGCATGACCGTGAGCGGCTCGGTGAGGAACTCAGGAGGTACGCCCAGTGCCGGCAACGGCGGGCTCTGCTTCAGCACATCCCGGATTCGCCGCCGCCGGGCGATTTCGGGGCGCCAGTAGGTGACTCCACGCGACTCGATCCCGGTCGCCCAGCCGATGTTGAGGTCGTACAGGGCCGAGTACACCTCGTTGCGGTGCAGATAGAAGATGTCTTCCTCGTCATCGAAGAAGTCGTGCGCCACGAAGACCCGACCCAGCTCGCGGACCTTGTCCCAGAACATCGAGTGGTGCCAGTGCTCGACGAAGAAGTTGTGGTTCTCCACGAACGGGAAGACCTTGCGGGCGAGCCCGACCAACCCGTCGAAGGATTCCCGGTCGGCATCGGTGGGTAGGTACGAGCGGTACTCCGCGGTGACACGTGTACGCTCGGCGAGGATCCTCTCCAGGGGCCTGCGGATGTCCTCCCCCGCCCGCAGCGCGGTGACGTAACCGCGCAGGGCCTGGAAGGGCAGCCGGAGGTCGTCGATCCAGGCGCGGTCGCTGTGTTGATAGCCGGCGCCGGTCGAGAACCAGAACCACGGATCCTTCGCCGCCTCAAAGGCTTCGAGCCATTTCGCACCGCCTGGTGCGCTCGCCAGACCGGCCAGGATGGTGTCGGGGTCGCCCTCGGCCAGCAGAGCGTCGTCGACGCCGAGCTGCACCGCGAGCGCGGCAAGGGTGCGCAACTCGTCGTCGGGCCGGAAGAGCATGATGTCGATGCCGGACACCATCGAGGCGATGGTCTGGTCGCTGATCCCTGGGAAGGCGGCCTGGCAGAACTCCCGGAACGTCAGGTAGGCGCCGTATCCCAGGTTGAGCATCTCGAAGTGATAGGACCCGATCTCGAAGAAGCTGTGGATCAACGAGCTGTAACTGGTCAGGATGTCGTACGTCGAATAGAGGCCGCGACCTTCCAAAACCCGTTCCAGGGGCTCGATTTCGGGCAAGGGCTCAAAGGTGATGGCCGAGAGCCGGGCGATGCAGTCGCGGGCCTTGGTCTCCCACGCCGCATACATCTCGTCCCAGTTCTCGAAGTAGTGGCCCGCGCGGGCGGCGAAGTGTTCGGCGCGCGCCGCGACCTCCTGCGGGTCGGTGACCGCCGTCGGGCTGATGTACAGATAGCCGTTGATGATCCGATGGTCGATCCCGCCGGCCAACGGGATGGGCCAGACCCGGGTCGACATCTGACTCACGGCCACCCACCAGTTCTCCGTGGCGATGGTGTCGAACGGGTACATCGGCTCGGGATTGTGCATCCCGTCGAAGAACCAGAACCGGCTCTCCTCGTCGGGCCGTCGCGCTTCGCTCAGCACCGAGTAGTAGGGGTACATCGACTCCCAACCCTCTGCGCCTTCGGGCGTCGCCACCGCGAACGGGCTCGCGAACCGGACACCGGGCACCGCCGCTGCGGGCTCATCCGACGAGACGGTCGTGATCGGGTCAGGGCTGATGGCTGTCATGACGACTCCGTCGAGTGAGTTGGGATTTCGGATGATTCAGACATTCGCGTCGGATCCGCTGCGCTTGGGACAGCTGTGGAGGTAGTCGACGGCGTCGTCGACGCTGATGACATCGCCATATTTCTCATCAATGTCGAACAGGTTGGCTTCATGGGGCCCGCGGGCGCGGTCGCCGACGCACTCGCGGGGAACCAGCACGGTGAATCCGGACTGCACCGCGTCGACGGCGGTGGCCCGCACGCAGCCGCTCGTGGTTGCGCCGGTGATGACCACTGTATCGACGCCCTGGGATGTCAGGATCGCGGAGAGATCGGTGCCGAAGAAGGCCGAAGCTCCGTGCTTGGTCACGAGCACCTCGTCGGCGCGCTTCTGCAGTCTTGCGTCCACTGCCACCAGTGAGGACCCTTCGACCAGCGCCCTCATGCCCGTCGCCTTGCGCAGCCAGGCGGAGGTGACCAGCCGGGCCTGGTCGAAGGCGATGGTGGTGAAGACCACCGGAATGGCCGCCTCTCGCGCCGTCTCGACGAGGCGGCGCGTCTGGGTCACGACGTCATCGAGGTCCGCTCCGGTGGGCAGGCTCGAGTCGGTGAAGCCGTTCGTCAGGTCGACGACGACGACGGCCGGACGGGCACCTCGCTCGACCCGGCCCCCGAATCCCGCTCGGTTGTAAACCTCGGTCACTGCGGGCTCCGAATCGGGGTGGTATGCCATGGCATACATGTATGTCACGGCTCCGGTGAATACGCAACAGGAAGCCTAAACTTTCTCGAATTTGGCCACTAACTGGGAAAATGCTGGGTGATCGTGAACTCCGTGTTACGCATTTCGCCCAGATGTTTCGAGTTCGCCAACACTGTTCCGCTAAATGGCATACACGTGTACGTTCACGCTTCGTGGCCGTGAGCACGGTCCATCGATACCGAGTGACAGCTGTCGCCGGCCTATCCCACGCGCCTTCGGCGCTGTAGATCAGGAGCTCAGATGGAGCAGTTCGCCGAACAGGCGTCAACGAATTGGATCATGTCCGCATTCATCTACACGCTCGGCGCCGTGGCGGTGGTGCTCGTGCTGGCGGGCCTGGTGTTCATCGACATCGGCATGGTCCGCAAGCGCAACGTCCTCGATACCGTCGTCCAGAAGCTCGGCGGCGCGATGGTCGGCGGTCTCGGGACGCTGCTCATCGGCTATCCGATCTGGCAGTGGCAATTCGACTCGGCCTTCGGCGTACCGTCCCCGCTGTGGCAGGCAGTTAAGGACTGGTGGATTGGAGGCACCTTCACGAACACGGCTTCCCGGTATATTTCGCCGCAACTGCTGCCTGAGGCCGACGTCCTCCAGATCTTTCTCATCTTCTTCGTCACCTTCACGATGGCCACTGTCGGACTGATCCACACCGGTGTGGTCGAGCGCATCAAGCCTCTTCCCTTTTATGTGATGTCGTTCGTGATCGGCGCCGTGCTGTCACCCGCAGTTGGCTACCTCTGCTGGGGCTCGCTGTCTCCCCTGACCCTTCGCGGTACCCACGACTTCGACGGCGTCTTTCCGCTCTACATCACTGCCGGCACGTTCGCCCTTGTCCTGGCCTGGCGCGTCGGTCCTCGCCTGGGTGCCTTCACCCGCCATCCCTCGGGTGCGCGCCCCGCGGCCCACAACGCGGCGTTCGTTGCCGTCGGCACGCTACTCATCGTGTTCGCCCTCCCGTTCGTGACCATCGGAAGTGGCTACATCGTTCCGGACGTGGGCTTCTTCGGAATTTCCTTCACCCAGAGCGGTATCGGCGTGGTCATCGTCAATCTCTTCGCCGCGCTCCTAGGCGGCGGTGTGGTCGGTCTACTCATCGCCTACCGCCGTCGCGAAGCGAACTGGGCCTTGCTCGGGCCGATTGCCGGCGTCGTCATCTGCGGCACACTGCTCGATGTGGGCACCGCGTGGGCGAGTGTAATTCTGGGCGGCTGTGGCCCGCTCGTCGCTCTCGGTACCGCGATGGTGGTCCGTCGCCTCGGCATCGACGACCCCAAGGTAGTCCCTCTGGCGCTGGGCCCTGGCATCGTGGGTGCGGTCGCGGTCGGCTTCATCCAATGGGGCACCCGAACAGGCGGTTACATCGGCCTGGAAGGCAAGTATGCCGTCGGTGTAGCCGAGATCAACCCGCTCTGGCAGCTGCTTGGCGTCCTCGCCACGGTCGCAGTCGTCGGGATCCCCGCGCTGGCCATGTGCCTGTTCTTCGAGCGTTTCGGCGGTATCAGAATCTCTGAGGAGGCCGAGCTCGGCGGGCTCGACGCGTACCGGTGGGGTGGCTCGAACTATGCCGACGACGAGGTTTGGGACATGTCCGAGACTGCTGGCCTAGCCACTGAAACCGTTGCCGTGCAACGCTAGTCGCGGCCTGACGGGAACGGTGTGGGCGAGCTCCGCCAACGGGGCCGCCCACACCGTACCAGGACCACTCGCCCGCGCGGGACCGAGATAGATAGGATGCGCACAGATTCGAGTGCAAGGAGACAGGGAGACAGATGGACGGCGTTGGTCCCGAGACCATCTCGCTTTCCCAACGCACGAGTGAGGGCATCGCCCGCATTCTGCGCTCGGAAATCTTCACCGGTGAACTTCCCCCTGGGACGACGTTGCCGGAGCGGCACCTCGCAGAACGGCTGCAGGTGAGCCGGACGCCCGTTCGCGAAGCGCTGATCATCCTGCAGAGCGAAGGACTCGTCGAGGTGGTCCCGAACAGGGGCGCGTCGGTGCGCACGATCACCAATGACGACCTCGCGGAGATCTACACGCTCCGTGGGCTTTTGGAGTCCCACGCCGCCCGGCTCGCATCCGAACGCGCGACGATCGAGCAACTCGAGGCCATGGAAGACGCCCAGACGCGGCTGCGCCGGATGAGCGCGCGCGGATCTGCCGCAGACCAGGCGATGGCCGATCTCGAGTTCCACACCGCTGTCAGCAATGCCGCCGGCAGTCCCTTCCTCGCCACTCTGGTCGGCCAGGTGCTCGCGTTCACGGTGAGCTTTCGCGCCAACTACAAGTATCCCGACGAGCGCAGCCAAACCGCGCTGGTCGAGCACGAAAGCATCCTTACCGCCATCAGCAAGCGCGACCACGACCTCGCCGAGCGCCTCATGCGCGAGCATGTCGCCTCCTCGTGCGCCTTTGCCCTTGCCCAGTTCGACAACGCGTAACTGCCGGGGTTCGTCTCGAGGTTGTCAGCCGACGACCTCAGCGTCAGCCAGGCGAGTCGCCACCGGAGGTCACTCAATGCTGAACGGTATCTCTCCGCACACGAATTCTTCCCGCAGCATCATCGCCGAGAACTTCGCCGGGTCGGAGAAGCGAAGCTCATCCGATACCAGCACCTCTTCGTTGTAGGAAGTGCCAAAGACCTATTGCGTAAAGGTTCTGACGTCACCCCAGACGTAGATCGAGCCGGCACCACCGATCGGCGCCGGCTGCGGTGATCAACGCCGTCGACGACGGGCTGCGATTCACCGGAATCGAATTGAACGACACACCGATTCACCCGCACGTGGTGGCCGCGACCCTGGCTCGCCATCGCGCCGACCCCCACGGAGGCCCAGCAGTGACCAACCGACTGCTCCTCGAGCTGACTGTCAACGGCAGGCATCACGAACTCGTCGTGGACTATCGCCGTACCCTCGTCGACGCACTCCGTCACGACCTCGCCCTGACGGGTACCCACGTCGGCAAGCGGTTGGCGATGCCATGACATTCCTCGCGGAGTTCGCAGATCAGGTGGGGGACTGGTATCGCGGCGGACACCGCTTCGCCCTGTGTCGGGTCGTCGCGTCACGGGGCAGTTCGCCGCTGCCGATCGGGGCCACGATGGTCGTCGGTCCTAAAGGAGAGGCGCTGGGTAGTGTGTCCGGTGGCTGTGTCGAGGGTGCGGTGTATCAGGCAGCGATGGAGATCCTGCAGGGGGCGCCGCCGCGGCTGGAACAGTATGGGTACTCCGATGCCGACGCCCTGGCAGCAGGGCTGACGTGCGGCGGAACGGTCACCGTGTTCGTCGAGGCGGTCGACGAACAGTCCTTCCCGGGGTTCGGACGGATCCTCGCCGCCGTGGGGCAGTCGACTACCGCAGCCTGGGCGACGGACGTGGCCCGCCTCGCCGACTCGCCCAGCTATCGGATGACCCGGTTCGACTCCGGAGAAGGTGTGGGCTCCCTCGGCGAACCGGCACTGGACTCCCGCGTCGCCGATCTCCTGACATCGGCGGTGCAGACGAGCCAGGGCAGCGGGTTGCACCGCATGGCAAGGGAGGGCGGCGACACCCTGCCCGCCGAGGTGTGCGTATTCGTCCACGTTCTCTACCCGCCACCTCGCCTCATCATCGTCGGTGCCAGTTCCCATGCGACCGCGCTGGCGGCGGTCGGCAAAGCAGTGGGCTTCCACACCACGGTGTGCGACGCTCGGCCGGTGTTCGCCACCCCCGACCGATTCCCGGGCGCCGACGAGGTGGTACGGCAATGGCCAGGGGAGTACCTTGCTCAAACCCACATCGATGGTCGGACCGCCGTCTGCGTTCTCACCCACGACACCAGGTTCGACGTGCCAGCCGTACTGGCCGCACTGAGGAGTTCAGCCGCCTACATCGGTGTCATGGGAAGCCGAAAGACCCATCACGACCGTCTACGCCGACTACGTGACGCCGGGGCCACCCCCGCACAATTGGCTCGTCTGCACTCACCCATCGGACTGGACCTCGGCGGCAGAAGTGCCGGCGAAACAGCTCTGTCGATCCTCGCTGAAATCGTCGCGGTGCGACACGCTCGCTCCGGCCGTCCACTCGCCACGATCGAGGGGCCACTTCATTGACCCATGAGCCGCTGTGGAGCCGCTCGTGCAGGAGCGACGCAGTGTCGGGCGACCGAAACCGACGCCGAGACCGCGGTCAATCACGACTGCGTGCAGACCCTGGGCACCGACGTCGTGATCGACCGCCACACCGCGGTGTTCCAAGACCGTCGACTTCACCGTCGCTTGATTGTTGTATCTCTTTGGCAAAGAACGGACCACTGTCTCGTCGGGCGGGCCGAGCATGGCGTGATCGTTCAGCCGCTGGACGCACGAGGGGGCCATGGATCGCACGTCGAGCTCTGGTGGGCCGCACGTCATGACGGAGTTGCTGGGCTAGACGGTATGGCTTGACCGTCTAGCCCAGCGGGAACTTCGTCCAGTCGAACCCGCCGTCGCCGTCGTGGCGGTCCATGTTGCGGCACTCCCCCGACAGCTCGACGTTGGCCCAGCCGGCAGCGGGCCCTGGCGCCATCACGGCGACGACGCCCTGCCGATGGATCACCCGGCCGTAGGTCACGTAGTTCGGCGGTGGACCATCGGTCCAGCCGTTGGCCACCATGGTCGCGGCGATGCCGTCGAAGTAGTCGTCGGCCTTCTGCCCGGGCGGAAGTGTGAAGTTCAGCCGGACGACCCCCTTGTACGGCGGGTCGCCCTGGTCGTTGCACGAGCTGAACGAGAACGCCGCGTAGGCGTCCTGCAGCTTGGCCAGCTGGGCGATCTGCTTGGCCGGCGCGGTGACCTGGTCGCGCGCTTGCTGGGTGCTCATCGGATCCGCCGGATGGTCGACGTCGTTGGTCCCGCTGTCATGGCGTGACATGGTCGTACAGCCTCCTAGGGCGAGCGTCATCGCGACGGCGGCGGTCCAAGCCCGCCACCTGGGTCGCCTAGTCATCCGGGCGATATGAGTGGTCAGTGGTGACAGAGCTCCCTGGTCGATCGGCCTCACGGTCAATGATCGCCGGAGAGCCGGGGATGTCGGTGTCGAGGTGCGGAATCGGCACCCGACCGAACGGGGTGTCGACGTGATCCGGCGTCGAGACGTGCGGTTGGTGGCGCCCCTCGGCGACAGATCCGCTCTCGGTGAGGCGCTCGGCGTTGCCGCTCGCGATGTCGGTCATGGCGCGCAGCGACTCGCTGCCACTGTCGTAGTAGTGGGAGTGGTCCCCGACGTCCAGCCCGCCGGAACCGGCGACCTCGGCATGAAAGCGCACCGAGCCGTAGGCGTCACCGGCCGGATCGGTGCCCAGCCCGGCCAGCGGACCGAGCGGGCTGCCTAGCTCCTGGTTCAGTAGGTTCGTCGCGACGGGTCCCGGGGTGCCCAACCAGGACACTGGATCGGTGGACGCGGCGCCGACGTAGACCTTGCCACCGTCGAGGTGAAAGTCCGCCGCACTCCTGGCGAGATCGGTTCCCGGGGAACCGATGAGCACCGCGTCGTTGGCGCGCATGCCGCTGCCCGCGAAGGCGTCCGCCACCGTCGTCGACCCGTAGGAATGTCCGATCACCGTGGTGTGCGACGCCCCGAGGTGGGTCGCGGCCAGCCCGTTGACGTCGGCGGCCAGCAGATCGCCCCCGGAGCGCGCCAGCCACGGCGTGGCGATGCGCGGGTCGGTGAAGCTGTCCGGTGCGTCGTAACCCATCCAGGAGATGACCGCGGTGCCCTGCCCCGGGTTGCCGAGCTTGGACTGGTCGTACAGGTGGATGCCGTCGTCGTGGCCGTCGGAGAGCCAACCGTCGCGCAGGCTGCTTCCGGTCCCTGGCACGATCACGGCGGTGTTCTGCGCGGTATCCGGGTTGCCGATCGAGATGGCCGCGCGCCCCTGCCCACCGTCGGCCAGCGGCTGATAGGCCCACAGCAGCACCGGGCGAACGTTGGGATCGGATGCGGCGCCACCCCTTTGGTGGTCCAGTCCGCGCTTGGCCTGCACCGCGTTCGTATAGCGGGTGGCGTCGGCCGCCGATAGGCCGAACCGGGCGGGATCGTGCACGACGTCGTCGGCCGAGACCCCGTTGCGCTGCGCCACCTCGCGGACGCGGTCGAGGTCGTCGTTCATCACGGCCTGGTTCACCTGATCGCGGACGCCGGCGGGAATGCCGTTGAGGTTGCCGAGCGCGGCGGGATGTTCGGCGATCAGGCGTTGACGCTGCTGCGGGGTCAGCGATGTCCACCACGCGTTGACCTCGGCGGGGTCGGTACCGGATGCGGGCACGGCGACCGAGGGCTGTGCCCCGCTGGGCGGCACCGCGCCCGTCGCGGCGCGGACGGCCGCGGCGGTGTGCTGGTCGATGGTCTCGAACGCCTCCAGCAGTCGCCGGATGAGCGCGGTGAAGGGCACGGCCATGATCGTCAGCGAGGCCGGAAACCACGGCGGTGGCGTCGCGGCCCCGTCGTCGGCGACCTGCCAACCGACGGCCCGCAGCCCGGTCACCACCGTGAGCACCGCCTGGCGCGCCGAGGACAGCTGGGCGCCGCCGGACTGCAGCGCCTGCTGCATGGCCTGCAGGCGCGCCCGCAGGGCCACCTGCCGGCGCAGGTCGGCCTCGGCCCGGGCCGTTGCCGCCGACGCCGCCCGACCCTGCCACGCCGCGCCCAGCTCGTCGAGTGCCCGCCTCTGCTCGGCAATGGCGCCGTCGAGCCGAGTCAGGTTGGCGGACAATCGATCGGCAGCAGCCATCAGCGTTTCGGGATGAGACTTCTCCACCCTCGACACCGACACCGACACGGAGCCCCCTCGGTTGTGCTCCTGCCATTATCGGCCGCGCCGGCGCGGATCCGTGCACCAGAATGCAGCGAGCCCGGAGACGTCAGACGTCTCCGGGCTCGCCGGTGTGTTGAACTCAGGCTGAAACTGTCGAAACCCTAAGGGGCCGTCGGGGCGGGATCCGGCGTGTAGGTACCGCCGTGCGTCAGAGAGTTGAAGAGTGTCCCGGGTGCAGAGAGCAGGCCGCCGGCGAGCTGGGCCGGCGCCGCCGCCAGACTTCCCGCGAGCTGACCGGGCGCTGCCACGATCGCGCTACCGAGCTGCCCCGGCGCTGCGGTCAGGCCACACGGTTCGCTGGAGGATCCGTCACTGTTGGGCGGGCACCCGGTGCCGTTCAGGTTGGTGATGCTCAGCAGACCGCAGCTGCTGGCGTTAGCGGAGGGGTTGCCGTTTGTGGGTTGGTCGCAGGTCTGACCAAGAAACTGACCGGGCGCCGCCTGCAGACTGCCCACCGTGGTCGCCGGCGCCTGGGCCACGTTGGTCACGATGGTGCACGGGATCGAGGTGAACCCGGGGGCACAGCTCGCCGACGCGGGAGCCGCCACGCCCGCGAACAGGCCGGCAAAGAGGCCGGCGCAGGCGATGACCAGCGCGGCGAGGAACTTGGTTTTCACGGATTCTCCTAAACGTGAGGCAGGCGCGTGTGCGATGCCCCGTAGCATAGCCCCCTGTACGCGTTCCCAGCGACCTATCCTAGCTAGCGAAATTCCCGGTAGACAAGCTCTTGAGCAAAGAGATTGACGGACGTGCTGATTGATCTTGACCGACGGGGAATCCCGGCGTCTCTGGCAACCTGAACCGTGCCTTCGCAAAGTCGCCTCCAGAGCCCGGCGCCGGCCATACCCTGATCGCCATGGCACCAGCGCAACGCGAACCGAACGTCGTCGTCCTCGGTGGAGGCTCCTGGGGAACGACGGTGGCGTCGATTTGTGCCAGGCGCGGGCCGACACTGCAGTGGGTGCGCTCCCAGGAGACCGCCGACGACATCAACGACAACCACCGCAACAGCCGCTATCTCGGCGACGAGGTCGAGCTCGCCCACTCACTGAAGGCCACCACCGACTTCGTCGAGGCCGCCGAATGCGCCGACGTCATCGTGATGGGCGTGCCGTCGCACGGGTTCCGCGGCGTGCTCACCGAACTGGCCAAGGAGCTGCGGCCATGGGTGCCGGTGGTGTCCTTGGTCAAGGGGCTCGAGCAGGGCACCAACTATCGGATGAGCGAGATCGTCGACGAGGTGCTGCCAGGCCACCCGGCGGGCATCCTCGCCGGCCCCAACATCGCCCGCGAGGTCGCCGACGGATATGCCGCCGCGGCGGTGCTCGCCATGCCCGATCAGCATCTGGCCGCCAACCTGGCAGGGTTGTTCCGTACCAAGCGTTTTCGCACCTACACCACCGACGACGTGGTCGGCGTCGAGATGGCCGGTGCGCTCAAGAACGTGTACGCCATCGCCGTCGGCATGGGCTACGCGCTGGGCATCGGCGAGAACACCCGGGCGCTCGTCATGGCGCGCGCGGTCAACGAGATGTCCAAGCTCGGCGAGGCCATGGGTGGCAAGCGCGAGACGTTCGCCGGGCTGGCCGGCATGGGCGACCTCATCGTCACCTGCACCAGCCAGCGCAGCCGCAACCGGCACGTCGGCGAGCAGCTGGGCTCGGGCAAGTCCGTCGAAGAGATCATCGCAGCGATGAACCAGGTCGCCGAGGGGGTCAAGGCCGCCAGCGTGGTGATGGAGTTCGCCGAGAAGTACGGACTGAACATGCCCATCGCCAGGGAGGTCGACGGTGTGATCAACCACGGCTCCACGGTCGAGGACGCCTACCGGGGGCTGGCCGCCGAGAAGCCCGGCCACGAGGTGCACGGGTCGGGCTTCTAGCCGATCAGTTGAAGTACGGGTTCTTGCCCTCGCCCGTGTTCAGCAGCAGGGGGTTGCTCGGGCCGAGGACGAAGCTGCCCGTCGGGCTGATGACGAAGCCGCCGCCGTCGAACGAGTTGGTGCACTGGGTGGTGGTGCCGTCGGTACCGCAGGTGACATTGCGGAAGCTCAGGCGGGTGCCGGGCAGCAACCGGTTGGGCAGCTTGTCGAAGACGTAGAGCGGCCGGTCCGAGCTACTGAAGCCCGGTGAGCCCTGCTGGGCGCCGGTGACCACGTTGGCCCCGTCGGGCGCGGCGGGAATCGGACCGCTGCAGCCATAGTTGCCCGACCCGCGGCTGATGACGCACGCGATGTCGCCGGGCACGGCGAAGCCGTAGACGGCGCCATCCTGCATGGCGAAGTCCGAGGGCTTGGCGGGCGCAAGCGCGCCGAGATTGAGTGGGGGCGGTGGCGGGGGCGGCGCTGGTTCCGGATCAGCGTGGGCCACACCGGCCACGCCCATCACGGCTGCCCCCGCAGCCACCAGGCCGATCAGAATTCTGCTCAGCACAGGCTCACCATAGATGCTGCGCATCTCCCCTGCACACGTACCGCAGGATGCCGCCGCAACTCAGTACTGTCCGGGACCCCGTCCCGCCATCATCTCCAGGCGCGCGATGCGATCCTCGATGGGCGGGTGCGTCGAGAACAGCTTGCCGATCTTCTCGCCGGCCCGGAACGGGTTGGCGATCATCAGGTGGGCCTGGTCGGCCAGCTGGGTCTCCGGCGGCAAGGGTGCCAGCTCGACGCCGCGGCTGATCTTGCGCAGCGCGCTGGCCAACGCCAGCGGGTCCCCGGTCAGCTCGGCACCGGACTGGTCGGCCTGATACTCCCGGGAGCGCGACACCGCCAGCTTGATGACGGTCGCCGCGATTGGGCCAAGCAGCGAAACCAGAAGGATGGCAAAGGGATTGGAGCCACCGTCGCGGTTGCCGCCAAACATGCTCGCGAAGAACGCCAGGTTCGCCAGGGCGGTGATCACCGAGGCCATGGCGCCGGCGACGCAGGAGATCAGGATGTCGCGGTTGTAGACGTGGGAGAGTTCGTGGCCCAGCACGGCACGCAGCTCACGCTCGTCGAGGATGTCCAGGATTCCGGTGGTGCAGCAGACCGCGGCGTTGCGCGGGTTGCGCCCCGTGGCGAAGGCATTCGGCGCCGCGGTGTCGCTGATGTACAGGCGCGGCATCGGCTGGTGCGCCGTGGTCGCCAACTCGCGCACGATCCGGTACATCGCCGGGGCCTGCACCTCGTTGACCGGCTGGGCGTGCATGGCACGCAACGCCAACTTGTCGCTGTTGAAGTACACCCACACGTTCATGCCGACCGCGAACAGCACAGCCAGGTACATGATGGACCGGCCGAACAGCGCGCCCACGAACACGATCAGCGCGGAGAAGACGACCAGCAACAGGAACGTCTTCAATCGGTTCGCGTGCGGATGCCAGGTCACCGCGCTCCTCCTCTTCACCCCATCGACGACCGGTGCCGTCGGAGTCCTACGGATCAACGCGCGGGACCGCGTTCGTGGTTCCGCTCAGCCGTGCCGATTGACGGTGTAGTCGACGAGGTTGGCCAACGCGACCCGGCCCGGCAGATCGGGGAGTTTGGCCAGCTCGTCGCGGGCCTGCGCGGCGTAGCCGGCCACCGTCTCCTTGGCCGCGGCGATGCCGCGTGAGGCGCGAAGGAGCGCCAGCGCCTCGGCGACGTCGGCGTCGTCCTCCACGGGACCCTTGAGCAGCTGGCGCAACCGGTCGGCGTCCGGCCCGGTCTCGCGGAGCGCATACAGCACGGGCAGGGTGTGTACGCCCTCGCGCAGATCGGTGCCTGGCAGCTTGCCGGACTCGTCGGGATCGCTGTCGATGTCGATGACGTCGTCGGAGATCTGGAACGCCATCCCGACGATGCCGCCGAGGCGGCCGAGCCGGGCGATCTGCTCGTCGTCCGCGCCGGAAAAGGTCGCCCCGAAGGTGCCCGACGCCTCGATCAAGCAGGCCGTCTTCTCGTAGACCACCTTCAGGTAGTGATCCACCGAGTCGACGTTGTCGACCGCGCCGCGGGTCTCGCGCATCTGCCCCGTGACGAGCTGTGCGAACGTGTCGGCGATGACGCGCACCGCGTCGGGACCGAGCTGGGAGACCAGCCGGGACGCCGTGGCGAACAGGTAGTCACCTGCCAGGATGGCGATGTTGTTGCCCCAGCGGGCATTGGCACTGTCGGCACCGCGCCGCACCTGCGCCTCGTCCATCACGTCGTCGTGATAGAGCGTCGCGAGGTGCACCAGCTCGATCACGGCGCCGGCGACGGATACCTGCCACGCGTCGGGCTCGGGCCCCAACTGTGCCGAGAGCACCGTGAACAACGGCCGGAACCGCTTGCCGCCCGCCTGGAAGAGGTGCTGGACCGCCTCGGCCATCAACTCGTCGGCTCTGCCCAACTCTGTGGCCATGAGGTCTTCGATGCGTGCCACCGCGTCGCGAACGTTCGCCGCGAAGGTGGCGTCACCGAAATCCACGCCCGCGACCACGGTCGCCGGTGTCTTCATTGGTCCAACATACTGGGCATCGTGGACCGCGTAACGGAGGGCAGCAGCGTAGCGACCCGCGACGGCCGAAAAGCCGACGTGGTGGTCGTCGGAGCCGGGCCAGCCGGTTCCGCGGCCGCCGCGTGGGCTGCGCGCAGCGGCCGCGAGGTACTGGTGATCGACGGCCAGCAGTTCCCGCGGGACAAGGCCTGCGGTGACGGCCTCACGCCCCGCGCCGTGGCCGAACTCCGGTTGCTGGGCCTGGGACCGTGGCTGGCCGACAAGGTCGTCAACCGCGGACTGCGGATGTCGGGCTTCGGGGCGGACGTCGAGATCGAGTGGCCGGGTCCATCCTTCCCGTCGACCGGTAGCGCGGTGCCGCGCACCGAACTCGACGACCGAATCAGATCCGTCGCCGTCGACGCCGGCGCCGAGATGCTCCTGGGGTCCAAAGCCGTTGATGCAAACCGGGATTCACGAGGACGCGTGACGTCGGTGACGCTCGGCGACGGTGCCGTCGTGCGGTGCGAGCACCTCGTCGTCGCCGACGGTGCGCGCTCGACCTTCGGGCGCGTCCTTGGCCGCGAGTGGCACCGGGAGACCGTCTACGGGGTGGCGATCCGCGGTTACCTCACCAGCCCGCGTTCTGCGGAACCGTGGATCAGCTCGCACCTGGAACTTCGCTCACCGGCCGGTGAGGTGCTGCCCGGTTACGGGTGGATCTTCCCGCTCGGCAACGGCGAGGTGAACATCGGAGTCGGCGCGCTCGCCACGGCCAAGCGCCCTGCCGAGACTGCGCTGCGGCCACTGCTGTCGCACTACACGGCGCAGCGGCGCGAGGAGTGGGGCTTCGACGGCGAACCAAGGGCCGCATTGTCGGCGCTGCTGCCGATGGGCGGTGCGGTGTCCGGTGTCGCGGGACCCAACTGGATGTTGATCGGCGATGCCGCGGCCTGTGTGAACCCGCTCAACGGGGAGGGCATCGACTACGGGCTCGAGACGGGGCGACTGGCGGCCGAATTGCTCGAGGCCGGTGTCGCGGACCTCTCCCAGGCCTGGCCCGCCGAGCTGCGCACGCACTACGCCCAGGGATTCTCGGTGGCCCGGCGGTTGGCGCTGCTCCTGACCATGCCGCGCTTCCTGCCGGCGGTCGGTCCCATCGCCATGCGCTCGCACTTCCTGATGGAGGTCGCGGTGCGCATGATGGGCAATCTCGTCACCGACGAGGACGCCGACTGGGTGGCCAGAGCGTGGCGGTTCGCCGGGGCGGGGTCGCGACGGCTCGACGAGCGCACCCCCTTCGGCTGACGCTGACTGGCCCGCGGTGGCCTCGGCACCCGTCCCGGGCAGGCAGACCCGGTATTTCCTGTCCCACACCCCCCGGCTGACCTTAGACTGCGGTATTCGTTGCGCGCTGGCAAACGTGAGGTCGCGTCGCGCAGGCAGTTACGCGGGAAACATGTTTGCCTGCGTACGACGTGGGGAACATCGACGGCCAAAAATGGGGCCGTAGGGGGACCGGGGATGCTGCAGACGGGGACGGGCCGATCACCGGAGTCGCGCGCCGTGGCGGCGTTCATCGACGCCACCGCCGTCGATCCGTCGGCTCTCGTCATCGAGGGTGAAGCGGGGATCGGCAAGACCACCCTGTGGCTGGAGGCGCTGGAGCAGGCGCGCGAGCGCGGCTATCGCGTGCTCTCGGCGCGCGCCGGCCAGGCCGAGTCCGGGCTGACCTATGCGGTGCTCGGCGACCTGCTCGACGGGGTGGACGCCGAGGTCACCGCTACCCTGCCCCACCTGCAGCGCGTGGCGATCGACAGGGTCCTGCTCCAGGGTGACGGGACGGGCCCGGTGACCGACGAGCGGGTCGTCGCGTCGGCCTTCCTGACCCTCGTCGACCGGCTCGCGACCGACGTGCCGGTGATCATCGCGATCGACGACGTGCAATGGCTGGACTCCTCGAGCCAGGCCGTGGTGGCCTTCGCCGCCCGCCGGCTGAAGGGACGGGTCGGCGTCCTCGTCACCGAGCGCACCGAGGACGACGGCAGGCCCGGCGCCGAGTGGCTCAAGCTGAACCGGCTCGACGGGACCGAACGGATCCGGGTTTCGCCGCTCAGCTTGGGCGGGTTGCGCAAGGCGATCGCCAGCAGACTGGGTCGGTCGTTCTCGCGGCCGACGATCGTGCGGATCGCCGAGCTCTCCGGCGGCAACCCCTTCTACGCGCTCGAACTGGCGCGGGCGATCGACGGCCAATCGAGCATCGCCGACGTCACACTGCCGGGGTCGCTGGCCGACCTGGTGCGTTCACGCCTCGACCAGTTCAGCGAGGACACCCAGACGACCCTGCTCGCCGCCGCGAGTCTCGGCACGACCACGGTCGACCTGCTGGCCCGCGTCACCGAGACCGCGCCCGAACGGGTGGTCGAGCTCCTCGAACCGCCCGAGACCGACGGCATCGTGCAGATCACCGGAAACCGCGTCCGCTTCACCCACCCGCTGCTGGCGCGCGGCGTGTACAGCCTCGTCGAGCCCGCTCGGCGCCGGCAGATGCACCGCACCCTGGCCGAGGTGGTGGAGCAACCGGAGCTGCGGGCCCGCCACCTCGCGCTCGCGTCTTCGAGCGCCGATCCCGCGACCCTGCTGGCCCTCGACACCGCCGCCGAAGCCGCCAGGGCGCGGGGGGCGCCCGCCGCCGCGGCGGAGCTGTTGGACCTGGCGATCGGTCTCGGCGGGGACACCCCGGCCCGCCGAATCCGGTGCGCGGAGCACCACTTTCGAGCCGGCGCCTTCGAACGCGCCCGCCGGCTGTTGGAGCCCACCGTCGAGGAGTTGCCGCCTGGGCCGCTGCTGGCGAACGGGCTCAACGTGCTCGGTGCCATGCAGATCTACGACGACAGCCTGACCGAAGCCATCGAGCTGCTCGACCGTGCGGTGCGCGACGGCGACGGGGACCACGCCCCGACGGTGTGGGGCCTGTTGCTGTCGTCGTTCGCCTATCTCTACACGGGCGGACTGGACGACTCGGTGCGCCAGGCCGAGGAGGCGTTGACGCGCGCTCGCGCACTCGCCCTGCTTGTGCAGACCAGCCAGGCCCTGGCCATCGCCGTCCTGGCGAAGTGCATCCGCGGTGACGGGGTCGACGAGGAGAGCCTGCAGCGCGCCCTGGAGCTCGAGGATCTCGACGCCGACTGCCCGATCCAGTTTCGCGCCTGTGCGGTCCGGGCCATCACTCACGCGTTCACCGGGCAGCTCGAGGAGGCTCGGCGCGAATCCATTGCGGTCCGCCAGCTGTGCCTGGACCGAGGAGCCGAGAGCGACGTCATGACGGTGGCCGCGCACATGGCGATGGCCGATGTGTGGCGGGGTGACTTCGCCGCGGCCATGGCCGTCGCCGAGGAGGCCGTGGAACGGGCCGAACACATCGACACCCAACACCTTCGGGGCGTCGCGGTGGCGATCCGGGCGATGGTGTCGGCACACATGGGCCGTCACGAGGACGCCCGCCGTGATGCCGGGGCCGCACTGCAGATCGCCCAGGACTGCAACACTCCCCAGCTCGCCATCAGAGCCAGGACGATCCTCGGCTTCCTCGAGGTGTCGATGGGCCGGTACGCCGACGCGCTGACCGCTCTGCAACCACTCATCGACGCCTTCGGGTACCTGCCCGGCTCCGAGATCCGCAGCCTCGAGCACATCCCCGATGCCGTCGAGGCGATGATCACCGTCGGCCAGGCCGACGCCGCCAACCCGCTCATCGAGAAGCTGGAGACCGACGGCCAACGCCTCGATCGGGCCTGGCTGCTGGCTACCGGAGCCCGATGCCGAGCCATGTGGTGGGCCGCCCGGGGTGACCTCGACGCCGCGATGAGCGCCGTCACCGCGGCGGTGGCCGAACTCGACAGGGTGCCCATGCCGTTCGAACGCGCGCGCACCCTGGTCTTGCTCGGCCAGCTCCAGCGCCGCCAACGCGCGAAGCCGGCCGCAGCGGAGACGCTGACCGAAGCGCTGCGCGAATTCGAACGGATGGGCGCGGCGCTGTGGGCCGAACGTGCCCGCCAGGAACTGAACCGCACCAATGCGGGCACGGCGCAGAAGACCGTCCTGACTGCCACCGAGCAGCGCATCGCGGAGTTGGCCACGGCCGGCATGACCAATCGCGAGGTGGCGGCGACCCTCTTCGTCAGCCTCAAGACGGTCGAGGCGAATCTCACCCAGATCTATCGCAAGCTGGGCATTCGGTCCCGGGCCCAGCTCGCCGCCAGGCTGGCGTCGGGTCGATCGTAGGGTTTCACCCGATTCGGCAGCGGCGGCCGGCGCATACCCTCGTGATGATGAGCGCCGCCGAGGCCACCGCCCGCTACCTGGTCGAGTGGTACCGGCCGAGCTTGGAGCCGCAGGTGATCGACACCGTGGTGGCCCGCCTCGACCTGGCGACCGCCGGCATGTGCGCCGAGGGCACTCCCGTCCGGTTGCTGATGACGCTCGCCGTCCCGAGCGACGAAGTCCTCTACGCCGTCTTCGCGGCCAACTCGCCCGAGCTGGTGCAGACGGCGTGCGCACGGGCCGGCGCCCAACCCGACCGGATGAGCCTCGACGTGGACGCGCGGATCACCCAGTAGGTTCTGAGCCGCTACGGCTTGGTGGCGGCATGCAGCGCGACGATGCCGCCGGTGAGGTTGCGCCACCGCACCGCGCCCCAGCCCGCATCGGCGATGCGGCGGGCCAGCTCGGCCTGGTCGGGCCAGGCGCGGATGGACTCGGCGAGGTACACGTAGGCGTCCGGGTTGCTCGAGACGGCGCGGGCCACCGACGGGAGCGCCTTCATCAGGTATTCCTTGTAGACCGTTCCGAACAGGCCGTTCGTCGGCGTGGAGAACTCGCACACCACCAGCCGGCCGCCGGGCCGGGTCACCCGCGCCATCTCCCGCAGCCCCGCCGCATGGTCGACGACGTTGCGAATGCCGAAGCTGATGGTCACCGCGTCGAAGGACTCGTCGGCGAACGGCAGACGCGTCGCGTCACCGGCGACCTTCGGTACGTCGCGGGCTGCGCCAGCGGCCAGCATGCCGACCGAGAAGTCCGCCGCCACGCACCACGCGCCCGACTGCGCGAGCTCGACGGTGGACACCGCGGTGCCTGCCGCCAGATCCAGCACGGCGTCGCCGGGGCCGATCCGTAGGGCCGCCCGCGTCGCGCGCCGCCAGTACCGGTCCTGCCCCAGGGAGAGCACGGTGTTGGTGATGTCGTAGCGACGGGCGACGCCGTCGAACATCGACGCGACCTCGCGGGGGTTCTTCTCCAACGTCGCACGGCTCACGTCATCAAAGCTACCTGTGAACACGTCCCTTCCGGGAATGGCTGAACCTCGTCAGTGTTGCAACGGGGCAGCAACGACCACGAGGAGACTGACATGGCACAGAAGGTGTGGTTCATCACCGGCACGTCGCGCGGGTTCGGGCGGGAGTGGACGATCGCGGCGCTGGAGCGCGGCGACAAGGTGGCCGCGACGGCCCGTGACACCGCGACGCTGAACGACCTGGCCGCCAAGTACGGCGACGCGCTGTTGCCGATCCAGCTCGACGTCACCGACCGCGAGGCCGACTTCGCCGCGGTCGAGCAGGCCCACGATCACTTCGGCCGCCTCGACGTCGTGGTCAACAACGCCGGTTACGGCCAGTTCGGCTTCGTCGAGGAGCTCTCCGAGAAGGAGGCCAGGGACCAGATCGAGACCAATGTGTTCGGCGCACTGTGGATCACCCAGGCCGCGTTGCCGTTCCTGCGCGAACAGCGCAGCGGGCACATCATTCAGGTGTCATCGATCGGCGGCATCAGCGCGTTCGCGAACGTCGGCATCTACCACGCATCGAAGTGGGCACTCGAGGGCTTCTCGCAGGCGCTGGCGACGGAAGTCTCGTCATTCGGCATCCACGTCACGCTGATCGAGCCGGGCGGCTTCTCGACCGACTGGGGCGGCTCGTCGTCGAAGAAGGCCGACGAACTTCCCGCCTACGCGGAGGCGCACGCCGAGGCACAGCGGGTCCGCGAACAGCGGGTCTCCAAGCAGGGCGATCCGAAGGCCTCGGCCGCGGCGATCCTGAAGGTGGTGGATGCCGAAACCCCACCGCTGCGAGTGTTCTTCGGGGAGGCCCCGCTGCAGATTGCCAAGGCGGACTACGAGAGTCGGCTCAAGACGTGGGAGGAATGGCAGCCCGTCGCCGTACTCGCCCAGGGCTGAGCGCGTCAGGCGGCCTTGACGCCGCGGCGGCCCAGCACGGCGTCGTAGTGGCCGAGCAGCTGCTCGCAGACGGCCGGCCAGGTGCGGTTGAGAACACTGCGCCTGGCGGCCAGCGAATAGCGCGTTCGTTCCGTAAGCAAGTGATCGACGGCCCCCGGCAGCTTGGCTTCGAAGTCGTTGACGTCCAACAACATTCCGGTCTGCATCGGCGCGATCAGGTCCCTCGGGCCGCCGGCGTTCGGGGCGATCACCGGAACACCCGAGGCCTTGGCCTCCTGCACGGTCTGGCAGAACGTCTCGTGCTCACCGGTGTGCACGAATACGTCCAGGCTGGCGTACGCTGTCGCCAATTCCGGCCCGTACAGCGCGCCGGTGAAGACCGCCGACGGCATCAACCGCTCTAGCTTCTGGCGGTCCACGCCGTCACCGACGACGACCACCTGCAGATCGCGGCGGCGCGCCAGGACGGCCAGCCGTTCGACGTGCTTCTCGGGGGCCAGCCTGCCGACGAAGCCCACCACGGGCCGGCCCTCCGGAGACCAGCGCTCGCGCAGCGCCTGATCACGCGCAGACGGGACGTAACCCGTCACGTCGACGCCGCGGCCCCACTGGTGCACTCGCGGAATCCGGTGTGCCATCAGGTCTTCCATCGCCGACGTCGACGGGGCCAGGGTGCGGTCGGCCTTGCCGTGCAGATGCCGCGTCCATGCCCACGCCGCCCGTGACATCACGCCGACGCCGTAGCTCTGCGCGAACCCCGCCACGTCGGTCTGGAACACCGCGACCGTCGGCACCCCGATGTGGCGGGCGGCCAGCAGACCGCCGTAGCCGAGCAGTGCGGGCGATGCCAGGTGCACGATGTCCGGGTCGAAACCGCGCAGCACGCCGACCATCCGCGGCCGCGGCACACCCAGCGGCAACGAGGTGACCTTGGGGAACATCTTCGACGGCACCCGGTGCACGCGGACCCCGTCGTGCACGCGCTCGGCGGGCGCCTCCCCGCGGGGCGTGTCCGGTGCGACCACCAGGACCTCGTGACCCGTGCGACGGAGATGCTCGATCACCCGAAGCACCGAGTTGGTGACTCCGTTGACATTCGGCAGGAAGGACTCTGCGACGATCGCAACGCGCACCACCGAAGCGTGGCACCGCCGTCTGTCCAAGAGGTTGCGTCAGGGAGTACGACACGCAAAGCCTCGCAACCGCGGACGCGACGTTCCCGGCATACTGGGGTCTTGGTCGGAACACCACGATCGGGGCCGAGAATGCGCAGCACGCCTGTCCGCATCGCCGTCGCGCTGGCGTTGCTCGTCGCACTGGTCGGGTGCAGCCGCAACCTCGCCGGCACGCCACGCGGTGACCTCGCTCCCCCGCTCGTCGCGATCACCGACGACGAGTTTGGCATCCGGGCCGGCCTGGCCGACGCGCCGATCCAGCTCGAGCTCTTCACCGAACCTCAGTGCAGTCATTGCGCGGACCTGCAGAAGGACTTCGGCGACCAGTTCGCCTACTACCTGGGCACCGGGCAGCTGGCGATCACCTACCGGCCGATGACGTTCCTGGACGGCCCCGCCACCAACGGGCATTCGGCACGGGTCGCCAACGCGATGTTCGTCGCCGCGACGCCGGGCGGGCTGGCGCCCAACACGAGTGTCACCACCGCGCGCCAGTTCCAGCACTTCGTCGAACTGCTGTGGGCGCATCAGGAACGCGGCGGCCCCGGACCGTCGGACGGCGAACTCGCCGACCTGGCCCGCCAAGCCCACGTTCCCGACTTCCAGGTCAAGGCGATCGAGACGGGCGCCAACGCCAAGACCGCCAAGGATCTGGCGGACATGGAGTCGTCGAACTTCGAATACCTCTACGAGGTGGACCCATTGGAGACCGGAACGCCAACGGTGCTCGACCTCAACACGGGCCAGAAACTCGACGTCTACGACAACGACTGGCTGGCCAAGGTGATGGCGTCCTGACGATCCAGCCGGCGCTGCAGTAGCGCCAACCCGCCGAGGATCGCGGCGGCAGCCAGCCAGCCCAGCACCGCGATCGACGCGGCGGGGATGATCGACAATGACGCGTTGCGATGCTGCACCCGCACCAAATCCGGATTGGCCCTGTCATATTCGACGTAGATCCGCATGCCGGTGTCGAGCTCCGACGGGTACAGCACACCCAGCTCCGGTCGGTAGGTGACGCGGTCGGGAGTCACGAACTCGATGGTCGAGCGACGGGGTCCGGCGTCGAGCACCTCCGCGGCCGCCACGCCCATGTCGGCTTCGATCTGCTGGTCGTCACGCCAGGCGCCGAGTACCAGCAGGACCGACTGCAGCGTCACCAGGCAGGCGGCGATCACCACGCCGATGCGCACCCGCCGGATGATGCGCTGCGGGCGCGTCTCCCCGGGCTCGCCATACAGATGCGGAATCAGGCTCTGCCACAACGCCTTCAACCGGTGCAGCGCCGCGGCTGGCACCGCCTTCACGGGGTCCTCACAAGGCCGCCCTGATCGATGCGTGCAGCGCCCTCAGCGACGAGCGGTCGGCCTTCACCTCCAGAACGCGCATGCCCTCGAAGGATTCGCCGAGCGCGTCGCCGAGATCGTCGAGCTCCACTTGGCGACAGTCGACGTGGTAGGCGCGGCACAGCGCGCCGACGTCGACGTCGTGCGGGGTGCCGAACACGCGTGAGGAGACGTCGGTGAATCGGGGATCGCCCTGCTCGAGCAATTCGAAGATGCCGCCGCCGTTGTCGTTGGACACCACGATGGACAGGCTCTTGGGCACCGGCTCGGTGGGCCCGATCAACAGACCCGAGCTGTCGTGGACGAAGGTCAGATCACCAATCAGCGCGACCGTGCGCGGCACGCCATCATTACCGGAACGCTCGTGCGCCAACGCCGCCCCGATGGCCGTCGACACCGTCCCGTCGATACCCGCCACGCCGCGATTGGAACGCACCCGGATGCCCTTGGCGTCGAGCCCGACCAGCGCGGCGTCGCGGACCGGGTTGGAGGCACCGAGCACCAGCTGATCGCCCGGCCGCAGCGCATCGGCGACGGCGGCCGCGACGTGCAGGCCGGTGGTCAGCGGGTGGATCCGCAGCTGCTCGCGGACCGTCTGCACGGCGCGGGCATTGGCCGCCGCGCAGCGGCGCAGCCAACCCGCGTCGGGCGTGCCCGTGGTGAGCGCCCGGGTACCGGTGGCCTGCGAGTTGCCGGACACGTCGGGCCAGCGCGGGCCGGTGGTGAGCGCGAAGACCGGAAGCGATGGGTCGGCAAGCAGGCGCGAGACCGGGCGATGCAGCGTCGGCCGACCCAGCATGATGACCTGCTTGGGGTGCAGCGACGGCAGCGCCAGCGGATGCAGGGGGTTCGCCGCGGCGGGCGCGGTCGGCTCGGCGACCGTGGGCAGACCGGCCAGGTTGGGGTGCGCGCCGGCACCGTGCCCGGCGATCACCACCGTGTCCGGCGTGACGTCGATCTCCAGCGGCTCGTCGAACGTCACCGGCGGCGTGTAGGTCCACGGCCGCCCGCCGGGCCTGCCCTCAGGGGCGTAGGGCCCCGACTCGTCGGCGTCCGGGATCAACGGTTCGCGCAGCGGGATGTCGAACTGCACCGGTCCTGCGTTGGCGCTGCGGGCCCCGGTGGCCGCCACCAGCACCCGGCACGTCGCCGAGCGCCACTGCGCGTTGAGCGCGTCCATCTTCTCCGGGGCGCCTTCGGCGAGCCCGAGGCTGATGGTGGCCCGGACCTGGGTGCCGAAGTACCCCAGTTGCTCCATGGTCTGGTTGGCACCCGTGCCGAGCAGGTCATAGGGCCGGTTGGCGCTGAGTACGACGAGCGGGACGCGCGCGTAGTTGGCCTCGACGACCGCGGGCCCGAGATTGGCCACCGCGGTGCCGGAGGTCATGGCGACGCAGACGGGCGACCCAGCACCGGTGTCCGAGTCGAATGCCAGGCCGATCGCGAGGTAACCGGCGGTGCGTTCGTCGATGCGGACGTGCAGCCGCAGCCGGCCGGCCCGATCCGCGTCGTGCAGGGCGAACGCCAGCGGCGCATTGCGCGAACCGGGGCACAGCACGACGTCGCGGACGCCGCCGCGGATCAGTTCATCGACGACGACGCGCGCTTGGATCGTCGACGGGTTCACCCGTACAGCCTGTCATACCCCCGCGCCGAAGAATTCGAGGATCGCGGCGTTCACGACGTCGGGGCGCTCGATGAAACCGAGGTGGCCCGCGTCGGGTATCTGCAGGTAGCGACCGTTGGGGAGGGCGTCGGCGACCTCTCGGCCCAGGTGCGGCGGCAGCACGACGTCATCGGCGAAACCGATCACCAGGACGGGCGCCGTAATGTTCTGGTAAGCCGGCAATCGGTTGCCCTCCGGCCGGATCCGCAGCTGGCTACGGAACCCCGGGGTGGGTTTGCTCGGCCACATGGTGAACATGTCGATCCAGTCGCGGACCGCGTTCTCGTCGTTCAGCGTCTTGGGCGAGAAGCTCTCGAGCAGCCGCGCCTTCGCGTCGTACTTCGGCGGCAACTCGATGCCCATCTGCAAGAACTCGTACTCGGCGGCGTTGAAGAATTCCCGAGTGCGGTCCTCACGGCCCCTGGTCGCCATCAGCACCGCAGCGGAGACCAGATCCGGCCTGGCCAGCATCAGCTCCTGGGCAATGAACGACCCCATCGACACCGACACCACGCGCACCGGCCCGGCGTCGAGCTTCTCGATCAGCCGGGCGGTGTCGAACACCACCTGCTCGGTGGTGAAGCCCTGGGCGTTCTCGGTGGCACCCACGCCACGGTTGTCGAACGTGATGACGCGGTAGCCGGCCCGCTGAAACGCCGGAACCTGATGCAGGTGCCACGTCCGGCCCGCTCCGCCGCGGCCGGCAATGAACAGGACGGGCTCACCAGAGCCGCGGTCGTCGTACGCCAAATTCACTTGGTCGACCCTACTTGGCACGGTGGGCGTCAGGCGCGACTCCCCGACCGGGCCGGCGATGACGCGCTACGGGCGGGCCGAGGCCGCGCGTCTGCGTCCGCGGGCGGCGCGGATGGCCTGATCCCACAGCAGCAACGTGGTCGCCTTCAGCTGGACGGGTTTCATCAGATCCCGGCCCATCAGGGCGACGGCCGCGGCCTTGGTGGTCGCCGACGCCTTCGACAGGTGGCCGGAGTCGAACGGCGGCTGCGGGTCGTACTCCATCGACAGCTGGATGGCCTTCGCCCGGTCCTCCCCGCCGATGCGGGCCGCCAGCCACAGCCCGAGGTCGATGCCCGCCGACACCCCCGCGCAGGTCACGAGATCACCTTGATGGACGATCCGTTCGTCGCCCACCGGCTCCACCCCGAACGCCTTCAACATCGGCACCGCGGCCCAGTGCGACGTCGCCCGCTTGCCCGCCAGCAGTCCGGCGGCGGCCAGGATCACCGAGCCCGAGCACACCGACGCCGTCCACGTCGCGGTGCGGTGGGCCCGGCGCACCCACTCGAGCACCTTCTCGTCGCGGGCGTGTTCCATCGTCGTGAACCCGCCCGGCACGAGGATGACGTCGGGCGAAGGAGTTTCGTCGAACGAGTGCGTCGCGCCGACGACCAGAACGGCCGAGTCCGCGACGATGGGTCCCGGCTGATGCCAGAGGAACCTCACCTCCGCGTCGGGCAACCAGCGCAACACCTCGTACGGCCCGATGAAGTCCAGGGCGGTGAAGCCGGGGTACAGCACGATGGCGATCTGCATGTCCACTCCTCTAGCCGAAGGTCTTGCGGTACTGATCGGGCGAGACGCCCAGGCGTCGAACGAAGTTGCGCCGCATGGTTTCTGCGGTACCGAAGCCACACCGGCCGGCGATCACCGTGACGGTGTCGTCGGTCTCGGTGAGCTGGCGGCGCGCGGCTTCGGTGCGCACCCGCTCCACGTAGGCGCCCGGCGACTCACCGACCTCGTCGGTGAACACCCTGGTGAAGTGGCGCGGGCTCATCGACGCGCGGCGGGCGAGCTCCGAGATGCCATGCGCGCCTGCAGGTTCGGCTTCGATGGTCTCCTGCACCTCCCGGATCGGGGCACGCTTGGCCCGCGGCATCCACACCGGTGCGGCGAACTGCGTCTGCCCGCCCGGCCGGCGCAGGTAGAGCACCAGGTAGCGGGCGACGGTCTGCGCGACGTCGGTGCCGTAGTCGTCCTCGACGAGCGAGAGTGCCAGATCGATGCCCGAGGTCACCCCCGCTGCCGTCCACACCTTCTCCGAGCTGCGCACGAAGATGGGTTCGGGGTCGACGGCGACGGCCGGGTACTCGGCGGCCAATCGTGCGGCGAACGCCCAGTGCGTGGTGGCGGCGCACCCGTCGAGCAGGCCCGCCTCGGCGGCGAGCACCGCGCCGCTGCAGACGCTCACCACCCGCCGCGCATGCGGCGCCACGTCCCGGATCCAGTCGATCAGGACCGCATCGTCGCGGGCCGCCGTGCTGCCGAAACCGCCGGGCAGGACCACGGTGTCGTACGGGCCGTCCGGATCGGGCAGCGGCTCGGCGACCAGGTCCAGACCCGTTCCGGTGCTGATGGGTCGGCCGCCGACGGAGGCCACCGACACGTCGTAGCCATCGTCGGCACGCCCGGCCGCGGCGAGCGCCACGGTGGCTCCGGTGAACACGTCGAAGGGCCCCACCAGGTCGAGGGCCTGCACCCCGTCGAACCCGACGACGACCACGCAGCGCTTCACTCCCACAGTGTTGGCGACGACCCGTCTGACGTCTACGCCATGCATCCCACGGATTAGGCCATGGGCTCTTCGGCGCCGCTCGGCTACCCGATCAACGGATGGCAGGCCCTGACCCGGTCGATCCACCACTGCCGCCGATCCGGTGCGGCGGCCAGGGCGGCCAGCCGGCCAGGGTCCGGGCCGACGGGACCGACCGGCAACCGGCCGTCGACCGGCGCGACGGGTTCGACGACGTCATCGACGAACAGCCCTCCCGTGCCGAGCCCGCACGCGTACGGCAACTGGGGCAGGCAGGCCGCGGCCAGCAGCCCCCGCGCCATGCCCACCGCCGAGTCAAGCGCACTGGACACCACGATCGGCACGTCGATCTGGTCGGCGATGCCCAACAGCCGCGCCACCCCGCCCAGCGGTGCGACCTTGACGACCGCCACGTCGGCCGCGTTGGACCGGACCACGAGCAGCGGATCGTCGGCCTTGCGGATGCTCTCGTCGGCCGCGACCGGCACCGCGACCAGGCGCCTCAGCTCCGCGAGTTCGGCGACGGTCGCACACGGCTGCTCGACGTACTCCAGCGGTCCACCGGCGGTCAGCGCCGCACAGGCCGCCACCGCCTCGGCGATGGTCCAGCCGCCGTTGGCGTCGACGCGGACCCGGGCCACGTGCTCGCGCACCGCGTCGACCCTGGCGAGGTCGTCGGCCAGGGACTGCCCCGGCTCGGCCACCTTGACCTTGGCCGTGCCCGCGCCGGGGAAGCGGGCGAGCACCTCGGGCACCCGCTCCGCCGGGACCGCGGGAACCGTGGCGTTGATGGGAATCCACTGCCGCAGCGGCGGCGGTGGTGCGAGGTAGGCCGCCTCGACGGCCGACGCCAGCCAGTGGGCGGCCTCGTCGGGCCCGTACTCGGTGAAGGCCCCGAACTCGCCCCAACCCGCGGGCCCCTCGATCAGCGCGACCTCGCGAACGTCGATGCCGCGGAAGCGAACTCGCATGGGCAGGGCAACGACGTGCAAACCGTCCAGCAGTTCGTCGAGTGGGGGCGTCACGGCTCCATGGTGCACCTAGGACGCCATGACGGCCTCGGCGACGCGGCGGCCGCCAGCCCGGCACCGATCACCAGGACTTCCGCGTCCTCAGAGGTCATCGCGACTCACGGTGTCCATCCTGCGTCGGTCGCATCCGTAATAGTCATTACCGAGCCATGACGATTGCTCGGCAGCGCAGAGTAGGGCCCTTTTCAGCGCATGCTGGTGATAGCCCCCGCTCGCGCGCGAAGGAGCCCATGCACGATGAGTCCGTCATCATGAGTCCACGATTGGCCGACCTAGCTGCCCATCAGGGTGATGCGATCGATTCGCGGTATCACCCCTCGGCGGCGGTGCGTCGTCAGCTCAACAAGGTGTTCCCGACGCATTGGTCGTTCCTGCTGGGTGAGATCGCCCTCTACAGCTTCGTGGTCCTGCTGCTGACCGGGGTCTACTTGACCCTGTTCTTCGACCCCTCGATGTCCGAAGTCGTCTACCACGGGGTCTACCAACCCCTCAACGGCGTGCAAATGTCACGGGCCTACGAAACCGCCCTGGACATCTCCTTCGAAGTCCGCGGCGGACTGTTCGTCCGCCAGGTCCACCACTGGGCCGCCCTGCTGTTCGCCGCCTCGATCATGGTCCACCTGGCCCGCATCTTCTTCACCGGCGCCTTCCGCCGCCCCCGCGAAGCCAACTGGGTCATCGGCTCGCTGCTGCTGATCCTGGCCATGTTCGAAGGCTTCTTCGGCTACTCCCTGCCCGATGACCTGCTCTCGGGCACCGGCGTGCGCGCCGC